>NZ_JBVKDU010000001.1:0-1686019 GCF_055633595.1 Amycolatopsis sp. NPDC114504 | reverse complement strand
GGGGGTTTTTTGGGGGGAAGGGTTTTTGTTCTTGGGGGGTTCGCTCCCAGAACCTTCTCCCACCCCCCTGTGCCGGGTGGGGGGGGGAAAAGGGGGGGAAACCCTTTTTCCCCCCCCACGACCCGCGCTCCATCGCGAGGGGGAGGCGCGCGCCGGGGCCGCCTGCGAAGATCGACCGGTGCGCGTACTTCGCCCGTTGATGAGCAAGGCGACCTACCGCCGCTGGGTGTACCTCGTGCTCGGCGGGGCCATCAGCGTGCCCTACCTGCTCTTCTCCGCCGTCGCCGTGCCGTCGCTGCTGCCGTTCGTCACCACCGTCGAGCGCGCGACCCTCGTCGGCGGCCTGCTCACCCTGCTCGTGCTCGCCGCGACCGCCTTCCTGCCCGCCGTGCACGTTCTCGAGTCCACCGCCGTCCGTGAACTGCTCGACGACCCCGTGCCCGACGCCCCCGCGAAACCCCGGACCCGGCCCGGCCGGCGGCGGGCCGCGGGGATGTTCGTGCTGCACGTCGTCGCCGGGTTCGTCGTCAGCTTCTTCAGCCTCGCCGCGCCCGTCGCCATCGGTGTCTCGATCAGCGCCGTGTTCACCGGGCACCTCGTCCAGACCGCCGGGGGCGACGAGGTCACCGTGCCGACGGGCTGGCCTTCGGTGTGGCTGCCGGTCGTGTTCACCGTGGGCGTGGTCGTGCTGATCTACGCCGTCTGGGCGACCGGTGCCGTGCTGCGCCGGGTCGCGGGGCGGCTGCTCGGGATGACCGCCGCCGACCGGATCGCCCAGCTGGAGCGGCGGACCGGGCAGCTCGCCGAACGCAACCGCCTGGCCCGGGAGCTGCACGACTCGGTCGGCCACGCGCTGAGCGTCGTCACCATCCAGGCCGGTGCCGCCCGGCGGACCCTGCGCACCGACCCGGACTTCACCGAACGCGCGCTCGGCGCGATCGAGGAGTCCGCCCGCACGGCCCTCGACGACCTCGACCACGTCCTCGGGCTGCTGCGCGACGAAGCGGCCGGCCGGACGCCGCAGCCGGCGCTCACCGAGCTGGCGACCCTGCTCGAAACGACGCGGCTGGCCGGCACCGAGGTCGTCGCCGAGATCGGTGGTGACCTGGCCGCGGTGCCCGCGGTGGTGTCGCGCGAGGTGTACCGGATCCTGCAGGAATGCCTGACCAACGCGGTGCGCCACGCCGGTAGGGTCCCGGTGACGGTGGTCGTCGACGTCGCCGCGCACGGCCTGGTCGCCCGGGTCGCCAACCCGCTGGGGACGGGCTCCGGCACCGGCGGTGGCCGCGGCCTGCGCGGGATGACCGAGCGGGTCGGGGTGCTCGGCGGCGCACTGTCGGCCGGGCGGGTGGACGAGCGGTGGGAGGTCGTGGTGCGGGTGCCGTGGGGGAGCGGGCGATGAGCGCGGGGGTGCTGCTGGTCGACGACGAGCCACTGATCCGCGCCGGGCTGCGGGCGATCATCGACAGCGAGCCCGACCTGACCGTGCTCGGCGAGGCCGCGGACGGCGCCGAGGTGCCCGGGCTGGTGGCCCGGCTGCGCCCGGACGTCGTGCTGATGGACGTCCGGATGCCCGCGGTGGATGGGATCCGGGCCACCACGCACCTGATGTCCACGATGGACAGTCCGCCGAAGGTGATCGTGGTGACGACGTTCGAGAACGACGACTACGTGTACGACGCGCTGCTCGCGGGCGCCAGCGGCTTCCTGCTCAAGCGGGCGCGGCCGGAGGAGATCGTGGCGGCGATCCGGACGGTGGTGACGGGCGAGTCCCTGCTGTTCCCGGCGGCGATCCGCCGTCTCGCGGCCCACCACGCGCCGACCGGCGACGGCCTGGCGAGCGCGAGCCTGACCGAGCGGGAGCGCGAGGTCCTGCGGCTGATGGCGGGCGGACTGTCCAATGTGGAGATAGCGGGCGAGCTGTACCTGGGGATCCAGACCGTGAAGACGCACGTGGGCAACGTGCTGGCGAAGCTCGGGGCGCGGGACCGGACCCAGGCGGTGATCCGGGCGTACGACTCGGGCTTCGTCACCCCGGCCGGCTGAGCTACTGCTGACGCGGCTGGTACCCCGGCGGCGGCGGTTGCGGAAATCCCTGCGGCGGGGAAAAGCCCCGCGGCGGCTGGAATCCTGGCTGCTGCTGAAAGCCTTGCGGCGGGGGAAAGCCCTGCGGTTGCTGAACGCCCGGCGGCGGCGGAAAGCCCTGCTGCTGCTGGAATCCCGGCTGCTGCTGAAACCCTTGCTGCGGGAATCCCTGCTGCGGCGCGAAGCCGACCTGCTGCCCGGGGACGGACCCAGCCGGGACGGGCCCAGCCGGGCCGGATCCCTGGCCGGCGCGCCGCCGGATCGCGATGACCAGTCGCCAGCCGCATGCGCCCGCGATGGCCGTGCCGATCCCGAACGTGACCCAGCGGCCGCCGTTCTTGAAGGTGGCCGCGTCGTCGATCGATTCCTGGCGCTTCTCTTCGTAGGTCTCGCTGGTCGTCTGGCCGTACTGGGTCCGGTCGCAGGTCTGCCCCGGTCGCATCTCTTCGCTGCCGCACAGCACCTTGCCGCTCGGCTCCCCGGAACCGAACAGGCCGAGCGCCACCAACCCCAGTCCGCACAGCAGGCCGACGGACCACCAGACCACGCTTCTCACGGAATCCCCCTCTACGCCAAACGGGCTAACGGGGGTATCAGACCACAAAACGATCTGTGACGCACACGCTTCCGGCGTAACTCCGTGGCCAAAAAGGGCGCGCTCTAAGTGACGTTGTCCAGGAGCGCCTGGATGGCCGCCGCCATCGCCGCCGGGTCGCCGTCTCCGGGGCGCAGCACCAGGTCCGGCGACGACGGGCGCTCGTACGGCGCGTCGATCCCCGTGAACCCCCGGATCTCACCCGCCCGCGCCTTCGCGTACATCCCCTTCGGATCGCGGGCCTCGCACACCTCCAGCGGCGTGTCGACGAAGACCTCCACGAACGGCAGATCCCCGGAAATCTCCCGGGCCGAAGCGCGATCCGACGCGTACGGGCTGATCAGCGACGCGATCGCCACCACGCCCGCGTCCGCGAACAGGCGGGCCACCTCCGCCACCCGCCGCACGTTCTCGGCGCGGTCCGAAGGGCTGAAGCCGAGACCCTTGTTCAGCCCGTGGCGCAGGTTGTCGCCGTCCAGGAGGTAGGCCGGACGACCCGCCGCCACCAGACGGCGCTCCAGCTCCACCGCCACCGACGACTTGCCCGACGCCGACAGCCCGGTCAGCCACACCGTCGCGCCGCGGGTCGGGCGGTCCTCGCGGCGGACCGCCGCCGTGTGCCAGACGACCGGGGACAGCGGAGCGCCGGTGATCATGCCCGCCGCGACTGTGTCGCCCGTGTGCTCGTCCACCAGCAGGAACCCGCCCGTGGCGCGGTTGCGGCGGTACGGGTCGAACAGCAGCGGCGCGCGCGTGCGCAGCCGGATGCGGCCGATGTCGTTCAGGGACAACGACTCCGCGGCGTCCCGGTGCAGCGTCGTCACGTCGAGGCGGTACTCCAGCTTCTCCACCGAGCCGCGCGTCTCGGTCGTCGTGTGCCGGACGACGAACGAGCTGCCCGGCGTTAAGGACGACCGGGGGGAGAACCAGCACACCAGCGCGTCGACCTCGCGGGCCGACTCGGCCCGGTTGCCCGGGCGGCACAGCATCGCGCCGCGGCCCAGGTCGAGGTCGTCGGCCAGCTCGACGGTGACCGCCTGGCCGGTGAAGGCTTCCGAAAGCGGTTTCCCGCCGGGGTCCCACACCGCGCGCACCCGGGAGGTGAACCCCGACGGCAGCGCCACGACCTCGTCGCCCGGCTTGAACACGCCGCCGGCGATGGTGCCCGCGTAGCCGCGGAAGTCCGGCCGGCGGATCACGTACTGCACCGGGAACCGCGCGTCGATCAGGTTGCGGTCGGACGCGACGTGCACCTCCTCCAGCTGGTGCAGCAGCGAAGTGCCCTCGTACCAAGGCATGCTGGCACTGCGGTGGACGACGTTGTCGCCGTGCAATGCCGAGACCGGCACGAACGTCAGGTCGGCGACGTCCAGCTTCATCGCGAACCGCCGGAACTCCTCGCGGATCTCCTCGAACCGCTCCTGCGACCACCCGACGAGGTCCATCTTGTTGACGCACACCACGAGGTGCCCGATCCCGAGCAGCGACGCGAGGAACGCGTGCCGCCGCGACTGTTCGAGGACGCCCTTGCGCGCGTCGACGAGGACCAGCGCCAGGTCGGCCGTCGACGCGCCGGTCACCATGTTCCGCGTGTACTGCAGGTGCCCCGGCGTGTCCGCGATGATGAACTTCCGCTTGGGCGTGGCGAAGTAGCGGTGCGCGACGTCGATGGTGATGCCCTGCTCGCGCTCGGCGCGCAGGCCGTCGGTGAGCAGCGCGAGGTCCGGGTAGTCCTCGCCGCGCTCCCGGCTGGCGCGCTCGACGGCGGCGAGCTGGTCGGTGAAGATCGCCTTCGAGTCGAACAGCAGCCGCCCGATCAGCGTGGACTTGCCGTCGTCCACGCTGCCCGCCGTGGCGATCCGCAGCAGCTGCATCAGAAGTAGCCTTCCCTCTTGCGGTCTTCCATGCCTGCCTCGGAAATCCGGTCGTCGGCGCGCGTCGCCCCGCGTTCGGTGACGCGGGTGGCGGCCACCTCGGTGACCACTTCGGACGGTGTCGCCGCCGACGATTCGACGCAGCCGGTGCACGTCGCGTCGCCGACGGTCCGGAAGCGCACGGTCGTTTCGTACGGCGTCTCGCCGTCCACAAGGGACAGGAACCGGGTCGCCGCCAGCAGCATGCCGTCGCGCTGGACGACTTCGCGGCGATGCGCGTAGTACAGCGGCGGCAGCGCGATCCGCTCGTCGCGGATGTACTGCCAGATGTCGAGCTCGGTCCAGTTCGACAGCGGGAAGACGCGGATGTGCTCGCCGCGCCGGTGCCGCCCGTTGTAGAGGTTCCACAGCTCCGGGCGCTGCGCCCGCGGGTCCCACTGGCCGTGCTCGTCGCGGAAGCTGAACACGCGCTCCTTCGCGCGGGCCTTCTCCTCGTCGCGGCGGGCGCCGCCGAACACGGCGTCGAAGCCGCCTTCGCGGATCGCCCGCAGCAGCGTCACCGTCTGCAGCCGGTTGCGGCTGGCTCCCGGGCCGGTCTCCTCGACGACCCGGCCGGCGTCGAGGTCGTCCTGCACGCTCGCGACCTCCAGCCGGAGGTTCAAGGCGGCGACGGTCTCATCGCGGAACCGCAGCACCTCGTCGAAGTTGTGGCCCGTGTCGACGTGCAGCACGGGGAAGGGCAGCGGCGCCGGCCAGAACGCCTTCGCGGCGGCGTGGAGCATCACCACCGAGTCCTTGCCGCCGGAGAAGAGCAGGACGGGACGCTCGAACGTCGCCGCGACCTCGCGGAAGACGTGCACGGCCTCCGCTTCGAGCGCGGCCAGGTGCGAGAGCTCGTACGAGGTCACGGACACCGGAAAAAAGTAGAACATGTTCTTGTCATCGGTCAAGCGGTGCGCGATCCTGGGACGATGGACCTGGTCGTACTCGAAGAGATCCGCCGGCTGAAGTACCGCTACCTCCGCGCGGTCGACCTGAAGCAGTGGGACGAGGTGGCCGACACCTTCACCGCCGACGCCACGGCCGACTACGGGACCCGCGCGACCGGTGAGGACGGCAAGCATTTCGACGGCCGTGACGCCATCGTCGCGTTCCTCACCGAGAGCCTCGGAAACGGCATCATCACCGTCCATCACGCAGGTCAGCCGGAGATCGAGATCGACGGCGACACCGCGACCGGGCGGTGGTCGTTCACCGACAAGGTCATCGTGCCCGAGCACAAGGTGATCATCGAGGGTGCCGCGTTCTACGAGGACACCTACCGCCGCGAGGCCGACGGCGCCTGGCGGATGACGCGCATCGGGTACGTCAGGACGTACGAGTCGATGCTCTCCTGGGCGGACAACCCGGGCTTCCGGCTGCTCGCGAACCGCTGGGCCGTGCCGGCATGATCGAGAACGAGTTCTCGTTGACCGGGTCGTTCGCCGACGCGATCGCCGAAGCCGAGAAGCTGATCGCCGGAGCCCCGCCCGCGCAGACCGAGCAGGGTCTCCTGGAGGGCTACGACTACCTCGCCGGGAGTATCCGCGCGTCGCTGCAGATGGCCTGGGCCTACCAGCGCGACTTCCCGTACTTCACCGCGTCCACCGGGCCGTACACGAAGATGGGCCTCGACAACCCGGACACGCTGTACTTCAACGCGAACATCCGCGCCGACCGCGAATACGTCGTCACCGGCGTCCGCGGGACCACCGCCGACCTGAGCTTCCAGATCCTCAACGGCGACTACTCGCCGGTCGTGGTGCCCGACAGCCTCGCCGCGTTCGACGACCGCGCGATCGAAATCGGCGAAGACGGCCGGTTCGAGCTGCGCTTCGGCCCGGCTCGCGAAGACCAGGGGCCGAACTACTTCGTCCTCGGCGAGGGCTCGTCGATGCTCGTGGTGCGTGAGGTCCACAGCGACTGGGCGACCGAGAAGCGCGGCGAAATCCGCATCCGGTGCGTCGACACGGCGGGCCAGGCGCCGCCGGTGCCGGACCGCTCGGCGATGGCCAAGCGCTACGGCGTCGTCGGCAAGATGCTGCTGAGCCGGCTCAAGACGTTCCTCGCGTTCCCGAAGTGGTTCTACGACAACCTGCCGGTGAACACGATGACCGAGCCACGCTCGACGCCGGGCGGCCTGACCACGCAGTTCTCCTCGGCCGGGCACTACGAGCTGGGCGACGAAGAGGCGATGATCGTCACCGTGCCGCGCTGCGCGGACGCGCCGTACCAGGGCATCCAGCTGGGGAGCCTCTGGTACGTCTCGCTCGACTACATCAACCACCAGACGAGCCTCACCGCCGACCAGGCGCGCGTCGACCCGGACGGCAAGATCCGGTTCGTCATCAGCGAGCGCGACCCCGGCGTCGCGAACTGGCTGGAGCGCACCGGGCACGAGCGCGGCTACGTCCAGATCCGCTGGCAGCGGCTCGCGCGGGACCTCGGCCCGGACGACGGCCCGGTCGTCGAGGTCGTCAAGGTGGACGAGCTGCCGGACCGGCTGCCCCACTACGAAGAAGCGCGCGTGACGCCGGCCGAGTGGTCGGCGCGGATCGCGGCCCGGCAGGACGCCGTCGCCGCCAGGATGCTGGGGTGAGCGTGTCGGATCTGTTGCGGGGCAAGGTGGTCGTCGTCTCCGGCATCGGGCCGGGGCTCGGCCGGTCGATCGCCGTCCGGAGCGCGGAGGCGGGCGCCGACGTCGTGCTCGCCGCACGCACCGAGTCGCGCCTCACCGAGGTCGCCAAGGAGGTCACCGACCTCGGCCGGCGCGCCGTCGCGGTCCGCACCGACATCGACGACGAGGACTCCGCCGCGAACCTCGTGCGCGAAGCGGTCGAGGCGTTCGGCCGGGTGGACGCGGTGGTGCACAACGCCTTCGCCGTCCCGCCGCTCACCGATCTGGCCACTGTGGACCTCGACGCCGTCCGGGCCGGGTTCGAAACGGCCGGCATCTCGGTGCTGCGGCTGACGCGGCTGTTCCTGCCCGCGCTCAAGGAGAGCAAGGGCTCGCTGGTGATGATCAACTCCGCGGTGCTGCGGCACTCGCGGCGCACGTTCGGCGCGTACAAGATGGCGAAGTCGGCGCTGCTGTCGCTCTCGCAGAGCCTCGCCAGCGAACTCGGACCGGACGGGATCCGCGTCAACACCGTCGCACCGGGGTACATCTGGGCGCCGAACCTCAAGTGGTACTTCAACTACCTGGCCAAGGAACGCGGCATCACGCCGGAAGAGGTCTACGCCGAAACAGCGTCCACAATAGACCTGCGGAAGCTGCCGGAACCCGACGAGATCGCCGACGCCGTGGTGTTCCTCGCCTCGCCGATGGCGCGCGCGATCACCGGGCAGTGCCTCGACGTCAACGGCGGCGAGTACCACCACTAGGAGGATCCATGCTCCCCGGCCGCGAAGACGTCGGCACCGTCGAGGACCTGCACGCGTCGGCCACCAAGCTCACCGGGCTCGACGACTTCGGCGGCGACGAGTACGTCGACGGCCTGCGCGTGCTGCTGGAGTCGTACGAGGCCGACGAGGACCTCACGCCGTTCGGCAACAAGGTGCACCGGGCGATGCTGCGCGGCGCGCTCGTCGCCCGGTTGCTCAGCGAAGCGGGCTGGAAGCAGCACCCGGAGTCGGCTTCCGTGGCGATCGAGCGGCCGATCTTCGTGACCGGCCTGCCCCGCACCGGCACCACCGCGCTGCACCGGCTGCTCGCCGAGGACCCGGGGCACCAGGGTCTCGAAGTCTGGCTCGCCGAGGTCCCGCAGCCGCGGCCGCCGCGGGACACGTGGGCGGACAACCCGGTGTACCAAGGGATCCAGGCGGGCTACGAGCGGCACCACGTCGAGCACCCGGAGTTCATGGGCGTGCACCACATGTCCGCGGACCAGGTGGAGGAGTGCTGGCAGCTGCTGCGCCAGTCGATGCGCTCGCTGTCGTTCGAGTGCCTCGCGCACGTGCCGCGCTACTCGCG
Source organism: Amycolatopsis sp. NPDC114504 (assembly GCF_055633595.1). Classification (NCBI taxonomy): domain Bacteria; kingdom Bacillati; phylum Actinomycetota; class Actinomycetes; order Pseudonocardiales; family Pseudonocardiaceae; genus Amycolatopsis; species Amycolatopsis sp. NPDC114504. Next base: position 1,677,453 of record NZ_JBVKDU010000001.1, on the reverse strand, counting down.
GTGGCTCGAGAAGCAGGATTGGACCGACGCGTATGCCCGCCACCGGCGGAATCTGCAGCTGATCGGGCTGCCGGACGCGGGCAAGCGGTGGGTCCTCAAGAACCCGAGCCACCTCTTCGCCCTGGACGCGCTGATGGCGGCGTACCCCGACGCGCTGGTGATCCAGACCCACCGCGCGCCGCGTACGATCATGGGCTCGATGTGCAGCCTCGCCGAGAAGGCCGCGGACGGCTGGTCGACGAAGTTCCGCGGCGAGGTGATCGGCAAGTCCCAGCTGGACCTGTGGGCGCGCGGCGCCGACGAGTTCCGCACGGCCCGGACCCGCTACGACCCGGCGCAGTTCTGCGACGTGCGGTACGAGGACTTCGTCGCCGACCCGATCGGCACGGTGTCCACTGTGTACGACCACTTCGGACTGACGCTCACCCCGGACGCGCGGGCGGCGATGACGGCCGTGCACGAGGAAAGTCGCACGGGGTCGGCGAAGCCGGTGCACAAGTACAGCTTGGCGGACTTCGGCCTGACGCCCGAGGAGGTCGACGAGCGCTTCGCGGGCTACGGCTCCTGAGTGCCGGGCATCGGCTCGGCCAGCTCCGCCCGCGAGGGTGCCGCCGGGAACGGGTCGGCGAAGTACTGCGTCTCGTGCGTCACGAGCCCGCCGGCGAACTCCATGATGCTCACGGTGCGGGTCGGCGCGCCGTCGTAGGTGATCACGCACTCGCTGGCCCAGAGGGCACCGCTGCCCTGGATGCGGCCGATCGTGAAGTGCCGTTCGGCCGGGTGCCCGCCGCGCTGAGCCTGGATCTTCGCGCGGCCGCGGAAGCGCTCTCCGGACTGTGGGTAGTCGAGGATCGCGTCGTCGGCGTAGATCGCGTGCTCGCGCTCGACGTCGCCTTGTTCCGAAGCGGTCCAGTGCTCGACGATCGCGGCGCGGATCTCGGCGTCCATGCCGGAACCCTACGCCGTGATCAGCTTGACGACGTCGTCCATCGAAGGGCCGGCGGCCATCTCGGCGGCCAGTTCCTTCGCGCGGTCGCGGTAGCGCGGCTGGTCCAGGACGGCGCGGACGTCCCGCCGGATGGTCCGCGGCGACGCCGAGGCGCGGGCGCGGCCGATCCCGGCGCCGGACCACCGGACGCGGGCGGCCACCTCGCGCTTGTCCTCGCTGGCCCCGACCACGACCAGCGGGACGCCGTGGCGGAGGGCGTGGTTGACGCCGCCGTACCCGCCGTTGCCGACCATCGCGGCGCAGCGGGGGAGCAGGTCGTCGTAGGGCAGGAAGTCGGCGACGCGGACGTTGGCCGGCAGGGGACCCGGACTCAGCTTGCCGCCGCACGTCGTCGCGACGACCAGCACGTCCTCGTCGGCGAGGGCGGCGATCGTGGGTTCGACGAGCCGGCCGAGGTCGTCGTTGGCGACGGTCCCCTGGGTGACGTGGACGATCGGGCGCGAGCCGTCGAGGTCGGCCCACCACGGCGGCAGCGGGTGTTCGCTCGCCGCGCTGACGGTCGTCGGCCCGATGAAGTGCAGCGGGGCGTTGGGGCGCGGGTATTCGAAGCCGGGGCAGGTCATCTGCAGGACGCCGTCGCTGTGCAGTGGCCAGTCCGTGAACAGCATGCCGGGGTCTTCGCCGAGTGCGGTGCGGGCTTGGTTCTGCGCCGGCCGGAGGACCCAGGGGGCGAGGATCTTCAGGATCGCGCTGTTCGGGCCGCTCGGCACCGGGGGCAGGAACGGCAGGAAGCCCAGCACGAGCACGCGCGGCCGGTGCTCGCGGCGTACCAGGGCAAGGCCTGCCATGAAGAGCGGATCGCACAGGACGACGTCGACGTCGAGGTCCAGGACGCTCAGCTGGGCCGGCATCGCGCGGACGAAGTTCGTCAGCTCGAAGCGGGCGAGCTTGAGTCCCTTCAGGCCGGCGCGGCCCGGGATGGAGCCGTCGAGGTCGGTCTCGTCGAAGTCGGCCTCCGGCGGGAGGACTTTTGTTGTGGTGCCGAGCTTTTCGAAGGTTTCCCGGTAGCGCGCGCCGGTGACGACGGTGACCTCGTGCCCGGCCGCGAGCAGGGCTTCGACGATCGGCTTGGTCGGGCCGACGTGGCCGCGAGCGGGGTGCACGCAGACGAGCACGCGGGTCATGGGTCCCCCTTGATTGACCGATACGCTGTACTATCCAATTGATGACGATACCGGAACCCGAGGGCGCGCGGCGCCGCTACGAGTCACCGGTGCGCGAGGCCCGCGCCCGTCGCACCCGGCAGCACGTGGTGAAGACGGCCGGGCGGCTGTTCGCCGAGCGCGGCTACGCGGGCACGAGCGTGCGGCAGATCGCCGCCGCGGCGGGCGTGAGCCTGGAGACCGTGACGCAGGCCGGGCGCAAGGCGGACCTGCTGCTCGCGGCGTTTCGTGACGGCTTCGCGGGCAACCCGGACGCGGTGAACCTGGACGCGCTGGTTGGCCCGGCTGGCCCGGTGGACCTAACGGACGCGGCGGACGCGCTGGCGGGCCCGGCGGACGCGCTGGCGGGCCTGGCGGACGCGCTGGCGGGCCCGGCTGACCTGCCGGACGCGGCGAACCCGGACGCGCTGGCCGGTCCGGCCGGCCAGGTGGACCTGCCGGATGCGGCGGACATGGCCGCGCTGGCCGGTCCGGCGGGCTCGGCTGACGCGCCGGACGCGGCGGACTTGGACGCGCCGGCGGGCCCGCCCGACCCGGCCGGCCTGCCCGACCCAGCCGACCCGGCCGGCTTGCCCGACCCAGCCGAGCCAGCTGGCCTGCCCGATCCAGCCGACCTGGCCGGCCCAGCCGGCCTGCCTGACTCGGCCGGCCTGCCCGATCCAGCCGGCCTGCCCGCCCCAGGCGACCCAGGCGACCTGGCTGGCCCGCTCGACCCCGCCGACCCAGTCGGGCCGGGCGGCCCAGCGGACCTGCCGGCGGTGGTCGCGCGGGTCGCCGCCGGCGTGCGCGGATCCCTGCCGATCTGGCGCGCCTTCACGACGGCGGCGATGGCCGACCCGGCGGTGGCCGCGGTTCGCGCGGAGCTGGCGGTGGCCCGCCGCGAAGAGATCACCGCTCGGCTGGCGGCGGCGGGAATGCCGGCTTCCGGCCGGCTGGCGGACGCGATCGGCCTGCTCACGTCCCACGAGGCGTACGACCACCTGACGACCGTGTGCGGCTGGCCGCACGACGACTACGTCGCATGGGCCGCGGCGTCGATCCAGGCTCAGCTGGTCGTGAGTGGGAACAGGGTCGGAACTAACCCGCGGCCGCCTGCAGACCGCGCGTGCCGATGCCGCGCAGCACTTCGATCCGGTCCGAACCCGGGCGGCTGAGCACCCAGCTCGACCCGGGCACCGCCTTCGCGCGCTTCTTCAACGGCGCCAGCAACCGGGAAACCTCCTGGTACGACCGGATCGAGCCGCTCGCGCAGACCAGCGTCGCCAGCGAAACCGTCACCGGCATGCCGTCGGCCGTCCAATGGCGGTCCAGCAGGGCGCCCGCCACCGTCGCGATCTCGTCGACGTCGCAAACCACCAGGAAGTCGTCGCCGCCGACGTGGCTGACCCGCATCCGGCGCAGCTGCCCGGTCAGCCCGGTGAGCGCGCCGCCCAGCTCGCGGATCAGGTCGTCGCCCGCGGCGAACCCGGCCGTGTCGTTGACCGCCTTGAACGCGTCGATGTCCAGCCACGCGGCCACGAACGGCTCGCCGATCGTGATCCGGCGGGCGACGTCGCGGGCCACCGTGTCGCTGCCCGGCAGCCGCGTCAGCGGGTTCAGCGCCGCCGCGGCCTCGACCTTCGCCTCGGCCACTCCGCGCACCACCTCGGTCACGAGCACCACGCCGAGGCAGCGGCCGACGTCGTCGACCACGACGACGTCGTCGCCGGTGCGGCCCCAGTCGGCGTCGGTGACCAGCTCGAGGAACTCCATCGCGCCCGCGCGGGCCTCGATCGTGTGCGGCGTGTCCGCGAGCCGGGCCGCCGGGCGCTTCGCGTGCAGCGCGTGCCCGTACGGGCCGGTGACCGCGACCAGGAACCGCGTCCGGTCGACCGACCAGCGCGGCCGGTTCAGCTCGTCGATCCCGATGACGCCGCTCGGCGCGTCCGCCGCCGCCAGCACTTCGCGGACCTCGTCGCAGGTCGCGGTTTCCGGCAGCGTCGTGGCCGGGCGGAGGAAGTCGCCGACGCACTGCGCCGGGCCTGCCGCGCGCGTCGTCCGGTCCCGCGTCAGCAGCGCCGGGGCGGGGCCCGCGGCGGTGGGCGGGGCCAGCAGGTTGCCCTGCGCGATCCGGACGCCGAGGCCGCGGACGGCGTCGAGCTGGGCGTCGGTCTCCACGCCGGTCGCGACGAGCCGGGTGTCGGTCCGGTTGGTGTAGTGCAGCAGCGCCTCGACGATGGCGGCCGACGCCGGGTCGTCCGGCAGCCCGCGCAGCACCGTGCGGTCGAGCTTGACCAGGTCGACCGGGGCCTCGACGAGCAGGCCGAGCGGCAGGTCGCCGCGGCCGAGGCCGTCGAGCGCGAGCCGGAAGCCGAGCTCGGTGAGCGTCCGCATCCCGGCGAGCGCGCGGTCGGCGGGCAGCGGCGCGAACGGCGGGCCGATCTCGAGGACGACGTCGCGGGTGCGGCGGCCCGCGTCGACGAGCTCCTTGAGGAGGTCGTCGTACATGGCCAGCGGCGCGGCGAGGGTGCGGGCGGAGAGGTTGAGGTGCAGGGGGAGGGACGACTCGTCCTGCCGGACGGCGGCGATCGCGAGCCCGAGGTCGACCTCGGCGAGGCGGCCGTCGCGGCGCGCCTGGGTGAGCAGTTCGGGGACGGTGCCCTGGCCCGGCCTGGCCAGCGCTTCGTGAGCCACGACGCCTCCGGTGTGGAGGCTGTACAGCGGCTGGAAAGCGAAGCGGACCGCGCGTGGCGACTTCACGCCCCGATCGTCGCCGGTCGGGCCGCGAAACGAAACCGATGTCGACTGATGTTCACCACCGATACCCGAATCGGAGTAACGCAGGGTGACATCTGCCACTAGTTCAGAGTTGACTTATATAAGTCGCTACTTGTAGTTTGGCCGGGTGCACGCGTTCGACGTCCTGGGTGATCCGGTCCGCCGCCGGATCCTCGAGCTGCTGGCCGACGGCGAGCGGGCGGCCGGCGCGGTGACCGAGGTGATCCGGACCGAGTTCGGCATCTCGCAGCCCGCGGTGTCCCAGCACCTGAAAGTGCTGCGCGAGAACGGTTTCGCCGTCGTCCGCCAGGACGGGACGCGGCGGCTGTACGCGGTCGGTCACGCACCGCTGCGGGACATCGATGACTGGCTCGACCGGTTCCGCCGGTACTGGACCCCGCCGCTGGACGCACTGGCCACCGAAATCGCCCGCGGCAAGCGCGCGCGGCGCCTCACCGAAGGAGAAGGTTCGTGATCGACGTCAGCCACCAGATCAGCGCCGTCCGCAGGACGCTCGGCGACCGGGTGCTCGAAGGCAAGGAAGCCCGCGTCCTGACCATCGGCCAGGTCTACGACACCGACGTCGACGACCTGTGGGACGCCTGCACGAACCCCGAGCGCATCCCGCGCTGGTTCCTGCCGATCAGCGGCGAGCTGAAGCTCGGCGGGAAGTACCAGTTCGAGGGCAACGCGGGCGGCACGGTCGAGCGCTGCGACCCGCCGAAGAGCTTCGCGGCGACGTGGGAGTACGGCGGCAACGTCAGCTGGGTCGAGGTCCGCCTCACGCCGGAGGGCGACGGCACCCGCTTCGAGCTGGAGCACGTCGCCCACGTCGACGACCGCTGGGACGAGTTCGGCCCGGGCGCGGTCGGCATCGGCTGGGACGGCGCCCTGGTCGGCCTGGTCCTGCACCTGGCCTCGGGCGAGGCGGTCGACCCGGAGGCGGCGATGGCCTGGATGATGTCGCCCGAGGGCATCCAGTTCATGACGGCGTCGAACGAAGCCTGGTACGAGGCGGACGTCGCCGCGGGCGCGGACCCGGCGACGGCGCGGGCGGCGGCGGACCGCACGCTGAAGGCGTACACGACCCCGCCGGAGGCCTGACCCGGGTCAGCGGTCGGTTTTCTTGACCGCCGTCAGGGTGATCACCGCGTCGGCCGGGACTTCGGTGCCGGGGGCCGGGTCCTGGCCCGTCTGGACCCAGTTGCGGTCGAGGACCAGCATGCGGCCCTGGCCCGTGCCGTCGACCTCGCGCAGGTTGTAGAGGCCGGCTTTCTGCATCGCGTCCTGGGCGTCCTGGTGGTTCATGCCCGAGACGTCCGGGACCTTGATCAGCGCGGCGGCGGTCGTGGCGGACGGCGCGGCGGTCGTTCCGGCGGCGGTCGTGGCCGAGGTGCCGGTCGACGCGGGGCTGCCGGCCGGCCCGGCGCCACAGGCGGCGAGCCCGGCACCGAGCACCAGGGCGGCGGCGAGGCGAATCGGGCGGTTCATGGCGGCTCCTCCGTTGATGGATACCCCCTCAATCGATCCGTGAACTCGCGATGTTGCCCATCGATCGGGTGAACCGGAATCCGCCGGATAGGGTCGGGCGCATGGATCAGGGCAGCGAGCAGACCGACCCGCGGGCGGTGCGGCGGGATCCCGCCGCGAGCGCCGGCGGGTTCACCGACCTGGCGACCAGCCCGTTCCGGATCGACCGCGACCGCATCGCCGCCTCGCCGTTCTTCGCCCGCCTCGGCGGGGTCACGCAGGTGGTCAGCGCCGGTGGGGCCGGGCTGCTGCACAACCGGCTCACCCACAGCCTGAAGGTCGCGCAGGTCGCCCGGGCCATCGCCGAGCGGATCACCGCCGGGGACGACGCCGGTCTCGTCGACAAGCTCGGCGGCTGCGACCTCGACGTCGCCGAGGCCGCCGCGCTCGCCCACGATCTCGGGCACCCGCCGTTCGGGCACCTCGGCGAGCAGACCCTCGACCGCATCGCCCGGCACCGCTTCGGCCTGGCCGACGGTTTCGAGGGCAACGCGCAGACCTTCCGCATCATCACCACGACCGACGTGCGCGGGCCGTCGGCGATCGGGCTCGACCTGACCACCGCGGTGCGCGCGGCCGTCCTGAAGTACCCGTGGCTGCGGCTGCACCACCCGGCGCCGCACCCGTCCGCGATGGCCGTGCCGCCGCGCGGGGCCGGCGAGCCCGACCAGTCGCCCGGCACCGGCGCGGCCAAGTTCTCCGCCTACGCCACCGAACTCGACGACTTCGAGCAGGCGCGCGCGGCGTTCGCGGGGCGCGTCGAAGGGTGGCAGCAGACCGTCGAAGCGTCCGTGATGGACACCGCCGACGACATCGCCTACGCCATCCACGACCTGCAGGACTTCCACCGCATCGGCGTCCTGCAGCACGCGCCGGTCGCGGCGGAGCTGGGGGAGTGGCTCGAGCACGCGGCGGAACTGGCCGCGCTGGACGACGAGACGCTGCACGCCGAGCTGCGCCGGCCGGGCCGGTCGCTCGAGCGCGTCCGCCGCCGGATGCACGTCAAGGACGCGTGGATCGTCGACGACGACGCGTTCGCCGCGGCGGTCGCCCGGGTCCGCGCCGAGCTGGTCGACGGCCTGCTGGCCGCGGAGTTCGACGGCTCGATCGAGGCGGAGCAGGCCACGGCGGCGTTTTCGGCGAACTGGACGGCGCGGCTGGTCGACGGCGTCTTCGTGCTGGCGTCCCCGTCCACCCGCACCGGCCACGTCTCGCTGCGCCCCGCCCAGTGGCACGAGGTCCAGGTGCTGAAGTTCGTGCACCGCCGGTTCGTGCTGCTGCGCCCCGACTTGGCGCTGCACCAGCGCGGGCAGGCCGGGGTGGTGTCGAGCCTGGTCGACGCGCTCGACGCGTGGCTGCTCGACCGCGACGAGGTTTCCCGGCTGCCGCGGCGGTTGCACGACCTGGTGGAGCTGGCGCACGCGGAGTACACGGGCCTGGCGCGCTCGGCGCCGGAGCTGCTCGTCGGCGCGACGGGGGAGCCGGTGTCCGGGCCGGACGCGGTGCGCGGGCTGGCGCGCGGCCGGGCGGTGGTGGACTTCGTGGCGTCGCTGACCGACAAGCAGGCGGTGACCCTCTTGGACGCCCTGTCCGGGCGGGCCGCCCAGCCGTGGTCGGACTCCTTCGTCCTCTGATCGAGGAGTTGTCCGGTTCTTGTCCGATCCGGCGATCCCGTGCAGTGGTACCGCTTGACGCGCTGGTCCGTTTCGTTCGTCCTGTAACGGTTGTGCGGTTCCGCTGAACGGCCTACGACTTACGGTCCATTCAGGAAATTCTCCATCCGATGTCACTCGAACGGCCGCTGCTCACAGGGAACTCACAGTACTTAGCTTGATCCTGCCGGTGATCACCGGCGATCGGTCAGCGTGAGTCGGGGCACGCGCCTGGAGATAATCGGAGGGCGCACGTGCGTCGTACCCGTTCCACGAGATCGAGATCCACTGTGCTCACAGCCGGGGCCGCGGCGCTGCTCGCCGCCCTCGGCCTCGTGTCGCCGCCCGCCGCGGGCGCCGCCACCGCATCCACACCGGACACCTTCAGCGAAGTCGCACAGCAGCAGATCGCCGCCCTGCAGGCGGTCAAGGCGGGCCGCACCGCCACCGAGTCCAAAGTGGACAGCAATCTGCTCGCCGCCGAGAAGGGCGTCACCAAGCAGCTCAACGCGCTGCAGTCGGGGGCTCAGGTTTCTTCGACCGGGACCGTCCTGGTCGACATCCGCGCGAGCAAGGTCTCCCCGGACCTCATCTCCTCGCTGACCAAGGCCGGCGCGGGCATCCGCGCGGTGTCCGACCGGTACGGCAGCGTCCGCGCCGAGGTCCCGCTGGCCAAGGTCGGCGAGATCGCCGCCCGCGGCGACGTCAAGCGCGTCGAGCAGGCCGACCAGGCCATGACCGCCCGCGAACTGGCCACCCCGGCGACGACGCCGGTCAAGACCGAGACCAAGCAGCAGAAGGCCGACCGGATCGCCGGCGAGCTGCAGAAGGCCGTCTCCGCCAAGTCCCAGCGCAGCGCCGCCGCGGCCGCCACGCTGACCAGTGAAGGCGACCGCGCCCACAACGCCGACATCGCGCGCCAGCAGTTCGGCGTCACCGGCGTCGGAGTCAAGGCGTGCGCGCTGTCGGACGGCGTCGACTCCCTGGCCGCCTCGCAGGCCAAGGGCGAGCTCCCGCCGAACGTCGACGTCATCGCCGGGCAGGAGGGCGACGGCGACGAGGGCACCGCGATGCTCGAGATCATCCACGACCTCGCGCCCAACGCCGCGCTCGGCTTCGCCTCGGCGTTCAACTCCGACGCCAGCTTCGCGGACAACATCCGCAAGCTGCGCTTCGAGTCGCACTGCGACGTCATCGTCGACGACGTCATCTACTTCAAGGAATCCCCGTTCCAGGACTGGATCATCGCCCAGGCCGTGAACGACGTGACCGCGGACGGCGCGCTGTACTTCTCGTCGGCGGGCAACGAGGGCAACGTCGCCGACGGCACCGCCGGGCACTGGGAAGGCGACTTCGTCGACTCCGGCAAGTCGGTCGGCAAGTTCGCCGGCGTCGCGCACAACTTCGCCGGCGCCGCGGGCAACCAGATCTACGAGCCCATTTCGGACGCCTCGTCGGCTCAGGTCCCGGTGACGCTGCACTGGTCCGACCCGCTCGGCGCGTCGGCGAACGACTACGACCTCTACCTGCTCAACTCCGCGGGGGCCGTGGTCAGCTTCAGCCAGAACGTCCAGGACGGCACCCAGGACCCGTTCGAGATCCTGCAGACGCCGATCTTCGGCGGCACCGGGCTGCGTCTGGCCGTCGTGAAGTTCTCGGGGCAGAACCGCTACCTGTCGCTGTCCGCGCTGCGCGGCCGGTTCAAGGACTCGGCGGACGGCCTGAAGGCCTACAACACCCCGGGTGTGACGGTCGGCCACTCGGCCGCGCGGGACGCCTTCAGCGTCGCGGCGACCCCGGCGGCCGCCGCGTTCGGCCGTCCCCTCGAGCCGGGCGACCCGGCCAACCCGACCGGCCCGTTCCCGGGCGCGTTCAGCGGCACGTCCAAGGCGGAGCGGTTCACCTCGGACGGCCCGCGGCGCATGTTCTACGAAGCCGACGGCACCCCGATCACCCCGGGCAACGTGTCTTCGACCGGTGGTGAGGTCCGGAACAAGCCGGAGATCACCGCGGCCGACGGCGTGAAGACCAGCGTCACCGGCTTCAGCCCGTTCTTCGGCACCTCGGCCGCCGCCCCGCACGCCGGAGCCATCGCGGCGCTGGTCCTTTCGGGCAACCCCGGCCTGCCGCCGTCGGACGTCCGCGAGGCACTGATCAACACCGCGATCGACATCGAAAAGCCGGGCAACGACAACTTCACCGGTGCCGGCGTCATCCTCGCGGACAAGGTGCTCGCCTACACCGGCGCCAGCCCGCAGCCCCTCGCGGTGGCGAAGCAGCCGACGGTCACCCCGGCCGACGGCGGCTCCGCGCTCGACCCGGGCGACACGGCCAAGGTGACGCTGCCGGTGACCAACGACGGTGACGGCACCGCCGTGTCCACCAGCGTCGTGCTCACCAGCCCGACCCCGGGTGTCACGGTGGCGCCGCGGTCCAAGTCCTACGGCACCATCAGCCCGGGACAGACCGGCGTCAACGACTTCACCATCACCGTCCCGGCGACGCAGCAGCTCGGCGCGCCGGTCGTCCTGAACGCCCGCGTCAGCTTCGCCGGTGCGCACTCGCCGACGACGCAGACGTTCTCGCTCCCGGTCGGCACCCCGTCGCCGGTCGCGCAGGACTTCGCCTACACCGGCGCGCCGGTGGCGATCCCGGACAACAGCCCGGTCGGCGCGTCGGTGACCATCCCGGTCACCGGGGTCGGCCGCGCGTCCAAGGTGGGCTTCTCGATCGACGGCAGCACCTGCAACACCGACACCGCCTCGACCACCGTCGGACTGGACCACACCTACGTCGGTGACCTGGTCGGCACGCTGACCGCGCCCTCCGGGGCGAAGGCGACGGTGTTCCAGCGCAACGGCGGCTCCGGCAAGAACCTGTGCAAGGTCGTCTTCGCCGACACCGCCGCGACCGCGTTCAGCACGGTGACTTCGGCCAACGCGCCGTTCACCGGCACGTGGCGGCCGACGCAGTCGCTGACCGGCGGCCTGACCGCCGCGGCGGTCGACGGCACGTGGACGTTCGCCGTGGTCGACGCGGCGGGCGGCGACGTCGGCTCGATCCGCTCGGTCGCCCTGCACATCAACGGGTTCGTGCAGCCCCCGGCGGCCGGCGCGCCGTCGAACGTGCGGGGATACACGAACAACGGGCCGGTGCACCCGCTGTGACGAAGCGCGTGAACTGAACAACCCGAACGGGGCCGTCGCGGCGACGCGGCGGCCCCGTACCGTTTCCCCCATGGCCAAGCCACGGCAGGTCGCCGGGGGCGGCCGCGCGGTCGAGGTGCCGCCCGATCGTCTCGCCGGCTGGTTCGACCGCTTCTCCGCCCGCCACGAAGGGACCGTGACGACGGAGGTCGCGGCGCGCGCGGTGCGGGTGCTGGCCGCCGACGGCGCGACGGCGACCGCGACCGTCCCTTTCGGACCGCTGCCGGCGCCGTCCGGGACGTTCGACGGCCTGGTCGTCGACGCGCTCCTGGCCCACGCGCTGGTGCCGCGCCGGATCGCGCTGGTGCTGGTGCGGCTGGGCGGCCACAGCGTCGGCATCGCGCGCGCGGGCCGGGTCGAGGTGTCGCGCACCGGCCGGAACCTCGTGCAGGGCCGCTCGGCCGCGGGCGGCTGGTCGCAGCAGCGCTTCGCCCGGCGTCGCGCGGGGCAGGCGCACCACGCGCTCCAGGACGCGGCCAAGGACGTCTTCGAGGTGCTCGTCCCGCGGCTGTCCGAAGTGGACGCCGTGGTGCTCGGCGGCGACCGCCGGGCGCTCGACGCGTTGCGCGAGGACCGCCGGCTGGCCCGGCTGTTCGCCCGTGCGGAGCCGCGCGTGCTGGAGGTCGGCGAGCCGAGCCGGGCCGTCCTCGAGGAAGCCGCCGTGCGCGCGCTGTCCGTGCAGGTCACGCTGCGCGACGGGTGAGACCGCACACGTCCGGAAAATCCGGTGGACCGCGGCCCGTACACTGGGTTCCGTGGATATCCAGCTGGAGTGACGCCGCGGCCCCCGGGCCGCTCGACGCTGTCCTCCGTTCACCCCCCTTCCACGGGAGTTTCCCTTGATCACGGCCACCGGCCTTGAGCTGCGCGCGGGTTCGCGCATCCTGCTCAACGGCGTCACCGTCCGCATCCAGTCCGGCGACCGCATCGGCCTCGTCGGCCGCAACGGCGCGGGCAAGACCACCTCGCTGAAGGTCCTCGCCGGCGAAGGCGAGCCGCACGCGGGCGAGGTCCGCCGCACCGGCGAGCTCGGCTACCTGCCGCAGGACCCGCGCGAAGGTGATCTTTCGGTCACCGCGAAGGACCGCGTGCTCTCCGCGCGCGGCCTCGACAAGCTGATGCGCGACATGGAGAAGGCGCAGGCCTCGATGGCCGAGCTCGTCGACGACGCCGCGCGCGACAAGGCCATCAACCGCTACGCCCGGCTCGAAGAGCGGTTCTCCTCGCTCGGCGGGTACGCCGCGGAGAGCGAAGCCGCGCGCATCTGCTCGAACCTCGGCCTGGCCGACCGGGTCCTGGCGCAGACGCTGCAGACGCTGTCCGGTGGGCAGCGCCGCCGCGTCGAGCTGGCGCGGATCCTGTTCGCCGCGGCCGAAGCGGGCGCGGGCGGCAAGTCCGAGACGATCCTGCTGCTCGACGAGCCGACCAACCACCTCGACGCCGACTCCATCAACTGGCTGCGCGGGTTCCTCAAGCAGCACGACGGCGGCCTGGTCGTGATCAGCCACGACGTCGAGCTGCTGGCCGACGTGGTCAACAAGGTGTGGTTCCTCGACGCCACCCGCGGCGAGCTCGACCTGTACAACATGGGCTGGCAGCGCTACCTCGACGCGCGCGCGACCGACGAGAAGCGCCGCCGCCGTGAGCGCGCCAACGCCGAGAAGAAGGCGTCGGCACTGCAGCAGCAGGCCGCGAAGCTCGGCGCGAAGGCGACGAAGGCCGTGGCGGCCAAGAACATGGCGCGCCGCGCCGAGCAGATGCTGTCCGCACTCGACGAGACCCGGGTGGCCGACAAGGTCGCCCGGATCAAGTTCCCCGAGCCCGCCCCGTGCGGCCGGACGCCGCTCACCGCCGAAGGCCTCTCGAAGTCGTACGGCTCACTGGAAATCTTCACCGGCGTCGATCTCGCGATCGACCGCGGTTCGAAGGTGGTCGTACTCGGGCTGAACGGTGCGGGAAAGACTACTTTGCTCCGGCTCCTCGGCGGAATGGAAACTCCGGACACCGGTGAGATCGTGCCGGGTCACGGAATGCGTTTGGGCTATTACGCACAGGAACACGAAACTCTTGATCATGATGCGTCGGTGTGGGAAAACATCCGACATCTCTCACCGGACACCGGTGCTCAGGAGTTGCGGAACCTGCTCGGCTCGTTCCTCTTCACCGGCGAACAACTCGACCAGCCCGCCGGCACGCTTTCCGGTGGCGAGAAGACCCGGCTCGCCCTCGCGAGCCTGGTCTCCAGTGCTGCCAACGTCTTGCTCCTCGACGAGCCGACGAACAACCTGGACCCGGCCAGCCGTGCCCAGGTCCTGGACGCATTGCGCAGCTTCGCCGGCGCCGTCGTCCTGGTCACGCACGACCCCGGCGCGGTCGAGGCGCTGGAGCCCGAGCGGGTCATCCTGCTGCCCGACGGCACCGAGGATCACTGGTCGGCCGACTATCTGGAACTCGTCCAGCTTGCGTGACTCTATGCGTCCATTCGGGTGCAAGATCGTTACGGCCAGGCACTGGAATGGCCCAATGTGATCGCAGTTTCGGCTGTTTTACGTCTGTCGTCTGGCATTCCGGCGCTCAGTGTTCGATCATTGCCCCGGCAGGGGTCGATATGTGGCCCAGAACACTCTCGGCGGGAAGGCGATCGACGTGGCTGATCTCAAGAAAGGCGCGCGGATCACCGGCAACACGCGCGACAAGCTGGCCGCTGACCTCAAGAAGAAATACGAGAAGGGCTCGAGCATCCGGGCGCTCGCGGAGTCGACGGGGCGTTCCTACGGGTTCGTCCACCGGGTCCTGTCGGAGTCCGGGGTCCAGCTGCGGGGGCGCGGCGGGGCCACGCGGGTCAAGAAGAAGTAGTCAGGAACTGCTGCGCGGGGGGCGCGCAGTGGAAGCTTCGGCCGCACGGAACGTCAGGTATGCCCCGAGCAGGACCAGCGGGTACACCAGATAACCGTACCGGGTGGCCGGGGTGAGCAGGATCAACGCGCCGAGTCCGACGGCGATGCGCAGGACTGCGCCGGAGCCGTTCGCGGGGGGCCGGCGCACCAGCCAGAGCACCATGGCCACGGCCGCGGCGCCGACGAGCGCGAACGCCGCCACCTGGCCCACCGGACCGGTTTCGGCGATGAGGTGGCCCGGCAACGGGCTCGCCGCGGGCGACCGCACAGCGCCCATTCCCAGGGGGAAGCGGAAGACGTGCTCCACGAACGCCGCCGGGTCCACGAGGTACACGGGCAGGTGCAGCGCCGCCGTGGCGGCCACCAGCGCTGACGCGAACCGCCCCACGGCGGGCCAGTCGAGCCCCTTCCCCCGGCGTACCAGCACGAACACCACCAGGACCGCGGCCGCGGGCGCGACGATGAGCTTCGCGCTGACGACCAACGCGAGCACCAGGCCCGACCAGGCGGCCCGCCCGGTGGCGGCCAGTGCGCACGCGAGCACCAGCAGCCCGACGATCGCCAGGTCCGGCCCGGCGACGGCCCAGGTGAGCGCGGTGAGCGGGCAGGCCAGCGCGAGCTGGGCGGCGCCGACCGGGACCTTCGGCCACTTCAGCAGTTTCAGCGTGCCCAGCACACACGCGCAGGCGGCCAGCGCGAACATCCAGCGGGCGTCGGTGAGCGCGTCGCCCAGCGGGGTGCCGCCGAACACCGCGCGCGGCAGGCCGAAGATCGCCATCACCGGGCCGTACGGCGTGTAGTCGTTGACCACCGGCGCCCGGCCGAGCGCGGTGACGTCGACGTACGGGGTTCCGTGGTGCAGCAGCAGATCCGCGGACCGCTCGATCACCCAGACCTCGGGCTGCGCGGCCCAGGAGAACGGCGTGATCAGCCAGTCCACACCGGTCAGTCGCCGGATCACCAGAAGCAGCAACGGAAGGATCATTGCCAACAGGGCGACCGCGGCGATCCCGCACCAGCGCGAGCCGAGCACGCCGCGTGGCGTCCGCCCGGTGCGCGCGGACAGCAGCAGCCAGCCGCTGTGCAGCGCGCCGAGGGCGTAGGCGACCGTCGCGAAGTTGCCCCAGACGCGGTAGCCGTAGAACTCGGACTTGAGCGCGGTGGGTAGGGCGAAGGCCAGGCAGGCGAGGTAAAAGCCGAGGTCCCAGCGCAGCGGGGCGCGCTCGAGCGTGGCCGCGGGGGCCGTGAAGAGCCGTGCCGCGCGCCGCCATGCGGGCGCCCGGCCCACCTCCGTTCCCACCCGGCCAGGCTACCGAGGGTTCAGTCGAGCTCTCGCAGGTGGGGGAGCAGGGCGGCGGCGGCTTCGGTGGCTTTGACAACGTCGTCGTGACCGGTCGGCATCAGGACCAGCTCGGTGAAGCCGGCCTCGACGTAGCTCCGCGCGAGCCGAAGGGCACTGTCCGCATCGGACGGCAGCCGGAACTGCGCGGCGCGGCGGACCGTCGCCGGGTCGCGGCCGACCGCCTCGCAGTGCTCGTCCAGCACGCGCGAAAGCCGTTGCAGCTCGGTGATTTCCGTGCCCGGTAGCGCCGCGTTCAGCCAGACGTCGGCGTGCTCGGCGACGACCCGCAGGCCGAGCTTCTCGCCGCTGCTGCCCAGCCACAGCGGCGGTTTCGGCTGACGGGGCTTCGGGTCGCTGCGCGCGGCGGTCAAGGTGTAGTGGCGGCCGCGGTAATCGGTTTCTTCCCGAGTCCACAGCAGACCGAGGATTTCGCAGGTCTCGGCGAGTCTTTCGACGCGTTCGACCGGTGACGGCGTCGGCGTACCCATCATCGCGTCGGTGAAGGCGTCGCCGCCCGCGCCGAGGCCGACGTCGAGCCGGCCGCCGGAGAGGTGGTCGACGGTCGCGGCGATCTTCGCGAACGTGCCCGGGTGGCGGTTCGTGTTGCCGGACACCAGACATCCGATGCGCACCCGCTGCGTCGCCTCGGCCATCGCTGCGAGGAGTGACCAGCCGTCGAAGACGTCGCCGGTGCGGTCCGGGCCCATCGGGGCGAGGTGGTCGAAGACCCAGCAGCCGTCGAAGCCGGCGTCGTCGGCGATGGCCCAGATCTCGCGGAGCGCGGTGATGCCGATGTGCTGCTGGGGTGGCTTGATCCCGACGGTCGTCATGGTGCTCTCCTGATTATCAGTGTGACAAATCATCAGTAAAACTGACGATCAGCGTAAGGGTAGAGTTCTCGCATGTCCAGCGATCTCGCCGTCCACCGCCGGCTCGGCTACTTGCTCAAGCACGCCCAGCTGCGGCTCGCCGAGCTGGCCGAGCCGCGGTACGCGCCGCTCGGGATCACCGGCCGTCAGCTCGCCTTGCTCACGCTGTTCGGCGACGGGCAGGCGCTGTCGCAGCAGGAGGGTGCGGCGCGCCTCGGCATCGACCGGACGACGATGGTCGCCCTGGTCGACGAGCTGGAGGACAAGGAGCTGGTCCGGCGCGAGGTCGCGCCGGGTGATCGCCGGAAGCGCCTGGTTACGCTGACCGCCGAGGGCGAGCGCGTTCGGGTGGCGGGCGAGGAAGTCACCCGGCAGGCGGAGGCCGCGCTGCTGGCGCCGCTCGGCGAAGGAGATGCGGAACGGCTGCGCGCCGCACTGCACCGCGTTGTTCGCGCGGAGTGAACGGCGGCGGGAAGCAAATGGACGACGGTGGCGTTGTCCAGGTCATATCCGGAGAAAACCTCAGCTATAGTAGAGGTTTTGACGCACTGGGGGTTCCTCATGGACAACACCTGGGCGCTGCTGAGCTCGGCGATGCGCGCCAACGACGTACCGAAGGGGCTGACCCGCGGCACGCTGAAACGCGTCGCGCGATTCGCCCGGCCGCACTGGCGGCGGCTGCTGGCCTTCCTCGTGCTGACCGTGATCTCGGCGGTCCTCGCGGTGTCGACGCCGGTCCTGGCGGGCAAGGTGGTCGACGCGATCGTCGGCGGTCGTGACCTGCCGCTGGTGGTCTGGCTCGCGGTCGTCATCGCGCTGCTCGCCGTCGCCGACGCCGGGTTCGGCCTCATCGAGCGCTGGCAGTCCGCGCGCATCGGCGAAGGCATCATCTACGACCTGCGCCGCGCGGTGTTCGAGCACGTGCAGCGGATGCCGATCGCGTTCTTCACGCGCACCCGCACCGGTGCGCTGGTCTCGCGGCTGAACAACGACGTCATCGGCGCGCAGCGGACGTTCACCGCGACGCTGTCCGGCCTGGTCACCAACACGATCCAGCTGGCGCTTTCGCTGGCCGTCATGCTGACGCTGTCGTGGCAGGTCACGCTGCTCGCGCTGGTGCTGCTGCCGATCTTCGTGCTGCCCGCGCGCCGGCTCGGCCGCCGGATGGCCGGGCTGCAGCGGGAAGCCGCGAACCTCAACGCCGGCATGACCACGCAGATGACCGAGCGGTTCTCCGCGCCGGGCGCCACTCTGGTGAAGCTCTTCGGCCGGCCGGTGCAGGAGGCGGACGACTTCGGCGTGCGCGCGGGGCGCGTGCGCGACATCGGCGTGCGGACCGCGATGCTGACCCGCTGGTTCATGACGAGCCTGACCCTGGTTTCGGCGCTGGCGCAGGCGCTCGTCTACGGCCTCGGCGGGTACCTCGCGCTGACCGGCAAGCTCGCGCCGGGCACCGTCGTCGCGCTGGCGCTGCTGCTGACCCGGCTCTACGCGCCGCTGACCGCGCTGGCCAACGTCCGCGTCGACGTCATGACGGCGCTGGTGTCGTTCGAGCGGGTCTTCGAGGTCCTCGACCTCAAGCCGATGATCGAAGAGAAGCCGGCGGCGCGGACGTTGCCCGCTTCTTCCGGGGTCGCCGTCGAGTTCTCCGATGTCCGCTTCGGTTACCCCGCCGCCGATCGGTACTCGCTGGCGTCGCTGGAGGACGTCGCGACGCTCGACCACCGTGGCGGGGACGAAGTCCTGCACGGGATCTCGTTCCGCGCCGAGCCGGGGCAGATGGTCGCGCTGGTCGGGTCGTCGGGGGCGGGGAAGTCGACGATCGCGTCGCTGCTGCCGCGGCTCTACGACGTCGACTCCGGCTCGGTGCGACTGTCCGATGTGGACGTCCGGGACCTGACTTTCGCTTCGCTGCGGGAGACCGTCGGCGTCGTGACGCAGGACGGGCACCTGTTCCACGAGACGATCCGCGCGAACCTGGCGTACGCGCGTCCGGGCGTCACCGACGACGAGATCTGGGCGGCGCTGGAGCGGGCCCGGCTCGGCGAGCTGGTGCACTCCCTGCCGGACGGCCTCGACACGACGGTGGGGGAGCGCGGCTACCGCCTCTCCGGCGGCGAGCGTCAGCGGCTGACGATCGCGCGGCTGCTGCTGGCGCAGCCCAAGGTCGTCATCCTGGACGAGGCGACCGCGCACCTGGACTCCGAGTCCGAGGCGGCGGTCGGCGAGGCACTGACCCACGCACTGGCCGGCCGCACGGCCCTGGTCATCGCCCACCGCCTCTCGACAGTCCGCGCCGCCGACCAGATCCTGGTCCTGGAACACGGCGAAATCGTCGAGCGCGGAACGCACGAAGAGCTCCTGGCCGCCAACGGCCGCTACGCAACCCTCCACGCAACCCAGTTCGCAGAAGAAGAACCCGCCGTCGCGTGATCAGCCGGGCATCACGTGTGACTGGAGGGGCATCACGCGTGATTGAGCGGGCATCACGCGTGATGCCTCTCTGATCACGCTTGATGCCCCTCCACGCACGTGTAGAGGGCTTGGACGAGGGCCATCTTGCGGGGGTCGTCGCGGATCAGGGGGCCCAGCTGGTTGAGGGTGTAGCCGAAGGCGAGGCCGTTCTCCGGGTCGGCGGCGCCGGTGGAGCCGCCCAGGCCGTCGTGGCCGAAGGCCGTGGGGTTGGGGCCGAAGCCGCGGGCGTCGCTGCCGAGGTAGAAGCCCAGGCCCCACTCGTTCGGGAGGCCGAGCACCGCGTCGATCTCCTTGCCCTGGCTTTCGCGCGCCCGAGCCAAAGCCGAGGACGACAGCAGGGTGCCGTCGACGAGCCCGTTGTAGATCGTGGCGATCGCGCGGGCCGTGCCGTGACCGTTCAACGCCGGCATGACGGCGTGGCGGAAGGCCGGTTCGTTCGCGTGGTGGCCGGCGAGCTGCGGGTTGGTCAACGCCGCCTGCGCGACCGGGCCGGCGCTCGCGAACGCCGTGGCCAGCGCGTTCGCCATCTCCTCGGTCATCACCGGGTCGACGAGGGTCGCGCAGCGGTCCAGGTCGGCGTCGGGACCCAGCCCGATCGAGAAGTCCGCGCCGAGCGGCCCGGCGACCTGCTCGGCGAAGAACTCGCGGATGCCCTGCCCGGCGATCCGCCGGACGACCTCGCCGACGAGCCAGCCGTACGCCAGCGCGTGGTACCCGCCCGCGGAACCGGGCTCGTACAACGGTTCCTGCGCCGCGAACAGCGACGTCATCAGGTCCCAGTCGTACAGCTCCTCGACGGCCACCGGCCGGTCGAGGCCGATCCCGGGGACGCCGGAGCGGTGCGTGAGCAGCCACCGCACCGGGATCTCGCCCTTGCCCGCGGCGGCGAACTCGGGCCAGTACTTCGCGACCGGCGCGTCGACGTCCAGCTCGCCGGCGTCGGC
Source organism: Amycolatopsis sp. NPDC114504 (assembly GCF_055633595.1). Classification (NCBI taxonomy): domain Bacteria; kingdom Bacillati; phylum Actinomycetota; class Actinomycetes; order Pseudonocardiales; family Pseudonocardiaceae; genus Amycolatopsis; species Amycolatopsis sp. NPDC114504. Next base: position 1,657,609 of record NZ_JBVKDU010000001.1, on the reverse strand, counting down.
GAGCTTGTGCGCGCAGATCGCGGTCATGCCCTTGGTCGTCGACCAGACGTTGGCGAGGGTGTCCGGCCGCCACTCCCGCGCGCGGTCCGGCCCGGACCAGCCGCCCCACAGGTCCACGACGACCTCGCCGTGCCGGATGGCCGTGAACGCGGCACCCAGCTCGCCGCGCTCGCGGAAGTTCTCTTCGAAGGCCTCGCGCACCGGCTCGAACCCGGGAGCGCACTCGCCGTGCACCGTCGCCGTGGCACCGTCCATGGGATCTCCTCAGCTCGTCGTTGAGCACACCGACCAGTCGGTATGGAGACGCTAAAGCGGGCCGGGCACGCCCGTCAAGGCATGCCCGGCCGGTGCTTATTCACGGGAAAGGCGGCTACTTCAGCCGCGGCACGATCGCGCCGTACTTCGCCAGCAGCGCCTCGTTCGCCTGGTCGCCGCCCTCCACATTGGAGCTGCGCCACAGCGGGACGTCGAGCCCCTCGGCCGTCCCGCGGTCGTACACCTGCGCGAGGACCAGGTTCCACAGGAACGCGTTGACCACAGTGGACAGCGGCGCGGTGCGCGGCGCGTCCGGCGGGTAGCTCGCGTCGCCGGGGATGACCAGCGAGTCGAGCACGACGGTGCCCTGCTCCACCAGGGTGCTCGACGACCGCTTCGGCGCCGCCGCCACGCACGCCCGCGACGTGATCGCGATGACCGCCGCGCCGCGCTTCCGGGCCTCGATGCACAGCTCGACCGGGTACGGGTTCGACCCGGACGTGGAGAACACGACCAGCACGTCGTCCGGCCCCGGCGCGCGCTCGGCCAGCACCTCGGCGGCCAGGCCGGTGCGCCGCTCGGTCTTCGTGCTGCTCACCGCGCCGTGCAGCGGGAGCAGGTCCGGGTGGTACAGCGGGTAGACGCACGCCAGGCCGCCCGCCCGGTAGAACGTCTCGGCGACGGCCGCCAGCGAGTGCCCGGCGCCGGCGGTATAGACCAGTGCGTCGGCCCGGATCACCCCCAGCACCAGATCCGCCGCTTCGCGCACCGCCTCGGCGTTGGCCTGTTCGACGTCCGCCAGTTGCTTCGCGACGCTGCCCGAGATGTCCGTGGCGCTCACCACACCCACCCTTCCGTAGGGGACCGGGCGCCGAATCTACCGCGAAGATGGTGGTACGCGGTGGAATAGCCTGGTGGACGGGTGCGGTTGACCCGGATGCAGGGCGACAGGAGGACACGGGTGAGCGAGGCGGAACCGGCGCTGTCGGTGTGGCCGGCACGCGGGCGGACCGAGGCGGTCGTGCTCGTGCTCCACGGCGGCGCCGAGCACGGCACGGGCAGCGTGCCGCCCTGGAAGCTGGCCTACCTCCGGATGGTCCCGATCGCGCGCGCCCTGCACCGGGCCTGCCGCAAGGACGGCGTCGAGGTGCGGCTGCTGCGCAACCGCCGGTACGGCTGGAACGCCCCCGCCATGGACCCCCTCGACGACGCCCGCTGGGCCCTCGACCGCATCCACGCCGACCACCCGGGTCTCCCGGTCGTACTGGTCGGGCACTCGATGGGCGGCCGGGTGGCGCTGCGCGTGGCCGACGACCCGGCCGTGCGCGGGGTCTGCGCGCTGGCGCCGTGGACGCCGCGGGGTGAGCCGGTCGACGCCGTCGCCGGGCGTTCGGTGCTCATCGTGCACGGCACCCGCGACCGGATGACCAGTCCCGCGGAGTCGCACGCCTTCGCCGAACGCGCCGAGGGCGTCGCCGCCCGTGTCGCCCGCTTCGAGATCGCCAACGAGGGTCACGCGATGCTCCGCCGGTCGTCCGTCTGGACCCGGCTGACGATTGCTTTCACACTGGAAGTGCTCGCTGGGGACACTGCCGACGAACTGCGCGGCGCGTGGGCCGCGCCGGGGCCCGAACGGCTCCGAATACCCGTGTAGGACCGCCCCGGACAGGGCATCTTGCGAAGCGCGCCGCGGGGGTGCGGCGACTACGATCGATCACCGGCGCACCAGGCCGGGCGGAGGGAGAACCGTGACCACCTCGAGTGTTGACCGCGCTCAGAACATCCCCGACGAGTCCCGCTGGCCGGGCTTGGCCAGCCCGCCGCGTTCTCCGTTGCGCGCCCGGATCGCCGCCGCGCTGTTCCGCCGCGCGGTCCGTCCGCTCGACCTGCGGGTGACGTTCCCCGACGGCACCGTGCTCGGCGCCGGTGGTCCGGAATCACCCGAAATGCGTATTTTGCGCCCCGAGTCCTTCTTCCACCGCCTCGGTGCGGACGCCAAGATCGGCTTCGGCGAGTCCTACATGGCCGGCGACTGGACCGCGTCCGACCTGGCCGAGGTGCTGACGCCGTTCGCCGCGCGGATGGCCACCCTCGTGCCGCCGGTGCTGCAGAAGTTCCGGAAGATCGCCGAGCGCACGCAGCCGCCGGCCGAGGAGAACACCCTCGAGGGCGCGCGGGCCAACATCCACCGGCACTACGACCTGTCCAACGACCTGTTCGGGGCGTTCCTCGACGAGTCGATGATGTACTCCTCGGCGCTGTTCGGCCCCGGCGAGGACCTCACCGCCGCCCAGCACCGCAAGATCGACAGCGTGCTCGACTACGCCGGCGTCCGCGAAGGCAGCGAAGTCCTCGAAATCGGCACCGGATGGGGTGAACTCGCCATCCGCGCCGCGGCCCGCGGCGCCCACGTGACGTCACTGACCATTTCGGAGGAACAGCGCGCGCTGGCCACCGAGCGGATCGCCGCGGCCGGGTTCAGCGACCGCGTCGAGGTCAAGCTGTGCGACTACCGCGAGTCGAGCGGGCAGTTCGACGCCGTGGTCAGCGTCGAGATGATCGAGGCCGTCGGCGCGTCCTACTGGCCGACGTTCTACGCGACGATCGGCGAGCGGCTGCGCCCGGGCGGGCGGTTCGGGCTGCAGGCCATCACCATGGACCACGACCGGATGATGGCGGCCTCGCGCGCCTACACCTGGATCCACAAGTACATCTTCCCCGGCGGCATCATCCCGTCGGTGCGCTCCGTCGAGGACGGCCTCGCGGCGAACACCCGCCTCAAGCTGGCCGGGATGCGCGAGTTCGGCCAGGACTACGCGCACACGCTACGGTTGTGGCGCGAACGGTTCCTGCACCGCTGGGCCGACATCGCCGGGTTCGGGTTCGACGACGTCTTCCGCCGGATGTGGGAGTTCTACCTGGCCTATTCCGAGGCCGGGTTCCGCTCCGGGTACCTCAAGGTCCACCAGTTCGGCTACGAGGCGACCGGCAAGTAACCCCGCCGGACAACCCGACCCCGGTGCCGGACGTCCCTCTTACGAGGACGTGCGGTGTACTGACGGCGACACGTTTGTCCGGATCGGGATTGGGTGATGGTGATGACGTACCGTGGCGACGACGGCGGGCGCCGGATGCCGCCGCCCCGGCCCGACGGCCGATCCCGGGACCACCAGCGCGCGCAGATGATGCCGCTGCCCGGGCGCGGCCAGAGCCCGTACGACGAGCGCACCCGCCCGATGGGCACCCGCGAGGACGAGCGGCAGTACGCGCCGGCCCCGCCGCGGCAGGACCCGCCCCGGCGTCCGGTGGACGACGACTACCCGCCGTCCCGGCCGCCGCGCCGGCGCCGCTGGAGCTTCGGCAAGGTCCTGCTGACGCTGCTGCTGGTGTTCGTCGTCTTCGTCGCCGGCATCTGGGTCTACCTGGAGTTCTCCATCAAGCGCGTCGACGCGCTCGCCGACTACTCCGGCCGCCCGGTCGCCGCGTCCGGCACCAACTGGCTGATCGTCGGCTCGGACAGCCGCGAAGGCCTCACCGCGGAGGACGAGGAACGCCTGGCCACCGGCGACGTCGCGGCGGCGGGCGGCGGGCAGCGCACCGACACGATCATGGTCGCGCACATCCCCGACAACTCCACCAAGCCGACGCTGCTGTCGCTGCCGCGCGACTCGCAGGTGGCGATCCCCGGCCACGGCAAGAACAAGATCAACGCGGCGTTCTCGCTGGGCGGGCCGAAGCTGCTCGCGCAGACCGTCGAAGGCGCCACCGGGCTGCACATCGACCACTACGCCGAGATCGGCTTCGGCGGGTTCGCCAAGATCGTCGACGCGATCGGCGGCGTCGACATGTGCATCGACAAGGACATGAACGACACGGTCACCGGCATCAGCATCAAGGCGGGCTGCCAGTCGCTCGACGGCCGCGGCGCGCTCGGCTTCGTCCGGATGCGCCACAGCGACGCGACGCCGCGCTCGGACCTCGACCGCGTCGCCAACCAGCGGAAGTTCATCGGCGCGCTGGTCAGCCAGATCGCCAGCCCCGGCACGCTGCTCAACCCGTTCCACTTCTTCCCGCTGCTGGGCTCCGGGCCGGACGCGCTGACGATGGACTCGGGCGACCACGTGCACAACCTGGCCGGCCTGGCGATCGCGATGCGCGGGATCTCCTCGGGCGGCGTCGTGACGACGACGGTCCCGGTCACCAGCGGGTCCGCGGAGAACTGGGACAAGACCAAGTCGAAGCAGCTGTTCGACGCGCTGAAGAACGACACGGAGATCCCCGACAGCGCCATCACGAATTAAATCGGGAGCGCTTCAGCACTCGGCCGGGGCACCATGGAAGCCATGGAGACCCCGGCCGAGACTTTTTCCCGCGACGAGTTTTCGCTGACTCGCTGGTCCTTCTCCGATCGCGCCTGGCTGCCGACGGTGGTTACGGAATCCGGCGCGCACCTGGCCGACTGGGTGCCCTGGGCGACCGGCGGCTACACGGACGAGGACGCGGCGGCGTTCTTGCTCCTGACGCACGAAAACTGGGAAACCGGCCGGGCGTTCGAGTGGGCGATCCGGGTGGACGGCGCGCTCGCGGGCGCCGTCGGCGTGATGACCCGAGAGGGCGGAGCCGAGATCGGCTATTGGCTAGCGCGGGACTTCACCGGCCGCGGCCTGGTGACCCGCGCGGTCGCGCTGCTGGTTTCGGACGCCTTCCACCGCGGCGCGGGGTACGTCGAGATCCGGCACGACGAGGCGAACGTCCGCAGCGGAGCGGTTCCGGCCCGGCTCGGGTTTTCGGTGGTGCGCAAGGAACCCGGCGACGACGGGCCACCGGCGTGCGTCGGCGTCAAGCAGGTGTGGCGGAAGGAGAAGCCGTGAAAGAGACGTACACCGGGGACGGCTTCACCCTGACTCGCTGGCAGCTCACCGACGCCGTGGACCTCACCGCGACGATCGCCGGGACTCTCGACCACATCGGGGCCTGGCTGATCTGGGCCGCCGATGGCTACACCGCCGAAGACAGCGCCGAGTTCCTGGAACGGACCCGGAAGAACTGGGAGACCGGGGAAACGCACGACTTCGCCATCCGGGCCGGCGGGACGATCGCGGGCGGTGTCGGCACGATGGCGCGCGAGGGCGGTGTCGAGATCGGCTACTGGCTCGCGCGGGACTTCACCGGCCGCGGCCTGATCACCCGGGCCGTCGAGCTGCTGACCGCGGAAGCGTTCCGGCTCGGCGCGGGGTATGTCGAGATCAAGCACGACGAGCGCAATGTCCGAAGTGGAGCGGTACCCGCCCGGCTGGGCTTCACGAAGGTGCGCGAAGAGCCCGCCGAGAAGCCGCTAGCCCCGGCGTGCGCTGGGACGAACCAGGTGTGGCGTAAGGAGAAGCCGTGATACTGGGGTACGTCGGAAGTCATCCGTGGCCGTGCACGCGGTCCGCTTGGGGAAAATCGAGCACCAATCGGGCCGAGCGGCGCGGGCACCGCGCCGAAGCGCACGAGTACGGCGTCCGGCCGCGACGCCGGCACGACCGGCCGAGAGGCTGGCGGGTGGCCGGCGCGCAGCTGCGCCGGCCCCGGCCTTGGCCGCCCCGCCGCTGACCGCTCAGGAAACCTTGTTCCGCTCCCGCAGGACCTTGAGCGCCTGGTCGGCGTGGACCGTGAAGTTCAGCTCGCTCTTGATCTTCTCGAGCACCTTCCGGTCCTCGCCGATCACGAACGTGGCGCGCTTGGCGTGCAGCGGCAGCAGCTTCCGCCAGACGCCGAACTGCTTGGCGACCTCACCCTCCACATCGGACAGCAGCGGGTAGTCGAAGCCGTTGGCTTCCGAGAACTGCCGCTGCTTGGTGACGCCGTCCGGGCTGATGCCGATCCGGTGCGCGCCGATCTCGGCGAACTCGGCGGCGAGGTCGCGGAAGTGGCAGCTCTCCGCGGTGCAGCCGCCGGTCATCGCGGCCGGGTAGAAGAACAGCACCACCGGGCCGGTGGCCAGGAAGTCCGACAGCGTGCGGTCGGCGCCCTGGTCGTCGGGCAGCGTGAAATCGGGGGCGAGGTCTCCGGCTTCCATGGAGGTCCCTTCTCGTCGGCGGCAGAACCCATCCTGCCGGGTCTTCGGAGCCGCCGCGCACCCGGCTTGGTCACCCTCCGGATCAGCGGGCGGGGTGCCGGGCGATCAGCTCGTCGACCTCGTCTCCCGTGGCCGAGTCGCTCACGAACGGGCCGCGGGCCGCCAGGACGCCCAGCTGGCGCAGCCGGGCCGCCTGCTCGTGCGTCCGGACGCCCTCCGCGCCCACCCGTAGCTTCAGCTCGCGGGCCCGCGTCACCAGCTGCGTCAGGTGCCGCAGGGCCGGCTCCGGCGGCGAGTCCGAGTCCAGCGCGTCGACCACCGCGCCCGACAGGATCACGTGGTGCACCGGCAGCCGGCGCTGGGGGATCAGCTCCAGGTCGGCCGAGCCCGTGATCGTCAGGACCAGCTGGGTGCCCAGGTCGGACAGCACCGCGAACGAGTCCAGCACCTCACCGCGCGGGTCGAGGACCGATTCGCGGTCCGTGCACAGCCGGAGCGCGTTCGGCGGCAGCTCGTGCTTGTCGAGCTGCTCCTTCACCAGCATCACCAGGTCCGGGTCGATCGCGAGCCGCGTCGGCAGCTGGACGCACACGTCCGGGGCCGCCGCGCCGAAGCGCGACCGCCAGCGGGCCGTCGCCGCCAGGGACTCCGCCAGGAGCCAGCGGCCCAGCGGCACCGTCATGCCGGTCGTCTGGGCCAGCGGGTAGAACTCGTCCGAGCCGAGCTCGCCCTTCTCCGGGTGGTTCCAGCGCAGGCCCGCGTTGACCGCGGCGAGGCGGTCGGGGTCGGTGAGCTTCACCGTCGGCTGGTAGACGAGCGAGAACTCGCCGTTCTCCAGCGCCCCGGCGATCACCGCGCCCAGCTGGTAGCGGCCGCGGTCGCGGGCGTCCAGCTCGGGGTCGAACAGCATCCACTGCGCCTTGCCGGCCTCCTTGGCCCGGTGCAGCGCGATCTCCGCCGCCCGCAGCAGCTCCGCGCCGCCGTCTTCGACCGCCGCGCGCACGACGATGCCGGCGCTCGCGCTCACGCCGATGCCGTGCCCGCCGAGGTAGATCGGCTCGTTGAGGTCCTCCAGCGCCCGTTCGACGAGCCCGACGACCTCGGTGGCCGTCAGCCGGCCCCGCAGCAGCACCGCGAAGCCGTCGCCGGACAGCCGGGCGACGAACCCGTCGTGGTGGCCGGTGAACACCGCCGACAGCTTGCTGGCGACCCCGCGCAGCACCTGGTCGCCGACGCCGGCGCCGAGACCGTCGTTGACGACCTTGAAGCCGTCGACGTCGAGGTAGATCAGCGCGATGTCGTCGCGCGCGCCGGCCCCCAGGGTCGCTTCGAGCTTGGTGGTGAACGACGACGCGTTCGGCAGCCCGGTCAGGGGGTCGTGCACGTTCTGGTGCAGCAGCCGCTCCTGCAGCAGGTGCAGCTCGTTCGCGTCGGACACCATCAGCACCGGGTAGACCGAGCCCGGCCGGTCGCCGGGCAGCCGGGCGAGGGCGACGTCGGTCCAGAGCTGGCCGTCCTCGGTGTGGTCGAGCAGCATCCGCTCCTGGTAGCGCTCACGTCCGTTGCGCACCTGCTCAAGCCCGGCCTTGAGCCGCGAGACGTCGTGGTCGGTCGAGCCGAGGTCGGTGATGTGGCGGCCCCGCAACCGGTTCGGCGAGCAGCCGAGCAGCTGGCCGAGCGCGAGGTTGGCCTCCACGATCTCGCCGTCCGGGTCGGCCAGCGCGATCCCCATCGGCGACGCGGCGTAGAGCGCGGTGAACCGGTGCAGGGCGCCACCGTGACTCGAGCCGGCGTGGTCGACCGCGTCGTGCGCGATCTCCAGCAGCAGTGGTTCCAGCTCCTCCAGCGGGAGTGTTACTCCTTTGGTGTCGGCCAACGTCGCCGCCCACCGGCGCGCCACGTCCAGCAGTCCTGGCGCGGCACCGGACTCAGGCACACTCCACCTCTTCACGCACAGGTCAGGCCAGTTCAGGCACGGTGCCGGGGATCATGAAGCCACACTAGGTACCCCTCGCCCGCGACCGATGCCACGCCATCATGCGCGTAACGGGGTGTCTACCGGCTGAACGAGTGAACGAATCTCCACATGCGGTAACTTTTTGTCACACGGCGTATGCAGTGGTGGACAGACCTGGGCTGCGAGAGGGTCAGCGACGGCTCAGATGCACCGGAAGACCGTCCGCGGGCACCGGCAGGGACACGTAATCCCACTTCGCCGTGTAACTCTCCGGAACCGACCAGCGGTGGGCCCGCAGCATTTCGTGCATCAGCAACTTCACCTCGAGACCGCCGAAGTGGAGCCCGATGCACTTGTGCGCGCCGCCGCCGAACGGCATCCACGCCATCCGGTGGGACTTGTCCTCGCGGCGCGGCTCGGCGAACCGCTCGGGGTCGAACTCGAAGGGGTTCGTCCAGTGCTCCGGCGAGAAGTGGTTCACCGTCGGCGAAACGCCGCACAGCGTGCCCGCGGGGATGTAGTGGCCGAGCACCTCGGTGTCCTTGACGGTCTGCCGGGTCAGCGACGGCACCGGCGCGACCAGCCGCAGCGCCTCCTTCATGACGAGGTCGAGCGTCTTCAGCTCGTCGATGGCGTCGATGTCGAGGATGTCGTCGCCGAGGGCGAGGGACTCCTCGCGGGCGCGTTCCTGCCACTCCGGGTGCTTGGCGAGGTAGTACGCCATCGCGCTGCTGGTGATGGTGGTCGTGTCGTGCGCGGCCATCATCAGGAAGATCATGTGGTTGACGATGTCGGTGTCGGTGAAGCGGTCGCCGTCCTCGGTGGTGGCGTGGCAGAGCGCGGTGAAGAGGTCGTCACCGTCGGACTTCCGTTTCGCGGGCAGGTTTTCGCTGAAGTAGCGCTCGAGGACCTTCCGCCCGTGCAGCCCGGCCGACCAGCGCCCGCCGGGCACCGGGAAGCGCACCAGCGCGGTACCGGCGCGCACGGAGCTGACGAACGCGCGGTTGATCCGGTGGGAGTCGGCGCCGCTGCGCATGCCCATGAACACGCGCGTCGCGACGTCGAGGGTCAGCTGCTTGAGCGCCCAGTACAGCCGCGGGCGTTCGGCCGACCCCCAGCTCGCGACGCCTTCGCGCAGCGCCGGGCCCATTTCGCCGACGTAGCCGGTGAGCCGCGGGCGGGTGAAGGCCTCCTGCATGATCCGGCGGTGCAGGTGGTGCTCGCCGAAGTCCATCAGCATCAGGCCGCGCTCGAAGAACTTCTCGATGAAGAACTTCCAGCCTTCCTGCGAGAAGGCCTTGTCCTTGTTGACGAGCGCGATCTGCGTCGCCTCCGGCCCGGACAGCGCGACGATCCGCCGGCCGAAGCCACCGGTCCACGACACGGGGCCGTAGAGCTCGAAGCGGCGCAGCCCGAAGGCGGGGCCGAAGCGCATCATCTCGAGCATGTGCCCGACGACGGGCGGGCCTTCATCGCCGAGGACGGGCTTGAGCCCGCTGCCGGCGGGAGGAGTGGCGAGCTCCTTGACGGGCCACCGCGACTGCAGCCACCGTTCATCGACCCGATGGGGGAGGGGAAGCGCGGTCAGGGGCGGCACGCGTTCACGCAGTGCCTCGGCGGCTCGGCTCACGGTGCCCGGCAAAGTGACCATCTCCCCACTGAGATCGGCTGTCCCCCCACGATGCACCCTTGTTGACGATGTGACAACACCTGGGCGGCCGTCCTTTCGGGTGCTTCTCGGCGCACTGCAGTGCGGCCGAAGGTGAGGGCGCGGAGGCGGGTGCATGCCGCCGCTCGGCGGACGTGGGGGTGCCGGGTCGGCGTATCCGATGCGCGGCGGACCGGCGGGAGTGGTTGCGGCGAACGCCGCGCGGGTGCCGAACGGGGCGGCCGTGCGCTCGGCCGGCGTGCCCGACGGGGCGGCCGTCCGCTGGGTCGGCGTGCCCGACCGGGCGGCCGTGCGCTCGGTCGGCGGGCCGGCGGCGGCCGAGCGAGCGGCTTCGCTCAGCGCGCCGCCGTGCGGCGGAACTCGGTCGGGTTCGTGCCCCGGACCCGCTTGAACGCCGCGCTGAAGCCGAAAGCGTCCGAGTACCCCACCGCGCGGGCCACCTCCGCGACCGTCTTGTCCGCCCGCTCGGCCAGCAGGTCGGCGGCCAGCGCCATCCGGCGGTGGGTCAGGTACGTCAACGGCGGTTCGCCGACCAGCTCGGCGAACCGCTTGGCCAGCGTCGACCGGGACACCCCCGTGCGCCCGGCCAGCGTCCCGACCGTCCACGGCGCCGCCGGTTCGGCGTGCAGGAGGCGCAGCGCCTGGCCGACCACCGGGTCGCGCTGGGCGGTCCACCAGGCCGGGGGCTCGCCGCCCGGTCGCTCGAACCACTCGCGCAGCGTGCAGACCAGCATCCAGTCCAGCAGCCGGTCGAGCACCACCTGCTGGCCCGGCGCGTCCACGGCGACCTCGGCGGCGAGGTGGTCCAGCACCGCGTCACCGGTACCTCCGCCGGCGACGCGCAGGACGGCGGGCAGCGCGTCCAGCAGGCGGGCCCCGATCTCGCCGCGCACCGGGTAGGCGCCGACGATCAGCGTCGTCGCGCCGTCGCCGGGGTCGTGCCAGCCGCGCCGGTGGCGCGTTCCGCCCTGCTCGGGCGCCGCGCAGTCCTCGCCGCACGCGACCGGTTCGGCCGGCGTGCCGACCTCGTCGACGAAGCTGAAGGTCGCGGGCCCGCGCACGACGACCGTGTCGTAGGCGTTCAGCGGCTCGGGGTCCCCGGTTTCGGGCACGATCCAGCCGCCCCCGGTGAGGACGGTGCACAGGGTCAGCGGCGCGCCGTCCACGAAGCGCAGGGACCACGGCGCGGACAGGGCCGAGCTGCCGAAGAGCGAGCCGTGCGCCCGCAGATCACCGAAGGCGTCCACGTCCCCGAGATTAGACGATCACGCAGGCATTCTGGCTTCTCACCCATGGGATCGTCCGAGCCGGTCCGGTTCACTGGACGCCATGAACGCACTCACCTCCGACGACGCCGAGTTCCTCGGACGCCCGCTGCACGGGTTCCTGACCGTGGCCGGCGGCCAGCCGCGCCCGGTGTGGTTCGAGGCCACGGCCGACGGCATCGAGCTGTTCACGGAACCGGACGCGCCCAAGGTGCGACGCCTGCGCCGCGACCCCCGCGCGTCCCTCGTGGTCGCCGCGCCGGTGGGGGAGCGCGAACGGTGGGTTGCGGTCGCGGGCCGCGTCACGGTGGAACCCGATGGCGCACACGACCTCGCGTCCCGCTTGGCCGCGCGCTACTGGGACCTCGACGACCCGGCCCGCGCCGCCGACCTCGCGGCCATCCTGGCCACGGACCAGGTCCGTCTGGTCCTGCACCCGGAAACCGTGCACCGCTACGCCTACTGACCCGCCGTGGAGGGGTCCGGGAGCCCTCCACGACAGCGTCCGTCAGGCCAGCTCCGCGCGCACCTCCCGGGCCGCCGCCACCAGGTTGCGCAGCGCCGGCTCCACCTCCGCGTACCCGCGCGTCTTCAACCCGCAGTCCGGGTTCACCCACACCCGCGACGCCGGCACCGCCCCCACCGCCGTCCGCAGCAGCGAAGCCACCTCGGCCGGCGACGGCACCCGCGGCGAGTGGATGTCGTACACCCCCGGCCCGACGCCGCGGCCGAAACCGCCCGCGTCGAGGTCCGTCAGCACCTCCATCTTCGACCGCGCCGCCTCGATCGACGTGACGTCCGCGTCCAGCGCGTCGATCGCCGGCAGCACCTCGCCGAACTCCGAGTAGCACATGTGCGTGTGGATCTGCGTCGCGTCGGCGATGCCGGACGTCGCCAGCCGGAACGCCGACACCGCCCACTCGAAGTACTCCTGGTGCCGGGAACGCCACAGCGGCAGCAGTTCCCGCAGCGCCGGCTCGTCGACCTGGACGACGCGGATGCCCGCCGCCTCCAGGTCGTGCACCTCGTCGCGGATCGCCAGCGCCACCTGCCGGGCCGTCTCGCCGAGGGGCTGGTCGTCGCGGACGAACGACCACGCCAGGATCGTCACCGGGCCGGTCAGCATCCCCTTCACCGGTTTCGCGGTCAGGCTCTGGGCGTACCGCGCCCACGACACGGTCATCGGCGCCGGCCGCGAGACGTCGCCGTAGAGGATCGGCGGGCGGACGCAGCGGGAGCCGTACGACTGCACCCAGCCGTGCGCCGTCGCCGCGAACCCGGTCAGCTGCTCGGCGAAGTACTGGACCATGTCGTTGCGCTCCGGCTCGCCGTGCACGAGGACGTCGAGCCCGAGGTCCTCCTGCAGCCGGATGACCCGCTCGACCTCCGCGCGCATCGCGGCGTCGTAACCGGCGTCGTCGAGCGTGCCGGCGCGGTGCGCGGCCCGGGCGCGACGCACCTCCAGGGTCTGCGGGAACGACCCGATCGTCGTGGTCGGCAGCGGCGGCAGCCCGAGCGCGGCCTGGGCCGCCGCCCGCTGTTCGTAAGGCGCCCGGGCGACGTCCGGGAGCGCCGCGAGCCGGGCGCGGAGGACCTCGTCCGCCGGCGCCGGGTCCGGGATCGCGGGCCAGGTGACGTCCTCGCCCCGCAGCGCACGGCCGAGCGCGACGACCTCGTCGACCTTCTGCCGCGCGAACGCGAGCCGGCTGGTGACCGGCAGGTCTTCGCGTGTGACGTCGTAAGGAACGTGCAGCAGCGAGCACGACGTCGACACGCTGACGGACTTCGCGACGCCGAGCAGGGTCGCGGCCTTGCTCAGCGCGCGCCGCGGGTCGGTCCGCCAGACGTTGCGCCCGTCGACGACCCCGGCCAGTACCTCCTTGTCCCGCAACGCCGGTTCGGCCGCCACTGCGTCCACAAAGGACTCGTCGGTGACCAGGTCGACGGCCAGCGCGTCGATCGGCGACCGCGCCAGCACGCCGAGTCCCCGCCCCAGCCCGCCGAAGTACCCGGCCACCAGTAGCTTCGGCCGCGCGGTCGCCTTGCCGAGCCGGTGGTACGCGCGGATCAGCGCGTTCAGCTCGGCTTCGGTGCGGTCGGCGGCGAACGCGGGTTCGTCGAGCTGCGCCCACTCGACACCCTCGTCGTGCAGCCGCGCCAGCAGGTCGGCGTAGCGGGGGAGGAGCGTGTCGAGCAGGTCCAGCGGGTCGAAGCCGCCGGCGGCCTTGCTCAGCAGCAGGAACGTCACCGGTCCGACGAGCACCGGCCGCGTCTCGATCCCGAGGGCGCGGGCTTCCCGGTACTCGTCGAGGGGTTTGGTTCCGGCGAGGGTGAACTCGGTGTCCGGCCCCAGTTCGGGGACGATGTAGTGGTAGTTCGTGTCGAACCACTTCGTCATCTCCAGCGCCGGCGCGTCCTGCACGCCCCGCGCGGCGGCGAAGTAGGTGTCGAGCGGCGAAAGATCGGGTCGCACGGGTAGCGCGCCGAACAGCTCGGCGGTGTCGAGCACCTGGTCGTAGTGCGAGAACGTGTTCGACGGGATCGAGTCCAGCCCCGCGTCCCGCAGTTCGAGCCAGGTCCGCCGGCGCAGTTCGCGGCCGACGGCCAGCAGCGCGGCCTCGTCGATCTTGCCCGCCCAGTAGCGCTCGAGCGCGCGCTTCAGTTCGCGGTCCGGGCCGATCCGGGGGTAGCCCAGCACAGTGGTGCCGATGGTCACAAGCTCTCTCCTCGCGAGCTGGTCCGAAGAGTCCGGACGCGCGCGAAGGCGAGCGTTTCGGTCGTGCCCATCCCGCGAGGCCCGGACTCGCGCACGCCGTCGGCGCGCGCACCACGGGCAGGTCTTCGGACTCGTGGGCGTCACGCTCGCGCCTACCGGCCGTCGCTTCCCAAGCTCGCGCTCAGTGCTTCTTGACGGCTTTCGTTCCCACTCACCGCTGCGGGGCAGTCCCGGATTCGCACCGGGTTCCCTCTTTCCTCCCCGGGGCGAACCCCGGGGAACCTGTGGCGAACCCGAGTCTAGGTCACTTGTCCAGGTTGACGGCGAAGAAGTCGGTGAGCTTCCCGACAGCGGGATCGATGTACTCCCGCTTGTCGTAGAGGTCGACGTGGCTGGCGCCCGGGATCCAGTGGACCTCCGCGGGGCCGGTGGCGCGCCGGTGGGCTTCCAGGCCCATCCAGGCGGTGACGGCGTGCTCGCCGAGGATCTGCAGCATCGGGCGCGGGCCGATCAGCGGGACAGCGTGGAAGACGTCGCTCGCGGCCATCTTGTCGACGCTGTCCCAGGTGAGGAACTTCGCCGACCGCTCGTGGTGGCCGCGGGCGCCGCAGTAGTACTCCCAGCCCTCACGGCCGTGCTGACCGCCGAGGGCACCGGCTTCTTCGGCGGTCTCAGGGAACATGGTGAGCACGCCAGGGTCCTCACCGCGGGCGGCGGCCGTGCGGGCTTGGGCAGCGGCGTCGAGCAGGCCCTGGAAGACGGCCGGGTCCTGGGTGCCGTCGGCGCCGTAGCGGAACTGGCGGGCGGGTTCGGCGGTGCTCACGGTCGCGACGGCCTTGACGCGGTGATCGCCCGCGGCGGCGGCCAGCGAGTAGCCGCCGGAGGCGCAGATGCCCAGCAGTCCGATGCGGCCGGCGTCGACCTCGGGCCGGGCGGTGAGGAAGGAGACGGCGGCCTTGAAGTCCTCGATCCGCTGGGCGGGGTCCTCGAGACCGCGTGGCAGGCCGCCTGACTCGCCCTGGTGGGCGGCGTCGAAGGCGAGGGTGACGAAGCCCCGCTCGGCCATCAGCCGCGCGTAGGTGCCGGAGGTCTGTTCCTTGACGCCGGTGCCGGGGTGACCGACGACGAGCGCCGGAAGCAGCGCGTCGGCGCCGTCGGGAACGTAGAGGTGCGCGGCGATGTCGAGGCCGGCGCTGGGGAAGGTGACGGTGGTGGTGGTCATGCCTCCACCCTCGCCCCGGGAGGAAGCAGGGAAAAGCCGCGGGTTCCTGCCTGGGAAGGATCCTTCCCAGGCAGGAACCCGCGTTCGGGAGCTCAGTCCCAGTCGAGCGCGCCGCCCGACTGGTATTCGATGACGCGGGTCTCGAAGAAGTTCTTCTCCTTCTTCAGGTCCATCGCCTCGGACATCCACGGGAACGGGTTCTCGGTCTCGCCGAAGATCGGCTGGAGGCCGATCTGCTGCGCGCGCCGGTCGGTGATGAAGTGCATGTACTGCTCGCACAGCTGCGCCGACAGGCCGAGCATGCCGCGCGGCATGGTGTCGCGCGCGTACTTGACCTCGAGCTCGCACGCCTCCTTCAGCATCCCGCGGACCTCTTCCTGGAACTCGGGAGTCCACAGGTGCGGGTTCTCGATCTTGATCTGGTTGATGCAGTCGATGCCGAAGTTCAGGTGGATCGACTCGTCGCGCAGGATGTACTGGTACTGCTCGGCGATGCCGACCATCTTGTTCCGGCGGCCCAGCGACAGGATCTGCGCGAAACCGGTGTAGAACCACATGCCTTCGAAGATCACGTAGAACGCGACGAGGTCACGCAGGAACGCCGTGTCGGCCTCCGGCGTCCCGGTCTCGAAGTCCGGGTCCTCCAGGTGCTGCGTGTACTTCAGCGCCCACGCGTCCTTGTCCGAAATGGACGGAACTTCGCGGTACATGTTGAACAGCTCGCCCTCGACCAGGCCGAGGCTTTCGCAGATGTACTGGAAGGTGTGCGTGTGCACGGCTTCCTCGAACGCCTGGCGCAGCAGGTACTGGCGGCACTCGGGGTTGGTGATCTGCCGGTACACCGCGAGCACGATGTTGTTGGCCACCAAGGACTCCGCGGTCGCGAAGAAGCCCAGGTTGCGCTTCAACATCTGGCGCTCGTCCTCGGTGAGGCCGTCCTTCGACTTCCACAGCGCGATGTCGGCCTGCATGGCGACCTCGGTCGGCATCCAGTGGTTGTTGCACCCGGCCAGGTACTTCTCCCAGGCCCAGGTGTACTTCATCGGCAGCAGCTGGTTGACGTCGGCGCGCGCGTTGATCATGCGCTTGTCGTCGACGTTGATCCGGGCGGCCCCGACCTCGATCTCACCGAGGCCGGTGGCGCCGGTCGTCTCCACGTTGGTCATGTTCCAGGGTTCCTTACTGGCAGGCTTCGCAGTCGGGGTCGTCGATGCGGCAGGCGGCGCCGTCGGTGGCGACGAAGTCGACGTCGGGCGCGGGGGCCGGCGACGGCGCCGGGGCGGGCGTCGGCACGGGAGCCGGGGCCGGCGCGGCGGCCGGAGCGGCCGGGGCCGGGGTGGCCGAGACGGCGTTCAGCTTGCCGTCGGTGCCGCGCAGGGTGCTCTTCTCCACGTGCGTCGCGGACTGCGCCCGCAGGTAGTACGTGGTCTTGAGGCCCTTGTGCCACGCGTAGCGGTACAGCTCGTCGAGCTTGCGCCCGCTCGGCGCCGCGATGTACAGGTTCAGCGACTGCGCCTGGTCGATCCACTTCTGGCGCACCGAACCGGCGTCGACGATCCACTTCGACTCGATCTCGAACGCGGTCGCGTACAGCGCCTTCAGGTCGTCCGGGACGCGGTCGATCTGGCCGAGGCTGCCGTCGAAGTACTTGAGGTCGCTGACCATGACCTCGTCCCACAGGCCGCGGGCCTTGAGGCTCTTGACCAGGTGCGGGTTGACGACGGTGAAGTCGCCGGACATGTTCGACTTGACGAACAGGTTCTGGAACAGCGGCTCGATCGACTGCCCGACGCCGGAGATGTTGGAGATCGTCGCGGTCGGCGCGATGGCCATCACGTTGGAGTTGCGCATGCCGACGGTCTTGACGCGCTCGCGCAGCGGCGCCCAGTCCAAAGTGGACGAGGTGTCGACGTCGAGGCCGTCACCGCGGCGGGCGTCGATGAGCAGCTGCATCGAGTCGATCGGCAGGATGCCCTTGCTCCACAGCGAACCCTCGAACGTCTGGTACTGCCCGCGCTCCTCGGCGAGGTCGGTCGACGCCGAGATCGCGTAGTAGGAGACGTGCTCCATGGAGACGTCGGCGAACTTCACGGCGTCGTCGGAGGCGAACGGGACGCCGATCTCGAACAGCGCGTCCTGGAAGCCCATGATGCCCAGGCCGATCGGGCGGTGGCGCAGGTTGGAGCGGCGCGCCTCCGGGATCGTGTAGAAGTTGATGTCGATCACGTTGTCCAGCATGCGGACGGCCGTGCGCACGGTCTTCTCGAGGCGCTTGGTGTCGAGGCCCTCGGGGGTGACGTGCTTGAGCAGGTTCACCGAGCCGAGGTTGCAGACCGCGACCTCGTCGGTGGTGGTGTTCAGCGTGATCTCGGTGCACAGGTTGGACGAGTGCACGACGCCGACGTGCTGCTGCGGCGAGCGCAGGTTGCACGGGTCCTTGAACGTGATCCACGGGTGGCCGGTCTCGAACAGCATGGTCAGCATGCGGCGCCACAGGTCGACCGCGCGGAGCCGGCGGAACACCTTGATCTCGCCGCGGTCGGCCATCGCCTCGTACTCGCGGTAGCGGGCGGCGAACTCGTTGCCGTAGAGGTCGTGCAGGTCCGGCGTCTCGTTCGGCGAGAACAGCGTCCACTCGGCGTTGGCCTCGACGCGGCGGAGGAACTCGTCCGGCACCCAGTTCGCGGTGTTCATGTCGTGGGTGCGGCGGCGGTCGTCACCGGTGTTCTTGCGCAGGTCGAGGAACTCCTCGATGTCCACGTGCCACGTCTCGAGGTACGCGCAGGCCGCGCCCTTGCGCTTGCCGCCCTGGTTGACCGCGACGGCGGTGTCGTTGGCGATCTTGAGGAACGGGACGACGCCCTGCGACTGGCCGTTGGTGCCCTTGATGTGCGCGCCGAGGCCGCGGACCGGGGTCCAGTCGTTGCCGAGGCCGCCGGAGTACTTGGCCAGCAGGGCGTTGTTCTTGTAGGCCTGGAAGATCGAGTCCAGGTCGTCGTCCACCGTGGTCAGGAAGCAGGACGACAGCTGCGCGCGGGTGGTGCCCGAGTTGAACAGCGTCGGCGTCGAGGCCATGAAGTGGAACGTCGAGAGCAGCTCGTAGAACTCGATCGCGCGGGCTTCGCGGTCGTCCTCGCGGATCGCGAGACCCATGGCGACGCGCATGAAGAACGCCTGCGGCAGCTCGAAGCGGGTGCCGTCGTGGTGCTGGAAGTACCGGTCGTACAGGGTCTGCAGGCCGAGGAAGCCGAAGTCGAGGTCGCGCTCGGCGTGGATCGCGGCGGTGATCTTGTCCAGGTCGAAGGACAGCAGCTCGCCGTCGACCAGCTCCAGCTCGACCGCGCGGCGCAGGTAGGCGCGGAAGTAGGAGGGGTACTCGGTCGCCATCTCGTCCTGGCTGGCCAGCCGCGGCTTCTTCGCGAGGTAGCTCAGCGCCTCGCCGCGCAGCTTGTCCAGCAGCAGCCGGGCGGAGACGTAGGAGTAGTTGGGCTCCTGCTCGACCAGCACGCGGGCGGCCAGGACCTGGGCCAGCGCCAGCTCGTCGGCGCTGATGCCGTCGTAGAGGTTGCGCTTGGCCTCGGCGAGCACCGGCTCGGCCGTGACGTCCTCGAGGCCGGCGACGGCCTCGCCCACGACGTGGGAAACGCGGGCCCAGTCGAGCGGGCGCAGGACGCCGTCGGTGCCCTTGACGTTCAGCGCGACCTCGGTGGTGGCCGGCTTGACGGCCTCGCGGGCCTTGGTGCGCTCGTCGCGGTAGAGGACGTACGCGCGGGCGACCTTGTGGTGCTCGCCGCGCATCAGCGCGAGCTCGACGATGTCCTGGATCTGCTCGATGTGCAGGGCGGTCTCGGGGCCGGCGTGGCGCAGCAGGGTGGTCTCGACCTGCTGGGTCAGCTCCGCGACGACGTGGTGCACGCGGGAGGACGCGGCGGCGTCGCCGCCCTCGACCGCGAGGAACGCCTTCGTCAACGCGACCGAGATCTTCCCGGCGTCGAACGGCGACACGCTGCCGTCCCGCCGGATGACCCGGATCGCGGTGGGGGTATCGGCAGCGGACGGCCGCTGACCGGTTTCGACTGACATGCGTGTCTCCAAGTTTTCGGGCGCGTTCGATCGCCACACGGCGTCATGAGGCCGTGCGCTGCGGTTTCGTGAAAGCTGCCCGGCAGTACTCTGCAGCGGTCTCCCCGTCGCTGGGCCCTGCCGGTCACCAGAGACTACATGTAGGGGTCGATGCGCGCGCGGGACCCCAGATGGCGTGTCGCGAGGTCACCCTGGCGGGTTAAGTGATCACCGAGAGACGCACTTCGAGATGCGGATGTGCGGCCACGGCGGTAGGTTTCGCCCGCTCAAGCGCCGAAGCGGAGTTCCGACTTCGGGAGCTCCAGGCTCGTCAGCGGCCGCCGCCCCGCGAGGTAGCCGAGCGGGCCGTCCGGGTTGAAGCTCCAGTCGGTCGACGCCGGGCGCGGGCGGATCTTCGCGCCGACCGGGGTGCGCAGCAGGCCGTCGCGCTCCTGGACCACCTCGAACGACGTCGGCAGCCGCAGGGGGAGGGCCGGGCGGCGCTTGAAGGCCGCCGTGGCGATCCAGTCGTCGGAGGTCGCCGCCGTCGCCGTGAAGGTGCGGCCGCCGGTGAAGTTCAGCGTGGCCAGGTCCTTCGGGATCGCCCACAGCTCGCGGCCGCCCGCCAGGGACGCTTCGCTGTCGACCCAGATCTCCGTGATCGAGCAGGACACGCGCCGGGCCTTGATCGACACGGCGGCCAGTAGCTCGTGGTACGCCATCTGTCCGGGCGGGGTGTAGTCGATCCACGCCGTGAACACCGAGGCGTGGCCGGCCACCACCAGGGGCTCCGCGGGGACCGGCGGCAGATCCGCCACCGGCACGCGCCAGATCGACACCCGCGCGTCGGCGGTCAGGTTCCAGGGCTGCGGCGGGTAGCGGCTCATGCGTCCAACCAGGGGAGATAGGAAGGCAGGTCCTTGTCGACGCGCTGGCTCCACGACGGCGGCCGCTTCTGCAGGAAGGACATGACTCCTTCGACGGCGTCCGGGTTCGTGCCGAGGCCGCCGATCAGGCGGGAGTCGAGCTCGTGCACCGGGAACGGCGAATCGGCGCTCGCCATCCGGTAGAGCAGCTGGCGGGTGACCGCGACCGACACCGGCGCGGTGTTCGCGATGATCTCGCGGGCCAGCGCGTACGCCTCGTCGAGCACGGTCCCGGTCGGGACCACCTTGTGCACCAGGCCTTTTTCGAGGGCCTCGGCGGCGGGGAAGACCCGGCCGCTGATCATCCAGTCCAGCGCGGTGCCCATGCCGACGAGCCGGGGGAGGAACCACGCCGACGCGCCTTCGGGGTAGATCCCGCGCCGAGTGAAGACGAAGCCGAACCGGGAGTCCTCGGAGGCGAGGCGGTAGTCGCAGGGGAGCGTGATGGTGCTCCCCGCGCCGACCGCCGCGCCGTGCAGGGCCGCGATCACCGGCTTGTTCATCGTGAAGATCCGCTTCGAGCACCGGCCGGCGGGCTCCTGCCACGCCGCGTCCGGGCCGGTCGCCGGGTCGAAATCGAAGCCGCCCTGGGACAGGTCCGCGCCGACGCAGAAGTCCTTGCCCGCCCCGGTCAGCACGACCACGCGGACGTCCTCGTCACGGTCGGCCCGGTCCATCGCCTCGCCGAGCTCGTCGGCCATCCGGATCGTGTAGCCGTTGCGCGCCTCGGGGCGGTTCAACGTCACCGTGGCGATCCGCTCCGCGACGGCGTAGGTGGTCTCGGCCATGGTGAGGAACGTATTGCAGTCCGCCACTACTGGCAAGATGTCAATAGTGGGTCCGCAGCGTCCGGGGCGAAACAATCAGGCGTGCTTGATTTTTCCGGCGGCCGGTGCAACCCTGGGCGCCAGGACGCAAGGAGGCGGCGGATGGCGGATCTCGGCGTGATCCTCGGGGATCTCGACGCGGAATCACGGGCGATCGACGACGTGGTGGCGGACCTGCCCGCGTCGGACTGGGCGCGGGCCACGCCCGCCGAGGGGTGGACTATCGCGCACCAGATCGCCCACCTGGCCTGGACCGACCGCAAGGCCTTCATCGCCGCGGCCCACCCGGAGGACTGGCAGGCCGAGGTCGAAGAGCTCCTCAAAGTCGGCGAGACCTACGTCGACGACGGTGCCGCGGCCGGGGCCGAGCGCCCGCCGCGGGAGATCCTCGAAGACTGGCGAGACGGCCGCGCTCAGCTCGCCGCGGCGCTCGCCGCCGTGCCGGATGGGCAGAAGCTGCCCTGGTACGGCCCGCCGATGAGCGCGGCCTCCATGGTCACCGCGCGGCTGATGGAGACCTGGGCCCACGGCCAGGACATCTTCGACGCCCTCGGCGTGACGCGCGAGCCGACCGCGCGGCTGTGGCACATCGCCCGCTTCGGCACCCGCACCCGCGACTTCGCCTACCTGCTCAACTCGCTCGCGCCGCCGGCCGGGGAGTTCCGCGTCGAGCTGACCGCGCCCGACGGCTCCACCTGGGCGTTCGGGCCCGAGGACGCCGAGCAGAAGCTCACCGGCAGCGCCGTCGACTTCTGTCTCGTCGTCACCCAGCGGCGGCACCCGGCCGACACGGACCTGGTCGCGCACGGCGCCGAAGTCGAAGAATGGCTGACCATCGCGCAGGCCTTCGCCGGTCCGCCGGGCGAAGGCCGCAAGCCGGGGCAGTTCTCATGACGTACCGCATCGGCAACGCATCGGGCTTCTACGGTGACCGCTTCTCCGCCGTCCGCGAGATGCTCACCGGCGGCCCCCTCGACGTCCTGACCGGCGACTACCTGGCCGAGCTGACCATGCTCATCCTCGGCCGCGACCGGATGAAGGACGCGAACCGCGGCTACGCCAAGACGTTCCTCCGTCAGATGGAGGAAAACCTCGGGCTGGCAAGGGAAAAGGGCGTCAAGATCGTCGCCAACGCGGGTGGGCTCAACCCCGCCGGCCTCGCCGACGCCCTGCGCGAGCTGGCCACGAAGCTCGGCCTCGACGTCAAGATCGCGCACGTCGAAGGCGACGACCTGGTCGCGCGCGCCGACGAGCTGAGCCTCGGGAAACCGTTGACCGCCAACGCCTACCTCGGCGCCTGGGGCATCGTGGAGTGTCTCAACGCCGGTGCGGACGTCGTCGTCACCGGCCGCGTCACCGACGCCTCGGTGATCGTCGGCCCGGCCGCCGCGCACTACGGCTGGGCCCGCGACGACTTCGACGCCCTCGCCGGTGCGGTCGCCGCCGGGCACGTCATCGAGTGCGGTGCCCAGGCCACCGGCGGGAACTACGCCTTCTTCACCGAGCATTCGCTGGGCGTGCCGGGCTTCCCGATCGCCGAGATCGAGGCCGATGGTTCCAGCGTCATCACCAAGCACCCGGGCACCGGGGGAGTGGTCAACGCCGGCACGGTCACCGCGCAGCTGCTGTACGAGATCACCGGCGCGCGCTACGCCGGGCCGGACGTCACGACCCGGTTCGACACGCTGTCGCTCGCCGAGGACGGGCCCGATCGCGTCCGCATCTCCGGTGTCCGCGGGGAAGCTCCGCCGCCGACGCTGAAGGTCGCGCTGAACACGCTCGGCGGGTTCCGCAACGAGACGACGTTCGTCCTCACCGGACTCGACATCGAGGCGAAAGCCGCGCTGGTGAAGGAACAGCTCGAAGGCGCGCTCAAGGAGCGCCCGCCCGCCGATGTCAAGTGGACACTGGCCCGCACCGACCACGCGGACGCCGACACCGAGCAGACCGCGAGCGCGCTGCTGCACGTCGCCGTCAAGGACGCCGACCCGAAGGTCGCCGGGCGCGCGTTCACTGGTGCCGCCGTCGAGCTGGCGCTGGCCAGCTACCCCGGGTTCCACGTCACCGCGCCGCCGTCCGACGCCTCGCCGTACGGCGTCTACACCGCGGCCTATGTGGACGCCGGGCGGGTCCCGCACGTGGCTGTCCTGCCGGACGGCATGCGGGTCGACATAGCGCCTTCGACGTCCACTCTGGACTTGTCCGAAGTGGACGAGCCCGCGCTGCCCGAGCCGCTCGACCACGGCCCGGTGCGCCGGGTGCCCCTGGGCACGATCGCCGGCGCCCGCAGTGGTGACAAGGGCGGCAACGCCAACCTCGGCGTCTGGGTCCGGTCCGAAGAGGCGTGGCGGTGGCTGGTGCACCGGCTGACCGTCGCCGAGTTCAAGCTGCTGCTGCCCGAAACCGCCGGCCTGCCGGTGACGCGCTACCTGCTGCCGAACCTGCGGGCGATGAACTTCGTCGTCGAAGGCATTCTCGGCGAGGGCGTCGCGTCGCAGGCGCGGTTCGACCCGCAGGCCAAGGCCCTCGGCGAATGGCTGCGGTCCCGTGCGATCGACATCCCCGAGGTGCTCCTGTGACCGATCCGTTCCGGACGCCCGAACGGGCCGAGCTGCGCGAGACCGTGCGGAAGTTCGTCGAGCAGGAGGTCCTGCCGCACCTCGACGACTGGGAGCGGGCCGGCGAACTGCCGCGCGACCTGCACCGCAAGGCCGGCGATCTGGGCCTGCTCGGCGTCGGCTTCCCCGAAGAGGTCGGCGGCGGAGACGGCAACTACCTCGACGCTTTGGTGATCGCCGAGGAGATGCACTACGCCGGAGGGTCCGGCGGGCTGTTCGCGTCGCTGTTCACCTGCGGCATCGCTGTCCCGCACATCGCCGAGGCGAACGATCCGGTCCAGATCGAGCGCTGGGTGCGGCCGACCCTCGCCGGGGACAAGATCGGCTCGCTGGCCGTCACCGAGCCGGACGGCGGTTCGGACGTCGCCGGGATCCGCACCACCGCCGTGCGCGAAGGCGACGAGTACGTCATCAACGGCGCCAAGACGTTCATCACCTCCGGCTGCCGCGCGGACTTCGTCACGACGGTCGTGCGCACCGGCGGCGACGGCGCCCACGGGCTCTCGCTGATCGTCGTCGAACGCGGGACGCCCGGTTTCACCGTCTCCCGCAAGCTCGAGAAGATGGGCTGGCTCTGCTCCGACACCGCCGAACTGTCCTACGTGGACGTCCGGGTGCCGGCGGAGAACCTCGTCGGCGCCGAGAACAGCGGGTTCGCGCAGGTGGCCACCCAGTTCGTCACCGAGCGGCTTTCGCTGGCCGTGCAGGCCTATTCGCACGCGCAGCGCGCCCTCGACCTGACGCTGGACTGGTGCCGGCTGCGCGAGACGTTCGGCCGGCCGCTCATCTCGCGGCAGGTCGTGCAGCACAAGCTCACCGAGATGGCCCGCAAGGTCGACGTCGCCCGCACCTACGCCCGGCAGGCCGCGATCCGGCACGTCTCGGGCGAGGAGGTCATCGCCGAGGCCTGTTTCGCCAAGAACACCGCCGTCGAGGCCGCCGAGTGGGTGGTCAACGAGGCGGTCCAGCTGCACGGCGGGCTCGGCTACATGCGCGAGTCCGAAGTGGAGCGCCACTACCGCGACGTCCGGATCCTCGGCATCGGCGGCGGCACCACCGAGATCCTCACCGGCCTGGCCGCGAAGCGATTGGGATACACCTCGTGACTACTCTGAGGTCCACAGTGGACACGCGGACCGCCGAGTTCGGCGCCAACCGCGAGGCGATGCTGGAGAAGCTCGCCGAGATCGACACCGAGCAGGCCAAGGCCGTGGCCGGCGGCGGCGAGAAGTACGTCGAACGCCACCGCAAGCGCGGCAAGCTCCTGGCCCGCGAACGGGTCGAGTTGCTGCTCGACGAGGACTCGCCGTTCCTGGAGCTCTCGCCGCTGGCGGCCTGGGGCACCGACTACCGCGTCGGCGCGAGCCTGGTCACCGGCATCGGCGTCGTCGAAGGCGTCGAGTGCCTGATCTCGGCGAGCGACCCGACGGTCAAGGGCGGCGCGAGCAACCCGTGGACGACGAAGAAGAGCTTCCGGGCCGCGGACATCGCCGCGCAGAACCGGCTGCCGTCGATCAACCTCGTCGAGTCGGGCGGCGCGGACCTGCCGACGCAGAAGGAGATCTTCATCCCGGGTGGCCGGATCTTCCGCGACATCACGCGGGCCTCGGCCGCGGGCTGCCCGACGGTCGCGCTGGTCTTCGGCAACTCGACCGCCGGCGGGGCGTACCTGCCGGGCATGTCGGACTACGTCGTGATGGTCAAGGAACGCGCCAAGGTGTTCCTCGGCGGGCCGCCGCTGGTCAAGATGGCGACCGGGGAGGAGTCCGACGACGAGTCGCTCGGCGGCGCCGAGATGCACGCGCGCACGTCCGGCCTGGCCGACTACCTCGCCGTCGACGAGCAGGACGCGATCCGCCTGGGCCGCAACATCATCAAGCGGCTCAACTGGACGAAGCAGGGGCCTTCCCCGAAGCCGGAGTACGACGAGCCGCTGTACGACACCGAGGACCTGCTCGGCATCGTGCCGCCCGACCTCAAGGTGCCGTTCGACCCGCGTGAGGTCATCGCCCGCGTCGTCGACGGTTCCGATTTCGACGAGTTCAAGCCGCTCTACGGGTCTTCGCTCGTGACGGGGTGGGCGAGCATCCACGGCTACCCGGTCGGCGTGCTCGCCAACGCCCAGGGCGTGCTGTTCGGCGAGGAGTCGCAGAAGGCGGCGCAGTTCATCCAGCTGGCCAACCAGATCCACACGCCGCTCGTCTTCCTACACAACACGACCGGTTACATGGTCGGCAAGGAGTACGAGCAGAGCGGCATCATCAAGCACGGCGCGATGATGATCAACGCCGTGTCGAACTCGAAGGTGCCGCACCTGTCCGTCCTCATGGGAGCGTCCTACGGCGCCGGGCACTACGGGATGTGCGGCCGTGCCTACGATCCGCGCTTCCTGTTCGCGTGGCCGAGCGCGAAGTCCGCGGTGATGGGCCCGGCGCAGCTGGCCGGCGTGCTGTCCATCGTGGCCCGCGCGGCGGCCGAAAGCCGCGGCCAGGAGTACAACGAAGACCACGACAAGGCCATGCGCGCCATGGTGGAAGGCCAGATCGAGGCCGAGTCGATGCCGATGTTCCTCTCCGGCATGCTCTACGACGACGGCATCATCGACCCGCGCGACACCCGCACCGCGCTCGGGCTGAGCCTGTCGGCGATCCACAATGGACCAGTGAAGGGCGCCGAGGGCTTCGGCGTCTTCCGGATGTGAGTGAGCGATGATCCAGAACCTGCTGGTCGCCAACCGCGGCGAGATCGCCCGCCGTGTGTTCCGCAGCTGCCGCGACGCCGGGATCGGCACGGTCGCCGTGTTCTCCGACGCCGATGCCGCCGCGCCCCACACACTCGAAGCCGACGCGGCCGTCCGGTTGCCCGGCAACGCGCCGTCGGAGACGTACCTGCGCGCCGAACTGCTGGTGAAGGCCGCGGCCGACACCGGTGCCGACGCCGTCCACCCCGGCTACGGCTTCCTGTCCGAGAACGCCGCGTTCGCGCGCGCCGTCCTCGACGCCGGGCTGACCTGGGTCGGGCCGCCGCCGGAGGCCATCGAGACCATGGGCTCCAAAGTGGAGTCCAAACGGCTGATGGCCGCAGCGGGAGTCCCGGTGCTGTCCGAACTGGACCCCGCGTCGGTGACCGAAGACGATCTTCCGTTGCTGGTCAAGGCTTCCGCGGGTGGTGGTGGACGCGGGATGCGTGTCGTCCGCGCCCTCGACGAGCTGGCCGAGGCGGTGGAAGGCGCCAGTGCGGAGGCCGCGTCGGCGTTCGGCGACCCGACCGTGTTCTGCGAGCGGTACCTGGAGACCGGGCGGCACATCGAGGTCCAAGTGCTCGCCGACCGGCACGGCACGGTGTGGGCGATGGGGGAGCGGGAGTGCTCGATCCAGCGCCGGCACCAGAAGGTCGTCGAAGAGGCGCCGTCGCCGTTCGTCGACGAAGCGATGCGCGAGGAGCTGTTCGACGCCGCGCGCAAGGCCGCCCAGGCGATCGACTACGTCGGCGCGGGCACGGTCGAGTTCCTCGCCGGGCCCGACGGCCGGTTCTACTTCCTCGAGATGAACACCCGGCTGCAGGTCGAGCACCCGGTGACCGAGAACGTCACGGGGCTCGACCTGGTCGCGCTGCAGCTGCGCGTCGCCGACGGCGAACGGCTGCCCGCCGACCCGCCGCCGACGGTCGGGCACTCCATCGAGGTCCGGCTGTACGCCGAAGATCCGGCGGAGAACTGGCAGCCGCAGAGCGGCACCCTGCACACGTTCGAAGTGCCCGATGTGGACCGTGCGTTCACCCACGGCGCCGGGCTGCGGCTCGACTCCGGGTTCGAGAGCGGGTCCGTGGTGGGCGTCCACTACGACCCGATGCTCGCCAAGGTGATCACCTGGGCGCCGACCCGCGCCGAGGCTGCCCGCCGGCTCGCCAAGGCACTGGCGGCGTCGAAGATCCACGGCGTCGTCACCAACCGCGACCTCCTGGTGAACATCCTCCGCCACGACGCTTTCCTCGCGGGGGAGACCGACACGGCGTTCTTCGACCGGCACGGCCTCGACACCCTGGCCGCGCCTCTGGCCACTGTGGACACCGAGCGGCTCTCGGCGCTGGCCGCCGCACTCGCGGACGCGGCGGGCAACCGCGCGTCGGCGACCACGCAACGCCGGCTGCCCAGCGGCTGGCGCAACGTCCGCTCGGCCGGGCAGCGCAAGGTCTTCACCGTCGCCGACCGCGAGTACGAGGTCGGCTATTCGCTGACGCGTGACGGGCTGAAGGCCGACGGGTACGAGGCCGAACTGGTGAGCGCCGAACCCGGCCGGGTCGTCCTCGACGTCGCCGGCGTGCGGCGCACCTTCGACGTCGCCCGCCACGACGGGGTGTCCTACGTGGACTCCGCGCTCGGCTCGGTGGCACTCAAGGCCGAGCCGCGGTTCGCCGACCCGGACGCCGCGCTGGCCGCGGGGTCGCTGGTCGCGCCGATGCCGGGCACGGTCGTGCGGCTCGCCGTGCAGGCCGGAGATCCGGTCAAGGCGGGCGACCCGTTGCTGTGGCTCGAAGCGATGAAGATGGAACACCGGATCGCCGCGCCCGCCGACGGCGTGGTCGCGGAACTGCCGGTGACAGTGGGACAGCAGGTCGAAGTCGGCACGATCCTCGCGGTGGTGGGAGAAGCAGAATGAACGCCATGAACTTCATCGAGCCGGAGGAGCGGATCGCGCTCCGCAAGGCCGTCGCCGAGCTCGGCGCCAAGTACGGGCACGAGTACTACGCCAAGAAGGCCCGCGCCGACGAGAAGACCCACGAACTGTGGGACGAAGCCGGCCGGCTGGGCTACCTCGGCGTCAACATCCCCGAGGAGTACGGCGGCGGGGGCGCGGGCATCGCCGACCTCGCCGCGGTGCTCGAAGAGCTCGCCGCCGCGGGCTCGCCGCTGCTGCTGATGGTCGTCTCACCGGCGATCTGCGGCACGGTGATCTCCCGCTTCGGCACCGAAGACCAGAAGAAGCAGTGGCTGCCCGGCATCGCCGACGGCACCAAGCGGATGGTCTTCGCGATCACCGAGCCGGACGCCGGATCGAACTCGCACAAGATCACCACCACCGCCAAGCGCGACGGCGACGGCTGGGTCCTCAGTGGACGCAAGGTCTACATCTCCGGCGTCGACGAGGCCGACGCGGTGCTCGTCGTCGGGCGCATGGAGGACTCGAAGACGGGCCGCCTCAAGCCGGCGCTGTTCATCCTGCCGACCGGCACCGAGGGCTTCGAGTACACGAAGATCCCGATGGACATCGTCGCGCCGGAGAACCAGTACTCGCTGTTCCTCGACGACGTCAAGCTGCCGGCCGAAGCGCTGGTCGGCGAGGAGGACGCGGCGATCGCGCAGCTGTTCGCGGGCCTCAACCCGGAACGCATCATGGGCGCGTCGTTCTCCCTCGGCATCGCCCGGTACGCGCTGGCCAAGGCCGTCTCCTACGCCAACCAGCGGCAGGTCTGGGGTACCCCGATCGGCGCCCACCAGGGCCTCGCGCACCCGCTGTCGGAGATCAAGATCGAGCTCGAGCTGGCGAAGCTGATGACCCAGAAGGCGGCGTCGCTCTACGACTCCGGCGACGACTTCGGCGCGGGGGAGTCGGCCAACATGGCCAAGTACGCCGCCGCCGAGGTGGCCATCCGCGCGACCGACCAGGCCGTGCAGACCCACGGCGGCAACGGTCTCGCCACCGAGTACGGCCTCGGGACGCTGGTCACGGCGGTGCGGCTCGGCCGGATCGCCCCGGTCAGCCGCGAGATGGTGCTCAACTTCGTCGGCCAGCACAGCCTCGGCCTCCCGAAGTCCTACTAGGAGAGTCGCTATGTCTACATTGGACGGCAAGACGATCATCATGTCCGGCGGCAGCCGCGGCATCGGCGAAGCGATCGCACTCCGGGCCGCGAAAGACGGCGCCAACGTCGCGCTGCTGGCCAAGACCGCCGAACCGCACCCGAAGCTGCCCGGCACGATCTACACCGCCGCGGAGGCCATCGAGAAGGCGGGCGGGCACGCGCTGCCGATCCTCGGCGACGTCCGCGACGACGACGGGGTCGCGGCGGCCGTGGCGAAGACCGTCGAACAGTTCGGCGGCATCGACATCGTCGTGAACAACGCCAGCGCGATCGACCTGACGCCGACCGAGCAGGTCAGCATGAAGCGCTACGACCTGATGCAGGACATCAACGCGCGCGGCACGTTCCTGCTGTCCAAACTGGCCATTCCGCACCTGAAGAAGTCGGCCAACGCGCACATCCTGACGCTGTCGCCGCCGATCAGCCTCGACGAGAAGTGGTTCACCGCCGGGCACCTCGCGTACAGCATCGCGAAGTACTCGATGAGCCTCGTGACCGTCGGCCTCGCCGCCGAACTCAAGAAGGACGGCGTCGCGGTCAACTCGCTCTGGCCGCGCACCACGATCGACACGGCGGCGATCCGCAACGTCGTCGGTGCCGAGCTGGCCGACCGC
The DNA here is from genome assembly GCF_055633595.1 of Amycolatopsis sp. NPDC114504. Lineage (NCBI taxonomy): Bacteria > Bacillati > Actinomycetota > Actinomycetes > Pseudonocardiales > Pseudonocardiaceae > Amycolatopsis > Amycolatopsis sp. NPDC114504. The sequence continues at coordinate 1,627,555 of NZ_JBVKDU010000001.1, read as the reverse complement.
AGCCGCACGCCGGAGATCATGGCCGACGCCGCGTACGCGATCCTCACCAAGCCGAGCGGTGAGGCGACCGGGAACTTCTTCCTCGACGACGAGGTGCTGCGCGCCGCCGGGGTCACGGACTTCTCGAAGTACCGCATCGGGGGTTCGGAGGAGGACCTCCAGCTCGACTTCTGGGTCGACCCGGCTTGACCGGCGTCCGCGAACCCCAGCAGGAGCGCAGCCGCACCACGCGGCGGCGGCTGATCGAGGCCGCGCTCGACGGCTTCGGCGAGCGCGGCTGGCACGGCGTGACGGTGGCCGCGATCGCCGAGCGCGCCGGCGTCTCGCGCGGCGCGGCCCAGCACCACTTCCCGACCCGGGAGGACCTCGTGGTGGCGGCGGTCGACCTGCTCGGCCAGTCGCAGATCGACGAGCTGCGGGCCCAGGCCGCGGACCTGCCGAGCGGGGCGTCGCGCATCGAGGGCGTCGTCGAGATGGTGCTGAACCTCTACACCGGGCCGCTGTTCCGCGCGGCCCTGCAGCTCTGGTCGGTCGCGGCGACCGACGACGCGCTGCGGGACGTGCTGGTGCCTCTCGAGGCGCGGGTCGGGCGCGAGGCGCACCGGGTGGCGGTGGAGCTGCTCGGCGTCGACGAGTCCCGGCCGGGGGTGCGCGAGCTGGTCCAGGCCACCCTCGACCTCGGGCGCGGGCTGGGCCTGGCGAACCTGCTCACGGACGACACGCGCCGCCGGCGTCAGATCGTCCGGGAATGGGCGCGGACGCTGGAGCTGCGGCTCGGGTGAGCCGGTCCAGCGCCGCCTGGCTCTCCTCGTCGGCGGCGCGGTGGATGACCAGCAGCTGGTCGGGGTCCTGGACCGGCCGGAGCGTCTCGAACTGCACGGCGAGCACGCCGGCCTCGGGGTGCCGCACGACCTTGCGCCCGCGGGCGTTGACCTTGACGTCCTGTTCGGCCCACAGGCGCGCGAACTCGGCGTCGCCCGCGGTCAGCTCGGCGATGAGGCCGGTCAGCGCCCGGTCGTCCGGGTGCGCGGCCCACGCGGTGCGCAGGTGGGCGACCCCGTCGCGCACCACGCGTTCCCGGTCGACGTAGAACTCGCGCACCTCCGGGTGCATGAGGCAGATCCACACGGCGTTGCGCCGCGACGGCGGCAGCGCGGCGAAATCCACCAGCAGCCGCGCCATCTCGGGGTTCCACGCCAGGACGTCGTAGCGGTGGTTGAGGAGCATGGCCGGCAGCGGGGACAGGTCGGTGACCAGCCGGGCCAGCGACGGCGCCGGGGTGGTGACGAGCTCGTCGGCGTCCCGCGGGCGCTGCCGGGTCAGGTCGAAGAGGTACGCGCGTTCGTCGGGAGCCAGGCGCAGCGCGCGGGCCAGCGCCTCCACGACCTCCGCCGAGGGCCGCAACCCGCGCGCCTGCTCCAGCCGCACGACGTAGTCGATGCTGATGCCGGCCAGCTCGGCGACGTCTTCGCGGCGCAGCCCCGGCGTCCGCCGGCGCGGCGGCAGGCCGAAGTCGCGCGGGTCCAGGCGTTCCCGCCGGGACCGCAGGAACGCGCCCAGCTCCACGGTGGGGGTCGTCATGATCGGTGCAACCGCCAGGGTGGGACCGGTGTTCCCAGGAAGTTCCTTCCCTTACCGCGGGTGAGCGGTGGCCGGAGACTCGCTGCCGACACCGTTCCAAGGAGGACACCATGACGCTCACCCTCGACAGCTACCGGCTGCTGGGCCGCTCCGGGCTGCGGGTCTCCCCGCTGGCGCTGGGCACGGCGACCTTCGGCACCGAGTGGGGCTGGGGCGCCGAGAAGTCCGAGGCACGCAAGCTGTTCGACACCTACGTCGAGCGCGGCGGCAACTTCATCGACACCGCGAACACGTACACGAACGGCAGTGCCGAGCGCCAGCTGGGGGAGTTCGCCCGCGACCGCCGCGAGAGCCTGGTGCTGGCCACGAAGTACACGACGCTGCGCCGTCCCGGCGACCCGAACTCCGCGGGCTCGCACCGTAAGAGCCTGTTCGCGTCGGTGGAAGCCAGCCTGGAGCGGCTGGGCACGGACTACCTCGATCTGCTTTATCTGCACGTGTGGGACTTCACGACGCCGGTCGAGGAGATCCTGCGTGGTCTGGACGACCTGGTCCGCCAGGGCAAGGTCCTGTACGTGGCGATGTCCAACGTCCCGGCCTGGGAGATCTCGCGCATGCAGGCGATCGCCGACCTGCGCGGCTGGTCGCCGCTGGTCGGGCTGCAGGTCGAGTACAACCTGGTCAACCGCGCCGCGGAACGCGACCTGATCCCGATGGCGCGGGCGATGGGGCTGGGGGTGACGCCGTTTTCGCCGCTGGCGGGCGGCCTGCTCACCGGCAAGTACGGCCGCGCTGTCCCGAGTGCGCGCGAGAGCTTCAACGCCGGGCTGGGGATGGTCACCGACCGGAACCTCGCGATCGCCGACGTCGTCACGGAGGTCGCGGCCGAGCTGGGCCACACTCCGGCGCAGGTCGGGCTGGCCTGGCTGCTGGCCAACCCGGACGTGACGGCCCCGATCGTCGGCGCCCGCACGCCCGAGCAGCTGGAAGGCAACCTCGGCGCGCTGGCGGTGGAGTTCACCGCGGCCCAGCTGACCCGGCTGGACGAGGCGAGCGCGATCGACCTGGGCTATCCGCACGACCTGCTGGCGGGCGACCACATCCGCGCGGTGATGCGAGGGGAGCTGAAGCTCGAAGCGCGCCGCTGACCGCGCGCGGAGGTGGGCCGGCCGCGGGCCCGTGCTGTCGCAGTTCCAGCGGAAGCAGACCTGGTAGCGGATCTTGCCGTGCGACAGCGTGCCCGAGCACTTCGGCGACGCGACGGCCGCGAGTGGTGCCGCCGCCTCCAAGCCCGGGTAGGTCCGGCGGTTCAGCTGCCGCTTGCCGCGACTCCTGAACCGGTCGGCGACACGCCGGACCAATCCGGAACCTCATCCGGGTCCGAAGCGTCATAGTGCCGTAAGTAACACAATCGGCCCAATGGGCGAATGACTGGTAGTAGCGGTTCTCAGAGGAAGGCAGTCCGGTGTCCGGTTCAGGAGTCGAGCTCACCCACCGCGCGATGGCGATGCTGAAGGCGGTGGCAGCAGGCCGTGCGCAGATGTCGTGCAGCTGCGAGCCCGACCTCTTCATCGACGGATTCGCCTGTTGCGATCAGATGACGGCCCACGCGCTGGCCCACGGCGGCTACCTGCGCCCCGCCGTCGAAGCCGCCGCCGGGCGCGTTCCGGCCGAACTGACCGAGGCCGGCCGCGCCGCGCTGGAGATCACCGCCGCCGCCTGAGCACGTTACGCAGTGTCGTAGCTTCGAACAAGTGTTCGATCTACCGTCGGTTATCCCGACCTGGCAGGCTTGAGCCATGGCGGAACCCCCACCACCGGTGGACGACGACGCGACGGTCTTCCTCCCCAGTGACCTGCGCGGCGCCCACTGGCCGACGCGCGACCTCGACGTCTCCCGGCGGCCGTACGACGAGTTCGCCACCCAGATCGTCGCGCGCCCGCCCGCCTCGCCCGTCTCCGCCGGTCGCGGCGACGGCGCCGGCTCGTCGCTGGCCCGATCGAGTGGCCGGATGGCCGTCGCCTCGGCCGTCAGCAGGCTCACCGGGTTCGTCGCGAAGCTGCTGCTCGCCGCCGTGGTCGGCACCGGGGTCGTCAACGACTCCTTCACCGTCGCGAACACGCTGCCCAACATCGTCTTCGAGCTGCTCTTCGGCGGCGTGCTCGCCAGCGTCGTCGTGCCGCTGCTCGTCCGCTCCCAGGACGACCCGGACGGCGGCCGCGCCTACACACAGCGGCTCATCACGATGGGGCTGGTGCTGCTCGTCGTCGGCACGGTCGTCGCGGTGGCGATCGCGCCGCTGTTCACCGCGCTCTACGTCGACAAATCGTCTCCGACGGCCAACTCGGCGCTGACCACCGCCCTGGCCTACCTGCTGCTGCCGCAGATCCTGTTCTACGGCCTCTTCGCGCTGCTCTCGGCGATCCTCAACGCCCAGAACGTCTTCGGCCCGCCGGCCTGGGCGCCGGTGCTGAACAACGTCGTCGTCACCGCCACGCTCGTCCTGTTCGCCGTCGTGCCGGGGGAGCTGACGCTCGACCCGGTCCGGATGGGCGACCCGAAGCTGCTGGTCCTCGGCCTCGGCACCACGCTCGGCATCGTCGTGCAGGCCGTGGTGCTGGTCCCGGCGTTGCTGCGCACCGGGTTCCGGTTCCGCTGGCGCTGGGGCTTCGACCCGCGGATCAAGGAGTTCGGCGGGCTCGCCGCGTGGATCCTCGGCTACGTCGTGGTCAGCCACGTCGGGTTCGTCGTCACCACCCGCGTGCTGACGCACGGCACCAGCGGCGGCGTCACGGCCTACAGCTACGCGTCCCTGCTCTTCCAGCTCCCGTACGGCATCCTCGGCGTCTCGCTGCTGACCGCGCTGATGCCGCGGATGAGCCGCGCGGCCGCCGACGGCGACACGGTCTCGCTCGTCGGCGACCTCTCGCTCGCTTCCCGCATCTCGACGGTGCTGTTCGTGCCGATCTCCGCGGTGCTGGCCGTGATCGGCACGCCCGTCGGCATCGCGATCTTCACCCTGGGCCGCGGCACCCTCGGCGACGCCGAACGCCTCGGCCAGACCCTAGCTGTCTCCGCCGTCGGGCTGCTGCCCTTCGCGCTGGTCATGTTGCAGCTGCGGGTGTTCTACGCGATGAAGGACGCCCGCACGCCCACGCTGATCATGCTCGTGATGACCGTCGTGAAGATCCCGCTGCTGCTGCTCTGCCGCGGCCTGCTCGACGGCGAGCACATCGTCCTCGGCGTGATGCTGGTGAACGGCGCCGGGTTCGTGGTCGGCGCCGTCCTCGGCCAGGTCTGGCTGTGGGTCCGGCTCGGGCACCTGCGCAGCAAGCGATCCCTGCGGGTCGGGCTGATCACCCTCTGCGCGAGCGCCCTCGGCGTCGGGGCGGCGGTGCTCGCCGGCTATGCCGTGCCCGGCTCCCTCGGCACGATCCCGTCCGCCTGGGTGAAACTGCCGGTCCAGACCTTGCTCGGGATGGCCGTCCCGTTCGGTTTGCTGGCGCTGCTGAGGCTCCCGGAGTTCACGCCCGTGACCCGGCGCGCGGGCGCTCTCCTGCGGCGGTTCGCCCCTCGTTGACGACTACGGCCGGGAACGTGATCCGGATGTCTCGAAACGGTAACGAGACCGCTGCGATCAGCGCGTTTACATTTCCCGCGCGGCTTTCTACGATCCATCCGGATCAGCGATGGGGTGGAGGGCGTGCATGACGCGCAGGGCGCGCAGACGGCGGGACCGGGTCACGGTCGACGAACTGCTGCGGGCGGCGGGGGCCCGGCCGCGCAAACCCGGTTCGCGCTCGGCCGAGGTGGCCGCCCGGCGTGATCCCGACGCCGAGCCGCGCGGCGCGGCGGGCCGGATCGCGCTGGCGTCGGCGGTGATCGTGGTGCTCGGCGGGCTCGTGCTCGTCCTGGCGACGCGGACCGACCCCGTCCCGGGGTCCACGCAGTTCCCTCAGCTGCAGCCGGCCACCGCCGTCCCGACGTCGACCGCGATCGCCGTGCCGACGCAGACGACGACGCCGTCGCCGGTGGTCATGCACGCGCGCCAGACGCCGACCCCCACGCCGACGGTGACGATCGACCTCCCGCCGTCCCCGACGACGACGGTCACCCTCCCGACGTTCACCCCGGACTACCGGTGCTACCCCTACGGCTGCCGCCGGGACGGCACGCCGGTGCGCTGACGCCGGAGCAGCAGGTAGATGCCGGCGGCGAGCACGAACCCGGCGGCGAACGTCAGGTCGCCGGTGCCGGGAACCGCTTTCGGGATCGGCGCGGTGTAGAGCGCCTGGTTCGCGAACAGCCCGACGGAAACGACCAGCCCGACCAGGAACGCGGTGAACCCGGCGACGTTGCGGTGGTGCCGGTCGGCGAGCAGCTCGCCGAACCCGGTGCCGCGGCGCAGGTGGTGGTCGGCCAGCAGCACGCCGAGCCACGGGCCGATCCAGTAGGCGATGACCAGCAGGAAGTTCTCGTACGCGTGCCCGGCGTCGGCCAGCCCCAGCCAGGCCAGCGCGAACCCGACGACGCCGAACGCGAGCGCCACGGCGGCGCGGCGCCAGGCCAGCGGCAACCGGACCCCGAGCGCGAGGAAGGCGAGCGCGCCCGAATAGACGTTGAGGACGTTCGCCGCGACCGCGCCGAGCGTGATCGCCAGCAGTGTCGCGGCGGCGAGGAAGCCGGGCAGGTGCCCGGTGAACGCCGTCGCCGGGTTGTCGTCGGCCGGGCCGGCGATGGTGGTCGAGGCGGCGCCGACGAGCATCAGGATCGTGGTCGAAAGGAACAGGCCGCCGCCGGCGTAGAGGCCGATCGCGCGTGGTGACGCGGTCTTCGGCAGGTAGCGCGTGTAGTCGGCGGCGTAGGGGTTCCAGCCCGCCGTGTAGCCGAACGCCGTGCCGACGGCGAGGAGGAACCCGCCCACGCTGCCGGAGTTCGTGGTGGCGCCCGCCTTCCCGAAGATGACGACGCTCGCGACGGCGAACACGACGGCGAGGACGGCGAAGACGTACTTCTCGTACGCCTGGACGAGGTTGTGCCCGAAGAACGCGATGACGATCTGCAGCACGACGACGAGCACGAGGCAGGCGACGGTGGGGAGCCCGGTGAGGCTGGCGAGCGCGAAGGCCCCGCTGACGCTGTTGACGGCGAACCAGCCGATGCCGGCCATGACCGACATGAGCGCGGCGGGCACCAGGTTCCCGCGGTAGCCGAACGCGGCCCGCCCCAGCACCATCTGCGGCACGCCGTAGCGTGGCCCGCGGGCGCTCAGGACGCCGTGCGCGACGGCGCCGAGCGCGTTCCCGACGATCGCCGCGAGCGCGGCCTGGGTGAAGGAGAGCCCGAACGCCGTGACGGCGAGGACGCCGACGAAGATCGTCGCGAACTCGAGGTTGGGGGAGGCCCACGTCCAGGCCAGCTGCCGGGGCCCGCCGTGGCGGTCCGCGTCGGCGACGGGTTCGACCCCGCCGGGTTCGACGGCCACCAGCTTGGCGCCGTAGCCGGGTTCCTCGATGCTCGCCATGCGAAAACGGTAGGCGACGAAGATTGCGCCGGTGTGACGGAATCCGGTTCCCGGTCACCGGAACGGTTTCCGCTCACCGGGCACCGTCTCCGAAACCCGCGAAGACCCCCTCACCGGCCCCGATGCCGGTGAGAGGGCCTTCGACAGCCCCACTACGGGCCTGGTGTCAGCCGGCGTACCCGGCGACGATCTTCGTGAACGCGTACTTGTCCTGAGTGATGCCGCTGCACTCGCCGCCGCCGCTGCAGTCGCGGTTGGTGGCCCAGAACGTGAAGCGGGCCAGGTGGTGGCTCGTCGCGTAGCCGCGGATGGAGTTGAAGTTCGCGACCGTGACCGTCTCGCCCGCGTTGTCGGTCTTGCCGTTCATCGAGGAGAGGCCGCTGTGCCGGTAGGCGGTGTCGTCGTTCCAGCCGAACGTGGTCTTGAGCTGGTTCTTCAGCCCGTCGACCGCGGACTTCGTGTGCGCGGCCATGTCTCCGCCGCTGGAGAAGTCGAACGGCATGACCGACCAGACGTCGACCGGGGCGCCGATCGCCTTGGCCTGGTTGATCAGGCGCTTGCCCCACGAGTCGGGGCCGGTCGTGGTGGTGCCGATGGTGATGACGACCTTCAGGTTCGGGTTCTTCTGCTTGGTCAGCTTGACCGCGTTGAGGATGCGGTCCTGCACCGTGTTGTTCTGGAACTCGTCGGTGTTCTCGATGTCGAGGTCGATCGCCTTGAGGCCGTAGGCGTCGATCACCTTCTGGTACGCGCCGGCCAGCGCCGACGCCGACGTGCACTTCGAGCCCAGCTTCGTGCCGGACCAGCCGCCGAAGGAGGGGATCACGTCCCCGCCCGCGTTGCGGATGTTCTGGATCATCGTCTTGTCCGAGCCGGTCAGCGAACGGCTGCCGTCCCACTTCGGGTTGCAGGTGCCGTCGGACAGGACGAACGCCAGGGTAAACGCTTTCACCCCGGTCGCGGACATCGCCGCGGTGGGGCTGGTCTGGCCGCCCCACTGGTACAGGTACGGGGAAGCGAGCACCGGATCGACCGCGGCCATGGCCTGCGGGGCGAGGCCGACCGCCGTCGCCAGCGCGGCCTCGGCGGCGACCGCGAGGGTCAGCAGACGGTGCATGGGTTTCATTGGGGTCCTCCAAACGAGCTGGTTGGAGCACCTCCGGTTTGAGGCGGCGGGATCAACCCGGGAGGAGCGCTGTGTGCCACCACACAGTGGACTAGACCAATGTTGTATGTCAACCCTTCGAGGGTCGGAAACATGACTGACCGTGCGCGCACGGCTCCCGAGCGTCGGCGACGTGAGATTCCCCTGAAGGCGGAGTGACAGCGCCCCGCATTCCGGCTACTTTGCCGAAATGGTGGGGGATTCCACGGTCGCCGCCGGCGGGGGACGCCGCCCGGGCCGGTTCCTGCCCGCCGTCGTCCTGCAGCGCTGGGCGCTGCGACGTTGGGCACTGTGGCGCCTGCCGCGCCGCGGCCAGGTCCTCTACCTCGTCGCGATCGACGTCCTCGCCGTGGCCGCCACCGTGCTCGCGGCCCTCCGGTTCCCGCCGCTCGCCACCATGCTGGTGCCGTTCGCGCTGCTCCTGGGCGGGATGGTGGTGTCGGCCGAGCTCGCCAGGACGGTGGAGCGCCACCGCGAGGACACCCTCCTCGGCCCCGGCATCGACACTCCGTGGATCTTCGCCGCGGTGCTCGTGCTCCGGCCCGGTCTCGCCGTCGCACTGGTCGTGCTGTCCGCGCTGCACCAGTGGTTCCGGGTCCGCAGAAGACCCGTCTACCGGCAGGTGTTCGGCGCCGCCGCGACGGCGCTGGCCGGCCTCGTCGCCGGCGCGTTCCGCACCGCGACCGGCGGGCAGCCGCTCGGCGCGGTCCTCGACACCCGCACCGTCCTCCTGCTGACCGTCGCCGGCGTGGTGTTCCTGGCGGTGAACGCCGCGCTCGTGACCGCCGCCGACGGTCCCCGACCGCTCCGCGAAGCCCTTCCGGGACACGCCTTCGACGCCGCGATGACGGCGTCCGCGCTGCCGCTCGCCTGGGCCGCCGGAGCCGCTCCGCTGCTGGTCCCGCTGCTGGCCGGCGCCACCGTCGTGCTGCACCGCGGCGGACTGGGCCGCGGCCGCCGCGACCACGTCACCCTCGACCCCGGCACCGGCGTGCTGACCGCGGCGTCGTGGCGCGGCGCCGCCGAGGCCGAGCTGGACCGGCTCGGCCGCCACGGCCCCGGCCAGGCCGTGCTGCTGCTCGACCTCGACCACTTCCGCCAGCTCAACGACCGCTACGGCGCCCGCATCGGCGACGCCGTCCTGCGCGCGGTCGCCGACACCCTGCGCGACGAGGTCCGCGCGGCGGATCTCGTGGGCCGCTCCGGCGGCGAGGAGTTCGCGGTGCTGCTGCCGGGCACCGGCCGCTTCGACGCGATGGCGATCGCCGAGCGCATCCGGCTGAAGGTCGCCTCGACGCTGGTGGCGCTGAAGGCCTCGGGTGACGGGCCGCAGTTCGTCGGCGTGACGGTGTCGATCGGCGTCGCGGGCTGCCCGGACGGCCTCCTCGGCGAGGCGCTCCGGGTCGCGGAGGCGGCGGTGCTGCGCGCCAAGGCGGCGGGCCGCAACCGGACGATCTGCGCGGAGCCGGGCTAGCGGGTCAGGACATCGTGATCGCGTTCAGCTTCTCCCGCAGGTAGTCCGCGGCGATGACCTCCGGGTACGTCCGCTTGCCCAGCGGCGGCGCCAGCGACGTGATCCGCGCGTCGTGGTCGGTCTCGTAGAAGAAGATCAGCGACACCAGGTCCTCGTCGGGGGCCGCGGCGGCCGGCGGCAGGACGCGGTGCCGCGTCGACCGCCACCGGTCGCCCGTCCAGCGGGCCATCAGGTCGCCGATGTTCACCGTGAACGCGTCCGGGTGGAACGGCGCGTCCTCCCACTCGCCGGCGGCCGTGTAGACCTGCAGCCCGCCGACCCCGGCCTGGCGGTCGAGCACCGTCACCGTGCCGAAGTCGGTGTGCGGGCCGATCCGGAACTGCTCCGGCTCGGGCGCGCCGACGTGGGTCATCGGCGGGTACCAGTTGATGTTGAACGTGTACGTCGGGTGCACGGTGTGCCGCGTGAAGTGGCTCTCGGCCAGCCCGAGCGCCGCGGCGAAGATCTCCAGCAGGTGGTCCGACAGCGCCCGCATCCGGTGCATGTACTCCGTGGCCGCCTCGGCGAGCCCCGGCACCTCGTCCGGCCAGACGTTGGCCTGGAACCAGAACCCGTCGACCTCGGCGACGCCCACACCAAGGTCCGCGCCCGCCGAGTACGACTCCTTGAGGTCCGGCGGCGTCTCGGTGCCCTCGGCGTAGCCGTTGGCCTCGACCCCCGGCGGCAGCCAGCCGCGTCCGCCGACGGTCACGGCGTAGCGCTGCTTGACGTCCTCGGGCAGCGCGAAGAACTCCCGCGCCAGCTCCCGCGTCCGGCGGCGCAGGTCGTCCGCGATGCCGTGCCCGGTGACCAGCAGGAACCCGGACTCGCGCAGCGCGCGGTCGATCTGCCCGGCCACCTCGGCGCGGCCCTCTGACGTGCCCGCGAACCACGGCGAAAGGTCCACGAGCGGAACGGTTGACGGCATACCGGCTCCTCGGAAAACTCTGTCCTATTCGGACTTCTCGACCCCGATGTCCTCGAACCACAGGTCCGGGCGCGCGGCGATGAACTCGGTCATCAGCGCGGTGCACGCGGGGTCGTCGAGCAGGGTGATCTCCACGCCGAGCCCGGCCAGCCAGTCGTGCCCGCCGTGGAACGTTTCGGCCTCGCCGATGACGACGCGTCCGATCCCGAACTGACGGACGAGCCCGGAGCAGTACCAGCACGGCGAAAGCGTCGTGACCATGATCGTGTCGCGGTAGTGCGGGCGGCGACCGGCGTTGCGGAACGCCGAGGTCTCGGCGTGCATCGAGGGGTCGTCGTCCTGCACGCGCCGGTTGTGCCCGCGGCCCAGCAGCGTGCCCGCGGTGTCGAACAGCGCGGCCCCGATCGGCACGCCACCCTCGGCCTTGCCCAGCTCGGCTTCTTCACGGGCGACGGCGAGGAGGGCGGCGGGGTCGATCGGCATGCGCCACTCTTTCCGCCCGACGCGGTCCGTGGCAAGTGTTTGACCACATGGCTGCACCATCCGGCGGATCGCGGACCGGAACTGTCCTCGATGTCTGCCACACTGCGTCTCATGTACGGGACATCGGAACGCCTGCTCAGGCTGCTGTCGCTGCTGCAGGCCCGGCGCGACTGGCCGGGCGCCGACCTCGCGTCACGGCTCGACGTCGACGTCCGCACGATCCGCCGTGACGTCGAGCGGCTGCGGTCCCTCGGCTACCCGGTGCACGCGACACCCGGCGTCGCGGGCGGCTACCGGCTCGGCGCGGGCGCCGCGCTCCCGCCGCTGCTGCTGGACGACGACGAGGCCGTCGCGGTGGCGGTGGGCCTGCGCACGGCGGCGAGCGGCACGGTCAGCGGCATCGAGGAGACGTCGGTGCGCGCGCTGGCGAAGCTCGAGCAGGTGCTGCCGGCGCGGCTGCGGCCGCGGGTGGGCGCGCTGCAGGCGGCGACGGTGTCGATGCCCGGCGGCGGCCCGACGGTCGACGCTTCGGTGCTGACGGCGATCGCGTCGGCCTGCCGCGACCACGAGCGGCTGCGATTCGGCTACGGCGACCGCGCGGGCACGGAGACCGAACGCTCGGTCGAGCCGCTGCGGCTGGTCCACACCGGACGCCGCTGGTACCTGGTGGCGTTCGACCTGGACCGCGACGGCTGGCGCACGTTCCGCGTCGACCGCGTCACCGGCGTGCCCGCCCCGAGCTTCCGGTTCACCCCGCGCGAGCCCCCGGCCGAGGACCTGGCGGCGTACGTGTCGCGACAGATTTCGTCGGCGCCGTACCCGGTCCAGCTGGTGCTGCGGGTGGCGGCCCCGGCGGCGGAGGTGGCTCGCCGGGTGCCGCCGACGAGCGGCGCGGTGGAGGAGGTCGACGAGCACAGCTGCCGGGTGCGGACCGGCGCGAACACCCTGGACACGGTGCCGTACTACCTGGCCCAGTGGGGCTACGACTTCGTCGTCGAGGAGGCCCCGCCGGGGCTGGTGGAGCGGCTGCGGGAGGTGGCCGAGCGCTTCGCCCGCGCGGTGGGCTAGGTCGTTTCGACGCGGATGCGGTCACTTTCGCCGTCGGTCAGGAACGACGCGAGTTCGCTTCCTTCCCCGGTCACCGCCGAGCGTTCGGCCCGGGTCAGCCGCCGCAACGGCCGCACCGCCACCGTGCCGTCGTCCACCGTCCAGGTCGCCGAGACCCGGCCGTCCACCAGCACCACCCGTTCGCCCGCGACCGATACGCCCCGGTGGGCGTCGTCGATGATCCGGCTCCGGTCGTCGTAGCCGAGGATCGCGTTGTCGAACGCCGGCAGGAACCGCACCGGAGCCGGCGTGTCCGGGTCGGGACGCGGCGCGTCCGGCAGGTCGAGCAGCTCGCGGCCCCGCTCGTCGCGGAAGGCCACCAGCTCCTCGCGCACCGCCTTCACCGCCGCCGGCAGCCCGGCCAGGCCGGACCACGCGCGCAGGTCCGCCGTCGCCGCCGGGCCGTACGCGGCCAGGTAGCGCTTGACCAGCGCCTGCCCGACGCCGTCGGCCGGGTCGAGCGGGTCGATCTCCCGGCCGAGCCACGCCGCGAGCGGCAGGTTCCGCACCCCGCCCTTGGTGCGCCACAGCCCGCGCGGCGGCAGCTGCGCCACCGGGATCAGCGCGGCGACGAGCATTTCGCCGAGCGGCCGCGGCCCGGCGGACGGCCACCGGTCCGCGACCGCCCGGGCCAGCTCGCCCATCGAGCGGGGCTCGCCGTCGGCCAGGACGGCCCGGCCCGCCGCCGCGAGCTCGCCGAGGTCGACCCCGGTGAGCTCGCGGCGGTAGGTGCCGAGGACGCGCTGGCGCAGCATGGCGTCGAAGCGGGCCCGCCACGCCAGGACGTCGTCGGCGGTGAGCAGGTGGACGGTCCGGCGCATCAGGTGCGTCCGCACCACGCGCCGCCCGGCGAGCAGGTCGGACAACGCCGCCGGGTCGAACGCGCGCAGCCGCGACCACAGGCCGGTGAACGGCTCCTGCGGTTCCTGCGCCTGCAGGCCGCCGAGGTGCGCGACGGCGTCGTGCACCGGCAGCGCCGCCCGGTCGAGCAGCAGCTGCCGGGCGAGCGTCGCGCGGTTGAGCGCCTCGGTGCCGAGGACCGTCACGTGGACTTCTGGCCGTCGAGCGTCTCGCGCAGGAGGTCGGCGTGGCCGGCGTGCTGGGCGGTTTCGGAGATGATGTGCAGGATCGCCCGCCGCGCGGTCCACGTCGTCCCCGGCCGGTTCCACGGCGCGTCCGGCAGCGGGTGCGTCGTGGAGAGGTCGACCTTCGCGACGATCTCCTCGCTGCGCTTCGCGACGTCTTCGTAGCGCGCGAGCACGCCGGCCAGGGTCTCGCCGGGCTGCATGGCGAAGTCGTTCTGGTGGTCGATCGCCCACTGCGGGTACTCGCGGGCGGTCCCGGCGGCCATGTCCGCCCAGGTCACGCCCTCGGGCAGGTCGTAGCGCATGGCGGACGGGCCGTCGACGGCGAAGCGCTGCCAGTTCTCTTCCATGGACGCGACGTGCTTGACGAGCCCGCCGAGGCACAGTGCGCTGACGGTCGGCCGCTCGCCGGCCTGCTCGTCGGTGAGGCCGTTCGTGGTGGTGACGAGGGCGGCTCGGGCGGCCGCCAGCTCGGCGATGAGGTCGTCGCGTTCGGTTCCGTGTGTCATAGGACCACCCTGGCAGGGGTAGCGGACAGGATGTGTCCGCTACTTCGGGCACTATCGGGGTATGCCGAAAACTTCCGCGCGGTTGCTGGCTCTGCTCTCGCTCCTGCAGGCGCGCCGCGACTGGCCGGGGGCGCTGCTGGCCGAGCGGCTCGAGGTCAGCTCGCGGACGGTCCGCCGCGACGTCGACCGCCTGCGGGAGCTCGGCTACCCGATCGCGACGGCCAAGGGTCCCGACGGCGGCTACCGGCTCGGCGCGGGCGCGGACCTGCCGCCGCTGCTGTTCGACGACGAGCAGGCGGTCGCACTGGCGGTGGCGCTGCGGACGGTCGCCGGCGGCGGGATCGAGGAGGCGGCGGCGCGGGCCCTGACGACGGTCCGGCAGGTGATGCCGGCGCGGCTCCGGCACCGCGTCGACGCGCTGCACGTCACGGCGGTCTCGCCGGCGGGGCCGCCGGTGGACCCGTCGGCACTGGCGGCGCTGAGCGCGGCTGTGCACGCCCGCGAGGTGCTGCGGTTCGACTATTCGGGCTCGCCGCGCCGGGCGGAGCCGCACCACCTGGTGACGCGCGGCGGGCGCTGGTACCTGGTGGCGTGGGACCTCGACCGCGCGGACTGGCGCACGTTCCGCGTCGACCGGCTGACACCGCGGGTGCCGACCGGCCCGCGGTTCGTCCCCCGGGAGGTGCCCGGGGGAGACGTGGCGGCGTTCGTGGCGGACCGGTTCTCGGGCCGGGACGAGTGCCGCGGCGAGGTGATCCTGGACCTGCCGGCGGGGGTGGTGTCGCAGTACGCCGGCGACGGGGTGGTGGAGGAGCTGGGGCCCGCGCGCTGCCGGCTGGTGCTGGGGGCGTGGTCGTGGGTGGGCCTGGCGGCGTCGATCGGCCGGTTCGACGCGGACGTCGAGGTCGTCGGCCCGCCGGAGCTGAAGGACGCGTTCGCGCGGCTGGCCCGCCGCTACGCCGCCGCGGCCGACCGACCGCTCAGTCTGTGACCGGCGTCTCAGGCTGAGTCGCCCCGAGCATCCGCAGTACGAGCCCGCCGTACTCCTTGCCGAGAGCGGTCGGCGTCTGCCGGGCACGCTCGGTGTACCAGCGGGCGACGTCGACGCCGAGGGAGAGCACGGCGCGGGCCGAGGTGTGGGGATCGGAGACGGTGAAGACACCGGTCCCGACGCCGTCCTCGACGACCTTGCGGACGATCCGTTCGATGCGCCGCCGCAGCTCGGCGACCACGGCGAACTCCTCTTCGGGCAGGGCCTGCAGCTCGTACTGGACGACGCGGGCAACGGTGTGCCGCCGAGCGTGCCAGGCGACGAAGTCCTCGACGATGAGCCGGATCCGCTCGACGGGATCGGACTCCTTGGCGACAACGTTCTCGACGAGCGCGAGGGTCTGCTCGTGCCCATACCGGCTGATGGCGAAGAGCAGCGCGGCCTTGGAAGGAAAGTGCACGTAGAGCGCGGCGGGGCTCATCCCGGCGGCCCCGGCGATGTCCCGGGTGGTGGTGGCGTGATACCCCCGCTTGGCAAAGGCCTCAACCCCGGCAAGCATCAACCGTCGAGCGGTCTCGGGCTGAACATCAGGCCAAAGTTCAGCCGACAGCGACATCGTCATCCGGTGATCCTCCCAGACCGCACCGCCCGGAATGGCCGGCTCCGATCAGGTCCAGTCTAAGCGCTCGCTAACCTGAGGATCTGCGGGAACCATCCCGTTTTCGGGGATGACGTACCCGAAGTGTAGCGGGGACGCTGTGACGCCTGCAGCCACGGGTGACCGTCCGAGCACACAGGGTGGAGCATCCCGACGACGCGAGCGCTTCGTCCATTCGGATGACGAGCCGGCCGACTCGAAACCGCCGGAATCACGAGACACTGGAGGACATCCAGCATGACGATCAACAAGAAGATCTTGGCGCCCCGAGGGAAACTCCGTCGACTCGCCAACGCGGGTACCGCGGTCGCGATCGCGGCGACAGCCTTGATCGCCGGATCGGGCACCGCCTCGGCAGCGTCGAACTACTACGTCAAGAACGCGAACACCGGGCTGTGCCTGACCGCCAACCAGCTGCTGGGACAGCTCAACTCCGTCATCACCAACACCTGCGTCAACGCGGCCTCCCAGAAGTGGCACATCGCCGGCGGCAAGTTCACGAGCCTGGGCACGGCACGGACATCTTCACGTCCTCCTGCCTGGCCAACGACGACCCTGCCGTCGGCTTCCAAAGGTGGACGACCGACTCGACCCCGAAGAAGTGGATCAAGAACAGCCACTACCAAGACTGCATGCACTCCGACGGCGGCGTACGCGACGGCGTCGTCCCCAGACCATGCGGAAACCAGGCCTCCCGCTGGACCTTCGTGCCGGCCTGATTCGGCTTCGACCGGCGGATCACGGTGCGGATGCTGCTGCAGCCCGTGGTCGGGCAAGGAGTGGGTGGACAACCGGTTCCACACCTACCGGCCGCAGGACCTCGTCCGGTTTCGCTGGCCGGGCCGGCGCGGTTCGCGCCGGGCTCGGGCTGGAGCTACGCCGACACCAACTACGTCGTCGCCCGTCTGCTGATCGAGAAGGTCACCGGTCACTCCTACGCCGATGAGATGCGGCGGCGGGTGTTGGGGCCGGGGCCGCACGCCCACGCCTACTACCGGTACCCCGACGGCGGGCAGGAGAAGACGGTCTCCCGGCCCCGCAGCCGAGATGCTGAAGCCGCATGCGACCCCGGACCCGACGAGCGACTACGGCCTCGGGATCTTCGAGCTGCACGCGGACGCTAACTGCAGTGGGCGGATGCTGATGACGCACAACGGCAGCAAGACGCTGCGGGCATCGGTGACCTATGTGGACACCGGGGTCGCTCCCACGGCGGCGTACCAGAAGGCTGTGCAAGCCTTCCTGCAAAAGGAATTCTGCGTCGGCCAGGCGGCGGCAGCGCCAGGCGTCACCGCGCTGCGTGGTGACCCCGCGCCGGAGGTCGCCGGGCAACGGGCGGACCCGCTGGAGGTCCCGGCGAGTCGTCGAGTGCAGCTGCCAGGGGACGCTGGTCACCATCACCCCGGGTTCGAACAGCAGCCGCCCCTTCAAGCGCAGAGAACTCTGGTTGTGGAGCGCATTTTCCCACCAGCGGCCGACGACGTACTCGGGGATGTAGACGCACACCACGTCGCGCGGACTCGAGCGCCGCAGGATGCTGCCGTTGGACATGGGGTCCGTCACGGGTCGATCACAAAGGCGGAGTCCGGACGTGATCGTGTGGTGCCTCGGCTAGACAGAGCACCATGTCGGGGCGGCGAGTGTGGACGCACATCCTGGTCGGGGCCGGGTTGACGGTCGTCGCACTCGTCCTGTGTTGCCTGTGGGGGCTAGGGGCGTTCCAGTTGGCTGTCCGCGGCCATCCCACTGGCTTCGGCGCGGCCTGGCCGGTTGCGTTGCTCTGGGCGCTGTTGTCGCTGTTCGTCTTTGTGCTTGCCACCGGCGGCATCGTGGTGCTGATCGCGTTCGGCGTGGACAAGGGCCGGCCGGCGATATGGATCACTCTCGCCATAGCTGCGGTCCTGATCGTTTTGGTTACTTGGGGTTACGTGGCGGCTACCCGTGCGGCGATGATCCGCTACGACAACACTGCTGGCCTGGAGTACCCCCAGCCGAGCGGGCGATGATACGAAGCCAGACTGCCACGACCTGATCGAGGTCTTCCATGATCTCACTGCGCGGCCTGGATAGTGTCTGCGTGCCCTCGCGAAACATACTTCAATCACATCTTTCAATGCGCGCTGGTCCTCGGGCGGCTCGTTCCCCTTGCTGTACAGCCGCAGCGAGGCCGACCGGAACCTCGACGTCGGATCCGGCTGGAGCCGGCGAAGGAGGGACCGCGCCGGTGGCTCACGGGGTGTCGGTCAGCGTGTCGAAGGCCAGGCCGCTGGTGCGCTCGCCGCGCCCGGAGTCGCGGCGGGTGGTGAGCCAGACCGCCACCCGGCCGGAGCGGGTTCTCGTGCGGTTGTACGCGGCGGTCAGGCGGGTGCCGGTGCGGGGGACCTCCTCTTCGTTGATGTAGTACGCCTGACCGGCGTCGAAGCCTTCGCGCAGCATCGCGGTCCGGGGGCGGACCGCGGCCGCGTCGACCTCGCTCGGCATGGCGGCCCGGCGCAGCTGCACGGTGCGGTTGTCGCCGGGGACGTGGACCGGGATGAACGGGATCCAGTTCTCCGGGACCGACGTCATCAGCTCGTACGCGATGGGGGCCCGGGGATCGTCCTGAGCCGGCGGGGTGTGCCCGCGGCGGCGGAACGCCAGCGTTTCGGCCGCCGTTTCGGGGCCGGGACGCGGCTCGCCGGTGGCCAGGCGGACGGTTTGCTCGATGCCCCACACCATGTTCGCGCTCTCGTCACGGACGAGGTCGACCGCCTCCAGCGCCGGGCCGGTGGCCACCTTCGGCGTGCCGGGCGGCAGGAGCAGGCCAGGGTTGCCGCCGAGGGTGTACATCTGCCACTGCGGTGTGCCGGTCGGGGTGATCCAGCGGCGCTCGCCGAAGACGTCGGTGACCGCCAGTCCCTGGATCGACGCGAACGTGCCGGCCGGCACGTCGCACGGCAGCAGGTACCAGTCGTTGCTGTACACCAGCGCGAACTCGAGGAAGATCAGCCGGGCCAGGTCCGTGCTGTCCGGTGTCACCGCGGCGAAGTTGGTCTTCCCGTCCTCCACCGCCCACCACCGCGGCAGCGGCATGCCGGAGAACCGGACCGGTGCGGGGAACACCGTGCGGTTCAGCGCGGCCGGCGCGGTGCCGGCGCCGCCGAGCGAGCCGTCGCCGGTGGAGAACGCGTGCCAGTCGAGCTCGCCGCCCGGGTACTCGGGCGCCGTCAGCACCCGCTCGCCGCCGGGGGTCGCCGTCGCCACCGAGAACCGGTGCTCGAGGCGGCGGGGATCCCACGCTCCCGCGCCGTCCGGCTGGTCGATGAGCTGGTCGAACCAGCCGGTGAGCCGGGGGCCGAGTGCGTCGAGCGCATCACGATCCTTTTTGGACAGGCCGGTGATCCCGTCGGACGCCTTCCCGCCGCCTTTCACGTGCTGGTACAGCTGGTAGCCGTCCATCCGCCGGCCCGCGACCGCCTGCATCCCGGCCCAGACGTCGGGATGCGCCACCTGCTGGACGTCGGAGCCGGGGTCGGGTAGCGCGATCGGGTACCGGCCGACGTACTGCGCCAGGACGTCTCGCCGGTGCTGCACCGACGTCCGGCCGACGAGCTTCAGCCAGCGGCGGCCGAACGCGAGCCGCAGGTCGAACGAGATCAGGTCGGTGCCGAACGAGAACGGCAGCGGACGGCGCTCCACGATCGTCTCCAGTGGACGGTCGGCGGGCAGCGGGCCGGGCGGGCCGCCGGGGTCCGGCCGGAACCGCGTCAGGGGGCTCGCCACCACGGAGTACGTCGCGGTCACCGGTGAGCCGCCGTCGGTGGCGCGGAACTCGCCGAGCTGCCACTGCCTCGCCAGCAGCCACAGCGGGTCCCGCACCTCGGCCCGCAGCGCCCGCGCGAAGTCGGTGGTGCGGGGCCGGCCCTCGAGGCGGTTCCACACCCCGACGGTGGGGAACTCGCGACGGGACAGCGCCCCGGCGAGGTCGGTAATGGGCTCAGTCATGGTCTGCCTTCCAGCGCGTGGTGGCGGTCGCCAGGTCGGTGCTGATCGTGATGGGGCGCGCCGTCGCGGACAGCACGGTCGCCGGCAGCAGTTGCGCGTACCCCGTGTCGTCGAGCTGGGCCGGCTCGACGAGCCGGGTGCGGGCCAGGTCGACCGTCTCGAGCACCGCGGCGACGAGGTCGGCGACCTGCCACGTCCCGGTGCGGACCGGGGGCACAACCAGCAGCATGCTCTGCGGGGGCTCGGAGTCCGGGCTGTCGGCGTGCACCGCGATCCCGGTGGTCTCCCGGTCGGTGGGCAGGACCTCGGTCCACTCGTCGAACAGCAGCCCGCACGACGGCCCGTCGCCGCTCGACGGCTCGTCGGCGTAGTGCGCGGTGAACAGGAGCCGGTCCTCGTCGATCGTGGCGCCCGCGGCCAGCTCCATGGCCAGCCAGTGGTCGTTCGCCCGGAACGGCAGCTGGACGGGGTGGAGCACCGGCCCGTCGTCGTCGGGATCGTCGCCGAGCAGGCCGTCGCGCTCGCGGAGCGCGTCGCTCAGCAGCAGGACCCGCTCCCACAGGCGCGGCATCTCGCGGACCCTGGCGGCGCCGTGCAGCCAGTCGTCCACCGGGAAGTCCCGGAGCGCGGGCGCCTGGGTCAGGTGCCGCACCAGGTCGTCGCTGTGCTCGAACGCGTCGTGCAGGCTGTCACCCATGTCGTCCGGGACCGTGTACTCGGGCACCACGAGGACGTCCTCCCCGAGCAGCGCCCGGAGCGCGCCGAGCACCGCCCGTGCCTTCTCCGGATCGGTGCGGGCCAGGTCCGCCTCCGCGAGCGCGGCGGCCGACGCGCTCATCCGCACGTCGATCTCCGCCGCGAGCGCGCGGGCCCGCGACAGCAGCTCGGCGCCGAACGCGACCACCTGGTCGAGCACCGGGGTCAGCTCGAGCCCCGTCGGGTCCACATCGGACAGTGGGAGCTGGTCGGCGACCTCGGCCAGCAGGCCGCTGAGCGTGGTCCGGCCGGTGCCGGCGATCTCTCGCAGGTCGTCGATCCGGTCGTCGAAGTCGTTGCGGAGGTGGCGCACGTCGCCGCGGAAATCGCTCGCCCGGCGCGGCGGGTCGGGGTCCGGCGTCGTCGTGAGCAGGCCCTCGACGACCCGCAGCTGCCGGAAGCGCTCGACATCCGGCGTCGTGTTCGGCAGTGCGTCGTACGCCACGAGCAGTGCGTCGGCCTCGGCGAGCGTCCGTGCCAGCCGGTCGGCGGTCGCCGCGACTTCGGCGAGCACGCCGGTGAACACCCCGCGCCGCCACGCGGTCAGCTCGCCCCAGCCGCTGCGCGGCATGCCGAAGCCGCCCGCCGTGGTCGCCAGTCCGGCGTAGCGGGTGAGGAAGGAGTCGATGTCCCGCACGATGTCGTTGCGCCGGGGGACGGCGGGGGCCGGTGGGTACAGCCGTTCCAGGTCGTCGAGGTAGCCGGCCACGTCGTCGGCGAGGTCGTCGAGCGAGTCGCGGACCGCGTCGGGACGCTGCCGGGACACGGAGATCGTGTCGTCGAGCGACCGGTCCACGGTGACCGGCCCGGCCGGCGGCACGAGATCCGTCGGCGTCAGCGGCCTGGCGGTGGTCAGCAGCGTCCGCAGCGCGGCGACCAAGGGGGACAGCTCGAAGAACGTGATCTTGTCGTCGTCCTCGGAGCGCTCGGTGTAGCGGATCGTCGGCACGGCGTCCGGGCGCGGGTGGAACCGGTCCACCACCTCGCCGATGATCCGGTCGTCGAGGTCGGTCCGCGCCGCCTCCCCGACCGGCCGCACCAGCCACAGCAGGTCGATAGGGGAGAGGTCCAGGTCGTCCTGGGTGACCTCTTCCCGGTGCTCGTCCCCGTCCACCGGGTCGGTCCACCGCACGACCGCGGCGACCGACCGGGCCGGCGGTAACAACGACGGCAGCCAGTCGTCGACGGCCGGCTCGGCCTGGGCGCGCGGGCTCGCCCCGCCGCTCGAGTGCAGGCCGGTCCGCAGGCGCAGGCCGAACCGGTGCGTGAGGGTGGTCCCGCCGCGCGGGGTCCGGATGACGGCCGGATCGGGCGGCAGACCGTCCTTGGCGTACGCGTCGAGGGTCGCGGACGCGCGTTCCGGGTTGCCGCCGAGCGCCTGGTGGGCCGCCTCGGCGACCGCGAGATCGGCGACGGCGTCGTTGGCGTCGAGCAGCCGTTCCGCCTCTTCGCCGATCGCCTGGGCCTGCGCCGGCGAGGCGTCCGGGAGCCCGTCGAGGTCGAACGGGTAGACCCGCGACACCTCGGTGCGGCTCAGGTGCCGCGCGAGCGCGAGACCGTCGATGACGTTGCGGGCCTCCACCTGCCCGATCTCGTCCGGCTCGGTGCCGGCGGTCTCCGGGATCTTGGCGGCCCGCAGCGGGAACTTCAGGCGCAGCCCCGCGATGAACCGGTCCACCTCGGCGTCGGCGTCGCGGTCGTGCAGGCCGCGCTCGAACCGGTAGCCCAGCAGGGCGCCGAGCGACTGGCCTTGGCGCATCCCGTCCAGGATGGACAGTGCGACCCGGACCCGCGCGGAGCTGAGGTTCACCGCGAAGGGATCGGGGTTCCCGGGCGTCTCGTTGGCGACGTGGCCGGCGCGCAGCACCGCGGCCGTGCGGGCGTGACCGAGGGACGGCGCGTGCACGAAGCCCTGGTTGCCCGGGTCGTGCAGCAGCGGCTTGGCACCGGCGAAGACCGTCGCCAACGGACCGGTCAGCGTGACCGGCTCGAGGTTCGCCGCATGCGGCCGGACCTCCTCGAGGAACCCGTACGCGCCGAGGTGCAGGCCGGGCTTGGCCGTGCCGTCGGGGGCGAACCGCAGCTCGGTGAGCCGCTCGGTCGCCAGGCCGAGCCGCCACGCGTCGAGCCGGTAGGTGGCCAGGTCGAGGTGCTCGGCGAGCACCCGCTCCAGCTTCGCGGTCGGGAGCTGCCTGAGCACGTCGAGCGAGCGCGCCTGCTCGTCGAGCGCGGCGGTCGGCCCCGACGAAGCCAGCACCCCCGGGATGAAGTCCACCAGCAGCTGGTCGGCGTGCCCGGTGACGGGCGGGTTCGGCGAATACAACAGCCGGAACCGGCTCTCGCTCGCCGGGTCTTCGCCCCCGGTGGGCAGGTGGACGTGGATGAACGCCGGGTCGACAGGTGGCCCGGCCGGCACGCCGGCCGCGGCCGCGAGCGCGCGGGCCGCGTCGTCCCAGCCGAGCAGCAAGGCGTGCCGCAGCAACAGGTACAGCAGCGCCGCGGGGCGGCTGCCGTCGGCGAAGCCCGACTCCAGCCGGACGCCGTGCAGGTCGGTGCGGGCCAGGCCGGCCAGCCAGGACAGGTAGTCGCGGCCGTCGGTGGTGTAGGGCCGGATCAGGTCGGTCTCCGACAGCGGGCGGTCGTCGACCAGCGGTCCCGGCAGGGGTTGCTGGAAGTCGGTGAACAGCCGGCGCAGCAGGTCCGGGGCCTGGCCGGTGCCGAACCGGTCGAGCAGCGCCCGCACCGGGCCGGGCAGGCCCAGCGCCGCCACCGTGGCCGGCACCGTGGCGCCGAGCCCGCCGAGGTTGTCGCGGTTGAACAGGTCCTCGACGCTCTGGGCGTACCGCTGGTGGTACTCGGCCGAGGTCGGGTGCAGGGCGAGGAGGTCGAGCAGGTGCTGGTGCGCGTCGTCGGCCTCGCCACCGAGGTGCGGCACGTGCTCGGCGGCCGTCGCCCAGTCGCGGCCCGCCTCGGTCAGCACCCGGCCGAGCGCCCGGCGATGGGTGGCACTGTCCGGAAAGGACAGCCGGGAGAACGCGGTCGTCGGCAGGATCCCGTACGGCTGCCGCCCGATCTTCACCGCGGGCAGCGGCCCGCGGCCGGACACGTACTTGAGGAAGAAGTCCCGCGTCGCGGCGACAGCGTCCGGGCCGAGCAGCGGGTGCAGCGCGGTCTGCAGGAAGTAGCCCCAGGTCGCCGGCCACAGCGCGGTGTTCGCGGCGCGCGCGTCCCGGTAGTCGGTGCTGTTCGCGTTGGGCATCCCGGTCAGCACCCCGGGGGCGAGGCCGAGCAGGTCGGCGAACCGCTGCCCGTCGGTCCGGGTCGTCCAGTCGGTGGTGGCGGTTGCGGACAGCTTCGCCCGCACGCTGTCGGCCTCGTCCCCGGCGTCCTGACCGGCGTCGGCCGCCTCCGAGTTGTTCGTCGGAGTTCCCTGCGGCAGCAAGGAGAAGCCGTCGGAGCCACGCAGCTGGCGGGTGATCAGGTCGGTGAGGGCCGTCGCCGACTGGGCCGGCGTCGCCGTCTCCCGCAACCCGAGCACGACGAGCCGCTCGAGCCCGCCGCGGATCTGGTCGGTCAGCGGGATGCGCACGCCCATGCCGACCTGCACGGCCCGGTCGAAGTCGACGAGCCAGCGCAGGTCGTCGGGCACGTGTAGCGCGCCGGTCTGCTCGTTGACGCTGATCTGGTCCGGCGCGGTCGGGTCCGGGCTCACCGCGAGCGTCGCCGGCACGGTCGCGCCGGTCACCGACACCACCTGCGTGCCGCCGGTGAACCCGAGCACCTGGAACTTGTCCGGCAGCAGCCGCGCCCGCGCCCCCTGCGTCCACGCGGCCGTCGCGACGGTGCCCGCCGCGGGCGCCGGCAGGACGAGGAACGCCACCACCACCAGCTCGGTCGCCGGGGGTGCCGGGGACACGGTCGTCAGCGCGGCGTCCACCCCGGCCGGCCGGCGGGCGCGGATCCCGGCGGCCCGGCCCGCGTTCTTCACGGCGTTGTCGAGTGTGGTTTCGGCCTGGCGCAGCAGCGTGCGGTCGCCGTGCGCCCGCCACACCGCCGTCCAGTACGCGATCGACGGCGCCCGGTCGTTCGCGGCCACCGCCGCGGCCGTCCGGATGACGAGCACCACGGCGCCGGGCGCCACCCCGGCGGGCTCCTCGGCCGGGTTGGCCGGGACCCGGGTGCGCAGCAGCCAGTCCGCCCGGCCGGCGGGCACCCGGGCCGCCAGCTCCCGCCACGCCTCCCGCAGCGGCGTCTCCCGGCCGCCGGCGGCCCAGCGGGCCGTCCAGTACGCGTCGAGGGCGGCGATCTCGGCGTCGGCGGGCTTCGGCTCGGACTTGTCGATCGCCCACTCGTCCGGGAACACCCGGACGAGCAGCTCCGTCGGGGTGAACCGGGTCTCGACGCGGACCGGGGCCAGCAGCACCGGGAAGTCGTCACTGAGCGCGGTCATCGGGGCACCATCTCCTTGGCGTGCACGGCGACCATGACCGGCACCTGGAACAGCAGGTAGGCGAGGTCGGCCGAGGACAGCTCCGCGGACCACGGCGGCACGTTCTCGTCTTCGGCGCGCTGGTCGGCCTTCTCGGCGTCGTCGTCGGATCCGTCGAAGCCGGCGAGCGCCACCGTGACGGCCGGGTCGAGCACGAGAAAGCCCCGGCCCGCCGGGTCCACATCGGACCAGGTGAGGTCGTTCCACACATCGACGGGCACCGCGGGGCCGTCGTCGACCCCGAACCTCGGGTCGCCCGGCCGCTCCTTCAGCACGAAGAACCAGCCGGCGTCGTCCGGCCCGCCGACCGCCCGCTCCGCGGTCAGGTCGAACCCCAGCAGGTAGATGTCCGGGTCGACGGTGGCCTCGTAGCGCGGCAGCTCGATGTCCGCCGCCGACGGCGGTTCGACCAGCCGGCGCGGCTTGGTCTTGTCGGGCAGCCCGTCCGGGCCGGGCGGCCACTCCGCCCGCTGCGCGTAGACGGCGGTCGTCGGGTACTTCCGCAGCAGCTCGCCGCGCACGACGAAGACGAGGTCACCACGGCGGTGGGCGTTGTCGCCCAGCCGGGTGGCCGTCGACCACTCGTGCATCGGCGGGATGTCCCCGGTGGGCGAGAGCGCGTCCCAGAACTGGCGGAACGGCGTGCCGCGCTGGTCGGTCGGGAATTCCCGCCACAGCAGCTCGCGGGCCATCTCGTGGTTGAGGCCGGCGAGGTAGGACTCGATGAACTCGTAGTTGTTCTCCAGCAGGGTCAGCGAGTTCGGCGGCAGCAGCCCGAGGTTCGGCACGAACGAGTCGAGCGAGACGTCCAGCAGCGACCGGAACACCGGCACGTCGAACACCGGGTACACCATGGCTTCGGTGAACTGCTCGGCGAACGGGCGCAGCCGCTCGGGCAGGCTCACCGCGCCGTCGAGCAGCGCCCTCGGCACGGTGTCGTCGGACCGCAGCCCGGCGAGGGTGTCGGTGGTCGTGGCGGCCAGGTCGAGGGCCGGCGGCTCGGGTGCCCGGCCGACGGCCCGGCCCGCGTCGAACCCTTGGTGCAGCTCGCGAAGCGCGGCCTTGAACCGGAGCGCCTCGTCGCTGTCGGTGGCACCGGGGTGCGGGACGACGGGGTCGCCGGGGGACCGCAGGACGAAGTCCGGGCTGTGCGCCAGGACGTCGACCGGGTCGGCGTCCGGCGGCCGCTCGGGGTGCAGCGCGGTGGTCACGTCCCTCGGCGTGACGAGCGCGCCCGGCGTGACCTTGACCGGCGCGGCCACCGCCGGGGCGACCGGATCGTCCATTCTGGACAGCAGCCGGTCCGGCCGGCGGCCTTCGGGGAACTCCAGCGTCTTCACCAGGCGCGCACCCGGCCGGATGATCCGGCGCATCTCCGGGGACACCGGCGCCGCGGCCACCCGGCTCGACGCGACCCGGAACCCGACGGCGACCGTGTCGGCGTCGCCCGCGACCAGCCCGGCCGCGCCGCCCGCCGACGTCGTCGTCACGCGGGGGTGGGCGGGCGCGGTCAGGGTGAGCGCCCGGCCGGAGCGCTCCGGAGCCGCGGCCAGGCCCGTGCCGGCCGGCGGGTCCACGTGCTTGGCCTGCAGCACGTGGCCGACCTCGCGGGCCAGCTGGGCGGCGCGGATCCGGCCGTTGGCCACCAGGACGTCGCCGACCTGGGCCCATGCGGCCGCCATCAGCTCCTCCTCATGGTCTCGCACGACCTGGGCGCCGAGGTTCGCCGCGATCCGAAACCGCGGGTCCAGGTTCAGCCGGTGCACCCAGTTGTGGGTCAGCTCGGGGGAGAGCGGGACGCCGTCCTCGTCGGTCAGCAGCCGGGACGTCAGCGAGTGCCAGCGTCCGTAGAGCGGCGGCGTGATGATCGGGTCCGGGCCGGGGTCGTCGGCCGCCGTGAGGCCGGCGGCGGCGTGCGCCTCGCCCGGGGCGTGGCGCTGGTAGTCGTCGGCCAGGTCGACCAGGCCGGCGAGGTCCTCCTCGAACGGGCGCGGGTAGGGCGGCTGATCCGGGTCGCCGGCGAAGTTGTCCCAGTTCTCCGCCGGGTCGGCGACGTTCGGGACGCGCAGCGCGCCGCCCAGCGGCAGCACCCCGCCCTGCTCCTCGACACCGCGGACGCCGAAGCCGGGGGAGCGGTGCGTGTCCACCGGCCGGTGGCCGACCGACGCGTCGGGCTTGCGCGGGGTGAGCAGGCGGACGAGGAACTCGAAGTCGCCGGCCGTGCCGGTGCGGAACGCCCAGCGGTGGTAGTACGGCAGCCGGTTCTCGGCCGGGCGGCCCGGGTAGTGCGGGCCCCACGCGGCGTGCAGCGCGCCGGGCGAGACCGCCGGGTCGAGGCCGAGCCCGGCGAGCCTGCCGGTCTCGAACGCCGGCACCAGGAACGCCTCGTACGCGGTGTCCGGCTCGAGGTGGCGCGGGCATACGAGCCGGGAGCAGGCGCGGTCCGGGTCGGCACCCAGCACGTCCTGCAGCGCCGCGAGGGCGTCGTCGGTGCGGTCGGTGGCGATCGGGCCGGTGAGCGAGCCGTCCACGTGGACGTGGACCCACGCGCCGAGCTGCTCCGGCGGCGGCAGCGTGCCGGCCGGGTCCTCGACGTCGACGGCCGGGAGCGGGTCGGTGCCCGGCGCGTCGGTGAACTCGGTGCCGGTCGCCAGGACGACCAGCGCGAGCCACGGCGCGAGCCGCGGCGTCGCCGGCCCGGACGGCGCGGGGCTGTAGCGCCACGGGAAGTCCTCCTCGGAGAACTCTATGTGGGCCAGGAAGTTCGGCTCCACGCCCGCCACCCCGGGCCGCGGCTCGAGCCGGGAGATCGCCCGCGGGTCCACCCCGATGACGTCGCCCGGGCCGTACAGCTGGACGTTCTTCGAGACGGGCTTGGACGACGTGTCGCCGGACACGAGCAGCTCCACCGGAACGCTCGCCCGCTGGGCGGTGCCGGGGTCGGTGTCGACGCGGGCGGTGATGCCGGCGCGCAGCCACGGCAGGAACGTGTAGGCGTTGGCGGTCATGGAGCTACCCCGGACACCTCGGCGGTGGCGATCAGCTCCGTGACGCCCGGGTCGGCGGCGGCGAGACCGGAGCGGGCGACGCCGCCCGCGACCAGGATCCGGCCGTCCGCCAGCGCCACCGCGCCGAACGACCAGCGCCCGTCCCGGAGCCCGGGGGCCGTGGCCCACTCGTTGCGGACCGCGTCGTAGACGAGCGCGCTGCGGAAGCCGGACTCGTCGCGGTCGCTCGCCGCGCCGCCGACCACCAGGAGCTGGTCGTCCGGCAGCGCCACGGCCCGGTGGAACGCCCGGCCCGACGGCATGGGTGCCTTCTCCGCCCACGTGCCGGTGGCCGGGTCGAACCGCTCGACGGTCCGCTGGCTGAACGGGTCGAACGGCGTGGTCCCCGGCGAGCCGGGCGCCGTGCCGCCGGTGACCAGGACCGCGCCGCCGGACAGCAGGGTCGCCCGGTGGTGCCGCCGGCCGTGCAGGAGGCTGCCGGTCGTCGTCCACCTGTCGTGGCCGGGGTCGTACAGCTCGCAGAACGCGAGCGCGGGGTCGTCGACGGCCCCGACCGGGGCGACGCCGCCGACGACCAGGACGAACCCGCTCGCGAGCAGCACTGCCGTGTGGGCGGTGCGCGCGTCGGTCATGTCCTGGGCGGCGTGCCACGCGGGGTGGTCGGGGTCGGGGTCGAACCGCTCCGCGGACCGCACCGCGGTGGTGCCTCCGCCAGGGCGGGCGGTGCTGCCGCCGGTGACGAGGACGGTCTCGTCCGGCAGCAGCGTGGCGGTGTGGCCCCAGCGCGGCGTCCCGAGCGACGCGGTCGGGGTCCACCGGCCCGTCTTGGGGTCGAACAGCTCGGCCGACGGGAGGCCGGTCGAGCCGTCGAGCCCGCCGACGGCGAGGACCTTGCCGTTCGCCAGGCGGGTGAGCGTGTGCAGCCGCCGCGGCGTGCCGAGGCCGCCGGCCGCCGGGTGCCACTGGGTGTGCCCGGCGTCGAAGACAGCGGTGTCGGGCACCGGGGAACCGCCCGCGTCCGCGCCGCCGGCCACGAGGACGTCGCCGGTGTCGAGGAGAACGGGCCCGTCGTGCTGGCCGTACCAGGCGGCCGGGGTCGGGAGGGTACCGGCGGGCGTCCACGTCCCGACGGATGTCACGGTTGGCGCGGCCATGGCTGGGTTTCCTTTGCTGGTCAAGGGATGAGCACCTCGCCGGTGCCGGCACCCGCGGCGAGGAGCACGCGGTCGTCGGGCAGTTCGGTCATCGCGTGGGAGCTCCGGCCGGTGATCAGGCCGCCGAGCGCGGACCACGTGCCCGCGACGGGGTCGAAGGCGAGCACCGACCGGTAGCCCGCGGTGCGTTCCGGCGCGCCGGTGCCGCCGGTCACGAGCACCGCGCCTGAGCGCAGCACGAGCGCGCGGTGCCCGCTGCGCCCGCCGCCCGGCATGGGCTGCGCGGCCTGCCACACCCCGGTCTTGGGGTCGTACAGCTCGGCGGTCGCGAGGCTGTGCGGGTCCAGGGTGCGATCGGGGGCGAGGACCGGGTCGCCGCCGGTCACCAGCACGCGGTGGTCCGGCAGGACCACGGCCTGGTGGCCCGAGCGTGGCTGGTGGAGCGTGCCGGCCGGGGTCCACTCCCGCGTCTTCGGGTCGTAGACCTCGCAGTACGCGATCGGGGCCGCCCCGCCGTCGCCGGTGGGGAGCGCGCCGCCGACGACCAGGACGCGGCCGTCGTCGAGCAGCACGGCCTGGTGGTCCGTGCGGGCGTCGGTCATCGGCCCGGTCGCGGTCCACGTCCCGCCCTTCGGGTCGTACACCTCGGCGGAGGTCAGTGCGCCGCGGCCGCCGGCCACCAGCACCCGGCCGTCCGCCAGCCGGGTCGCCGAGTGCCCGTGGCGGACGGCGGTCATCGACGGCGTCGGGATCCAGCGGCGGCCGGCCGGGTCGAACAGCTCCGCGGACGCCGCGTCCGCACCGCCCGCGACCAGCACCCGGCCGTCGAGCAGCGCCGTGGTGGTGTGGCGCTGCCGGGGTGTCCCCAGCGCGGGGCCGGCCGCCCACGAGTCCCCGGTCGGGTCGAACACCGCGACCGCGGCGACCGGCTCGCCCGATTCGCCGGTGCCCCCGGCGACCAGCACGGCGCCGCTGGGCAGCGCCACCAAGTCCACTGTGGACACTGTGGTCGGCAGAGTGCCGGCGGGCGACCACGTGCCGGGCACACCCGGCGTGAGGGCCGCCTCGGCCACCGGGATCACGTGCAGCCGGCCGGCAAGCGCCGGATCGTCGGTGACGAAGCCGGCCAGCGCGTCCTCCGCCGTCGCGCGGCTGCGGAACGTCGCCGCGACGCGCGGGCGGCCCGGCTTGCTGCGCGGGAACGCCTGCCGGTTGCTCTTGACGTAGGCCACGACGAAACGCTGCTCGTCGATCCGGACCGTGTCCTGCGCCGCGAACGGCTGCTTGCGCCGCGCCTGCCGCGCGGATAGCGGCGCCCGGCTCGTGCTGGCGCCCTTGCGCAGCTCCTCGAACACCGGCGCGGTGACGCTGTGGAAGCGCTTCACCGGCGGGGTGGTGGCCGCGAGCGCGGTCGCGGTGGCGGGCGCGTCGTCGCCGATGACGTGCAGTTCGTAGCGGGCCGCGCGGCGCACCACGCGCGCCGTGGCCAGCGCACCGCCGGCGGCGGTGAGCTCCAAGCCGGCGTCCTGGGTCTCGTAGGAGGGCCGGGACAGCTTCGCGGCGTCGGACATGTCCTGGTACTGCGCCATCGCGAACCGGTCACCGGTGATCGAGAGCCGCTCGAGCCCGGTGCCGTCCACCGGCTCGACGCTGAACCGCTTCCCGTCACTGGCCCGCTGCCCGCCGACCCGGTCGACCCGGACGTTCAGCGGCAGCGCCCGCTGGGTGATCACCAGTGTGCCGAGCGGGTGCAGCACCAGGTCGTCCGTGCCGGGCAGCACCCGGAGGCTGACCAGGGACCGCGTCCCGCCCGAGGGCAGCCGGGTCTCCCACCCCTCGGGCTTGGCCAGCTCGCCGGCGAGCAGGTCCAGCACCACGACCGGCGGCAGGAAGAAGTCCAGTACCTCGCCCCACGTGAGGTCGAAGTCCGCGGACACGGAGAAGAACAGGAACCCGATCGATCCGCGCCCGTGCGCCCGCCACGGCGCCGGCCCTTCGAGGGTGAAGTCGAGGCCGAGGGTGAATACGCCGATGCCGAACACCTTCAGCGAAACGTCGCCGCCGGTGTGCGCGGTGAACCGGAACGGCGAGCGCTGGATCAGGCCGTCCACCCCGAGGTGGCCCTCGACGCGGAACGCGCTGAACCCGAGCCGGACCTCGACGTCGCCGCCCAGCTGGACGGTATTGGGGGTGATCGCGAAGTAGCCGGTCAGCCGGACGAGCTGGCCACTGCGGTTCAGCAGCGGCACGGCCAGCCGGTCGGGCACCGGGAAGGGCAGCGGCGGCGGCCGGAACGACGGGTGGAAGCCGCCGACCGTGACGATCAGGTCGCGGGCACCGCCCCACGCGGCGAGCACGCCCATGCCGCCCTCGACGGTCATCCCCATGATCCGCGACTGGAAGAGCTTGGCGAAGAACCACGCCCGCGACTTGGAGAGCTCCAGCGCGCCGATGAACTGCGCCTGCAGTAGCAGAAGCGGCTTGTCCGCGGTCGGCAGCGCGGCCCGCACCACGCCGAGCACCGCGATGTCGCCGGGGATCTCGACGATCACCCCGAGCGAGACGCTGATCAGCGTCGGCGTGCCCCAGCCGATCTTCACCATCGGCCCGACGAGGAACGTGCCGTCCTCCTCGGGGAAGAACCGGTTCAGGTCGGAGAGGATCCGGGGTGCGTTCGCGACGACGTCCTTCGGGAACGCCACCGACTCGATGGCCCCGCTCGCCACGCCCTGGACGAGGGCCTGCAGGTCCATCCCGCGGTTCAGCCCGATCAGGCCGCCGACGGCCAGCAGCGTGAACCCGGCGCCGAGCTGGATCCCGGTGGGGAACTCCGCGGTGAGCACGACGAGCAGCGAGAAGCCGGGGGATCCGTCGGGCCGCCGGGTGGTGATCAGCCCGATGCCCTTGATCGCGAGGAAGTCGGCCAGCTCCAGCTCCACCGCGCCCGCGTACTCGCCGCGTTCGGCGTCGAAGGAGAGGAACCCGCCGCCGGACACGCCGCTCGCGCCGATGGTCAGGCCGACCCCGGTCGGTGGCACGAAAGCGAGGTCGATGTCGGCGGCGCCGAGGTTGCCGCCGTCGGCCGGGAAGGTGAGCTTGCCGCCGAACCCGACACCGTCGACCGTTGCGTGCACCGGGCCGAGATCGACGGACACGGCCGCCGACGCCTGGGCGGACAGGTGGTCGTCGACGGCGCGCAGCGAGAGGTCGACGGACGGGACGCGGAGCACGCCGCCGACCGTGAACCCCGGCAGGGACACGTCGAGCCCGGCGGTCCCGCTGAAGTGCAGGCCCTTCGTGTTGGACCAGCTGACGCCGAGGTCGAAGCTCGTCCGCAGCCCGTCGGCGGGCAGGATCGACGCAAGGAAGCCGTCGGCGTCGCCGGCCGCGATCACCAGCGATGAGGTGCCCAGGTCCACGGCCAGCCCGTACTCGGGGTTCCGGGCGTCGAGGGCGAGGGTGGCCGAGACGGTGATCGCCCCGAGTTCGAGGCGCGTCGCGTCGACCGCGCCGACGACCTGCCCGGCCAGCTCGGCGAGGGTGACCGCGTTGTGCAGGGGGCCGGACGTCCCGAACAGCGTGACGCCGTCGGGCCCGATGGCGAAGCCGTCGGCCGCCGCCCGGAGGTCGACGTCCGCGTCCCAGAACGGCGAGACCCGGCCGAAGGGGACGACGACCAGCTGCGGGCCGCCGAGGTCCCGCGGGGACAGGGCGAGCGTGACACCGTACCGGTCCGGGGTCTCGAAGTCGGGCTGAAGGTACACCGAGAGCAGGCCTCCGGCGACGTGCGCGGCGGCCTCGGGCGGAAGCGGCCCGCCCGGCGACTGGGCGCCGTACTCGGCGTGCAGCCCGAGGTTCCGGAGGAGCGCGGCGACCCGGGGGAAGAGCTTGTCCGCCGTGGCGCGTGCGTCGTCGGCGGTCGTGAGCCCGCCCGGCCCGAGGTACTCCTCGCGCAGCAGCGTCAACGGATGGGTGAAGAGGCCGGTCACGCGGTCGAGCGAGAGCCGGCCGGGCAGCCGGATGATCGTCAGCAGGGCCAGGACGTCGTGGACGACCGGATGCTGGGTGCGCAGGCCGTCGAGCACGAGGCCCTCGACGAGGTTGCGGCCGAGGACGCCGGCGTCCTCGCCCCCGGGCAGGGGCTGGACCGGGACCTGGCGCGCGCCGGCCCACAGGCCGTCGAGGCGGTTCAGCACCCGGACGACGTCCTCGAGCGAATGCGGTGGGTCTTCGAGGAGGTCGTCGAGCGCGCGGTAGGCGGTCGCGAGCTGGAGGACGCGGACGTCGTTCGCCGGGTCGGTGCCGTCCTGCAGGCTCCAGCCGGTGGTGTCGGAGAGCAGCTGCGCGGTGACCCCGCCCTCGACGGTGCCCTCGAAGGGCACGAGCAGCAAGCGGACCTCACGGAGGAGGAACTGCAGGAAGGTGTCGTCTGGTGTGGTCATGGCCGGTCACCTCGTCGAGGTGAATCCGTCGCCGACCGGGATCTGGTCGCCGGCGAGAATGGCGTCGACCTCGGCGTGGGTGACCGTCTGCCCGTCGGTCCACAGGTATCCGTCGGTGATCTCTTTGAACCACATGTCGAACTCGAGGTTGCTCGGCTTCGGCTCCTTCGCCTTGGAATAGAGCTCGAACTGCTGCCGGAGCAAGGGCGCCCAGCGCCGGAAGCCGAACCGGAGGTCCAGCTCCGTCAGCGCCGCGTTGACCTCGGTGCTGTCGAGTTGTTCGACGATGGCGCGCATGGCGTCTTCCTGAGCCGTCTTGGTGACCAGGAACCGGTCGATCTCGGCCTGTTTCCCGGCGATGGTCAGGGTTTTCTTCTCCCGGGCCGAGGTCACGGCCTCGGCTTCCTTCGGCGGGATACTGCCTTGGTACTCCATGTGCCAGGGGATGCCGCGGACGAGGACCTCGTTGCAGGCCTTGCTCGGGGCCCGGATCGACCCGAAGGTGAACCCCGCCGCGCCACCCACCGTGACCTCGATCGACAGCTTTTCGGAAAGCTGGAGCGCCAGTGCCTTGTGAAAACCGAGCCCCGAGCGGCAGGACAGGAGGGCGATGACGATCTTCTTGCCTCGACGGCGTTTCTCGAGGTTGCCGTCCGCCGTCAGGGCGTTGACGATCCTGGTCATCGCCTCGTCCCCGTCGTGACCCATGGCGTAGAGCCCTTTGGGGTTGCCGTGGCCGGCGATGAAGATGACGTCCGAGTCCCTGAGGCCGGAGAAGTCCAAGGGGGACACCGGTGTGGTGTGCTGCAGGATGTTGACGTGGATGCCGAACGCCCTGCTGCTCTTGCGCATGTTGTGCAGGACCTTCATCAGGGCGTAGTCCCGGACGACCGGGATGAACACGCGGTTGGGGTCCTTCTTCTTCCACTCGTCGATGATCTCCTGGCTGGCGGAGGCCACCACGAGGTAGCGCGACGCCTTCGACACGTCAAACATCGGCCGGCCTCCCCTGCTCGGGAAGGCAAGGTGGCGCTGGGGTGGGATCAGTCGTCATCGCTCGGTACTCCAACCGCTCGGCGTCTGTCCGACGCTCGCACGCGCCGTCGACAAGCGGTCGACAAGCCGTCGACACCCCGGTACGCACGAATCCGGGCGGCTCGGTGCGAGCCGCCCGGACGCGGGGTGCCTACGACCGAGTTCGAGCAGTGCATGTCGTAGTCGTCGGTGTCACCGGCAATGCCGCCGACGAAGATCGTGGCGTGCTTGCCCGAACTCGAGGTGCCCCCTGGCCTCCCGCTACTTCCCCTTGCGCGGCGCGTGGCCGGTCGCGGGGTCGGCAGGTGGCAGGTCGGCGGCGACGGCAAGGAGGTCGCCGGCGCTGTCGGCCAGCAGGGTGGCGAAGCCGGCCTCGTCACCCGACACCCAGCGTCTGGTGGCCGCCCCCAGGATCGCCATCCCGAGGGCAGTGGCCAGCCGGGCCGTCTGCTCGTCGTGGCCCCTGCGGCGCAGGGCCGCCGCGGTCACTTCGGACAGCATCGCTTCCTTGATCAGGCTGCGTTCCCGCAACGGCGGGTTGGCCACGATGACCGTGCGCAGCTCGATCAGCAGTTCACGCGGACGCAGCACCTCCGGTACGGCGGTGAACGCGGCCATCAGCGTCGCGAGCGCACCGGTTCCCGCGGGCACCTCGGCGATGCCCGCTTCCAAGCAGGCCTGTAGCTCGTCGCCGGCGAAGAGGACCTCGCGCTTGTCGGTGAACCAGCGGTAGAACGATCGCTCGGTCAAGCCGGCGTGCTTGGCGATCTGGGCCACCGTCGTGCGGTCGTAGCCCTGGTCGCGGAACAACTCCAACGCAGCGCGCTCGAGCCGTTCACGGGTGTTGCCCTCCCAACGAGCCATGGCGTCGAGCATAGCGACAGCAGATGCTGTCGTCACCGTGCTACCGTCGTAGTGACGACAGCATCTGCTGTCATCATTGGCCGAGCCAGGAGATCACCATGCGTACTCTGCGTTTCCACTACACCGGTGAGCCCCTCGACGTCCTGCGACTCGAGGAGGCCGAGCCGCCCCGGCCGGCCCCGGGGCAGATCCGGGTCGCCGTGGAGGTCTGCACCATCAACCCCGCCGACCTGGCCCTGTGCCAGGGCCTCTACCCCGGCGACCTGCCCCGCGGAGTCGGGCTCGAAGTGGCCGGCATTGTCGATGCCGTCGGCGACGACGTCACAGGCGTCCGGCTCGGGGACGCGGTGTTCGGTCCCGCGCCGTTCACCGGACCGACCGCGGGCGCCGCCGACCACGCGCTGCTCGACATCTGGTTCCCGCGGCCACCCGCCCTCCACCCGGCGGCCGCCGCCGCACTGCCCATGGCCGTGGACACCGCGCAACTCGGCCTGGACCTGCTCCGCATCACCCCCGGCACAACCCTGCTCGTCAGCGGCGGCGGCACCACCACCGGCTTCGCCGCCGTGCAACTCGCTCGCCGGATCGGGGCCCGGGTGCTCACCACCGCCGGCCCCACCCACACGAAAGCCCTGCGCGCCACCGGAGCCGAGGTCACCCCCTACGGCGAGGGCATGGCCGAACGGATCCGCGACCTGGCGGGCGGGCCCGTCGACGTCGTCCTCGACGTCTCACCGCCCGACGACGTCACCATCCCGCAACTCCTTCACACGGTCACCGACCCCCAGCACGTCCTGACCATCAGCAACCTCGCCCAGGCACGGAAATCCGGCGCCCGCGACGCGTTCACCGAAGGACCGCTCGGTCACCGCTACGACATCGTCGAAATGTGCGCCGCGCTCGCAGCCCAGGGCCGCTTCGGCGTCCCCATCGCCCGCACCATCCCCCTCTCCGACTGGCGCGAAGCCATCGAACAGAGCCAGTCACAACACCCCGGCGGCAAGATCATCCTTCAGATCGCCGAGCCGCGATGAGACGAATCCCTCTCGTTCATGCCGCCGCCGGATGCCCAGCGAGGTGCGCTCGACGCGCTCCGCCACAGCGCACGGAAACGGAAGTGGAACCGAGGTGAAGCGGCGAGCGTCCCCGGACGAATCCAGCCGCCCGCGCCCTGGTCGCTGAACGCGGCGGCGGCGACACCAACGAGGCCGACGTCGCCCGCGCTCGACGCGCTGCTCACCCGCGCCGGCGCCGGACCCGCCCGGATACGGCGCGCGGTCGCCCGTACCCGCTCAGCGCCATCGGATCTGCGGGGGCCGAGCTGATCTCGATCAGACCCCGCTGGTCAGCGACATCGCCCGCACCGGGAGACGCCTGACTCTGCTCAACCGCGACCAGACCTCGGCGCGGCGCGGCGCGGCCTGATCGTGTCCGGTGAACCCGGAACGGGCAAACCCCCGCGATCACCCAGCTCGGCAAACACCACGAGATCACCGCCCGCCGACGCCGCGGGCGAAGTCCTCGGCTGATCGGGCGGCGACGGCCAAGCCGGTCACATGCTTTACCGTCAATCCAGGCAGAACTCGTTGCCTTCGGGATCGGTCATCACGATGAACCCGGCGCTGAGCGGCGGTTCGGGCTCGAAGCGGCGTACCCGGGTGGCGCCGAGGGCGATCAGCCGGTTGCACTCCGCTTCGAGCGCCGCCATCCGCTCGGCGCCCTGCAGACCGGGTGCGGCCCGGACGTCGAGGTGGATTCGGTTTTTCGTGGTCTTGTCTTCCGGGACCTGCTGGAAGAACAGGCGGGGTCCCTGACCGTCGGGGTCTTCGACCGCGGAGCTGCTGTTGCGCTGGTCTTCCGGCACACCGGCCCGCTCGAGGAACTCGTCCCACGCGGCGAACGGGTCGGCGCCCTCGGGCAGTTCGACGCCGGGCGGCGCCGGGTGGACGTAGCCCAGCACCTCGCGCCAGAACGCCGAAAGCGCTCGCGGGTCGTGGGCGTCGAACGTGACCTGGACGTGTCGGCTCATCGGGGTTCTCCGTTGGTCGTAGGGCTGACGTCGCCTACCTTGCCGCCGGACGCGGACAGTTGCGGTCCTCGATTCCGTGACCGCCGAAGCCGTCAAGGACCCGGTCATGGCCGCCACGCTCGGGGGCATGGACGTCCAGCAGGCCATCGTCGCCGGCGGTGGGGCGCTGCCGGCCGACAGCAACGGCTACCCCTGGAACGGCCGGTACATCATCGCCTCCGGCAACCTGCCGGCCGACTTCCGTGCGAACGTCGCGGCCGAGGCGCAGGGCCGGTTGCAGACCGCCCGGCGCCAAGGGCGGCTGGACCACCGACGCAGGTATCGAATACCTCATGGAACCCGAACCACTCGGCGGCCCGGGCACCGCGCCGAAGCCCGATCCCGCGCGCTACGGCACCTACCCGCCGCTCCAGAACGCCAAGGGCACCGCGAAGGGCAAGGCCAAGGCGGCCAAGAAGAAGCTCACCTGATCGGCAGTCTCGGACCGGCGGTGGGCGGAGGCGAAGCCGCCCGCCGCCGGCCGGAGGTGTCTGGGGCCGCCCGGGCCCTCGACCACCAGCGAAAGCTAGGGTTTACCGGCCTCCGAAGCGGGAAACCGCCGCTTTCGTCAACCGGCGCGGAGGTGTCATGGCAGGAGTTCGCTCACGACGAAGTGCGGCAAGAAGTGCCGCTCGCCGGCCCGCACTCGGGCGCCCGCCTGCTCGGAGTCTTCGCCGTTTCCGTACTGCACAACCTGATCCACCTGGTGTTCGGGGTGGCCGGCGTATTCGCGGCCCGGTCGAACGGCACCTCCGCCGGCATCGCCACGACGGCCTTCGACCGGAGCCGGGGGAGATACCCGGAACCGGAGGTCCAGGGCAGTGAGGCGGTGTAGACCCGTCCGAAGCGGGTAGACGAACCAGATGTCCAATTCGACGATGGAACCCGATGCCGCCCGCGAAATCGTGGATCGCGTCGCCGCGGCGGGCGTGGCGCCCGAAGGTGGCTTGCGGGTGCAGACGTTGGCCTCAGCCGGCCCGGACCGTCCGGACGTGACGACCCTTGTTCTCGAAGAGCAGGGGAAGTTCGCCGTGCGATGAGTGCCGTATAGCTACTCGACCGGCAATCGGCTCGTGTTGAGCGGCCGCTCGCTTGACGGGGACGCCGTTCGTTTGATGGGAAGGCATGCGGGTACAGGGCAAGGAGATAGTGGCCCCGGAAAGTTCGAGTTCATTCGCCGCAGCCACCCCGGCCTCACTTTCCCGCCGTGGTGCGGCACTCACCCCGTTCTGATGAGGAGTTCCCATGGAGGACCACGACGAAGACGTCATCGCGTTGCTGCAGCGGCAGCACCGGGAGATCCGGGCGATGTTCGCCGAGCTTGAAACCGCGGCAAACGACCGGCGGAAAGAGGTTTTCCGGGATCTGGTACGCCTGCTGGCCGTGCATGAAACCGCCGAAGAAGAGGTCGTGCACCCTGAGATCCGCGATCTCGAACCGGCGGCGGAGACCGTCGTCGAGGCTCGGCTGGGCGAGGAGCACCGGGCCAAGGAGCTGCTGACCACGTTGCAGAAGATGGGTCCTGACGCCGACGGGTTCGACACGCTGCTGGTCCAGCTGCGCGAGGACGTGCTCGCGCACGCGGATCACGAAGAGCGCGAAGAGTTCCCGTTCCTGCGTGCGCACCATACGCCGGAGCGGTTACTGGCCATGGCGGCGACGGTGCGACTGGCCGAGGCGGTGGCGCCGACGCGGCCGCACCCGGGCGTGGAGAGCGCCAAGGCCAATCTGCTGCTGGGCCCGCCGGCGGCGATCATGGACCGGGCGCGTGACGTCATCCGCACCGCGCTCGGGAAATGAGCGCGGCGCCTGTGAACGGAGAGCCAGACGTGCCCGAGCGGATCGCCGCCGAACGCGACGTCATTTCCCGTGGCACCCCGTCACGCATCGCGGTGCTGGCGATCGGTGTCGTCTACCTCGTGCTGGGAGTCGTGGGATTCTTCGTCCCCGGCAACGCCGGTTCGACGACCGCCGGTCCCTTCGGAGTGCACGCCACGCAATACACGCTGCTGATCTTCAGCGTGGGACCGGTTTTGAACATGCTCCACACGCTCGTCGGCGTGGCGGGCGTGGTCGCGGCGCGCAGTGCCTCCTGGACGCGGATCTACGCGCTCGCGGCGGCGGTCGCGTTCGCCGGCCTCAACGCCTACAGCCTCCTCGTGATCACCGTCGGCACCGGCGACCGGTTGAACCTGAACTGGGCCGACGTCCTCCTGCACTTGATCACGATGGTGGTCTTCGCGATGGTCGCGTGGTCGGCGTTCCGGATTCGGCGGCGCCGGAACGCCTGAGACGGCGGCCGTCGCCAGCTCGAGCTCTTCCCGAGAGCGGGCGGCGAGCACCGGAACGGCCGCGTTCGCGGGCTGATCACCGAATCCCGCTCGCGGAGACGGCTGAGGCCTCCGGTGATGCCGGGCTCGAAGACCGCCAGCGCGAACCGTGCCTTGAAGTCGCCGTCGCGGGCGTCGCGCACGAGATCACGGGCGTCGTCCGACGTCCCGGACAGTCCGTCCACGCTCAGCTCGCCTTCGCGCGGCAGCCACAGCACCATGCCCGGGACGACGGTGCCGGATCGGTTCGCCATCATCGTGCCTTCCAGCGGCGTGAAGCCATGGAGGTGTGGACGCTGCGGCCGCGCGAGACCGCACAGACCGAGCAGCCGCCGGACAGGTGCGCCACCAACAGGTTCAGCTCACTGACCGGACGACGCAAGAGCTCGGCCGCCCGCTTGGTCGCCCAGCTGAACGACAGCCCGTGGAAGCCGTACCGCCGCAGGTCCCAGCGGGCCCGCCAGCGCGCGGGCAGGGGATAGGCCGAGCGCACTTTGCCGTTGACCACGGCGGGTTCGACGACGTCCGGGCCGCCGTGCACCAGCCGATGCGTGACGACGTCGATGTCGCTTCGGTCGAGGCTCCCGAGTGGCCGTTCCGGACTTCCGAGACGTCCGACTGGCCGCAGACGACGAGCGTGCAAAGAGTCGGTGAGAAGCTTTCTGCCGCCGCTACCGGCTCACGATGATGCCGTGGGTCCGGTCAGGCAGTGCTGCACCAGGGGACCGAACCGGTCCACCAGTTCGTCTACGGTCGAGGACGCGATCGGTTCGATCCGCATGATGTACCGCGCCACCGTGAGACCGAGTATCTGGACGTTGACCATGGCTGCCCGCAGTGTGGCGTCCGGTGTGCCGAGCAGCGCCGCCAGCCGGTCGGTGATCTCGCGGTCGATGAACTCGCGCAGCAGCGCTTGGGACTGGGCGTCGGTCGGTGCCGATCTGGTCAGCATCACGAGCGGGGTGCGGCCCGACTTGTCGAGGTTCTCCACCAGGGTCCGGACGATGCGCTCGCCGATGGTGTCGAGGCCACCGGCGAAGATCGACTCGATGGCCGGCGGGACGGTGCCGGACATCTCGACAGCGGCGCCGAACAGGCCCTGCTTGGTGCCGAAGAAGTAGAACACCATGGCCGGGTCGACTCCGGCCGCGGTGGCGATCGCGCGCACCGTCGTGGCGCGGTAACCGTGCTCACCGAACAGTTCTCGCGCGGTCTCGAGGATCCGCTGCTTGCTCTCCGCGCCGGATCGCCAGCGTCCGGGGCGGCCGTGGGTGTCGTCTTCCGTCATGACCACCTAAGCCTAGCACCCTTTCTTCATCAGTCGGTGGAGTTTTGCCCGAACTCGCCGTAGCGTGTTCTTCATCGGATGGTGAAGAAAGGGTGCTGACATGAGAGTGATCGTGATCGGAGCCGGCCTCGGTGGGCTGACGCTGGCTCACGGACTCCGCCGGGCGGGCATCGACGTCGCGGTGTACGAGCGGGATGGCGCGCGGGGACGTCGGCAGGGCGTGAGCCTGCACGTCGACGACCGGGGCGCGGCGGCGCTGCGGGCGTGCCTGCCTCCGGCGCACGCCGCGATGGCGGAAGCCACCATGGGAGGGCGGCGCGAGCGGACCCTGACACTGTCCGATGTGGAGGGAGAGCTGACCGTCGTGGACACCCGCCCGTCCGACGGTGTGGCCGGCCGGGCGCGGCCTGGCCGGCAGGTCCACCGGCCGTTGCTCCGGGCGGTGCTGCTGACGGGACTGGACGACGTGGTCCGGTTCGGAGCGGAGTTCACGCGGTTCGAGCAGCGCGCCGATGGCACGGTCCGGGCCTTTTTTGCGGACGGCAGCACGGACACCGGGGACGTCCTGGTCGGCGCGGACGGGATCGGTTCGGCGGTTCGCCGCCGATACCTGCCGGACGTGCGGGTGGCCGACACGGGACGGCGCATGATCATGGGCGCGACGCCGCTGCGAGCGGTGGCCGGCACCGGGTTGCCGGAGCTGGTCGGCGACAGCCCGGCCGTCGCGCGGGAGGGCGGCACGATGATGGCGCTGGGCGTGCTGCGGTTCACCCGGCGGCCGGTGACCGCGCGGCAGGAGTTGTTGCCCGCATTGAGCTCCCGCGCGGTCGTCGACGCCGAGGACTACGTGATGTGGGCCTTGCCCAGCACACGGGAGCGGCTCGGCTCACCGGTCTCGGTGTGGCACCAGGCCCAGGACCTGGCAGCGGACCTGCATCCGACGTTGCGGCTGATCGTCGCGGAGGCCTGGCCGGACGTCACGGCCGCACTCCGGATCGGGACGATCCCGCCGATGCCCGCCTGGCCGGCCAGTCCGGTGACGGTCCTCGGCGACGCCATCCACCTGGCCCCGGGTTTCGGTGGCAACCTCGCGATGCGGGACGCGCACCGCCTCGGCGAGGCGCTGGCCGCGGCGGATGGTGGCCGGCTCGACCTGTCCGGCGCGATCGGCGCGTACGAGGACACCATGCGCCGCACCAGCTTCACGCCCGTCGCGGCGAAGGCGAGCGCATGAGTCTCGACGTGCTGACCCGGAAGTCCCTGTCGTTGTTCGACGCGGTGGGCGGGTGGCGCACGGTCGCCGAGGGCGTCGCGTCCCGGGTGGTGTTCCTGGTCGCCTACCTGCTGACCGGCCGGGTGTGGACCGCCGCGCTGATCGCCGTCGGCGGGGTGGCGGCGCTCGCGGTCGTGCGCGTGTGGACCGACCGGCGCTACTGGTCGGCGGCGATCGGGCTGGCCATCGTCGGCGGCTCGGCCTTGCTGGCCGGCGCCACCGGGCAGGCGATCAACTTCTACCTCCCGGCCGTGGTCATCCAGGCCGTTCAGGGGGCGGTCTTCCTGCTGTCCATGCTGGTGCGGTGTCCGATGGTCGGGGTGGTGATGGGGGTGGTGCGCCGCGAACGGTTCGGCTGGCGACACGATCCGGCGGCACGGCGGCGCTACCAGCTGTGCACGGCGGTGTTCGTGGTGAAGTGCGCGATCGCGACGGCGGTGCAGGTGCCGCTGTATGTGGCCGGGCAGACCACCGCACTCGGCATCGCCGCCACGCTGCTGGGAGGCGCGCCCTCGGCGGGCGCCTGCCTCTACCTGTGCTGGCGGATACTCCGCGAAGACCCGCAGGTCGCCTAGAGTGCGGTGGCTACCCGCT
This sequence comes from Amycolatopsis sp. NPDC114504, assembly GCF_055633595.1. Taxonomy (NCBI): domain Bacteria; kingdom Bacillati; phylum Actinomycetota; class Actinomycetes; order Pseudonocardiales; family Pseudonocardiaceae; genus Amycolatopsis; species Amycolatopsis sp. NPDC114504. The sequence continues at coordinate 1,584,725 of NZ_JBVKDU010000001.1, read as the reverse complement.
ACGACCGGACCGAGCCGGTTGGACAAGGTGACCTTCCGGCTCCCGGGCGAAGCCAGGTAACAGATGGCCGAGCTCGGCCGGCAGTGAAACGGTCGATCGCTGGCGTACGGTGCTGGGCGGGACGCCGCAGCGGGCACCGAACGCCGAGCTGAAGTGTGCGGGGTCGGTGGGGCCCCACCGGTGGGCGATGGCTGCGATCGTGGGCGGCAGAAGAGTGCGTTCGGCTGGAGCTACGGTCGGGCGGCGGCAGGATTGACCTCACGGGCTCGCGATGGTTTCGCACGGTCTTCGGGTGGTCGCCGCGCATTCGGACATGGGGCAACCTCCTTGTGCGCGAGCCACTGCAGGAGCGTGGTCTTCCCGGCGCCGGCGTCACCGACGAGCAGGACGTGCCGGTCGGCGGCCGGCGCGTGTGCCGCGTCGGCGTTACCCCTTGCGGTGTTTCGCCGGTGGGGCCGCGAGGGTGGCTCGGACGGCGCGTTCGACCAGGATGGGCACGAAGGCGTGGATGCGGGCGCTGCCGAAGCGGGATCGTTCGTGCTCGACGAGGTCGTGCACCGTCGTGGCCTCGACACCGGTGTAGTCGTTCACGAGGCGATCCTCGAGCTGTTCGAAGTGGGCGTTCAGCTGTTCGGACGCCATGGTGTCCAGGGTGGGTGTGCTCATGGTGCCTCCCCGCGTGTCGGTCCTGGCGAGTCTGGTGTACCCCATCAGACAACCGGCAGATGAACGAACGGTGAACACGACAATGCGGCTCAACTCGACGCCGCGGCGCGACCTTCGCTACGAACGCCGCAGCCGGCGGACGACACCCCTGGCGAGCAGCGGAGCGACGATCACCACCAGCAGCACAAGTGCGGCCCAGCCGCCGTCTCCGCGGTCGTAGGCGGCCGGGGCCAGTCCTTCGAACCGCCGTTGGTCAGGTCCTCGCCGTCCGGGGTCGCGCTTGCGTGGCCGCGCCGGCGAAGGACGACGGTCCGATGGGTTGCCGGTCAGGCGGGCGTTGGAGTTCATCTCTTGCGAGACATTGACATCTCATTACGAGTCGTCCACTGCTCGACAATCGTGTACGGTGACAGCTATCTGTTAGTCAACTAACGGATAGCTCGATGGGCGGGGAGCCCGGAGGCGTGGACGTGAAGGGAGGAGGGGGCCGGCCCGCGAGGGCGTAGCGCCCCCGACTGGCGATGAAAGCGATCTGGTTGACCGAATTCGGGGACCCGTCGGTGCTGGTCGCCGGGGATGCCCCTGATCCGGTTCCCGGCGAAGACCAGGTGCTGGTGGACGTGGAAGCGGCGAGCGTGCTGTTCGCGGAGACGCAGGCGCGGGCCGGGCGCTCGATGGCGCCGTTCCCACTGCCGACTCCGCCGTTCGTGCCGGGTAACAGCGTCGGCGGAGTGGTCACCGCGATCGGTTCGCACGTCGATCCGAGCCTGGTGGGACAGCGAGTGGTCGGCTCGACCGGCGGAACGGGCGGCTACGCGGAGAAGGCGGTGCTCGGTGCCACCGGTGTGATCCCGATTCCGGCGGAGGTGTCCACCACCGACGCGGTGGCGTTGATCGACGACGGCCGCACGGCGATGGGCTTCTTCCGGCTGGTCGAACCGAAGCCGCAGGAGTGGGTGCTCGTCGAGGCCGCGGCCGGTGGGCTCGGGAGCCTGCTGGTGCAGCTCGCCGTGAACGCCGGTGCACGCGTGATCGGTGCCGTCGGCAGCGGTACCAAGCTGGACACGGTACGTGCGACCGGTGCGGAGGCGGTGAACTACCGGCAGCCCGGCTGGCTCGAGCGGGTCCGCGGCCTGACGAGCGGTGCGGCCGTCGACGTGGTGTTCGACGGTGTGGGCGGGGAGATCGGCACGGCGGCGACGTCGCTGGTCGAGTCCGGTGGGCGGTTCATGGTGCACGGCGCGGCCAGCGGCGCCTACACCGACACCGCGGACCTCGAGGCCCGGGGTGTCACCGTGCTCGGGATCCCGCAGATGGTGGCCAAGCTCGGCCCGATCATGGGTGAGCTGGGGATCGCCGCGCTCGCGGAGGCGGCGGCGGGCCGGCTGCGCCCGGTGGTCGGGCAGACGTTTCCGCTCGAGCGGGCCGGCGACGCCCACGCCGCCATCGAGGCCAGGGCCACGATCGGCAAGACGCTTCTGCTGGTGTGAGCGAACTACGAGACACAAGGGGCGGACCGAAGATGACAGAAGCACTGAAACTGCCGCTGGAGATGCGGCGCAACGGGGTGAACCCGGTCGAGGAGCTGGGCCGGGTACGGGAAGGTCAAGGCGTGCTGCGGCAGATGACGCCGTTCGGCGAGTACGCCTATCTGATCCTGCGGTACGAGGACGTCCGGGAGGTGTTCTCGGACGCCGGCCGGTTCAGCAGCGCCTTCGACGGGCCTCCCGACACCGAACACCTGGGGACGGAGGAGCGGGCCAAGCTGCAGGCCGGGCAGTTGATCGGGTTCGACCCGCCGGAGCACACGCGGTTGCGGCGGATGCTGACCCCGGAGTTCACGGTGCGGCGGATGCGCCGGCTGGAGCCGCGGATCACCGAGATCGTCGAGTCCGCTTTGGACGATCTCGAGAAGGCGGGGAAGCCGGCGGATCTGGTGGCGCACTTCGCTTTGCCGGTGCCCTCGCTGGTGATCTGCGAGCTGCTGGGCGTGCCGTATGCGGACCGGGCCGAGTTCCAGGACCGGTCCGCGCGCATGTTGGACCTCGCGGCCCCGGCTGCGGACCGCAACGCGGCGAGGCAGGAGGACCGCGCCTACATGAGCACCTTGGTCGCCCGGGCGCAGGCGGACCCGGGTGAGGACATGCTCGGGATGCTGGTGCGCGAACACGGCCACGACCTGTCCACCGACGAGCTGATCGGCATCGCGAGCCTGCTTCTGCTCGCCGGGCACGAGACGACGTCGAACATGCTCGGCCTGGGCACCCTGGCCCTGCTGAACCATCCGGATCAGCTCGCGATGGTCCGCGACGACCCGGCGCACGTCGAACCGGCCGTCGAAGAGCTGCTGCGCTGGCTGTCCATCGTGCCGTCGCTGATCCGCACCGCCAAGGCCGACGTCGAGATCGCCGGGCACACCATCCCGGCGGGCTCGCTCGTCGCGCCCTCGCCGCTGGCCGCCAACCGTGACCGCGCCTTGCTCGACCATCCCGAGGTCCTCGACGTCACCCGTGGGGGTGCCGGTCATGTCGCCTTCGGCCACGGGGTGCACCACTGCCTGGGGGCACCCCTGGCGCGGACGGAAATGCGCATCGCGTTCCCGGCACTGCTGAAGCGCTTCCCCGGGCTCGCACTGTCCGAACCGGACGCCGAGCCCGAATTCCGGATCTTCCACCCCGTCTACGGAGTGAGCTCGCTGCACGTGACTTGGTAGTGCGGGGCACGGGGCATGGCTAGCGGGATTTGCGGGCGCCGTCGAGGAAGATGCTCACGGCGGCCTCGGTGGCTTCCTCCGGTGTCGTGGCCTGATCGACGGTGAGCCGGAAGACGCGCTCCACGATCGCGGAGAACAACTCGAACAGGGTGTCTTCGCCCAAATCGCCGCGAAGGACCTGGTCCCGGACGCCGCGGGCGAGGACCTCGCGGACGGGCTTGGTCGTGCGCTCGACGTCGGCTGGGTCGCGGTATCCGTCGGCCTGCCTGATCACGGCTGCATACCTACTTCCGTTGCGCAGGAACACGGCGACGACGCGGGCGAGCGCGCGATCCGCGGGAAGCTCGTCGAGATTCGCGGCCTCGAACGCCGTCGCGAGTTCGGCGATCCCGGCTTCGGCGAGACTCCGCAGCAACGAATCCCGGGTGGGGAAGTGGCGGTACAGCGTCGCGCGTCCCACGCCGGCCTCGTCCGCGATCTCCGCGATCCCCGCGTCCGGCCGCCGGGCCAGGGCCCGGGCGGCGGCGTCGAGGATCGCCGACCGCGTGCGCTGCATCCCGGCATCCGATTTCACCATTTGACCATACTAACGCCTCGCAACGAGACATCAACGTCTCGTAATAAGGTACGTTGATCTCATGGCTACGCCGGAATGACGCCGTACGAGGTCACCGTCTCCACCAAGTGGACACCGCTCGGCCGAACCGCGGGCGGGCAAGATCCGCTCCCGCCTCGGCTTGCGCGCCTCTCCCGGACAGTCGGTCGGAGGTCGTCATGGGGAATCCTTCGAGGTCCGGTCAGCGAGTGACTCTCGGCCGCTCCATCACGGATGCCTCGACCTCGTCATGGACACCCGTTCTCCGCTGTCCGGGCCGCCACACCGCTCGGGGCCGTCGCTGGCCTCGTCGGGCGTCTTTCCCGTCCGCAGGGTCAGAGCCGGCGGGCGGCGGGAGGGGAGAAATCGTGGGGTGAGGGCGGGGGGAGGGTGGTCGGTGCGGGGCGAAGTCCGTCGGTGAGCAGGGTGAGGTAGCGGCGGCGGTCCGCGCCGTCGGGGTCGGCCGGGTGCGTGGTGGCCATCGCCATGATGATCACGGCGGTCACGTCGCGGACCTTCAGCTCGGGGCGGACTACGCCGGCGTCGATGGCGCGGCGGAGCACGGGCTCGACAGAGTTCAGGAAGCGTTGCGCGCTGTCGGAGGCGAACGCCGTGAACTCGAAGGCGAGGGAGTTGATCACCTGCCGCCGGGCGATCACCTCGATGACGGCTTCGAGCACGCCGGCGAGATCTCGGAAGGGATCATCGGTGTGGACCGCCGTCGTGGGCTCGATTTCGGTGGCGAGGACGTGGTCGAAGACGGCCTGGACGAGGTGGTCGCGGGTGCGGAAACGCCGGTAGAGCGTCATCGCGCTCACATCCGCGCGCGCGGCGATCTCCTCGAGGGTCACCTCGGGCCCGATCTCCTCGAACGCTTCGACCGCGGCGCCGACGATCCGTTCGTAGTTGCGGGCGGCGTCAGCTCGCACTGTGACCTCTCCCCAGGTGGCTCGATCGGGCAGGAGGCTCGTCTTCTTGCTTGACTGGTTGTGCCCCTTTGTTCACAGGTTTTCACAGCTGTGGAGGCTCAGCCACGTCGGGCGGTCATCGGCCGATCGAGCCGACCACATCCGCGGTTGCCCTGTGCAGGCGCTCGGCGTTCGCAGGATCGAAGGCAGGACCGTCGACCGGCAGGGGCTTGCCCTGGTCGAACACCGTCAGGGCCGCCTCCGGACGGTCGTCGATCAGCTTGATCATCGGGGCGATCGCCTTGGCGACAGGAGCGGCGAACAGCCGGGTCAGTCCCTTGTAGAGGGTGCGCATGGGCTGGGTCATCGATTCGCCCATCCCGGTGGCGACGAAGCCCGGGCCGTAGACCACGTAGCGGGTGCGGGCGTCCGGGTGGACCTGGGTGAAGGACCTGCCCAGGAGGTCGTTGCGGCGCGCCGTCTGCGTCGCGGCGCGCATGCTGCTGTAGCCCGTGTGCATTTGCAGGTCGTCCCAGCGCATCTTCCCGGGGGCGCCCGGGGCGGCGATGTTCAGCACCAGCGGCGCCTCCGCCCTCTCCAGCCGGTCGAACAGGTCATGGCCGAGCAGGTAGCGGCTGAGGTAGCCGAGTGCGAAGGTGGACTCCAGTCCGTCCGTGGTCTCCACGCGTTCGCTCCGGAACCGCTGGGCGGCGAGGACCAGAACGTCGATCACCTCGGGCATCCGGTCGACGACCTCGCGCACGCCCGCCGTCGTGCTGAGATCGGCCCGGACGAAGGAAGCGCGCTCGGCCGCGCCGAGGTCGGCCGCTGCCGCGAGGAACCGGGCGCCCTTGGCGTCGCTGCTGCCCACTGCGATCACCCGGTCACCTCGCCCGAGGTAGTGCAGGCCCAGCCCGCGGCCCATGCCGTCGGTGCCACCTGTGATGACGAATGTGCGCATGGTTCTCCTCGAGGACCGTTGCCCGACCTGGCCTCTAGGTCGCGCATCGCGCCGCATCTTCAGCGGCAACTCCGAGGCTACCAGATAAGTGAAAGACGACTAACACTTAGCTCTGTCGAACAGGACCTGGTTCCAGCGCTTGCGTGATCGCGGATCGGACGACCTCGATGGACGGCGTGCGGGCGCCACGGCGGACCGCGAGGGAGACTGTCCATTCACTCTGTCAGGCCCGCCGCCTCATGGGCAGCTTCGTCGACTGCCTTGCCCGCTTTGGCGGCCAGGTCGGCCAGGTCGGGCAGGTCCGGGTTCAGCTCCCTGGCCCTGGCGGCGAGCCGCTCCACCAGCGCCGCCGAGTTCTGTGCCAGCCGCACCGCGTCGGTCATCCGGTCGTCCGCGGCCAGCTGTTCGATGTGCCAGCCCAGCCCGGCGAGCGTCTCGTCGTTGGTGTCCGGGGACAGGTAGCCGGACAGTCCCGGCGGGTACCGGGTGCCGGCGCGCAGTTCGGACAGCGCGGTCACCACCGAGGGCTCGGCGCTGAACGTGTCCAGCAGGTCGATCAGCGCGAACAGCCTGGCCACGATCTTCGGTCGGCCGGGGAAGCGGTCCAGCCACCGCACCAGCTCGGCGTCGCCGCCGAGGTGCTGCACGATCCGGGTCATCTGCGCGGCGAGCGCGGTGGGCAGCTCAGCGTGGAACATGGCGATGAGGGCCACCTCGTCGGCCAGCTCGGCCTGGCCGTCCTCGTCCAGCTCGTCGGCGACGAATCTCTTGACCAGCTTCGTGTTGAGAACGAAACCCGGCTTCGGCAGCTGCTCGTGGTCGGTCATGGGCCTTCCAGGTTCGGGACGGCGTCCGGTGTGGACGATGTGTGGGCGGCCCCCGGATTTCCTCCTCGACTCTGTGAATTCCAGCCGGCATCAGCCGCCGGGGGCCTGGCCGGGGACGAGGAGCGGTTCCGGCCCCGTCAGGCGTCCCCGCGGGTCCCGTCCGCTCCTTCTGGTCTCACCAGCCTGTCTCGACAATGCATCGGGTCGTGCCAGCGCCGTATCGACCTGGCAGGTCGAAACCAGCACGGCGAACGGGCCTGCCAGACGCATCGGGCGGCGCCGCGGACCAGACCGGACTGTCGTCCTCCGCAAGTACGAACAGCAGCTGTGGTGCCACGTCATCGTGGTGGCACAGGCCGTCCACAGTGGTACTGCCCTGGCACACCGGTCGGCCTGGCAGGGTGAATCCGCCCGGCAAAATCCGTCCCCGGCGTCTGAGACGCCACCCGCCCGCGGCTGCCATGCTCGGCCCATGACATCGGCACGGCAGCGGTCTTCGCCACGCTGCACGACACGATCAGCGGTGACGTTCGAGTAACAGGAGGAGACCTACCATGACTCTGCCCGTCAGGCGTTCTGTCGGCCAGGCGGATCGATGGAACCCCTTACGCGAATTCGAAGATTTCTATCACCAGGTGGACCGGCTCGCGCAGTCGGCGCTGGGCGCCGCACGGGACGGCGGGCCGTGGCTGCCGGCCGGAGACGTCTCGGAGACCGATGACGCCTACCTGGTCGAGATCGAACTGCCCGGCGTCCGGCGGGAGGACGTCGACGTCGAGCTGTACGGCAACGAGCTGGTCATCACCGGTGAACTGAAAGAGCGGGAGCGCAAGGGTTTGCTCCGCCGCCGCACCCGCAGGGTCGGCGAGTTCGAGTACCGCGTGACGCTGCCCGGCGACATCCGCGCCGACGGCATCGGGGCATCACTCGACAGCGGCGTGCTCACCGTACGCGTCCCGAAGGTGGACGCCGCCAAGCCCAACAAGATCAAGGTCACCGGTGGCTGACCGATGACCCGAATCCTGGTGGTGCTCTCCGGCAGCGACCACTGGACGCTCGCGGACGGTACCCGGCTCCCTACCGGTTACTGGGCCGAGGAGTTCGTCGTGCCGCACAACGGGTTCCGCACCCAGGGTGTCGAGGTGGTCGTCGCCACCCCGGGCGGGGTGGCGCCGACGGTGGACCGGAGGAGCCTGGACCCGGAGATGGCGGGCGGCGAGAGGAAAGCCACCGCGTTCCGCGACTATCTCGACGCGATCGCCACCGAACTGGCCCAGCCGATGGTGCTGCAGCACGCGATCGGGCACGTCGCCGACTACGACGCCATCTACATCCCCGGTGGGCACGGGCCGATGGAGGATCTGGCCGGCTTCCAGCCGCTCGGCGAGCTCCTCGTCCAGTTCTTCGACACGGGGCGCGTCGTCACGGCGGTCTGCCACGGTCCGGCGGCACTGCTCTCGGCCAACCGGCGCGACGGCGACTGGCTGTTCGAGGGCAGGCGAATGACGGGGTACACCAACGAGGAGGAGCGCTTGGCCGGCCTGGCCGACCGCGCGCCGTGGTTGCTGGAGGACCGGCTGCGGGAGCGGGGCGCGGACTTCAAGACGGGCGCGCCGTGGGAGCCGCACGTCGTGGTGGACGCCAACCTGCTCACCGGCCAGAACCCGGCGTCGTCCCAGGCGGCCACCGACTGGACGCTGCGTGAACTGCGCGTATACAACGCACTGTGAGACAGCGTCCAGTTCCGAACGGGTTTGCCAAACGAGTGGTTCCTCGGGGCGAGGGGAACTGCTTGCGGGCGACGTCGCCGAGGCCGACCAGCTCGATGACCTCGTCGACGCGGGATGCCGGTGCTCAGCGCGAGGGCCAGCAGGTGGTTGTAGGCGGATCGTCCGGTGTGGACGGCTTTCGCCTCGAGCAAGGCGCCGACCTCGTGCAGCGGCGCCGCGTGCTCGCGGTAGAGCTTGCCGTTGACCGTGACCGAGCCGGACGCGAGCTTCGATCATGGGGCGTGCTGGTCCTTTCGGCCGGAGTGGCCGACCCCTAGAACCGGACGGGGTGGCGCCGAGGCCGATGCGGCGCTGGGCAAGCTCGACGAACTCGGTGAGGCGATCGACGCCGGGACCCCGGACGGCTGGTCGCCGCCGAGGGTGATGCACTGGCCGCGGAGTTCGGGCGCAGGTTCGGGGGAAGCTGAGGGCGGCGCGTCAGCCGGCCGGAGTCCAGTCGAGGATGTCGGCGTACGCCGCTTCCACACCCGCGTTGGTGCGGATGCTCGCCGGGATGCCGCCGGCGTCGGTGATCGCGTGGTTGTTCTTGACCACCACGGACTTCTGGTTGTAGTCGGCGCTGCCGTTCTCCCAGTAGTTGTTCTCGATGTCGAGCGGGTCGTAGGTTCCCTTGTTCAGGGTGTAGTCGGTGTGCTTCGAGCCCCACGCGAGATCGGCGTTGTACAGGCCGTTGCCGGTGATCGTGATGTTCCCCGCGCCGTTGTCGGTGTAGACGGCCTTGCCCGCGCCCTTCTGGTCGTGGATCACGTTGCCGGTGACCTTCTCGCCGCCGGCCATGTTCGGTCCGGTGTTGCCGTTGGTGTAGATCCCGGCGCCGTCGGCGAGCAGCTGCATGTGGTCGAAGATCAGGTTGTTCGACAGCGCGTTGTTGTTGCTGTAGTTGGGTTCCGCCTTGATCTTCACCTTGTCCGGCCAGCCGCCCCAGCCGATCGAGATCCCGCTGTAGGGCACGTGGTCGATCTGGTTGTGCGAGACCGTGGTGTGCTCGGTGTAGCCGAGGTCCATCCCGATGCCGCCCGCGTACTCCACCGACGTGGCGAACACGTGGTTGTCGAGCAGCCGGTTGCCGCTGGTGTGCTGTGCCGCGGCGGTGGGCAGGGTGATGTCGACGCCGCCGAGCTCCAGCCCGTTGCCGGAGATGTCGGTGAACACGCTGCCCTGCACCAGGTCGTTCTGCGAACCGGTGCCGAGGTCGAGCCCCGCCGCGCCCAGGTGGGTGAACGCGTCCCGCGTGAAGCTGATGTTCTTGTCGTAGGCGAAGGAGACGTTGCCCGGTTCCTTGGTCCAGTTGCCGTACGGGCACTTCCCGCTGTCGATGAACTGGCACAGCCCCTGCTGGTCGAAGCCGTGCGCGCCGGTCAGCGTGTAGTTCGCCTGGATCTCCGAGAATCCTTCGGGGGTGCTCGGGAAGTTCCAGGTGGCGTAGGAGAACTGGAGGCCGGCGAACGTGATGTCGTGGACCGGCGCCGAGGCCGTCCCGATGCCGGACACCAGGGTTTCCAGCGCGGGCGCGGTCACCGTCTCCTTGGTGATGTCCTCACCGGGCTTCGGCACGTAGAAGACGGTGTGCGCGGTGTTGTCGAGGTACCACTCGCCGGCGGAAAGCAGCTCGTAGGCGTTTTCCACCGCGGTGGGCAGTTCGGTGATGGCCTGGCGGCCGACCAGCTCGACCGTGCGACCGGAGTCGTCGGTGCGCATCACGCGTTTCGTCGAGTTGTTCCAGCACGGTTGCGCCATCTTGATCGTCGTCGGCGAGATCGTGTTGACCGGGCACCGCGGCTGCGTCCACGCGCCGAGGCCACCGGTGTAGACGAAGTCGATGTCCTTGGGGTTGCGCCAGTTGTCCATCGCGGCCGACGACGTCGTGTAGCCGCCGGTGATCCTGGTCAGCGTCACCGGAAGGGTGCCGGTCGCGCGGGGGACCCGGACACCGTTGACGTAGAGCTGGCGCGTCCGCAGCGTCGCGGGGGCGGGCGCGGACCAGATGTTCTTGCTGCTGTCAGCGACTTTCCAGCCGGTGATCGGGACGCCGCCGCTGAGGACCGGCCGGGCGCCGGGCGCGGCGGTCCAGAGCACGCGGTGGCCGTTGGCGCCGGAGTCGGCGGCGGTCAGCTGCAGCGGCGCGCTCAGCGCGTAGGTGCCGTCGGCGAGGCTGACGGAGACGTCGCCGGTCATGCCCGGGATCAGCCCGCGCACGAGCTGCTGGGCGCGTTGCAGCGTCCGGACGGCCTGGGCGTCGCTCGTGCCGTCGTGGGTGTCGTCGCCGTTCGGGGCGACGTGGACGACCTGCTGCGGCGCCGACGTCGCCGGGGTCACGATTGCCCCGGTCCCCGCCAGCGCGAGGCCGGTCGCGAACAATGCCGCCTTGACTCGTGTACGCACCGATGACCGTCCTTCGTCGGAGGCTCTGGGCGGCTCAGAGTTTGACTGGCATAACGAGGAACTGTCAACGATTGATCGGATGACTCATCCGGATCAATGGTGTGAATAGGGCTTTTTCGCACTATTATGTTCCGGTCATCGGATCTCTATTTTGGTGGACCCCGGTCAGCCGGACGAGTTGGGCCGTGTCAGGCCGAGGTCGTAGGCCAGGATGACTGCCTGGATGCGGTCGCGGGCGCCGACCTTGGACAGCACCCGGCCCACGTGGGTCTTGACCGTCGACTCCGACAGGACGAGGCGCTCGGCGATCTCGCCGTTGGTCCACCCGCGGCCGATCGCCACCAGGATCTCTTGTTCGCGCTCCGTCAGGGATCGCCAGCGGGCGTCCGTCTGTTCCGGCGGGCCTCCCGCGCCGGCGGGCAGGCGGTGGGCGTACGTGTCGAGCAGCCGCCGGGTCAGCGCGGGAGCGATCACGGCGTCGCCGCCGGCGACGGCGCGGATCCCGGCCAGCAGTTCCTCCGGGTGCGCGTCCTTGAGCAGGAAGCCGCTGGCCCCGGCACGCAGCGCGGCGTAGGCGTACTCGTCCAGGTCGAACGTGGTGAGCGCGAGGACGCGGGAGCGGCCACCGGCGGCGACGATCCGGCGAGTCGCCTCGATGCCGTCCATCCCGGGCATCCGGACGTCCATGAGCACGACGTCCGGCCGCAGGGCCGCCGTCTGCCGCACGGCTTCGGTCCCGTGGGCGGCCTCCCCGGCGACCTCGGTGTCGGGGGTGGCCTCCAGCAGCATCCGGAAGCCGAAGCGCTGCAGCGGCTGGTCGTCGACGATGAGGACGGTGGTCACGCCGTACCGCCGGGGAGCGGGGTGATGTCCAGGACGGCCTGCACGGCCCAGCCGCCGCTCGGCGCGGGACCCGCGTCGACGGTGCCGCCGTAGAGAGCGGCGCGTTCGCGCATGCCGGCGAGGCCGTGTCCCTCCTCGGCGGGTGGCTCGAGCCGGCCGGAGCCGTCGGGCCGGCCGGTGTCGTGGACGCGGACCCGCAGCTCCGTGTCCGCGGCGGCGACCGAGACGTCGATCCGGGTGCGCGGACCGGCGTGCTTGAGCGTATTGGTCAGCGCCTCCTGGACGATGCGATAGGCCATCAGCTGTACTCCGTGGTCGAGGGTGTCGAGTTCGCCGGCGGAGCGGTACACGACGTCCGGTCCGGCGGTGCGGAACCGGGTGCAGAGCTGCTCGAGGTCGGCGATGCCCGGCTGGGGGTTGAGGTCGGGGGCGTCCGCGCGGTCACGCAGCACGCCCACCATGCGCCGCAGTTCGCCGAGGGCCTGGCGGCCGGCGTCGCCGACCAGCTGGAGGGCCTGCTTGCTCCGTTCCGGGCTGCCGTCCGCGGCGTACGCGCCGCCGTCGGCGAGAGTGATGATGACCGAGAGGTTGTGGCCGATGATGTCGTGCATTTCGCGGGCGACACGGGCGCGTTCGGTGGCGGCGGCCAGTTTGCTGCGCTGGTCGCGTTCGACCTCCAGCCGGGTCGCCCGATCGCGGAGGCCGGCGAGCTGGGCCCGGCGGATCCGCACCGTCAGCCCGAGCGCGACCGCCGCGGTCACGGCGCTGAGCAGGAAGAACAGCGCCTCCCACAGGGACACGACGCTGAACGTCCGGGAAACCCTGACCGCCACCGGGAACACCAGCGTGACCACGGCCGCGCAGGCCCACGGCAGGCGCCGGAGCCGCCCGTGCAGCACCACGCTGTACAACGCGACGAGCAGGGCGATGTCGGCGCGCAGGAAGACCCCGAGTGACCACTGAACCACGAACGCCGCCGCCACCAGGGCCAGCGCCACCGCCGGAGCCCGCCGCCGCAGCAGGAGCGGGAGCAAGAGCCCGGCCTGCAGTGCCACGGTGGCGCCCGCCGGCAGCTGGGTGAACGTCTGCAGCAGCCGTTCCGGACCGGGATCGTCCTCGTGCGGGACCAGGTCGGGCAGGCAGAACATCAGGAACATCACGGCGATGACGGCGACGTCCAGCACCCAGGGCCGGCGCCGGTCCGCCTGCCGGAGCCACTGGCCGGCCCGCGTCAGCCGGCCGACGGCGGAGTGGGCGGGCCACACTCCGTCGCCGGCCGGGTCGCTGCCGCTCACGGGGTTCACGTGTCCATCGTGGACGACGATCGCCGGTACCGGGAACTCAGGCGTCGGACCGGACCAGGCGGACGGCGGCGCCACCCAGCGCCAGCGCTGTCCAGCCCAGGAACACGAGCAGCCCGGCGGTGGGGGAGAGGCTGGTGCTGTCGTGGGTCAGGGCGAACATCGACTGGCCCGCGTTGCTGGGCAGGTAGGGGCCGATGTCGGCCTGCCAGGTCTTCGGGAGCAGCGAGATGAGGCCCGGGATCAGCATGAGCGCGGCGACGAGGACCGAGATGCCGCCGGCGACCGAACGCAGGAGCGCGCCCAGCGCCACGCCGAGCACGCCGACGAGCCCGAGGTAGAGGCCTGCGCCCAGGAGACTGCGGACGACGTCCGGGTGCGACAGCGTCATGGCCGCCGGGGTGCCGGAGACGATGGAGCTCCCGAAGAGGAACGCGGCGAACGCGCCGACCACGCCCAGCAGGAGCGCGACGAGACCGAACACCGCCGACTTCGACCACAGCACCGGCAGCCGGCGCGGAACCGCCGCGAGCGTCGAGCGGACCATCCCGGTCGAGTACTCGCCGGCGGCGACCAGCACACCGAGAACCCCGAGCGCCAGCTGGGTGAAGTTGGTCCCGAACAGGGAAAGACCGACCGCGGTCGCGCCCGCGAAGTCCGGGTCGATCGGCTGGCCGGACGTGATGTTCGAGCGGTATCGGGCGGCCGAGATCAAGCCGAACGCCAGCAGGAACACCAGACCGAGCCCCAAGGTGATCCAGGTGGAGCGCAGCGACCACAGCTTCGTCCACTCCGAGCGCAGGACGTTGCGCGTGGTCACCCGGTAGACCGGCCGGGCGGGCGCCGCTGTCGCGGCCGGGCTCGTGGTCATGGTGCTCATGCCGCCCTCCCGAGCGCGTCGGTGCCGGTGGTGACGCCGTGGTACTCGACGGCGTCGCGGGTCAGGTCCATGAACGCCTCTTCGAGGGAGACCGAGCGCGCGGTCAGTTCGAACAGCGCGATGCCATGCTCGGCCGCCTTGAGCCCGATCGCCCGGGCGGACAGACCGGTGACCTGCAGCTCCTCGGAACCGGCGTGGCCGCTGATCTCGACGCCGGGCCCGGCGAGGATCTCGCGCAGCCGCGCCGGGTCGGCGGTGGCCACCTGGACGGTGTCGCCGCCCGCCTCCCGGACGAGGTCGTCGACCGTGGTGTCGGCGAGCAGCCGGCCGCGGCCGACGACGATGAGGTGTTCGGCGACCAGCGCCATCTCGCTCATCAGGTGCGAGGACACGAAGACGGTGCGCCCGTCGGCGGCGAGCCGGGTGAGCAGGTTCCGGATCCACAGGACGCCTTCGGGGTCGAGCCCGTTGACCGGTTCGTCGAGCATGACGGTGGCCGGGTCGCCGAGCAGGGCCGCGGCGATCCCCAGGCGCTGGCCCATGCCGAGCGAGAAGCCTCCGACGCGCTTCTTCGCCACGGACTGCAGCCCGGTCAGCTCGATGACCTCGTCCACCCTCCGTCGCGGGATGCCGTGCGTCTGGGCCTGGGCGAGCAGGTGGTGGTAGGCCGACCGTCCCGGGTGGACGGACTTCGCCTCGAGCAGGACACCGACTTCCTGCAGCGGGGCGGTGTGCTGGGCGTAGTGGCGGCCGTTGACCCGGACCGAGCCGCCGGTGGGGGCGTCCAGCCCGACGATCAGCCGCATGGTGGTGGACTTGCCCGCGCCGTTCGGCCCGAGGAAGCCGGTGACGGCGCCCGGCCGGACGGTGAAGTCGAGCCGGTCGACGGCGGTCTTCTCCCCGTAGCGCTTGGTCAGCTGGTGTGCCTCGATCATCGTGGTCATCCCCTGGGTACGCGGGCCGGGTGTCCCGGCTCGTCCTGCCCGCAACGGTAGGGAGGGAAACCGGGGCGGCCGTGGTACCGCGGGTGGCAATCCCGCGAACCCGTAGTACCGCGGTACGACACGGAGACGGCCTCGCCCGCCGGCTCACGCGCGTAGACCTGGATGTCCCCGTCCTGTTCCCGGACCGGGAACCGGGGCAGTGGCGGGATGTCCACCGGGAGGTCGTAGTGCACGATCTCGCCGGTCAGCGCGAAGATCGCGTTGTGGCAGGGGCAACGCAGCCGGCTGGTGGAGGTGACGAGCCGCAGGCGGCAGCCCCGGTGGGTGCAGGTCGAAGACACCGCGCGCAGGCCGTCCGGGGTCCGCTGGACGAAGCCGATCAAGGTGTCCAGCTCGAATTCACGCACGCCACCGGCCGGCAGGTCGGCGCTCGCCGCGACCGTGGCCCGCTTCGATGGCCGGCACCGCGGCTCCGTCGAGCACGGTCAGGTTTGCGCTTTAGGTGGGTGTGAGGCCAAGACGAGATATCCCCAACCGGCCAAGGATTCCATGAACGCGGTGTACTGCGGTGCCGGGACGCGCGGACGGCGACATGCCCGAGGTAGCCGCCACTACCAGCACGAGGAGAACCCGGAGCGCACGAGCCGTGCCGCGATAGGACACGGCGCGTACTACGCGACACGTGGTAAACGATCACGCCGGTGGTCCGAAGGTGAGGCCGCGACCGCGACAGTCGGCGATGATCGCGGGAAGGGCGCCGAGGGTGGCGCGCCACGCGCCGTTGCCGGTCGTCACGTCGCTGTCGTGCAGGAGGATCGTGCCGCCGCGACCGAGGTTCCTGGCCACTCGGCGGTGGATCGACTCCGGTGTGCAGCTCTCGGTCCAGTCGAAGCCCCACGTGCTCCAGAGCAGGGGCGTGAGCCCGAGACGTCGCGCGGAGACCAGGGACGCGGTGCTGAAGACGCCGTAGGGCGGCCGGAACCAGCGCGGCGGCGCGCCGGTGAGGCGGTGGAGCAGATCGCGGGTGGCGCGGAGGTCGCGATGGGTGGCGCGGGGTGTCCGTCGCAGCAGGCAGCGGTGGTCCCAGCCGTAGACGCCCAGTTCGTGGCCGCCGGCGACGATCTGGTGGATGACGTCCGGCGATTTCCGGACCTCGGCGCCGAGGACGAAGAAGGTGGCCCGCACGTCGTGCTCGGCCAGGACGCGCAGGAACTGCGGGGTGGCGGCGGGGTCCGGGCCGTCGTCGAGGGTCAATGCGACGTGACCGGGCTCGGTGACGCCCGCCAGGCGAGGCATCAGGGTGCGTCGCGGGCCCGGCAGGAACGCGGCCGCGGGTGCGGCGTGTGCGGCGAGCGCGAAGGCGGCGGCCGCCAGGACGGCTTTCACGCGACCTCCAGGAGCTTTTCCAGCAGCGGGAACGCGTCGATGGCCGGCTGGGGGCGGTGGTCCGGGCGGGCCGAGAGAAGGGCGGCGGCGAGGTCGTTCCGGGAGTGCAGCCACGGAACCAGGCCGAGCTGGTCGAGCGTCGCGGCGTTGGCTCGTCCATGGCCGGGCAGGCAGCGGTAGGTCAGCACCGGGAGACCGCTGGCCAGGCCCTCGGACGTGGTCAGCCCGCCGGCGTTCTGCACCACCACGTCGACGGCGTGCAGCAGCCGGGGCATGTCCTCGACCCAGCCGAAAACGTGCCGGTGACCCGCGACGGTGAGCTGCTCGCGCAGTGCGGCGTTGCGGCCGCAGACGACGACCGGGATCGCGGCGACGTCGGCGGTCGTCTCGCAGACGTCGCCCACGCCCCACGATCCGGCGACGACCAGGGCCAGGCGACCTCGCTCGGGCAGGCCGAAGGCTCGCCGCGCCTCGCTTCGTTCCGCCGCCATCGGCGGGCGGAACCGCCTGCCGACCAAGGGTGCCGCCACCGCCACGTCCGGTGCGCCGAACGCCCGGGCCTCGCTTGCGGCGTAGCGGTTCTGGGCCAGGTGCAGATCGGCCGACGGATGCACGCACAGCCGGTGCACGGCGGGATCCGTGAGGTACACCGCGAGTGGAGCCGCCAGGGTGAGGGTGCCGCGCAGTGCGGCGAGCGCTGGGGTGGCGGCCGGCGCACCGGCGCCCGCCAGCACGCAGTAGAGCGTGAGGTACGCACTGGCGAACGACGCCACGCTCCCGGCGAGCACCTGGCCGTGGATGCCGATACCGAGCTGGCCGAACAGATCGGGGATCTCGAGCACGCCGGCGGCCAGGATCACCGGCGTCGCCGGCGGGAACGAGAACCGGGCGGCGTCCTCGTGCGACAGCCCGCGCAGCGGCCCGGCCGCCATCGTGACCCCGGAGCGGCTGATCCCGGGCTGCAGGGCGAGCACCTGCGCGGTGCCGATAAGGGTGCCGCGGCCGAAGGACATCCGGGACAGCCCGGCGGCTCGGTCGGCGAACTTGCTGTCCAGATCGGACACCAGCGGTGGGTTCCGTTGGGCCAGGATCGGGCGCAGCGGTCGAGCGCGGTCGGCTGGAACCTGGTGAACTTCTGCCCGGCCTCCAACTTCGCTTCCCGGACGTCGATCGCGGGGTCGAGGTAGCCGAACTTCTTCGGCGGCTGACCATCCACATCGGACACCCCGGCTGGGCTGGAGTGGCTTAGCGGCCTACCCGGAAATCCCGGGCAGGCCGTCGTCGCGCGTGTTACTCCGTGGAGAAGTCCGCCATCATCGCCATGTCCTCGTGTTCGAGGTTGTGGCAGTGCAGCATGTACCGGCCTGCGTAGTCCGTGAATTTCACCGCCACCTCCACGGCTTCCGACGGGCGGACGTCGACCGTGTCCTTCCAGCCCGCGTCGTACGGGCCCGGCGCGTGGCCGTTGCGGCTCAGCACCTGGAAGTGGTTCAGGTGCAGGTGCACCGGGTGGTGGACGTCGCTCGTGAAGCGCCAGATCTCCGTCGTGCCGAGTTTGGCGCGCGCCAGGTCGCGGCCCGGGGTGTAAGGGGCGCCGTTGATCGTCCAGGAGCCCGACGACTTCTGGAACAGGAAGTCCCGCGTCGTCGTCGCGCCGACCCGGTTCAGGACCGCGATCTCCGACAGCTTCGCCGGGACGTGGCTGTCGTCCGCGACACGGCCGTCGGTACCGACGTCGAAGCACATCACCTCGGCTGTCCCGCCCGAGCCGAGCTTGTTGACGAGCCGGACGCGCGTGCCCGGCTCGTAGCGCGCGAAGTCGATCACGACGTCGAAGCGTTCGGCGGGGGAGACGTCGATGCTGTCGTGGGTGAGCGGGCTCGCCAGCAGGCCGCCGTCGCCGCCGATCTGGACCAGAGCGCCGCCACCCGGAGGCTGCGGGTCCAGCGCCAGTGAATACCGCCGGGCGTTGGAGCCGTTGAGAATCCGGAAGCGGTAACGGGCGCGGTCGGCGCGCAACACCGGCCACGGCGCGCCGTTGACGAGGATGACGTCACCGAGCACGCCGTCCATGTAGGCCGCCGAGACGCCGGGCAACTGCTGGCTCCCCGCGAGCGCGGGGTAGGTGAAGCTGCCGTCCGCGCCGAACGACCGGTCGCAGATCATCAGCGGGATGTCCCGTTTCCCTTGCGGCAGCGGCAAACCCGCTTCTTCGTCGTCGGTCACGAGGTGGAAGCCGGCCAGGCCCTGCCAGACGTTGGCGGCGGTGAAGCCCATCCGGTGGTCGTGGTACCAGAGCGTCGCGGCGCGCTGGTCCAACGGATACGTGTGCGTGCGACTGGTCTGCCCGCCGCCGGTGTCGAGCTTCGCCATGCCCGCCATCCCGGACATCGCCGCCATGCCGGTCATCCCCGAAGCCGGGTTCGCCTGCTCGCCGCCGACGGGGTGCACGAGCTCGGTGGGGTAGCCGTCGCTGTCGGCTGGGGTGTGCCCGCCGTGCAGGTGTACCACGGTCGGGTGCGGCAGCTGGTTGGTGTGCTTCACGACGGCTTTGCGCCCGGCGGGCGTCCGCAGGGTGGGGCCGGGGAAACTGCCCTGGTAGGTCCACGCCTCGGTGGTGAGCCCGGGCAGGATGCCCAGAGCCGCCGGCCGCTGGACGATCTCGTAGAAGTCCGTGGTCGCGTCGCTGCGGACCGGGGCGAGCACCGGCGGGATCGGCAGTTCGGCGCGGAACGGCGGCGGCACGGGTGCCCGGCTGGACAGCAGCAGCCCGGGCTGGCCGTCGGCGAACAACTCGCGCAGGAACGGCATCCCGGCGACAGCGAGCGCACCGGCGCCGGCCAGGGCCACGGTGCTGACGCCGAGGAACCGGCGGCGGCTCATCGCGGGGCTCACGCCGGGGCTCCGGCGTAGCGCTCCA
Source organism: Amycolatopsis sp. NPDC114504 (assembly GCF_055633595.1). Lineage (NCBI taxonomy): Bacteria > Bacillati > Actinomycetota > Actinomycetes > Pseudonocardiales > Pseudonocardiaceae > Amycolatopsis > Amycolatopsis sp. NPDC114504. The sequence goes on along the minus strand of NZ_JBVKDU010000001.1, from coordinate 1,565,609 downwards.
CCGGCTGCTTCGCCCACGAGAGCATGACGATCCGGACGACGAGGTAGAGCAGCACGGCCCCGAGCGGCACGTGCACGACCAGGTCCCGGGTGAAGCCCAGCACGATCTGCGCGGCGCAGAGCACGAGCGCCAGCGCGGCGAACAGCGCGGGACGGCCCGGACCGCGCCCCCCGCGCCACACCACCAGTGCGGCCAGCAGCGTGGGCAACAGAGCTACCGCGAAGAGCATGCCGGACATGCGGTGCGCGGACAGCATCGAATAGTGGCCCTGCAGGAAGGCGCCGGCCAGGACCGGCTGCAGGCAGGCGAGCGCGGCCGCCACGACGGCGCTCGCCCGCAGCAGCACGAGCGCGCCGCTGCTGATCGGGTTGTGGACAGGGTCCATCGCAAGACTCGTTTCTCCGTGGGGACTTCGGGAGGAAGCGGTAAAGCTTCTGTCACTGAAAAATTACTGTAGCAGAAAATATTCGGCCGGTGCACTAAGCTGGTGACATGAGTCCGCGAACGGTGAACTGGGCTGCCTCACGCACCCGGCGCGACGGGGAGTCCGAGGTCGAGGGACTGCGAGAGCGCAAGAAGCGGCTGATGCGCCAGCAGCTCTCGGACACGGCGACCGAGATGTTCGTCGAGCGGGGCTTCGACGCCGTGCGCGTGGCGGAGATCGCCGAGGCGTGCGGGGTGTCGGAGAAGACCGTCTTCAACTACTTCCCGACCAAGGAGGCGCTGATCCTCGACCACCCGGACACGGCGCTGATCGCGCTGCGGACCGACCTGGCCGAGCCCGGTGTGTCCCCGGTCGAAGCGACGCTGCGGATCCTCGCGGAGGAGCGCGCCGCCGTCCTGTCCTGGCTGGTCGAGCAGGACGACCAGGCCGAGGCGATTGCGAAGTCCCGGCGCTTCGGCCTGCTGATCGCGACCACGCCGGCGCTGCGCGCGCACCGCCTGGAGATGACCGAACAGCTGGTCGTGGTCGCCGCCGAGGCGCTGGCCGAGCGGGCCGGGACCACGCCGGACGAGCCGGAACCGCGGGTGCTGGCGGCCGCGCTCGTCGCGCTCTGGCAGATCCAGTTCCGGTCGATGGCCAAGCACCTCGACGTCACCCGCACGCCGGAGCAGGTCGAGAACTTGGTCGCGGCCGACGTCGCCCGCGCGGCGGGGCTCGTCGAAGCGGGGCTCGCGGCCCTCCCGGAGTTCGCGGGGCGGGACTGAGCCCGGCTCGGACTTACTCGGTGATTGTAGACCGGTCGTCTACCTGGTGCTCTGAAGTTTCAGAGGCGAGCTGTCGGGGAGCCGACACCCCGGAGAAGCGTGTCCACGACCGCGGTGGCGAGCACGTCGGGGTCTTCGGCGTCGGTGTCGGTGTGGCAGACCTCGTCGATGAGGGCGCGGTATACGCGGGTCGCCCAGTGAGGGTCCACGTCGTCGCGGAGTAGGCCGGCCTCTTGGGCGCGGCGGAACAGTTCGTCGCAGCGGGCCAGCAGGCCGGCCATGCCGGGGTCGGTGTGGCCGTTCTGGTTCATCGCGAACGCCCAGCTTCGCTTGACTCGCAACACGTTCGCCGTCACTTGGTACAGGGCGACCAGGGGTGGGGTCGTCTCGGGACGGGCCGCGTCGACCGCGGCGTGGAACTGCTCGTCGGCCCAGGTGGACAACGCGTCGAGCAGGGCCTCGCGGGTGGCGAAACGGCGGTGCACCGTGGACCGGGCGACGCCGGCGGCGTCGGCGACCTGCTCGATGGTCGCCGCCGGGTTCTCGCCATAGACCTGCTCGGCGGCTTCGAGGATCGTGCGCATCGTTCTCGCGGAGTCCGCTCGATGCGGCCGGTCCTGCTTCGTCACGGCGTCAGGCTACGTGACGGTCTTACCCATGGCTCGACTTGCGACACGTATGACGCAAGTTGTGCTTCAATGGCGTCATCAACGGTGCAGAGCAGAGGGAGCAGTCGTGGACCTGCAGGTGAAGGGGAAGACCGTGCTGGTCACGGGGGCAAGCCGGGGGATCGGTCTGGCCATCGCGCGGACCTTGGTGGCCGAAGGCGCGACGGTCATCGGCGCCGCGCGCACGGTGTCCGAGGAGCTGGCCGCCAGCGGCGCCCACCCGGTGGTGGCCGACCTGTCGACGCCGTCCGGCCCGGACGACCTCGTGACGTCGGTGGTGGCCGAGCACGGCGACCTCGATGTCCTGGTCAACAACGTCGGCGGGGGTAATGAACAGGATCAGCGGGAGCTGCGGGACTTCTTCGGGTACGACGACGCGGCGTGGCAGCGTCAGTTCGACCTGAACTTCTTCTCGGCGGTGCGCGCGTGCCGGGCCGCGATCGCCGGCCTGACCCGCCGTCGCGGGTTGATCGTGAACATCTCCTCCATCGGGGCGCGGGTGCCCCACGACGGGCCGGTGCCCTACACGACCGCGAAGGCCGCGCTGACCGCGTTCAGCAAGGCGCTGGCCGAGGAGGTCGGCGAGCAGGGCGTGCGGGTGGTGACGGTGTCGCCCGGGCCGACGCGGACGTCGCTGTGGACCGACCCCGACGGTTTCGGTGGTGCTGTCGCCGCGGCGCAGGGGGTGGCGCACGCCGACCTGCTGGCCGGCCTGGCGGCGGCGTCCGGGATCCGGTCCGGTCGCATGGTCGAGCCGGACGAGGTCGCGTCGCTGGTCGCTTACCTGGCCTCGCCGCGGGCCGCGAGCATCACCGGGCAGGACTACCTGGTCGACGGCGGTGCTGTGAAAACCGCCTGATCTCGGAGCAGGTGGCGCAGCTGTTCGGTTGGCGATCCTGGTGCGGAAGCGTTCCGGTGATGAACGCGGGCACCGTGCCCGGTGGTTCAGGCGTCGACCTTTTCGCTGACGCCTGCCCAGGTGTCGAGGTCGGCCAGGCGTGCGGTGAGGGCGTCGCGCATCGCGGTCGCGCTGAGGACACCGAGCGCGAGTCGTCGCGGGGGGTTCGGGTCGGCGACGGCGGCGCGGATGCCCTCGGCGACCTTCGCCGCACTGGACGCGGGCGTGTCGGCCTGCGGGGCCCGGACAGTGGCGTCGTAGTCGGCGTGCGCGCCCTGGGCCGGGTCGACGTTCGCGCCGAAGGCGGTGGCGGTCGGGCCCGGCTGGACCAGGGTCACCTTGATGCCCAGCGGCGCGACCTCGAGAGCGAGCGCGTCCGAGAGCCCTTCGACGGCGTACTTGCTCGCGGCGAGCATGCCGAACCCCGGCGCGGCGGTCTGGCCGAAGATCGAGGAGCCTTGCAGGATGTGCCCGGACCGCTGGGCGCGCAGGACCGGCAGGGCCGCGCGCAGCACGTTGAGCACGCCGAAGACGTTGGTGTCAAAGAGCGCGCGCGCCTGGGTGTCGGTGGCTTCCTCGACCGCGCCGAAGACGCCGTAGCCGGCGTTGTTGGCCAAGGCGTCGATGCGCCCGAACCGGGTGACGGCCTGCTCGACCGCCTGCTGCACGGCCTTCTCGTCGCGGACGTCGGCGCTGATCGTCAGCAGTCGCTCGGCGGGGCCGAGGCCGGTGAGCGCGGCGGCGTTGCGGGCGACCGCGACGACCCGCTCGCCGGCTTCGAGGGCCTGGCCGACCAGTTCGCGGCCGATGCCGGACGAGGCGCCGGTGATGAACCAGACGCGGGTGGACGTGGACTCAGTGGTGTTCGCTGCGTTCGTCATGGTTATGACCATAAGCGTTTAGCTCGCAACCACACAAGAGTGAGGCCGGTTACAGTTGTGGCTTAGGGTCGGTTGAAGGCTCAGGGCGTCGCCGACTCCTTGCGGCGCTGACGCATCGCGCGCATGGACACCTGCGAGCTGCACCCGGGGCTGCAGAACCGCCCGGAGCGGTTGCGGGTGCGGTCGAAGAACCCGAAGTGGCACGGCGGGTTGCAGCACGCCTTCAGGCGTCCCCAGGTGTCGCCCTGGGTCGCTTCGGTGACCGCGCCGAGCACGCTGGCCAGCACGCCCGGCACGCCGCCGACGGCGGGCTGCAGCCGCGCGCCTTCTCGGCTGACCACGGCGGTCAGCGGGTAGCGAGTGCCGGCCTGGGCCAGGTACTCCTCCGCTTCGGCGAGCCCCGGCGCGGGATCGCCCGAGTGGGCGAGCAGCACCGTGACGAGCGCGTCGCGCAGCTCGCGGGCCGCGGCGGCGTCGGATTCGGCGACCGCGACGTCCGAGGGCAGCAGCTCGTGTCCGGCCGCCCAGCTCGCGAAGCCCTGTGCGGTGCCGAACAGCTCCTCGCGCCCACCGGCGTCGGCGTGCGTGTTCACGAATCGCAGTACGGCTTCGGTGCTCTCGACCATGAGTCGATGGTAACTCCTGCGCCGCCAGAGTCACTTTTCGATAGTGGCTATACTCTCACGGTCACAACTGATGTGGCGACCCGACAGGCAGTGCGAAGCGGGAGCCGGGCATCGCCAGCGCTCAGTGCGTGAAATCGGCGAACATGCCGGGCTCGTAGGTTCCCGCCGGGGTCCGGACGACAACGTTCATCCGGTTGGCGGCGTTGATCAGCCCGATGACGAAGACCAGCGCGGCTAGTTGGTCGTCGTCGAAGTGTTTCCGTGCCTGGCTCCAGGTCTCGTCCGACACGCCGTGGCTGTCGGCGATCCGGGTGGCCTCCTCGGTGAGGGCCAATGCTGCCCGCTCGGGCTCGGTGAACACCGTGGCCTCGCGCCAGGCAGCGACCAGGTTGAGCCGAACCGCGGTCTCACCGGCGGCCGCCGCGTCCTTGCTGTGCATGTCGGTGCAGAAGCCGCAGCCGTTAATCTGGCTGGCGCGCAACTTCACCAGCTCCTGCAGTGACCTCGGGAGCGGTGACTGGGAGAGCAGCACGTCGAGTCCGGCCAGTCGCTTTCCGGCCTTGACGGCGAACGCGTTGTCCAACATGGCGAATCGGGCTTCCATGACTTCATCCTCACGTGGTGTCGTGTAGCGGACGACCACCAGACACCGGTGCGGCCCGTCCCTGTGACACCACGGCCTTGTGTCGTGGGCCACACCGGAGAGGCTCACCGGCCCCCTGCTGACGCGCGGTGGATGCGACCCGATCGGGTCTTGGCTTGCGGGAGCGGTTTGGCGAGCATTCCCGTATGCGCAGGCGGGTCTGGTCCCAGCGGTTCCGCTACCGGTTGCGGGTGTGGCTCGCCGCGGGGGTCGTGCTCGGGGTGGCGACCGCGCTCACCGTGGTCACCGGGAGCAGCACCTCGCTGCTCGCCGCCCTGGCGCTGTTCGCCACGGCGTTCGCCGGTGTCGTCGCGCAGGAGCTGGTCAAGGGCGGGACCGCCCACAGGTTCTGGTCCGCGGACCGGCCGCCCTACCCGGGGCTGGAGGCGTTCGCCCCGGAGGACGCCGCGGTGTTCTTCGGGCGGGCGGTTCCCACGCAGGACCTGGTCGACCGGCTGAATCCGGTGGTCCGTGAGCACTCGCGGCGGTTCGTCGCGGTCATCGGGCCCTCGGGCAGCGGCAAGTCGTCGCTGGTGCAGGGCGGGGTGATCCCGGCGCTGCGGCAGCGGCGCACCCGGTGGGTGATCAGCCCGGCGTTCCAGCCGGGCACCAGGCCGGTGGCCGCCCTCGCGCAGGCGCTGGCGGAGTTGCCGCCCCAGGTACCCGCCGAGAAGCTCGAAGCCCGGCTCCTGGCCGACCCGGCCACCTTGGGCGCTCGGATCCAGGCGGTGTCGGGGCGGCACCGGCACCTCGTGGTCATCGATCAGTTCGAGGAACTGTCGACTCTGGCCGGCGCCGGAGAACGCGACCAGTTCCTCACGCTGGTGAGCGACGCGCTGGCGGCGAACCCGAACCTGTGGGTGGTCGCCACGCTGCGCTCGGAGTTCCTGACCGATCTGCTGGAGTCCCGGTTCGCCGCGCTGGCCCAGCAGCCGGTGACCGTCGGCGCTCTCGACGCGGACGCGCTGAGCGAGGTCATCGAGGGGCCCGCCGAGCTCGCCGGCGTCAGCTTCGCGTCGGGGCTGGTGAGCCGCATGGTCGCCGACACCGGCGGCGGCGATTCCCTGCCGCTGCTGGCCTACGTGCTGCAGCGGCTGTACGTGCGAAGCCGCGGCCGGGGCGTGATCTCCGTGGAGGACTACGAACGGCTCGGCGGCGTGCGCGGCGCGATCGCGACTCAGGCGGAAGCCGTGCTGCACGACCTGTCCGGCGAAGTCGCGGAGGACCGGGTGCTCCAGCTCCTGCGCAGGTTCGTCACGTGGGAGGGGCGGGAGCCGACTCGGCGCCGCGTGCGGGCCGCCGACCTGACCGACGGTGAGCGGCGGATCGCCGACGCCTTCGTCGACGCCCGGCTGCTGATCAGCCGGAGCAGCAGTGGGCACGTGGTCCTCGACGTCGCCCACGAGGCGCTGTTCCGGTACTGGGCGCCGCTGCGCCAGGAGGTCGAGTCGCACGCCGAGGCGCTGCGCCGGCGCACGCAGCTGGAACGGTGGGCCGGGGAGTGGCTGCGGTCGGGCCGGCTGCGGGCGTTCCTGCTGCGCGGCGAGCGGCTGCACACCGCGATGCGCTGGATGGCCGACAGCACCGAGCAGGCCGTGCCGGAAGTCGCGGAGTTCCTCGCCGCCTCCCGGGGTGACGACCAGGTGTGGCGGGAGCGGCTGGCCGACTCGCTCGCGGCGCAGGCGACGCTCACCACCGAGGTCGACCCCGAGCTGGCCATCCTCACCGTGCTGGCCGCGATCGAGGAGTGCGCGCCGCGCCCGCTGGCGTTCCGCGCCCTGCACCGGGCGCTGCGGGCGAGCCGCCAGCGCGTCCTGCTGCGCGGGCACGACGACTGGGTCTGGGGTGTCGCCTGGTCTCCCGACGGGCGGACGCTCGCGTCGGCGTCGCACGACCACACCGTCCGGTTGTGGGATTCCCGGGACGGCACCGAACTCCGCGTGCTGCGCGGGCACACCGACAAGGTCGCGACCGTCGCCTTCTCACCGGACGGCACCCGGCTGGTGTCCGCCGCGCAGGACAAGACCGCGCGGATGTGGGACACCGGGTCCGGCGCGGAGCTGTTCCTGCTGACGGGGCACGAGCAACGACTCGAGGCGGCGGTGTTCAGCCCGGACGGCCGGATGGTCGCGACCGGCGCCCGTGACAACACCGTCCGGTTGTGGTCGGCCGCCGACGGGACCGAGCTCACCGTCCTCACCGGACACGGGGACTGGGTCCAGGACGTCGCGTTCGCCCCGGACTCGGCGACGCTGGCGAGCGCGTCGGGAGACGGCACGGCCGGCCTCTGGCCGCTGGCCGATCCGGCGCTGGTGCACCTGCGCGGGCACCGCGACTGGGTCGAGACGGTGGACTGGTCGCCGGACGGCAAGCGCCTCGCGAGCGGCTCGCGCGACACGACCGTGCGGGTCTGGCACGCCGAGCGGGCCGACCAGCGGCTGGTGATCCGTGGCCACGAGGGCGTGGTGGAGGACCTGGCCTGGTCGCCGGACGGGCTCCACATCGCGAGCGCCTCGCGGGACACGACCGTCCGCCTGTGGGACGCCGGCGAAGGCGAGGAGACCGCCGTGCTCCGCGGGCACGCCGACTGGGTCGAAGGAGTCGCGTGGGCGCCCGGCAGCACGCGCGTGGCGAGCGCGTCGCGCGACGGCACGATCCGGATCTGGGATGCCGCGCCGTCCCCGGAACTGCTCGGGCTGCGCGGGCACACCGGCTGGGTGCGGGCGGTCGCGTGGTCGCCGGACGGGCGCCTGGTCGTGACCGGCTCCCGCGACGGGACCGCCCGGGTGTGGGACGCGGTGACGGGCGTGGCGCTGGTGAGCCTCGCGCACGGCGGCGAGGTCCGCGGAGTCTCGTTCGCCCCGGACGGGCGGACGCTCGCGACCGCGTCCTACGACCGCGTCGTCCGCCTGTGGGACGCCGGCGGCTGGACGGAGTCGCGGCTGCTCTCCGGCCACGAGGACGGCGTGCGGCGCGCGATCTTCGACCCGGCCGGCTCCCGCGTCGCCAGCTGCGGGCGCGACGACACCATCCGGGTGTGGGACGCGGCGACCGGCGCCGAGCTCGCCGTCCTCTCCGGACACCGCGCGACGGTGCGCGGCCTGGCCTGGTCCCCGGACGGATCGCGGCTGCTGAGCGGCTCGAACGACGGCACCGTCCGGCTGTGGCACGCCACCGGCGGCCCGGCGCAGGCGGTGCTGACCGAGCACACCGACGCGGTGACCGGGGTGGCCTGGTCACCCGACGGCACCCGGCTCGCCACCGGTGCCAAGGACCGGCGGCTGCTGGTGTGGGACGCGGAGTCCGGACGACCCGCCGCCGACCTGGGGGAGCAGGAAGAAGTCGTCCGCGACCTCGCGTGGGCCCCGGCGGGTGACCGCGTCGCGGTGGTCCTCGACGACGGCTCCTTGCGTGTGTGGGACCTGGTCTCGGCCGTCGAGCTGGCGGTCCACCGGGGCCACCGCGCCTGGGCGGAGGGCGTGGCGTGGTCGCCCGACGGCACGGCGGTGGTCACGGCGTCCGGCGACGGCACCGCCCGCGTGTGGCCGGTTCTGCCTGATGCGGCAGCACTGCTGGAGCTCGCGCACGACCGGGTGTTCCGCGAGCTGACTCCGGCGGAGCGGGACCGGATGCTGCTCCGCTGAGACCGTGCGCCGCCGGCGCCCAGGCAGCTTAGGGCTTCTGCAACGGCGTGTACCTGACCGCCGGAGTCCTGTACTTCACGCGTCGTCCAGCTGTCGGCCGGCCAGGTCGGCCTCGGGTTGACCATCGCGGCGCGGTGTCGCTCTCGGGCACCTCGCCGACCGCCACGGCGCTCGCACGGTCTACGCGCTCACGCTCGTGCTCGGCGCGGTCTCGATGGCGGGACTGTGCCTGGCGCAAGGGTTCTGGACGTTCGTGGTGTTCGCGAGCCTCGGCGCCGCGACCCGGCCGCCCGCGGAGTTCCGCGGTTACCTCCGGTCGGTGACGAACCTGGGCATCGCGCTCGGCGCGCTGCTGGCCGGCTGGGGCGTCGCCGCGGACACCCGCAACGCGTACCTGCTGCTCATCGCGGGCAGCGCGGTGTCGTACGCGGCGAGCACGGCCATCGTGTTGTTCCTGCCGACGGTGCCCCCGAAGCCGGCCGGGGCGGGCCCGCGGTGGGTGGCGCTGCGGGACCGGCCGTACCTGGTGCTGACGCTGCTTGACGGCGTCATGGCGATCCACCAGTACCGGGTGCTGACCGCGGCGGTCCCGCTGTGGCTGGTCGCCCGGACGACGGCGCCGAACTGGACGGTCTCCGGCGTCATGGTCGTCAACACGGTGATCGTGGTGTTCTTCCAGGTCCGGGCGAGCCGCCGGATCGACACGACGAAGGCGGGCGCGGTGGCGTTCCGGCGCGCCGGGTTCGCGTTCTTCGCGGCGTGCGTGGCGATCGCGGCGATGGCGGGCGCGCCGACGTGGCTGGCGCTGGTCCTGCTGCTGGCCGCGGTGGTCGTGCACACGGTCGGCGAGATCTGGCAGGCCGCGGGCGGGTTCGAGCTGTCGTTCACCTTGGCCCCGCCGCACGCGGTCGGGCAGTACCAGGGGTTGTTCGGCATGGGGCTGGGCCTGGGTGTGACGCTCGGGCCGGCGGTGCTGATCGCGCTGTGCATCACCTGGGGCACACCGGGCTGGCTGGTGGTCGGCGGAATCTTCGCGGCGACGGGCCTCGCGGTGCCGGCTGTCGTGCGCTGGGCCGAGCGCGACCGGGTCCGGCCGGCCCTCGTTCGGTGAGCAGGTAGGTCACGCGTCGGCGATAGCCCTTGGAGGCGGGCGTGTCACCTCTGGTGTCGACGTGCATCGAGGCCGTTCGCCGGGTGCTGCTGCCGGCGCCTTCGTCGTCATGCTCGTCACGACGTGCGGCCCGGCACCCCGGCGTCGCGCCGTACCCGGGACCGGTCGGCTTCAGTCCTGCAGGCGGCAGTCGTCGGGGTCGTTCTCTTCGCGGTGGGCGGTCCGCGCGACCCGCTCCAGCAACGTCCGCAGCTGCTGCTGCTCGGCGGAGTCCAGATCGGACAGCAGCGCTGACTCGGCTTCGCCCAAGCGTTCGCGAGCCTGTTTCAGGGCCTGGGTGCCCTTTTCCGTGATGAGCACCTGGCGCGCCCGGCGGTCGACGGGGTCCTGCTGCCGGGTGAGCAGGCCTTCGGCTTCGAGGTCGTCGAGGAGGTAGGTCATCACGGTCTTGTTGAGCGCCAGCTGCTGGGCGAGCGCGAGCTGCGAGCGGGGTGGTCCGGACACGACCGCCATCAGCACCAGATAGCCCCGAGGGCCACCGGGCAACGCGGCGACGGAGCTCGTGGCGGTCCGGCGGAACTCACCGGACACCACCCGGAGTGCCCAGCCCAGGTCGCTGTCCAGGCCGAGGGGTTCGTCGCGCTCGGAGGGTCGGGGAGTCACACCGTGATGATAGGTGGTCCCCGAGATGACTTGCAAGACAGATGGGTTGTCGAGCAGATCGTCTACTGGATAGACTATCTGCATGAATACCGCTCTCTGGGTCGTCGCCGGCCTGGTCGCCGCCGGCTTCCTGTTCTCCGGCGTCTTCAAGCTCGCTCTGCCGCACGAGAAGTACGTCGCGGCGCAGCCTTGGGCCGAGGACGCGCCAAGTTGGGCGCCTCGCACGATCGGCGTGCTGGAGGTGCTCGGTGCCCTCGGCCTGATCCTGCCCGCCGGTGTGGCGCCGATCCTGGTCCCGTTCGCCGCGACCGGCCTGGCCCTGGTGATGGCCGGCGCGGTCGTGCTGCACCTGCGGCGCGGTGAGCTCTCGGCGCTGGTGCCGAGCGGGGTGCTGCTCATCCTGGCGGCGGTGGTGGCGTGGGGCCGGTTCGGGCCGTACGCGTTCTGAGCCGGAAGCACTACGAACGAAAGGGAATGACCGTTGCCCATCGCACTCGTGACCGGCGCCAACCGCGGCCTCGGCTTCGAAACGGCCAGGCAACTCGCCGCAGCCGGCTTCGACCTCTACGTCGCCGCTCGTGACGGAGACAAAGCCGCCGAGGCGGCGGCGAAGCTGGGGGTCCGGCCCCTCACTCTTGATGTCACCGACGACGACTCCGTGACGGCGGCGGCCGCGCTCGTCGAGCGCGAGCGGGGCTGCCTCGACGTGCTCGTCAACAACGCGGCGATCCGGCCGGAGCTGAAGCCGGTGTCCGAGGTGACCGCTGCCTACGCGCGGACGGTCTTCGACACCAACATCACCGGCGTGGTCCGGGTGATGCACGCGTTCCTGCCGCTACTGGAGAAGGCAGGCCACGGCGTCGTCGTCAACGTCGGCAGCGGCACCGGTTCGTTCGGCCGCGTCCACGACCCGGTCCGGATGGAATCCCGCCTCGTCGAAATCCCTTATATGGCGTCAAAGGCGGCCCTGTCGATGATGACGGTCCAGTACGCGAAGGCGTACCCGGGCCTCCGGATCAACATCGTCGACCCGGGCCCCACGGCAACCGGCATGAACTCACTCCCCGGCGTACAGCCCGTCGAGGCCGGCGCGGCACCGATCGTGCGAGCCGCACGGTTCGGCCCGGCGGACCCGACTGGCGGCTTCTTCGACGCGAAGGGGATCTCCCCGTGGTGACCCTCAGGACGAGGGCGGTACCCGTGGTTCGGTGACCAGCCACGGGGCGTCCACCAGCCTGACGCGCGGTACCGCCGTGTGGTCGTGCCGCCAGAGCGCGAGGGCGCGCAGCGAGGCGGAGATGATCTCGATCAGCATCACGGTACCCAGTTCGTCCACTTCGGACTCGGCAAGCACCTCGGTGACGAAGGGCGCCGGCGCCGACGACTCGCGCGGGTGGTGTCGACCTGCGCTCGGGCGGGCCCCTTCGCAGGTCCCGCGGGGTCAACGTCAGCCGGATCGCGGCGTCGTTCCCGAACAGCGCCCGCTTCGATGACCGCGTTCCCAGGTCGTCGCCCGAGGTGTTTGCCGCCGCGTGGCCGGGGTAGCCGGGACTCGATCTCGCCTACGCCGAGCGTCGGTCTGCGCTGGGGCCACGGTGACCCGGGTCAAGCCCTCAGCCGCCGGGTCGGGGATCGCGTTGTGCGCCCACCCACCTCGCGGTGGCGGAAGGAAGGCTGGTCATGCCGGAACCCTCGGACATCGACAAAGGCGGCAACGAGCCCGAAGAAGCGCGAAAAGGCCACCACGACCTCGTCGCCCAGCCGCACACCGAAGACGAGGGATCGGTCGCCGAAGCGGAAGCCGAGGCGGCCGAGCTGAGCACCGGGAAAGCCCCGCTGGGCGAGCCGGGGCGGAAGCTGGACCGGAAGTCGCCGTTCTTCATCGGGATGCTCGGCGCCGCCGGGGTCGCGGTGACGTACCTGGTGGCCGAGCTGATCGTGACGGCCCAGGACACCCTCGTCCTGATCGGACTGTCCTTGTTCATCGCGATCGGCCTGGAGCCCGCCGTGTCGTGGCTGGCCCGGCACCGGTTCCCGCGCTGGGCGGCCGTGCTCACGGTGCTGCTGGCGCTGGTGCTGATCGGCGGCGGGTTCCTCGCCGCGGCCATCCCGGTCCTCGTCGAGCAGGCCACCGCGTTCGCCCACCAGGTCCCGCAGTACCTGCAGGACCTCAAGGACCACAATTCCCCGCTGGGACAGCTCAACGACCGGTTCGGGATCCAGCAGCACCTGCAGCAGCTGCTCGACGGCGGAAGCTTCGAAGGCGCGCTCAACGCCGGCAAGGCCGTGCTGGGAACGGTGGGCGACCTGCTGATCGTGGTCGTGCTGACGATCTACTTCCTGGCCGACCTGCCCCGCATCCGCGCGGGGCTCTACCGGCTGGTCCCGCACACCCGCCGCCCCCGCACGATCCTCATCGGTGACGAGATCTTCGCCAAGGTCGGCGGGTACGTGCTCGGCAACGCGCTGATCTCGCTCATCGCCGGCGCCGTCACGTTCGCGTGGCTGCTGATCTTCAGCGTGCCGTACGCGCTGCTGCTCGCGATCCTGGTCGCGTTGCTGGACTTGGTGCCGGTGCTCGGGACGGCGATCGCCGGGATCGGGGTGTCGCTGGTGGCGCTGACGGTGTCGTGGCCGGTCGCGCTGGCCACGGCCGGGTTCTTCCTGGTCTACCGGCTGCTGGAGGACTACCTGCTGGTGCCCAGGATCATCGGGAAGGCGGTCGAGGTCCCGGCGCTGGTCACGGTGGTCGCGGTGTTGCTCGGCGGGGTCCTGCTCGGCGTGGTCGGCGCGTTGGTCGCGATCCCGATCGCCGCCGCGCTCCTGCTCATCCTCCGCGAAGTCGCCTACCCCCGGCTGGATAGGGCGTGAGCCGGATGACCACACGGCGCGCAGTGATTTCCGGGGGCGAGCATCGCCGCCTCTCGCTGGCCTCTCGGCGGCCTTTCGGCTGCGGCGAACCGGCGGCCAGAACGTGGATGTCCGGGGCGCCGGCCGCGAAGTCCTCGCGCGGATGGGCCTCACGGAGGCGGTCTTCGTCGAAGGTTCCGGACGCGTGCTCGCGGAACTGCCCTCCGACGCCGCGACCGCCGAGCTGCGCGGCGATTTCGCCCGGACGATCCTCGACCACCTCGCCGACGTGGACGAAAACGCCGTCGAGGTGACCACGGTGTCGGGCCGGGTACTGCGGGCCGATCTGGTCGTCGTAGCCGAAGGCGTCCGATCGGCGACCCGCGACCGGCTCTTCGGCGACGTCGTCGAACGCCGGGACGTCGGGATCGCCACCTGCGGCCGGACAACCACGGCACCACGCGCGCGATTCTCGCGTATGCCCGCGCCGACGATCTCGCCCAGCTCGACCGGGCCGACGCGCTCAGCCGCGTCCGCGCGTGCTTCGCCGACGCAGGGTGGGAAGCGCCTTGCGTCTTGGACGCCTTCGACACCTCCGACGACGTCTACATCGACAACCTCACCCAGATCCGGATGCCGGAGTGGCACGCGGACGGGTGTGCCTCGCCAGTGACGCGGCTTGGTGCGTGACGTCAAGGTGCGGCTGGGCACAACCGATCAAGAGTTTGTGATGGGGGCTCACGGGTACGCCGAAGCAAGCCGAACATGATCGCGACGCGCGTCGACAGTCACCTCGCCGACGGACTGGAGCCCGCGGATGTCGATCGCTGGGGCCGCACCGCCGCTGTACCACGCCGCTGGTCCGCCGCGGCGGAGAACTCGTCTAGGCGAGCTGGGACGAGGCGCTGTCCTCCGTTGTCAAGCGCAGCAAGGACCTGCTCGCGGACCAAGGGCCCAGCGCGATCGGCTTCTGCACCAGCGGGGAGCTGTTCGCCGAGGATGTGGTCGATGAGTTCGCGTGCGTCGTTGTCGACCCGGGATTGCGCTGGTCGGCCGTAATCAGCGACGCGGGGCTTCAGAGCGGAGCCGGACGGGTCGAGCACGATGAGCCGTTCCTGCTCGCCGGGTTGCCGCAGCGTGGTGGCGAGAACCCGGACGGCGAACGCCCGGCCGTTTGCCATCCGCCGAGCCGGGAACCCGGGGAGTTCCCTTCGGAGCGGGAGGAGAGGCTCGAGCATGACCGCCGAATGTGCGCCGGAGGCCCTGGTGGTGGGCCTGCTGACCGATAACGGGTTGCCCAGGCAGGTCGCCGGGAGAATCGCGGACGGTCTGCCCGCCCGCCTGACCCGTGACCTCGGCGAGGAGACGGCCTGGCGCGTCGAGCACGAGACGCAGTCCCTTCCGCTGACCGAGGAGGGTGACATCCCCATGCTGGCCCTCGCGGAGGAGCGCAGGTCGGAACACGGCTGGGACCTGCTGGTGCTGATCACCGACCTCCCGCGGCGGGCCGGCACGGTCCCGATCGCGTCGGACTACAACGCCGACCACGGTGTCGCGATGGTGTCGTTGCCCGCGCTCGGGGCCCTGCGGCTGCGCGGCCGGGTGTCCCGGCTGATCGTCCACCTGGTCCGGCACCTGGTGGCGCGCCGCGCGGCGAAGGAGGCCGATCCGCCGCGGGGGATCCTCGACCGGCTGCGGGAGCTGGTGGCGCCGACGCGGCACATCCGCGGCCGCGGCGCCGCCGACGAGCACCTGGCCTTGGTGGGGGTGCGCGGCCGCCTGCGACTGCTCGCCGGGATGATCCGGGACAACCGCCCGTGGCGGCTGGTGCCCAACCTCGCCGGTGCCACCGCGGCCGCGGCGGCCACGGCCGCGTACGGCATCATCACGACCTCGTTCTGGAGGCTGGCCGAAGCCTTGCCCGCGTTGCGGCTGGCCGGGATCACGGTGCTGGCGGTCGTGGTCATGGCGGGCTGGCTGATGGTGCACAACCACCTGTGGGACTCGCCGTCGGGGCACCTCGACCGGCGGAAAGCCCTGCTGTACAACGCCTCGACCGCGTTGACGCTGTCGATCGGGGTGGCCTGCATGTACGCCATCCTGTTCGCGCTGGCGTTGCTGGCGTCGATCGTCCTGGTCGAGGGCACTTACTTCGGGCAGGTCCTCGGGCATCCGGCCGGGCCGGCTTCGTACCTCAAGCTGGTGTGGCTCGCGACCTCCGTGGGCATCGTCGCCGGGGCGATGGGCTCGAGCCTCGAAGACGAGGAACGCGTCCGCCGGGCGACCTACAGCCGGCGTGAACGGGAGCGGCAGCAGCGCAACCGCGAGCGCGCCGAGGAAACCGAAAGCGGCGGTGAATACTGAGCGGTCTCCGAGAGCCTCGCCGACCGTGCTGTGCAGGCTGACCAGGGACCGCACGCCGGCTACGGTCGACGGCGAGCCGACGACCTGTTCCGAGCCGACCAGCCGCAGCCCGACGTCAACGCGGCGGAGCTCCGCCGCGATCCGCACGACAACCTGGAGGGGCAACGGACCGAAGGTGGCCGGTTCGGTCAGGTCGCGGATCGGCTCGAAGGTGTGATTTCCCGCGAGGATCACCAGTTGGCCGTCCTCGGCCTGGCGGGTCGACTTGTCGCTACAGCAGTCCTACGTGATGAAGCTTGATTGCAGCCGTGATCCCGGCTCCGCCGAACAGAACGAGAAGCATCCGGAACACCCGCACAGCTTTGTCCCCGTGGCGAGGGTCATGATGCAGTACAGCCATTACTACGAGGAATGAGATCAGCGGCGGCGACGCCGTAGACCGCCCGGCTGAACTGGACCAGGTTGAGGTACGCGGCCAGGATCTGGTCGTCGGCCTGCTGGACGTGTCGGCTGGGGCGATCGGGCGATCACTTGCTCAGTCGAACTGTTGCCTGACGCGTGCCGATGACCCGCCGTCACGGCCGGATCCGCGGAAGCCGGATCGCTGCCGGGGCGGGGTGTTCCGGCGACAGCTCCCGAGCCGCGGCGAGTCGCTGCTTGGCGGACACCGACTGTCACGGAGCGGGCGCCCGCGTTCTGGTTCAATGGTGGCGAGTGGTTACGTCATCGCGTGGAGACCACGGAGAACCCGCTCCATGAAGTCGATGCTGGGACGATCGCCGGGGGCCGACCGCGTGTCTTGGACGGTCACCAGACCACGGTCGGCGAGGTCGGAAACCAGGACTCGTGCGACGCCCAGGGGAATTCGTCGATATGCGGCGATTTCGGCCACCGACTGCGACGAGCGGCACAGGAGGCAGATCGCGGCCTCTTCCCGTGAGCACGCGTGCTCCGGAGCACGGCCTCGCTCGGTTGCCGCGATGAGCGTTTCGAGGGGGAGCGTGCGCGTGGGCCGCGTACGTCCATGGGTGCGGAAGTACGGGCGGACAAGATCTGCCGTGCCCGGGTCGAGCCCCAACGCCGGCTCCACTGCTGCTCCTCACTTAAATTGTCGACTGCCGAAAATTATTTGACGGTCGACCGATCGTCGGCAATCGACCGAACGGGTAGGAGCCGGTAACAGACGGCGGCCGACACGATCGCAGCAGGCCCATGGTCGCGCCGTGGGTGATCAGCGAGGGTGCGTTCAGGGGCTTCTGTCGACGTGCGGGGCGGGAACTTGGCCGAAGACGCGTCGTTGGATCTCGCGGCGGTAGTCCTCGAGCGTGTTGTCGAGGTGCACCGCGGCGGCTCGGGCGGCGGCTTCCGGGTCGCCGTCGCGGATGGCCGCGTAGATCGCGGTGTGCTCCTCGACCGCCTCCGCGGCGTGGCCGCCGACCGTGCCGTGGAGTCCGATGGTGCTGGACTGGTGCTGCAGCCGCCGGACTTCGCGCACGGCGGCCAGGAGGAACTGGTTGTGGGACGCGGCGGCGATCCCCAGGTGGAAGTCTTCGTCGCCGCGATCGAACAGCGGCGCTTCGCCGGTCAGGTATCCCTGGCGGCAGGTTTCCGCGGCCGCCTCGATCGCCCGGAGCTCGACGGGGGTGGCGCGGGTGGCGGCCAGTCTGCTGGCCGTCATCTCCTGCACGCGGCGGAATTCGAACAGCATGTAGACGTGGTCCAGGTCGGTCGGCAGGAAGAAGCCCGACCAGCGGGCCGACCCGAGCATCCCCTCGTCGTCGGCCACGTAGAGACCGCGCCCCTTCTGGGCGCGCACCCGCCCGATGGCGGAGAGGATCTTGATCGCCTCGCGCACCACCGTGCGCGAGGCGCCGAGCCGGGCGGCGAGGTCGTTCTCCGTCGGCATGCGGTCTCCGGCCCGCAGCCGCAGTTCGGCGATGAGCCGGAGGATCTCCTCGGCGACGCGTTCGTACCCGGGCCGGTAGGCCGCTTCCCGGGGCACCGGCTCGCCCGCTGCACGCGTGTCGTCCACCCAGGTGTCTCCTTTATCCGCGGCTCGGTGCCGTGAACCCTACATCTGCCTCACCTTGACAACAATGTGTAGTACTTATTTTCTCCGGCGAGACCCCTTGACGAAGGTGTCTAGGCCAGCTGTGATAGTCCCCGTTAGAGACCGCTCGCAGCAATGTGTACGACACATATGACGTGCCGTCGCCTCGTCAGGTGCGACCTGCGGGTGCCACGATGAAGTGGAGTTCCTCATGACAGCTCATGTGCGCGCCACCGGAGTCAGAGGAAGGCGGTACGCGGTGCCGGCCTTCGGCGTCGCGGTCCTCCTCGCCGCGGTCACGGCCTGCGGCAACGGCGGGAGCGGCAGCGGTGCTCAGGGCGGGTTCCAGCCGGTGCCGCAGACGGGCGGGAAGATCGCCGTCTGGGTCGATTCCACCCGGCTGCCCGCGGCCCAGCTCTACCAGAAGCAGCACCCCGAGGTGCCGATGGACATCGTCACCTACGACGGGGACGCCAACGGCTCGAACTACCTGCAGACCAAGGTCAGCCTCTTCAACCGGACCCGCAGCGGCTGGCCGGACGTGGTGTTCAGCTCGCAGAACAACGAGGTCAGCTGGGCGGTGCAGGCCGGGTTCACCGCTCCGCTGAACAAGGGCCAGATCCCCGACGCCACCCTGAGTGGCTGGACCGCCGGGGCCAACGACCCGTGCACGGTCGAGGGCACGCTCTACTGCCTGCGCAACGACCTCGCCCAGACCGTCCTCTGGTACAACGCCCCGCTGATGCAGTCGTGGGGTTACCAGGTGCCCAAGACCTGGGAGGAGTACCAGGCGCTGGGCCAGCGGGTCGCCACCGAGCACCCCGGCTACTTCGTGGGCACGGCGGGGGACAACTTCACCCCGGAGATCTACCTCTGGGCGTCCAAGTGCGGGGCCAACGAGATCACCGGCCCGAAGTCGGTCAAGGTGAACACCACGAGCCCGAACTGCACCCGGATGGCGTCGCTGCTCGACACGCTCGTCAAGAACCGCACGATGTCCACCAGCAGCGTGTTCAGCTCCGACTTCGACAAGAACGCCGCGGACAAGATCCTCATGATGCCCGGGCCGTCGTGGTTCGGCGGCTCGGTGTTCCAGGAGTCGTTCAAGACCCCGGCCGGTCAGATCGCGGCCGCCCCGCTGCCGCAGTGGGCCGGCGACCCGTCCCCGTCGGTCGGCAACGTCGGCGGCGGCACCTGGCTGCTGTCCGCCCACAGCGCCAACCTGAAGGCCGCCACCGACTTCCTCACCTGGGTCACCACCTCGGACGAGTACCAGGGCACCGTCTCACCGGGTTACCCCGCCTACGCGGCGGCGGCGAAGACCTGGCTGGCGAAGCAGTCCTCGGGCAAGTACTACGCCAACGACATCGCGGCGCCGCTGCAGGCCGCCGCCCCGCAGGTGTGGCCGGGGTGGGGCTACGGCCAGTTCAGCCAGGAGGCGATCTGGGCGGCGACCGTGACACCGGCGCTGACCGCGGGCAAGACGATCGTCTCGATGCTGCCCGAGTGGCAGGCTGCGATCACGAACTACGCGCGGTCGACCGGGTACGAGGTCAGCCAGTGACCGGTGTCGTCCCGGCCGGGAACCCGTCGCGGCGGCGGGTGTTCCGGCCGGGCCGGGCCGGGCACCTGTTCGTCGCCGCCTACGTGGTGCTGCTGATCGCGTTCGGTGTCGTTCCCACGGTCTACGCGGTGTACTTCGCCTTCACCGACGCGGGCGACACCTTCGCCGGCTTCTCGAACTTCGTCGAAGCCGCCGGTGACTTCCGGTACTTCTCCGCCGTCGGGCACGTAGCGCTCTACCTGGTGTTCTGGCTCGTTTCGCTGGTCGTGTTCGTCGTCGGGCTCGCGCTGCTGCTGCACCGCCTGACCTCGAGCGGGACCGGCAAGGCCCTGCGCTTCCTGTACTACATCCCGGGCGCGCTCGCCGGGGCCGCGAGCGTCATGGTGTGGCTGTTCATGCTGGACCCGTCGGTGAGCCCGGTGAGCGCGCTGCTGCGCGTGGCCGGGTTCGACACCTTCGGCCAGGTCGTCGCGCCGGACCACCTCCCGGTCCTGTTCACCCTGATCGCCTTCTGGACCGGGGCGGGTGGCTGGATCGTGGTGATGTACGGCGCACTGAACAACATCTCGCCCGATCTGCTGGAGGCGGCCCGGATCGACGGCGCGCGCGCGTGGCAGACGGCGTGGCGCATCCAGATCCCGTTGCTGCGCAAGTGGATCGTCTACATGGTCATCCTCGCCTTCGCCGGCGGAACCCAGCTGTTCGTCGAACCGCAGCTGCTCTCGCAGGCGAGCGTCGGGGTCGCCGGCCGCGACTATTCGCTCAACCAGCTCTCCTACGACTTCGCGTTCCAGAACAACAACGTGAACACCGCCGCGGCCATCTCGGTGGAGCTGCTGCTGGTCGGGCTCGTCGTCGCCGGCGTGTTCGTCGCCCGATCGGGGTTCTTCGATGCCGACTGACACCCGTCGTCCCGCGCACGTGGACGAGCCGGTGCGCCGCGCGGCCGCTCCACGGCGGCGTCGCGCCCGGAAACTGCCGAACCCGCTCGCGGCACTGGTGCTCGTGCTGTTCCTCGTCTTCTTCGTCCTGCCGGTGCTGTGGCTCCTGCTGGCGGCCACGAAGACCGACGACCAGCTCGTGCGCGGAAACCCCCTGTCCTTCGGGTCGTGGCACGCGCTGGCGGACAACTGGAACGCGCTCACGTCCTTCCAGGACAACGCGATCTTCCAGTGGCTGGGCAACTCCGCGGTGTACTCGTTCGTGGCACTGGCGATCACGCTGTGCGTGGCGATCCCGGCCGGCTACGCCCTCGCGATGACCGAGTTCCGCGGCCGGCGCACGTTGCTGGTCGCGACGCTCGTGGTGATGCTGATGCCGAACGCCACCCTCGTGGTGCCGTTGTTCCTCGAGGTGAACGCGGTGGGACTGATCGGCTCGATGTGGTCGATCATCCTGCCGTACGCGTTCTACCCCTTCGGCGTCTACCTGACCTACATCTACTTCACCACCGCTGTGCCGCGGGACCTGATCGATGCGGCGAAGCTCGACGGCTGCTCGCAGTTCGGCGTGTTCCGCCGGATTGCCCTGCCGCTCGCCGCGCCGATCGTGGCCCTCGTCGGCTTCTTCAGCTTCGTGGCCAACTGGACCAACTACTTCCTGCCTTACGTCCTGTTGCCGCAAAGCGACCAGTTCCCGGTCCAGGTCGGCCTGGGCACGCTGCTGAACTCGGTTCCCCAGTTCAACCCGACGGTCGGTACCGCGGCGGTGCAGCGCCCCGAACTGGCGTTGGCCACGCTGCTGGCGATCACGCCCGTCCTCGTCGTTTTCCTCTTCTCCCAGCGCTTCCTGGTCACCGGGATGCTGGCCGGCGCAACCAAGGAGTAGCCGATGTACCCCGTCATCACGGCTTCGGTACCCCTGCTCGAACCACCGGGCTGGGCGATCGCCCAGCGAGCGCTGTTCGCCCTGCTCGACCAGGCCTGGCGCCGGTTCGCAAGCGACTTCACCGGCCCGGACGGACGGCTGGCCTACGACGACGGGCTCAGCACCCGCGACGGCGTCGACGACTTCTACGAGACCTTCTTCAACTGGCCGCAGCTCTACCTGCTGGGCGGCGCCGACGACCTGCTCGCCGAGTCGGAGCTGCACTGGGAGGGTGTCACCCGGCAGCTGACCGAACTGGACATGCTGAAGGACGAGTACGAACGCGGCTACGACTGGTTCCACCAGGGCGAAAGCCTGCTGCTGCTGTACTTCCTGTGCATGGCGTCGCCCGAGCGGTGGCGGGAGCGCGCGCTGCGGTTCGCGGAGCTCTACGTCGACCCGGCCCACGGCAACTACGACCCCGTGCACCGCATCATCCGCCGTCCGCACAACGGCAGCGATCCGGCGCGCGAGGGGATCTTCGACGGTGGCTCGTACCCGTGGCTGCCCCGAGAGGCCGCGACGTACGGCTTTCCGCTGGAGTGGCTGCTGCCCGCGGACGCCGAGGAGCCGCCGCGGGATCGCGACCCGCGGCTGGGCGAGCAGATGCGGCGGCGAACGGGGGAGGGGGACACCGCGGTCAACCTGGCCGCCTCCGGGCTCGTCTTCAACGCCTTCCTGCTGTCCGGCGACCCGCGCTACCGAGACTGGCTCGCGGAGTACGTGGGCGCGTGGCGGGACCGCGCGTCGGCCAACAACGGCATCCTCCCCGACAACGTCGCCCCGGACGGGACGGTGGGCGGGTTGCTGGACGGACGCTGGTACGGCGGGCACTACGGCTGGTCCTGGCCGCACGGCTGGTACAGCGTCGGGCACGCCGCCGTCGTCGCCGCACTGGCGGCCGCGCTCGCCACGGGCGACGAGACGTTCACCGACCTGGTGCGCCCGGCACTGGACGAGATCATCGCCCACGGCAAGGTCATGGCGTTCACCGAGGCGGATTCCAGCCTCGGCTCCAAGTGGTCGGTGCAGCTGCGGGAAGACGTGGACACCCCGGCGCTGCACGTCCCCTTCCGCTACGACGACCGGGGCTGGTTCGACTACAACCCGATGCTGATGGGCGTCCCGGCCGCGCTGTGGCACCACACGGCCGCGCCGGAAGACCGCGAACGCCTCGAACGGCTGCGGGTGGCCGGTGGCCACGACTGGCGAACCGTGCGGCCGTTCCGCAGCAAGGAGGAAGCCGGGCACGAGGAGCCGTGGCTCGCCTACCTCGCGGGTGACAACCCGGACTACCCGGAGCGCATCCTGGCCGCCGCCCAGGCCCAGGTACGGCACCGGCTGACCCGCATGGAGCGCTACCGCGGCCGGGCCGTGACCGAAGCCGACATCCACCTGTGGCAGCAGTCCAACCCCGTGGTGACCGAAGCCCTCGTCCAGCTCACCTGGGGCGCTCCGCAGGTCGTCTACAACGGCGGGCTGCAGCAGGCCCGCGTCCGCTACTACGACGCGCGGGCGGAACGGCCGGGCCTGCCGCCGTCCGTGGCGGCGCTGGTGTCCGGCATCGACCCCGAGGCGACCGTCGTCGAGCTGGTCAACCTGGACCCGCGGGAGCCGCGGTCGGTGGTCGTCCAGGCCGGCGCGTTCGCCGAGCACCACATCCGCGGCGTGGAGTACGACGCGTGCGAGGACCCGTCGTGGATCGGCGATCTCTACGACTACGGCCACCGCGAACCGGCCGTGACGACCGCGTCGATCGAGCTCGACGGCCCGTGGCTGCGGGTGGAGCTGCCCCGGTCCAGCCGGATCCGGTTGACGCTGCGGATCGCCCTGCGAGCCCGGACGCCGTCCTACGCCACCCCGTTCGACGAGCGTGCCGCGTGAACCGACGGCCACTCGGCGACACCGGGCTGACGGTCTCCGAACTCGGTTTCGGCGCCGCCCCGCTGGGCCGGTTGCCCCGCGGCGGGGAACACCGCGGCATCGACGCCGTCCACACCGCACTCGAGCTCGGCATCACCTTCTTCGACGTCTCCCCGTTCTACGGGAACGCGGAAACCGTGCTCGGCAAGGCGTTGCGCGGTGTCGAACGCTCGGACTACGTGCTGGCCACCAAAGTCGGCCGCTACGGCGAGGCGGAGTTCGACTTCGGCGCCGAGCGGGTCACCCGGAGCGTGCGGGAAAGCCTCGACCGGCTGGGGACCGGCCACCTCGACCTCGTGCAGTGCCACGACGTCGAGTTCGGCGACCTCGACCAGGTCGTGCACGAGACGATTCCCGCCCTGCGGGCCCTGCAGGAGACCGGCGTGATCGGCGCCGTCGGCGTGACCGGCTTCCCGCTGCCCGCGCTCGCCCACGTCGTCGGGCGGACCCGGGTCGACACGGTCATCTCCTACTGCCAGTACACGCTGCAGAACCGGCGGCTCGCCGCGTGGCGGGAATGGTTCGCGCGCCACGGAACGGCCGTCATCACCGCGTCGCCGCTGTCGATGGGAGCGCTCACCGACCGCGGGGCACCGTCCTGGCACCCCGCACCGGAAGACATCCTCCGGCGGTGCGCGGAGGCCGCCGCGCTGTGCCGGGACCGGGGCGAAGACCTCGCGCGCGTCGCCCTCCGGTTCGCGGTGGGGACCGGAGGCTTCGCTTCGACGCTGGTCGGTGCGGCCGATCCGGAGGAGGTGCGCCGGGACGTCCGCTGGATCACCGAGCCGGTCGACGAGGACCTGCTGTGCGCCGTCGAGGAGTGCCTCGAGCCGGTCCGCGACCGCTCGTGGCCGAGCGGCCGCGCGGAAAACCAGGAACCGGAAGTGGCGGCATGACCGCGGTCCTCGACTCCCACGTCCACTTCTGGGACCCGTGGCGGCTGCGCTACCCGTGGCTCGACGACGTCGCCCGGCTGAACCGGCCGTTCACCCCGGAGCACTTCCCCGTCCGGCACGACGTCGTCGTCGTGGAGGCCGGGCGGATCCCCGGGGACGCCGGGGCCGAGATCGCCTGGCTGCGACGGGAAGCGCGGCGGCACCCCTGGATCCGCGGGATCGTGGCGCACGCCGACCTCGAGCGCCCCGAGGAGGCGGGCCGGTTCGCCGGCGACCCGTTCGTGGTCGGCGTCCGGCGCAACGTGCAGGACGAGGCCCCCGGCTTCCTCGAAGGTGCGGGCTTCCGCGCGGGCGTCCGCTCGCTCGGGGAGGCGGGGCTGCCGTTCGACGCCTGCGTCCGCGCGCACCAGCTGCCCGAACTGACCGCGCTGGCCGAAGCCTGCCCGCGGACCACCATCGTCCTGGACCACCTCGGCAAGCCATCGCCCGGCGGCCCCGGGTACGAGCGGTGGCGCCGGGCCCTGCGCCGGCTCGCCCGGCACGCCAACGTGCGGTGCAAGCTGTCCGGCCTGGCCACGGAGACCGCCCCGGGCACCCCGCGCGCGCAGGTGGTCGACACCCTGAAGGAAGCCCTCGACAGTTTCGGGCCCGGCCGGTGCCTCTACGGCAGCGACTGGCCCGTCATGACCCTGGCCACCGACCCCGAGGCGTGGCTGGACGTCGTCCACGCCGCACTCGACGGCCACCCCGCCGAAGCCGTGCTCCGCCGCAACGCCGAGCAGACCTACCTCGCCCGCGCAGCCCTCGGGCAAGCAGCAGGAAAGGACCCGGAATGAACGCTCCACCGCAGGACCCGCCCACCCGGCGGGTCGCCTACTCCGGCCACCGGAGCCTCGTCGTCGAGGCGGTGGATCCCGTGGCGCCGCCGCCCGGCCACGTCCGGATCGACGTGGCCTACACCGGGATCTGTGGCACCGACCTGCACATCTACCACGGGGACATGGACAGCCGCGTCCATCCGCCCGGCGTGCTCGGCCACGAAATGTCCGGGCGGGTCGCGGAGCTCGGCGCCGGTGTCGAAGGCTGGCGGCCCGGCGATTCCGTGACGGTCATGCCGCTGCGGTGGTGCGGCGAGTGCCCGGCCTGCCGGGCCGGTCACTCCCACGTCTGCCACCGCCTGGTGTTCCTCGGCATCGACGCGCCCGGGTCGATGCAGAGCAGCTGGACGGTCCCCGCCGAAACCCTGGTGCGCCTGCCCTACGACCTCCGGCTCGACCACGCCGCGCTGGTCGAACCCGTCGCGGTGGCCGTGCACGACGTCCGGCAGGCCGCCTTGCGGCCGGGGGAGCGGGCACTGGTGGTCGGCGGCGGGCCGATCGGGCTGCTCATCGCCGTCGTCGCACGCCGGTCCGGGGCGGCCGTCCTGCTGGCCGAGCCGGACCCGTTCCGCCGGTCGGTCGCGGAAGGACTCGGCCTGACCGCGCTCGACCCGCGTGCCGAAGGCTTCTCCGGAACCGTCGACCGGTGGACCGGCGGGGAAGGTGCCGCGGTGGCCTTCGAGGTGTCCGGAGCCGAAGCGGGTGTGGCGACGGCGGTCGGGGCACTGGCCACGAGAGGCCGGCTGGTCCAGGTGGCCATCCACCCGGCGCCCCGGCAGGTGGACCTCCACCGGTTCTTCTGGCGCGAACTGACGCTGGTCGGCGCCCGCCTCTACGACCGCGACGACTTCACCGCCGCGATCGGGCTCCTCGGCGAGGGGGCGATCCCGGCCGGTGCCCTGATCTCGCGGACCGAACCCCTCGAGCGGGCCGGCGAGGCCTTCGCGGCCCTCGAATCCGGCGCGGGCGTGATGAAGGTCCTCATCGACTGCGGCGCTTCCGGGGAGGCGGGATGACTCCGCTTTCCCCGTTCGACCTCACCGGCCGGTTGGCGGTGGTCACCGGCGCCCGCCGGGGGATCGGCCTCGGCATCGCCGAGGCGCTGGCCGCCGCCGGGGCGGACATCGTGGCCGTCAGCGCGCAGCAGGAGCCGTCGGGCAGCGAGGTCGAGAAGCGCGTCACCGCGCTCGGCCGCACCTGCACCGCGTTGAGCACCGACTTCGCCGACCGGGCCGCCGTCGCGGAGCTGGCGGACGTCCTCGCCGATCTCGGGCGACCGGTGGACATCCTCGTCAACAACGCCGGCACCATCGCCAGGGCCCCGGCCGCCGAACACTCCGACGCCGACTGGGACCGCGTCCTGACCGTCGACCTCACGAGCCAGTTCACCCTCGCCCGGGAGGTCGGCCGGCGCATGATCGAGCGCGGCCGCGGCAAGATCGTGTTCACCGCGTCGCTGCTGAGTTTCCAAGGCGGCATCAACGTTCCCGGGTACGCCGCGGCGAAGTCGGGGATCGCGGGTCTCACCCGCGCCCTGGCCAACGAATGGGCGGGACGCGGCGTGAACGTCAACGCGATCGTCCCCGGCTACGTCGAAACCGACAACACCCAGGCGTTGCGAGCCGATCCCGGCCGCTTCGCCGCGATCCTCGACCGCATCCCGGCCGGCCGCTGGGCGACCCCCGAGGACTTCGGCGGCGTCGCCGTCTTCCTCGCCTCCGCGGCGTCGGACTACGTCCACGGCGCACTGGTCCCCGTCGACGGCGGCTGGCTGGGCCGCTGAGCCCGCTCCCCGTTCCCTCGCACGATCCTCAAGGAGGACGATCATGCGTCACCCCGTCAAGAAAGTGCTGGCCGCGCTGGCCGTCACCGCCGGCGCCGCGGCACTGACCGCCGTCCCGGCCCAGGCGGCCGGGCTCCCCGCGTTCACGATCGTCGTGGCGCCCCACGGCGGCGATACCCTGCAGCACGCCCAAAAGCTCGCCCGCACGCTGTCCGCGCTCGCGGACGTCCACGTCGAACTCGCGGGCGGCACGTACCGGCTGAACGCCCCGCTGAAGTTCACCGGCGAGGACTCCGGCCGGGGCGGCCACACCATCACCTGGCAGGCCCGCCCCGGCCAGAAGCCGGTGCTGTCCGGCGGCCAAGCCGTGACCGGGTGGAAGCTGCGGGATCCGGCGGCGAACATCTTCGTCGCCGACGTGCCGAAGGGCGCCGATTCGCGGCAGCTCTACGTCGACGGCGCTTCGGCTCCCCGGGCGGCGATCACCATCGCGCGGACCGACGTCCAGGTCACCGCCACCGGCCTGACCATCGTCAACCCGGCGTTGAGCTACCTGGCCACCCTGCCCGCCCAGAACCGGATCGAGGTGGAGAGCCAGAACTCCTTCACCGACCGGTACGCGCCGGTGCGGAGCATCGCGGGCACGACGATCACCATGCAGCAACCGGCGTGGAACAACAACAACTGGGGCTACGACACCCTCGCTCGCCCCTTCGCGGGCGGGACGCTGCTGCTGGAGAACTCGTACTCGTTCCTGCAGACCGGGCAGTGGTACCTCGACCCGGCGGCCGGGAAGCTGTTCTACAAGGCCGCGCCGGGACAGTCCCCGGCCGGCAAGGACGTCGAGCTGCCGCGCCTGACGTCGCTGGTCCAGGTGAGCGGGACCTACGACCGTCCGGTCCGCAACCTCGCCTTCCACGGGCTCGGCTTCGAGCACACCACCTGGCTGCAACCCGGCACGTCGATCGGCTACGCCGACCAGCAGAGCGGCGCGTTCATCGCGTCCGCCTTCCCGCAGCCCGCCGACTTCCTGACCTCCTGCCAGATCGGCTGCCCCCTGTTCGAGGCGGCGCGCAACAGCTGGCACCAGGTTCCCGCCGCCGTCCAGGTCTCGGCGGCGGACGGCATTTCGTTCGAGGGCAACACGTTCGCCCACCTCGGCCAGGTCGCCCTCGGCATCGGCAACGACGCCAACGCGCACGCGAGCGGCGTCGGCCTCGGCGCGTCCGGCATCACGGTGCGGCGCAACACCTTCACCGACGACGCCGGTTCCGCCGTCGTGGTCGGCGGCGTGCAGCCCGACGCGCACCACCCGGGCAACCCCGCGATGACGAACGAGAACGTCACCATCACCGACAACCTGGTCACGAACGTGGCGCGGGACTACAAGGACATGGCCGGCATCCTGAGCACCTACGTCACCCACGCCGTGATCGAGCACAACGAGGTGTCCGACCTGGCCTACGACGGCATCGACGTCGGCTGGGGCTGGGGCGCCAACGACCCCGGTGGCAGCCAGGACTACCGCAACCGCGGCCTGTACGCCTACCAGCCCGTCTACACCACGCCGACGACGCTGAAGGACACCGTGGTCCGCTACAACCTCGTGCACGGGACGAAGAAGGTCTTCCACGACGGCGGCAGCATCTACAACCTGTCGGCCGACCCGGGTGCGGTCATCGACCGGAACTACGTCTACGACAACCACAACACCGTGGGCCTGTACCTGGACGAAGGTTCGCGGTACGTGAGCCTGTCGAGCAACGTCATCCAGGACGCCGGGGTCTGGGCGTTCACGAACGCGAGCGGTACCAACAACACCAACGACAACACCTTCACCGGCAACTGGTACAACACGGGCGTCACGCAGGTCGCGACCGGTGCGCCGCACAACAACGTCCTCGACGGCAACGTCAAGGTCACCGACGCGAACTGGCCGTCCGCCGCGCAGGAGGTGATGCGCGAGGCGGGCATCTCCCCGGCGGGGCATTAGCCCACGCGGCGGTGGCGATTGTCTTTACCCGGTCCGGGTCGCCCTATATGTTGTCACCCACAACATATTGGTTGGGCCGCGTGGAGGTGCCGTTTCGATGAAGAAGCACGGCGAGACCGGTGCCGCGAGGCCGGGCCGGAGTCGCGCGGCATCGGCTGTGGTCGTCGGCTGCCTCCTGGCGGTCATGGTGACGGTGCCGGCCGCGGCCACACCCGCGCCCGGCCGGTCCGGCGACGGATGGGTGCTGAGCACGAGCGACCCGTCGGCGAACTACTCGCCGACGTTCGTCGGCAACGGCTACCTCGCCGCACGCGTACCGGCGGCGGGGCAGGGGTACAGCAGCAAGCCGATCGTCACGCAGTCCCAGCTCGCCGGCTTCTACGGCGCTCCCTCGGCCGGGCAGGAGGAGCGGGCCGGCCTGCCGACCTGGACCACCCTCGGGTTCGGCCGCGGCGCCGACGTCTACGGACAGGGGGAGTGGTCCTGCGGGTTCGGGCAGCTGTGCCCCGCCGCGTACGGCAAGATCTCCGGGGGCGCGTTCGTCGAGAGCTCGCACCCCGGCTCCACCGCCGGCTCCTACCTGGCCGGGTTGAACACCAACGACACCCCGACGGTCGGCGGCACCGACGTCCTCCCGATCCGGGACGCGCCGGCCGGTCCGGCGACGCTGGCCGTGCGCTACGGCAACGGCAGCGGCGGCCCGCAGACCCTCCACATCGGCGTGAACGGCGGGTCGCGGCAGGTGTCCGTGCCGAGCCTGGCCGGGTGGGACGACTGGGCGGTCGTGACCGTGCCGGTGACGCTGAAGGCGGGTGCGAACACGCTCGAGGTCACCGTCGCCGCCGGAGACACCGCGCGGGTGAACGTCGACTACCTCGCGCTGTACCCGGACGGCGCGCAGCCACCGACCCAGGTCGCCGCCGCCACGGTCGGCACCACCACCGGCTACCGGCAGTCGATCGACCTGCGCACCGGAGTGCTGACCACTTCGTTCGACTGGACCTCGCCCGCGGGCGACACGACCAGCTTCGCCTACGAGGTCAACGCCAACCGCGCGGACGGCCACCTGGGCACGGTCAGCGTGCGGGCCGTCCCGCACTGGAGCGGTACGGCCACCGTGGTCGACGAGTTCGACGGCCGCGGCCTGGACCACGCCTCGACGAAAGACCCGAAGGTGGACGGCAGGACCGCGACGCTGTCGCAGACCGTCGTGAGCGACGGGAACCTGGTCACCGCCGCGATGAGCTCCGTCCTGCGCGTCGACGAGAAGGCGGTGCCGACCCGGGCGATCGCCGCCCCGGGCGACGGCGGCGCCGGCCAGCGCGCGGACTTCCGGGTCCGCGCCGGAGTGCCGGTGACCGTCACCAAGTACGTGGGTGTCGCCTCCAGCGTCGACACCGACCGGCCACTGGCGGCCGACGCCCCGCGGCAGGCGGCGGCGAAGACCGCGGCTCGTGCCGCCGCGGACGGCTACCGGCGCGCGCTGGCCCGCAACGACGACGCCTGGTCGCGGCTGTGGCGGTCGAGCATCTCGGTCCCCGGTGACACCACCATGACCGCGCAGATCCACGCGTCGATGTTCTACCTGCTCGCGAGTGTGCGCGCCGGGGTCGCCTGGAGTGCCAGTCCGGGCGGGTTGTCCTCGGACGGGTACAGCGGGCACGTGTTCTGGGACATGGAGACGTGGATGTACCCGGCGCTGCTCGCCCAGTACCCCGACATCGCCGCCGACGCGAACACCTACCGGCAGCAGCGCCTGCCGGCGGCTCAGGCCGCGGCCGCGGCCCTGTCCACTCCGGACCATCCGATCAAGGGCGCGAAGTTCCCGTGGCAGAGCGCGTTGACCGGCAAGGAGACGACTCCGGACTGGTCCCCGGACGGCAAGCAGGAAATCCACATCGACTCCGACATCGCGCTGGCGCAGTGGCAGTACTACGAGGCGAGCGGCGACAAGGCGTGGCTGCGGGACAAGGCGTGGCCCGTGCTGCGGGGCATCGCCGACTACTGGGCCACCCGCGCCGTACCCGGCGCGGACGGCGCGTACGCCATCAAGGACGTCAAGGGCGCCGACGAGTACCACGACAACGTCGACAACAGTGCGAGCACCAACGCCGGGGCGCAGGCTTCGCTGCGCATCGCCATCCGTGCCGCGGGGATCGTGGGCCGGCCCGCCGCCCCGGCGTGGGGCAAGGTCGCCGACGGCCTGAAGATCCCGGTGGACGCGGGCGCGAACATCCATCCCGAGTTCGACGGGTACGCCGGGCAGACCGTCAAGCAGGCCGACGTCACGCTGCTGCAGTACCCGTGGGCGGTGCCGATGCCGCCCGGACTCGCCCAGAACGACCTCGACTACTACGGGGCGCGCACCGACCCGAACGGTCCGTCCATGACGGACGCGATCGCGACCATCGCCGGCGCTGCCCTCGGATCGCCCGGGTGTGCCGTCTACAGCTCTCTGGTCAAGAGCGCGGGCCCGTACCTGGCCGCGCCGTTCGACCAGTGGTACGAGACCCGCACCGGGGGAGCGTTCGACTTCACCACCGGCCAGGGCGGCTACCTGCAGGAGTTCCTGTACGGGTTCACCGGCCTGCGCTGGGGAACCGACGCGGTCACCATCGACCCCTTCCTGCCACCGCAGCTGCCGGGCGTCGACGTCACCGGGGTCAAGTGGCAGGGCCGCACGTTCGACCTGTCGGTCGGCCGCCAGACGACGAGCCTGCTCCTGCGCGCCGGCCCGCCACTTCCGGTCCGGGTGGGCATCGGCAGCCGTGACGTACGCCAGGTCAGGCCCGGCACCGCTCTGCGGGTACCCACCCGGCAGCCCGGAGGCGACCCGACGAACTGCGGTTCCTGACCGGGTGGATCGAGGCGTCGGCGGCTCCGAAACGCCGGACCTGAGCGCCTGCGAACCGCCCGGACGGAACGCACGCCGGTCGAGGGACGCGGCGTGCGGCTGGGGCGTGTCCTGTACCGAGTAAGTGGAACAACCAGGAGAGAAGGGAACGGAGCCATCATTGGATCGCCCGCGGCGGCCGGGTAGTGCCGCGCGGGTGCCGTAGTTCCATCGAGTTCGGAGGTGGTGCTCGGTCACGAGTCAGCGATCCCCGCTCAGTCCGGCTTTCGGCCGGACGCGGGTGCAGGAAGCCGGCGGCGACGCCGGTTGACAATGGTGAAACCCAACCCTTGAGGACCCCGGGTGCCGTTCGCGGCATCCGGGGTCCTTCGTGATGTGGAGGTGGATTTGATCCCTGACCAGGAAGGGCCGGACACACCGAGCCGGGCCGACAAGTTCGACGACGAGGACTATCCCGCCTACACCATGGGCCGGGCCGCGGAAATGCTCGGCACGACGCAGGGTTTCCTGCGCAGTCTCGGCGAAGCCGGGCTGATCACGCCGCAACGCTCCACCGGCGGGCATCGCCGCTATTCCCGGCGGCAGCTGCGCTTGGCCGCTCGGGCGCGGGAGCTGGTCGACGAGGGCACCGCCATCGACGCGCCTGTTCCCTCGAAGACCAGCTGCACGAAGCGCAGCGGCTCAACCGAACTCCGCGCCGGCGACTGAACCGGCCACGAAGAGAGGACGACGGCGGGTCATCGTCCCGGTATGACCCGCCAGGCGACCGTGAAGCCGGCCTAGTTCCCGCCGTTGAGAAGGTATTCCGCGTTCACCAGCTCGAAGAGCTCGGCCACCGAGGTGTCCTCCGACCGGCGGTCGAAGGTGATCTCGCCGTGCTGCAACAGGTTCACGCGATCGCACACGTCCGTCACCTGCCCGTAGTTGTGGGCGATGAGGATGATCGCGATGTCCCCGCGCTGCTTCAGCTCGCGCAGCAGGCGCAGGATCACCGCGCTCTCCTTGGCGCCCATCGCGGCGAGCGGCTCGTCGAGCAGCAGCAGCTTCGCTTTCGAGTACACCGAACGGGCCACCGCGATCGCCTGCCGCTGACCGCCGGACAGCATGCCGACCTCGGCGGTCACCGAAGGGATGTCGATGCCGATCGAGTCCAGTGCCTCGCGGGCGCGGCGCTTCATCTCGGCGCGCCGCAGGAACGGCAGCCCGCGGTGCGTGAGCTCGCGGTTGAGGTGCAGGTTCAGGTACACCGGCAGGTCGTTGATCATCGCCAGGTCCTGGAACACCGTCTCGATGCCCAGCGACCGCGCGTGCACCACGGACTTCAGCGTGGTCGGCTCGCCCTCGAACGCGATGCTTCCCCCGTCCGGCTGGTGGTAGCCGGTGAGGATCTTGATCAGCGTCGACTTGCCGGCGCCGTTGTCCCCGATGAGCCCGAGGATCTCTCCCCGCCGCACATGCAGGTTGATGTCGGCGAGCGCGGTGACGGGCCCGAACTTCTTGCTGATGCCCTCGACCCGGATGATCTCCCCGGCCGGCTCGGTCACGGGTTCGCCGGTCATGTCCGCTCCCGGGATCCGACGCGCTTGCGCACCACGATCAGCGTCACGTTGAGCACCATCGCGCCCAGGATGGCGGCGCCGAGCACCACGTTGAACGCGTTCGCGCTGACGCCGGTCAGGTTGAAACCGTCGAACACGATGCCCAGCAGCAGCGCGCCGAGGAACGCGCCGACCACCGTGCCGGACCCGCCGAGCAGCGCCGTGCCGCCGATCACGGCCGACGCCACCGCGAAGAACATCGTGGTGAACCCGCCGTTGGTCGGGTCGTAGGAGCCGACGCGAGTTCCTTGCAGGATCCCGGCGAGGCCGGCCAGGGTGCTGGTGATCGCGAAGTTGACCACCTTCACCCGGTTGACCGGGATGCCGGACTCCGCGGCGCCGACCGGGTTGCCGCCGGTGGCCTGCGTGTGGATGCCGAAGCGGGTCGCCGAGAGCACCACCTGCATGACGACGACCGCGCCGAGGGCCCACAGGAACTCGGTCCAGCGCGCGCCGCCGAACACCTCGAGCACGCCGCTGTTCTTCGGCGTGCCGACCGGGCGGGCGTTCGAGATGATCAACACCAGGCCCTGCAACAGGAACGCCATGCCCAGCGTGGTGATGAACGACGGGATCCCCAGCACGGTCCGGATCAGGCCGTTCGCCAAGCCGACCAGCGTGCTCACCACGACCGCGCCGAGCAGCGCGAGCCACAGCGGCCAGCCGTTGACGAAGAACTGCATCATCATGAACGGCGCCAGGGTGAACACGAACCCGGCGGACAGGTCGATCTCGCCGCAGATCAGCAGCATCACCTGGCCCGCGGCGATGATCGACCACGGCGCGACGTACTGCGCGATCGTCTGGTAGTTGTCCAGGGAGTTGAACGCTCCGCTCGTCACCGTGAAGTAGATCCCCGCGGCGATCGTGACCAGCAGGATGCTCAGCTCCTTGACCTGCATCACGCCGAGCAGCACGGGCTTCGACGACATCGCCGGCGCCTACCGGCTCAGCACCGACGCGGGCGGCAACGGGATCGAAGCCGGCATCGCGAGCACGTCCTTGTTGTCGCCGCCCTCGAACCTGCTCTTGGCCGTCGCGTAGGGGCCGACGTTCTCCTTGGTGACGAACGTGAGACCGGTGTCGGTGACCGGTGGCGCGACCAGCGTGCCGGACAGCCGGAACAGGTAGAGGTAGAGCACCGACAGGAAACCTTGCAGGTAGGGGGACTGGTCGATGGTGAAGTCGAGCGCGCCGTCCTTCACCCCGGTTACCGTGTCGTCGAGCAGGTCGAACCCGCCGCTGCCGAGCTTGCCGGACAGCTTGCGGTCGGCGACCAGCTTCGCGCACGCGGCGGTGCTGCCGGCGTCGACCGCGTAGATCCCTTTCACCGCACTGTTTCCGGTGTAGGCGGCGGTCATCGCGTTGAGTTCGCCCGCCTGCTCGGCCCCGGTGTTCACCGACTGGACGCGCACACCCGGCGCGGCCTGCTTGAGCGCGTCGGTGATGCCGTCGAGCCGCGGCTGGACGTTGTTGCCGCCGGGTTGCGAGATGCCGACCAGGATGTCGCCGGAGGTGACCTTCTGCGCGATGCGCTGTCCCATCCGGAATCCGGACAGGTACAGGTCCTGGCCGACGTAGGTGAGCGGGTAGTTGCCGGCCGCGCTCGCGTTGTAGGCGAGCACCGGGATGCCGG
Organism: Amycolatopsis sp. NPDC114504; assembly: GCF_055633595.1. Lineage (NCBI taxonomy): Bacteria > Bacillati > Actinomycetota > Actinomycetes > Pseudonocardiales > Pseudonocardiaceae > Amycolatopsis > Amycolatopsis sp. NPDC114504. Next base: position 1,531,011 of record NZ_JBVKDU010000001.1, on the reverse strand, counting down.
CGCTCAGCGCCCGCTTGGTGAGGTCGACGAACGCGTTGTCGTCGGTCAGCGCGACGGCGATCCCGTCGGCCTTGCCGGTGATCGCGGTCTCCATGGCGCTCGCCATCTGGGCGACGTTGCCGTTCTCCGAACCGGTCCACTGGGGTTCGGGCACGCCGAGCAGCGCGGCGGCGTCGGCGAGCCCGGTCCGGGTCGGGACGAAGAACGAGTTCGTGGTGACGTGGTTGACGAACACGAACCGCCACCCCGGCGTGCTCGGGAACGGGCCCGACTTGCCCCCGTTCTGGGCTTCCTGGACGCCGGTGCACGCCGACAGCACCGCGCTCGCGGCCACCGTCGCCCCGCCCGCACCCAGGTACTTCAGTGCTGCTCTCCGGGAAGTGGCATTCGTTCCAGCAGTCATCGTGACCCCGCAATCGTCTCAGCGGCTGTGCTCCGGCTACCACGGGTCTCTCACGGTCCAGCGTCGATGACCGTAGCAGACGTATGATGTCTAGAACAAACTTTCGCGAAACTATCGCAAAACTATCGGAGTTCTGGACATTTACTCGATCGGAGCGTAGCCATACGTATGTTGTCTGACTCGTCGATGAGTGAGAGGTGACGCCGGTGCCCGAGGTGATCAGCGCGATCGAAGCCGTGGACGTGCGTTTCCCGACTTCGCTGAGCCTGGACGGGTCGGACGCGATGAACCCGGAACCCGACTATTCCGCCGCGTACGTCACGATCCGGACCAGCGCGGGCGAGGAGGGCTACGGCCTCGCGTTCACCGTCGGCCGCGGCAACGACGTGCAGGTCGCCGCCGTCCGGGCCCTGGTGCCCCTGGTCGTGGGCATGCCGGTGGACGACGCGCTGGCCGACCTCGGAGGCTTCTCCCGCCGGCTGACCGGTGACAGCCAGCTCCGGTGGCTGGGTCCCGACAAGGGCGCGATCCACATGGCCGCGGCGGCGATCGTCAACGCCGCGTGGGACCTGCGCGCGCGCCGCGAAGGCAAGCCGGTCTGGCGGGTGCTCGCGGAGATGTCCCCGGCGGACCTCGTCGACCTGGTCGACTTCCGGTACCTCAAGGAAGCGCTTACCCCCGGCGACGCGCTGGACATCCTCCGCCGCGCCGAGCCGGGCCGGGCCGCGCGCCAGGCCGAGCTGCTCGCGGCCGGCTTCCCCGCCTACACCACGACTCCCGGCTGGCTCGGCTACTCGCCGGAGAAGCTGGCGACGCTCGCGTCGAAGGCGGTCCGGGACGGGTTCACCCAGATCAAGCTCAAGGTCGGGGCCGATCTCGACGAGGACGTCCGGCGCCTGCGGCTGGCGCGCGAGGTCGTCGGGCCGGACGTGCGGATCGCCATCGACGCCAACCAGGCCTGGGGAGTCGCCCAGGCCATCGCTTGGCTGCGGCCGCTGGCGGAGTTCGACCCGTACTGGATCGAGGAACCGACCTCGCCCGACGACGTGCTCGGCCACGCCGCGATCCGGCGGGCGGTGGCGCCGATCAAGGTGGCCACCGGGGAGCACACCCACAACGCGGTGATGTTCAAGCAGCTGCTGCAGGCGGAGGCGATCGACATCCTCCAGCTCGACGCGAGCCGGGTCGCCGGGGTCACCGAGAACATCGCGATCCTGTTGCTGGCGGCGAAGTTCGGCGTGCCGGTGTGCCCGCACGCCGGCGGGGTCGGGCTCTGCGAGATGGTGCAGCACCTGGCGATGTTCGACTTCGTCGCGGTGAGCGGGACCCACCAGGACCGGGTCATCGAATACGTCGACCACCTGCACGAGCACTTCGTCGACCCGGTGCGGGTCGAGCGGGGGAGGTACCGGGCGCCGGTCCGGCCCGGCCTCGGCGCCCGCCTGCACACCGAGTCCCTGGCGCGCTACCGGTACCCCGATGGTCCGGCCTGGCACGAAAACACCGTGGTGGTCGCGTGACCACCGGCCCGCCCACCACCCCGCAGCCTGTCAACGAGGAGAGGCCATGAAAATCCGTTACCTGTGCTCGGCCGCGGTCGTCGCGGCCGGCGTGCTCGCCGGCTGCAGCAGCGGCGGCGGTGGCACCGCCGCGTCCGGCAGCACCGTCGTCGGCGTCGACTACCCCCGCTCCGACACCGACTTCTGGAACGCCTACATCAAGTACGTGCCCCGGTTCGCCGGCGAGGACGGGTTCGACCTCAAGACCACGAACTCGCAGAACGACGTCGCCACGCTGACGGCCAACGTGCAGACGATGATCAGCCAGGGCGTGAAGGGCGTCGTCATGGCGCCGCAGGACACCGCGGCGATCATCCCGACGCTGCAGCAGCTGGCCGGGAAGAAGATCCCGGTCGTGTCCGTCGACACCCGGCCCGACCAGGGCGAGGTCTACATGGTCGTGCGGGCGGACAACCGCGCCTACGGCGAAAAGGCCTGCCGGTTCCTCGGCACGAAGCTCGGCGGCCAGGGGAAGGTCGTGATGCTGCAGGGCGACCTCGCCTCGATCAACGGGCGCGACCGCACCGAGGCGTTCAACGACTGCATGAAGCAGAACTTCCCCGGCATCACGGTGTTCGGCGAAGCCACCAACTGGGACGCGGGCACCGCGGCGCAGAAACTCCAGACCCGGCTGACGGCGAACCCGGACATCAAGGGCGTCTACATGCAGTCGAGCTTCGCCCTTTCCGGGACGCTGCAGCTGCTGAAGCAGCGGGGCCTGCTCGTCCCGGCGGCCGACCCGAAGCACGTGTTCATCGTGTCCAACGACGGCATCCCCGAGGAGCTCGCGAAGATCCGGGCGGGGGAGATGGACGCGACCGTCTCCCAGCCCGCGGACCTGTTCGCCAAGTACGCGCTGCAGTACCTCAAGGACGCGATCGCGGGCAAGAAGCCGGTACCGGGCAAGACCGACCACGACAGCACCGTCGTGGCCGTCCGCGACGGCCTGATGGAGGACCAGCTGGCCGCGCCGCTGGTCACCGCGGACGGCGCGACCTTCGGGCCGGTCGCCAGCGTCAAGGTCGACGACCCGTCCCTGTGGGGCAACAGCAAGAGCTGACCGCTCGCGTCGCGGAGGAGGTGGACATGAGTACGGTACCGGTCGTCGAAGCGCGGCAGGTGGTGAAGCGCTACGGCGCCACGGTCGCGTTGGACCACGCCGACCTCACCGTCCTACCGGGACAGACGCACGCCCTCGTCGGCCGCAACGGCGCGGGGAAGTCGACGCTCGTGTCCATCCTCACCGGCCTGGCCGAGCCGGACTCCGGTTCCCTGCTGGTCAACGGCGAGCCGGTACCGGGACTGTCCGATCGGGACAGGTGGCGGTCGCTGGTCGCCTGCGTGTACCAGAAGTCGACGATCATCCCCGAGCTGTCGGTGGCGGAGAACCTGTTCCTCAACCGGCAGGAGACCCGGCGCGGCTTCGTCCGCTGGTCCGCGGTGCGCCGCGCGGCCACCCGGCTGCTCGAACGCTGGTCGGTGGACGTCGACGTCCTGCGGCCCGCGGGGGAGCTCGGCGTCGAGCAGCGGCAGTTCGTCGAGATCGCGCGAGCGCTGTCCTTCGGGGCCCGGTTCGTCATCCTCGACGAACCGACCGCGCAGCTGGACGGGGGCGCCATCACCCGGCTGTTCGGCCACATCGCCGACCTGCAGCGCCAGGGCGTGACGTTCCTGTTCATCAGCCACCACCTGCAGGAGGTCTACGAGATCTGCGACACCGTCACGGTCTTCCGCGACGCCCGGCACGTCCTGACCGCGCCGGTCGCCGAGCTGCCGAAGCCCGACCTCGTCGCCGCGATGACCGGGGAAGACGCCACCCTGTCGGCCGAACGCCCGTCCACGATCCGGCCGGGGGCGCCCGCGATGCTCCAGGTCCGCGACCTGACCCTGGTCCCCGGCTACGAAGGCGTTTCCTTCGACGTCGCGCCGGGGGAGATCGTCGGCCTGGCCGGGGCCGGTGGCAGCGGCAAGACCGAGGTCGCCGAGACGCTGACCGGGCTGCGGGAGGCCGGTTCGGGCACCATCCTCGTCGGGGACCACCGCCCTCGTCCCGGCGACGTCCCGGCGGCACTCGCCGCCGGGATCGGCTTCGTCCCGGAAGACCGGCACCGCCAGGGACTCGTGCCGGAGATGTCGGTCGCGGACAACACCACCCTGTCCGTCATGGACCGGCTCGGCCCGGGCATCTTCGTCCGGTCCGCCCTCCGCGACCGGCTGGCCGGGACGATGATCACCCGGCTGGCGGTGAAGACCCCGGGCCCGAACCTCGCGGTGTCGGCGCTTTCCGGCGGCAACCAGCAGAAGGTCGTCCTGGCCCGCGCGCTCGCCGGGGATCCCCGCGTGCTCGTGCTGATCGCCCCCACCGCCGGGGTGGACGTGCGGTCGAAGGAGTTCCTGCTCGGCAAGGTGGCCGAAGCCGCGGCCGAGGGCACGGCGGTGCTGATCGCCTCGGACGAGCTGGACGACCTGCGCCTCTGCGACCGCGTGCTCGTCATGGTGCACGGACGGCTCACCGCCGAACTACCCGCCGGCTGGCCGGACCGCGAGGTCGTGGCCGCCATGGAAGGAGTCGACCTCGATGCCTGAAAGCCCGACCGCGCTGCGTGCCGAGGCGCAGACCGAACCCGCCGCCGCGCGACCGCCGCGGCGGATCGCCTTCGCCCGGCTGCGCGACCTCGCGCTCGTGCCCGGGATCATCGCGATCGCCGTGGTGGGCCAGCTGGTGAATCCGGTGTTCCTGCAGTACGACAACGTGATCAACATCCTGCAGACCATGTCGGAGATCGCGTTGCTCGTGCTCGCCCAGACGCTGGTCCTGGTCGTCGGCAAGATGGACCTGTCGCTGGAGTCCACGTTCGGCCTGGCCCCCGGGGTGGCGGCCTGGCTGACGATCGAGGGCGGCCATTCCCTCGGGCTGCTGCCCGGGTGGACCGCGGTGCCCGTGGTGCTCGCGGTCGGGGTGCTCGTCGGGGTGCTCAACGCCCTGCTGATCGTCCGGTTCGGGCTGAGCGGGTTCGTGGTCACCCTCGGCATGCTGATCGTGCTGCGCGGCCTGCTGACCGGGATCTCCGGTGGCCAGACGTTCTTCGGCATGCCCGATTCGATGCTCTACCTCGGCACCACGCTGTGGGCCGGGATCCCGGCGTCCATCTGGATCTGCGTGCTGCTGTTCGCCGGCGGTGTCGTCCTGCTCGGGTACACCCGGTTCGGCCGCAGCCTTTACGCCATCGGCGGCAACGAAGACGCGGCGAAAGCCGCCGGGATCCGGACCGACCGCATCGTGTGGATCGTCCTCATCGGAGCGAGCGTGCTCGCCGCGCTCGGCGGGCTGCTGCTGTCGGGCCGGCTGGCTTCGGTGGCCGCGGCTCAGGGCAACGGCTACATCTTCACCGTGTTCGCCGCGGCGGTGATCGGCGGCGTCAGCCTGAACGGCGGCCGGGGCACGGTGTTCGGTGCCTTCACCGGGATCCTGCTGCTGTACATGATCCAGAACGTGCTCACGCTCGCCGGCGTGCCGGCGCAGTGGATCGGGGCGCTCAACGGCACGATCATCCTGGTCGCGCTGGTGATGTCCCGCATCACCAGCGGCAAGCGGCAGAACTGAGGGTCACCCGTCTTCCAGGTTCGGGAAATCGGCCAGGTGCGCTCGCAGCCAGCGCTCGGAGGTGTCCACGTGCAACAGCGCGGCCGCGGTGGCCAGGGCGGGATCGCGGGCGGCCAGTGCGTCGTGGATCGCCGTGTGCTGGGACAGGGTCTCGTGCGTCGCGCCCCGGTCGATGGTGCCCCGCCAGATCCTCGCCCGCAGCGTCCGGGAGGAGATGCCGTCCAGCAGGGCCGTCAGGGTTTCGTTGCCCGCCGCGGTGACCACTTCCCGGTGGAAGGCGGCATCGAGCACCGTGAGGCGTTCGACGTCCTCGACGGCTTCTTGCATGGCGTCGAGGAGCTCGGCCACGGTGCGGAGCTGGGCGTCGGTGATCCGGGTCGCGGCGAGGCCGGTGGCGGCGGGCTCCAGGAGCCGCCGCACCTCGGTCAGCTCGAGCACGGTGCCGCCCTGCATGAGCGCCACCGCGTTGCCGAGGCCTTCGAGCAGGAGACTGGGCGCGAGGCTCGTGACGTAGGTGCCGTCACCGCGGCGGACTTCGAGGACCCGGGCCAATGCCAGCGCCTTCACCGCTTCCCGGGTGGGACTGCGGGAAATGCCCAGCTCGGTGGCGAGCTCGTGTTCGGGAGGCAGCTTGGCGCCGGCGGGGAACCGCCCGGACCGGACGAACTCCCGGATCCGGTCGATCGCTTCGTCGGTCAGGGACCTCGCCATAGCACTCCTCGGGCGTCGACTGCCGAGATCCTATCATTCGTATGATGATTTCCGAGTTGAGGTCGAGTTATTCGCCGATTTCGACCAGAAAGGCGCTATGGGGAGGCTTAAACATGTGATGCCTGCGGAGTGCGCCGGAGTCGTGGACCACCGGTGCGCCGTCGCCTAGCGCAATGTCCACCGCTGGTTGGCCTGCCCGCCGCAGGTCCACAGGACCAGCTGGGTGCCGTTGGCGGTGCCCTGCCCGTACGCGTCGAGGCAGAGCCCCGACTGGACACCGGTGATCGTGCCGTTCGCGTTCACGGTCCACTGCTGGTTGGCCTGCCCGTGGCAGTCCCAGACGATCACCGGGGTGCCGTTGGCCGTCCCGTGGCCGGACGCGTCGAGGCACTTCGACCCACCGACGGTCAGCGTCCGGCCGGCCGGGGTCCACGCTTGGCCGGCCTGCCCGCCGCAGTCCTGCAGCCGCACCTGGGTTCCGTTGGCGGCGCTCGCGGCGTCCGCGCACCGGCCCGACTGCGCGCCGACGATCTGCCGCGCCGAGGAGGTCCCGGGGGTGCCGATGCTCCCGGACACGGACTGCAGCGCACCGAACCAGGTGGCGGCCATCTTGTCGTACCCGGTGGCCGTCGGGTGGATGCCGTCGATCAGGTCGCCGGTGGTCACCGCGGAGTGCATGTCCACCAGGTGCACGTGCTTCCCGGCGTTCTGGTTGTTCGCGACGATCCCGGGGATCGCGGAGTTGAACGTGCGGACGGCGGACTCCTGCCCGGAGTTGGCGAGGGGGATGATCGTGGCGACGAAGACCTCGGCGTCCGGTGCGGTCGCGGTGATGTGGTCGATCAGGCCGGACAGCCGGGCGGGCGCGCGGCCGACGTCGTGGTTCTGCAGGACGTCGTTGGTGCCGATGTGCAGCAGGACCGTGTGCGAGCCGGTGGTGCGCAGCCAGGTGACGACGTTCGCGTCGATCTGGTCGATCCGCCAGCCCGGGTGGCCCTCGTGGTCGTGGTCGCCGAGGGCGGCCGGGCCGTTGTACTGCGAGCCGGTGAAGTCGACCTGGTAGCCGCTCGCGTTCAAGCGTTGCCACAGCCCGATCCGGTACCCGCCGGGGACTTGGACGCCTTCGGTGATGGAGTCGCCCAGCGGCATGACCCGGACCCCGCCGTTGGATTCGGCGGCCGCCGGGGTGCCCGGGAGGAACGCGGTCAGGAACAGGGCCGTCGCGGCCGCGATGAGCCGGATTCTCATGGTTCTCCTCGATCGGTCAGCCGAAGGTCCACTGCTGGTTGGCTTGCCCGGTGCACGTCCAGAGCCGGACGACGGTACCGCTGCCGGTCACGTCCAGGCACAGTCCGGATTGGACACCGGTGACGGCGCCGGCCGAGGTGACCTGCCAGCGCTGGTTGGCTCCGCCGTTGCAGGTCCAGATGACGACGTTGGTGCCCGGGGTGGTGATCTGCACCTGGGCGCCGGGCGTGGTGCCGGCGCCGTTGACGTCGAGGCACTTGCCCGCCCCGGCCGCGCGCACCGGGCTCGCGGCCGGCCCGGTGCCGCCCGGGCCCGCGGCGGCGATGACCTGCTGCGCGCCCGAGGGCCAGTCGGTACCGCTCACCAGGACGTTGCCGCTCAGGACGTTGTTGTGCGGCGATCCGGTGGCCACGTTCGTCGCGCCGCCGTTGTACCAGTTGCCGCCGAAGGGGTTGGCGAGGGTGTCGTAGCCCCAGTTGTTGTTGTTCCACGCGGGTTGCCGCATGACGATCGAGGTGCCGCTGACGTGGTCGACGGGGGAGTACCGGTCGGTGAACGAGTTCTGGCGCTCCACCTCGATCCGGTTCTGCTGCGGCAGCGTGGCGAGGTGGTTCAGCGCGGAGCCGACGATGGTCAGGCCGGCGGTGGTGATCCGGACGTCGTCGCGCGAGATCGGGATCGACGCGCGCGGCGCGAGCGTCCCGTCCACGAACAGCTGCCGGGAGTCGGTGCCTTGCGGCACGGAAGCCGCCCAGATGTTCCGGCTCGCGTCCTGCACCGCCCAGCCCGTGACCTGCGTGCCGCCGGACAGGATCGGCGTCTGGCCGGACGCGGCCTGCCAGGTGACGGTGTGGCCGTTCTGCCCGGAGTCGGCACCGGTGAGCTTCAGCGGGGCCGAGAGCCGGTAGGTGCCGCCGGCGAGCTGCACGACCACGTCACCGGCCGCCGATCGGGCGCGGGCCGGCTGCTGGGCCTTCGCCGGGGTGGCGACCGGCCGGTCGGGGGTGCCGGGGTCGGCGTCGTCGCCGGTGGGTGCCACGGTGATGGTGACGGTCGCGGCGTGGGCGGGCGGCGTGGCCACCGCGGTCACCACGAGCGCGGCGGCCACGGAACCGGAGCGCGGCGGCATGGCGGCTACCTTCCCTGGGGACGGCGATGGGTGTGACTCATGCCCGACCATGGTCCCCGGGACGCCGGAGGATGAGCACGGGCCTCGCGCCGCTCGACTTTTCGCCTGCGGGAACGCATGTAAGTTTCATCCCGGATCCGCTGCTGTTGACTAGGTAACCGGGTCGCGAGGTACAGTCACTGGCCGGCGCCCCTTGAGTCATACTCATCGGGTGACTCGTGGCGAGGAAACCGCACCGCCTGCTCCGTACCGGCCCGGCTACGAAGTGGTGGCCGAGCAGATCCTGCACCTGATCGCCGAGCTGGAACTGAGGCCCGGTGACCGGATGCCGACCGAGGTCGAGCTGGCGGCGCGGATGGGAACCAGCCGGACCGTGGTGCGGGAGGCCGTCAAGATCCTCTCGGCGATCGGCCGGGTACGCGCGCACAAGGGACGTGGGCTGTATGTCTCCGACGACGAGGGCATGCTCGGCGCTTCCCGGTGGGGCGGGTTCTTCCTGCCCGCCGATCTCGACCACGTCTACATGCTTTTCGAGTTCCGCCGGGTCCAGGAGACGGCGGCCGGCCGGCTGGCGGCGACGAACGCCACCCCGGTCGAGCTGCGTGCGATCGAGACCGCCGCCGAGACCTGCCGGCAGGGCCACCTGACCGGACAGAGCGTGGTGTTCGACCGCGGCGACGACGACTTCCACCTCGCCATCGCCACCGCGTCCCACAACCAGTTCCTCGTCGCGGCCGTGCGCGAAGCCCGCCGCCTGCAACGCCAGACGAACATCATCGGGATGTCCGGCGCGGTCGGCGGACACGCCGTGGACGCGATCGAAGAGCACGCGGCGATCTACCGCGCGATCCGTGACGGCGACCCGGAAGAAGCGGCCCAGGCGGCCGCCGTCCACCTCGACAACACCCTGGAGGACTACCGGCGTGAGATCCGGCGACGGCTCTTCACCCGGTGAGCGATCCATCCTTTGTGGACTGTTAGGACCGGCGCGATCCGTTGCGCCGCGTAAGTTTCATCGCGCATTGACCTTCGCCGAGGCCGACTTCTATCGTGGATCCAGCCGGTTCGACGACCAGAGGGAGCCGCGCGATGGTGAAGTTCAGAAGCCTGCTCACGTCCTTCGCGATCGGGGCGCTGGTGGTGACAGCCGGTACCGCGCAAGCGGCCGCCTCTACCGGTGAGACGTCGGCAGCCGCCGGCTGCGGGACCGCTCCCGGCTTGGCGAGCGGCACCCACACGATCTCCAGTGGCGGCCAGAACCGCAGCTACATCCTGCGGATCCCGGCGAACTACGACAGCAGCCACCCGTACCGGCTGTTCGTCGGGCTGCACTGGCTCGGCGGCACGGCCAACGACGTCGACTCCGGCGGGACCGACGGCTACAACTGGTCCTACTACGGGCTCCGGCGGCTCGCGGACACCGCGGGCGACACCACGATCTTCGTGGCGCCCCAGGGCAACGGCAACGGCTGGGCCAATCCCGGTGGCCAGGACGTCACGTTCGTCGACGATCTGCTGAGGCAGCTCGAAGCGGCGTTGTGCGTTGACACATCACAGGTTTTCGCCGGCGGCTTCAGCTACGGCGGAGCCATGAGCTACGCGCTCGCCTGCGCGCGGCCGGCGGTCTTCCGCGCGGTCGCCGTCTACTCCGGGGCGAACCTCAGCGGTTGCAACGGCGGCACCCAGGCGGTCGCCTACATCGGCATGCACGGCATCGGCGACAACGTCCTGCCGATCGCGTCCGGGCGGTCGCTGCGCGACCAGTTCGTCCGGAACAACGGCTGCGCCGCGCAGAACCCACCGGAGCCCTCGAGCGGCAGCCGGACCCACATCGTCACCGCCTACTCCGGCTGCCGGGCCGGGTACCCGGTGGTCTGGGCCGCGTTCGACGGCGGCCACGACCCCGGCCCGCGCGACGGGTGCGCCTGCAGCGGCTGGCAGACCTGGACCTCCGGCGAGGTGTGGAAGTTCCTCACGCAGTTCGCTTCGTCGACCCCGCCGTCCGGGACGCCGGTGCAGGTCGGGGTGACCTACACCCTGGTGGCCGAGCACAGCGGCAAGCTCCTGGACGTCAGCGGCGTCTCCACCGCGGCCGGCGCCCTGCTCCAGCAGTGGCCGGCCACCGGCGGGCAGAACCAGCGGTTCGACTTCCTCGACTCCGGCGACGGCTACTACCGAGTCCGGGCGCGCCACAGCGGCCTGGTGCTCCAGGTGGCCGGTTCGGGCACCGGCGCGGACATCAGCCAGCAGCCGGACTCGGGGGCCGCCGCGCAGCAGTGGCGCGTGGCCGACCAGGGTGGCGGTGTCGTCGGCCTGGTCAACCGCCTGAGCGGCCTGACGATGGACGTCTGGGGTGCCTCGACCGCCGACGGCGCGCGCATCTCCCAGTGGACGGCCACGGGAGGGGCCAACCAGCGGTTCCGGCTCCAACGCGCCTGAGGCGTCCGCTACCCGGCGGTATCCTCGAGCGGGCCCTGCAAAGACAAAGACGTCTTGGGAGAGCGAACGTGTCGTCCGTCGAGTTGCCCCAGCTCCGTCCGACCCTGGCCGACGTCGCGCGGGCGGCCGGGGTGTCGACCGCCACCGCGTCCCGCGTGCTCAACGGTTTTCCGCGGGTCCGGCCGAAAACGCGCAAGCAGGTGGAGTCGGCGATGTCGGCTCTCGGCTACGCCCGGCAGAGAGCCGCGCGGGCGACGGCGGGGCGCACCGGATCGGTCGCGCTGGTCGTGTGCGAGGAGGTGCTGCGGTTGTTCGCCGATCCCTACTTCGCCCGGATCTCGGCCGGCGCCGGGAAGGAGCTGACCGAGGCGGGCCTGCAGCTCGTCCTGCTCACCGTGCCCGCGACCGAGGACTACCAGGCCCCGGTGGTGCGGTACCTCGACGGCGGCCACGTCGACGGCGCCCTCGTCGTCGGCATGCACGGCCGCCGTCCGCTCGACCTGGACTGGCTCGGCATCCCGGTGGTGTTCGGCGGCCGTCCGGTCCGCGAAGGGGACTGCTCCTCGTACGTCGACGTGGACAACCGGGGCGGTGCGCGGCGGGCCACCCAGCGTCTCATCGACGCGGGCCGGCGCACGGTGGCGACCATCGCCGGCCCCCAGGACATGACCGCCGGCGTGGACCGGCTGCTCGGCTACCGGCAGGCGGTGGTCGGCGCCGGTCACGCCGACCGCGGCCTGGTGGTGTTCGGCGACTTCGGCCAGGCCTCCGGCGAGCACGCCACCGTCCGCCTGCTGGATCGCCGGCCGCACGTCGACGCCATCTTCGCCGCCTCCGACATGATGGCGGTCGGCGCGATGCGGGCCCTGCGCCGCGCGGGACGGCGGGTACCCGGCGACGTGGCCGTCATCGGGTTCGACGACCTGCCGATCGGCCGCCGGACGGATCCGCCGCTCACCACCGTCCGCCAGCCGATCGAGGAGATGGGGGCCCGGATGACGGCGGAGCTGCTCGCGATGCTCGGCGGCTCGGCCGCGCCCCGCTGTGCCGTGCTGGACACCAAGCTCGTCCTCCGGGCGACCGCTTAGCTCTTACTGTTAGCGCTAACAATCGCCTGCGGGTGCTCCGCAGTGCGCGAAGGAGGATTCGTGACCATTCGAGTCAAGCCGGTGCGCGCCGTCCTGGTGCTGGCCGCGGTCCTGGCGGCCGCGCTGACCGGCGCGGCACCGGCGTCCGCGGCGTCGACGTCCCTCACGAGCGCGGCCTCGGGGCGGTGCCTGAACGTGCCGGGTGGCGTCGACACGGCGGGAACGGCGCTGGAGATCCGGGACTGCACCGGCCAGGCGAGCCAGGTCTTCGAGTTCGGCTCCGGCGGCGAACTGCGGGCGATGAGCGGGACGCGGTGCGTGGACGCCTACGGCAACCAGACCGCGCCCGGGACGGCGGTGATCATCTGGACCTGCACCGGCGGGGCGAACCAGCAGTGGCGGCAGAACTCCGACGGGACGGTCACCGGTGTCCAGTCGGGGTTGTGCCTCGACGTGAACGGGGGCGGGACGGCCAACGGCACCGCGGTCATCCTCTGGACGTGCCACGGCCAGAGCAACCAGCGGTGGAGGACGAGCACCCCGCCGCCGACCGGCGCGGGCCCGTGCGACATCTACGCGTCGGGCGGTACGCCGTGCATCGCCGCGCACAGCACGGTTCGCGCGCTTTACGGCTCCTACGGCGGAAATCTGTACCAGGTCCGGCGCGCGTCCGACAACACGACCCGCAACGTCGGCGTCGTGGCGGCCGGCGGGGCCGCCGACGCCGCGGGCCAGGACTCCTTCTGTGCCAACACGTCCTGCGTCACCACGGTGGTCTACGACCAGTCCGGCCGGGGCAACGACCTCTGGTACCAGGGGTCGAGCGTGGTCCCCGGCTCCAGCCAGAGCAGCCCCGCGAAGGCGACGACGGAGTCGCTCACGGTCGGCGGCCGGAAGGCGTATTCGCTGTACATCAACCCCGGCAACAGCTACTGGCGAGACGGCCACGCGACCGGCGTGCCCACCGGCAGCGCGCCCGAGGGCATGTACATGGTGACCAGCGGGACGCACGTCAACAGCGGCTGCTGCTTCGACTACGGCAACAGCGAAACGACCCGCAAGGCCGACGCCGCCGGCGCGATGGACGCCCTCAACTTCGGCAAGCAGTGCTGGTTCGGCGGCTGCTCCGGCACCGGCCCGTGGGTCCAGGCCGACCTCGAGTGGGGGCTCTACCCCGGCGGCAGCCAGACGTGGAACCCGAACCAGCGGGCGTTCGGCAGCAAGTTCGTCACGGCGGTGCTGAAGAACAACGGGACGTCGCGGTTCGCGATCAAGGGCAGCGACGCCCAGTCCGGCAGCTTGACGACCCTGTGGGACGGCGGGCTCCCGAGCGGGTACAGCCCGATGAAGAAGCAGGGCGCGATCGTGCTGGGCAGCGGCGGTGACTGCTGCAAGCCGGGCGGGGGCGCGAACCTGAGCGCCGGGACGTTCTACGAAGGGGCGATGGTCGCCGGTTATCCTTCCGACGCCACGGAAAACGCGGTGCAGGCGAACATCGTGGCCGCCGGTTACCGCTGACCCACGCGGAGGCCCGGGCCGTCCTCGGACGACCCGGGCCTCCGCGTGGTCAGACGCGGCTCCACCGCTGGTTCGGCTGACCGTTGCAGCTCCACAGGATCGCGTGCGTCCCGTTGGCGGTGGCCGCACCCTCGGCGTCCAGGCACAGTCCGGAATGGACGTTCCGCACCGAGCCGTCCGCACCGAACGTCCACTTCTGGTTGTCCTGCCCGGTGCACGGCCTGCTCGTCACCTGGGCGCCGCTGGTCGTTCCGTCGAGGCACTTGTCGCCGAACACGCGGATCTCGCCGTTGTCCCAGCTCGTCCACAGCTGGTTCGCCGCGGTCTGGCAGTCCCAGAGCAGCGTGCCCGCCCCGGCCGCGGTCGAGGCGTTGTCCACGTCGAGACACCGGCTCGAGCCCGCGCCACGCAGCCGTGACGTCGTGGTGGCCAGCGGGGAACCACCCGTCACCCGGTACGCCGCGACACCGTGCGCCGGGACGCTCGCGGTGATCGCCCCGCCGGTCGTCGAAGTCGCGCCGGTCCACAGGTCGGTAAGGGTGAACGCCGTGCCGGACAGCCCGGCCTGCGCCGCGGTCGTGCTCACGGTGGCCGTCGCACTGCCGCGGTTGAGCAGCCCGACCGCCACCGAGCCGTCGGCCAGCGGCTTGGCGAAGACCTCGGCGTTGCCGTCGTCGCGCACCCGGCGGCCGCCCGCGCCGAGCCGGTCCTGGTCGACCGCCAGCAGGCGCGGGTTCCGCAGCACCGCGCTGATGTCGGCCGACATCGTGCGGATGTCGTTGCCCGCCATCAGCGGCGCCGCCATGAGCGCCCACAGCGTGAAGTGCGTGCGGGATTCGGTCAGCGACAGCCCCGGCCGGCCGACGACGAGCATGTCCGGGTCGTTCCAGTGCCCCGGACCGGCCTGGGCGGCCAGCGGGGCGGTGACGTCGAGGACGTTGCCCACGCCCATCGGGTAGCTGTTGGTGTTGCCGTTCTGCCAGATGTCCAGCAGGTCCTCGGTGGTGCGCCAGAGGTCCGCGACCTGACCCCAGTCGTACTTGTCGCCGGTGATGGCGTGGTAGCTGTTGGGGTTGATGCTGTAGACGATCGGGCGGCCGGTGGCGCGCACCGCGTCGCGCATGACCGTGAACCGGGCGACCTGCTCGTCCCGCGTGCCGGCGGGGGAGCACCAGTCGTACTTGAGGTAGTCCACGCCCCAGGACGCGAACGTTTGGGCGTCCTGGACCTCGTGCCCCGCGCTGCCGGTCGACCCGGGGTAGGTGCCGGTGCGCTGGGCGCAGGTGCGGTCGGTCGGTACCTGGTAGATGCCGAACTTCAAGCCCCGGCCGTGGATGTAGTCGCCCAGCGCCTTCATGCCGCTGGGGAACTTCGACGCGTTGGCGCGCAGCGCGCCCTGGGCGTCGCGTTGCGGGTCGAACCAGCAGTCGTCGACGACGACGTACTGGTAACCCGCGTCCTTCATCCCGGACGAGACCATCGCGTCGGCCGCCTGGCGGATGGCTGTTTCGGTGACCCCGCAGCCGAAGCTGTTCCAGCTGTTCCAGCCCAGCGGCGGGGTGAGCGCCGGGCTGCCGGGCGCGGCCGCGGCGGACGTCGGCACGGTGAGCACGGCCAGTGCGGTGGCCGCGGCGATGAGCAGGTGGCGAAGTCGAACGGGCATCGTCGCCCCTTTCCAGGAGTCGTCAGGCGGCGAACTGCCACCAGTTCAGGTTGAACAGGTAGCCGCTGCCGCCGGTGAACCGGAGGTACAGGTCGTGCGTCCCGGTGGCGCCGCTCACCGGGCAGGACACGCTCGTCCAGGTCTGCCAGCCACCGGTGCCCCCGACGGTGCAGGTGCCGGCCAGGATGCCGCCGGTGCTGTCCAGCCGCAGCTCGATCCGCCCGCCGGCCGCCGCGGAGGCGACTCGCGCGGTGAAGGACCGGGCGCCGGAGCCGAAAGCGGCGCCCTTGACCTTGATCCAGTCACCGTTCTCGAGGTAACCGACGTTCATCCCGCCCTCGGTGGACGGCTCGGTCTCGACGCCGGATTCCCAGGCGATCGTCTCGGCTTCCTGCCGCGTGTACGGGTTCAGCGTGCCGACCTGCGGCGCGCCGCTGGTGGTCATATTGATCGTCGGGATGGAGCCGTCGGCGTTGTAGGCGAACTTCTCCACGGCGACCGAGCGCGTGTAGCCGCTGCCGCCCGGCAAAGCGCCGTTGTGGTAGAAGAAGTAGGAGTTCCCGGCGAAGTCGATGACCCCCGGGTGGTTGGTGAAACTGGCGCCCTGGGTGGGCATGACCGTCCCGCGGTAGGTCCACGGCCCGGTCGGGCCGGGCGCGGTCGAATAGCCGATGAACTCGGAGCAGCACTTCGCCGCGAACACGTTGTAGTACAAGCCGTTGCGCTTGTAGACCCACGGGCCTTCCTCGAACAGCGTCGGCCGGCTGGTGTTCCCCGTGCGCGTGCCGAACCCGGCGGTGGTGAGCGGGATCTGGTTCACCCCACCGGAGTAGGAGATCATGTCGGCGTTGAGCTTGACGTACCACAGGTGCGGGTTGCCCCAGTACAGGTACGCCTGCCCGTCGTCGTCGACGAACACCGTCGGGTCGAACTCGCCGTTGGCGACGAGCGGGTGCCCGAGCGCGTCGCTGAACGGCCCGGTCGGGCTGGTCGACACGGCGACGCCGACGGCCATCGCGCCGGTCGCCCGGACCGTCATCGGGACGTACCAGTAGAACTTGCCGTTGCGGTGGACGGTCTGGCCCGCCCAGGCGTTGGCGCTCGCCCAGGAGAAGCTCGCGAGGTTCAACGGCGAACCGTGGTCGGTCCAGTTCACCATGTCCGCCGACGACCACACCCGCCATTCCTTCATGGTGAAGTACGTCGAGGCGTCTTCGTCGTGGCCGGTGTAGAGGTAGACGCGGCCGTTGTACACCAGCGGCGCGGGATCGGCGGTGTAGATGGTCTGGACGATCGGGTTGTCGGCCCTGGCGACGGCCGGGACCAGGCCCAGCGCGCACAGCAGCGCGACGACCAGGGTGAGGGTGCGCCGGCGTCGGGCGGTCGTCGAAGCGACTTTCACGGGTGCTCCTTCGGGTTGTGGTCACCGTTGCTCGCGCTCCGAGGCCAGGCGGGAAGCAGTGTGGCACGCGGGTGTTCACGCTCACAAGCATTCGTCGCAGCGCATGAAAGTTTCACGTCGTCCGTGCGGCGCACGCTGGGATTTCGCGGCACTCCGCGGGTTCGGACCGGGGAAGGGTTGACCATCCGTGGCTCCCGCGCCTAAACAGATCGTGTTAGCGCTAACTTTCTCAGCGTCGAGGAGGCTTCCCGATATGCCCGAGTTCGGCCGTCGCACAGCACTGGGCCTGATCACGGTGGGCGGCGCGGCGGCGGCCGGTCTCCTCCGCGGCGGGATCGCCTCGGCCACCGCCGGGCCGAGCAGCTACACACCCACCTGGTCGTCGGTCGACCAGCACCCGCCCGCGGCGGAGTGGTTCCAGGACGCCAAGTTCGGCATCTACTTCCACTGGGGTGTGTTCAGCGTCCCCGCGTTCGGCAACGAGTGGTACCCGCGGAACATGTACGTCAGCGGGTCGAGCGAGAACAACCACCACAAGGCCGTGTACGGGGATCCGTCGGCGTGGCCGTACCACAACTTCGTCAACGGAGCCCGGGACAAAGCGGGCAACTGGGTGCAGTTCGCGCCGAAGCTCAAGTCCGCGGGCGGCACCTTCGACCCGGCGGAGTGGGCGCAGCTGTTCGCCGACGCCGGCGCGAAGTTCGCCGGTCCCGTCGCCGAGCACCACGACGGCTTCTCGATGTGGAACAGCGCCGTCAACGAGTGGAACTCGGTGGCCAAGGGGCCGCGGCTGGACCTGGTGCGGCTGCACGCCGACGCGATCCGGGCCCGGGGCCTGAAGTTCATGGTTTCGCTGCACCACGCCTACCACTTCACCGGCTACTACGACCACGTGCCGACGCAGTCCGACGCCAGTCTGCGCAAGCTGTACGGCCAGCTGGGCTCGGCGGCGGAGAACCAGCTCTGGTACGACAAGCTGGCCGAGGTGATCGACGGCTACCAGCCGGACCTGCTGTGGCAGGACTTCAACCTGCCCCGCGTCGACGAGTCCTGGCGATTGAACTTCCTGGCCTACTACTACAACAAAGCCGTCGCGTGGAATAAGGACGTCGTCGCGACCTACAAGGACGGGTTCGACAACCGCGGCGAGGTCTTCGACTTCGAGCGCGGCGGACCGGGGGACATCCAGAACCCGTACTGGCTGACCGACGACAGCATCTCCAGCTCCAGCTGGTGCTACACGACCGGCATCGGCTACTACTCGATGAAGGCGATGCTGCATGCGCTGATCGACCGCGTCAGCAAGAACGGCACCATGCTGCTGAACATCGCCCCGATGGCCGACGGCACCATCCCCTCGGGACAGCGGACCATCCTGCTCGGCATCGGCGACTACCTCGCCCGCTTCGGGGAGTCGATCTACGCCACCCGCGCGTGGTCGGCCTACGGCGAGGGCCCGACGCAGATGGGCGGCGGCTCCTTCACGACACCCCGCGAGGGCACCAACCGGGACATCCGCTTCACTCGCAGCAAGGACAACACCGTCCTGTACGCCACCGTGATGGGCTGGCCGAGCGGCACGCTGGACATCACGACGCTCGGGTCGGGCCGGATCAACCTCGGCTCGCTGAAGTCCGTGCAGCTGCTCGGCGCCACCGCCGGGTCCTCCACCGACCTGCCCGACCGCACCCAGGACGGCTCCGGGCTGCACATCCGGCTGCCGTCGGTGCCGTTCAGCGCTCCGGCGTACGTGGTGAAGCTGACGTTCTCCGGCCAGATCCCGGCCCTGGGCTCGGGCCCGGTCCCGACGAGCTGGGTGCGGATCGCCAACGTCACGACGGGTCTCGTGCTCGACAGCGGCGGGACCGTCGCGGCCGGGTCGGTGCTCAAGCAGTGGTCCTACGACGGGTCCACCAACCTGCACTGGCAGCTGGTGGACCTGGGCACCGGTTACCACCGGATCGTCAACCGCACCAACGGGATGGTCGCCGACAGCGGCGGCCGGACCGGCAACGGCGTCAACGCTGTGCAGTCGGCCTGGACCGGCAGCGACAACCAGCAGTGGCGGCTGGCCGGGCTCGGCAACGGGCGCTACCAGATCGTCAACCGGGCCACCGGCACCGCGCTCGACGGCGCGGGCAGCACGACGGCCGGCTCGGCCGTGGTCCTGTGGACCCCGAACGGCAGCACCAACAACCAGTGGACGTTCACAGCCGTCTGATCCCCCTTCGTCGGAAGAGAGAACTGCCATGCCCCGAACCCTGCTGCGGCGGGCGCGAGCCGCGGTGGTCGCCACCGTCGTCCTGGCCGCCGGCGTGGTGGCCGGCGCAGCGCCCGCCGAAGCCGCCACCTCGATCACGATCAACGGCGGGTCGGCCGGGCGCACGTTCGACGGCGTCGGCGCGGTCAGCGGCGGCGGGGGCAACAGCCGCCTGCTGATCGACTACCCCGAGCCCCAGCGCGGCCAGATCCTCGACTACCTCTTCAAGCCGGGGTACGGCGCCGCGCTGCAGATCCTCAAGGTGGAGATGGGCGGCGACACCAACTCCACCAGCGGCGCGGAACCCAGCCACGCGCACTTCCGCGGTGACCTGGACTGCAACCGCGGGTACGAGTGGTGGCTGATGGAGCAGGCCAAGGCACGCAACCCCGGCATCAAGCTGGTCGGCCTGCCGTGGGGCGCGCCGGGCTGGATCGGCAACGGCACGTTCTTCTCGGACGACCTGACCGGCTACTACCTTTCCTGGCTCGGGTGTGCGAAGCAGCACGGGCTGACGATCGACTACCTCACCAGCGTCCAGAACGAGAAGCAGTGGAGCGCGGACTGGACCGTGACCTTGCGCAATGCGCTCAACGCCAACGGGTACAGCGCGGTCAAGGTCATCTCCGGCGACTCGTGGCCGGGGGACTGGGGCCCGGCGAGCGCGATCTCGACGAACACGGCCTACCGCAACGCGACCGACGTGCTCAGCGCCCACTACACCTGCGGCTACCTCAGCGCGCAGACGTCGTGCAGCGTCCCGTCCAGCGTCACCGGTACCGGCAAGACGCTGTGGTCGAGCGAGAACGGTTCCCAGGACTACAACGACGGCGCCAAGCCACTGGCCCGCGGCATCAACCGCGTCTACCTAGACGGCAAGATGACCGCCTACCTCAACTGGGACCTCATCGCCGCCACCACGCCGAACATCCCCTGGCCGACCGTGGGCCTGATCCTGGCCAACCAGCCGTGGTCGGGCTACTACTCGGTCGGCAAGGACGCCTGGGCGCTGGCGCACACCACGCAGTTCACCGCACCCGGCTGGAAGTACCTCGACACCGCCAGCGGCTACCTCGGCGGCAACCGCGCCAACGGCAGCTACGTCTCGCTGAGGTCCCCGAGCACCGGTGACTACAGCACGGTCATCGAGACGATGGACGCCACTGCGGCCCAGACGCTGAACCTGACCGTCACCGGCGGGCTGTCCACGGGCCAGGTGCACGTGTGGGCGACCAACCTGAACTCCAACAACCCCGCGGACTTCTTCAAGCACACGGCCGACATCACGCCGTCCGGCGGAGCGTTCTCGCTCACCGCCCAGCCGGGGTACCTCTACACGATCACGACCACCACCGGCCAGGGCAAGGGCACGGCGGCCGGCCCGTCGCAGGGTTCGCTGAACCTGCCCTACAGCGACGACTTCGACGGGTACGCGACCGGCAAGGAAGCCAAGTACCTGATGGACATGGAGGGCGCCTTCGAGACGTCCGCCTGCGGTGCCGGTCGCTCCGGCACCTGCGTGCGCCAGGCCGCGCCGCAGAAGACGATCCCGTGGAAGAAGTTCGTCGATCCCTACGCGCTGCTGGGCAACATCGCCTGGAGCACCTACACGGTCAACGCGGACGTGCTGCTGGAGAAGTCCGGGTCGGTCCAGCTGCTCGGCCGCGTCGGCTCGCAGGACACGGGCAACCAGGGCGCGGTGAACGCGTACTACCTGCGGATCAGCGACGCCGGCGCGTGGTCGATCCAGCGCAACAACACCAGCCAGCAGGTCACGACGCTGCGCAGCGGCACGACGACCGCGCTGGGCACCAACCGCTGGCACAAGCTGTCCCTGGGCTTCTCCGGCAGCACCATCACCGCTTCCCTCGACGGCGCCGTGCTCGGCACGGTCACCGACGGCACCTTCCCGGCCGGCCAGGCCGGGATCGGCACGAGCACGGGGGAGACCGCCCAGTTCGACAACCTCGCCGTGACCGGCACGGGCGGCGGGTCGACGTCGGTGCTGCGCAACACGGGCTCCGGCCGCTGCCTCGACGTCCCCAACGTGTCCCAGACGAACGGCACCCAGGTCGCGCTGTGGGACTGCAACGGCGGCGGCAACCAGCAGTGGACGCTCACCTCCGGGAAGCAGCTCCTGGTGTACGGCAGCAAGTGCCTCGACGCCGAGGGTGCGAGCGCCACGGCCGGCACCCGCGCGATCATCTGGGACTGCACGGGCGGCACCAACCAGCAGTGGAACGCCAACACCGACGGCACGGTCACCGGTGTCCCATCAGGACTCTGCCTCGGTCCGAGCGGCGCCGCGAACAGCGCGCCGGTGACCCTGCAGGCCTGCACGGGCAGCGACGCCCAGAAGTGGACACGGAGCTAGCAGCATCTCGTCCGGACAAAGGAGTTCGCCGATGACACCACGATGGAGAAGGTCGCTGCAGACCACGGGAGCCGCGCTCGCGCTCGCCGCGGGGGCGCTGGCCGGCCCGGCCGCGCCGGCGCAGGCCGCCACGCAGGGACCGTGTGACCTCTACGCCGCCGGCAGCACGCCGTGCGTGGCAGCACATTCGACCACCCGGGCGTTGTACGGCTCGTACAACGGTGCCCTGTACCAGGTCCGGCGGGCGTCCGACAACGCGACGCGGGACGTCGGCGTCCTGAGCGCGGGCGGTGTCGCGAACGCCGCGACCCAGGATTCTTTCTGCGCGGGCACGACGTGCCTGATCACCGTCATCTACGACCAGTCCGGTCGCGGCAACCACCTCACGCAGGCGCCGCCGGGCGGGTTCCAGGGGCCGGCCGCGGGCGGGTACGACAACCTCGCCAACGCGGCGGCCGCCCCGATCACCGTCGGCGGCCAGAAGGCCTACGGCGTGTTCGTGGCGCCCGGCACCGGGTACCGCAACAACAACGCCACCGGCACGGCGACCGGTGACCAGTCCGAGGGCATGTACGCGATCTTCGACGGCACGCACTACAACGGCGGCTGCTGCTTCGACTACGGCAACGCCGAGCGCAACAGCCGGGACAACGGCAACGGCACGATGGAGGCCATCTACTTCGGCAACATCAAGGTCTGGGGCTACGGCGCCGGGAACGGCCCGTGGATCATGGCCGACCTCGAGAACGGCCTCTTCTCCGGGATCAACCAGCGCTACAACGCCAACGACCCCAGCATCAGCCACCGCTACCTGACCGCGATCATCAAGGGCGCGCCCAACCACTGGGCCATCCGCGGCGGCAACGCGCAGTCCGGCGGCCTGTCGACCTTCTACGACGGCGCCCGTCCCAACGTGTCCGGCTACAACCCGATGCGCAAGGAAGGCGCGATCATCCTCGGCACCGGTGGTGACAACAGCATCGGCTCCGCGGGGACATTCTACGAAGGCGTGATGACGTCCGGTTACCCGTCGGACGCCACCGAGAACGCCGTGCAGGCCAACATCACCGCGGCCGGCTACGGCACCGGCGGCAGCGGCACCACCACCGGGCCGCTGCACGCGGTCGGCGCCGGCAAGTGCCTCGACGTCCCGGGCTCCAGCACGACTCCCGGTACCCAGCTGCAGATCTACAGCTGCAGCGGCCAGCCGAACCAGACCTGGACGCGCACGTCGTCGAACCAGCTGACGGCCACCGTCGGCGGCCAGACGCTCTGCCTGGACGCCTCGGGCAACGGGACCAGCGCCGGGACGAAGGTGGTGACCTGGTCCTGCAACGGCGGGGCCAACCAGCAGTGGACCGTCAACTCGAACGGCACGGTCACCGGCGGGCAGTCGGGTCTGTGCCTGGACGTGACGAGCGCGTCCACGGCCAACGGTGCGCTGGTCGAGCTGTGGACCTGCAACGGCGGCAGCAACCAGCAGTGGACGCTGGGTTGACCACCTTCGAGGAAGGAACGAGGTTGTGATGACCACCAGTCCGACCCGGCGGCGGGCCGCACTCGCCGCCGGCCTCACAGCGGCTTCCCTGGTGCTGGTCCCCGGCACCGCGGGCGCGGCGAGCACGCTCGGCGCCGCGGCGGCGCAGAGCGGGAGGTACTTCGGCGCCGCGATCTCCACGAGCCATCTCGGCGAAGCGGCCTACGTGAACACCTGGACGGCGGAGCACAACGGCGTCACCCCGGAAAACGAGATGAAGTGGGCCACGGTCGAGCCCAACCGCAACCAGTTCAACTTCGACCCGGGCGAACAGATCGTCAGCCAGGGCCGGAGCAAGGGCATGAAGATCCGCGGGCACACGCTGGTGTGGCACGGGCAGCTGGCCGGGTGGGTCAGCGGCCTGGACGCGAGCAACCTGCGGTCGGCGATGCTGAACCACATCAGCCAGGTGGCCGGGCACTGGAAGGGCCAGCTCTACGCGTGGGACGTCGTCAACGAGGCGTTCGAGGAGAACGGTACCCGCCGGCAGTCGGTGTTCCAGCAGAAGCTCGGTGACGGCTACATCGAGGACGCGTTCCGCGCGGCAAGGTCGGCCGACCCGAACGCCAAGCTCTGCTACAACGACTACAACACCGACGGCGTCAACGCGAAGAGCACCGGGATCTACACCATGGTCCGCGACTTCAAGAGCCGCGGCGTGCCGATCGACTGCGTGGGCTTCCAGAGCCACCTCGGCTCGACGTCCAACCTGAGCAGCTACCAGGCGAACCTGCAGCGCTTCGCCGACCTCGGGGTCGACGTGCAGATCACCGAGCTGGACGTCGGCGGCTCGGGTTCCGGCCAGGCGAACGTGTACCGGCAGGTCGCCCAGGCGTGCCTGGCGGTGTCGCGCTGCACCGGCATCACCGTCTGGGGCGTCACGGACAAGTACTCGTGGCGTTCGGGCGACACGCCGCTGCTGTTCGACGGCAACTACGGCAAGAAGCAGGCCTACAGCGCGGTCCTCGACGTGCTCAACAGCGGTGGAGGTGACGCCGCGCTGCGTGCGGTGGCCGCGAACCGGTGCCTGGACGTGCCGAGCTCGTCGACCACGGCCGGCACCGCTCTGCAGATCTGGGACTGCCACGGCGGAACCAACCAGCAGTGGACGCGGACGAGCTCCGGGGCTCTGACCGTCTACTCGGGTGGCTCGCAGCGGTGCCTGGACACCGCTGGTGGCGGCACGGCCGCCGGCACCGCCACGGTGATCGCGAACTGCACGGGCGGGAACGGCCAGAGGTGGACGTCGAACACCAACGGCACCATCACGAACGGGCAGTCGGGCCTGTGCCTGGACGTGACCGGCGCGGCGACCGCCAACGGCACCGCCGTGATCGTCTGGACCTGCAACGGCGGGACCAACCAGCAGTGGACCGGGCCGGCGACCGGGTAGGTCGGCAGGACCGGCGCGATCTCCGCGGGGAGAGGACGGTCCGTCCTCTCCCCGAGCGGCGGGCGGCCGTCGGCTCGGTCGCCATGGTGCCCCGGGGCCATTCGTCGATCACGGTGATCCGGACGATGACTCATGGTGCGTCGGAGCCAGCGGAAGATCGAGACGTGCGGACAGCTCGGCGAAGCTGGTGCCGAACGTCCGGTCCACCAGCACGCTGCCGCTGGCAAGGTGGAATACCGCCAAGTCGCTGTAGACCCGACTCACGCAGCGTCGCCCGGTGATCGGGTATGTGCACTCCCGCACCAGCTTCGGCTTGCCGGCCTTGTCGAACAGCGTCATCGTCACGAAGACGTCCTTCGCTCCGGCCGCGAGGTCCATCGCGCCGCCCACCGCGGGGATCGCGCCCGGGGCGCCCGTGTGCCAGTTGGCCAGGGTGCCGTCGGCTGCTACCTGGAACGCGCCGAGTACGCACACGTCGAGGTGGCCGCCGCGCATCATGGCGAACGACTGCGCGTGGTCGAAGTACGACGCGCCGGGCAGCTCGGTGACCGGGACCTTGCCCGCGTTCACCAGGTCGGGGTCGATGTCCTCGCCGTGGGCCAGCGGTCCCATGCCGAGCATGCCGTTCTCGGTGTGGAGCACGACGCCGCTCGCCGGATCGAGGTGGTCCGCGATCGCGGTCGGCCGGCCGATGCCGAGGTTGACGTACGCGCCCGCCGGGATGTCGGCGGCCACCAGCCGGGCCAGCTCGGTGCGGTCCAAGGGGCCCCGGTCGAGGTGCTCGATCACGCGGTCACCACGATCCGGTCGACGTAGATCCCCGGCGTCACCACGGTTTCCGGGTCGAGCGCGCCGCTCGGGACGGTCCGCGCGACCTCGGCGACGGTGAGCTCCGCCGCCGTCGCCATGACGGGGCCGAAGTTCCGGCCCGTCTTGCGGTAGACCAGATTTCCCGCCTCGTCGGCGGTGTGGGCCCGGATCAGTGCCACGTCGGCGTGGATCGGGTACTCCAGAACCTGTTCGCGTCCGTCGATGACCCGGGTCTCCTTCCCCACGGCGAGCAGCGTGCCCGCGCCGGTCGGGGTGTAGAACGCCCCGATGCCGGCGCCGGCCGCGCGGATGCGCTCGGCGAGGGTGCCTTGCGGTGCGACCTCGAGCTCGATCCGGCCGGCGGCGTAGAGCTCTTCGAACACGAACGAGTCCGTTTGCCGGGGGAACGAGCAGATGATCTTGCGCACCTGACCGGCGGCCAGCAGCGCCGCCAGCCCGGTCGTTCCGTTGCCCGCGTTGTTGTTCACCACCGTGAGGTCCTTCGGGCCGGCGCGGCGCACCGCGTCGATGAGAGCGACGGGCTGCCCGGCCGGCCCGAACCCGCCGATCAGCACCGTGGCGCCGTCCGCGATGCCGCGCACCGCGGCATCGGTGTCCGGGACGATCTCGGCCATCACGTCACGTTCTCGAGGACGACCGCGAGACCCTGGCCGACGCCGATGCAGATGGCGGCGACACCCCAGCGCGCCCGGCGCTCCCGCAGCACGGCGGTGAGCGTGCCGAGGATCCGGCCGCCCGACGCGCCGAGGGGGTGGCCCAGCGCGAGTGCGCCACCCTTGGTGTTGACGATGCCGGGATCGATCGGCCAGGCCTGCACGCAGGCGAGCGACTGTGCGGCGAACGCCTCGTTCAGCTCGACCGCTCCGACGTCGGACCAGGTGATCCCGGCCGCGTCGAGCGCCCGCTGTGCCGCCGCGACCGGCGCGTAGCCGAACTCCTGGGGGACGGAGCCGACCGCGCCGCGCCCGGCGATCCGGGCGATCGGGCCGGTGCCGATGGCGCCCGCCGCCGCCTCCGACCCGATCAGCACCGCGGACGCGCCATCGGACAGCGGCGACGCGTTGCCCGCGGTGATCCGCCCGTCCGGCCGGAACGACGGCTTGAGCGCGGCGAGCTTCTCGATCGTGGTCTCGGCGCGGATCCCTTCGTCCCGCTTGAGGTCCGTGCCCGCCACCGGCACCACGAGGTCGTCGTAGAAGCCGTCGGACCAGGCCTGGGCCGCCAGCCGGTGCGAGCGCAGCGCGAACTCGTCCTGCTGTTCGCGGGTGACGCCGAACTTCTCGGCCAGCTGCTCGTTCGCCTCCCCGTTCGACACCGTCCACTCGGGACGCATGCGCGGGTTCACCATGCGCCACCCCAAGGCGGTCGACACCAGGGCGGCGTCCCCGGCGGGGAAGGCCCGCGCCGGTTTGGCCAGCACCCACGGCGAGCGGCTCATCGACTCGACCCCGCCCGCTACAACGACTTCCGCGTCGCCGGTCTCCACCGACCGGGAGGCGATCATCGCCGCGTCGAGGCTGGATCCGCACAGCCGGTTCACCGTCGTGGCGGGGACGGTGACCGGCAGGCCCGAGAGCAGCACCGCCATCCGGCCGACGTTGCGGTTGTCTTCCCCGGCGCCGTTGGCGTTGCCGTACACGACCTCGGAGATCCGGGCCGGATCCAGTTCCGGTGTCCTGGCGAGCAGCTCGGACAGGACGGTGGTCGCGAGGTCGTCGGTCCGCACGCCGGACAGCGCGCCACCGTAGCGGCCGAACGGCGTGCGCACGGCGGCGTAGACGAAGGAGGACGGCATGGGGCTCACTTTCTCGACGGGGGAGGGGGTGCTCACTTCTTCGCGGACGCCTGCTTCAGGATCTCGTCGCGGGAGAAGTCGTTGATCTTCCCGAGGAGACCGGTGTCGACGATCTTGGCGACCTCCACCGGCTGGGTGATGAGGCCGGCTTTCCGGGCGAACGCGATCGACCGCTCCACTCGCTCGGTGTCGATGGTTCCCCAGTCCTTGGCGCCCTTCGGGATGCCGAGCCCGGCGAGCCGCACTTCGAGCACCTTCACCTGCTGCGCCAGCGCTTCGGCTTCCGGCGTCGACGCCCCGGGTGCGGTGTCGGGCTGGGTCTTCCACATCGCCTTGATGGCGGCTTCGGGGTTGGCTTGGGCGTAGACGACACCCTTGGCGAAGGCGCGCCCGAACTTCACGAAGAGGTCGGGGTCCGCGTCGAGCTTGCTCTTCCGGGCGACGAACCCGCCGCCGAACATGTCCTGCATCTGGTCGACGGGCAGGTCGGCGATCCGCAGCCCGGCGTTCCGGAGGATCTGGTACTGCGTGTCCCACAACGCCAGCGCGTCGACCTGGTGGTCCCGGACCGCGCTGACCTGCTGGGCTCCCACGCCGATCGGGACGTACTTCGCGTCGTCCGGGTCGATCCCCGCGAGCCCCAGCGCGACCCGCGCGAAGGTCGTGCCGGAGCTGCTCACGGTGGTCACGCCGATGCGCTTGCCCTTGAGCTGGGCGACGTCGGTGATGCCGGATCCGTCGACCGAGGCCAGCCCGTAGATCCAGTCCCCGTAGTAGGAGGCGAAGTAGGTGAGGTCCGTGCCCTTGGTGGCGCCGATGATCACCGGCTCCGGGGTGACGAGGGCGATGTCCGCGCCGCCCGCGACGACCTGTTGCGCCGCCTGCGTTCCGGACGGGGGCAGGGTGAACTGGACGTCGATGCCTTCGTCGGCGAAATAGCCTTCGGCCTGGGAGAGCAGGAACGTGGCGAACCCGGCGTTCCAGCTGGGCGTGGTGACGGCGACCTTCAACGACGAGTGACCGCTCCCGCTGCCGCAAGCGGCGAGACCGGTCACGAGAACGGCGGCGATCAGGGCGACGAGTCCGGCGTGGACTCTGGCTGGCAGCTTGCGCATGGGTTCCTCCTCGAACGCCCGGCGTCCGTCGGCGTGTTCACATCGCACACTCCATGTTCACGATGAGGTGTGTCAAGACTGAGTTTTGCCGAAGCTGTTGCATTTTCCCTGATACATGTCCTAGATTTCCGCACACGCTGTTCATGAAGTGAACATCGCTGAGCGTGAGGATGACGATGGCGTCAGCTGGGCCCGACCCGGGAGCCGTGGCGAACGGCGACATCCAAGCCGTGTCCAGGACCGCGCAGATCCTGACCATGTTCGGTCCTCAGACGCCGGAGATCACCGTCGCGGAGGCGGCCGAACGGCTCGGCCTCAACCGCACGACCCTGCACCGGTACTTCGCCTCCCTCGAAGCGGCCCAGCTCCTCGAACGCACCGAGGAGCGCAGCTCGGTGTTCGCGCCGGGACGCGTGTTGCTGCAGCTCGGGGCGTTCGCCCTCGGCCGGCGGAAGGTCATCCAGCTGGCGACGCCCCACATGCAGGACCTCACGCGGGCCACCGGGCTCACAGCCGTCCTGAGCCTCTGGGGACCATCCGGGGCCGTGGTTTCCCACGTCGAAGACGACGAGTCCCACGGCACGATCGTCACCGTGCGCGTCGGCGTGCAGTTGCCGCTGAGCTCCGCGCAGGCCCAGGTGTTCCTGGCGTTCCTGCCCGATCAGCTCGCCGCCGACCGGCTGCTGGGGACCCTGCCCGCCGATCAGCGGTTGCGGGTGCGCGAGCGGATCGCCGGGATCCGGGACCTCGGCATGACCGGACCGATGCTCAACGCGCGGGGGATCAGCGTGGTCGCCGCGCCGGTTTTCGACAAGTCGTCGATCTGCGCCACGCTCGCGTTCGTGGGGACCGCGCACCTGCTGCCCGTCGGCGGGAGCGCGCGGGAGGAGGCGCTGCTCGCCGAGGCCGCCGCGCGGGTGACCGCGGAAATGGGTGGCGGGGCCACCGACGTCGCGACGAAGGGACATCATGGGTGACGCAGCCACCGCGGACCGTGCCGTGGAACTGAGGCACGTGTCCAAGCGGTACACGACCAGGCGCTCGAGGCGTGGGGCGCCGCGGGTCGTCGACGCGTTGCACGACATCGAACTTTCCGTCGCCCGCGGGGAGTTCGTCTCCATCGTCGGACCGAGCGGATGTGGCAAGAGCACGCTGCTGAAAGTGCTGCTCGGCCTGACCGGGCGCACCGCGGGCGAGGTCGAGTTCGGCGGTGCCGGAGACACCCGGCTCGGCATGGTGTTCCAGCAGCCACTCCTGCTTCCCTGGCGGACGGTGACCAAGAACCTGCTGATCTCCCAGGACATCAACCACCGGCTGGACGAGCGGGACGCGCGGGAGCGGGCCGAAGCCATGGTGGCGATGCTCGGCCTGGCGGAGTTCGCCGACCGGTACCCCGGTGAGCTGTCGGGCGGCATGCAGCAGCGGGTCGGGATCGGGCGCGCGCTCATGCACGACCCCGACATCCTGCTCATGGACGAGCCCTTCGGCGCGCTGGACGCCATGACGCGGGACCAGATGGGCATGGACCTGCTGAACATCTGGGAACGCGACCGGAAGACCGTGCTGTTCGTGACGCACAGCATCCCGGAGTCGGTCCTGCTGTCCGACCGGGTCGTCGTCATGACGCCGCGGCCGGGCCGGATCGCCGACGTGATCGACGTCGACCTGCCCCGTCCGCGTGGGCTGGAGAACATCAACACCCCGGAGTTCGGTGCGATCGTGCGCCGGATCCGGATCCTGCTCAACTCCGAGAACAGCGCTCACTGAACCGCGCTGGGTGGGAGGACTCGTGACCAGTTCCAGCGTGACCGTCGAAGCCGGGCCGCGACGGGAGCCACCGGCCGAGCGGGCCCGGCGGCAGGCTCCGGGTTTCGTCGTCAGCGGAGCCGTGTTCCTCGTCGTGCTCGTCGCCTGGCAGGTCGTCGTCCGGGCCTTCGACGTGTCGGCGGTGCTCGTGCCGGCCCCGACCGACGTGCTGGCCTCCCTGGTGGACGGTCTGGGTGACGGTTCCCTGATCGAGCACTCGTGGGTGACCCTGCAGGAGATCTTGATCGGCTTCGGCCTGGCGGTCGCCGCCGCGTTGCTGTGCGCGTTCCTCGTTACCCAGTCACGTCTTCTGGACAAGGCGCTGTTCCCGCTGGTCGTCATGACGCAGACGATCCCGAAGGTGGCGATGGCGCCGCTGCTCGTCATCTGGTTCGGCACCGAGATGACGTCCAAGGTGCTGACCACCGCCCTCATCGCGTTCTTCCCGCTGCTGATCAACGCGATCCTCGGGCTGCGCTCGGCCGACCCCGACCAGGTCGACATGCTGCGCTCGTTCGGTGCGAGCCGCCTGCACGTCCTGCGCCACCTGCAGCTCCCGTCGGCGCTGCCGCACATCTTCGCCGGGCTCGACGTCGCGGTGGTCCTGTCCGTCACCGGTGCCATCGTGGCCGAGTTCGTCGGAGCGACCGCCGGCCTCGGCTACGTCATCCAGGCCACCAACTTCACGCTCGACGTGTCCCGCACGTTCGCCGTGCTGGTGATCCTTTCGGTCATCGGGCTGGTGCTGCACGCGATCGTGGTGGTGGGCAACCGGAAGATCGTGTTCTGGTCCGCCGAACACCGGACCGTGCGAGAGCGGTTGTGACGCTCAGGCGCCGGCCAGGAGCTCCAGGAGCCGGGCGACCTCGTCGCGCATCCGGTCGCGTCCGGGGGAGAGGTACCGGCGTGGGTCGGTCAGGCTCTCCCGCTCGGCGAGCGTCGCGCGGACCGCGCCGGTCAGGACCTGGTTGAGCCGGGTGCCGACGTTGACCTTGCGGATGCCACGCCCGACCGCGCGCCGGACGCCGTCGTCGGGGACCCCGGACGAGCCGTGCAGGACCAGCGGCACGGGCACCGCGGCGGCGAGCCGGCCGATGAGCTCGTCGTCCAGGACCGCGTCGCGGCCGGCCATCGCGTGCGACGACCCGACGGCCACCGCGAGGGAGTCGACGCCGGTCGCGGCGACGAACGCGGCCGCTTCGGCCGGGTCGGTCCGGACGCCCGGTGCGTGCGCGCCGTCCTTGCCGCCGATCTCCCCGAGCTCGGCCTCCACCCAGCACCCCGCGGCGTGGCACCGCTCGGCGACCGCGCGGGTCCGGGTCACGTTCTCCGCGTAGGCCGAGCTCGCGGCGTCGAACATGATCGACCGGATGCCCAGTGCGAGACCCTGGTCGACCAGGGCTTCGTCCTCGACGTGGTCGAGGTGCACCAGGACCGGCACCGCGGCGGCGCTCGCCATGCTCAGGCACGCGGCGCCGAACGGGTCGAGGGAGCCGTGGTAGCGGACGGCGTTCTGGGAGATCTGCAGGATGACGGGGAGCCCGGCCTGTTCGGCGCCGGCCACGATGGCCTCCGCGTGCTCCAGGAGGATCGCGTTGAAGGCCCCGACCGCCCCTCGCAGGCCGGTGAAGATGCTGGGGGCGTCGGTGTTCACGCGGTCTCCTTCACGGCGAGTGCGTCGAGCCAGCCGGCCCGGGCCTCGAGATCGACTTCGCCCGCGACGGGGCACAGGACAGCGGCAGCGGACGTCGCGACGACGTCGGCCAGCGCGGCGGGCCAGTCCACTGTGGACACACCGGCCGCGAGGTGGCGGGCGAGCGCGGCGGCGGCCGCGTCGCCGGCGCCGGTGGGGTTGCCGACGACCCGCTCGACCGGCCGGACGGCGAACTCGCGGTCGGCGGTCACCGCGAGCACGCCCTCTTCGCCCAGCGTGGCGACCACGGCGGCGGCGCCGTCCCGGACCAGCCGACGGCCGGCCGCGAGGACGTCGAGGCGGGCTCCGAACAGTTCGGCCAGTTCGTCCCGGTTCGGCACGAGCACACTCCCCGTCGTCGCCGCGGCGCGCAAAGCGGCACCGGAGACGTCGGCGATCACCGGGACGCCGGCTTCGGCGCCGAGCTCCGCCAGCCGGGCGGGCACGTCCTCGCCGAGCCCGGGCGGCACGCTCCCGGAGACGACCACGGCTCCCACGCCGGCCGCCAGCTCGGCGCGGAAGGCCGCCACGACGTCGTCCCGGGTCCCGGCCGGCACGGCGGTGCCGCGCTCCTGCAGGCTCGTCGTGACGCCGTCGTCCGCCACCACGGCCACGGTCCGGCGGACCGCGGCCAGCGCCGGGACCAGGCGGTGGGGGAGCCCGAGCCGGTCGAGACCGGCCCGGAACTCGTCCGGCTCTTCCCGGCCGGTCAGTGCCAGGACGAGGCTGTCGCCGCCCAGCTGCCGGGCCACCGCGGCGACGTTGACGCCCTTGCCGCCCGCGCGGCTGCGCACCTCCGTCACCCGGACGGTCTCCCCGACCGCCAGCCCGGCCACCCGGTAGGTGACGTCGATGGCCGGGTTGAGGGTGACGGTCAGGATCCTGGTCACGACGCGGCTTCCCGCGCGGGGACATCGGCCGGCTCTTCGCCGCTCTTTTCCGTGCTGTAGACCATGAGCGACGAGCCCACGAGGGCGAGCACGATGCCGCCGACCTGGAACCCGGTCGGCAGGGTCTGGAAGACGATCAGCGAGAGCACGATGGTCAGCACCGGCGCCAGCGCGTTGGTGATCGGCGCGACGATCGTGGCCTTGCCCCGGCTCATGGCCATCACGAGGAACAGCGCGCCCACGGCGTTGAGCAGCTGCGTGATCGCGGTCAACGCGGGCGCCTGCCACGGGAACGACAGGGGGAGCCCGCCCATCATGATGATCGCGACCGGGATCAGCAGGAGCCCGCTGACGGTCATCCAGCCGAAGGTCGTCGCGTCGTTGACGCCGACGACGGCGGCTTTGCGCATGAAGTACGCCTGCACGCCCCAGGCGATGCAGACCAGGATCGCGAGCCACAGGTAGGTCCCGCTGGTTTCCTGCGAGTCGCCCGAAGACACCGAGAACAGGACGATGGCGACCAGGGCGAGGGCGACGCCGATCCAGCTGAGCGCGGTGAGCCGTTCGCGAAGGGCCGCGAAGGCCATCAAGACGGTGATCGCCGGGGAGAGCGCCACGATCGGGAAGATGATGTAGGCCGGTCCGATGGTGAGGGCCTTGAACAGCACCAGCTGCCCGCCGGCACCGGTCAGGCCGATCAGCAGGCCGTAGACCGCGGCGATGGGACGGCGGTCGATCCTCTGCCCGCGCAGCGAGAAGTACGCGGGGATGAGCATGGTGATCGACCAGATGACGTAGACCATCGGGTCGGGGTAGCCGTAGCGGGAGGTCGGCAGGCTGGAGAACGCGCCCCAGACACCCCAGAACAGGACCAGCAGGCCGGCGTAGGGAATCCAGGTGGCGCGGCGCTTCGGTGCGGTCATGACAACCCCTCCAGGGTGGGGACGGCGGAAATCCGGTCGAGCGGGATGGAGTGGCCCGCCAGCCGGGCGGCGTAGACCGCCGCGCCGACGTGCGGGGGCAGCAGGGGCTCGCGCAGTTCGTAGCCGTGGCTGCCGTGCTGGAGCGCTTCGCGGAAGGAACCCAGGAGGTGGGCCGAGCCGAACATGCCGCCGGAGTAGGAGACCGGCACGGTCTGGTCCGGCTCGAACCCCAGCGCGGCGGCACCGGCTTCGACGTGGAGGGCGAGCTCCCGCCCGGCGCGGCCGAGGATGACGGCCGCGGTGGGGTCGCCCGCCTCCGCGGCGCGGGTGACGACCTTGCTGAGGTCCGCGATCCGCCCGCGGTCGCCGTGCCACCGGTTCATGACGATGTCGATGGCGTCGAGGTCGGTGCTCACCCCGAGCGTCCGGCGCATCTCTTCGGCCAGCGCGCTCGCCGGCTGGCGCCCGTCGCTCATCCGGGAGAACGCGCCGAGGCCCTGGACCGCGACCCAGTAGCCGGAGCCTTCGTCGCCGAACAGCTCGCTCCAGCCGCCGGCTCGCCACTGCCGTCCCCGGTGTTCCCCGTAGGCGATGGACCCGGTGCCCGCGACGACGTTGATCCCGTCCGCGCCGCCGAGGGAGGCCGCCCAGCCGCAGATCATGTCGTTGCCGCACGCGTAACCGACTTCGCCGAGGATCCGGCGGGGGAGCGCGTCGAGCACCGGCACGTCGGCGGAAATCTCGCCGTAGCAAGGAATGCCGAAGAAGGCGTACGAGAGGCCGGCGACGTCGATGCCCGCGGTGGCGCACACCTCGCCGATTCCCTGACGCAGCAACGGCTCGACGATGTCGATGCCCTGCTGCAGGTAGTAGATCCCGGCCGTGGCGGCTTCCGCGAGGACGCGGCCCCGCTCGTCGACCAGGCAGAAGGCGGTTTTCGTCCCGCCGCCGTCCACACCGAGGAACATGGCTCAGCCCTTCGCCGGATTCGGGAACTCGTGGATGACGACCCCCTGGACCACGCGGTTGACCTCACCGCCGGGGAACGGGTTGTCGGGGGTCAGGCCCCGGGCGAGCGAGCACGCCAGGGCGATCGACTGCGCCGGGATGGCCGCCACGATGGCCCGCAGTGCGTCGGGCAGGTGCGTGATCCCCGGGATCGGCCACGCACCGTCGTCGCCGCCGATGACCAGCACCCGGTCGGGTCCCAGGGACTCCACCAGCTCGCGCGTGATGTCGTCGTCGTAGCGGCGGGTGTACGGATCGCCGGACGGGAAGACGATCGCGAGAGTCCGGTCGTCGAGGAACGACTTGGGGCCGTGCCGGAAGCCCAGCGGGGTGTCGGCGACCGCGACGACCGTGCCGGCGGTGAGTTCGAGGCACTTCAGCGCGGCTTCGCGGGCCAGGCCCTTGAAGGCGCCGGAGCCGAGGTAGACCAGCCGGGCCGGATCGGCGGCGGCGACCGCTTCCGCCCGGCTCGCCGCGGTGACCAGGACGTCTTCCGCTGCTCGGGCCGCGGCATCGACGTCGACCTCGAGGCCCAGGGCGAGCAGGGCGGCCAAGGTCATCCCGGTGAACGACGACGTCATGGCGAAGCCGCGGTCGTTCAGCTGGTCGGGAAGCGTCAGGACGACGGCGTTCTTGGCGTCGGCCCAGCGGCGGGCGAGCGCGCCGGCGGGGTTGCAGGTGATGACGATGTGGTGCAGCGCGGGAGTGAGCCGCTGCAGCAGCTCGGCGGCGGCGATCGACTCGGGGCTGTCGCCGCTGCGGGCGAACGACACCAGCAGCACCGGCCGGTCGTCGACGACCACGGCGTGCGGGTCGGCGACGATGTCGGTCGTCGCGATCGGCTCGATCGGCCGGGCGAGGTGCCGGGTGAGGTCGGGGGCCACGACTTCCCCGATGTAGGCCGAAGTTCCCGCGCCGGTCAGGACGATCCGGGTCCGCGGGTCGACGAGCGCGTCGTCGAGCAGGCGGTCGATGTCGGCCCGCGCGGCGGCGACGGTCCGCGCCACCGCGGGCCACGTCCCGGGTTGCTGCCGGATCTCGCCGGCGGTGCGGCTTTCGCCCGGCTGCTCCTGGTGCCCCGGCTGCGTTTCGTGCACTGACACCCACATCACCTTTCGGGTCGTGGCCGGTTCGGCCAAGCGGTCCGCTCTTGGTACGTCGTGCCGCGTCCGGTGAGCAAGAGTTGCTGCGCAAACGAGCATCGCGGATGTTCGTTTGCCCCGCGTTACCGCTGGTGATTTGTCAGCTCGATGCGTGAAAATGCTCGAAAGTGTCGTATAGTGTGCAAGTATGAGCCTTGTCGATGTGCGGCCCCGAGGGCGCGCGCCCCGGTCCGAACGGATGGCGGAGATGGTGCGCGAACTGGGCGAAACGGGCCGCCTGCGCGTCGGTGAGCTCGCGCGCCGGTTCGGCGTCTCCGAGGCCACCCTGCGACGGGACCTGACCGCGCTGGAGGAGCAGCGGCTGCTGACCCGGACCCACGGCGGCGCGCTGGCCCAGGGGGTGGCCTCCGAACTGCCGGTCCGGTACCGGGAAGGCCGGTCGAGGGAGGCGAAACGGGCGATCGCCCGGCAGGCGGTGCGCACGCTGCCCACCGGTCCGCACGTGATCGCGCTGACCGGCGGTACGACCACGGGCGAGCTGGCGAAGGGGCTGCCCGACCGTGCGGATCTCACGGTGGTGACCAACGCGCTGAACACGGCCATGGAGATCGTGCTGCGGCCCCGGGTGAAGCTCGTCGTCGTCGGCGGCGTCTCCCGCCCGCGGTCCTACGAGCTCGTCGGCCCGTGGGCGGAGCAGGTGCTGGCGTCGATCAACATCGGCACGGCTTTCATCGGGGTCGACGGCATCGACGCGGCGGGCGGCATCACCACCCACGACGAAAACGAGGCGCGGACGAACCGCGCGATGCTCGGCCGCGCCCAACGGGTGGTCGTCATCGCGGACGGCAGCAAGCTCGGCAAGCGAACACTGGCCCGGATCGGCGACATCACCGAGGTCGACGAGCTGATCACGGACTCATCGGCCGACGCGGCCAGCGTGGCGGCGATCCGGGCGGGGGGAGTGAAGGTGACGGTCGTCGACCTGCCCGCGCCAGGGGTGAACAACCGATCGATCGCCTGAGAAAGGTGGCGCCGCGCGCGGACCTGGCTCGGTTGCGAGCGGGCGCCGGCCCGGCGGGCCGGAAGTGCGGGAGCCCTTCGAGCGTCCCGATTCGGGCCCCCGGTCGCGGGGAGGTGCTGATCCGGGTCGACGTCGCCGGCATGATCGCCGGGACGACCGCGGTGGACGCGCCCGACCAGCTCGGCCTCGCTGTCGCCCAGCCGGCCGCGGCGCGCGAACTGCGGGTGATCGGCACCGGGAGCGCCGCCGAGCACCAGTACGCCGAGGCCGTCGGCGTGCGGTTCATCGACTACGCCGCGGAGGATGCTTCGCCGCGGCCCGTGAGCTGGTACCGGACGGCCTTCGGCGGGGGCTTCCCACCGCTGGCCACAACATGACCCGCTCACAACCGGACACGGCACCGCCGTGACAACGGTGCCCGCCCAAACCGACGAGCCGTCTCCAGCGTGTGCTCAAGGTGACCGCACCGGGCGGTCGCGGGCGGGGCGACGGGAGTCGGCCATCGTGATCACGGGACGAGTGGCAGGGCGCGGCCGAGCCGATGGTCGTCCGTCCGGATGGTTACGTGTGCTGGGGCGCCGGCCCGGAAGCACTCGAACCGGCGCCCGGTCTACAGTGGACGGTCAGCGGTGGACCTGCCACTGGTCATTGGCGTGCGCCACGGTGCGGGACAGGTTCGGGCACAGGAAGTTCGCGGTGGACGAGTTGGAGAGCACCGAGGTGTTTCCGGTGCTCGCGGCCTGCCAGGAACCGTTCAGCTTGATCTTGTAGCTGCTGCTTTCGATCGTGCGGGTGCCCAGCGCGGTGCAGTAGGCCGCGGTGGTGGTGCCGCTGGCGTAGACCTCGAAGATGTTCCAGCTGCGGTTGTCCTGGGACTGGTCGGTGCCCGACTGGGTGTACAGCGTGTCCCAGCGGTTGGCGTGGTAGTTGAACAGCGACGCCGTCCAGGTGTTCCTGCTCGCGTCGGTCTGCTCGACCTTGCCGTGGTAGGAGTCGTGGCCGTTGACCGAAGTCACGTAGTTGGTGCGGAAAGTGGCATCGATGGTGACCGACTTGGCCACGTGCACGCCGACGCACCAGTCCCACGCCCAGACCTGCTTGGCGCCGCCGTTGTAGGCGGTCACCAGCTCCACGCAGGACCTCGGGGCCTTCATGGTCGGGGCGTAGAGGGTGTCGCCGGAGACCGTGAGGTCGCTGTAGGCCGACTGGATGGCGTCCTGCCCGGTGACCGCGCTGCCGCCGGTGTAGACGCCCCAGTCGTCGTGGATGCTGGTGGCCGGGGTGCGGTGGCCGGCCTGCCCGGTCCGGATCTCCCGGAACCGGTCGGCGGCGGCGACCTGGGTGGTGCCGTCGACGGCACCGACCACGGTGGTGCCCTCCATCGTCACCGGGGCCGGCGCCGCGATCGAAGTGGCCGGTACGCCGAGGAATACCGCGGTGGAGAGTGCGATGAGGGTCTTTCGCATCAGAACTCCTTGTCTGCGACCGCATCGCCCAGGCTCCGGATCCGGTGCGTGAGCGGGGTTTGCCGGGCTCGCTCGAGCGAGCCGGGGACACACGGACCGGCGCCGGCGCGCGCGAGGGAGCGCACGGGGCCGGTGGCCCCGCGCGGATCAGGAGGTGACCGGCTTCAGCGGTACTCCTGCGGAATCTCTTGGTGGTGAAGGAGATCGTGGTCGAACAGCACCGGCCGGTCACCGGGTCGCCCGTCGTGCCGCCACACCTCCGGGGACAGGGAGATATTCACCCACCAGTGTGAGAAGGGCCCACGCCTTGGTCTAGACTTTTCGCCCAACCTGTCTGATTCCTGTCTCTGCCAAGGAACCTGACCATCAGCGGGGTCGCCGCCACCGGCGACGACGAGCCGCTGAGCGGGCTGCCGGTCAGAGGGCCCCGGTCAACGCCTGGAGGCCGAGGCTCGCCGCCGCGACGGCGAGCCAGAGCAGGCCGCCCAGCAACAGGGGACGGGGCCCCGCCCGGCGCATGTCGGCCAGGCGCGTCGAAAGCCCGATGCCGGCCAGCGCCGTCGTGATGAGGAAAGCGCCCAGCGCCGACAGGGCGGGGTGCCACGACGCGGGGACGACACCGAGGCTGTTCAGCGCGGCCGCGGCGAGGAACCCCAGCAGGAACAGCGGGACGATCTTCCGCCACGGCAGCGCGGGGACGCCGGCACCCGGCCGCCCCGCCTCGCGGCGGGCCTTCAGCACGGCCAGGACCATGACGATCGGGATCAGCGTCAGCGTGCGGGTCAGCTTGACGACCAGGCCGTAGGACCCCGCGTCGCCGCCGTAGGCGTAGGACGCCGCGACCACCGACGACGTGTCGTTGATCGCCGTGCCCGCCCAGAGGCCGAACGCGTGCGCGTCCAGGCCGAGCAGGTGCCCGAGCGGCGGGAAGAGCAGCACGGCGGCGATGTTGAAGGTGAAGATCGTGCCGATGGCGTAGGCGACTTCCGCCTGCCGCGGCTTGATGACCGCGGTGGTGGCCGCGATCGCGGACGCGCCGCAGATCCCGGTGCCGACGCCGATCAGGGTCTGCGTGTCGCCGCGGACGCCGAGCCACCGGCCCAGCAGCCACGCGCCGCCGAGGGCGACCGCCAGCGTGCCGAGCATGACCGGCAGCGACTCCCCGCCGACCCGCAGCACCTGCGTCAGGGACAGGCCGGTGCCGAGGACCACGATCGACGCCTGGAGCACGGGTTTGGCCGCCACGGCGTAGCCCGGCGCCCACCGCTCGCCCCGCAAGCCGGGGACCACGGCGCCGGCGACAGCGCCGAGCACGATGCCGAACACCGGGCCCCCGACGACCGGGACCAGCTCGCCGAGACCGGTCGCGACGGCCGCGACGGCGACGGCGACCAGCAAGCCCGGCAGCGCCCGAGTCCCGCGGGCCGGCGGCGCCGGCGTCTCGGCGGGCGCGTCCCGGAATGTGGTCACCGGCTCCTCCACGGGTAAATGTACGTACAATCAAAGTAGATGATGTTCGGACATTTGGCCATGGGTAGGGTCGGGCGCGACAGCCGGGAGGGACCATGCCGCCGCGGACGCTCAGCCGCTCGGATACCGAGCCGCTCTGGCGCCAGCTGCAGCGCGAGCTGCTGACCAGGCTCGACGCGGGCGAGTTCGCCGACCGGTTCCCGGGCGAGCTCGCGCTGGTCGACGAGTACGGCGTGAGCAGGCACACGGTCCGGCAGGCCCTGCGGCAGCTGCGCGCGGACGGCGTGATCGTGGCCGAGCGCGGCCGGCAGCCACGCGTGGCCCCGCCGGCCGAGATCGCCCAGCCGATGGGCGCGCTCTACAGCCTCTTCGCGTCGGTGGAGGCCGCCGGCCTGCCGCAGCACAGCGTCGTGCGCACTTTCGACGTCCGCGCCGACGCTCTCGTGGCCGAACGCCTCGACCTGGAATCGTCCACCCCTCTGGTCTACCTCGAGCGGCTCCGCCTCGCCGGGGACGAACCGCTCGCCCTCGACCGGGTCTGGCTCCCGGCGGATCTGGCGAAACCGTTGCTGCGGGCGGATTTCTCTCACACCGGTCTCTACGCCGAACTGGCCCGGCGAACCGGGGTCAAGCTGGACCACGGCCGGGAAGAGGTGCGCGCGGTCATCCCGACCGCGGCCGAACGCGTCCAGCTCGCGTGCGCGCACGACGTCGCGGCGTTCGCGATCAACCGCCTGAGCCACGCCCGCGGCCGCCCGGTGGAGTGGCGCCACACCCTCGTCCGCGGCGACCGGTTCGCGCTCACCGCGGAGTTCTCGGCGGCGGGCTACCGGCTGCTCGGACGCGCCTGAGCGAGACGTCCCGCGGGCAGCCCCGGTCGCCTTTAAGCTGGCCGGGTGGACGACCCGACCCCGCCGCGCATCCTGGTGATCGAGGACGCGGAAGCGATCCGGGTGCCCGTCGAGTCCGCTTTGGCCGGCGCGGGGTTCACGGTCCGTTCGCTGCCCGACGGCACCGGGCTGGAGGCGGAGTTCGCCCGCGCCCGACCGGACCTGGTCGTGCTGGACGTCATGCTGCCCGGCCGGGACGGGTTCGAGCTGCTGCGGGTGATCCGGCGCGCGTCGGCGGCCGGGGTGGTGATGCTGACCGCGCGAGACGGCGTCGAGGACCGGCTGCGCGGACTCGGCGAGGGCGCCGACGACTACGTCGTGAAGCCGTTCGTCCTCGCCGAACTGGTCGCGCGGGTGACGGCGGTGCTGCGCCGGACCGGGCGCACCCGGCCGGCCGTGGAGGTCGGCGGCCTCGTGATCGACGTCGAAGGCGGCCGCGCCCGCTACGACGGCACCGATGTCGAGCTGACCGCCACCGAGTGGAAGGTGCTGTTGTACTTCGCGCGGCACCGCGACCGCGTGGTGTCCAAGACGCAGGTGCTCACGGCCGTCTGGGGCTACGGCGAACTGGCGCCCAACCTCGTCGAAGTCAACGTCAGCACGCTGCGCCGCAAGCTCGAAGCGCACGGCCCGCGCGTGCTGCACACCGTGCGCGGGCAGGGGTACGTGCTGCGCGGTGAGGCGTGAGCGGGCTGCGGACGGCGTCGCTGCGCCGTCGGGTCACCGTCACCGTGCTGGTGGTGCTGGCGGTGGTGCTGGTCGCCGTCGGCCTGGTCGTGGACACGGTGTTCCGCGCGCAGGCCGAGCGGGACGTCAACGCGGTGCTCACCGCCCGCGTCCAGCTGGCGCAGCAGCTGGCCAAGCAGAACACGGCCCCGCAGAACCTGCTGCGGCGCGTCGAAACGCGCGGGGTGCAGGGCTCGCTGACCCTGCCCGACGGCACGGTCCTCGGCGGCCCGGGCCTGCCGGCGGACGCCCGGATCCGCCAGGTGCGGGCGACGCTGTCCGGACCGGCGCGGATCAACGGCGCGAAGCTGACGCTCACCGCGGACGAGTCCCTGATCGCCGCGGCCGAGCAGAGCCTGAGGTGGGTGCTGCTGGCCACCGGCGTCGGCGCGCTGGTCGTCGCCGCGGTCGCGCTGCTGCTGGCCGTCCGGTTCGCGCTCGCACCGCTGGACGCCATGACGCGGCTGGCCCGCTCGATCGTCTCCGGCGGCCGGGGCGGCCGGCTCGCCCCGGAGAAGCCCGGCACCGAGCTTGGCCGCGCGGCAGCAGCCTTCGACTCCGCGCTGGACGCGCTCGAGGGCGCGGAGCAGGCGGCGCGCGCGTCGGAGGAGCGGACCCGGCGGTTCGTCGCCGACGCGGCCCACGAGCTGCGCACGCCGCTGGCC
The DNA here is from genome assembly GCF_055633595.1 of Amycolatopsis sp. NPDC114504. Classification (NCBI taxonomy): domain Bacteria; kingdom Bacillati; phylum Actinomycetota; class Actinomycetes; order Pseudonocardiales; family Pseudonocardiaceae; genus Amycolatopsis; species Amycolatopsis sp. NPDC114504. The sequence goes on along the minus strand of NZ_JBVKDU010000001.1, from coordinate 1,489,281 downwards.
GGCGTGCAGGCGGCGGCCGAGGCGCTGCTGCAGCAGCCGCCGGACACGCCCCAGGAGCAGCGGGAACGGCTGCAGCTGCTGGTGGTCCGCGAGTCCCAGCGGGCCGGCCGGCTCGTCGCCGACCTGCTCGACCTGGCGCGGCTGGACGCGGGCGCCGACCTCGACCGGACGCCGGTCGCGCTGCGCGAGCTGGCGGCCGCGCAGGCCGAGCAGCTGCGGCTGACCACCCCGGACGTGACGGTGGAGGTCACCGGGCCGGACACGGTCGTGGTGGGCGATCGGGCGCGGCTGACGCAGATCCTGGCCAACCTGGCCGGCAACGCGGTCCGCGCGATGGCCGGCCGGGGCACGCTCACGGTGGAGGTCACGGCCGACGGGTTCACGGTGACCGACACGGGACCGGGCGTACCGGGCCCGGAACGCGAGCGCATCTTCGACCGCCTGGTCCGCCTGGACGCGGCGCGCGAGCAGGGCGGCTCGGGCCTGGGGTTGCCGATCGCCCGCGGCTTCGCCCGCGCCCACGGCGGCGACCTGTGGTGCGAGGCCGCGCCGGGCGGGGGAGCGCGGTTCCGGTTGACCGGCCTGCGGCCGGCTTAGGAATGTTTCCGCAAGCGGTTCAGCCGTGTCGGCGGAGGTCTACGATATTTCGGTGAATCTGGTGGAGACGACGCTCGTCAGCGGCGGCACGGCGGCCGTGGTGACCCTGGCAATCGAATACACCGCGAAGCCGTACCTCGAGAGGCGGAAAGACCGCATCATCACCGCGGCGAAGGAGAGGATCAAGCTCTCGGCCACGCTCGCTGTTGTTCTTCCCGAGTCGCGGCGCATCGAGATCGGCTCCGGGTGGTCGGCCGGGCGTGCCGCGTTGCTGCGAATGAGACAGCGCTGCGGCGACGTTCTGCTGACCGTCCACCAGGTTTCTCCTGCGCTCGGGAAACGCCAAGCCGCCTTGCTGAAGGAAGTGGCCGAGTTGATCGTCGCCGCGCTCGACGGCATGGATGATCACCTCGCGTTCCTCGACGGGTTTCGGGCGAACCTCGAGAAGAACGGACATCAGGATCCGGAACGGGTTCCTCTGGAACCGGTCGAAGTCGAGTTCCGGGAGTGCAAAATGGACCTGATCGTCGGGGCTATGGTCGCGAATAAGGTGGTAGATCTCAAACGGTACCGGCCGATCGGCTATTACCGGTACCTTCGGTCGGCGAACCAATTGCTCCATGAGCGCGCCACCTCTCGGAAGCAGCGAATTCGGGAGCGGGCAGCGAAGGAGACAGCAGCGCCCGACAGCGCCTAGGCGAACAGGCCGGCGATCCGTCCACTGTGGCCGGGGAGCACCTTGCCCGCGTCGGTGCCGAGGACGTCCTCCACCAAGGTCGCGTACACGTCGCGGAAGTCCGTCGACAGCTTCAGGTCGCCGTCGTCCAGGTCGGTCAAGCTCGGCTCGGCGCCGTGGAAGCCGCCCTTCACGCGGGGGCCGAGGACGAACACCGGGCCCGCTGTGCCGTGGTCGGTGCCCTGGCTCGCGTTCGCCGCGACCCGCCTGCCGAACTCCGAATACACCAGCACCGTGGCCTGCTTGCCGCGGTCGGACTTCGCCAGCCGCTGGACGAACGGCGTCAGCGCGCCGTCCAGCTCGGTCAGCAGCCGCTGCTGGGTGCCGCGCTCGTCGGCGTGTGTGTCGAAACCGCCCAGCGACACCGAATACGCCCGCGTCGGCACGCCCGCCTCGATCAGCCCGGCGACGACGTCCAGCTGGGCCGCCAGCTCGCCCTTCGCCTTCTTCCCGGCGTCGCCGGGCTTGCCCAGGGTCTGCACGGCCCGGTGCAGGTCGGTGACCGACCGTGCCGCGCGTGCCTGCCAGAACCCCTCGCCCGGCTGGGTGGCCCCGAGGCCGGCGAACGCCTTGCCCAGTGCGCCTTCCGGGAGCTTCAGCCCGCCCACCGGCAGCGACGCCGCCGCGGTCCGCTCCCCGGCGAGCAGCGGCGGCAGCACCGGGTCGACCGACACCGCGCGCAGCGGGTCGTCGCCGGTGGCGTCCAGCCAGCGGCCGAGCCAGCCGGTCGGCACGGACGTCTCCGGCGACGCCGTCTGCCAGATCGCCATCGACCGGAAGTGGCTGTGGTCGGGCTTCGGGTAGCCGACGCCGCGCAGCACGGCGAGCTGCCGGCTGTCCCAGAGGCCCTTGAACCCCTTCATCCCCGGGTTCAGCCCGAGACCCTCGCCGAGGTCGAGCACCTCTTCCGGCTGGTACGCCAGTTCCGAGCGCGCGTTCCGGTACGCCGGGTCGCCCGCCGGGACGACGGTGTTGAGGCCGTCGTTGCCGCCGTAGAGGGTGACGACCACGAGCACGCCCGCGTCCGGGTCCAGCGGGTTCTCCTGCGCGGCCGACAGCAGGTGACCCCAGTCGACCTGCGTGGCGCCGGCGGCCAGGGCCGCGGCGGCCGTCACGCCGGTCGCGGTGAGGAACCGGCGGCGGTTCACCTTCTGCACGATCGTCACCCGCTCACTACGTATTCGGGGGCACAAGCGGCCACTGTGGACAGTTGACGGACGTTGCCGCCGACGCCGGCCAGCGCGGTGCGGGTCCGGTCCGACCACGCGTCGACGCCGAGCAGGTCGCCGATCGCCGCGACCTTGTCCCGCGCCTTCGCCACCGCGCCGAGATCGGCGTGCTCGGCGACCAGCTGGGCCGCGTGCAGGCGAGCGACGCCCGCCGACGTCGTCAGCCAGGCTCCGCCGGCCGCCCAGCCGCCGACACTGGGTGGCTGGAACGGCACCTGGCCCATTCCGCGCAACGCCGCCAGCAGCTGGGTACGGGTCTTGTCCTCGAGCTTCGCCGGCCGTACCCCCAGAGCGCGCAGCAGCCCGGCCAGCCATTCGACGGGCTGCTTGACCAGCGACGTCGCGCTGTCGTGGAAAGCGGCTTCGTCGGTGATCGCGCGCAGCAGCGCGCGGATGTCGCGGCGGCTCCCGTACGCGGCGACCAGGCGGTTGAGCACGTCGGCCGGCGGTGGGGTCGCGGACACCAGCCGGAACCAGACCCGGCCGGCGACGAACGGCGCCGACTCCGGACGGCTCAGCACCAGATCCACAAAGGACTCCGCGTCGTAGTCGCCGTCGGTGCCGAGGACGTGCTTGACGCCGTCGTCGTGCCGCTTGGCGACCAGCTGCGCGCCGGTGGCGTCGCGCTTGGCGGTCCAGCCGGTGAGCGCGCGGGCGGCCTCGCGGACGTCGTCTTCGGTGTAGTGCCCGACGCCGAGGGTGAACAGCTCCATGAACTCGCGGGAGAGGTTCTCGTTGGGTTTGCCCGCTTTGTTGCTGTTGCCGTCGAGCCACAGCAGCATCGCGGGGTCGACGACCATCGCGCGAGCGAGGTCGGTGAAGCTGCCGAGGGCGTGTTCGCGCTGGGTCCGGTTCTGGGCGAGCATCAGCCGCGGGCTGCGCACCTTCTGCTCGCTGGTGGCGAAGTGGCCGTGCCAGAACCAGGTCAGCCGTTCCACGGAGGCGAGGTCGGTGGCCGCCATCCGGTCCAGCCACCAGCTCACGGCCTGCGTGGCCTGGGCCTGGGTCTGCTTGCGGGCCTGCTGCTTCGCCGCTTGGTCGGCGTTCTTGCCGGGTTTGTCCGGCGGCGGACCGGGATCGGGCATCGGCGTCGCGGCCGCGCCGGCATCCGGCCCGGTGCCCAGCAGCCGGTCACGGGTTTCGGCGAACCCGCGGTCGAGGTCGCCGGGCCGCGGCCCGAAGCCGAGGCGGTCGTGCAGCCGCCGGACGGCCGCTCGTTCGGAAAGCACCACCATGCACTTGATGGTGGACGCGGGAGCGCACCGACGCGACCGGTCGGAGCGGTCCTTAAGCCGATCCACAGCTACGGCGTCGTCTTCGGTTGTGCGCTCACTCTGGGGTCACGTGGACGATCACGGCGGTGGCGTTGTCGTCGCCACCTGCCTTTTCGGTGTCGGCGAGCAGCTGGCGTACCTGCCGGTCCGGGGTGGCCGTCCACTGGAGGACTTCGCTGATCCGGGAGTAGGGGACCTGGTCGGTGAGGCCGTCGGTGCACAGCAGGAGGACGTCACCGGGGCGCGGGGCGATGTTGAGCACGTCCGGTTCGGGGTGCGCGCTGTGCCCGATATACCGGGTCAGCTGGTAGCGGGCGGAGTGGGCTTCGGGTGAGTCGAACGGGTACCAGCCGTTGATGGCGCCGAGCCAGGCCATGGTGTGGTCGACGGTCAGTTGCTCGAGCAATCCGTCTCGGAGGCGGTAGCCGCGGGAGTCGCCGATCTGCACCAGCCACAGTCCGGCCGGGGACGCTGCCAGCGCGGTCAGGGTGCAGCCGGTCAGCTCGCCGATCCGTCGGCCGGCGGCGCCGACCTGCACTTGGGCTTCGGCGACAGCGGCCCGGAGTGTCGCGGCGTCGAGCGTGCTGCCGGCTGTGCGGATTCGGTCGATGAAGACCTCGACAGTGGTGCGGCCGGCAGTGCGGCTGCCTTCCCCGTCGCCCATGCCGTCGGCCACGACCGCGAGCAAGGGTTCCTGTGTCAGGTGGACGACGTCGAAATTGTCCGAGTACCGTCGGCCGACGACACTGCCGGCAGCGGCACGGAACGCGAAGTCGGTCATCCTGACAAGGATGCCAGCCGGTCGTCGGCTTGTCCGAAGGACGACCCAGGGGAGGGATCGACGTGACACCGGTGACGGCGGGCGACGTGCTCGCCCCGGATGAGATCGCGCTGCTGGAGCGGGCGCTGCTGGAGTGGGGCGGCCCGGCCCGGTGCAGTGACGAGCTGGCGGTCGGCATGGGGTTCGCGGGCTTCGCCGACCTGGTCGCCCAATGCCGGCGGCTGCGCGACGCGTTGCGGGCGGGGACCCCGCTGGCCCCGGCGGACTGGGCGCGGGTGCTGCTCGCGACGGAGATCGTCTTCGTCAGCGATCTGGCGGGCACCGGCTTCGAGTGGCCGACGACGACCGGGTTCGACGACGGGGCGACGATCGGTGTGCTGCGGGGCGTCCAGCGGAAGCTGGGGAAGGTGGTCCGGCCGTACTACGGGAAACGCCCCGGCTGAGGCGGAGCCGGACTCGCCGTTGCCGACGGTCAGCGGAGCAGGGACCCGGCCGTCGGGGCCAGGCGCACCGTCGACGCGGGTTCCCCCGTCAGCGCGGCGACGGTCCCGGCCAGGGCCGCGCACCGGGGATCGCGGTGGACGGCGTTCAGGATGCGTTCGCGGTCGGCGTCGTCTTCGAAGCGCCTGATCCAGACCACGGCTTCCTCGTCGCCGGCCACCGTGAACGAGCCCACCACGCGCATCTCGTGTTCCTGGTGCAGCGGGATGACGGTCTCGTCCAGGTAGCGGGCCAGTTCCGCGCCCCGGCCGGGGCGGGCGTGCTCGGTGCGGATCTCGTAGAACATCGGCGGTACTCCTCGGGTGGCGATCAAGCGCGGCGTGCGGCGGCGAGTGCGTAGACGTCCGGGGAGCCGTCCCACGGCGCGGTGCGCAGGACGGTCCAGTGGTGGATGAGCCACTGCCCGTCGCGCTCGCGCAGCCGCAGCTCCCAGCGGCCGCGCATCGTGCAGTGGTCGACGACGCCGGGGTCGGCGGGGACGTGGTGGTAGGCGATCACTTGCGCGCGGCACGTGGCGTCGTCGCCGGACCGCCGTACGACGAGGTCCGTGGCGACATGGTGGGTGCTGTCGAAACCCTCCAGGGTCGCGCGGGCCAGCTCGACCAGCTCCGCGGCGGCCATCGTCGTCGGCGGCCTGCCGTGGTGGTGGGTCGACAGATCCACCACCACCTCGTCGGCGAACAGCCGCCGCAGGGCCGTCCAGTCCCGGTCGTCCTGGGCGTGGGCGAGACCGGCGACGACGTCGGCGATGGCCGCGCGGTCGAGAAGATCCTGTAGTGCGCTCATAGTTGAGCCTCCTCGGGGGTGGGCCGCTCGATCAGCGGCAGGATCAGCCGGCTGGGGTGTGCGGGTCCGTGGTGGACGTGGTTGACGGCGACCACCGCGTCGTCCGCGCCGTCGGTGGCGATCGTCGCGCCGGTGTTGGTGTTGCGGTCGTAGCGGGGGAAGTTGCTGCTGGAGACTTCCAGCCGGATGCGGTGCCCGGGCCGGAAGACGTTCGCGGTGACGCCCAGGTCGAGGGTGAGCTCGGCGTCCGTGCCCGGCGCGAGGAGCACGGGTTCGGTGAGGGAATCGCGGTAGCGGACGCGTTGGATGCCTTCGCACAGCAGGATCGCCCGGCCGTCGGGGTGCACGTCGACGAGCTTGCCGGTGAAGTCGGTGTCCGGTGTGGACGATCGGATGTGCAGCACCAGCGAGACGTGCCCGGTGACCTCGACGGGACGCTCGAGGACGGGACTCGTGAAGCACAGGACGTCCTCGCGCGCTTCGACCGCGGCCTGGTCGGCCGGTCCGGGGTAGGTACCCGGCGCGGCGGCGAGCACGGTGCCGCCCAGGCTGGGCACCGGATCACGCGGGTCGTAGCGAAACGTGTCCGTCGCGTCCTCGGCCGGGACGTCCGAGGACAGGACGCCGTCGCCGCAGGCGGTGTTGGCCCGCCCGCCGCCGTCGAGGAAGAAGCCGGTGTACCGGGTGTCCGGCAGCGGCCAGTCCGGCTCGTCGCGCCACTCGTCGGCCCCCATCACGAAGATCCGGACCCGGTGGGTGTCGGGAGGCTCGCTCCGGCCGCGGACCCAGCGGTCGAAGAACCGCAGGTGTGCTTCGGTGATGCCAGCGGTCTTGATGCTGCCGGCGAGCCCGAACGACCGGTCGGGGTACGTGCCGAGGTCGGTCCCGTCGGCGTGGGACCAGGGGCCGATGACCAGCCGCTGACCGTCGCGGGCGGCGGCACTGCCGCCGCCGCGGCGCATCGTGGTGTACGACCGCACGGTTTCGCGGACGAACACGTCGTACCACCCTCCGATGTGGAGCGCCGGCACGGTGATCCGTCCACAGTGGTCGATCGCGGCGATCTCCCGCCAGAACGCGTCGCGCTCGGGGTGGGCGAGCACGTCGGCGAGCCAGGGCAGGGAGCGGGTCACCGCGGCGCGATCGGCGATCGGCAACGGCTCGTGCAGCGACCGCGGGTCGGCCAAGCCGGACAGCAGCGCTCCGGCGTCGCCGAGTCCGTGCCGCAGGTTGTTGCGCAACGCCGAGAGGGTGCTCCAGGTCAGGACTGCGTCCTGGGACAGCGCGCCGCCGGGGGAGCGCCACGGCGCCGCGTACGGGTCGGCCGAGCTCATCACCGGCGCGATCGCCCGCAGCGCCGGAACGTCGTGCGCCGCGGCCTGCCACTGGCTGAACCCCATGTACGACCCGCCCCACATGCCGATCGCGCCGTCGCACCACGGCTGGGCGGTCAGCCAGGCGAGGGTGTCGACGCTGTCCGGGCCTTCGCAGGTGTGCGGCACGAACGTCCCGGGGGACCGGGACGTGCCCCGGACGTCCTGCGCCACCACGGCGTACCCGGCGCCGACGAGGGCGAACACGTCGGGGAGCTTCGGATTGCCGTACAGCCCGGCGTCGTCCTTGCCGTAGGGCGTGCGGACCAGCAACGCCGGGAACGGTCCGGGCCCGTCCGGGAGCCACACGTTGGTGGCGAGCACGACGCCGTCGCGCATCGGCACCGGCACGTCCACCTCCACCGTGAACGTCATGCCGTCACCGGGTTCCCGGCGGACGAGGTGAGCATCCAGTGGCTGAACGCGGCGTAGTGCCGCGCGAACTCCTGCGGCGAGGGGGAATGCTCGACGGCCGCCGAGAGTTCCGCGGCACGGGCGTAGCGCGGGATGCGGTCCGCTTCGTAGGCGGCCAGCGCCGCGGGCACGTCGCCGGTGGGGGAAAGGAGGCGGCCGAGCAGTGCGGCGTCCTCGATGCCCAGCGTCGCGCCGGCCGTGATGTGCGGTGACATCGCGTGGGCCGCGTCCCCGGCGAGCACGACGCGCCCGGAAGCCCAGTGCGGCAACGGTGGTACGAGCATGATCTGGTTGTGCAGGATCAGGTCCTCGGGCGTGGCGCGGATGAGCTCGGTGAGCACGTCGCCGTCGTCCAGGTGCGCGGCCCGGGCCAGGGCCTGCTCCTTGAGGGTGCCGGTCAGCTCCGGCGTGTCGAACTGGTTCACCAGCCAGTAGACGCCGCCGTCGTAGGTGCGGACGTACCCGCCGCGGCAGCGTTCGCGGCCCAGGACCAGCCGGTTCCCGGTCACGGCGAGCCCCGGATCCGGGAGCACCGCGCGCCACGCGTGGTGCCCGGGGTGCTCCCGCGCCGGCGTCCCCGGCACCAGCTGCGCGCGCACCGCCGAGAACGCGCCATCCGCCCCGACGAGCACGTCGGCGGTTTCCTCGCTGCCATCGGTCAACCGGACGGTGACGTGGTCCGCGTGCTCGTCGTACGCGGCGAACCCGGTGGCGAGGTGGATGTCGTCCCGGCCGACGGCGTCGGCGAGCAGGTCGGTGAGCTTCGCCCGGTGCACCAGCAGGAACCGGTGGTCCTCGACCCCGAACTCCGGCGTCTCGAGCAGCCGCCCGGCCGTGTCGTGGAAGTACATCTCCCCGGGTTGGCCGATGGCGCGCACCTGATCGCCGATGCCGAGGTCGTCGATCACGGCCAGCGCGTTGGCCCACAGCCCCAGTCCGGCCCCGGCCGCGCGGATTTCCGGCGCGTGCTCGTAGACCACCACGTCGATTCCCTTGCGGCGCAAGGCGAGACCGCTCGCCAGGCCCACGATCCCGCCGCCGATCACCACTGCTCGCATCGCTGTCCTCCTTCGTCGTCTGAACTCGACGTTAAGGACGGCCGCCGGTTAACTCCAGTGCAACGTTGGTACGGACTCATTCCACCTGTGATAATCGGCCGGTGGACCACGACCTGAACCTCATCGAGGCGCTGGACGCCCTGCTCACCGAAAGCAGCGTGACGAAGGCGGCGGCGCGCCTGCACACGTCGGCACCGGCGATGAGCCGCACGCTCGCCCGGCTGCGGCGCGCGTTCGACGATCCGCTGCTCGTCCGGGCCGGCCGCGATCTCGTGCCGACCCCGCGGGCGCTGGAACTGCGCGGGGAGGTGCACGCGATCGCCGCCCGGGCCCGCGCGCTGTTCGGCCCGTCGGCCGCCACCGACCCGCGTACCGCGGTGCGTGTGTTCGACCTGCAGGTGACCGACATGCTGTCCACGACCTTCATCCCGGCCCTCATCGACGACCTGCGGAGCCAGGCACCGGGGATCTCGTTGCGGTTGCGGCCGGAAAGCCTCCAGGACACCCCGGCGCTGCGCGAAGGGCTCGTGGACCTCGAAATCGGGACACCGCGCCCGGGCGATCCCGAAATCCACTCGGAGACACTCGTGACCGAAACACTCGTCGGCGCGATCCGCCCGGAACACCCGCTGGCGAAGGTCAAGACGGTCACCCCGAAGCGGTTCGCCGCGGCCGACCACATCGTCGTCTCACGCCGCGGCCGCGCGCACGGCCCGATCGACGAGCGGCTGGCCGAGCTGGGGCTGACCCGCCGGGTGGTCGCCGTACTGCCGAGCTTCGCGGGCGCGCTGCACGTGGCCCGCGGAACCGACGTCGTCTGCGTGACCCCGGCCAGACTGGGCCGGCCGATGCTGGAAACGCTGGGACTGCGGACGATCCCGATTCCGGTGCCGGTCCCGGAAGTGGTGCTCGGCATGGCCTGGCACCCCCGCAACCACCACGACCGCACGCACGCGCTGCTGCGCGAGCGCGTCCGCCGGATCATGGCGCTGGCCGCGGGCCTGCCGTGATCACGTCCGGGAAGCGCGGCCGCTCCTGGGCCTCGGCACCATCGTCGTCAGCGATCCTGGTCGGCGCGCTTCCACCACGAGGCCGTTCCGGTCATGCCGATGACGCCGGCGAGGACGACGAGGGCGTAGCCGAGCGGGCCGGGCGGGTCGCCGGCGGTGCCGGCGAAGAGCGCCGGGACCGACCAGGGGAATTCCGGGCCGTAGCCGAGCAAGGCGACGACCTGGGCGAGGAACGTGGCGGTGAACAGGGCGGCGATCCCGGCCAGGTAGCCCCGTCCCGCGCTGGCCGCCCACGCGAACGGCGTGACGAGCGCGATCGTCATGACCGCGGTGAGCACCAGGGTCACCAAGCCGGTGCGGACGGTGGGGACCGACCAGCCGGGTAGGCCGAGCGCGGTTCCGATCACCAGGCCGAGCCCGGCGGTGTAGAGCGTCAGCAGCAGGCACCAGATCGCGGTGACGGCGAACTTGGCGCCGACGACCGTGGTCCGCGCGATCGGAAGGGCCAGCAGGTCTTTCGCGGTGTCCTGGGCGAACTCGCGGCCGAACACCCACACCACGGTCAGGCCGAAGAGCATCGCGCCGCCGACGGCGACGATCTGGGCGAGCAGCGCGAAGTAGGCGGGCCAGTCGGCGGTGCCGCCGGTGAGCGCGGCCTTCGTGCCGAGCAGACCGAGGGCGCGCGCCCGGCGCAGGTCCTGCAGGATGAACATGACCAGCCCGCCGAACGCGGCGGCCACGGTGAAGGCCGGCACGGTCATCCACGGCAGGCGGGAGCGGCGGAGCTTCAGCAGTTCGGCCCAGGCGGCGGCCCTCACCGCGCACCCACCAGGCGCAGGAAGCGGGTTTCGAGGTCGTCCTGCTCGACGACGAGCCGGGTGGGCGGACACCCGGCGGCGACGAGCAGCGTGGCGATCTCGTCGGGACTCCGCACCGCGCGGTCGCTCGTGAGCAGGAGTTCCCTCCCCTCTCCGGGGTCGGCGGGGTGGCCGGCGGCGCGCAGCGCGGTGATGGCCGCGGCCGGGTCGTGCACGGTGACGGCCAGGCGGGGGCGGACCTCGCCGGCGAGGTCGGCGGCGGAACCCTCCCGGACGAGCCGTCCGTGGTGGAGGACTCCGATGCGGGTGGCCAGGCGGGCGACCTCGGTGAGCAGGTGGCTGGACAGCAGCACGGTCACCCCGTCGGCGTGGGCGAGGTCGTGGAGCAGCTGCCGGATCTCGGCGACGCCGGCGGGGTCGAGGCCGTTGGCGGGTTCGTCGAGGATCAGCAGGGCGGGCCGGTGGAGGAGGGCTTTGGCCAGGCCGAGCCGCTGCTTGTTGCCGAGCGACAACGTGCGGGCGCGGTGCCCGGTGTGGCGCTCCAGGCCGAGCCGGGCGATCACGCCGGGAACGGCTTTCGCGTCGCGCAGCCCTCGGAGCCGGGCCATCACCTCGAGGTTTTCGGCGACGGTGAGGTCGGGGTAGGCGGCGGGGGTCTCGACGAGGTACCCGACGCGGGACCAGACGGCGTGTTCGCCGGGGTGGATCCGGTGGCCCAGCAGGGAAACCCGGCCGCGGGTGGGCCGGACCATGCCGAGCAGCATCCGGATGGTGGTGGTCTTGCCGGCGCCGTTGAGGCCGAGCAGGGCGTAGATTTCGCCGGGTTCGACGTGCAGGCCGAGTTCGTCCACCGCTTGGACGTCGCGGTAGGTCTTGGTCAGGCCGACGGCCTCGATCACCATGGGAAGCCTCGTTTCGCGCGCACTGTCGTGACGCCGACCAGGCTTCCCGGCACTCCTGCGGTCAGCGTACGCCCTCCCGCGCACCGCACCCGCGTTACCTGGTACGGACGCCGGCGCCGACGGAACGACCCGCACGGGCGGGCGCGTCGCGTAGGCTGACCGCGGCGCGCCGGGAAGTCTGGTCGGCATCCGGGATCCGGATCGGGAGGACCAGCTGTGCGCGGAGTCGAGACCGTACTGTTCCTGGTGGTCGTGGCGACCGTCGTGGCCACCTTCGCGCGGCGGCTGCGCATTCCGGCGCCGTCGCTGCTGGTGGTCGCCGGCGTGGTCGTCGGGTTGCTGCCCGGCGTGCCGGCGGTGCAGGTGACCCCGGACGTGATCAGCCTGGTCGTGCTTCCGCCGTTGCTGTTCGCCGCGGGGGAGGAGCTGCCGTGGCGGGACCTGCGCGCGGTCGGCCGCCCGGTGGCGGTGCTGTCGGTCGGGCTGGTGCTGCTGTCGGCGGCCGCGGTGATCGGGATCGCGGTGGCCGTGACGCCGTTGCCGGTCGGGATGGCGTTCGTGCTCGGCGCGGTGCTGGCGAGCACCGACCCGGTCGCGGTGACGGCGCTGGCGCGGCGGCTGGCGCTGCCGCCGCGGGTGCAGGCGCTGATCCAGGCGGAAAGCCTGTTCAACGACGCGACCAGCCTGCTGCTGTTCCGGGTGGCGTTGTTCCTCGCGGTCGCCGGCGGGGCCGCGTCCTGGAGCCGGACGCTGGGGGAGTTCGGGCTGCTCGCCGGCGGCGGCGTGGCGGTCGGGGTGCTGGCGGCGCTCGGGGCGTTCCTCATCCGCCGGCGCACCGAAGATCCGGTCCTGGAGACGGTGATCTCGCTGGTGACGCCGTATGCGGCGTACGTCGCGGCGGAGTCGGTCGGCGGGTCGGGCGTGACCGCGGTGGTGGTGGCGAGCGTGATCCTCGGGACCCAGGCCGAACGGCTGACGACGGCGCGGATCCGGCTGCAGGTCGGCGCGGTGTACCAGACCGTGGTGTTCCTGCTGGAGAGCGTCGTGTTCGGCCTGATCGGGCTGCAGCTGCCCGCGTTGGTCCGGCGGGTGGCGGGCGGCGGCGCGTGGTGGCTGCTGCAGGCCCTGGCGATCGCGGCGACGCTGGTGCTGGCCCGGTTGCTGCTGGTGTTCGTCCTGTCCGCGCTGCGCCAGCGGCGCGCGGACGGCCGGATCTCCTGGCAGGTGCCCGCGGTGGTGTCGTGGGCCGGTGCGCGCGGGGTGGTGCCGCTGGCGGCGGCGCTGTCGCTACCGGTGTCTGCTTTGGACGGTTCGGCGCTGCCGGCGCGGGACTTGGTGCTGGTGCTGACGACGGCGGTGATCGTGCTGACGCTGGTGGTCCAGGGGTTCACGCTGGCGCCGTTGGTGCGGCGGGCGGGGATCGCGCTCGACCCGGCCGACCTGCGCACGGAGTACGCCACCGCGCGCCGGCGGCTCGCCGAAGCCGGGCTGGACCACTTGGACCACCTGGCCGAGACGGAGTCGGCGCCGGCGTTCGTGGTCGACCAGCTGCGCGCGGGCTGGCAGGCCCGGCTCGACCGCGTCCGCGCCGACATCGAGGAGAGCGGCACCGACCCGGTCCGCGGGATCGACTACCGGGCCCTGCGGCGGGAGTTGATCGACGTGGAGGCGGCGGAGCTGACGCGGCTGTTCGAGGCGGGCGAGATCACCGACGGCACCCGGCGGCGCATCCAGCGGCTGCTCGACCTGGAACACGCCGGGCTGGAGGACTGAGCCGGGGTCAGCGCGGTGGCCGGACCCGGTTCGTCCGATTGTCGTGGCCGGCGGGCCAGGAGCCGGCCGGCCGCAGCAGCGCCACCGCCGCGAAACCGCCGACAGCCGGCGGTCGCACAGCTCGTCCGCCGCCACGCCGAGGACCGCCGAGGCCTGGTCGCCGTCAGGTCCACTTCGGTCATCCCGGACTCCCCGTGTAACGCCCGGGAGGGTTCCGGGCACTGAGTCTGCCGTCACCACCGTGTCCCGAACCCTGGAGGCGTTACATGGCGGAAAACGGCTGGCACCGGGTCGATCCGGCCGACGTGCCCGCGGACGGGCGGGTCCGCAGCGTCACCGTCGACGGGCGCAGCGTGGCGCTGTCGCGGTGCGGCGCCCGGCTGGGCGCGCTGGAGAACCACTGCCCGCACCAGGGCGGGCCGCTCGGCGAGGGCTCGATCGAGAAGGGCTGGCTGCGCTGCCCATGGCACGGCTACGACTACGACCCGGTCACCGGGCGCCCGCCGGAGGGGTTCGGGGACGCCGTCACCACCTATCCGGTCGAGGAGCGCGCGGACGGCGTGTTCGTCCGCCTGCCCGAGCCGGCGCCCGCGGTGCGCACGGTCGCCGACGTCCTGGTCGAGACGCTCGTGGCCTGGGGTGTGCGGCACGTGTTCGGGATGGTGGGGCATTCGAACCTCGGGTTCGCCGAGGCGCTGCGACGCGCCGAGGCCCGCGGTGAGCTGACCTACTTCGGCATCCGCCACGAGGGCGCGGCGGCGTTCGCGGCGAGCGCGTACGGCAAGCTCACCGGACGGCCCGCGGCGTGCTTCGCGATCGCCGGGCCGGGCTCGACGAACCTGCTCACCGGCCTCTACGACGCCAAGCTCGACGGCGCGCCGGTGCTCGCGATCTCCGGTCAGGTGCCGTCGAAGGTGCTGGGCCGGGGCGCCTTCCAGGACGTCGACCTCTCGGCGGTCTTCCGTGACGTCGCCGTGTCGACCACGACCGTCCACAGCGGAAGCGACCACGGCGAGCTGGCCGCGCTGGCGGTCAAGCACGCCCTCGACCGGCGGGGTGTCGCGCACCTGGTGCTGCCCGACGAGGTCCAGGTGCAGCCGAGCGACGCCGAACCGTCCCTTCCGGACGGACGGCGCGCGGGACGGGCCGGGCGGCCGGACGCCACCGCCGTCACCGCGGCGGCCGCGCTCGTGCGCGACTCAAGGCGGCCGGTGCTCGTGGTGGGCCACGGCGCCCGGGATGCCGCCGCCGAGGTCGTCGCGCTGGCCGAACGGCTCGGCGCGCCGGTGCTCACCACGTTCAAGGCCAAGGGCCTGGTGCCCGACACCCACCCACTCGGCGCGGGGGTGCTCGGCCGCAGCGGGACGCCGGTGGCCAGCTGGCTGATGAACGAGGCCGACCTGCTGGTCGCCGTCGGCGCGTCGTTCAGCGATCACACCGGGATCGCGGCCTACAAGCCGATCCTGCAGATCGACGACGACCCGGGCGCGATCGGCCGGTTCGACGCGGTCACCACCTCGCTGCTCGGCGACGCCCGGCTCGCCCTCGACGCGGTCGCCGCGGAGCTGGGGGAGCCGAAGGCCGAGGACCAGCGTCCCGACATCGCCGCCCGCTGGGCGATCTGGCGCGCCGAGAAGGCCCGCCGGGTCGCCGACGACCGCGGCCGCGGCGTGTCGGCCGCGGCGGTGTTCGACGCGTTGTCGCGGCACCTGCCGGCGGACGCCGTGGTGACGGTCGACGTCGGCAACCACGCGTACTCGCTGGGCCGGTACCTGGAGTCGAAGGGTCAGCCGGTGCTGATGTCGGGCTACCTCGGATCGATCGGCTTCGGCTACCCGGCGGCCCTCGGCGCCTGGGCCGCGGCACCCGGCCGGCCGATCGTGGCCGTCACCGGCGACGGCGGGTTCGGGCAGTACGCCACCGAGCTGACCACCGCGGTCAAGTACGGCATCCCGGTGAAGCACGTGCTGCTCAACAACAACGCGCTCGGCAAGATCAGCAAGGAACAGCTCGCCGGGGACTACCCGGTGTGGCAGACGTCCCTGGTCAACCCGGACTGGGCCGCCTACGCCCGACTCTGCGGCGCGACGGGTATCCAGGTCACCGCGCGCGAGCAGCTCGACGTAGCCATGACCGCGCTCTTCGCCGCCGAAGGTCCCACCCTGCTCTGCGTCGAACAGGACGCCGAACTCCTCTGAAAGGACCGAAGACCATGCCGAGCTACGACGATCTGCGTGCCCTGTTCGTGAACTGCACGCTTAAGCGCTCGCCCGAGCGCAGCAACACCGAAGGCCTGATCGACGTCAGCCGCCGGATCATGGAGAAGAACGGCGTCGAGGTCGAGGTGCTGCGGGCGATCGACCACGACCTCGCCACCGGCGTCTGGCCGGACATGACCGAGCACGGCTGGGCGAGCGACGAGTGGCCGTCGATCTACGAGAAGGTGCTGGCCGCGGACATCCTCGTGGTCGCCGGGCCGATCTGGCTGGGGGACAACAGTTCCGTCACCAAGCTGGTCATCGAGCGCCTCTACGCCTGCTCGCACCTGCTCAACGAAGCCGGGCAGTACGCCTACTACGGCCGGGTCGGCGGCTGCTTGATCACCGGCAACGAAGACGGCGTCAAGCACTGCGCGATGAACGTCCTCTACAGCCTCCAGCACCTCGGTTACACCATCCCGCCCCAAGCGGACTCGGGCTGGATCGGCGAGGCCGGCCCTGGACCGTCCTATCTGGACCCGGGATCCGGCGGGCCGGAGAACGACTTCACCAACCGCAACACCACCTTCATGACGTGGAACCTGCTGCACCTGGCCCGGATGCTGAAGGACGCGGGCGGCATCCCGGCGCACGGCAACCAGCGCAGCGAGTGGGACGCCGGCTGCCGGTTCGACTTCACCAACCCCGAATACCGCTGAGCCCGTCGTGCCCGGCGTCGGCTTCGTCAACCTGTTCGCGGTGGCGGCGATCGCCCTCACCGCACCGCTGTTGCTCGGGTTCGCGCCCCGGCTGCGCGTGCCGGCCGTGGTGCTGGAGATCGTGGCGGGGATCGCGCTCGGGCCGTCCGGGCTCGGCTGGATCCACGCCGACCTGCCGGTGCAGATCGTCGCCCTGCTCGGACTGGCGTTCCTGCTCTTCCTGGCGGGACTGGAGGTCGACGTCCACCGGCTGCGCGGCCGGGCTCTGCGGGTGGCGCTGCTGGGTTACGTTCTGACCCTGGCGCTCGGGCTCGCCGCGGGGGCCGGGTTCGCCGCCGCCGGGTGGGTGCACAGCCCGCTGCTGGTGGCGGTGGCGTTGTCGGCGACCTCGCTCGGACTGGTCGTACCGGTGCTCAAGGACGCCGGACAGGCCGAGGGCGGGCTCGGGCAGGCGGTCATCGCCGCCTGCTCGGTGGCCGACTTCGCCGCCGTGCTGCTGGTTTCGCTGCTGTTCTCCGCTTCCGGCGGCAGCACCGGCGCGCGGCTGGTGCTGCTCGGGGCGTTCGCCGGGCTGGTCGTGGTGACCGCCGTCGCGGTCGCGCTCGCCGGCCGGTCACGACGGCTCGGTGCGACGCTGGTCCGGCTGCAGGACACCACGGCCGAGATCCGGGTCCGCGCGGCGGTGGTGCTGCTGGTCGCGTTCGCCGCGCTGGCCGAGGCGTTCGGGCTGGAGAGCATCCTCGGCGCGTTCCTCGCGGGCGCGGTCGTCGGCATCCTCGACCGCGACTCGGCGTCCCACCCGCGGTTCCGCGTCAAGCTCGACGCGATCGGGTACGGGTTCCTGGTCCCGGTCTTCTTCGTCACCAGCGGCCTGCGCCTCGACCTCACCGGCCTGCTGGCCGACGCGGGAGCGCTCGCCCGCGTCCCGCTGTTCCTGGCGGCGCTGCTGCTCGCGCGCGGCCTTCCCGCGCTGCTGTTCGCGCGTGAGTTCGGGACGCGGCGGGCGATCGCGGCCGGCTTGCTGCAGGCGACGTCGTTGCCGTTTCTGGTCACCGCCACCCAGATCGGCGTCCTCACCGGGCTGATGACGCCGGTGACCGCGGCCGCGCTCGTGTGTGCCGGTCTGCTGTCGGTGCTGCTGTTCCCGGCCGGGGCACTGTCGTTGCTGCGGTCGCGGGACCAGGCGGTCGTAAGGTGAACGTCATCTCTTTTCCGCCACCGCTGCGGCTACGCTCGGGCGGTGACGAAGCTGCCGCCGGACGACGAGCTGGTCGCGGCCCTGCGCGCCGGCGACGGCGCGACTTTCGCGGAAGTGCTTGACGCTTGGTCGTCCTCGATGCTGCGGCTGGCCCGGTCCTTCGTCTCGACACACGCCACCGCCGAGGAGGTCGTGCAGGACACCTGGCTCGCGGTGGTGAAGGGCGTCGCCACCTTCGAGGGACGGTCGTCGTTCAAGACCTGGGTGTACCGGATCCTGGTCAACACGGCCAAGAAACGGGGCGCGCACGAGAAGCGCAGCGTGCCGTGGACCAGCCTGCTGCCCGGCGACGAGGACCACGGCCCGACGGTCGACCCCAGCCGGTTCCAGGGCCGCGGCCGCGCTTATCCTGGACATTGGCGGGAGACTCCCGAGTCCTGGCCGTCACCGGAGAAAACCGCACTGGCGCTGGAGATCCGTGAAGTGCTCACCGGAGTCCTCGACGAGCTGCCCGCGCGCCAGCGGGCGGTGATCAGCCTGCGCGACGTCGCCGACCACACGGCCGAGGAGGTGTGCGAGATCCTGCAGATCTCGTCGGCCAACCAGCGGGTCCTGCTGCACCGCGCCCGCGCGGTCGTGCGTGAACGGCTGGCGGGGTACCTGGGGGCGGCGGGATGAACTGCGACGAGTTCGTCGAGCTGGTCACGGCGTTCCTGGACAGCGCACTCGACCCGGCGACGGAGGAGCGGTTCGTCGAGCACCTGGCTCTGTGCGAAGGCTGCGAACGCTACCTGGAACAGTTCCGGACCACGATCGCCGAGCTGGGGCAGCTGCCACCGGACTCTTTGTCGCCGGAGGTGCGCACCGACCTGCTGGCCGCCTTCCGCGACTGGCACCGCGACTAGGTGACCGGGCTGATGATGCCCGGCCCGTGCTCGCGGGGGCCGGGCATCGCCAGCGGTCGGGACTCCTGTCGCCAGCCGGAGCCGGATGTCCATCACCGGCACCTACGTCAGTAGCTGCTGAGCAGGTACGCGGCTTCGATTGCAGTCGCAGATCAGCGGCAAGCGTCAGGGCGGCGCTCACCGGAGTCCGGCCGTGGTCAGGATCCGGATCTGGGCCGCCGTCCAGGTTTCCGGGGTCCACTCCTCGCCGAAGGTTCGCACCGTGGCCGCCGCCGTGCGCAAGCCTGCTTCGGCCAGCTCGTGCGCTGTGTGCTCGGCTCGGGCTCGCAACGTCGGTGGTGCGTGGGACAGACCTCGGTGGGCCGCCTCCGCCAGCAGTGACTCCGCCGTGGCCAACGCCCGGCGCACCGGGTCCTCCTCCGCCGGGGGTGGGGGTCCCAGCGGGCCGGTGCGGTCGTCGGCGGCCAGGTCCGGGACCAGCACGCCCGTTTCCGTGCGCACGGCCAGGGGGTCGATCACCAGCTCGCCGCCCTCCCGGCGCAGCGCGCCGCTCAGCCGGGTCGGGTTCGCCGTCAGTGCGCGGTGCAGAGCGTCGAGCCGGCCCGGGCAGAGCCCGCTGTGCGTGGCCGTGATCCGGGCCCGGGTGCCGGTGGCGTCCGCGATCACGGCGTCCAGGCGCTGGGCGCCCGGGTGGTAGCCCAGCTCGCACACCTCGGCGACCGCCACCACCGCGACGTCCTCGGCTTCGACGCGCGGCCGGATCAGCTTCGGCGGCAGGTCCGCCAGCCGGTCGGCGGCCGCGGCGTAGTCGTGGACCACCGACGGCAGGTCGTCCCAGGCCGCGCCGACCGGGGTCACCGACATCGCGCCGACGCGGGACGTGCCCAGCCGCAGCGCACGGCTCGCGCTGCGGACCGCCGTCTCCGACACGACGTTCGACGCGGCCAGCACCGCCAGCGTCGTGCCCGCCACGCGGCGGCCGGCCAGGTCGTGCCCGGTCACCGGGTCCTCGCCGGTGTCCCAGCGCGCGGTCAGCACCAGCACCGAGCCGTCCCCCGCGAAGTAGACCTCCGCCCGCCGCTCACCCGGCTGGCCGCGCACCCGCGCGCCCAGCGCGGTCAGCCGGACGCGGCGCAGCCTCGTCTCCGCCTGCTCGTCGGTGCCCAGGACCAGCGCCGGCGCCCCGCTCGCGCGGAACCGCGCGGGCACTTCGGCCAGCAGCTCCGCGCACCGCTCCAGCCGGTGCCGGGCGGCGCGGGCGGCGTACGCGTCCAGCTGGTCACCGAGCTCGGCCAGCGCCGCCGCGGGCCAGCGCAGCCCGGACTCCGCCAGCTCACCGGCGATCCGGCCGAGCGACGCGCGCAGCACCGGGCTCGCGTTCGCGACGCCGTCGCGCAGCACCCGCGTGACGACCTCCAGTGCGGGCCCGGCCGCCGCTCGAGCCGGCGCCGGACCGCCGAAGGCGAGCCGGACTTCGGTCTCCGCCGAGCCCCGGGTGTCGGCCTCGCGGAACGCCCAGACCGCGAGCACCACCTGGTGCGCCCGGTCCGTCGCGTCGGTGTGCGCGTAGCCCAGCCGGCCGGGCACCAGGAACCGGACGGTCGCCGTCGGCAGCTCGGCCACCGCCACCGGGTCCGCCGCGGTGGGCCGGCGCAGCCGCACAGCGAGCCCGGCCCGCCACCCGCGGCGGGCCGCCGTCAACGCCCGCGCCCCGAACTCGGCCGCCAGGGCGTCGTCGCCGATGTCGCCCGGCGACCATGCCGTGAACTCCGGCGCCTCGTCCGGCCGGCGCTGGTAGCCGAGCACGACGGCGATCCGGTGCCGGCACACGCCCGGGGCGCCGCAGGTGCAGGCGGCGGTGTCGAGGGCGCCGCCGGGCGGGAACACGACCTCGACGCCGTCGGCGAACCGGCCGCGCACCTCACCGCCGTCACCGGCTTCGACGACGGGGCCGTGACCGGCGTCGAGGTCCTTCTGCGCGCGCTTGACGAGGCCGCGGTTGGCCAGCGCGGCCAGCGCGTCCGGGGTGAGGGCGAGGAGGTCGGCGCGCATCAGCCCAGCCGTTCCGCGACGAACTCCGCCAGCATGCCGGGGGTCATCGCCCCGACGTGCGCGCCGGCGTCGGCCAGCCGCTGCGCCAGCGCGCGGTCGTACACCGGGTTCGCCTCCTCGTCGAGCGCGGCCAGTGCCAGCACGTGCGTGCCCGCCTCGGCCAGTTTCCGGACGTCGTGCACCAGCCGGTGGTCGTCACCGCCTTCGAAGAAGTCGCTGACCACCACGACGATCGCCCGCCGCGGGTTCTCGACCAGCCCGGCGCCGTAGGCGACCGCCTTCGCGATGTCGGTGCCGCCGCCGAGCTGGACCTTCATCAGCAGCTCGACCGGGTCGGTGACGTCCTCGGTGAGGTCGACGACCGCGGTGTCGAACGTGATCAGGTGCGTCTTGAGCCCCGGCAGGCCCCACAGGCACGCCGCCGTCACCGCCGAGTGGATCACCGAACCGGCCATCGAGCCGGACTGGTCGACGAGCATGATCAGCTGCCACCGCTCGAGGTGCTTGCGCGTGCGGGAGGCGAACTTGGGGCTGTCGATGAGGATCCGCCGCTCGCCGGGCTGGTAGCGCCCGAGGTTCGCGCGGATCGTGCGGTGGAAGTCGAAGTCGCGGGCCTGCTTGAAGGTGCTCGGCCGCCGGGACCGGGTGCCGGTGAACGACCGGCGGAGCTCCGGGGTGAGCTTCCGCAGCAGGTCCCGGACGACGGCCTCGACCAGTTTCCGCGCCATCGCGAGCAGGTCCGGGTTCATCAGGTGCTTCGTGCGCAGCACCGCGCGCAGCAGCGCCGGGCTCGGTTCGATCCGGGCCAGCACCGCGGGATCGGTGACGATCTCGGTGATGTCGTAGCGCTCGACCGCGTCGCGCTCCAGGCGTTCGACGGTTTCGCGCGGGAACAGCCGGTGCACGTCGTCCAGCCAGTCCACTGTGGACAGAATCGACGCTCCGGAGCCGCCCCGCACGCCCCGTTCGGCCAGCTCGTCGTCACGGTCGTAGAGCCACGCCAAGGCCGCGTCCCGCGCGGCGGCGACCTGGTCGCAGCAGCCTGCCACCGAGTCCGCGGGCGGCCCGAGGATCAGCCGCCAGCGCTCGAGATCGGTCATGCGAGCCCCTCCCGCGCGAGGCGGGCGTCGACCCGGGCCTCCAGGGCCATCGCCTCGGCGACGGCCACTGGGTCGATCCGCGCGGGGCGCAGCAGGGTGCGCCCCGACCCGCGGAGACCGCGGCGAGCCAGCAGCCGCCCGGCGATCTTCTCGCGTTCGGCGGGCGGGAAGTAGCCGAACGCCAGGCGCAGCGCGGGCAGCGCGACCAGGAACTCGGCCTCGGTCAGCGCTCCGACGAGCTCGTCGAGGGCGTCCAGCACCCCGCCGGAGTCGAGCACTTCCTCGCGCGCCAAGGCGAACAACCCGGCCAGCCAGTCGCCGAGCGTGCCGGGCGTGGCCACCTCGCGCACCGCCTCGCCGGTCCGCTCCGGGGCCGGCGCGCCGCCGAGTGCCCAGGCGAGCCCGGCCGCGGCGCCGCGCAGATCCGGGGGCACGCCGGGGTCGGCGGCGATGCGCGCGGCGACCGCCGTGGCCGTCGCGCGGTCCACCGTCAGGACGGGCCCGGCGTGCCGGATCGTGTCGCGCACCGCGACCAGCGCGGCGATCCGGCGCGGGTCGGCGGGCGCCGGGCCGCCGCGGACGGCTTCGGCCAGCCACAGAGCCCGCGCGACGCCGGCCCGCAGCACGGCGGCCGCCGCCGGGGTGCCCGCCAGGCCGAACAGCTCGTCGTGGCGCCACAGCGCGAGCACCGTGCTCACGACGACCCCGAGCGGCGCGAGATCGGCCGCCCAGCCCACTTCCGCGACCAGCGTGTCCACCAGGGACTCGGGCAGGGCCGGGACCCCGCACAACGCCGCGTCGAACAACGCCCCGGCCAAGGTGGCCAGATCCGCCCCGGGCAGGCGTTCGCGCAAGGCCGCCAGCGCCGCCTCGGGCAGGGTCGCGCCGTACGCGCCCGCCTCGATCAGCGCGGGCAGGCGGGTGTCGCCGGGAGTCAGCCGCCAGGTCTCGACGACCACCGGGTCCGCGCCGCCGGCCGGACCGGACCGCCGCTCGAACCCCGGGATCCCCAGCAGCCGCAGGCAGTGCAGGACCCGGCTGCGGCGCCGGTCTGCCCGGTCGGTGAGGTCGAGCCGGACCGGGCCGGCGCCGTCCAGGCCGAGCTCGGCCAGGTCCATCGCGACCCGGCCGGGCAGCGGCGGCGCCGGGGTGTCCGGGTGCAGCCGGCCGGTGCGCTCCCCGCTGAGCGCGGCGACCATCTCGACCACCACCGGGTGCGCGCCGGGCTGCAGCGGCCCGCGGACGGTCCACGGCGGCGGCTGGGTGAGGTCGTCGGCGACCAGGGCGCCGAGCAGCCCGTCCAGGACGTCGACACGGGCCGGGTGGTCGTGCCCGCGCAGCCTCGCCAGGCCGTCGGCCAGGGCGCGGGCCGCGATGAGGTCCGCGGTGGACACCGGGTGGCGCCGCGCGCGCAGCCGTCCGGCCACCGCTTCGAGGAGCCCCTGGCCGGCGCCGGCGAGCCCTCTTTCCCACAGCAGCTGGTAGTAGCCGGGCGAGGGCATCCCGGACTGGTAGCCGGTGAACGCGTCGAGCCGCTTGTGCGAGTAGGGCACGAGGTAGCTCGCCGCGCCGTCCGGCCGCGGCACTTCGGGCCAGTCGGCGCCGCCGCGGCCGGCGAGCCGCCGCACGGCCGCGGTGTGGAACCCGCCGGTGACGACCAGCACCGGCCGCGCCCCGGCGTCGGCGACCGCCGCCCGGACCCACGCGGCCATGTGCTCCTCGCGTTCCCGGTCGCTTTCGCTCGCTTCGGCCTCGCCTCGCAGGAGGTCGAAGTACGCCGTGAGCCGCTCGGCGAGGTCGTCGTCCGGCGCGGCCTCGAAGAGGTGGTCCCAGAGCGCGTCGGGGTTGTCGACGGCGAATTCCGCGCACAGCCGGCGGATCACCTCGGCGTAGCGCAGTTCCGCGTCGGCGTAGCGGTTGTCCCAGCCGTCGAAGGCCGGGTGCCAGGCGGGCAGGTCGATGAACCGCAGCTCGGCGCCGGCGGCCCGGCCGGCGGTGAGCGCGACCCACTCGGGGGAGTGGTCGCAGAACGGCGACCACGACGAGTGCGTGCGCCGCTCGTCCCGGTAGCTCGTGTGGATCGCGATCGGCAGCTCGTGGCCGAGCAGCAGTTCGCCGATCCGGTCGTTGACGTCCGCCGGCCCTTCGACGAGCACGTACGCCGGGCGCAGCCCGGCGATCGCCGACGCCACGGCCCGGCTGCACGCCGGGCTGTGATGCCGCACGCCCAGGAAGACCGCTCCCATGACCCCGCGCTCCCTCAGCCCGGCAGCAGGTGCCGCGCGTGGTGCAGCTCCTGCCAGGTGCCGGCGCCGCGGCGGGCGGCGTGCTGTTCGAGGTAGCGGCGCAGCCGCGCGAGGTCGTCGGCGTTGTCCTTGGCCGCCGTGCCGGCCAGGCACGCCACGACGTCGGCGGGGGTGCCGGGCTCACCGCGCAGGTACCACCCCCGCACGCCGACCGCATGCGCGACCGACACCGCCTCGGCCGTGCTCATCACCGCCGAGACCCGGTCACCGGCCGGGCCGCCGCGCAGCTCGCGGAAGGTGGTGACGAGCACCTCGAGCACGTCCCGGCGCGGCGGGGCCTCGACCCCGGACCGCGCCAGCAGCGCCGTCGCCTCCTGCTCGACCAGGGCCAGCTCGGTGTCGAAGTCGGCGATCGGGAACACCGTCTCGAAGGTGAACCGCCGCTTGAGGGCCGCGCTCATCTCGTTGACCCCGCGGTCGCGGGTGTTGGCCGTGGCGATGACGTTGAACCCCTCGTCGGCGAACACCATGCCCGCCTCGCCCGGCAGCTCGGGGATCGCCAGCACCCGCTCGGAAAGCAGCGACAGCAGGCAGTCCTGCACCTCGAGGGGACAGCGCGTGATCTCCTCGAACCGCACGATCGCGCCTTCGCGCATGCCGCGCAGCATCGGCGCGGGCACCAGCGACCGCGCCGACGGCCCTTCGGCGACCAGGAGCGCGTAGTTCCACGAGTACTTGATCTGGTCCTCGGTGGTGGCCGCGCCGCCCTGGATGGTCAGCGTCGAGCCGCCGCTCACGGCCGCGGCGATCAGCTCCGACAGCAGTGATTTCGCCGTGCCGGGCTCGCCGACGAGCATCAGCCCGCGGCTGGTGGCCAGGGTGACCAGCGACCGGTCGATCAGCGACGGGTCGCCGACGAACTTGCGCCGGATGCCCCGGGCCTCGTCGCCGACGATGAACCGGCGCGCGGCCGTGAGGCTGAGCGCCCAGCCCGGGGGGCGCGGCGCGGTGTCCTGCTCGCGCAGCCGGGCGAGCTCGTCGGCGTAGCGGACCTCGGCCGGCGGGCGCTGCGGGTTCGCGGTCACCGGGTCAGCCCGTCCAGTTCGGCGAGCAGTTCGGAGGCCGTGATCGGGTCGAGCACGCCGAAGGGCCGGCCGGCCCCGGACCGCCAGTGGTTGCCGCCGGACTCGTCCAGCCAGATCGCGCCGAGCTCCTGCTCGGGCTCCCAGTTCACGTCCCCGGCGGCGATCCCCGGGTCGAGGTCGACCACGATCGTGACCCCCGCGGAGGTCGGGCGCGTGATCCAGCACTCGACCCCGGCGTCCTGCGGCTCGCCGCGCACCCAGCCGCGCTTGGTCAGGCCCAGCACCTTGCCGACCGGCACCTTCAGGCCCTTGAACCGCTTGAGGGTGAGCGCGGACTTCTCGGCTTCGTCGAGCTCCGCCACCGGCCGGCCCAGCTGAGGGAACGGCTGCAGGATCTCGTAGTCGGCGAACACCTCGGCCCACCCGGCCAGCTCCGCGCCCAGCTCGAGCGGGTGCGCGACGCCCACTTCGGCGTCGGACGGCAGCGTCCAGGCGTCGTCTTCGACCGTCGCGTACGTGCGGTCTTCCGCGCAGCGGAACGTCTCGCCCGCCGTCGTGCGCCAGACCAGCCGCCGCACGATGTGCCAGAGCAGCGGGTGGCCGGCCAGCAGCTGCTCGAACTCGGCCGCGGGCCAGCGGCGCCCGTGCACCATCGCCGCCTCCAGCCGGCCGATCTGGTCGGCCGCGACCGTGCGCCCGTCCTTCTTCAGCGCCGAGAAGCGCTTGTACTCGGCCGCGGCCAGTTCGGCGTCGTCCTTCGCGCCCGGCTTGGGCAGCGCCTTGCGGGGCTTGCCGTCCTCGTCCGTGACGTAGGGCTTGAGCTGCTCGTCGAACCCGACGACGAACTTGCGCGGGCCGTAGTCGACCACCGCGGTGGCCGCCTCGTCGAGCCCCAGCGTCGGGACCAGGCGGTCGGCCAGCTGCTCGGCCGACAAACCGAGCCCGTCGGCGACGGCGGCGATCTTTTCCCGCGCCTTCAGCTTGAGCGCCTTGAACTTCACCTTCTGGGCGATCGAGTTGAGGTGCAGCAGCGCCAGATCGGTGCCGATGCCGGCGAGGACGTCGAGCGCCGCGGT
Source organism: Amycolatopsis sp. NPDC114504 (assembly GCF_055633595.1). Taxonomy (NCBI): domain Bacteria; kingdom Bacillati; phylum Actinomycetota; class Actinomycetes; order Pseudonocardiales; family Pseudonocardiaceae; genus Amycolatopsis; species Amycolatopsis sp. NPDC114504. The sequence continues at coordinate 1,463,450 of NZ_JBVKDU010000001.1, read as the reverse complement.
CGCCCGCGCGTGCCCGCCTTCGCCCGGCCACGCGCGGATCAGCGGGCTCAGCTCCCGCACCACGGCGTCGTCGCCCAGCAGGCCCAGCGCGGTCAGCACCCAGCCGTCCTTCGCCGGGTATCCGGCGCCTTCCCAGCCGCGGAACAGCGCCCAGGCGAACTCCGCCAGCGACGCCGGGTCGCAGATCTCCCGCACGTGCGGCACTCCGGCGTAGATCTCGTCGGGCCGGCACAGCGCGAGCATCGTCACCACGTGCCCGGCCGCGGCGGCCGGCAGGGCGAGACCGCCCTCGCGCAGGCGGATCTGCGGCAGCAGGGCCGGATCGGCCCACACCCCGGGCACCGGGATCCGGGCGGGCAGCACGTCCATCGGGTCGGTGTCGAGCAGCCGGCCGATCGCCTCATCCGCTTCCGGACCGCAGTCCGCCGCGGCCCGCGCGACGACCTCGCGGTGGCCGCGGGCGGCCAGGTGGCGCAGCGCCGCCTCGGCCGCGCGCCGCCGCGCCCCGGCCGGCCCGAGCGCGGGCGGGACCAGGAACCTCGCGGCCTCGGCCGGGTGCCGGTCCAGCCAGGCCGACGCGGCCGAGCGGGCCGACTTCAGCCGGACGAACCAGTCCGCCACCAGCTCGGCGATCTCCGGGCTCACCAGCGGCAGCAGCAGCTCACCTTCGGCCGGGTGCGCGGTCACCGCCGCCACCAGCGGCTGATAGGCGGCCAGACCGTAACGGCCCAGCAGAGCGCGGCTCCAGCTCTCGACCCCCCAGGTGTCCTTGACCTGCCAGTGGGGGAGGTGCTCGAGCACCCACTCGCGCGGCCCGTTGAGGAACAGCCGCGGCTGGCTCCACCGCGAGAGCCGCCCGGACTCGTACGCGGCGATCTCGCCGGTCCAGTCCGGGTTGCCGGGCTGCCGCACATACGACGGGATGTGTTCGGACCACGCGGCTTCCTCGCCCGGCGCCCACTGGAGCACCGGCTCGGCGTGGACCTCGAGTCCGGTGAGGACGGTCGGTTTCGCGGCCGTGCGCTTCTTCGTCCAGGGCGGGTCCGCCAGGACGCGCGGCAGCACCGAAAGCGGCGCCTCGGGCAGCCGGTCCTCGCCGGCGATCGCCTTTTCGACGACGCTTCGCTGTTCCTCCGGCAGCTGCCCGGCGACCTCGGCGGCGACCTCGGGGTGCGCGCGGACGTGGCTGCGCAACAGGAAACCGGCGGCGTCGGCGGTCTTGGACCGCCCGGTGGCGGCTTCGGCCAGCAGCCGCACCGCGCGGGCCGGGAACCGGCCCATCGCCTCCGCGACAGCCGGGGACACGTGCTTCTGGCCGAGCCGCGCCACGAGCAGCCCGAAGGCGGTGTCGGTGGGCAGGCCGGCGAGCGAGCGCAGCAGCGCCTTGCGCGAGTCGCCGCCGTTCGGGTCGGCGTCGAGCACCCGGGCCAGCGTCGGCGCGATGGCCGGCCCGAGGGCGTCGGTGACCGTGCAGCGGATGGCGTCGTGGGCGAACTGCCAGTTCAGCCGCTCACCGTGCAGCGCGGCGAGCTGCTCCGGGGTGCTCAGGCCCATCAGGACCCCGCCCCAGTCGAAGTTGTACGAGTCGACCGCCGCGACCTCGGCGACGAGTTCGTCGCTCCAGTCGGTGCGGGTGGGAACCAGGTAGGACGCCAGGATCCGGTCGGACAGCGCCACCCGGCTCGCCGCGAGGATGCCGGTCGCGGCCTCGTAGTCGGCTTCCGGAGCCGCGGCGAGGATCGCCCGCAGCCGCCGGAACAGCGCGTGGCTCGTCAGGTGCACGGCGGTGCGATCGCCGACGCGCACCCGGACGGACGCCGGCCCGCCGTGTTCGTGGGTCTCCACGCGGGTGGTCTCGACGGCCGCCCGGACGGCGAACGCGAGACCGTGGCGCAGTATCCAGGCGTCCGCCAGCCGGTCGGACCCCTTCGCCTCGCTCCGGCCCCAGTGCGCGCCGGACAGGCGCAGCGCGGCCTGCGCGCCGACGCCCACCTCGTCGGCTTCCCCGGCGCGGGCCCGGTGGAGCGCGGCCAGGATCGCGGCGTCGCTGAGCGGGTTGCCGAGCGCGTCTGCGGTCCGGATGTCGGGCTCGTCGAGCACGGACTGCCAGTAGCCGTCCGCGGCCGGATCGAGCACGGGCTGCCGCACGAACCAGCCGCCCCGCCGCACGTGCACGTGCTGCTCCCAGGCCGGGTCCGGCCGGAAGGTCGTCTCGTCGAGATCCGGCTGCCTGCTGTCGCTCACCTGTGTTCCCCCAGTCGTCCGAGTGATCGATCGCAGATTACGGGGAGGGTCCGACAGTTTCGCGACCTTCGGTTGGTTGCGGAAGACTGACTCCATGAGCGACGAGGCGAGACGCGCTGTGGTGGAGGCACTGGTCGAGCTTGCGCGAAGCCCTGACCATCGGGACAGGGCGGACGCGGGCCGGAGTCTGGCCGGCTTCGCCGAGATGCCCGAGGCCCGGGGCCATTGCTGTCGCTCGTGCTCGATGGCGGCGATACGTTCGTCACCCGGGTGACGGCGGAAGCCCTGCTTCGGCGTCGAGTTCTCCCGTGACCGGGACGCGGCCGCGCGAGTGTGCGAGGTGCTGGCCGAGGGCGCTGACGAGCAGGTGCGCCGTGGCGCGGACCAACTGAGCGCCGCGCTTGCCGGGATCGATCCGATCCTCCACCCGGCGCGGGATGGCTGACCCGGGCGGGATGCGTGATCGATCAGCCAGGCCGACCTCGCCGCGACGTCGGTGACGGTTGTCCCCGCTTGCTGACGGTGGCGGCTCGTCGGCCGCTGCGACCCGGATCCGACCGTTGCTCGGCGCCTACTGCTCGGAGCCGCGGCGCGCGAGGTCGAGGTGGTCGATCCGCAACGTCTCCGCGATCCGGTCCGTCAGCCAGGTCTCCGCCGCCGGGTAGGTCCAGCCGAAGTCGTCGACCAGGCGGCGCCAGGAGGGGTAGCCCAGGAAGTACGCCAGCACTTCGACCGCCTCGGCGGTCGATCCCGGCAGGGCGCCCAGGTGCCGCAGGCGTTCGGCGACCGCGCCGAGACCGCCGCGGAAGCCCTGCTCGGCCGCGGCCGCCGCGGCCGCCGCTCCTTCGTCGGTGCGGGCCGTCGTGAGCATCAGCTCGAAGACGTCCGCGTACTCCTGGGCGCCGAACCGGGCGGCTGCCACGCAGCCTCGGAGGACTTCGCCCGGGTCTTCGGCCGCGGTGACGCGGTCGGCCGCCTCCTGCAGGCGGGTGTCGCCCGCCGCGCTGGAGACCAGCTCGTCCAGCAACCGCGGCTTTCCGCCCACGCTCGCGTAGACCGTCGCCGCCGCCACCCGCGCGGCCGCCGCGATCTCCTGGATGGTCGTCGCGGCGTAACCGCGCTCGGCGAACAGCCGGCGCGCCGCGTCGAGGATGGCCTGCCGCGTCTGCGCGGCGGCCTCCCGGCGGCGGGGCGAGTTGTACGAGGTGGCGGGCACGGCAATGACTATAAGCCAAGCACGTTGACAAGAACGCTACTCTGATGAATATGCGTATCCTCTTGTCGACTGTGCCCGCGCACGGTCACCTGTTCCCGCTGCTGCCGCTGGGGCGGGCCTTGGCGTCGCGCGGTCACCAGGTCGGCGTCCTCACCGCCGGCGCGCTCGCGCCCGCACTGGAGAACGAGCCCCTCGAGCTGGTCGCCGCCGGTCCGGCGATGGACGGGGTGTTCGCCGAATCCGCGCGCCGCAGCGGTGACGACGGCACGACGGTGCCCACCTTCGCGATGGTCGCGACCCTGTTCGCCGACGTCCGGGTCGGGCTGGCCGGAGCCGAATCCCTGCGCGCCGCAAGGGAATGGCGCCCGGACGTGGTCGTGCACGAAGCCACCGACCTGGTCGGCCCGCTGGTCGCGGCCGCGCTCGACGTCCCGCTGCTGACCCACGCGCTCGGCCCCGGCCACCCACCCGAGCTGCTGAAGGCCTTCGCCGAGGCGGCCGCGCCGCGCTACGCCGAGCTCGGCGTCGACGCTCCCGTCGAGGCGGTCGGCGGGAAGTACCTGGACATCTGCCCGCCCGCGCTGCAGTTCCCGGGCTGGCAACCGCCCGCCGACCGGGTGCCGCTGCGTCCCGAACCGCACACGGTCCTCCCGTCGGCGCCGCCGGTGTTCGACGCTCCCGCTCCGGGACGCGGCCGGGTGCTGGTCACCTTCGGCACGCACTTCACCGCGCCCGAAATCGTTTCCCCGGTCGTGCGAGGCCTGACAGGGCAGGGCTTCGAGGTCGCCGTCACCGTCGGCCTCGGCCGGTCCGCCGCCGACTACGGTCTCGCGGACGACGTGCGACTGGTCCCGTTCACCCCGATGGCCCGGCTGCTGTCCCAGGTGGACGTCCTGGTCACGCATGGGGGCGCCGGCAGTGTGCTGTCCGGTCTCTCGCGCGGGTTGCCGCTGGTCGTGGTGCCCCAGGCCGCCGACCAGTTCGTCCAGGCCGAGCTCGTCGCGGCCGCCGGCGCGGGGGTCGCCGTCCGGCCCGGCGACGATCTCGCGCACGCGCTCGATCGGGCCGCCGGCCCGGCGGTGCGCGAGCGGGCGAGGGCGGTGGCCGCCGAGATCGCCGCGCTGCCCGACGCGGCGGCGCTGGCCGAGGCGTTCGCCGAAATCGTGGAGGTGCGCTGATGGCCGATCGGTACAGCGACCCGGACATGGGGTCGTGGAACGCGAAGATCATGGCCGAGTTCCGGGCCGGGCACGGCAAAGTCGGCGGCGTGTTCGCCGACGTCCCGCTGCTGCTGCTGACCACCGTCGGCGCGCGCAGCGGCCGCGAGTCCACCACGCCGCTGGGCTACCTGCCCGACGGCGACCGCCGGATCGTCTTCGCCACCAACGGCGGTCAGGCCCGAAACCCGGCGTGGTACCACAACTTGCTGGCGCAGCCGCGGGTGCGCATCGAGGTCGGCACCGGAACCCGAATCGAGGAGTACGTCTGCACCGCGTCGGTGCTCACCGGCGCCGAACGTGACGCGCTGTGGGACGAGCAGGAATCCCGCGCGCCGGTTTTCGCGGAGTACAAGAGCAAAACGGATCGGCTGATCCCGGTCATCGCCTTGGCGTAGCGCCGGGACGGCGTCCTCGAGGCGAGTCCTCGAGGACGCCGGGCGGGTCAGCCCCGGTGCCACTTCTGGTTCGCGCCACCGTGGCAGTCCCACAGGATGAGGGGTGCCCGGTCGTCGCCGTTCCACGCCTTGATGTCGACGCACTTGCCGGACTGCGGGTTGACGAGATCGCCGGCCGGGTTCAGGACGAACTGCTGCGCGGGGTTGCCGCTGCAGGTGGCGACCTGGATGGCCGCGCCGTTCTCACGCGAGCCCCAGGCGACGTCCATGCACATGTTGTTCGGCACCCGCAGCGTGTCGCCGGTGAACGTCCAGTCCTGGGCGATGGTGTTGTTGCAGGTGAACGTCTGCAGCTGGACGCCGTCGGCGAAGTTCCGCTTCGGCACGTCGATGCACTTGCCGTTCCAGTCGCTGATCAGCCTCGTGCCGGCCGGGTGCGACCCGCCGCCGGTGAAGCTGTTCAGGGTGATGCCGGCGGCCCGGGGGCTGCCGTCGTTCACCAAGGACTCGAAGTTGCCGACGTCGTCGAAGGCGAACGCGTAGGCCTTTCCGTCGGCCATGCTCGCGTGCACCAGCTTCGCGTACTGGTTGGTGGGGTTGCTCCGGTAGAAGTCGCCGCCGTTCCCGCCCGGCTGGGTGTCGATCGTGCCGAGGGTGCCGCGGTTGAGCGCGGCGCACAGCGTGCGCGCGATCGGGCCGACGACCTGGTCGTTGGGCGCGCCCAGAGCGCCGTCGCAGCCCCAGACGTTCGCCGAGGACGGCTTGGCGAACGACGCCACCTGCCGGCCGCTGCCGTCGGTGAAGGTCATCGTGGTGCCGGACGTGCGGCCGAAGTACTTGGTGTTCGGCTGGTCGCCGAAGGGGACGACGGTCAGCACCTTGCCGGTGTAGGCGTTCCACGCCGACGAGATGTAGGGGTCGAGGTAGCCGCCGCCGAGCTGTCCGGCGTCCGCCGCCTTGCCCGGGGCCAGGACGCGCAGCACCGTGCCGTCCGAGCGGGTCTGGACGGAACCGGCCCAGCCGGGCTGGGCCTTGATGCCGTTGATGACGCTGTCGCGGCCGCCCGGAACCAGGGAGCCGGTCGACTTCACGGCGCCCGAACCCGTCGTCACGCTCACCGTGTGCGGCACGGCGAACATGTCCACTTGGGAGCTGTTCAGCCAGAGACCGGCGTCGTTGTAGGTGAACTCGCTCCAGTCGAACAGGATGTCGCGGTTGGCGTCGCCGCCCGCCCAGGGCGCGGGCTGGACCAGACCACCCGGGGCGAGGAAGAACTTCAGGCGCTCGCCGAGGGAGAAGTAGACGCGACCGGAGACACCGCGGGGAACCTGGATGGTCGTGGTGCCGCCGTTGCCCGGGCCGGGGATGGAGACGTCGGGTGCCGGCACCGGGGGAGTGCCGCCGGCGCCCCAGGCGGTGAAGCCGCCTCCCGCGGTGACGTACCCCAGCTTGCCGGTGCTCAGGTCGACACCGAGGACGTAGAGGTGGACCGCGTCCGCACGACCGGTGTCGTTGGTGATGGACAGGGGGAGGAGCGCGGGGCCGGAGGCCGCGGCGGTACCGCCCCACACGGTCGTCGACGCGAACGCCACCAGCGTGACGACGATCGCGGACAGCTTTCTTCGAATGTGCAAAAGGGGCTCCTTTTCCGGTGGGTGGGACCGTATGCAGGCGCCGCGCGCGCGTCCATGGTCCGGGCGCAGGCAGGGTTCGTAGGTGCAGCGCGGCTGCCCGGACAGCTGTATGGACGGAATGACGGTCAGTAGCCGCTAGGATTCCGCCGTGGCCCGGCACCGGATGGTGGTCGTCCTCCTCGAGGACGTGCTGCCCCTCGACTACGCGATCCCGGTCCACGTGTTCGGCCGGGAGGCGCCGGAGGCGTACGACCTGGTGACCGTGTCCGTCGGGGGCGGTCCGGTGCCGGTGGCCGGGGGCACCACGGTGGTGCCGGACGGCGGGCTGGAGCTGCTGCGCCGGGCGGGCACGATCGTCGTGCCGGGGTACGCCGACGCCGTGGAGCGGGAGCTGCCCGGTTCGCTGCTGCGGGCGCTGACGGGCGCGCACCGCCGGGGCGTGCGGATGGTGTCGATCTGTTCCGGGGCGTTCGCCCTGGCGCGGGCCGGGGTCCTCGACGGGCTGACCGTGACCACCCACTGGTCGTTGTGTGCGGACCTCGCCGAGCGCTTTCCCGCGGTCGCGGTCGACCAGTCGGTGCTGGTGGCCGGAACGGATGCGGTGCTGACGTCGGGCGGGGTCACGGCGGGGGTGGACCTGTGCCTGCACCTGCTGAACGCCGACCTGGGACCGGCGGCGGCGCGGCACGTCGCGCGGCGCATCGTCATGGCGCCGCGCCCCGCCGACGGACAGCGGCAGTTCGTGGAGAAAGCGGTCGTCCCGCCCGGCGACGACGTCATCGCGCGCGCCCGGCAGTGGATGCTCGTGTCGCTGGAGCAGTCTCTCACGGTGAAGGACGTGGCGACGCGGTTCGCCATGTCCGAGCGCACGTTCCACCGGCGCTTCCGCGAGAAGACCGGCCTGCCTCCGTTGACCTGGCTGCGCGACCAGCGCGTCGCCCGGGCCAAGGAGCTCCTGGAGAGCACGGAACTGTCCATCGAGGACATCGCCCGCCGCGTCGGCTTCGGCACGGCGACCACCCTGCGCGTGCAGTTCCGGGGCGTGACCGGGGTTTCGCCCCGGGAGCACCGGAAATCCTTCACCTTCGGCGACGCCTGACCGTGGCAGTCATCTTTCGGTAGGTGGCAGTGCTGCCACTGTCCGCGGACTCCCGCGGCGCCGAGACTGAGGACATGAACCAGCCGACATTCGTTCTCGTCCACGGCGCCCTCACCGATGCCTCGGTGTGGCGCCGGGTTTCCGCGCGCCTGCAGGACGCGGGCCACTCCGTCATCGCACCGTCCTTGCCCATGCGCGACTTCGACGGCGACATCGCCTACCTCAGGCAGTTCCTGAGCACGCTCACCGGCCCGCTCGTGGTCGCCGCGCACTCCTACGCCGGGTCCGTCATCTCGGCTCCCGGCGCCCTGACCGACGACGTCCGGTCGCTGGTGTTCGTCACGGCGTTCCAGCAGGACGCGGGGGAGACGGCGGGCGCGCTCAACGGCAAGTTCCCGGGCAGCCTGCTCGTCCCGGAGAACCTGGTCGTGCGCGAGTACCCGGGTGGCGCGGAGGTGTACCTCCGGCCGGACCGGTTCGGCGACGTCTACGCCGGTGACGCCGATGCGCGCGACCGGAAGATCCTGGCCGCCGCCCAGAAGCCGTTCGACCCGGTGACCTTGGAGGGCAGCTTCGCGGACGCCGCCAGCTGGCACGCCCTGCCGTCGTGGGCGGTCGTGTCCACTCGGGACAACTCGATCCCGACGGAGGCTCAGCGGTGGATGGCCGAGCGGGCGGGCTCCACGGTCGTGGAGGTCGAGTCCTCCCACGCCGTTCCGCTGGTGCACCCGGAGGTGGTGGCCCGGACGATCCTCACGGCGGCGGACTGCTGACCAGGAGCGTCGCGACCGCGTCCGCGAACTCCTCCGGTGCCTCCTGCGGCGTCGGCGCCGTGCCACGTCGGCGACCAGCTGCGCCACAGCAGTGCGCAGAGTTCTTCGCGGTTGCGTTCGAGGCCACGCCGCCCGCGCTCCGAGTGGAAGTAGAACTGGTACCAGTAGGTCTGCTCCCACTCGGGCCTGGTGGGTTCGTTCGCGGTGGGGATGTGCTGGATGTTGTAGCCGTCCACGGTGACCAGCCCGCTCACGCGCTCCAGGTGCAGGGCCGCGGTGACGCAGGCCGCTCTGCCACCCCAGTCGTAGCCGGCGAGGACCGCCGAGCCGATGCCGAGCGCGTCCATGAACTCGACGAGGTCGTGGCCCAGCGCGGCCTGCTGACCCGACCGCATGGTCGATCCGTCGCGGAACGCCGTGGCGCCGAACCCCCGGAGGTAGGGGGCGAGCACGTGGGCGCCCCGGGCGGCCAGCCGCGGGGCGACCTCGTCGAACGACCGCACGTCGTAAGGAAAGCCGTGGAGCAGGATGACCGGCTCGCCGTCCGCCGGGCCCGTCCGCTCGTACGCGACGTCCAGCGCGGAGGTCGAGGCGAAGCCCGTCACTTCGCCATCACCGCGCGCCGGACGGTGTCGCGCAGCAGCGTGCGGCGTCTGTCGTGGTCCTCGGACGCCTCCTCCGCGGTGGCCGCGTACACGTTGCTGACCGGGGACCAGGCCATCGACATCGCGATGACCACGGCCATCACGTCGAACGGGTCGCCCGGGAGCACCAGGCCGGCGGCCTGCGCCTCGGCGATCGCCCGCAGCTTGCGGTCGTCGAGGCGGTCGGCGTCGGCGACGAGGTGGCCGGCCGGGCGTCGCTCCAGGCGGGCCCACGTGGCCAGGCGGATCAGGTCGGGGCGGCGCAGGTACTCGTCGTAGAGGCGCACGGCCCAGTCCGCGAGGTCGGTGGCGTCGATCGGGACGACGTTGACGATCCGCTCCAGCGACGCGAAGAAGATCGCGTCGAACAGCGCGTCCTTGTTGCCGAAGTACGCGTAGAGCTGGGCCTTGTTGGTGCGGGCCGCGCCCACGATCCGCTCGATGCGGGCGCCCGCGATCCCGTGCTCGGCGAACTCCCTGGTCGCGGCCTCGAGGATGCGGTCGCGGGTCGCGGTGCCGCGGGCGGTCGTGGGGTGGTCGGCCATCGGGCGAGCTTACCAAACAGAACAGTTGGTTTGCTTTTTCGCGAGACCGTGCCTACGGTGAAATAGACCGAACAGTCTGTTTGAAGAGGAGCCGGGATGCGGACGACCACGGGATGGGGAGCGGACGGCGGGGACCCGGTGCTGCGGCGGGTGCCGGTCGAACGACGGGACCTGCGGCCGGACGACGTCGCGGTCCGGGTCGGGTACTGCGGGGTCTGCCACACCGACCTCCACTCCCTCGACGCCCACTCCGGCGGCCTGCTCGTGCCGGGCCACGAGTTCACCGGCGTGGTGACCGGGATCGGGACCGAGGTGACGCGGTTCGCCGTCGGTGACGCGGTCGCCGTCGGCAACATCGTGGACTCGTGCGGCGTCTGCGTGATGTGCGAAGCCGGGCAGGAGAACTTCTGCCGCGAGTTCCCGACCCTCACCTACGGCGGCACCGACCGCCGCGACGGCTCGACGACGTCGGGCGGGTACACGCGGGACTACGTCGTCCGCGACCGCTTCACCCACCTCCTGCCCGCCGGGCTCGACCCGGCGGCCGCGGCGCCGCTGCTCTGCGCCGGGATCACCGTCTGGGAGCCGCTGCACAGCCTCGGCGTGGGGCCGGGCACGCGGGTCGCCGTCGCCGGGCTCGGGGGCCTCGGGCACCTGGCGGTCAAGTTCGCCGTGGCGCTGGGAGCGGAGACGACCGTCATCAGCCGGACGGCGGACAAGGCCGCCGACGCTCGCCGGCTGGGCGCCGGCGGTGTCGTCGTCTCCACCGACGCGGACCAGGTGGCCGCCGCCCGGGATCGGTTCGACGTCGTCATCGACACCATCGCCGTGCCGCACGACCTCGGTCCGTACCTGGGCCTCGTCGCCATGGACGGAACGCTCAGCCAGGTCGGGTACCTCGGGCCGGTGACCGTGCGGACGATGGACTTGCTGGTGGGGCGCAAGAAGCTCACCTCGGGCGGCAGCGGCGGCCTGCCCGTCACCGCCGCCATGCTGGCCTTCTGCGCCGAACACGGCGTCACCGCGGACGTCGAGGTGCTCCCGTCGGCGCGCGTCAACGAGGCCCTGGACCGGTTGCGGCGCAACGACGTCCGCTACCGGTTCGTCCTGGACCTGGCGGACCTGGACCGGGTCACGACCCGAGCGTGAACCGTTGTGCGGTCGTCGTGTTGCAGTCGTAGATCCGGAGCCGGTCACCCGGCTTGCCGGCGTTGTCCGGGTCGTCGAGGCAGCGTCCCGAGCCGACGTTGCGCAGCGTCCCGTCCGAGGCCGACGTCCATTGCTGCGCGGCGGAACCGTTGCAGTCCCACAGCTGCACGGGCGTGGCGTTCGCCGTCGCGCCGTTGACGACGTCGAGGCACTTGCCGAGCGTCCGCAGGGAACCGTTGCCCGGTGCGCTCCACCGCTGCGCGTCGGTGCCGTTGCAGCCGTACAGCTGCACCGCCGAGCCCGACGCGGGATAGGCGTCGGCGACGTCGGCGCAGAGCCCGGCCGGACCGGTCAGCGGCGCCGGTGGGAACTGCCACGTCTGGTCGGTGGTGGTGGCGCAGTCGGCGAGGCGCATGCCGTCGCCGGCCGCCGTCGCGGCGAGGCAGCGCCCGGAGTTCACCAGCTGGCCCGCCGCGGTCAGGCGCCACGTCTGGGCGGCGGTGCCGTTGCAGGTGTAGAGCTGGATCGGCGTCCCCGCGGCCGTCGAGCCGCCGGCCACGTCGAGGCACTTGCCGAGGACGCGCACCGTGCCGCCGCCGGCGGGCGGGGTGAGCTGCTGACCCGCCGAGTGGTCGCACGCGGCCAGCTCCAGCGCCGTGCCGTCGGTCGTCTGTCCGTTGTGGACGGCCAGGCAGAGCCCGCCGCGGCCGGACACCTGGCCCGCGGCGGGGTTGTCGGCGGCGCTGCCGGACAGCGTCACCGTGTGCCGCGCGTTAGACGGCAGGCTCGCCGTCGTCACCGTGACCGTGCGGGAGTGGGCGTTGTACGCCCACGCCGTCTCCGGCAGCCGCTGACCGTCGACGGAGACGGCGGTGGGCGCGGCGGAGTTGGCCAGCCGGAGGGTGTAGGCCCGGGCGGGGGCGGTCCCCGACGCCGGGTCGACGGTCAGGGTCTTCGCCGAGTCCTGCCAGCCGAACCGGGTGGTCGACGACGCCCCGGCGCCCTCACCCGAGTCTTCGTAGAGGGAGAACGTGCCGTCGGCGCCCGCGGTCACGTTCAGCGTGAGCTGGTCGACCGGCGCGGCCGCGTTGTCGACGTAGTTCGTGCGCATCGGCACGATGCCGCCGGCCTTGACCAGGACCGGCATCTCCGACAGCGGCTTGGTGATCGTGGCCGTCGACGGTCCGGTGTAGACGGTCCCGGTGAAGTAGTCGGTCCAGGTGCCCGGCGGGATCCACGCCGACACCGACCCGCCCGCGGCGGTGATCGGGGCGACGAGGACGTTGTCGCCGTAGAGGTATTCCTGCGGGTGGGTGTAGGCCGCGTCCTGGTCCGGGTAGTTCAGGTAGAGCGGCTGCGTGATCGGCACGCCGGTCTGGTTCGCCTGCTTCGCCAGGGTGTAGGTGTACGGGACGAGGGATTCCCGCAGGCGCAGGAACTTCTCCGCGCTGTCGCCCGCCGCGCCGGGATAGTCCCACGGCAGCCGGTCGCCGTGGTCGGAGTGCAGCCGGTCGACCGGCTGGAACGTCCCCAGCTGCAGCCACCGTGCGTAGAGCTCGTCGGGCAGGTGACCGCCGTGGAAGCTGCCGATGTCGTGGCTGACGTTGCTGAGCCCCGCGGCCGCCTCGTCCGACGTGAAGTGGGCTTCGTAGGCGAGCATGTCCCAGCTCAGCGGCGTGTCGCCGGTGAACTGCAGCGTGTTGCGGCGCTCCGACCACGGGCCGAGCGGGTAGCTGCTGTGGATGCCGCCCTGCTCGGCGCCGCCGATGCGGCCGAAGGAGAAGCCGCGCAGGCCCTGGGCGGCCGCGTGGTCGGCGTAGGCCTGGTTGATGAAGTTGTCCGGCGCGACGCCCGGGTCCGACGCCGTCGAACGGCCGCAACTCGTGCAGTAGTCCAGCCACCACGTCCGGACGCCCTGGGCGTCGAACGGCTGGTGCAGGTCGAAGTAGGAACGCAGGTGCGCCGGCTTCGACCAGTCCCAGACGTAGTTCCCGCCGTCGGGGATCAGGCCGCCCGCGGTCGCGTTCGTGGCCGCGAACCGCGGATCGTTGCCCGCGATGGACGTGTGGACGTTCAACGAGACAGCCAGACCTTGCTGCTTGGTCCAGTTCAGGAAGCCCTGCGGGTCGGGGAAGAGCGCGGAGTTCCAGTTCCAGCCGTTCCACTGCGAGGGCGACTTCCAGTCCGTGTCGACGACCAGCCAGTCGATCGGGGTGAAGGTCGAGCGGAACTTCGGCAGCAGGCTCGTGCGGTAGTCGTTGTCCGAGTAGGCGAAGTAGCGGGAGAACCAGACGCCGTAGGCCGAGCGCGGCAGCAGCGCGGTGCCCCCGGTGAGCGCGTTGAGGTCGGCGAGGCCCTGCTTGAAGTTATTGCCGTAGCCGAAGAAGTACCCGTCCTGGTAGGGCTGCGTGCCGTGCGACGCCCGGTCGGTGATCGTGCGGTCGGCGTTGAGGACGGCCGAGCGGGTGTCGTCGAGCAGGTACCAGCCGTCGCGGTCCAGCAGGCCGGGGTGTTCCGGGGTCGGGACGGCCTCCGGGTTGTCCAGCGAGCGGTCCCAGCCGCCCAGCACCGACTTCGGCCCCGCACCGTAGGCGGTGGTGAGCAGCGCCGTGTCGGCGGCGGGGTAGCCGGCCGCGGCCGTGGTGACGGCGAGGCTGTCGAGGTTGACGTTGCCGGAGTCGCCGGACTTCCGTTCCACGCGCAGGGAGTTCGTCCCGGCGTTCAGCGGCACGGTCACCGACGCGGTCGCCCAGGTGTCCCACGACGCGGTGGCCGGCAGCGTGAACTGCGGGCCGGGAGCGCCGTTGACGGTGGTGGACAGGGTGCGCGTGGTGTTCTGGCCGTCGCCGCCCTGGGCGTTCGCGTAGCGGACCGTCAGCTTGTACTGCCCGGCCGACGGCACGGCCGAGACGTCCTGCGCGAGCGACGCCCCGACCGAGGTGAATCCCGCCAGGAACCCGGATCCGGTGCGCCCGGCGTGGTCGTAGGCGGTCGCCGCCGAGCCGCCCGGGACGCCGTTCTCGGCCTCGCACGCCGTCGCGAAGGCGCAGTAGGACGGGAACAGCGGCGCGGCGGTGACGTTCGTCGTCGTGAGCTGGACGGAGGTGTTGTCCTGGGTGAACGGGCCACTGCCCTGCCGGTACCGCAGCGTCAGGCTCGCGGTCCGGATCTCGCGGTAGCCACCGCTGACCGTGGTCGTGTAGCCCGGCGCGGGGAAGGACCGGTTCACGGCGGTGAAGGTGGCCTGGTCCTGGAACCGGTCGTCGCCGGCGTACTCGAGCCGGATCAGCGTCGGGGTCAGCACCTGGAACCGCGCATGGCCGTCTTGGACGACGGCCTGGTCCGCCTGTGCGGCCGGGGCGGCCTGCGCGGCGGCGGGTGCCGTGGCCATGGTCAGCGCCGCCACCACCGTGAGGACCGTCTTCGTCGACTGTGATCGGATCACGCGCACTCCTCGTCCACGCTCCGGACCGGTGATCGTCCGCACCCACTGTCAACGTTGTCCACCGGACAAGTCAGCCGCCGAATGCAGGCACCGTCCGGTCACTCACGGTTCGATCACCAGCTCGGCGATGCGGTCCCCGTCCAGCGTGAACCGGAACTGCAGGTCGGCGACTCCGCCGGGGAAGTTGCCCTCGAGGTGGTGGACCGCGACGTAGTGCTCGTCGTCGACGCGGTGGGCCGCGGTGAGCGTCGCGGTGTACGTGTACTCGCTCGCGGCGCGGGAAAGCCAGGCGCGGATCTCGGGTTTGCCGCGGTAGGTCTTGCCTTCGTCGGTGACGACGGCGTCCTCGGTGTAGCTGGCCAGCGCCGGGTCGAGGTCGCGAGCCTGGTGGGCGGTCAGGTAGCCGGTGATCAGCGCGGGCAGGGTTTCGGTCGTTTCAGTCATGCCGACCACGGTGGGGCCTCCCCCGGGGAGAGGGTCAAGCGAGGCGGGTGCACAGTGGTGGGGTGTCCCGTGGAGTGACGATCGGCGAGTTCGCGCAGCTGACGCACCTGAGTGTGCGGACCCTGCGCCGGTACCACGAGTCCGGGCTGCTGGAGCCCGCGTCGGTCGACCCCACCAGCGGCTACCGGTACTACACCGCGGACCAGATCCCCGCCGCGCAGGTCATCCACCGGCTGCGGGAGCTGGACGTGCCGCTGGCCGACGTGGCCAAGATCCTCGCCACCGAAGACGCGGCGGAACGAGCGGGCCTGGTCGGCGGGCACCTGCGGCGGCTGGAGGAGGAGCTGGAGCGGACCCGGACCGCGGTGGTGTCGTTGCGGCGGCTGCTGCGTCCCGACGACGGCGGCCTGGACGTCGAGCTGCACTCGGTGGCGGCGAGGACGGTCGCCGCGGTCGAGGGCGTCGTCGACCACGCCGACGTGCTGTCCTGGTTCGGCGAGGCGATGGCCGAGCTCGACGCCGCGGTCGCCGGTCTCCCGCCGCTCGGGCCGCCGGGCGGCCGCTACGCCAACGAGCTGTTCACGGGTGGGCGGGGCGCGGTCCTGGTACACCGGCCGGTCGCCGAGCCGCCGGCCCGCGGCCGGGTGCGGCCCGTGCACCTCCCGGGCGCCGAGCTCGCCGTCGTCGTCCATTCCGGACCCCACGACGACATCGACGTCACCTACGGCAGGCTCGGCGCCTGGGTGATCGACCACGCCCTCACCGTGGCCGGCCCCGTCCACGAGACGTATCTCGTCGGCCCGCGCGACGATCCCGATCCGGCGAGCTGGCGGACCGAGATCGGCTGGCCGGTGTTCCGGCTCGCGTCCACGCCGTGACCACGCGAGCCCGGAGGAATTGAAGGGGATTCGACGGATTCCGGCCGTCGACATCGCCGTCCCGTTCGCGAAGCTCCCGGTTCGCGAACGGGCCGGCGACGACTTGTGCTGCCGTGCCTCAGGAGGTGCTGCAGCTGACGCTGGGCCAGTTCCAGTTCCCGTTGTGCTGGATGGTGACGCCCCAGTTGTTGCCGCTCCCGTTGGGCGTCGCGACGAGGACCTGACTGCTGGGCCACGTCGCGTTGATGTTCCAGGTGGCGCTGATCCGCGCCGGGCTCGGCACGGTCATGGTGACCGTCCACGCACTGGCGCCGCTCACCGAGACGTTGAGGTTGTACCGGTCACTCCACGATTGTCCCGCCGACAGCGAGGCCGTGCAGCTCCCGCCACCCGGTGTCGTGGTCGGGGTGGTCGGCGTGGTGGTGCCCGTCGGTGTCGTCGTCGGTGTCGTGGTGGTGCCGCCACCGGAGTTGAGGACGTTCAGCACCGAGTTGTAGGCGGACTTCTTGTTCCCGTTGCCGTCGAACAGAAGCGGGCTCTCGCCGGACCGCCAGGAGTCGCTGTCCCGCACGCCCCACACCGTGATGCCGACGCAGCGCGCGACGTTCATGCACGCCTGGGTCAGCGCCGCGTACTGCGACGTGGACGCGTTCGTGACGTCGACCTCGGTCAGTGCCACGTCGACGCCGAGCGCCGCGAAGCTGGAGATCGTCGTCTGGAGGCTGCTCGGGACCGAGCTGCCGCCGGTGAAGTGGGCCTGCAGGCCGACGCAGTCGATCGGGACGCCGCGGGACTTGAAGTCCCGCACCATGTTGTAGACACCCTGGGTCTTGCCGTAGTTCCAGTTGTCGATGTTGTAGTCGTTGTAGCAGAGCTTGGTCGACGGGTCGGCCGCGCGGGCGGTCTTGAACGCGACCTCGATCCAGTCGTTGCCGGTGCTCTGCAGGTTCGACGAGCGGCGGCTGCCGTCTTCGTTGAAGGCTTCGTTGACGACGTCCCAGTAGGCGAGTTTGCCCTGGTAGTGGGCCATCACCTTCTGGATGTGGTTGATCATGGCGTTGCGGAGGTTGCTGCCGCCCATGTTCTGCATCCAGCCCGGCTGCTGGGCGTGCCAGGCGAGGGTGTGGCCGCGGACCTTGGCGCCGTGGCTGACGGCCCAGTTGTAGATCTGGTCGCCGGACGAGAAGTTGAACTGGTTCTGGTTCGGCTCGGTCGCGTCGGGCTTCATCTCGTTCTCGGGCGTGATCATGTTGAACTCACGGGCCGCGATCGTGGTGTAGGCCGAGTTGCCGAGCTTGCTCGCGGCGATCGCGGTGCCGAAGTACCGGCCGGACTGCGCGGCCGCGGCTCCGAGCGTGCTGGCCGCGGCATCGGCGCCCGGTGCGGTGATCAGAACAGCGGCTGTCGCGGCCACGGTGGCCACTCCGGCCAGTGCCCGGGTGGCGGGCGACCGCCACCACCTGCGCGGGCCCGGCGAACTTCCTGCCATCGGTGGTCTCCTTAACAGCACGCGTCGACAAAGTTGCTTACTGTCAGCAGAAGAACACGGTGCATCGCCGGGCCGCAAAGAGTTTCGATCGACTTTCGAGCCCATGTGCCCGCGCGAACGAAGGGGGAACTGCCGCCCTTATCCGCGACGCGCGTCGTCCAGGCGGCGGGCTTCGGCGGCCTGCTCGAACGGGGTGTCGCCCACCGGGTGGCGATCGCCCAGTGCGGCGAACAACGCGGCCACCTTGACCGAGTCGTGGTGGGTGGCGAACTCGGCCAGCGCGGGGTCGGTGGCGGCCAGCACCTGCCGGAACCGGAGCTCGGCGAGCGGGCCGAGGCGGTCGTAGATCTGGAGGAAGACCTTCTGTGCGCGGTCGCGGGCCCAGTCGGCCGGCAGCAGTTCGGCGGGCAGATCGGGGTCGGTCTCGGGGAACCGGCGCCAGTCCACCCGCAGCTCGGTGCGGGTGCGCAGCGCCTGCGCCGGGCTGATCAGGCCGGCGTCCAGGCCGGTGAGCACCTCTTCGTAGCGTTCGACGAACCGGTCGTACTCCCCGGCGAGGGGCTCGAGGTCGAACGCCGCGACCGGGCCGGCGGCGTCGCCGGGGACCTCGGTGGCGCGGAAGACCGTCGCGCTGCGGAGATCGAGCTCCCGCAGCGCGGTGAGCGCGGGGCCGGTCAGGTCGTGCGGGCTGACCCACACCCCGTCGTAGAGGGCGGCGAAGCGCAGGACCCGCAGCCGTGAACGCAGCGTCGTGCGCAGCCCGCGGTCCTGTTCCGGCACGGAGAACGCGACCACGGTCCACTGCCCGTCCCACTCGGGCGCGGTCGTGCCGAAGGTCAGCATCCGCTGGGTGCGTTCGATGATCACCTCGGACGTGCGCGCGGGGATGCCGTACGCCGTCGTCCGCCCGCTGCGCGACACGGTGAGCAGCCCGCGGGCGGCGAGGCGGCGGATCGCCGCCCGCGCGCTCGCCGGGCTGATGTCGAACTCGCCGAGCAGCTCCACCAGTGCGGCCGACGGGATGTGCTCGTCGCGCCAGTACCAGAAGTCGCCGAGCAGCGACGTCAGCAGCAGCTGGGGTTCGGCCCCCTGCTGGGAGCGGGGGAGCGGGCCCGAGGGTGTCGCTGTCATCGCGTGCCCCCCGCCGGTGTCCATGGCCTCCATGGTGTCAGTGCGGTCCGGCCGGTCGCATCGAGGGGTTGAATCACGCGACACATCATGCGACGATCGGCACCCGCTTAGCAACCTATTGCCTTCCGCAGGAAGTAACCGACATGGGTTTCTCACTTCGCCAATGGCGTCGAAGCACACTCGCCGCGGTCGCCGCCGGATTCGCGCTGGCCGGCTGCACGGTCGACGACGGCGCGGCCTCGGCGCCCACGGCCGCGGCCCTGACCGCCGACGCGACGTTGCACGACCAGCTGCCGCAGGCGGTCAAGGATTCGGGTGTCCTCCGGTTCGCCGGCGACTCCCACCCGCCGTACCGCACCGTCGGCCCGGACGGCAAGACGGTCACCGGCATCGACCACGACTTCCAGCAGGCGCTCGGCCAGCTCCTGGGCGTGCGCACGGAAACCGCCGTCGTCAGCGGTCTCCCGGCCGCGCTGCAGGGCATGCTCAGCGGTCGCTACGAGGCCTTCAACGGGCCCGTCAAGGCCACCGCCGAACGCGAGAAGCAGTTCGACACCGTCACGTGGATGACCACCCGGACCTCGTACGTGATCCCCGCGGGCTCCGCCGCCGGCATCAAGCTGGCCGCCGACCTGTGCGGCAAGCGCGTCGCGGTGGTCACCGCGAGCGTCGTGGAGGACCAGCTCGCCAAGCTGTCCACCTTCTGTGAACGCGAACAGCGTGCGGCTGTGCAGGTGGTCGGGCTCGACGACACGAACGCCACCCTGCTCGCCGCCAAGTCCGGCCGGGCCGACGCCGCCGGGATGACCCAGGCCGCGGCGATCGACGTGACCACCCAGCAGAAGGGGCAGTACGAGTACGTGACGCAGACCGAGGAGCAGGGCGCCACGAAGGACAACCTCGCGCTGTACACCCCGAAGGCCGGCAAGCTCGGCCCGGTGCTGCAGAAGGCCTTCGAGGAGCTGTTCCGCAACGGCACCTACACGCGGATCATGCACCAGTGGGGCCTGGACGACGTCACGGTCCCGAAACCCCTGTTCGACGCGGCCTCCGCGAAATGACCGCGATGTCCACTGTGGAGGAGACGGCGACGGGCGGTGACGACGTCGCCTCGGCGCGCGGGCGGTTCCGCCCGCTGCGCTGGCTGTTCGTGCTCGTATTGGTCGTGCTCGTCGCGCAGCTGGTCGTCTTCCTGGCCGGCAACCCCCGGTTCCAGTGGGACGTCGTGGCGAAGTACCTCTTCGAGAAGAGCGTCATGGCGGGCCTGGGCACGACGGTGCTGCTCGCGGTCGCGGCGATGGTCCTCGGTTCGCTGGCCGGTGGGGTGGTCGCGGCGATGCAGCTGAGCGGGTTCGGGCCCGCTCGCTGGGTCGCGACGCTGTGGGTGGGGCTGTTCCGCGGAATCCCGCCGCTGGTGCAGCTGATCTTCTGGTTCAACCTCGCCTACCTGCTCCCCGAGCTGTCGATCGGTGTCCCCTTCGGCCCGGTGTTCGGGACCTGGGACGCCAACACGGTCATCACCCCGCTGACCGCCGCGGTGATCGGCCTGTCGCTGGTCGAGTCGGCGTACCTGGCCGAGATCTTCCGCGCCGGTGTCTCGTCGGTCGACCCCGGCCAGCGCGACGCGGCCCGGGCGATGGGCTACACCCCGGGGCAGACACTGCTGCGGATCGTGCTCCCGCAGGCGATGCGCGTGATCATCCCGCCGGCGGGCAGCCAGTTCATCAACGTGCTCAAGGGCACCGCGCTGGTGTCGGTCATCGCGATGTCGGACCTGCTGCACGCGGTGCAGGTCATCTACAACCGCACCTACGAGATCGTGCCGATGCTGCTGGTCGCCTGTTTCTGGTACCTGGTCGTGGTCACCGTCCTGACGGCGGGGCAGCGCCGGCTGGAGCGCCGGTTCTCCCGCGGCCACCGGGAGGTCCGATGACCGCGCCGGTGCTGCGGATCAGCGACGTCCGCAAGGAGTTCGGGCCGGTGACCGCGCTCGCGGGCGTCAGCCTCGACGTGCGCGAAGGGGAAGCGGTCGTGGTGATCGGGCCGTCGGGCTCGGGCAAGTCGACGCTCGTCCGCTGCGCCCACCAGCTGGAGCCCATCGACGGCGGGGCGATGTACCTCGACGGCGAGCTGCTGGGCCACCGGCGCTCACCGGGCGGCCTGCGCGCCCTGACCGAGCGGCGGGTCGCCGCCCAGCGCCGCCGGATGAGCATGGTCTTCCAGCAGTTCAACCTGTTCCCGCAGTTCACCGTGCTGCGCAACGTGACCGACGCGGCGATCCGCGTCCACGGGCGCAGCCGGTCCACTGTGGAGCGGGAGGCGCGTGAGCTGCTGGAGCGCATCGGCCTGGCCGGGCGCGAAGACCACTACCCGCGGCAGCTCTCCGGCGGGCAGCAGCAGCGGGTCGCCATCGCCCGGGCCGTCCTGGTCCGGCCGCGCGTCATGCTGTTCGACGAGCCGACCAGCGCGCTCGACCCCGAGCTGGTCGACGAGGTCCTGGCCGTGCTGCGGAACCTCGCGGCGGCCGGGACGACGATGGTCGTCGTGACCCACGAGATGGCCTTCGCGCGCGAGGTCGCCGACCGGTGCGTGTTCATGGAAGCGGGCCGGATCGTCGAGGAGGGGCCACCGGACGAGCTGTTCGCCCGGCCCCGGACCGACCGGCTGCGGGCCTTCCTGTCCCGTCATCTGTCCGAAAAGGAGGGTGCTTCGTGATCACTGTCGGCGCCGTCGGCGACCTCATCCTGGACGAGCCGGACCCCGAGTCCTTCCTCGCCCCGGCCGCGCGGGTGCTGCGCGGGATGGACCTGGCGATCGGGCACGTCGAGGTGCCGCATTCGACCACCGCGGTCCAGCGCAGCACCGACGTCCCCGCGCCCCCGGCGGATCCGGAGGCGCTGAAAGCGGTGGCCGACGCGGGTTTCGCGGTGGTCACGCTGGCGGGCAACCACGTCTACGACGCCGGTGACGGCGGGCTGGCCGACACCATCGCCTACTCCCGCGCGGCGGGGATGGTGACGGCCGGGGCCGGACCGGACCTCGCCCAGGCCCGGCGCCCGGCGATCGTCGACCGCGGCGGCCTGCGCATCGGCGTGCTGTCCTACAACTGCGTCGGCCCGCGCGACTCGTGGGCGACCTCCCGCAAGCCCGGCTGCGCGTACGTCCACGTCCTCACCCACTACGAGCTGGACCACGCGAGCCCGGGCGGCCCGCCGAAGATCTACACCTTCGCCGATCCCGACAGCCTGGAGGCGATGGCCGAGGACATCCGCGGCCTGCGCACCGAGGTCGACGTCGTGCTCGTGTCGCTGCACAAGGGCGTCGGGCACACCCCGGTGGTCGTCGCGATGTACGAAAGCCCGGTCGCGCGCGCGGCGGTCGACGCCGGCGCCGACGCGGTGTTCTCCCACCACCCGCACATCATGCGCGGCGTCGAGGTCTACAAAGGACGGACGATCTACCACGGGCTCGGCAACTTCGTCACCGTCACCCACGCGCTGACGCCGGGAGCGGGTGTCGGCGCGGACGAGCTGCGCGCCTGGGCCGAGCGGCGGACGAAGCTGTACGGCTTCGCGCCCGATCCGGACATGCCGTTCTTCCCGTTCCACCCCGAAAGCCGCAACACCGCCATCGCCTTCTGCCGCTTCGACGAGACCGGGCTGCGCGAAGCGGGTTTCGTCCCGTGCTGGATCGACGTCCACGGCCGTCCGGTGCCGGTCGGCGGTACGCCGCAAGGCGACGCCGTGGCGAAGTACGTCGAGGACATCACCCGCGGCGCCCGCCTCAACGGCCGGTTCACCGTCCGCGGCACGGAAGTGCTCATCGATCTTTCCGAGGGAGTTTCCCCATGACCGACCAGCCACTGGCCGGCCGCACCGTCATCGACCTGACGACCGCGCTCGCCGGGCCGTACGCGACCCTGCTGCTCGCCGGGCTCGGCGCGACCGTGATCAAGGTCGAGAACCCGGCCACGGGCGGGGATTCGTCCCGCAACAACGCGCCCTACGTCGGCCGTGGCGGGCTGAACCTCGCCCGGCGGCACGAGGACGACCTGTCGGTGTCGATGCTGCTGCGCGGCCGCAACAAGCTCAGCGTCACCCTCGACCTGAAGAACCCGCGCTCGCACGCCGTGTTCACCGACCTCGTCCGCGACGCCGACGTACTGGTCGAGAACTACAGCCCGGGGGTCACCGACCGGCTCGGCATCTCCTACGAGGACGTCCGGGAGATCAACCCGCGACTCGTCTACACCTCGATCAGCGGGTTCGGCGCCCAGGGTGGCCCGGGGTCGGGCAAGGCGATGGACTCGATCATCCAGGCGCTGAGCGGGGTCATGATGACCGCCGGTGAGCCGGACGAAGGTCCGGTCCGCTTCGGCCTGCCGATCGGCGACCTGCTGGCGCCGCTGTTCGCCGTGGTCGGCACGGTGTCGGCGCTGCTGCAGGCCGAGCACACCGGCGAGGGTCAGCGTGTCGACGTGTCGATGCTCGGCGCGCTGACCTCGCTGGTCGCGTGCGAGCCGTTCGACGCCTTCGACGCGGTCGGCCTGCCCCAGCGGACGGGGTCGATGGTGCCGCGGCTGGCGCCGTTCGGGATCCTGCCCGCTCTCGACGGCTACCTCGCGCTCTGCGCGCCGACCGACGCGTTCGCGCACGGGGTCCTCCGGGCGATCGGCCGCCCGGAGCTGGCCGGGGACGACCGCTACCGCACGCGCGACCAGCGGGTCGGCGCCGCCGACGAGCTGCACGACCTCATCCGCGAGTGGTGCCGGGTGCGGCCACTGGCCGAGATCCTCGCCGCGTTCACCGCCGAAGGCGTCCCGGCCGCGGAAGTCCGGGAACCGCGTGACGCGGTGCGGGATCCGCTGGTCCTGGCGCGTGAGGAGGTCGTGCCGCTGCGGCACCCGCGCCACGGGGACGTCGCCGACCTGGCCGGCACCGGGGTGCCGATCCGGTTCTCCGCCGCCCGCGCCTCCCTCGACCGGCCCGCGCCGGGGCTGGGGGAGCACAACGAGCACGTCTACCGCGAACTGCTCGGCTACACCGAAGAGCAGCTGGCGGAGCTGGTGTCGGAGGCCGTGATTTGAGCGCCCCGGTCATCGGGTACGTCGGCGCGGACGTGCCGGTCGAGCTGATCACCGCGGCGGGCATGCTGCCGCTGCGGCTGACCGGGCAGCCGGGCGGCAACCACGCGCCCGGCGACCGCTACCTCGGTCGCGGGGTGGACCCGGTCGCCCGGTCGATCCTGACGCGGATCCTCACCGCGGACTACGGGCCGCTCGAAGCCATCGTCGTCTCCCGCGACTGCGAAGCGTCCTTGCGGCTGTTCTACGCCTTGCGGGAGCTGCACCGGGTCGAGCCGGCGCTGGGGTTGCCGCCGGTGCGGCTGGTGGACGTCCTGCACCTGCCGCACCACACGACCACGCGGTACGTCCACGCGAAGATCGCGCGGCTGCGCGAGTGGCTGGGCCGCTGGCACCCCATCGGCGACGACGACCTCGCCGCCGCCATCACCGCGCACGACACCCTCCGGCGGTCGCTCACCCGGCTCGCCGGCCTGCGCCGGGCGAACCGGCTGAGCGGCACCCGGTTCCTCGAGGTCGTCGCCGAGACCACCGCGCTGCCGGTCACCGACGCCCTCGCGCTCGTCGACGGCGTGCCGGCCGATCCGCGCGAGACCGAAGGGGTGCGGCTGTTCCTCACCGGGAGTTCCCACGACTGCCCGGGCGTGTACGAAACGCTGGAGCGCCACGGTTTCCTGGTCGTGGGGGAGGACCACGACTGGGGCGAGCTGCTGTTCGCGCGCACGTGCGCGGCGCCGACGGAACTCGCGCTGGCCGAGCGGTACCAGCACAACGGCCCGGCCGCGCCGCGCGCGTCGATCCGGCAGCGCGCGGCGCACACCGCCGCGGCCGCTCGCGCTTGTGGAGCGGAGGTGCTCTTCTCGTACGCGCGCGTGCACGACGACGCGCCGCCGTGGGACTTCCCGGAGCAGCGCGCCGCGACGGGTCTGCGCGCGGTCCTGGCGGAGCGTCAGCCGTACGGCGAACTGACGCCCGAGGCGCTGGCCGCGCTGGTCCCGGCCGGAGCGGCGGTATGACCGCCCGGCTGGCGTCGGCGACCACGGCGACCACCTACCAGCGCGAGTGGTTCGCCCGGGTGCGCGACGAGCGTGGTCCGCTGGCGCTGGTCAACGCGGACGCGCCGCAGGAGATCTTCCGCACGATGGGGATCCCGTACGTCGTCAACCAGTGGTGGGCCTCGATCGTCGCGGCGAAACGGCAGACCCAGCGCTACCTCGGCCTGCTGCGCGACCGCGGCTACCCCGACTACATCGAGCAGTACAGCGCCACTTCGCTGGCGTCGGCGTTCGAGGACGATCCCGATCAGGCGCCGTGGGGTGGCCTGCCGAAGCCGTCGATCGTGCTCGGCGAGACGACCGGCGACGCGTCCCGCAAGATCTTCGACGTCTGGGACGCGCAACCCGATGTCACCTACTACGCCTTGGAAAGCGCGGCGGAGGACACGGTCCCCGAGCGGTGGTGGGAGCTCATGCCCCACCGCTGGGAGGAGGCCATCGGGAGTGACCGGCTCGACCTGCTGACCGGCGAGCTGACCGGGCTGATCCGGTTCCTCGAGCAGACCACCGGCCTGGTGTTCTCCGAGACCCGGTTCCGCGAGGTCCTGGACCTGGTCAACGAGCAGCAGGAGTGGAACCGCCGCACCCGCGACCTGATCGCGGCCGCCCGGCCGTGCCCGATCGCGGTCACCGACGGCATCCCGAGCGTCATGGTGCCCCAGTGGCACCGCGGCACCGCATGGGCGCGGGACGCGGCGCGCGCGTTCCACGACGAGGTGCGCGACCGGATCGACGCCGGCGTCGCGGCGTGCCCGGACGAGCGGCTGCGGCTGATGTGGGTCGGCCGCGGGCTGTGGTTCGACCTCGAGTTCTACCAGCGGTTCCAGCGTTCGCACGGCGCGGTCTTCGTGTGGTCGATGTACCTGGCCATCGCCGCGGACGGCTACCTGCGCTACGGCGACGACCCGCTTCGGGCCCTCGCCGCCCGTTTCGCCGCCTTCGGCGACCAGCTGTACACCCCGCCGTGGTCGGCCGAGTGGTACGTCAAGGAGGCGCGGCACCACGGCGTCGACGGCGTCGTGCACCTCGTCTCCGACGACGCGCGCGGCAGCTACTTCACCACCCGGGCCCTGCGCGCCGCGGGCATCCCGGTGCTGGAACTGCACGCCGACAACGTCGACGCCCGCACGGGCGACAGCCTGACCGCGCGGATGACCGCGTGGCTCGACGGCCTGACCTGATCTGACCTGACTGTCCGGAAAGGACCTCATGGGTACCCGAATCACCGTGCTGGCCGCGGCTGTGGTCCTCGCCGCCGGTCTCCCCGCCACCGCCTACGCGGCCGACGCCGGACCACCCTGCCCGGGCTCGGCGAGGTGCGTCGACGGTCAGCTGACCGACGGCACGCCCTACGCCTTCGCCAAACCCGCCCGGTGGAACGGCGCGGTGCTGGTGGACCTCGACTTCGCCGCGGGCGGCCTGTCGAGCGCGCTCACCGCGAGCCTCCTCGGGCGCGGGTACGCGGTGGGCGGCACCACGCGCACGGTGACCGGCTGGAACATCGCGCAAGCCATCGACAACCAGGCCGCGGCGCTCGGGCGCTTCGAAACCGCGTTCGGCCCGGCCCGGTACGCGATCGCCGAAGGCCGCTCGATGGGCGGGATGGTCGCCGCCGGGGTCGCGCAGGTGCACCCCGGGCGGTTCGACGCCGCCGTCCCGATGTGCGGCGGCCTCGGCGGCGCGGTGGGGCAGTGGAACCAGAAGCTCGACACCGTCTTCACGCTCAAGACCCTGCTGTTCCGCGACACGGCGCTCCCCGTGACCGGCATCCCCGCCGATGTCCCGGGGAACCAGCAGCGGTGGATCTCGGCGGTGACGTCGGCCCAGGCGACGGCGGCGGGCAAGGCGCGGATCGCCCTCG
This sequence comes from Amycolatopsis sp. NPDC114504, assembly GCF_055633595.1. Taxonomy (NCBI): domain Bacteria; kingdom Bacillati; phylum Actinomycetota; class Actinomycetes; order Pseudonocardiales; family Pseudonocardiaceae; genus Amycolatopsis; species Amycolatopsis sp. NPDC114504. The sequence continues at coordinate 1,437,145 of NZ_JBVKDU010000001.1, read as the reverse complement.
CGGCGGCGATCGGCCAGCTGCCGGGCTGGGGCCTGGCCGCCGACGGCACGCCGACCCCGGTCCCGGCCGAGCACGACGCCGACGGCGTCGAGCAGGGGATGTTCCTGGCGCTCGCGGGTGGTCCGCTGCCGTACCTCGGGCAGGCGGTCAGCAGCCGCCGGGCGATCGAGCAGCTGGCGGGCGGGAACCCGTCGTGGAACACGGGAGTCGACTACGCGCGCCAGCTCACGAAGGCCGAACCGAGCCGGCAGAACACCGTGCGACGGCTGTACGAGCGCGCGGGGCTCGACCTCCGTGCCGACCTCGCCCGGCTCGCCGCCGAACCCCGCGTGTCCGCCGATCCCGCGGCGGTCCGCTACCTCGAGCGGGGCATCGTGTTCACGGGCGACCTGCGGATTCCGGTGCTCACGGTCAACGGCACGGGCGACCAGATCTCGACCGTCGCCCAGCAGCAGTCCTACGGCGCTCTGGTCGACCGCGCGGGCAACGCGTCCCTGCTCCGGCAGACGTACGTCCGGACGGCCGGGCACTGCACGTACACGACGGGCGAACAACAGGCGGCGATCGACCGGACCCTGACCCGGCTGCGCACCGGGCACTGGCCCGAAACCACACCCCGGAGGCTGAACCGCCTGGCAGCCGAGGCGGACGGCGTGCCAGGACGCTACCTGGCTTACGCGCCGCCGCGGTTCAACCGGATGTACCCGACGGTCGGCGGGGCGAATTCGCCGGAGTGAGGGTCCCGCCGTCGTACGTTAGGGCGACAAACCTGCCCCGAAGACCCCTCGCCGTCCCAAGCCCGCCGCGGTCGGGTGTATGCCGGGGACGACACCATCCGGTTGCCGCTCGCGCGATCGCCGGACGATCGACGAGGGGCGGGGGCGCCGTGGGGCGGACGACGTGCTGTGTGGTGGGAGGCGGTCCGGCGGGACTGGTGCTCGGACTGCTGCTTGCGAGAGCCGGGGTCGAGGTCACGGTGCTCGAGAAACACGAGGACTTCCTGCACGACTTCCGCGGTGACACCGTGCACCCGGCGACCCTGCGGCTGCTCGACGAGCTGGGGCTGGGGCAGCGGTTCGCGCGGTTGCCGCAGACCAGGATCACCGAGGTCGTCCTGCCCGACGGGCACGGGGGCGTGCGGACCATCGGTGACTTCGCCGCTTTGCGCAAGTGGGGAGTCCCGCATCCGTACGTGGCGATCGTTCCCCAGTGGAACCTGCTGGATTTACTCGTCGATGCCGCGAAGGCGGAGCCCGGGTTCCGGCTCGAGATGAGCGCTACGGCGACCTCGCTCATCCGCGAGCGCGGCCGGGTGGCCGGGGTCCGCTACCGCACGAAGGGTGAACAGGTCGACCGTGAGATCCGGGCCGACCTCACAGTGGCCTGCGACGGCCGGAATTCGGTGCTGCGAGCGGCGGCCGGGCTGGGCGTCACCGAGTTCGAAGTTCCGTTCGACACCTGGTGGTTCCAGCTCTCGCGCCGCGATGGCGAGCAGGTCGGCCGGCTGACCCGGCGGCCGGGCCGCGGACGGTTTGCGTTCGTCATCCCCCGCGAGGACTACTTCCAGATCGGGTATGTCGCGAGGAAGGGCACCGACAGCCGGTTGCGCGCCCGCGGAATAGCCGCGTTCCGGCGTGACGTGGCCGAACTCCTCCCGGAGTACGCCGACCGCGTCGGCGAGCTGGCCTCGATGGACGACGTCAAACACCTCGACGTCCGGCTCGACCGGGTGCGCCGGTGGCACGTCGAGGGCCTGCTGTGCATCGGGGACGCCGCTCATGCCATGTCTCCCGTGGGAGGTATGGGCATCAACCTCGCGGTCCAGGACGCCGTCGCGAGTGCGAGGTTGCTGGCCGGGCCCTTGCGCCGTGGTGCGGTCGGCAGCGCCGACCTCGCTCGCGTACGGCGCCGCCGCTTGCCGTCATTGCTGGTGATCCAGGCGCTGCAGCGCATCATGCACGCCGACCTCGCCGGACCGATCAAGTCCGGAGCGGCGGCCGGTCCGCCGGGCCGGATCTTGACCGCGGTACAGCGGTGGCCGGTTCTAGGCACGCTGGCGGTGTACCTCGTCGGGGTGGGAGTGCGCCCGGAGCGAGCACCGATGTTCGCCCGCCGCGCGGAGACCGAGGGAGATCGGATCGCCACCCCGACGACTTAGATTCGGACGACGGCGACGCGATCGAGACCCTCGCGCGAGGCGGCCGCGGCACGCCCGTCGCCGTCACCGGAATGACGTGCCGCGGGATCCGGCCCTCGGGAACTCGGTCAGTCGAGGCCTTCGATGATGCGGAAGTCGCGCTCGGCGCCGTCGCCGAGTGCGGCCAGCGCCTCCTGGTAGGCCGCGCTCTCGCGCGCCGCGACGGCCTGCTCAAAGCTGTCGAACTCGATCAGGATGGTGCGCCCGGCGATGCCGGCTTCGTACGCGACGACCCGGCCGTCACGGGCGAGGACCCGGCCGCCCCCGGCCTTGACGGCCGAAGCGGCCAGTTTGTTGTAGGCAGCCAGCTTCTCCGGGTCCGAAATGGAGCGGTAAGCGCTGACCCAGTAGCCCTTGGGCATGGAACCTCCAGTGTCGGGATGACCTTAACGGTGGGTCTCGGGCGGGCGCCGGTGGGCGAGCGCGAGGCTCGTCAGCGTCGTGATCGTCATCGCGCCGATGCCGACCAGCGCCGCGGTGGTGTAGGCGCTGTCGTCGGGGAAGAGGGGGCCGGTGCCGCCGGCGAGGATCAGGCCGCCGATGGCGCTGCCCAGGGAGTAGCCGACGCTGCGGACGACGTAGTTGAAGCTCATGGCGCTCGACGTCTCGCTCTGCGGGGTGACGGCCAGGATGACGCCGGGCATCGCGGCCGAGAAGCCGCCGACGCCGAGGCCGAGTACGCCCATCGCGACGAACAGTTCGGCCAGGTCCGACCGGGCCACCGCGAACAGCGTGAACCCGCCGCCGACCACGACGGCGCTGCCGGCCAGGAGCAAGGGGTCGGCGATCCGCGTCCGGACCCGCGGCGTGAGCTTGCCGGCGACGAACCCCAGCACCGAGAACGGGATGAGGACCAGCCCGGCGACGAAGGTCGTCAGCCCGAAGCCGTAGCCGGCGCCGTGCGGCGTCTGTGCGTAGCGGGTGATGAGCGTGAGCAGGAGGTACATGCCGATGCCGCCGACGAACATGGCGAGGTTCGCCCCGGCGACCGCCGGGTGCCGCACCGCCCGCAGGTCGACCAGGGGTGTCGTGCTGCGCAGCTCGATGACGGCCCAGACGCCGAGCAGCACCACCGCGACGACGGCGAGGCCCGCCGCCACGGCGAGGTGCCGGCTCCACAGATCCCGCTCGCCGGCGAGGAACAGCACCAGCAGCAGCGCGGCGGCCAGGACGACCGCGCCGGGAACGTCCACGCGGGCGGAGCGGCCTTCGGGGGCTTCGGGCATGGAGCGCCACGCGGTCAGGAGGGCGGCGGCGGTGACGAGCAGGCCGAGGCCGTAGGCGGCCCGCAGTCCGCCGAACTCGGCGAGCAGCGCGGCCAGCGGGTAGCCGACGCCGGCTCCGATGATGGAAACCACCGAGATCAGGGCGATCGTGGCCGCGCCGCGCTCCTCGGGGAGGTGGTCGCGGGCCACGCCCATCATCAGCGCCGTCAGCCCGAGCCCGATGCCTTGGGCCGCTCTGCCGGCCAGCAGCCAGGCGAACGGCAGGGGCAGCACGGTGAGCGCGCTGCCGGCGACGACGATCGCCAGCGTGACGAGGATCGTGGCCCGCCGGTGCGGACCGGCGCCGAGCCGGCCGAGGACGGGGGTGGCGACGGCGCCGCTGAGCAGGGCGATGGTCAGCGTCCACTGCGCGCTGCCGAGCGAGACGTGGAACGTGGTCGCGACGCTGGTGATGAGCGGCGTCCCGAGGCTGGCGACCGCCGCCACCACCAGGGCGATGAAGATCAGGGCGGGGACCAGCAGCCGCGTCTTCACCGCGCCCCTGGTCACTGCTTCGGCCCTTCGCGGTCCTGGCTTTCGAGCTCGGCCAGGTGCTTCAGCGCCGGCAGGGCCGCCACCAGCGCCTCGACCTCGTCGCCGGTGAGCTCGCCGATCAACCGCTCGAACGCGCCGACGCCCGCCTGGCGCCGCGTCCGGACATAGGAGGCGCCGGCCTCGGTCAGGCACACGAGCGTGACCCGTTTGTCGGACGTGTCACCCCGCCGCTCGACCAGCCCGGCCTCCTCCATCACCCGGACGAGGGTGGTCATCGCGGGCTGGGTGACCCCCTCGACGGTGGCCAGATCGGTGATCCGCCGAGGGCCGGTCCGATCCAGGGTGGCCAGGGTGGCGGCGGAGGTCAGGCTCATGTCCCGGGGCAGACGTCGCGCGGCCCTGGTGGCCAGGCCGTAGAGGGCCGCCCCGATGGCGGCGGACGCGCCCGGGGCGGTTTCTCGACGGCTCATGCCTGAAGCATAGCAGGTTTATATTCAGGGTTTATGTAATTGACGGTTCGACCGGGTCTGCTTGAGACCCAGCGGCATCGGTCCTCGGCGACACCCAGGACCTCGCCTGTCGCCAGCTCGCGGTCAAGAGTGGCGACCGGTTCGCCCTGCTGGACTGGGAGACCACCGACGGCGGCGCGCTGCTGCTGCACGGCGCGACGGCGCGGCTGGACCGCTCGCTCCAGCGCGGCGTCGCCGCCGGCGACCACGACATCGTCCTGTTCCGGGTGCACGCCCACTGCGTCCACCCGCGCAGCGGCCCGCTCGTGTTCCACGCCAGTGCGTTCCACGGCCTGGCCGACCTGGCGACGGCGCCATTACGGCGTTCGCGCTCGACTCGCCCGCCACCGCTCCGGCCCTCGCGGCGGTACGTGCGGGCCGGTCGGTCCTGCTGACCGACCCGGGCCGCACCGACGAGGCCGTCGCGATGGTTCCGGCCGTGCTGGCCGAGAAGCGGGCGGTCACCTGGCTCGTGCTTCCTCGCCGCGGCGCTGCCCGCCGACCGCGCCGATGCCCTCGACCTGCCGCCGATGGTGCCCGGCGCCACCCACACCGTCTCCGTCGACGCGACCGAGGGGATCGGCACCGGGATCAGCGCTGCGGACCGCGCCCGCACGGCTCGCGTGCTCGCCGATCCCGCGAGCGCACCCGATGACCTCCGCCGGCCGGGACACCTGCTCGGGATCCGCCTCACGGCTGCCGGGCTCGTCGGCACCGTGGCTACGCCGAGGCCGCGTCCGACCTGTGCCGGCTCACGGGCTTACCGGGCGTCGGACTGCTCGCCACGTTGGTCACGAGCGGCAGCCACGCCACCGCGACGCGCAGTGACGCCGAGGCGCTCGGCCGCCACGACTCGGTCCCGGTACTGCCGGTGGAGGCGTTGCGCGACCATCTCCTGCGCGACGGTTTCCAGCGCGTCGCGCGCGGCTCCACCGGACAGCTCACGACGAGCCACGGCACGTTCACGGTCATCGGCTATCGGGACCGGATCACCGGCACGGAACACCTCGCCCTGCTCGGCGACCCCGCGGCCGATACGCGTACACCACGAGTGCACGGCCGGTGACGTGGTCGGGTCGTCGACGTGCGACTGCCGGGCGGGGCTCGACGCCTCCCTGGTCGAAGTCGCCGGCGGGGGAGTGGTGGTGTACCTGCGTTCGTCCGGCACCGAACTGACCGCGGGCAGCGCGCTCGAAGCCGGCGCAGTCGCGGCGATCACCCGCACGCCGGCCCGCCGCTGATCATCGATGCCGGCAGCCGGCCACGGAACTCGGCGCCGATCCCGTTCCCGCCTACGGGAGTTGCATCAGCAGATCCTCTCCGCCGACCCCGTCCTGGCCTTTACCGAGCACGGAACGATTTCCGCCGCGGCCTCCGGTTCTACACGTTGGTTCGCACGAGCAGCCGATTGGTCGTCGTCGTGGCGAACAGAAGGTTGCCTACGCCGGCGAGAGCGGTGACACCGTCAGGGGCGTTGCCTACACGGGCCCAGGGGATCTCGACCACCGCTGCCGGGCGGACGTGGAGTCCGCCGTCCGCCGTCGCGCACACCAGGGTTCCCGCTCCCGCGGCGATGGCGACGACATTGTCGGCGTGTCCGATGTCTAGCCAGTTCACGTTCTCCGGTACCGGCTGGCGGGCCCAGAGCCGGTTGTCGGTCGTCGCGCAGAACAGGAGGCCTGACTGGCCGGTCATGTCGGCAACGTTGTTGGCGTGGCCGATCTCCTGCCACGGACTGCCGGTGACCGATGGGCGCGTCCAGAGGCGGTTCGCGGTGTCCGCGCAGAAGAGTGCGCCGTTGAGACCGGCGAGTCCGGTCACGTTGTCGGCAGTGCCGACCGCTTGCCAGTTGACCTCGGTGAGCACGGGGTCACGCACCCACACGGTGTTGTCGGCGGTCACGCAGTACAGCCGACCGTCGAGGGTGGTCATGGCGCGGACGTTGTTCGCGTGCCCGACATCCTTCCACTGATCGGTGTCGGTGCCGTCGGTGATCTCGTCCACCTGGAGGTAGAGCGTGTAGTCACCTGAAAGCGGGCTTGGCTCGGTGTAGCGCACCTGAAGAATGCCGTTCCCGCGTCCGGATGGGTTTGCCGCGACGATCGCTTTCGCGCGGTCGTAGGTGAGCGGAAGTACCCAAGGGTTGAAGGCGAAGCGTTTTCCGGACGGATCGCTCGGATCGATCATCATTCCGATCGGGCGGGTTTGGTCGGTCCCGTCCCACAGTGTTCCGGCGGTCTGAATGCCGAGTGAGACAGCGTCGAAGACCCAGGAGATCCAGGGGAACGGCTTGGTCCAGATTTCCTTGGCCTTGGTGCCGAATGCCGCGTCCGTGTGCACATGCCACTCGACGAACTGCTGCAGCAGGCCGGGGCCTTGGTCGTACTCGAAGATGCCGGGGGTGATGAACGCGACGTCTTCGCCTTCGCTCAGGTCGCCTTCCCATACCGTGAATGGCGGATAGTCTCTTCCCTGGGAGAGCGGCATGGTGCGCACCCATGGTGTGTCGGAGGGGAAGCCGTCATTGGCCATCAGGCCACCGCGATCGGACGCGCTGCCGGCTTGAACCCGGCCCGGCAATCGCCAAGTGTCGCCCATGACCGGTGTGACGGCCTGGTTCTCATACACGATCGATCCGTCCGCTTTGGCCGCCTTCACGCTGACGGAGATCAGGACTTCGTCCCATTTCCCATCGGTCTGCCAGATGGTGTCGCTCGTCGGGTTCGTTACGCGGAAACCGTTGATCGTCACTCGGAATCGTCCTCGTGCCATGGCGTTCCCCTTGGTTTATGCGTCGGCTGTTCAACGTTTGTGTGACAGCGTATGAAGAGCCGATTTCGGCGTCTTCGAACTTCAGGTACAGAGCCGGTTGCGACTTTGGGAGAGAGCGGTGTCAGCAGAGGCGGTGGTGGATGTCAATCTCAGGTCGCAGGAACTCGACCGTTGGTCGCAGGTGGCGGCGGCCGCAGGGGTATGTGTACCCGGACGACGAAACCGCCGCTGGGACAAGGCGCCGCGTCGAGGGTTCCGCGGTGGTCGGCGATGCGTTCGCGCATGCCGAGCAGACCGTGCCCGGCTGGCGCGTCCCGCTCGCGAGGCTCGGTGCGGCCCTCGTCGCGGATCTCGATGTCGAACGAGTCTGTCCGGCATCCGAGGGTCACAGTGGTGAGAACCGGGCCGGCGTGCTTGAGCACGTTGGTCAGCCCCTCCTGGACAACCCGGTAGGCGGAGCTGCTGACGCTCGCCGGGAGCCGCGCCAGCGTTCCGTGGACGTGCAGCGTGACGGGGAGGCCGGACCGGGCGATCAGCGAGTGGAGCTCGCTCATGTCACCAGCGACCTCTCCGGCGTCGTCGTCGCCGGTCCGGGCAAGCATGGGGCGGAGGTCGCGGCGTGCCTGCAGGCCCTGTGACCGAACGGCGCGGATCGCAGTCAGCGCGGCGTCGGGTGCGGTTTCGATGGTGTGCTCCGCGGCGCCGGCTTGCAGCACCATGACGGTGACGGCATGGGCGATCGAGTCGTGCAGGTCCCGCGCTACTCGTGCACGTTCGTCGAGTACGGCCAGCCTGGCCCGCGCGTCGCGCTCGCGGGCCAGTCGTGCGGTGAGCGTCCGCAGTTGCTCGGTCTGTGACCGATAGGTACGCACGCAGCGGCCGCAGAGCCACACGATCACCAGGAGCATGGTGATCGCGATGATGTTCCCCGGTGCGTCGTTGACGATCGTGGCGGTGTCCACCAGCAGGACTGCCGTTGCTCCGACGGCCAACGCTTGGCTGATGGAGGCGTACACGGCCGCCGAATACGTTGTTACCACGATGGCTGCGGCCGGAGAGTAGGCCAGGGCGCCTCCGGTGACCAAGAGACCTCCGCCCAGCGTCCCAACCGCCAGGGCGAACGCGGCGAGCGGCACCGTGCGACGCAGCGTCATCGCCACGCATGCCAGTGCTGCTGATCCGGCGATCAGAGCTTGGGTTCTGTCGAAGGGCTTGTCGACGATCCGCTGCGCGTCGAAAGACGCGGTGATTGCGACCGCCCATCCCAGATCAAGCCATCGAGAGCCGGCAGAGAGATCTCGTCGATGTTGTGTCACCTTGCCGGGTCGGACTGACTTGGCGGTAGGCGTCGCCTGGCCGGGTGCGGTACGCAGCAGGCCGAGGATCTGGTGCAACTGGGCCATCGTCTGGCGTCCGGTGCTCTGCACCGCTGTGAGGGCGGCGCGCACACGGTCTGCTTCGTGCCCCATCAGCCGTTCGGCTCTATCGGCTTCGGCGAGGAGCCGGCCGACGGCATGCCCGATGGTGTCGTGCAGCGCTGTGGTGATGCGCTCGCGCTCCTCGGCGACCGCGAGCCGTTCGCTGCCTGCTCGCTCGATTTCCAGGCGGGACGCGAGTGTCCGGAGCTGCTCTGCTTGCCCGCGGTAGACCCGCGTACCGCGACCTGCCAGCCACACCAGGGCGATCAGGAACGCATTGAAGGCGTAGTCGTCTCCGGTGCCCAGGTAGGCCGTCACCTCGGCGGCCACCAGCACTACGGTCGCGCCGGCCAGCGCACGGTCGAGCCGAGGATGTGCTCCCAGCGAATAGATCATCGGCAGTGCGGCAAAGAAGAAGAACGCCGGGTGAGGCGGGAAATCGTTCCACCAATGGAAGATCATCCACCCCACGGCCGCGGCCAACGCTGCACCGAGCGGACTTCGTCGCCTGCAGCCGATCGGCAAGGTGCTGAGCGCCACGCAGGCCGCGCCGACGGGATCGAGCCCGGTCACGGCGACCTCGATCTGCCCGAGCACACAGCTGGTACCGGCAAGCAGGTAGTCGGCCGGCGACGGCCAACGCAGCCAGGCGAGCGGGAGTGTTCGGGGCCGGATCGTCACGGAACGCTCGTGAGCCACAGTTCCTCCGATCCGGTCCACACTCTCGGTGGGCCGTGCGAGCTGAGGTCAGGGGCGGGTGTCCATCAGGCCCGTGCGGTAGGCGAGTGCGACGGCTTGGACACGGTCGCGGAGTCCGAGTTTGGTGAGCAAGTGGTTGACGTGAGATTTGATGGTGGCTTCGCTGAGGAAGAGCACAGCGGCGATCTCGGCGTTGGAGTTGCCGTCGGCGATGAGCCGGATCACATCCAGCTCCCTCGGGGTCAGCTCGGCGAGTTCGGGTGGAGTCTTGCTACTGGGCGGCGGGCGCTGGATGAATCGGTCGAGCAGGCGACGGGTGATCTGCGGCGCGAGCAGCGCGTCACCGGACATCACGGCCCGCACACCCTGGACCAGCTGGTGCGGTGGGGTCGTCTTCAACAGGAAGCCGCTCGCACCGGCGCGGATCGCCTCGTAGACGTAGTCGTCGAGGTCGAAGGTGGTCAGCACGAGCACCTTGGGCACCGGCGGCGGCGCGGAGAGCAGCAGCCGGGTGGCCTCGAGCCCGTTCAGGCCTGGCATCCGGATGTCCATCAGCACCAGGTCGGGAGCCAGCGAGCGGGCCTGCTCCAGCGCGTCGCTGCCGTTCTCGGCTTCGCCCACGACCTCGAGGTCGGGCTGGGCCTCGAGGATCATCCGCAGGCCGCCGCGGACGAGCGCTTCGTTGTCGGCGATCAGGATGCCGGTCATGCGACTGGGGAGTCGAAGGGGAGGCGTGCCCGGACGAGGAACCCGCCATCGGGACCGGGATGGGCATCGAGGGTGCCGCCGTAGAGACTGGTGCGTTCGCGCATCCCGAGCAGGCCGTGACCAGCTCGCTCGGCGGGCGATGCCGGAAGGCCGTTACCCGGGTTGCGGACTTCGATGGTCACGGCGCCGATCTCGTAGTCGAGCGTGACGGTCGCGGGAACCACCCCGGCGTGCTTGAGCGTGTTGGTCAGCCCCTCCTGAACGATCCGGTACGCGGAGACGTCCAGGCCCGCAGGTAGCTCGACCTGCCGGCCGGATACGTGCAAGGTGACCGGCAACCCGGATTCGGCGAACAAAACGCCGAGCTGGCTCAGGCTTGGCTGCCGGAGGCGCGAGCTGCGCACGTCGGTGTCGCAGAGCCCGAGCAGGCGGCAAAGGTCGTCGTGCGCTCGCCGGCCGTGCGCCTCGATCGCCTGGACGGCGTCACGGGCGCGATCGGGCGACGACGCCAGCACTTGTTCGGCGGCGCCGGCCTGCAACACCATGACGTTGATCGCGTGGGCGAGCGAGTCGTGCAGTTCGCGTGCCACCCGGGCCCGTTCGTCGAGCACAGCCAGCCGTGCACGCGCGTCGAGTTCGTGCCCCAACCGCACGGTCAGGCCCCGGAGTTCGTCGGCCCGGCGCCGGTAGGCACGCACATGCCGGCCGCCCAGCCACGGTACCGCCAGCCACACCACTGCCAGAACAGCACTGTCAGGTGCGACCTTGAGCAGCGCGAGGACACAGATCGCGGCAACCGCGGTTGCCGCTGCCGGGACCGAACGCCGGGCAGCCGTGCCGGAACCGACCGTGTACATCGCCAGCATCGTGGCCGCGAGGGGAGCAAAGGTCATCACCTGACTGAAGAACAGCAGTTCTCCGGCTGTGGTGGTTGCGGCGATCAGGAGCGCGGTGAGTGGTGCGTGGCGACGCACTATGACGGCGATGAACGCGGCAGCGGCCGAGACAGCGACCTCGGCGGGTATCGCGCTCGAGAGGTCGAACCGAGTCATCCACGGATCAGCCAGAAGGACGACGGATACTGCCAACGCAAGATCAGCCCAGATCGAGCGTGCAGCCAGGCGATGCCCTGGGCCGGCCGGCCCAGGCGCGGAAGTTGCCTGAAGGGATCCGGGATGGGGAGTCCGCGCTGTCGTGCGCAAGAGACTGAGCGCGCGCTGCACCTGCGCAATCACCTCACGGCCGGTGCCCTGCACGGCGATCAGTGCTGCGCGTGCGCGGTCGGGTGCTCGGCCCATCATCTGTTCGGCGCCGCCGGCCTGGACCATCATGACGCTCACGGCATCCGCGATCGCGTCGTGCAGTTCGTCGACCAGGCGCTGGCGTTCCTGCGTGACGGCCAGCTGTTCGCGGGTCTCGCACTCGTCCCGTAGCTGGCGTGTCACGGCGCGCAGTCGAGTGGACTGCGTGCGGTAGCGGAATACGCCGCGCCCCGTCAGCCACACCACAGCGAACTGGAAGCCGAAAAAGCCGAGACTCCGAAGATCCGTTGCGGCTACGGCGGCGAGCAACATCACCAGCCCGCATATCGCGTGTTTGAGCCGTGGGGCCGCGCCCATGGAATAGATCACCGGTGCGGCGGCGAACTCGAAAAACGGTTCGCCGGGAATCCCGCTCCACAGATGAAAGATCACCCAAGCCGCCGAGACCACTCCTGTCGCGGCCAAGGGGGCACGCCGCCGCCACGCGATGGGAAGCGTCATCAGAGCGGCGCTCAGCGCCGGCACCAAGGCAAGGCTGTCGCCGAAGGAGGTGGCCTCGATCTGAGCGAGCGTGAAGCAGGTCAGGGCGAGTGCGGCGTCAGCGCGCGCCGACCAGCGGAAACGGCTCCGCCACCGCGATCCGCGGGCGCACAACCACGCCGTGAGCGCGGCGGTCATGGACGGAGCCGCTGCAACTCGCCGAGACACCACATGCGTCGAACGTACGCGCGCGATGGGGTAGGTCACATCAACCACAAGGCCGAACCGATTCAACCTCGAGATGCATTCGCACAGAACGGAAATGGATCCTACCGCCCTGTAGGTCGCCTATTGCGAGCGACGGCGATCGCGCCGGAAAGACCTAGCGTGACATGCGAACATCACGACAATCGAGCGAGGGGGTCGATGTCATGACACCGGCTGGGGCCGACGCGCAGCAGGGCAAGCACGAAGAAACACCCGACGACGCCATCCGCGTCGCGGCCTACGCAGCTGCAGCGCTCGGGGTACCGGGACTCTTTACTCCAGGGATCGACGAGGCAGGGGTCTCGGCGATCTGGTTCACGATGGTCACGACGATCGCGAGACGGTGCGGCAGAGGTATCTCCTCGGCCGCCGCTGGACGGACCGTCGGTGCCGCGCTGTCCAGCGTCGCTGCCTTCGCCGTCGGAGCCAAGATCGTCAACTGGGCGATCATGGGAATCCTGGCTGCGCTCCCCGGTACTGGCGTGCCGGTAGCTGCCGCGACGAACGCGGCGCTCAACGTCGTGTTCACCTACCGTCTGGGAAGGGAATGCACACGGCGGTTCTCCGACCCGGACTTCACCGGTGCCGAACTCGTCGACTTCGGACGACGCCTGATTGCGCTACCCACCCGGTCGGAGATCAAAGACGTCAGACGCCTGCTCGTCGGTGACATCTCCGGCCGACGCCGACCGGCACGACCGTCGTGACGCCTGGATGCCGAGCGCGTTCGTCGAAGTCGTCTGCCTTGCCCAACGACTTCATGGTCAGGACTGACCTGCGTTGCTCGAGAGACAGATCCACCTGCCGCAGAAATCCGGAAACATCATCACGTTCTCCGCGGTCGCGGCCTGCACCGGGCACAACGCCGTTCACCGGTACGCGGTCTCGAGCTACCGAAACGGTCGATATCAGGGCCACACGTCCATCTGCTGTGTCGACACGATCGCCTGCTACGGCTCGACGACACAGTCGGACGTCGACGGCAACCAGGTGTGGTGCACCGTGATCGAGGGCTCTTCCTACATCCAGGGCTTTGGCGGCAGGTCGTTGGCGGCGAAGAAGTGCGAGACCAACAGCTGGTACCCGGGCCGGGAAAACAGGTCGGTCCGAACGTCACTGGGCGAACGGCAGGACCCACTCGCGGTAGCGCTCGGGCAACCGGCTGCCGTAGACGTACTGGATCCGCCGCAGCGGTCCAGGTCGCTGCATATCCATACCTCGTCGGGTACCCGGATCCGGCACAGACACACGCGGACGGGGCCGGCCCTCCGATGGTTATGACGCCCGAGGATCAGGCGGCGGCGCCGAACACCCGGACGAGGCTCTTCTCCGTGTCGGCACCGACTTTCTCGAACACGAGCTTCGTGAGCGGCGCCGCCAGTTTCGCCGCTCCCTGGAACTCGATCGTCGCGTGGTAGGTGATCGTCGTCGCCGGTCCGTCGGCCGCGGTGAGGCCGATGTCGTCGGTGGAGGTCGCGGTGTCGTTGTGGCCCACGAAAACCACGCGGCCCGGCTCGAGCCGGGTCAGCTCGTAGGTCAGCTCCGTCTCGATGCCGGCGATCTTGGAGACGTTGCGCCATCGGGAGCCGACGTCGGCCGGGCCGGCGGTGAGGGGTTCGCAGGAAACCGTTCCGGGGTCCCATTCTTCGGCGTTGGCGAAGTTCTTCAGGTAGTCCAGCACTCGCTCCGGCGGTGCGGCGACGTCGAAGGTACGGGTGACATCGACCATGGTGGCTCCTCGCGTGGTGGGTGGTTCCGGCTCGGTCAGTCGGTGCGCTGACCGGGGCGGTCGACGTCGCCGCGCCACGCGCCGGTCTCGTGACCGTCGCGGGTTTCGATGAACTTCTTGAACCGGTCGAGGTCGCCTTGGACGCGGCGGTCGAGGATGCCGAGCTTGTCGGCGACGTTCTCGACGAAACCCTCCGGGTCGACGTCCATCTGGACGGTCACCCGGGTGCTGGTGTCGTCGAGGCGGTGCACGGTGACGACGCCGGCGTGGTCGGGGCCCGAGTCGGACTTCCAGGCGACGCGCTCGTCGGGGTTCTGCTCGGTGACCGTCGCGTCGAACTCGCGGGTGACGCCGGCGACGCTGACCGTCCAGTGGGTGTGCGTGGCGTCACGCTGCTCGATGTGGTCGACGCCTTCCATGAAGTGGGGGAAGTCGGCGAACTGGGTCCACTGGTTGTAGACCGTGGTCACGTCGGCCTCGACGTCGACGGATTTGGTGATCGTGCTCATACCGGGATCAGCTCCTCAAGGGTGTGGGGGAATGGGTGTCTGCTGCCCGGCTACCCCTTGTGGCAGCCGACAAACACGGGAGCGCGGCGGCGTCGACGATCGCGTCGAGGCCGTCGCGCGCGAACTCGGCTCTTTCTCCGGTGAGGGCTCGCCGGAGAAGAGCCACGGTCATCGCTTCGTCGCCGGCCAGCGCCGGCCGGACGTGGGCCACCAGCTTGTCGAGCAGCGCCCGGGCCGGGACACGTCGCCCGGACAGGGGATCGACGCCCGGTCCGTGGATGCCGTGGCGGGCGGCGGTCCACAACGCCGCGGCGGCGAGCTGACCGTCCACATCGGGCGCTTCGACGCCGCGGCCGAGGTCGTCGAGCGCGGTGCGGACCAACGCGCGGGTGAGTGCCACCTGCAGGACTGCGTCGTCGACGGTCCGGGCGACGTCGGCGATCCGGACCTCCACGGTCGGGTGCACCGCCGACGGCCGGGCGGCCCAGAACGTCATCCGGTCGTCGACGAGCACGCCGCTGTCCACCAGGCGCCCGAGGCAGCGTTCGTAGGTGGCGAGGTCGCCGAAGCGCGGCGGGATGCCGCCACCGGGAAGCGGGGCCTGCTGGATCACGCGCCAGCTCTGGTGGCCGGTGTGCCGTCCGTGGTGGACGGCGGAGTTCCCGGACAGCGCGAGCAAAGTCGGCAGCCAGGGCCGCAGGTGATCGACCACGGCGACCGCGTGCTCCCGGTCGGGGACGCCGACGTGGACGTGGCAGCCGCAGGTCTCGTAGCCGGCGAGGACCCCTCGGTAGAGGTCACCGATGGCGCGGTGGCGCGGGCTGTCGGTCAGCCGGGGTGGGTCCCCGGCCAGCGGCGGCGTGCCGAGCGCCACGACGAGCGCGCCTTCCTCGCGGGCGGCCTCGGCCAGCGCCGCACGCTGGTCGTGCAGCGCGCGGCCGACGTCGCTCAGCTCGGTGTGCACTCCGGTGATCGCTTCGACCTGCGATTGGTACAGCTCGGGCACGAAGGTGCCGTCGCCGGGGAGCCGGGCGAGGATCGCCGTCGCCCGGGACGTCGGTCTTCGCGTGCGGGCGTCGACGATGAGGAACTCCTCTTCGACGCCCATCGTGGTGCCGGCTTTCATCCTCGGCCTCCTGGCTTGGCCGGGCCCGGGGCGGGGTACCCGGGGCCGGTGAACGACGACACGAACCGCACGACCGTCACCCCGTACGAAGACGGGCCGTTGCTGCTGCGCGGCGACTTCGAGATCCGCTCACCGGAGGGCGAGGTCATCGATCCCGGCCGGAGCACCGTCGCGTTGTGCCGGTGCGGGCTCTCGGCCGTCAAACCGTTCTGTGACGGCACGCACAAGGTCCGAGGGTTCCGCGCCGCCGGTGGCCGCTGAGCGCAGCGCGGACCGGTCGCTTTCCCAGTGCGTCAGCAGTGTCCGGCCGAACTCGGCTTCCACCGCGAGCCCGCAGGCCGCGCCGAAGAGGACGTCGGCCGCGGCGGCGGGGTTCTCCCGGGCGAACGTGCCGCAGAGGTCGTGGGCGGCGATCTGTTCGTGGACGGCGTCGGCTTCGACGTGGACGTCGTAGAACCGGGTCGCGTCGGCGTCGCCGCCGAGCCGGCGCAATCCGTTGCCGTAGCGGCGGTTCGGCAGCGACGAGGTCATCTCGAACGCGGCCAGGTGCCCGAGCGTGGCGCCGAGCCAGCGCCGGTGGAAGCCGAAGAACGACATCAGGTTGCTCACCGCGAGCGTCACGGCCGGGACGTCGTCGACGTAGTGGCCGTAGCTGTCGTCGAGGGCGAGCCCGCGCATGGTGGCGCGGAACAGCTCGGAGTGCATGCGGTCCAGCCGGCCGTCCCCGTACTCGTCGGCCTGGATCTCCAGGAGCGCCACCTTGGCGGCACCGGAGAGGCGGGGAATGGCCCAGCTGTGGGGATCCGCTTCCTTGAGGTGGTAGATCGAGCGGTGCACGACGAACTCGCGGAACTGCGCGGCGGACGCGCGTCGCTGCAGGAACTTCGCCAGCGACGGTCCGTCGTCGTTCCGGACCAGCTCGGCGAGCGCCTTCGGCACGTCCTCGGGGCGCACGTCGACCGCGGGGACGAGGTCGCGCAGTCCCGTCAGCCATCGCCGTTCCGCTCGTCTTCTCACGCCGGCGACGAACGGGGTGTGCTCCCACTCCGCGTCGACGTCGTCGAAGCCGCGATAGCCGAGTTCGTAGCAGATCCACAGGGTGAGCTGCAGGTCGTCGTCGTGCAGCACCGGCAGCTCGGCGAAGTCCGGCAGGGGGCCGTCCGCGGTGTCGTCCGGCGTCCCGCCGAGAAGCCGGTCGGCGACCGCGGTGCTCAGCGGGCCGCGGGGGTGGGGCAAGCGCATGGAACCTCCTGGGAACTGGACGCTCCGTATACCCGCTCGAGCGCCCTTCACTCGCGCCACCCCGACCTGCTCACCGGACAATCAGGACCAGGCGCCCGCGCACGTGGCCGGTTTCGCTGGTGCGGTGCGCTTCGGCGATGTCGGCCCAGGGAAAAGTTCGCTCGACCGGGAGCCAGAACTTCCCCGATTCGACCAGCTCGCCGATCCCGGCCAGCGCGTGGAAAGCGTTGCCGTCGGCGAAACCGTTGCTGAAGTGCACCCCGTGCTCTTCGGCGCCCGCGAAGTCGGCCAAGGTGATCACCTTCTTCGCCTCGCCGCCGGCGAGGGCGATCAGCTCGGGGAGCACGCCGTTGCCGGCCACGTCGAGCGCGACGTCGACGCCGTCGGGGGCCAAGGCGCGGACCCGGTCGGTCATGCCGTCCCCGTAGGTCACCGGTTCCGCGCCCAGCAGGGTCAGGAAGCCGCTGTTGCGGGCGCCGGCGGCGCCGATCACCCGTGCCCCGCGGGCAACGGCCAGCTGGACGGCCGCGGTGCCGATCCCGCCGGAAGCGCCGTTGACGAACAGCGTGGTCCCGGCGGTCACGTGGAGCTGGTCGAGGCCGCGGGTGGCCGTTTCGAGCGCGACCGGGAGGCCGGCCGCGTCGACGAACCCGAGCGACGGGGGGATGGGCGCCCGGAAGGTGAGCAACGCGTACTCGGCGGCCGCGGCCTGGTCGTCGGAGATGCCGAAGACCCGGTCGCCGACCGAGACGTCGGAGACGTCGGCGCCGATCTCGTCGACGATGCCGGAGACGTCGGCGCCGGTGGTTTGCGGCAGGGTGGCGCCGAAGCTGAGCTCGCCGCGGCGGATCTTCGTGTCGCTGGCGCTGATCCCGGCCGCCCGGACCCTGATCCGGACCTGGCCGGGACCCGGGTGCGGATCGGGCAGGTCCACGATCTCGAGGACTTCGGGGCCGCCGTACTGCTTGAACTGCACTGCTTTCACGGTGATCGTCTCCTAGTGGGTGATGGCGGGTTCGGTGTCGGGGGCGACGGCCGAGGGGCCGCCGCGGAAGAGCGCGGCGGACAGCACGGCGCCGGTGAGGAAGAGCGCGGCGGCGATCCAGAACACGAAGTGGTAGCCGGCGAAGGTCGCCTGCGCGATCGTGGCGGGATCGGCCGCCGTCGCGGTGTGAGCGGTGAGGTAGCTCGCCGTCGCGGTCGCGCCGAGTGAGCTGAACACGGCGAGGCCGATCGAGCCGCCGACCTGCTGGGTGATGTTCGCCATCGCGGACGCGACGCCGGTTTCGCCGGGCGGGACTCCGCTGGTGGCCGCGTTCTGTCCCGGTCCGAAGACCATCCCGAGGCCCAGGCCGATGACGAGCAGGGCCGGCAGTACGCCGCCGGCGTAGGTCGAGTCGGCGTCGATACCGGTGAGCAGGACCATGCCCACCGCGGCGAGGAGGCTGCCGAGCGGGACGATCGGGCGGGGTCCGACGCGGGGGAGCAGCACCGCGCCGGAGAACACCGCGCCGACCATGACCAGGACGACCATGGGCAGGAACGCCAGTCCGCTCCGCACCGGCGTGAACTTCAGGGTTTCGGCGAGGTAGTAGGTGACGAAGAGGAACACCGCGAAGCCGCCGGTGCCGGAGATCCCGATCGTCAGGTAGGACGCGCCCCGGTCGCGGTCCAGCACCACCCGCAGCGGCAGCAGCGGATCCCGGACCCGCCGTTCGACCAGGACGAACGCGATCACGAGGAGCACGCCGAGCGCGGCCGGGCCGAGCGTCCACCGGTGGGTCCAGCCGCGGGAAGCGGCGTTGCCGAGGCCGTAGACGACACCGAACAGGCCGAGCAGGGCGAGGACGGTGCCCGCGAGGTCCAGCCGGGTCCGCTGCGGCCGGGCGCGGTCGACGAGGAACGCCAGCGCGCCCGCGATCGCGACCACCGCGATGACGACGTTGACGTAAAGGCACCACCGCCACGAGAAGTTCTGGGTGAGCACGCCGCCCAGCAGCAGTCCCAGCGCGCCGCCGGCGCCGGAGATCGCCCCGAAGACGCCGAACGCGCGGCCGCGCTCGTCCGCGTCGTCGGCGAAGATCACCGACACCATCGACAGCGCCGCGGGGGCGAGGACGGCGGCGAACGCGCCCTGGGCGATCCGGGCGGCCAGCAGGAGACCGAACCCGCTCGCGGCGCCGCCGAGGGCGGAGGCGGCGGCGAACCCGATCATGCCGATGACGAAGAGCCGCTTCCGGCCGTAGAGGTCGCAGAGCCGGCCGCCGAGCAGCAGGAGACTGCCGAACGCGAGGGCGTAGCCGGTCACCACCCATTGGCGGTTGCTGTCGGAAAAGGCCAGGTCGTGCTGCGCGGTCGGCAGGGCGATGGTGACGATCGTCGAGTCCAGGATGACCGTCAGCTGGGCCAGGCTGAGGACGACCAGCGCGAGCCACCGGTTCGGGACGGCTTCGGACTTCATGAGGACCTTCGCTCGCTCGGAAGCTTGACTTACCGACGTTATATTAAGTTATCATCGGTAAGTCAAGTGTCGACCGGTAAGGTGACTGCCCATGACCGACGACGTCCTGTGGCTTCGCGACGCGGCACCGCGACCGCCGAGGCGGAACACACCGC
This sequence comes from Amycolatopsis sp. NPDC114504, assembly GCF_055633595.1. Lineage (NCBI taxonomy): Bacteria > Bacillati > Actinomycetota > Actinomycetes > Pseudonocardiales > Pseudonocardiaceae > Amycolatopsis > Amycolatopsis sp. NPDC114504. Next base: position 1,417,851 of record NZ_JBVKDU010000001.1, on the reverse strand, counting down.
TCACCCTGGAGCGGATCATCACGGCGGCGATCGCCGAGCTCGACGCGGCGGGCGCGGAACGGCTGACGATGCGCCGGCTCGCCGAACGGCTCGAGGTGACCTCGACCGCGCTGTACTGGCACGTCGCGACCAAGGAGGACCTGCTCGACCTCGCGCTCGACCACGTCGTCGGGGAGGTACCGGTGCCTCCTTCCGGCGTGGGACCCCGGGCGGGGCTGCGGACGCTGCTCGTCGGCTGGCGCGCCGCGATGCTCGCGCACCCGTGGTCGCCCGCTCTGCTCGGCCGCCCGCTGCTGGGCCCCAACGTGCTGGCGCGCACCGAGTTCATCCAGGCCGCGCTCGTCCGGTCCGGGCTGACGGGGCTGGAGCTCGCCGCCGCCACGCGGACGCTCGCCGGGTTCGTCCTCGGCGCGTCGATGGCGGACGCCACCTGGCGGCGCCTGGACGACCCGGCCGCGATCGCCAAGGTCCGCGCGCACATCCTCGACTCGGCGCAGCGTTACCCGACACTCAGCTCGTCCGGGTTCGTCGATGCCGGGTGGTCGGACGACGAGCTGTTCGGGTTCGGCCTCGACCGGGTTCTCGATCAGCTTCTCGCCGGGAGCTGACCGGAGCCAAGGGCGCCTCGGCCGAAAGTACGAGACGGGCGCGACTCAGCGGGTGCCGGGACGTCCGGAGTCCTAATTTCCCGGTATGACTACCGAAACGGTGCGGGAGAACCCGCCCAGCACGATCATCGCCGCCTTCTTCGGCTTCCTGGTGTCCACGGTCTCCGCGATCGCCGGCGGCCTGCTCATCTTGAGCTCACGCGACGAAATCGAGGCGGCCCTGCGCCGCGCGAACCCGGCGCTGGCGCCGGACCAGCTCGACCGGCTCACCTCGCTCGGACAGGTCATCCCGGTCGCCATCGCCGCGGTCATCGCGCTCGTCTACCTGTGGCTGTCGTTCAAGCTCAAGGCGGGCCGGAACTGGGCCCGAGTCACGCTGACCGTGTTCACCTTGCTGCAGGCCGCTTCGCTGCTGACCACCCAGCCGTCGTGGGCGGGCTACGTGAGTTGCGGGGTCGCGGTGGTCGCGACCGTGCTCAGCTACCTGTCTCCGTCCAACCGCTACGTCGCCGGGGTCCGGCGCGCGGGCTGAGGCCGATCGGCGGATCATGACGGCCATGCGCGAAGCAGGCGCCAGAGCCCGGCGCGGCATGCTCGGCTGCGAGATCGCGGTGCTGGCGGCGGCGGTCGTCGCCGACCTCGTGCTGGTGCTGCGGGCGCCCGGTGGGGACGGTGGCGGGCTGGCCCCGCTGGCCGGGGTCCTGGCGTCCACGGGTACGGCGATCCCGGTGCTGGCCGTGCTGCGGCGGCGCTTCCCCCGCCACGTCGGTGTGCTGGGGAGCGTCGTCGTCGTGCTGTCGGCGATCGGGACGATCGTGCCGTTCGCGGGGCACGTCCGGACGCAGCCGCCGGTCGCGGAGATCGTGGCCGCCGGGGTGCTCGCCGCCTCGGCCGGCCGCAAGCTCGAACCGAAGTACGCGTTCGCGCTGGCACCGGCGCTGGGCGTGGTGATGATCGCCGCGCCACTGCTGCGGTACGGCGCCGGCGTGCCGGCGGCGCTGCTGGCGGTGGCCGCCGCGGCGTACTGGGGCGCGTGCCTCGGGGTCGGGCTCATCCTGCGGGCGGCGGACGGACGGCAGCGGGACGCGCTGGAGCGGGTGCGCGGCCAGGAACGCCTGCAGCTGGCCAGGGAGCTGCACGACCTGGTGTCCCACCACGTGAGCGGGATCGTCGTCCGCGTGCAGGCCGCTCGCGCGATCACCGAAGCGAAGGCCGACGAGGGGAACCACGCCGCGGTCTACCGCGAGATCGAGGAAGCCGGGGGCGCCGCGCTCGCCGCCGCGCGCCGGCTCGTCGGCATGTTGCGGGACACCGAAGACGTGCCGCCACCGTCCGGCGCCGCCCTCGGGGACGCGGTCCGCGCGGCCACCGGTTCCGCCGCCCGGATCGACGTCGCCGAGGAACTGGACCGGCTTCCGGTGCCGGCGCAGCTGGCCACGACCATCCACCGCGTCGTGACCGAAGCGCTGACCAACGTCCGCAGGCACGCACCGGAGGCGACCGACGTGTCGGTCTCCGCGCGCGTCGAGACCGACGACCTGGTGCTCCGGGTGCGCAACAACGGCGTCCCGGCGGTACCGCTGCCGTCACCGGGCGGCTTCGGGATCGTCGGGATGACCGAACGCGTCGCGATGCTGGGCGGCAGCCTCACCGCGGAACCGGAGGCCGGCTCGTGCTGGCGGGTCGAGGTCCGGCTTCCGCTCGGCGCCGAGGACGCGCCGTTCGGGTCGCTGCCGCGGGGGATCTGATGACCATCCGGGTCCTCGTCGCGGACGACCAGCTCATGGTGCGCACCGGTTTCCGGCTGGTGCTCGACGCCGCGCCGGACATCGAGGTGATCGCCGAGGCCGCCGACGGGGAAGCCGCGGTCCGCCTCGCGCGCCGGCTGCGGCCCGACGTCACCCTGATGGACATCCGAATGCCCAAAGTGGACGGTCTGCGGGCGACCGAGCTGCTCGCCGGGACGGCGGTGGCCGAGCCGCTCCGCGTGGTGGTGGTGACGACCTACGACGCCGACGAAAACGTCTACGCCGCACTGGTTGCCGGTGCGTGCGGGTTCCTGCTCAAGGACGCGGGCCCGCGGATGCTGGTCGACGCCGTGCGCGCGGTGGCCGGCGGCGAAGCGATGGTCTCGCCGTCGGTCACCGTGCGTCTGCTGGCCCGGTTCACCGAAAGGGCCCGGCGGCGGGCGCAGCCGGTGGCGACGCCGCTGACCGACCGCGAATCCGAGGTGGTCCTCGCGGTCGCCCGGGGCCGGACGAACGCCGAGATCGCCGACGACCTCCGGGTGTCCTTGTCGACGGTCAAGACGCACCTGTCGAGCGTCCAGCGCAAGCTCGAGCTCCGCAACCGCACCGAGATCGCCGTCTGGGCCTGGCGGCAAGGCCTGCTCGGATGAGGCCGCCGCCGCTTGACCGGCGTGCGAGACTCGCCGAGTGTGCTCTCAGCGCGACCACCGCCTCCGTTGAGCCGGCTCCGGAATCGCCGGCGCCCGACCGGAAGGCGGAGGTGGGGGAGCGGCTGGGAATGGCGGGGCGCCGGGCCGTCCAGGCCGGGCTGGACCGGGCTCTCGCCACCGGTGTCGGGGTGTACGCCGCTCTTGTCGTCGGCCTGATCGCGATTCCGTTGCTGCAGTGGGGTTGGGTGCCGCCGAAGCTGATCCTGTGGGGGCCGCTGATCACGTTCATCGCGGTCTCCTTCGCCGGTGACATCGTGATCCAGATCTGGGTCCCGGTGCGCCGCGGCGGGGTCACCCCGGGGATGCTGGTGATGGGCCTGCGGGTCGAGACGCTGCGCGGTGGGCAGCCGACCGGGCGCGCCTACCTGATCCGCTGGGTGCTGCTCACGGTCGACGGGCTGCTGCTGGGGCTGGTGGCGGTCGTCGCCATCGCCGCGACCGAGCGCCGCCAGCGGCTCGGTGACCTGGTGGCGCGGACGATGGTGGTCCGGGTCGGCGAAGACCGGCGCTGAGCCCACGTTTCGGCACGGGTGAGCCGGGCCGGTGCCGGGGTGATGGTGGTGCCGCCGAGGGTGGCCGGACCACTCGGTCCGGCCACCCGGGTGGAACCGGATCAGGGCTGGATCTGCTGCCGATCGTTCGTCGCGCCGGTGACTTCGATGCGCCGGGGCTTGGCCCGCTCGGCGATCGGGATGCGCAGGGTGAGCACACCCTGGTCGTAGTCGGCGGCGATCCGGTCGGCGTCGAGGGTGTCGCCGAGGAACAGCTGCCGGGAGAACACGCCCAAGGGCCGTTCCGACACCTGCATCTGCACTTCGTCGCCGGCGGGCAGGGGCCGTCGTTCGGCCTTCACGGTCAGGACGTTGCGTTCGATGTCGAGTTCGATGGCATCGGGATCGACGCCGGGGAGGTCGAAGCAGACCACGAACTCGTCGCCGGCGCGGTAGGCGTCCAGCGGCATCGCGGCCGGCTTGGACCAGGTCCCCTGCGCCGGGGTGCCGAACATCTGCTGGGCGAAGCGGTCCAGCTCGCGGAACGGGTCGGTGCGCATCAACATCCGTGTCCACCTCCGGAAGTCGTCTCGTCTGGCGTCAACACGCACCACTGTTCTAACATGTCGTCTTATGGATGACAAGTGTGAAGTCGTCGATAGGATGACGAAATGAAGGATGACGCATGGGGTCCCGCGGTGCAGGGGATCGACGATGTCGTGCGCGCGGCCCGGGCCGGCGGCGTCGCGCCCGCCGACGCGCTCGGTGCGCTGACCCGGTTGCGGGCCTTGCGGGAGCAGCTCGGTTCGTGGGAGCCGGAGCTGATCGCGGCGGCGCGGGCCGGCGGTGTGAGCTGGGCCGAGCTCGCCCCGGCTCTGGGTGTGGCGAGCCGGCAGGCGGCGGAGCGCCGGTTTCTCCGGGTGCGGCCCGCGGTGACCGGTGAGTCGACCGGCGAAGGGCGCGTGGATGCCGAGCGGGGTCGTCGCGCCGGCGATCGTGCGGTGGCGGACTGGGCGCGCCGGAACGCGGGGGTGCTCCGGCAGCTGGCCGCTCAGGTCAGCGTCGTGGACGACCTCGGCGACGCCGGGCGGGCGAGTGCCGAACGGCTCGGCGCCGCGCTGGGCGAGGACGACGTCGCCGGTCTGCTGACGCCCTTGGCCGAGGTCCGGACGCACCTCGAGCGTGACCACGCCGGGCTGGCCGAACGGGTCGGCGCGATCGGCGAGCACACCGACCGGTTGCGGCGTGACGCGGCCGATCGCCGCCGCAGGCCTGAGAGGTAACGGCTTTCTCGTGTTTGCCAGGACCCCCCTTTCGGGTAACGGATAGGACCACGAACCGGATGGGGTGCCTGCGATGAGCGACGAGCTGCCGGACGTGATCGCCGGTCGCTACGAGATCGGGCCGATGATCGGCAAGGGCGCCACCGCGCGGGTCCACCGGGCCGTCGATCGTGAGCTGGGCCGCGAGGTCGCCGTCAAGGTCTACGACGACCACGTGGCGGCGGCGGAGCAGCTGCGCCTGGCCCGGGAAAAGACCCTGCTGGCCAGCGTCCACCACCCCCGGGTGGTGGCGTTGTTCGACAGCGGCGCCGAGGGAGACCGGCCGTACCTGGTCATGCAGCTGGTCGAGGGGGAGAACATCGCCGAGCGCTTGCTCGCCGGGCCGTTCACCGCCGACGAGGTGAGCGAACTGGCGCTCCGGCTGGCCGACGCGCTGGCCCACGTCCACGCCCGGAACATCGTGCACCGCGACCTGAAACCCGCGAACGTCCTGCTCGGTCCGGACGGTCCGCTGATCACCGATTTCGGCATCGCGCACTCGCTCGACTCCACGCGCATCACCGGCACCGGGCTGGTCACCGGCACGGCCGCGTACCTCGCGCCCGAGCAGATCCTCGGTGAGCAGGCGGGCCCGCCCGCCGACATCTACGCCCTCGGCCTGATCCTGCTCGAATGCCTGACCGCGCAGCGCGAATTCCCCGGCACCCTGGCCGAATCGGCGATGGCCCGGCTGCACCGCGCGCCGCGGATTCCCGACGGCACACCCGGCGCGCTCGCGCACGCGGTGCGCCGGATGACCGCCCGCGACCCCGCGGACCGGCCGACCGCCGAGCAGCTGGCGGGGTTGCTGTGCGAGGAACCCACGACCGCGGTCGCACTCCCCGCTCCGGCGCCCGGGCGGCGACGGACGTCGGTCGCGGCCGGTGTCCTGGCGGCCGCGGCGGCGGGCGTGCTCGCGGTGCTGCTCACCCGGCCGGCCGATCCGGGGGACTCCCCGGCCGGGCAACCCGAACCCGCACCACCCACCACGTCCGCCGCGGTTCCATCTCAGGTCACCTTGTCCCCGGGCTCGGCCGTCGTGGTGGCCTCGTCGCGATCCGCGAAACCGGTGTCCGTGGGTGTGGTCGCCGCCGTGCCCCCGAAGACCGCCCCGGCGAAGCCGGACGGCGGCCCGGCGAAACCGGAGGACGCCCACCACCCCGGCGCCGGGAAAGCCGTGGGCCGGGGCGGGACGCCGGGCAGACCGTGATGGACTTCGACGAAGGGCGGCAGGCGAAGGCCCAATGCGTCCTGATGCCCGGAAGCGGCTCGGAGAGCCTGGAGCGGACCCGCGACTGGGCCCGCTGGACCCTGCGGCAGGTCACCCCGGAGCTCGCGGACGACCAGGTCGGCACCCTGCTGCTGGTGGTGGACGAACTGATGTCGAACGCCGTGCTCCACGGCGGGGGCTGCCGCCACGTCGTGCTGTCCGTGGAGGCGGACCGGGTGGTGGTGAAGGTCGCCGACCGCAGTTCCGCGCTCGCGTTCGTCCCGGCGCCCGATATCCGCGGTGTGAGCGGGATGCGGATGATCGGCGAGTGGGCGAGCACCTGGGGACAGGCCCTCGACAACGCCGGCAAGACGGTGTGGGCGGTCGTCGAGTTCGGCTGAGCCGATCTTCGATTTCCGCGGTTACCACGGGTGCGCGCGGGGTATCCGCGCCCGACCGAGTCATACCGCCGGAAAGGTGCACAGTGCGGATTCGCAAGAGGGTGGCCGTGCCCGTCAACGAGGTCGACCGCGCGGTCGCCATCCTCGCCGCCCGGGGTCTCGGCCCCGCCCGAGCGAGTGTCGAGCTGAGGGAGATGGCCCGCGAACGCCACATCTCCCTGGGGCGTTGCGCGGCTTTGGTCGTGTCTTCGGCGTATCGGGCAGCTCGCTGAGAACGACTCGACGTCGAGCCGCCCTCAGCCGTCGAGCTCCTGGTGTCGCTCGGTGAGGGTGTGCGCCAGCTTGCCGAGCTTGACGTTGAGGTCCTGCGACGTGCGGCGCAGGATGTCGAAGGCTTCGTCGGCGGTCACCCCGCGACGGTTCATCAGGATGCCTTTCGCCTGGCCGATCACGTCGCGGCTGTCGATGGCGCGCCGCAGCTGTTCTTCGCGCAAGGCGGCCGCGGTGTGCGCGGCGGTTCCGGCCAGTGCGACCGACGCGTGGGCCGCGAGGATCAGCGCGTGGTCGACGGCGCCGTCGTCGAAGGCCCCTCGCCGGCGGCTGTAGAGGTTGATGGCGCCCGGTTCCCGGTCGGACCTGGGATCGGGGAGGAGCGTCGTGGCCAGGAGCGAGCCGAAGCCGAGTTCGGCCGCGCGCGGGCCGAACTCCGGGAACGCCTCCGAGTGCGCGAGGTCGTCGGCCAGCGCGTGGCCGGGACCGTCGTGTTCCGCCGACGCCACGCAGGGACCTTCGCCGGTCCGGTACTGGATGCGGTCCAGCTCCTCCGCGATTTCGCCGGTGCTGACCGGTGTGTGGAAGCCGCCGTCGGGGGAGCGGAGGGTGATGCTGACCAGATCGGCCTCGGGGACGATCCGCAACGCCGCGGCGACCACCTGGTCCATCGCTTCGTGCAGCGTCTCGGCTTCCAGCAGGACACCGGCCAGTGACCCGAAGTGGGAGGCCATCGGCCCGTCCGACGGGACCGGACAGCGGTCCCAGCCGTCGCCACCCGGATCGGCGCGGAACACGACCCGGTCCGCCGCCCAGCCGTCGTCGGTCTGCCCATGGACATCGGTCATCTCGGATCCCTTCCGTGCCTCACACACACGAGACACGGGGGTGTACCCGCTGGCGGGACTTTCATCCGTGCGCTGGGTCTCCGGCCCGATGGCAGGGCACAAACGCCGGGTGATCGGGCAGTTCGGAACCGGATCCGCGTTCAGCGGACCGGGGAGCCGGGTACCTGATCACCGGGTCCCCTTCGTACGCGGCGGGGCTCGGCGACGGCGTCGGTTCAGCAGCGAGCCGGCGTCTTCGTCGCGCCCGACCGGGTCACTGCCGGTTCGGGGAAGCCGTGACCTCGGCGAGGAAGTGTTCGGCGACGTCGTGCAGTTTCACGTTCTGCTCTTGCGACGCCTTGACGAGCAGTTCGAAAGCGTCGTCGGGCTGGATGCTGTGCAGGGCCATGAGGACGCCCTTGGCCTGGTCGATCACCGCGCGAGAGGTCAGCGCGGTGCGGAGCTGCCCCATGGTCTCGCGGGCGGCTTGGTGCCGGCGGGTGCTGCGCAGCGCGGATTCGGCGGCGGCGGTGTAGAGGTCCAGCAGTGCCGCGTCGAGCGCACCGAAGCTGTTGCCGCCGGTGTCGTACAGGTTGAGTGAGCCGTGGTAGTGGTGGTCGACGAACAGCGGCGCGGACAGGTAGGCGACGACCGAGTGTTCGCTCGCCGCCGCGGCGAACTCGGGCCACTGTTCTGCGGCCTCGGTCACCGTGACGCGTTGGAGTTCGCCGGTCCGGGCGGCCTCCAGGCACGGCCCGCGCCCGGCGTCGTACTGGGCCTGGTCGACGTGGTGCGCGCTGTCGCCGGTGGCTGTCGCGGTGTACGGGGCGCCGTCGCGCAGCAGCGTGATGCTGGCGATCTCCGCGTCCGGCACCGCGTGCATGACCTGCCGGCACACTCGCTGCAGGACGACCAATAGCTCCTCTTCTTCCGCGAAGGTGCCGGCCAGGCGATCCAGCGCGTCGGTGACGTCGTCCACTCTTCGTGCGGCGTCCCGCTCGGACAGCAGTTTGTCGTCCATGTGGTGCTCCATCGAGGCGGGGACTGGGAGTCTCGGACCACAGTAGGTGCTCCGGGCTGCGGAAGCCGCTTGGGATCGCCGCACAACTTCGGGCGGTCTCGGACGTCTGATGGACGTGAGAGTGATCCGTATCGCCGGGCTCGGCCTGGGAGTCCTGGTGCTGGCCGCGTGCAGTGGGCAGACCGTCGGAACCGCCTACCCGGCCGGAGCTGCCGGATCGGCCGACGCGGCGACAACGCCCGGAGTGCCGGCCGCGACGGTGGCGTTCGCCCCCGCGGATCAGCTGAGCCCGAAGGACCCGATCGTCGTCAAGGCGTCGGGTGGCACCCTGCAGGCGATCACCGTCACGAACCCGCAGACCGGCAACGCCGTCAAGGGCGAGCTGTCGCCGGACAAGACGACGTGGACCAGCAAAGATCACCTCCGGTACGCGGCCACCTACCAGGTGGTCGCCACCGCGGTGAACCAGGCGGGTGCGGCGACGGAGCAGCGCGGGGAGGTGCACACGCTCAAGCCGTCCGGGGTCGCCACGCCGTCGCTCTTCCAGCCGGCGTCCGGCGATATCGGCGTCGGCCTGATCCTCGGCCTGAAGTTCGACCACGACATCACCGACAAGGCCACGGTGGAGAAGTCGTTCAAGGTGACGTCGTCGCCCGCTCAGGACGGCGGCTGGTACTGGGTGGGCAAGCGCGAGGTGCACTTCCGGCCCAAGGACTACTGGAAGGCCGGCTCGACCGTGAAGCTCGAGACCACGACCTTCGGCACGCCGATCGGGGGTGGCGTGTACGGCGGCCAGGACGTCTCGGCCACGTACAAGGTGCACGACTCCTGGATCGCCAAGGCGGACGGCAAGACGCACCAGATCCAGGCGTTCCACAACGGGCAGCTGGTGAAGACCGCGCCGACCAGCATGGGCAAGACCGCCGACACCCCGCCGCGAGGCGCGACGCCGACCTTCACCGGCACCCACACGGTGCTGGGGAAGGAGGAGCACAAGATCATGGACTCCTGCAGCTACGGCGTGTGCGAGGGCGACCCCGGCTACTACAGCGCGCCGGAGAACTGGAACGTCCGGATCTCCAACGACGGCGAATACCTGCACGAGAACCTGAAGACGGTCGGCGTGCAGGGCAGTGCCAACGTCTCGAACGGCTGCCTCAACATGAACACCGAGAACGCCAAGTGGTTCTTCGACAACTTCAACGTCGGCGACGTCGTCGAGGTCACCAACTCGGGCGGCCCCCAACTGGCGATCAACAACGGCCACGGCGACTGGGCCATCAGCTGGAGTGCCTGGCAGGCGGGCAGCGCCCTGCGCGGCTGAGCCCGCCGCTTGGACGGCGGCCGGCGGGTCTGGACCGCGGCGACCGCGGGGTCTGGACACTTTGGCGAGGCGGCTCGCGCCGAAGATGCTGCAGATCGAGAAGGTCCTGCGGGTTCGTCCAGCACCGCGCAAGCCGCTGACCAGCGGGTAGCCCGCTGTCACGTCGTGGTGGGTGGCGGGCTGGTCCACCGGTTCGGTTCGCCGTCCCATGCGGGCGTCGGGTCTTGGGCGTGGGCGTGCAGCTCACCGCGGCGCCACGTCGCGGTCAGCGTGGTCCACCCCTCGAGCACGCCGCCGGGGTACTCCTCGCGCCGATCGAGACGGTCGACGTCGACGCCGTGCGCTCGCAGGGCGTACCGGCCCGTGCGGGGGGCCGGTCCCGGGTGGAATCCGCCGGGTTTCGACCACCTTGGCGGGGACGGAGCGGCACCTGAGAAACCCAGCCGGCGCGCGGCTGGGTTTCTCAGCGAGGCGGACCGGCTAGCGTTGCAGCGTCAGGACACCCGGCCGCCACGGCAGCTGGTCGTACGGGCCGCTCGCGCTGGGGGACTTGCCCTGGTACAGCAGCTGCAGGTTGCACGGGTCGATGGTCTTGGTCTGGTCGGGGTTGGTGCGGACCAGGTCACCGTGGCTGATGTCGTTGGTCCAGCTCGCGCCGCTGTTGGCCTTGCCCGCGAACGGGTTGCTTTCACCGGTGGACTGCGGCGTCCACGACCCGCCCAGGCCGCTCGCCGTGAACGAGCGGAAGTAACGCCCGTTCGCGCCGATCGCCTCGACGATCATGAGGTACTGGTTCTGGCCCTGGACCTTGTAGACCTCGACCGCCTCGAACAGGTTGTTCGTCGAGTCGCTCAGGACGGTCGTGTAGCTCGACCCGAAACTGCCAGGGAAGTTCCCGATCGGCATGCTCGCCCGGTAGATCTTTCCGTTGTCCCCGGCGAAGAACAGGTACATCGACGAGCCGTCGGCGATCAGCGTCTGGTCGATCGGGCCGGTGCCGGAACCGGAGATGCTGCCCGTGAACAACGGCTGCGGCGACGACCAGCCGTTCGGGTTGGTGGGGTCGCTCGACGTGCGGTAGATGAACGGCCACGCGCTCCACTGGTACGCCAGCACCCAGATGTTCTTCGGCGCGAAGTAGAACAGCGTGGGCGCCACCGCGGCCTGGCTCATCCCGTTCTGGCCGGCCGAGCCCATGTCGGACCAGTTCGTGAACGGGCTGAAAGCCATTGAGCCGTAAGTGGATCCCGAGACGTTCGACGCGTAGACGAGGTGCTTGCCGTTGTAGACGACGTTCGTGAAGTCCTTCAGCGAGACCCAGCCGTTCTTGGGCGTCGCGAGCACCCCCGTCGACGACCAGCGGTACGTCGACGGCAACGAACAGCTCCCGCTTCCCCCGGTCGTGGTCGTGGTCGTCGGCGTGGTCGACAGGCCCGTCCACTTCTGGTTGCCAGCCCCGGTGCACGTCCAGAGCTGCACCGCGGTGCCGTTGGCCGTGCCGGCGCCGGTGACGTCCAGGCAGAGCCCGGACTGCACGCCGACCACCGTGCCGTCGGAGTTCAGCCGCCACTGCTGGTTGGCTCCGCCGTGGCAGGTCCAGATCTGCACCCGCGTACCGGCGGTGGTCGCGCTGCCCGGCACGTCCAGGCACTTGCCGCCGAACACCGTCAGCAGGCCGGCCGACGTCGATGTCCACTGCTGGCCGGAACCGCCCCAGCAGTCGTAGATCTGCAGGTACGTCCCGTCGGTCTGGCTCGCGTTCGGGACGTCCAGGCACCGGCCGGACCCGACACCGTGCAGGGCGCCGGTGACGTCGGCCGCGGCCGCGCCGGCGCCCAGGGTGACCGCCGACACCACGGTCGCGGCGACCGTCACCGCGGCGGCGAGAACGGCGATCCGCCGGCTGGTACCTGCTCTTTTCATGGTGTACCTCTCCTGGCGACGCGCGATGTTATCGCTAACATTTGACGGTCCGTCGAGCCTCCCACGGTGGATCGACGGCCCGCAAAGAGTTTCGATCTACTTTCGGGCCGGGGAAAGCAGTGCCTGACCGAGGTGGCGGCAGAGCTTGAGCGCCAGTTCGATCTCGAGCCGGTTGTCGGCGATCGGGTGGCCGAGCAGCTCTTCCGCCTTGCGGACGCGGTACTGGACCGAGTTCTTGTGCATGGACAGCGTGGTGGCCGCGGCGGTGTAGCTGCCGCCGGTGGTCAAGAAGACCAGGAGCGTTTCCCGCAGGCGCCCGTTCTGGTCATCGTCGGTGGCGAGTTCGCCGAGCGCGCCCTTGACCCAGCTGCGCGTCGCCGGGAGGTCCGCGGTCATCAGCGCCAGCGTGCCGACATCTCGGAAGGTGAGGCAGTGGTCGGGATGATCCCCCGCCAGCACCGCGAGCGCGTGCACTCGGCCGGCCTGTTCGTGGCTGCTGCGGAAGCCGCTGACGCCGTCACCCGGGTCGCCGAACGCCATGCGCACGTCCGGGTCGACGAGCGCCGCCGCGCGCTGGATCAGGTCGTCGTCGAAGGCCGTCGCCGCCAGCGGGAACCACACCCACAAACAGGCTTCGTCCGCCGGAACGATCAACGGGGCCGCCGAAGTGGGAAGGTGCGCCGCGACCGCTGTGGTGATCGACTCGAGCGAACGACGACCCGAAGCCGCCTCGTCGAACCAGACGAACGCCGCGAGATGACGTCCGCGCAGCCGGTAACCCAGCGTCTTCTCGGCTGCGTCCACATCGACTCGGTCGCTGGCGAGCAGGTCCCGCACCCGCGCCGCGCGGACCGCGCTGCGGTTGAGCAGCCAGTGCTCGCGTTCGTCTTGGTACGCGGACACGACCTGCTGGGTCACCTGGTCGATGAAGGCGAAGGCGCCGGCCATGTAGCGCTCGATGATGGCGCCCAGCATCTCGCTGCCGACCGACTGCTTGACGGCTTCGGCGGGAACGCGGGCGATGAGCGTGCTCTGGGCGAGGAAGTACGCCCGGATCAGGTCGATGACGGGGGTGCCGCGCTGCGCCAGCCGCCGGGCGTACTCGATCGCCGCGGCGGGCGCCCGGACCTGGTGGGGGTCGATGCCGTGCCGGAAGACGCGCAGGACGGTGTCGAGGTTCTGCAGCAAGCTCGCCGAGAGCAGGTTCACGACGGCTTCGTCGTCGAACACGAGGTTCGGCAGCTCGCGGGTGTAGACGTCCACCACTTCCGCCGTGAGGGTGCCGGCCTGCTCGATGAACGCGTCCGCGATCCGTTCGACGTGGGTCGTGACAGCCGCGTCGTCGATCATCCGCGCATGCTACCGCCGCGGCGGGGTCGTGACGCGTTCCCGAAGCCCGGCGGCCAGTCCCGCGACGGTCAGCAGATCCAGGAGGCCGCCGCCGTACTCGGCGAGCCGGCGGTGCCGCGCTCCGGCCAGGCGGAACCGCAGATGGACCCGCGTGTCGTCGCCGTCGGCGGTCAAGAGGATCGTCCAGCTGATCTCGAGCCGCCCGCGCGTCGAGCGGTGGACCAGGGTGTGCGGCGGGTCGTGGGTGACGATCTCGAACGTCGCGTCGCGCCCGCCCCAGTCGTCGATGACGTCGCCGGGGCGCAGGTGCTGGAGCGCGTCGTCGATGTGGCGCAGGGCGCGGCGGCGCCGGGGGAGGAGCGCCTCGATCGAGGTGGGCAGGTACCAGCCGGCGCGGTTCTTGCCGAGCTGGGCGAACCACGGCCACACCCGTTCCGGCGGAGCGGGGAGGGTGAAGCCGCGGTCCATCACGATGTCGGGGTGGGGCACCAGTTCGTCGCCGGGTACCGCGGCGGCGAGCTCCGCGGGGCGGGGTGCGACTCCGGAGGGGAACAAGGCGGGCCTCCACCACTTGCGTATCGGAGGCGACCGTATCAAGACACGCGCTCCGGTGACGCTTCGGCGACGCCTCGATCGCGGTGTCGCGACGGGCCGGATGGCATCCTGCTCGCGCCTGGTACCCCGAGCTGACCAGTGGAGGCGCCGGATGCCGCCACCCCTGATGGCCCGCGGCCGGCCGCCCGCCCCGGCCGTGTCGCCGTCGGTCCGGCACCGCCGCCCGGAAACCCGTGGCGCGATGGACCCCGGCCCGGCGGACGTGGTCCGCGCCCGCGCGCAGCTGGGCAATGCGGCCGTGACCTCGGCGATGGGCGGTCTGCCGAGGGGCGCCGAGCCCCAGCCGGCCACGTGGACCGGGCAGATGATGCTGGCAGGCCAGAACCTGGTGGGCAACCAGGCCGTCGCGAACCAGGCCGCTGTACCCGTCCCCCTGGCACCGGCCAAGGTCCAGCCCGCGCCGACGAAGCCCCCGCCCGCCAAGCCGGCCGCCCGGAAGACCGAAGCGCAGCCGGCGTCCGTCCCGGACAAGAAGGATCCGGCGAAGGACACGAAGTCCGAGGAGCGCCCGGAGAAGGACGCGGCGAAGGAGAAGGGCACCGGCCCACGCTCACCGGGCGCCGACCCGAAGTTCCAGGCGCTGAAGAAGGACGTCAATACGAAGAAGAAGGCCGTCGGCGCCAGCCATCCACCGGCCGCCGCGGAAGCGGGATCGGCTCAGGAAGCCGCGGAAGCCCCGGCGGACGACCAGGAGGCCCGCGGCAAGGCAGCGCACGCCGAGGACATGGACGCCGCCCAGCCGAAGGAGTTCGACAAGCAGGAGTTCATCAAGGCGGTCAAGAAGGCGATAGCCGACAAGGCCCCGAAGAACCTCGACGAGGCGGACAAGTTCGGCGAGTCCGGCAAGGCCGAAGAGGTCAAGACCGAGGTCCAGGGCAAGGTCGGCGAAGGCAAGGACGCCTCGGCGCGGGAGATCGCCGAAACGACCGCGGCACCGCCGGAACCGGCGCCGGACGCCAAGCGGGTCGTGCCCCTGGCCGCGGACAAGGTGCCGGGCAAGCCGGGCACCCCGAACCCGGCCCAGGCGGCCCCGGACCAGCTGCCACCGTCGGCGACGGACATGTCGGCCGGCCCGGACCAGGTCGACCGGCAGATGGCCGACGCCCAGGTCACCGACCGGCAGCTGTCGTTCGAGAACTCCCGCGAACCCCAGTTCGACAAGGCGGTCAAAGAGAAGAAGACCCTGGAAGACCACTCGGAGGCCGCCCCGAAGAAACTGCGCACCGACGAAGCCGGCGAGCTCAAGCAGGTCAAGAACACCGCTGCGGCCAAGGGTTCCGCCGGGATGGCCGGCATCCACGCCACTCGCGTCGCCACCGGCCAGCGGGTGGACACCGGCAAGAAGGGCGCGAAGAAGACCGACGAGGACAAACGCAAAGAGGTCACCGACCTCCTGCAGAAGGTCTTCGACCAGACCAAGGGCGACGTCGAGAAGATCCTGACCGACCTGGACGAGAAGGTCGACGACCAGTTCACGACGAAGGAGAAGCGAGCACGGGACCGCTTTACGCGCGAACACGAAGAGGGAATGGAGCGGTACAAGGACGAGCGCTACGGCGGGGCGTTCGGCTGGGCGAGGTGGACCAAGGACCTGTTCGCGGGCCTCCCGGAGGAAGCCAACCGCATCTACGAACGCGCGAAGGACAACTACCTGGCGGCGATGGACCTGATCATCACCGAGATCGCCGGCACGGTCGAGGCCGAGCTGAAGCGCGCCAAGGACCGCATCGCCACGGGCCGCAAGGAACTGCAGGCGGCGGTCGACAAGCTCCCGGCCGACCTGAAGGCGATCGGCCGCGAGGCGGCGACGGACTTCGAAGGCAAGTTCGACGAGCTGAAGGACACGGTCAACGACAAGGGCACGGAGCTGGTCGACACGCTGGCCACCAAGTACACCGACGCGGTCAAGTCGGTGGACGACGAAATAGCCGCGGAGAAGGAGAAGAACAAGGGCCTGGTGGCCAAGGCGGCGGAGGCGATCGGCGGCGCCATCAAGGCCATCATCGACCTGGGCCGCATGCTGATGGGCCTGCTCCTGAAGGCGGTGTCGGCCATCGGCGCCATCCTGAAGGACCCGATCGGTTTCCTGGGCAACCTCGTCACCGGCGTCGGCGGCGGGCTGAAGCTGTTCATGAAGCACGCGGGCCGCCACCTGGAGGGCGGCGTGCTGGCGTGGCTACTGGGCACCGGCGGGGCGATCGGCCTGCAGCTGCCCAAGACGTTCGACATCCTCGGCATCCTGAGCCTGATCGCCATGATCCTGGGCCTGTCGTGGGCGAACATCCGCGCGCGCCTGGCCCGCAAGGTCCCCAACCAGGCCCTGGTGGCGGCGGAAACCGCGGTGCCGCTGGTGTCCCAGGTCAAGAGCCGCGGCGTGGCGGGCATGTGGGACGACCTGAAGACCCGCGTCGGCGACCTGAAGAAGGACCTGATCGGCAACCTGGTCTCGTTCCTGCTGCCGACGATCATCATCGCGGGCATCACGTGGATCGTCTCGCTGTTCAACCCGGCGTCGGCGTTCATCCGCGCGTGCAAGATGATCATCGACATCGTCCGTTTCATCGTGACCAATGCTCGTCAGATCATCGAGTTCGTGAACGCGGTCCTGGACGCGATTCTGGCTATTGCCCGCGGTGGTACGGGTGGTGTGCCTGCTCTGGTGGAACGTGCCTTGGCCCGCGCGATTCCGGTGTTGATCGGGGCTCTGGCGGCGTTGCTGGGCATCGGCGGGATCGCCGGGAAGGTCAAGGGGGTCTTCCAGAAGATCGCGCGGCCGGTCAACCGGGCCATCGACTGGGTCATCAAGAAGATGGTCGGCCTGGTCAAGAAACTCTGGGCCAAGGTCAAACCGAAACCGAAGAAGGACCACGGCAAACCCGAAAAGAAGGACGACAAGAGCGGCCACGACGACAAGGTCGCTGCCGGCCTCGCCTCCCTCAAGCGCGAGCAAGGGAAGTACCTGAAAGACGGGCAGATCTCCCATGAAGATGCCAAGAAGGTCGCACTCCAGACAAAACGCGCACATCCTGTCTTCAAGTCGATCACCGTATCCGACGGCGGAGGAACCTGGGACTACAAGTATGTTGCGAGTTCCGGCAAGGTGGCAGGTCCAAAAAAGAAGAAGGACGATGCTATCGAGAAACTGATCGCCGAGATCAAGGAGAAGGCCAGGGAAAAATGGTTCAAGCCAGGTGTCGGCTGGGGTGGGAAGCCGATATCCGCCAGCAACCAGGACGGATACACCACAGGCAAGGGCAGTGAACAGGAGAAGATCAACAAGCTGGGGGTCGCGCACGGCGACCATCACGACACGTCCGTCACGACTCCCGGCTGGTTGAGCGGAAACTGGACACCTGATCACCAGCCCGTGACCAAGCTTACTCGAGGCGACAATATGACGGACAAGGAGCAGAATAGGCTTAAGAAATTCCTTCGAGAGGCAGGAGTCAAGACCACGCTGGCGAACCAGAAGCTCTACCCGCACTCCGAAGGGAGCTCGAGATCACAGGGTGGTACAGTCACCGCGATCCGCTCGAAGATCAAGAAACTCGTGGGACTTGAAGACGGGCAGTGAAGATGCAGCGAGATCTCCCCGGCTGGGAAATAATTCCGCTACTCGACGAACACGCCGAGAGCTACGACTTCCCTGTGCTGAACAACGTGGATATCGACCTGGCGGGGGTTCGCCTGACGGCCTTCCGCGGCGATGACGAGTGGCTCATCGTGTTCGAGGAGATCGAGGTGTTCCGGCGGCAAAGTTTCGTCAACGGCGTCTACGCTTATGGAAATAAAATAGCGAAGTCAGGTTCTCAGGGGTCCGATGACCGTATCATCCGAGAACCCCTTGGTTCACCGCCGCTGTGGGACAACGCCGGCAACTTTCAACTCGATCCCAGCGACTTCCGGATTCGCGCCGGCCACAGTCTCAACGAGTACCACTTCACACCTTCGTCGCAAGAATATGAGCTCGCAGGTATTGACCTGGACGACCAGGAACACAATGCCGCCAGGATACTGCGGTTCCTGGTGCGCGAGATTCCAGCGGAGCTGTATGCGACGGATGGCCGCCTGCTCCGGGCATGCGGGAAAACCGAGCCCCTGTCAAAGTTCATCCAACTGGAGGGATGGCGGCACCCGGATATCGTCGACGACGAACTCCCCAGCGACAGCCCCTGCCTTCAGAGTCTGGCCAATGCGCTCATCATCGGTGATCCGGCGGCCTACGAATGTGCCCCTGAGCTGTGGAACACACACTGGTCAGCCTGGCCGCCGGTGTGAACCTGGGCTGTTCAGTCCCCGCGGACATCTCACTGCCACGAGCCTGCCGCTAGCTCATCAGCCGAGGTGGCTTTCCTTCTTGGGAACCGCCGATCGACGAAGCGACGTTGCGGCAGCGCCACGTGTGGTGACCTCGCGCCGGGACTGGCTCGCGGAGACCCCCCGGAGCACGCCGTCCGTGTCGCTGCTCGACGACGCGGTGCTCGTACTGCACACCCGTCTCCTCGATACCGACCGGCCGGCGCTGGCCCTGTCCCAGGAGCTGGCGCTGTCGGGTGTCGGACGCGGTCCGCAAGGCCGTCACGGAACGCACCGCCGAGCCGGAACGGCAGCGGCTCCTCGACCTCCTTCCCGGGGATGATGCGGAAGCCGACTGACCCGGCGCCTCGCCGGCCTTGACTCTCAAGCCGCTCGAGATCTCATAGTGGTGGGTATGAACGAGCTCTACCCCATCGGGGATGTCGCCCGTCGCACCGGTTTGAGCGTGAGCGCGATCAGGTTCTACGCCGACGAGGGCGTCGTCATGCCAACCAGCCTCACCGAGGGTGGCTTCCGGCAGTACGACGTGCACGCCATCGCCCGGCTCGAGCTCGTGCGCACCCTGCGCGACCTCGGCGCCGGCCTGGACGACGTCCGCCGGGTGCTCGCCGCGGAAAACACCCTGCGGGAGCTGGCCGTCCGGCACCTGCGGCTGGTCGAGGACCAGCTGCGGCAGTTCCACGCGCGCCGCGCGGTGCTGCGGACCATCGTGCGGCAGCACACCACGGCGGAGCAGGTGAGCTTGATGCACAAGCTCGTGTCGATGTCCGACGACGACCGTGACCGGCTCATCAGCCGGTTCTGGGACTTCGTCACCGACGGCCTGGACGTCCATCCCGGCTACGTGGAACGGCTGCGCAGCCGGCGGCCGCACCTGCCGGAAGAGCCGTCCACCGAGCAGCTCGAGGCCTGGATCGAACTCGCCGAGATCGTGCAGGATGACGAGTTCCGCACGGCGCTGCGGACCTTCCTCCACCGCACCTTCGCCACCGAGAAGGGCAAGCTGATGGCCACACCGGAGATGCTGGCCCACGCCGAGCGGCAGCGGGTTCTCTACGTGGAGGCGCAGGCGGCGCACCAGGCGGGCATACCGGCGGACTCCCCGCAGGCCCGGGACATCGCCGAGCGGATGGCGGCCGACTCGGCCGGTTTCGTCGCCGCGATGACCGGCGTCCACGACGTCGGCAAGGCCCGCCGCAGCATGGCCGGCTTCGACCGGACCCGGTCGGCGGAGACGCGGGCCAGGCTGACCGGGATGACCCTGATGGTCAGGTACAGCACGCTGGTGGCGACGATCAACGGCACGCCGACGCCGGACCCGGACAAGACGGCGGCGGTCCAGGAATGGATGGCCGCGGCCCTGCGTCAGGGGCCCGTGGCATCGGACTCCGGGCCCGGGTCGAAGCAATAACCGGTGGACCGGCACGTGCGACCCCCTTAGCCTTCCGTCGAACCGTTTTGCCTTCCGTCCTAAGAGGTGCATTGCATGAATGTCCGGGTGGCCCGGCCGTCGACGGCCGACTCAGCGCTGAGCACTGTGAACTACCCCTTGGACGTGAGGAATCCCCGAAGTGGATCTACCCCGTAGCTTCACCATCCGCGAAAGCAGCCACCGCATCCACAACCCGCTCACCAGCGAGAAACTGGCTGTCCTGGGCGAGGCGCTGAATCCGGCGCCGGGCACTCGGATGCTCGACCTGGCCTGTGGCTCGGGCGAGCTGCTGTGCACCTGGGCCCGCGATCACCGCATCACCGGAACCGGCGTCGACATCAGCACCGTGTTCCTGGCCTCGGCCCGGGCACGGGCGATCGAGCTCGAGGTCGCCGAGCAGGTCGCTTTCACCCATGGTGACGCGTCGAACCACGTCGCCGACGACCCGGTCGACATCGGGTCGTGTGTCGGCGCGTCCTGGATCGGTGGTGGCGTCGCCGGCACCGTGGACCTGCTCCGGCGCAGCGTGCGCCCGGGCGGCGTGATGCTGATCGGCGAACCGTACTGGCGCAGGGAACCCCTGGACCAGGCGACCGTCGAAGGCTGCCACGCCACGAGTGAAGACGACTTCCGCGCGCTGCCGGAACTGCTGGAACAGTTCGGAGAGCTGGGTTGTGACGTCGTGGAGATGGTCCTGGCCGACCAGGACAGCTGGGACCGCTACGTCGCGGCTCAGTGGCTCAACACCCGCCGCTGGCTGGACGCACATCCCGACGACGAGCTGGCCGGCGAGATGCGCGCGGAGCTCACCACCGCTCCGGCACACCACGCCCGATACCAGCGTGAGTACCTCGGTTGGGGCGTCTTCGCTCTGATGGATCGCTGACACCAGAGTGAGTCCCGGTGCCCCGGCACCGGGACTCACTCACCTCGGCATGTGCGGACGTCGCGGCACCGCGGTCGATGGGCGGCTGGACATGTGGAAGTCTGCGGTTGTGGACTCAGTGACGCTGCACGTGGCGGCTCGTCGGTACCTGATGGATCGCTACGACGAGCTGGTCGAGCAGTACGCCGCGCTCCCTGACCAGGGGCGCGCCGGGTTCGGCTACCGGCCCGAGGCCTATCGGATTTTCCCGCGCTACAACGTGGTCGAGGCGATGCTGGCGCAGGTCGAGCGGCTCGATCCGGATCGGCTTCCCGAGCCGTCCAGCCTGCTGGCCCAGCTTGCCGAGGCGGCAGCTACTGCCCAGTCCCCGTTCACCGAGCCGGAGCACAACGAGGTGGCCGCGGCGGTGATGGCTGAGGAGCGTCAGCTGTTCTCCTTGGTTGTGGGGGAGTGGGCCGGCCGCGGTGATCTGCAGGTACAGCCATTGCCGTACCGGCGTGTGCTCACGTCGGCTGAATCGGTCGCCCAGCAGCAGCAATTACAGCGGCGCTGGGGGCTGGCCGACCGATCGTGGCATCCGATGATCGCTGCCGAGACCCCGTCGGAGGTGCTGATTTTGGTCGAGGCGGTCATGTGGGAATTGCCGGAGGCCGTCAGGCACGTGCGCACCGCGCTGCGGGCGGCAGGCGGGGGTCGCGTGACCGAGTTGCGCGAATACGGCGAGGAGTACCTCATCGACGTGGACCTGGTCGCGCCTCGATACACCGGTGCTGAAGGCGTGTGGAGCGACGACACGCTCACGTGGATCGCCTATGCCTCTCACGAGGGAACGGTCGCCTTCGGTGGCCGGCTCGCCGCTGCCCTGCCTGCCCTGTGGCCCGACCTGGACCGATGGCGCTGGTCTCCCTGAACGGCCGCCCCACCCTGCCTGGCTGGATGGAAGAGCGGTCGGAGCTTGGAGAATCCCGTTTGGTCGAGCCGAGGAACAGGCAAGTGAAGGTGCGGCGCGCTTACGCGGTCAGGTTGTTGACGGTGAGGGCGGCGATCTTTTTCGCGGCGCCACAAGGGTCGTGCTGCCAAGGGCCGGCTTCGGACTCGTCAGCGGTGGCGGCGTTGATGTAGACAAGTGTGGTGTCGTCAGCGGCGAGTGCGAGAGTGCAACCGAGCGGGCCGTCGGCCTGCTTGCTGGGGACGTTCTCCTCGATGGCGACGATGACCGCGGGATAGATGGTCTCGACAGTGATCGGCTCCCAGTGGTTGCCGGTGTCGTGGCCCAAGGCATGCTCCTGAAACAGGATGCGCAGGGTGTCGCCTCGGTTCGAGGTGCTGACATTGGCGACGGTACCGAACGTCGTGACGCATCGGTTTCCGTCTCGGCTGCGTTCACCGCCGGCGAAGCCGATAGCGGTGAGCTGCTCGACGGTGACCGCGGCGCACGGATCGGCGCGGAACCGCCCGGCCCCGCTCATCCCGATCCCGGGGATCGGCGGGACCGACACCGACGGCTCTGCCGGAGCCGGCGACCGACCGGGCGAGCAGCCGGCAACCAGCCCTAGTCCCAGGGCGGCGACGGCAACGCAGAGAGTTCGGCGATCGATCATGTGTGGCTAGCTCCCGGCTTGACCCGCCAGCGACCCGGGTCGTCGATCACCTCGTTGCTGTCCCCGACGTCGGGCAGTCTGGTGAAGGTGGCTTCGATCGTGGTCAACTGGATGCGGCTGCCGACCAGCTTGCCGATGTTGGTCATCAGCCCGCCGAGCAAGGTCAGGCAGTCGTTCCAGAATGTCGCGAACGCCGAGTTGATCGCGTCGGCGACGTCCTTGAAACCGATGATGGCCAGCGGTGGCAGAGCAGCGGATTCCGCGACGGCGATGCCGATCTTCCCACCGAGCTGGGCGAGGTTGATCGCGCATTTGCCGATGGTCATGAGCAGGTTCTTGTAGGTGTCGGTGATCGTCTCGGCGATCGAGGACATGGTGCTGGTCAGGCTGATCATGGAGCTCTGGTTCTGGCCCAGGGCAGTCACGGCCTTGCCGGCGTAGGCGTTGAACTGGTCGGCGGCGTCGCCGTGCCAGGCCTTCGCGAGGGTCAGCTGGGCGGCGTTGAGCTGTTCAGCCGCTTTGGTCAGGGCCGTCTCGCTGGCGAACGTGTCGGCGAGGTGGAGGACCTTGCCGATGTCGCCGGCGATGAAGACACGAAGCTTGTCCAGCAAGGTGATGATGCCGTGTGCACCGATGAAGTCGGCCCAGTAGCGGATTTTTGCGTCGGCGTCGGTGGGGTAAGGCATCTCAGCCTGCGGCGGTGTGACCGGTGTCGGAGGGGCGGCCGACCATGACGGGGGAAAGGCGCTCATGGGAGGCCTCCTTCGAGCTTCTTGAGCCGTTCGTACTCGGCGGCGTCCTGCTGTTCGTAGTAAGAGGCAGCGGTCTGCAGAGCGCGGGCCAGCTGGTGCAGTGTCTCGGCGTTCTTGCTCGAGATCCCGCGGATGGTCTCGATGGCCCGGTTGTACTGCTCGACGGTTCCCGCGCCGTTTCTCCTGGGCATGATCGTCGTCAGCGTCCCGGGCAGTCCCAGATCGAACTCGCCGAGCAGCGTTCCGGCCAGGTCCTGCTGCGCGAACGTGACGACGAGCTCGGCGGCGGTCGTGACGTCGTCGGCGGCTTTGCGCAGGGACTCGGGGTAGACGCGGTAGCCGTGGCCGGTGATGTCGTTGGGGTCGAAGGTCATGCCAGCCCCGTTTCAGCGACCACCGTGGCGACGGTGTCGCCCCGGCGCTGATCGGCTCGTTGTTCGGCGTCGCGGATGCCTTGCAGTAGGGTGCGGGACAGCGCGTCGGCGGAGTATTGGTGCATCTCGGCGACGTCGAGGGTTACCGCGGTTAGTTCGCCGGCCCCGGACACGGTCACCGTGCCCAGTTCGCCCGGCAGCTGCCACTCCAGCGGCGCGTGTTCGGCACCGCGAGCGGTTTGCGTCACGGTGGCCACAGCGGCGTCGATTTCCCGCGCCAGGTTGTACAGCTCGTCCTGGTAGTTCACCAGCGTCCCCGTTCCTCGTCCTCGCCGCTGTCGTCGCTCAGAAAGTCGAGGTTCTCGAAGTTCTCTTCTTCTGGTTTCTCGCTTTGGGGACGTGCGCGCGCCGGGGGGCTCGGCGGGAGTGGGTCTGGTTGCGTGCGTTGGTCATGGGTGGCGCCGGTCCAGCGGTCGCTGCCGACGCCGTCGGGTGGTGGGACTGGAGCGGGCTGCCATACCTGGTCTTTGTCCAGGACCGCGCGGATCTTCGCGGTGGCCAGGGTGCTGGCTTGCCGGCGGGCGGCCGCCACGGCCTCGACCACGTCGGGTCCGATGGTGTGCGGATGGGCGCCGCGCATCGCTGCCGCGCTGATCTTCAGGTCCATGAGCCGTCCGTGGCCGCTCACGGCCGCGGTCACCACGCCGTCGCGCGATTGGCCGGTGAACTGGACCCGGTCGAGTTCCTCGTCCAGTTCTGCGGCCTGTTGCCGCATCACGTCTGCGTAAAACACCACGTCGGTGTCGCCTCCCCACGTTCCCGACATGCACTCTCCGGGGGCGGTAACTGCGGTCATCACTGGTGGTCGCAGGTCGGTCACCCCACGCGGGTCAGCGTAGCTGATCGAGGCTCGTGTCGACGGCACCTTCCCCATAGCTCGACTTCAAGGTGACGTACAGCTCGCTTCTGGGTGAGCAGCAGCTGCCGGGCGTCTCTGCGATTAGCGGCGCCAGGCAGTCGGAGTCCTTGAGCGGCTGTTTGAGGCCATTCTCGCCGACAGCGAGCGGGTTTGGACCCATCCACCCGACAACCAGGTCTATCCGCTCGAACATCGGGGGGCGACATGAAGCTGCCACCGTGCGGTCATTACGCAACCGGCCGACAGCGGCGCCGAACATCCGCTCATCGGCATCAGCGGACGTCAGGCAAGCGTCGCTGCCATCGACGGCAGCGACGTGAAGTAACAGACTGTGGACCCAGCGCGTCCAGTACGAGGAGACTGGGAGTTCCTGCGCTGGGAGGTTCCGTGAACCACGACGAAGGTGAAGGGTCCGCCAGTGATGTCCCCAAGATCGCCGCTCTTGAAGCCTTTGAAAGGTGGAGTAACTATCTTCTGGTCGCAACAGTTGCGGCAATCGGATGGGTTGCGTCGAAGAATGTGATCTTTCGATACGCGGTGATGCAATCGTTGACCGTGTGGTTGTTGGGGGTGTCGATCATCTTCGGCATACTGACCTTGGCGCTCGTTCCATTGGTTTCCCAAGAAATGAAAGATCAAGTTTCAACGACAAAGTCTTCGATCTATTCGATACAAGTGTCGTTCAGAGTCTTTTCGATCAACAGGCATGCGTACCTTACGCAGGCATGCCGCCCTCAACACGTGGCGTTTATGTTGGGAATAATTTGCTACTGCGTCGGGGTTTCGGATGTCGGATGGCTCGGGGTAGTCGTTGCAGTAGTTTTTTCGGTCTACGGGTTCTTCTCCAGGCCGGGATGACCGCGGAATTCATCCCCGTCATCAGTGCGCTCATGCTCGTCTGTTGCCTTGGCCGTCAGGTGTTCTCGCCGGCCTGGTCAACGCGGCGGGGACAGGCAACGCCGCTCATCGGCATGAGCGTGCGTCCTGGCGTCGACCGTTCATCGCGCCACGGATGCTGATGCTGCGCCGGAAATTGACGGTTTCCGTTATGGTTGGCGCGTGTGTGGAACTGGACCCTGTGTCGGCTTGTCGAACGTGGAACACGCCTCCATTGTGGTTCATCGGCGATTGGCTGCGTGTCGGGTCGCCGACGCGGACGCGTCGTATGCACCGGGCAGACCGATATGAGCGGACGTTCGGAGTCAGCGACCGCAGCGGTCGACGCGCTTCCAGGGCCAGTCCGTGGCGAGCCAGCGTGCGACGGCGTCGGCTAGGGGTACGTCGAGGTCTGATCTGTCGGCCCGCACCCAGGAGCGCACCGTGACGTCCCATTCCTCGGAGGTTGAGGGGTACAGGTAGACGCAACCGATGACGTCGTTGTCAC
This sequence comes from Amycolatopsis sp. NPDC114504, assembly GCF_055633595.1. Lineage (NCBI taxonomy): Bacteria > Bacillati > Actinomycetota > Actinomycetes > Pseudonocardiales > Pseudonocardiaceae > Amycolatopsis > Amycolatopsis sp. NPDC114504. The sequence continues at coordinate 1,392,366 of NZ_JBVKDU010000001.1, read as the reverse complement.
GCGGATCGAGAACCGTAAAGGTGAAACCTGTGCTCCGTGTGAAGTCGTCGGCGTGGCGGCGGAGGTCGGCGAGGTTCGCCTCGGGCGTCATGCCGTCGCGTGGCGGCCATTTGCCTTGGTGAAAGCCGGGAGTGGCCCGGATGTGCTCGATGCTCGACATCCAGGCGGCATGATCGGCGCGATTGTGCCGCGACCCCAGCGGTTCAAGGTGGAACCGGTCGGTGACGAGCGAGGTCGGCGGATCGAAGCCGACTGGCACGAACTTGTCCGCGGTCATGATCGGGATCGTACTGACTCTCGGCATGAGCGCGCATCCCGGCGGACGACCAGTCAGCGCTATGGGCGGTTCCCCTCCAGCACCAAACCGTCATGTCCAGGATCCGCTGGTAGTACTCGCGACCATAGGCGTCGAGCTCGGGGATGACTCGGATGAGTCGCTGTTCGCATTCGGCGAGGACATTCCGTTTCTGGTCGTTCAGGAGACCTTGTCGCTCCAGCCAGACGGAGACGCAACCGGCTGGGTTTGCGTCGAGCATCACCATGTCGATGCCTCCCACGTCGGCACCTCGCCACCGGCTGGGGAACGGCGCCTTGCGATGCGCCTCGGAGAGCGTCCTGACTGCTGCCTGCCGACCCGTGAGATCCACTGGCTTCCCTTTCCCTGACTCAGGCGAAGCAATGGTACGGGCGCATAGTCGTCGGCAAAAGCGGCGTTGTCGCGGTGACATTTGCCCGGCACCGCCCGCGAGGCGAGTCACTCGGCCGACCGGGACCACCACGTCTGCGCCGCCCCGAGCGTGATGCGGGCCAGCAGCACCGCGGCTCCGATGCCGGCGATCAGCCGGGCGCCGAGACCGTCGAGCCGGACGGCGAGCCAACCGCCCGCAACTGTGCCAAGCACGGAGAGCAGGAAGTCGACGATCAGCAAGGGCGTCAGGGCGAGCAGGGCCATGTCAGCTCCCGTATCCCCGCGGCGGCTTCGCCGCGCCAGGTACAGCGAGAGCGTGGCGGTGCCGGCGAACGCGACCCAGGCCAGGCTGAGCATCACCCACAGCACCGCGGTCACCGGGCTTCCCCTGCCGCACAAAGAGACTCACCAGAATTCATAGCGGTCCTCCCTCTCGGTCCCTGCCAGGGTCAACTGCTTCGGACACTCTGTCAAGACACTATGTCCGGACAGGTGTCCGGAAAGTGATGTTCCCGAGCCGCCGGATACGATGCGGGCCGACCATGACTGCACCCCGAACTCGGAGCTGCCCATGCCATCAGTGACCCGGGCCGCGCAGGCCAACCGGTCCGATCGACGGGAAGCGACGGAGCAACGGGTGTTCGCCGCGACCGAAGAACTTGTCCGCGAAGGCTCGTTCACCGAGGTCAGCGTGGAACGGCTGGCCGCCGCCGCGGGTATCTCACGGTCTACCTTCTACGTCCACTTCCAGGACAAGGGTGATCTGGTCCGCAAGCTCTCCAAGACGGTGCTGACCCAGCTCCGCGAGGTGTCCGACCGCTGGTGGACGGTCGCTGAACAGGCAGATCCGACGCAGCTGAAAGCGGCCGTGGCTGCGATCGTCGACATCTACCGGCGGCACCCGGCGGCCTTCACGGCCATGTCGGAAACCGCGACGTACGACCCCCTCGTGGCCGAAGAGCTCCAGACCACCATGCGCCAGATCATCGACGCCACCCGTGCCGCCATCGAACGGGGCCAATCCACTGGCGTCATCCGCGACGTGCCGCCCATGGAGACCGCCGCGGCTCTCACCTGGATGGTCGAACGCACCGGCTACCAGATGGTCCGCAACACCGACCCGGCCGGCGACGCCACGATCGTCGGAGTGATGACCGATATCATCTGGAGCACCCTCTACCGGACCCCGGCGGACTCCTGATTCACAGATAACGACGTCCCAGCGACCGACGAGGACGATTCCGCTCGAATACTCGCCACGGTCAGCGCCATTTCAGCTGCCGCACAGGCGAGTGACCGTCCGTGGGCCGGCCGCCACGCTGACCGAAGGTCGATCGGGTGCCGACAGCACGCCACCGACCGTGGCCATGCGTGCAGCAGATACGGGAACGCACACTGTCATCGGGACGAGCGTGCGTCCTCGACGGGTTTCGCCCTGAGTGTCCGGCCGCCGATGGACACGGCGACCGCCGCGCCTGCCAGGCAAACCATGGACGTGATCAGGAAGATCGCGCGGTACTCCGTCAGCAGCGCCTCGCGGACCGCGCCAAGGTAGCCGGCGAGCGCCTGGTCGTAGGCCGGCGCGGACGGGAACAGGATCCGGATCGGCGGGTTCAGCGACGCGGTCAACGTGTGGAAGTAGTGCAGGCCGAAGGCGGACACCGCGGCGACGCCGACCAGCATGCCGGTCATCCGCGCGACCACCACCGCGGCCGACGCGACGCCGTGCTGGGCGCGCGGCACCGCACGCAGCACGACCGTCGACAGCGGGGCGATGACCAGGCCGAGCCCCAGTCCGGCCAGCGCCAGGTCGACGTCGAGGCGCGGCAGCCCCAGGACGGACTTGGCCGCGAGGACGTCGGCGGGCCAGTGGGACATCAGCAGGTAACCACCGGCCGCGATCAGCATTCCGGCGCCGGCGATCCAGCGTTCGCCGATCCGCGTGGCGAGCAGGCCGCCGAGCAGCGCGCCGATCGGTAGCGCGACCAGGAACCTCAGGAGGAGCTCGACGCTGCCGCCGTCGTCGCGGCCGAGCAACGTCTGCGCGAACAGGTCGACGTCGACCAGCGTGATCATCAACGCCGCCCCCGCGGCGACGCTCGTCCCGAGCGCGGTGAGGAACGGCCGCAGTGACACGGCCGCCGTGTCGATGAGCCGGACCTCGGCGCGCGACTCCCACCAGAGGAACGCGACCAGGCTGAGCCCGGCGCCGATCAGGAACGGCACTCCCCACGGGGGCAGCACCCGCTCGCGCGGGTTCGGGTTGTCCAGGCCGATGACGAGCAACGCCAGCGTGAGCGCCAGCAGCAGGACACCCCCGAGATCTACGCGCGGCCGCTCGGCGGGTTTCTTGCCACGCACGGAAACCTGCACCGCGACGGCGGCCAGCACGGTCAGCGGGACGTTCACCCAGAACACGCCGCGCCAGCCGGTCGCGGCGGCCAGCCCGATGCCGTAGATCGGCCCGAGCACACTGCCGAGCTCCTGCGCGGCGCCGACGGCCCCCAGCACGGCGGAGCGGCGGTTGCCCGGCCACAGATCCGCGGCCAGCGCGAGGGTCACCGGGAGCAGCGCGCCCCCGGCGGTCCCCTGGATCACCCGGCCCACGACCAGTACCGGCACCGTGTCGGCCAGCGCGGTGACGACCGACCCGGCGAGGAAGCCGCCGAGGCAGGCCTGCAGCAGCAGCTTGCGGCCGAACCGGTCGGAGAACTGGCCGAGCAGTGGCATCGCGGCCACGTAGCCGAGCAGGTAGCCGGTGATGACCGGGGTGACGATCTCCAGCCGGTTCACCGGAACGCTCAGGTCGTCGATGATCTGCCGCAGCAGGCCGACCACTACGTAGGTGTCCAGCGCGCCGAGCAGCACGGCGAGACCGCCGGCGCCGACCGCGAGCGCGCGGCCGCCGCGCGAGCCGGTCGGCCCGGTCACGCCGGCGCGGTCACGGTGACCGGCTTGTCCACGTCGGACAGCGTGACGTCCACGCTGGCGCCGCCCGGGTACCCCAGCGAAGCCTTGACCGGCAGGTGGCCGCCGTCCTGGCGGAGCCAGAAGGTGGCGTTCGCGTCCGAGGCCACCCCCGGCACCAGGGCGGCCAGCGCGTCCTTCGGCACCGTCCCGGTGACGCGGTACGCCGGCGTGCCGTCGACGTCTTCCTTCCCCTCCGTCTGCGGGCCCTGGACCGAGGACAGCACCTTGGGGATGCCGCGCTGCGGGTCGAGGATCGCGGACGGGTCGTAGATCGAGGAGCTCAGCGCCGCGGGGATCTGCTGGAACCCGCCGGTGGGGCCCTTGATGTAGAGCGAGCCGTTCACCAGGACGAACTGGGCGTCGACGACCTGGCCCATCAGCTCCAGCGTGCCGGTGCCCTTCGCGCCACCGCCGTTGGCCTTGGTCAGGTCACCGTCGAGGCTGTGCACGCTCAGGCCCGGGACCTTGCCGTTGACCTTCAGCGTGAAGTGCGTGCTGGTGACGCCGCTCGCTGCCTGCGCGCTGTCCTTGAGCAGGGCACCGGCGTCGGGCAGGGCAGCGGCGCCGGGCGACGACGCGTCGCCGCCCGAGGAGCAGCCGGTGACGATCGCCGCGCCCAGAGCCATCGCCGCGAGCAGGGTACGCCGCAGAATCATGCGTTCACCCTAGATCAGGGGCCGTGCTCCGGAACAGACTGCCTGGCGATCGTGATGGAGTGACCGGAACTGCCCATTCACCTGAGGACAGCACTGGTCTACAAAGGACGCGATGCGGTGGAAAGGCCGTGTCCGGGTTCGACGTCATAGGCGGTGTCCAGCCGGGCCGGTCCTGGCCGCCGCACCTCGGCCGCCGCCAGGGCACGAGAAGGGGAGCGTGGCGCATTCACCACGTGATCAGGAGCCGCCGCAGTCCTCGGGTCAGGCTCTCGGGTTGCCACGCCAACTCATCGTCCCGCTCGGCCACCGTCAGGCCGGGCATCCTGGTCACCAGGGCGTGCAACGCGACCTGCAGTTCCATCCTGGCCAGCGGCGCGCCGAGGCAGAAGTGCGCACCCCGGCCGAACGACAGGTGGTGGGATGCCTCGGGGCGGCCCACGTCGAACCGGTCCGGGTCGGGGAAGACGGCGGGGTCCCGGTTGGCCGCGTTCGCGACCGGGAACACCGTGGTGCCGGCTTCGACGGTCCGGCCGGAGAATTCGACGGCCTCACGGGCCATTCTCGGCTGCCCGGCGTGTCCGAGGGCGACGACCCGGAGCAGTTCCTCGACCGCGTTCGGCACCAGGTCGGGCGATGCCACCAGACGCGCCCACTGGTCCGGGTGGCGGGACAGCAGCAGCACGGACTTGGCCAGCTGGGCCATGGTGGTCTCCTGGCCGGCGCCGATCAGCAGCATCACGGTGATCAGCAGTTCGGCTTCGCTGAGCCGGTCGCCGTCCTCGTCGTGCACCTGGGTCAGTCCGGAGAGCAGGTCGTCGCCGGGGTGGTGACGCTTGCGCTCGATCAACCCGAGCAGGTGTGACGCGGCGACGGCGCCGGTCGCCGCGAACGCCTCCTGGTCGAACGTGGTGGTGATGGACATCGCTTCGATGAAGGCGAGCAGGGGTTCGCGCTCGTCGTCGGCGATGCCGAGCAGTTCGCAGATCACGGTGCCGGGCAGTGGTTCGGCCAGCGCGCTGACCAGGTCCGCCGGTGGTCCGGCGGTCAGCATCCGATCCATCAGGCCGGTCGCGACCGCTTCCACTCTCGGCCGCAGGAGTTCGACGTTGCGGGTGGTGAACGCCTTGGCCACCAGGCGACGCAGTCTCGTGTGGTCGGGTGGGTCCATGTTCGGCATCATGTCCGGTGACTGCAGGCCGGGGACGATGGTGGGTGCGTCCGGTGTCGCCAGGGCGGCGCGGCTCATCCTGGGATCGGCCATCGCGCGCTGGACGTCGTCGTAGCGGGTGACCAGCCGGACCTCGTGCCCGCTCGCCAACCGGACCAAGGGCACCGGGTCGGCGTGCAGCATCCGGATCGCCTCGGCGGCCGGGTCGGTCGAGGGTGGTGCCTCGAACGGGAACAGTGGTGGTCGACCGTGCGCTGTCATCGCGCTCTCCTGACCAGCGGTGTTCGTCGTGGGGAGACCTAGTCTGAACGCTTTGGGCGCGCGTTGGCAAAGACGGGGTGTCAGGGCGAAGCGAAACCCGAGGAGCTTCATGTCGTCAGACGCGGAACTGATCGGTAGGTCGCTGCGCGGAGATACCGATGCCTTCGTGGAAGTGATCAGCCGGCACGAGACCGCGCTCGGGAACTATCTGGCGCGCCGGGTGGGGCGGCAGGCCGCCGAGGACGTGCTCGGCGATGTGTGGGTGGCGGCTTACGAGTCCCGTGCGAAATACGACCCTTCGTATCCCGAGGCCAGGCCTTGGTTGTACGGCGTCGCGCTGAACATGCTGCGCCGGCACTGGCGGTCCGAACGGGCCGAGGAGCCGGCGCCGGACCTGGCCGGCGTGGCGAGTGGCTGGAACCCCTGGCCTGCGGTGGATGCCCGCGTGGACACGCAGGCACTGCTGAGCAGGGCACTGGCCCGACTCAAACCGGAAGAGCGGGAAGTGCTGGGCCTGGTCGCCTGGGAGGACCTGACCGTCGCCGAAGCCGGCCGGGTGCTCGACATCCCGGCCGGCACCGCCCGCCGCCTGTTGCACCAGGCGCGCAAGGCATTGCGTGAAGCCCCCGAAGTGGTCGCGCTGCTGCGAGTCCCGACAACGTGAAAGACAGCCTCATGGATGAAATGGATCTCATGAAGAATCTGCGTGACGTGCCGTCCCCCGGTCCCGAGGCCTATGACCGTGCCCGCGCGGCACTGCGGACGGCGATGGCGGAACCCGTGGCCGAGGTCGTGCGACCGAAGCGCTGGTTCTCCTGGCCCAAGGTCGGCGTCGCCGCCGTGGGCGCGGCAGCCGTCGCGGCGGCCGTGGTGCTGGCTACCTCCGGCGGCAGCGTCCCGGCCGGCCCGTCCGACGCGCCCCCGCGGGCGGCCGGGGTACCGCAGGCGGTCGAGACGCCGCTGGTGAAGCTGGCCTCCGCGGTCAAGGCGGCCGGCACGCTGCCGGGAGACGCGTCGCTGATCGTCAACACGAAGTTCGGGCTGGACGGCAAACCGGACCTCAACTACACCGTCTACACCGACAAGGGCGAGCAGTTCACGGGCGACTCGGTGAAGTCGCTGGTGGACGCGGTCGCCAAGGGCCACGGCGAGCCTGCCACGCCGTATGACGGGAAGGTGATGGCGGCGGCCCGTCTCGCCGCGAACGGCGACGTCGACCAGGCCAGGATCGCGATGATCACCGCGGCCGGCAATGCTCTGGGAGTCGGCCTGAGCCCCGCCGAGGCCGACAAGGCCTGGGCGGACGCCCAAGCGGAGACCGCGGAGATGTTCCGCAAGATCGGCAAGCCGGTTCCCGCGCCCCGACCGCGTCCGACGGGCAAGGAGCTGGAAGATCTGATCGACAACCACCTGTGGAGCAACGCCGAACACGCGCTGTTCGCCAACGCCGCCGACGCGGAGGTCCGCGCGGGCGTGCTGAAGCTGTACGCGACCATCCCGGACATGATCGTCGGCAAGACCACCGTCGACGGCCAGGCCGCGCTGACCCTCACCGCGCCCCCCGCCATCCTGGGCGGCAGCACGGACGTCCTCATCATCAACGCCGACAACGGCCTGCCGATCCGTGAGGAGATCACCTCGGCGGAATCGTCCAAGCACTACGTGGTGAACTACAAGTCCGCTCGCGTGACCCTCGCCGACGTGGCCGCGGGCAAGATCTGATCCGTCCTGGGAGGGCCGGGATCATCCCGGCCCTCCTTCAGCGTTTCGATGAATCGGTTCGCCGGCTCGGAACCCCGTAGACGACTGCCCTGATCTCCCGGACCGCGGCGTCCACTTCGGACTCGGCCGGGAGCGCCGGTGGGTAGTGCCGGCCGATCGGCTTGTACATGAGCGTGGCGGGCAGTTCGTCCCCGTCTTGGGACGGGACCGTGTACCGGACCGGAAGCTCGACGAAGCCGACAGCCCGGAACGGGGCTCGGTCGGTCTTCGGTGCCACCTCGATGTACCAGCCCCGGGTGGTGGGCCGGTCGGCGAGCATCCGGAGCTCGACCTGGGCGATCATCGGGCGCAGGGCGCCGACGCCGCGCAGTTCGCCGGTGAACAGCCCGTAGCCGCCGAAGCCGGCTGTGGTCAGGGTGAAGAACGTGACCAGGCCGGCGACCGCGGACGTGGGAGTGCGGCGCAGTGCCCAGAAATGCAGGGGTACCGGGTACTCCCGGGTGAACTCCGACTCGGGGATGCGGTACTCCGTGGTGCCGAAGGCGCTGCGGTAGAGATCGATGGTGGCGGCCCAGTCGGGGTCCGTCGGCGCGGTCAGCGGCCGCGCGTGCGGGATCGGACGTCCTACGTAGCGCGAGAGGGAAAACGTCCCCACGGACGCGAGCGTGTCCAGATGAGCCGCGAGCGCCCGGAACTCGGGGCAGCGCTCCGGGTCCGCCACGCGCATGGCCCAGTGGACGTACTCGGCGACGGCCGAGCGCACCGTCGGCGGCGTGCACGGCTCGCCGAACGTCTTGCAGATGAGCAGCAGGTTGGTGACCGGTGCCTGGGTTTCGGACAAGGCCGGCTGGACGTAGGGCAGGTCCAGGCCGTGGAAGCCCCACCGGTCCCAGATCAGCGCGCGATCGGCCGGGTCGAGGTTGTCCGGCGTCCCCGCCGGGAAGAAGGGGTCGTTGATCTCGGCGAACACGTGGGCGAGCGGTGTACCGGTCTCGGCCATGGCATCCGCGTCGAGGACACGTTCGGTCTCGGCGAGGATGGCGCGTCCCACGCCCGTGCTGCGGACCGCGGGGACGACCATCAGGAACTCGATCATCCCCACATTGGGTCCGGCGAAGTAGTCCATGACCGAGCAGCCCACCGCGACACCGTTCCTCGACGCGAGAACGATGTGGTAGTTGTTGCGCCCGTACCAGCCCCGCTCGCGCAACCGCAGGTACTCGATCATGTTCGCCAGCGACTCCCGCTCGTCGGGGTCGGGGAACTCGGCGGCGTAGTGGTCCTGGTAGAAGGCGGAGAGCGCCGCGATGTCGGCGTCGGTGGCGGTGAGGTCGTGGAAGCGGATCAACCGGGCACCACCTCCGGGTGCCGTCGGTCGACCGGGTCGGGATTCGTCCGGCTCACCTGGTCCTTCTGGTAGCCGGACACGGTGTTCGGGAGCTTGCAGGCCGCGTGCGCGACGCGGGCCTTGCCGGTGAGGGCGGTGCGCATCCGGTCCCGCCGGCCCTCGGCGTCCAGCCGGGAAAGCCAGGACTCGGTGAACAGCAGCTCGCGCATGGACTCGCCCGGCGGGGCCGGGAAGCTGATCGGCTCGCCGCACCCGCATTCGTCGATCGCGCAGGCGAAGCTCAGGATCAGGTCGGGATGCTCGCGCAGGATCGACTCCAGGGAGGTGCGCACTTTGGCGGCCAGCTGCCGTTTGAGCATCAGGTACGTGGCGTCGTCGGCCACGTTGCCGTGCTCGAAGAACGTCAACATGTTCTTCCACGGTTCGCTGTGCTTCGGCCGCCCATCGGGTCCGCAGAGGACGATGATCACCCAGATGTAGGCGGAGTAGTAGATGCTCTCCGCCTCGCTCGGGGTGGTGATCGGTGCGCTCGTCTCCAGCACCAGCTGGTTCTGCCCGGTGCGTAGCACCTCGTTCTGTGCGCTGCACAGCTGCAGATGATCGACCGCGGCCGCCGTCTTGATCACGCCGGTCACCTGCCAGCATTCGGCGAGGACCACGTGTCCGTCACGGGCCGTCCGCGGGGGAGGAGGTTCGTCGGTGCTTCGCACGGCGAGCCCGATCGAGTTGCTCTCGTCCCCGTAACCGAGTTGCATGATCTTGTGCCCGCCCCAGCGCTTGCACGTGCCGAACGGGATGCTCGGCCCCCAGGTCAGCCAGCACGTGAACAAGAACGCCTGGAAGCTGCGGAGGTCTCCGAGACTGTCGTCCAGTTCGTCGACGGTGGCGCGGTGGCCTTCGATGAGCTTGGGCCAGTCTTCGTCGTATTTGCCCAGTAGCCCGGACAGCAACTGCAAGGGTGCCACGAAGGCCTCCTGCACGTGCACCTCGGACATGAAGACTTCCGGGTTCGCGTCGACCTTCGCGTTTTCCGCGAGCCGGACCCGGAAGTAGCTCAGGATTCCCTCTTGGACATCCGAGATCGCGAAGCAGGTATCCACGACTATCTTGTTCTTGTCGGAATTCTTCATCAGGTTGTCGGCCAGCAAACCGATGTCGTCGTGCCACGCCCGTAGCGATTTCCGGTAGTCCTGCAGGTCCGCGCGGAAATCGGAGCGGCGCCGGTACTCCCAGCGGTCGGGTCGTTCCGGGCGGGGGTGCAGCAGCTCGGCCTCGACCCGCATGCAAGCCGCCCGGTAGAGCTCCGTGCGTGATCGGCCGTAGCTGAGGAAGGTCAACACCATCCAGGTCGCCCGAACGATCCGGGTGATCTTGAACTTTCGGTGGATCGTGCGGTTGAGCAGCCGGATCGTCGGTCTGAGGTAGGCGAAGAAGATGAACAGACCTGCGAGCGTGGGTAGACCGACCTGATACAGCGTGCTGACGATCTCCATCATTCTCCACGGCTCAGGAGTCTGCTCACGCGTGCGGCTCGGATGAACCTGGTGGTGGTACTGACCATGCGTCGTGATGACCATGCCCGCCGTTACACCGCCGCGCGCGGTTCGACAAGCTCAGCTACCGACCCGGTGACGCCGCCGGCTTCTCCTGGCTGGCCGCCCACGACGCCAACAGGGCCAGACCGTCCGCGGTCGCCGTGCCGGCCGGCGCGGTGTAGACGGTCAGGAGCAGGCCGGGATCGGCGGGCAGCTCCATCGACTCGACGTCCAGCTCGAGCCGGCCCACTACCGGGTGGTGCATCCGCTTGCGTCCGGACCGGTGGAGCCGCACGTCCTGAGATGCCCACCGCTTCCGAAACAGTTCACTGCAGGTCGACAACTCGCCGACCAGGGCGATCAGTTCCTCGTCGTGCGGATTGCGGCCGGCTTCCATGCGGAGCTTCGCTGCTACATCGGCGACGATTCGGTCGTAGTCGACGAAGAATTCCTTTGCCGCTTCGGGATCCAGATACACGAACCGCGCTGTGTTCGCCGGCCGTCGCGTGTCGGCCAGTACCGGTGAATACAGCGCTCGGGCAAGATGATTCATCGCCAGGACGTCGTAACGGCCGTTGCAAATCCACGCCGGCGCGTCGGTGATGGCGTCGAGGACCTGCTGAAGCGCCGGACGCACCGTCGCGGCGGGGCGCCGGCGGCGTGGACCGCCGGGCGCCTTGGACTGCCGCGCGAGGTGGAACAGGTGATCGCGCTCGGCCTCGTCGAGGTGCAACGCGACGACCAGCGCGTCGAGCACCCCGTCGGAGGCGCCGGCGAGGCTGCCGCGCTCCATGCGCACGTAGTAGTCGACCGATACCCCCGCCAGGAGCGCCACCTCTTCGCGACGCAGACCTTTGACCCGGCGGTTGCCGCCGTACGCGGGCAGTCCGGCCCGCTCGGGCGTGATCCGGGCGCGGCGCGAGCTCAGGAACTCCTTGATCTCGGTGCGCAGGTCGATCTTGGCCACCTCCTCACCCTAGGCGCTGTCCGCGGGCCAAGGGAGGTACTGCGGGTACCCCCTCCTGACGCCTAGGTACCTGTCGCGGTCGTGGCGATGCCGCCGTCGACCGGGATGATGCTGCCCGTCAGGTAAGAGCTGGCCCGGCTGGCGAGGAACACGGCGATGCCTGCCATGTCGTCGTCGCGGCCGAGGCGGCGCAGCGGGGCCTTCGCCGCGATCGTGTCGCCGACGGCGTCGAGCGTGGACGCCATCATCTGCGACGGGAACGGTCCCGGCGCCACCGCGTTCACCGTGACGTGCTGGGGGCCCAGTTCCCGGGCCAGCACCCTGGTGAGCTGGTGGAGGGCCGCTTTGCTGCCGGCGTACGAGTAGTTGGGCGACTCGGCGACGTGGATGGCGGCGATACTGCCGATGTTGATGATCCGCGCGGGATCATCGGCGGTGCCCGCCCGGCGCAGCGCGGGAAGCAGCGCCTGCACCAGCCAGAACGGCGACTTGAGGTTGAGATCGAGCACGGTGTCCCATGCTTCGTCCGGGAACGTCTCCAGCGGCTCGCGCCACATCGCTCCCGCGTTGTTGACGAGGATGTCCAGGCGTTCCGAGCCGTCCTTGACGAGATCGGCGAGGCGCTGACACTCGTCGTGCCGGGACAGGTCGGCGGGAATCGCTCGGACGTCGCCGAATTCGGACAGTATCTTCTGTGCCTCCGTGCAGTTGTCCGCCTTGCGTGAGCTGATGACGACGCGAGCGCCCGCCTGCAGAAGGCCGCGCGCAATCATCATTCCGATGCCCTTGGTTCCGCCGGTGACCAGTGCGTACTTCCCACTCAGGTCGAAAAGGTCTGCGTGAGTGGTGAAGTGGGTGTCCGCCATTGATTTTCGTTCCTTTTTCCGTAGAAGCTTGTGCCGACCACGTTGGCAGACGTCCTGGGCGTCCGGGAGACCCTGGTGATACAGGTACTGGGAGAGCCACCCCGTCGGCTGCGACTGTTAGCGTTAACAGTTTGCGTGACAAGTCTGCCGAAGTCAGTCGGGCTCGATCTCGAATTTTCCCAGCTCAACACGATGTTGGACGGCGAGCACGGAAATCATCGCCTGAACATGGGCTGTTAGCGATAACAGAAACGCCTTGTCGTCGCTGCTGGTGACCGTTATCGTGCTGGGTGTGCTCGCGGCGGCGCCGGCCCCACTCGTACTGAACGGTTTCGCAGGCACACGAAAGGAGACAGCCATGGGTTTCCGGGTTCTCCGCAGCCGCTGGCGGAAGGTGCTCGCGGTCGGAGCCACCGTCCTGCTGGCAGGCGCGGCGCTGACCGTCACGACGGGTACCGCCACCGCCGCCGGCACCGGGCCGTGTGACATCTACGCCTCCGGTGGCACCCCCTGCGTCGCCGCGCACAGCACCACTCGCGCGCTGTTCGGCTCCTATGGCGGGTCGCTCTACCAAGTGCGCCGCTGGTCCGACGGGGCCACCGCCAACATCGGCGTGCTCAGCGCCGGCGGCTACGCGAACGCCGCGACGCAGGACTCGTTCTGCTCGGGCACGTACTGCACGATCGTGCGGATCTACGACCAGACGTCGCGCCACAACGACCTGACCATCGCTCCCGGCGGTGGCGCCAACCCCACCGCCGACCAGGGTGCGAACGCCGCGGCCCTGCCGGTCACCGCGGGCGGCCACAAGGTGTACGGGGTCTACATCTCGGCCGGCAACGGCTACCGCAACAACAACACCAACGGCATCGCCACCGGCAGCGCGCCCGAGGGCATGTACATGGTGACCGAAGGGACGCACTTCAACGACCGCTGCTGCTTCGACTACGGCAACGCCGAAACCAACAACAACGACACCGGCAACGGCGACATGGACGCCATCTACTTCGGCACCCTGTGCTGGTTCTCGCCGTGCAGCGGTTCCGCCCCGAAGGTCATGGCCGACCTGGAAAACGGCCTGTTCGCCGGCGGAAACGGCTCGAACACCGCCAACACCGGCCGCAGCAGCGCGTTCGTCACCGCGGTGACCAAGAACAACGGCACCTCGACGTACGCGATCAAGGACGGCAACGCCCAGTCCGGCGGCCTCGCGACCCGCTGGAACGGATCCCTGCCGACGCAGGGCGGCTACCAGCCGATGACCAAGCAGGGCGCCATCATCCTCGGCATCGGCGGCGACAACAGCAACGGTTCGGTCGGCTCGTTCTTCGAGGGCGTGATGACCTCGGGCTACCCGTCCGACGCCACGGAGAACGCGGTCCAGGCGAACATCGTCTCGGTGGGTTACGCCAAGAGCGTCACGTTCCCGGTCGACGGCGCGAGCTACCGCCTGACGAACCTGGCGGCCGGCAAGGTCCTCGACGCGGTCAACTGCGGCACCGCCAACGGCACCGCGGTCCAGCTGTGGCAGAACCTGAACAACTCCTGCCAGCAGTGGCGCTTCACCAGCGTCGGCGCCAACAAGTGGACGATCACCAACGTCAACTCGGGCCGGGTGCTCGACGCGGTCAACTGCGGCCTGGCCCTCGGCACCGCCACGGACCTGTGGCAGTCACTCGGCAACAAGTGCCAGCAGTGGGCGGTGATCCCGGCCGGCAGCGGGCGTTACGAGCTGGTGGTCGAGAACAGCGGCATGGTCCTCGACGACCAGAACTGCGGCACCGCCAACGGCACGAAGACGCAGATGTGGATGTGGCTCAACAACACCTGCCAGCTCTGGTCGTTCTCGTCGTAGGCCCCGCTGCCGCGGCCAGGTTCGCTGAGCGGTTTCGTCGGGTCAGCCGGCCGCCTGCGGGGCGATCATCGCCGCCGCGTCGACCTTGGTCGTGATCGCGCCCATCTGGAGCATCAGGTCGGGCACGCGCTGGAGGCGACGGGCATCCAGCCTCGCGACGAAGCTGGGCAAGCTGAGCAGCTTGGCGGAATTTTCGTCGATCTTCGCGTACTTCACCAGCAGTGGCTCGATTTTGGACCGGTCCCGGTTCGTTTCGCTGGTCGCCCTCTGCAGGGCGCGCTGGAAGGCCGCGAGGGTCTTCGGGTTCGCCTTCACCCACTTCGACGTCGCGCCGAAGCCCGACAGCGGGAAGTCCTGGGTGGCGCCGGTGTTGACGTCCATCACCGGGATCGCGCCCGCGGTCATGGCGGCCTGGGTGAGGAACGGCTCGGGCAGCAGGGCCGCGTCGACCTGACCGCGCGCCAGCGCCGCTCCGACGTTCGGGAACGGCATCTGGACCCAGTTCACCTTGTCGATGTCGACACCGTGGTCCTTCATCAGCGACTTGGCCAGCAGATCGCTCGCCGTGTTGCGGGCGGTCATCGAGATCCGCCTGCCGGCGAGGTCGTTGATCGTCTTGACCGGGGAGTTCGGCGTGGTCACGATGGCGACGGACTTCGGGCTGACCGACGTCGCGTCGGCGACGAGCTGGATGTCGGCCGCGCCGGTGCTTTTCGCGACGAAGAACGGCATGTAGCTCGAGATCGCGATGTCGTTTTCGCCGGAGATGGCCTTGGCGAGTGCGGCTTGGCCGCTCGCGGCCATGACGGCTTCGACTTCGAGGCCCTCGGCCTTGAAGTAACCGGCGTCCTGGGCGAGCCACAGTGGAGCGGTGTCGACGGTGGGCAGGATCGCGACCTTGATCTTGGTCTTCTCCAGGCTGCCCCCGGTCGCGGCGCTCGACTCGAGCGCACTGCAGCCGGTGAGCGCGGTGATGGCGACGACGGTGAGCCCGAGCGCGACGCGGCGAGTGCGAACCCGGCCACCGCTCACGGCGTTTCCAAGCAAGGCCTGCTCCTTGAAAGAAGTGATGGTCCGGGACCGAATCCTGGGGAGTGAGTGACTCGTTCCCGGGAGTCACGGCGGCCACTGTAGAGGCGGTGGCAGCTCGCTCACAACGGGCGGGATCAACATTTGTCAGTGTGGTCGCGTCACTCTTAGGGCTTGGCCTAGACCAACTGCTCCACTCGCCGTATCGGCTGTACGGGGCTGACAAAGCGTGAACCGCTCGGCCGCCGGATGCGTGTGCGTGGTGGACGCGTTGCCCGCGGGACCGAGCACGGGGAGCGATGCATGACTGACGACGAAGACCTGATCGGCGGGCGCTACCGGTTGCTGTCGCGGATCGGGCCCTCGCAGTTCGGCGCCGTCTGGCGAGCGCAGGACGAGTTGCTCGGCCGCGCTGTCGCGGTCAAACAGCTCGTCCCGCACCGCGCCACCGGCAAGGCGGCGCTGCGGGCGATGCGCGAGGCCCGGATCGCGGCACGGGTGTCGCACCCTCACGCGGTCACCGTCTACGACGTGCTCGAGCACGACGGCGGGCTGTGCCTCGTGATGGAGCTGCTGCCGGCCAGCTTGGCCGGCCTCCTGCTCGAACGTCACGCCCTTCCGCAGGGCCAGATCGCCACGATCGGAAGTCAGATTGCCGCCGCGCTGACGGCCGCCCACGCCGCCGGGGTGCTGCACCGCGACGTGAGTCCCGGCAACGTTCTGCTCGCCGCCGACGGCGCCGCCAAGATCGCCGACTTCGGGATCGCCGAGGCGGTCGGGGAACCCCTCGTCACCGGTCGGCCGTTCGTCCCCGGTACGCCCGCGTTCCTCGCACCGGAGGTCGCCGACGGCGGCGAGGTCACCGAGCTTTCCGACGTCTATTCCCTGGGAGCGACGCTGTACGCGGCTCTCGAAGGGCGGCCGCCCATCGAAATCGGGGCCGGGAACCCGATCGTCATGCTCGCCCGGATCGCCCGGGAGGAGGTCACCCCGCCGGTTCGCCGTGGGCCGCTCGCGGAAGCCCTGCTGCGCATGCTCGCCCGAAAGCCCGGCGATCGGCCTTCGATGGTCGAAGCGCAGGAAATGTTCGCCAAGGCGGCGGTGCGGCCGGCGTCGCCGCCGAACAAACGCCGGTCGCGGCCGGTCCCGGAACGGCGCCGGGGAAACAAGTCCCTGAGACGACGGGTGGTCGTCGCCGGCGTCGTTGTCGGACTGTCGGCGGTCATCGCCGCCGTGGGCCTTTCCGGCGGCGCGACACGCTCGGCCGGCTCGTTGCCGGTCGAGCAACCGACGGTGCGGACCGGAGAAGGTCGTCCTCCCACGTGCGCGGCGGCCACGCAGGTCGTCGAATCGTGGCAGGGCGGCTTCAAGGCGCTGGTCACCGTCAGCAACACCGGCGCCGTCGACACCCACGGGTGGGCGGTGAGCTGGCAACCCGCCGGCGGCCGCCGCGTCGTCGACCTCTGGGACGGCACGATCACGCAGGCCAGCACCTCGGTCACGGTCGTCAACGCCGCGTGGAACGCCGGCGTGAAGGCCGAGGGGGCGACCACTTTCGGCTTGATCGCGGTCGACCGCGGCCAGAGCCGGGTCCCGGAGGTACTCAGCTGTACCGCCCATTGACCCGCGCCTGGCGGGTGCGGTGGTGCCATACTTCGGGCTATGCGTCGTGTGCTGGCGGTGTCGGCCGTAGCGGTGGCCTGTTGTGCGGTCCTCGCCGCGTGCGGAAGGGACCCGCAGCAGCAGAGTGGCGCCGTCACCACTCTGTCGCCGTATTTGTGCCTGAACCGGCAAGCTGACACCGGCGCCCATTGCTTCAGCTTGGAAACCCCGGACCAGCTCGCGGGGCTGCGCGTCGGCGAATGTGTCAGCGTCACGTACTGGCCGGTGGACGGCTCGACGCTGCCGCGCCTGGCCGGCGTCACTCCGGCCCGGCCGCAGCACCCTGATGACTGCCAGGTCGCACCTTCGACGCCGACGACACCGCCGCCCACCGCCTGACTGCCGTCCGGATCAGGTGGTCAAAGTGATGGCGGCGTCGGGTTCGACGACCCGGAAGCTGAAGCTTTCCTCCAGGTAGAGCGTCACCGTCTCGGCGTCGTGGTGGCTGTAGCCGATGGCCAGGTCCTGGCCCAGCTCGAGGGAGAAGTCGCCGCCGTCGAGGCTGGCGATCAGGGCGCCGTCCAGGCCGGGGGCGCGGACCACCTTGCCGCCGCCCAGGACTCGGCGGAGGTGGTCGAACAGCAGGTGCCCGCCGTGCTCGGTGCTCTCCACGATGCGCGTGTAGCCGGCCGGGGCGATCGCGAGCCCGTACGGGCCCTTGATGCCCGCTTGGCGCAGTGTGTCCACCGCGCGGGCGACGACGCCGGGGTAGGCGTCGGGATCGTCGCCGAGTGACGGCGTGTCGTACGGGCAGGTCTCGGTGATGCCGGTGATGCCGGCCGCGGACCAGCCGTGGAAGACGGCGCGGTTCTCGATCATCGCGATCTGCTTCGCCGCTCGGTCGAGGTCGTCGAACTCGAGGTCGTCGGCGCCGCGCTCGGCGTCGTCCAGCTCGGCGCGCGAGACCGTGAACGGCACGCGCACCTCAGTGAGCGGCAGCACCTTTCGTTGCCGGACCACCGCGCCTTCGCCCGCTTCGGCCAGTGACGCGGCGGCGAGCGTCGAAGTCCGTCCCAGGTCGGTCGCGGAGTGGCCCCAGCCGTGCGGGCCGGAGACGTCGACCAGGCGGCGGGCCGCGAGGTGGGTCTGCAGGCGCTCCTTGGCCTCGGCGTCGACCTCCTTCCAGCCCGCGTCGGTGATCGGGGCCAGGTCGCGCATCAGGTGGTTCATGTCAGTCCTGTTCTTTGAGGCTGCCGATGCCGAGCGAAGCGTCGGCTGGACGGTCGCCGAGCTTCGCCTCGACGTACTCCTGCGGGTCGAGGTCGCTGACGTCCAGGTCGCGGGCGCCCTCGTGCTGCCGCTTGAACTCCGCGAACCGCCGGCCGAGCTCCTCGCGCAGGCCGGGGTCGGCGTGCCGCCGGAAGTCCGACAGGCCTTCGTCCTCCTCCTCGGCCATGTGCTCGCTGTTGGCCATGCGTGCCTGGTGCACGGCCGCGTGCCAGGCGGTGCTGCCGACGGGGTGCAGGGCGGCCTCGTGGACGCCGTCGCGGATGTCGTTGTGGTCGCCGATCGCGTCGAGCGTCTCCTCCTCGGCGTCTTCGCCGCGGCGGAGCAGGTGGGGGTAGAAGATCTCCTCCTCGGCGCGGGCGTGGACGTCGAGCAGGTCGGCCAGCGGCTGCCAGACCTCGCCCAGGTCGGCGGGGTCGGTGAGGTCGTCGAGCCGGGCGAACTGGCGCCGGAACCAGTCGTGGTCGTCGAGGATGAGGCTGGTGATGTCGGCCATCTCGCATTCCTACCCCGGATGGCGCGTCGCGCAAACCCGGCTCGGCCGCCGGAGTCCCACTGACGGGTGAAAGCACTGCCGGACCGGTGCCAACCGGACACCCGGCGCCAGGTTCCGACGAGCTGTTCCTGCGCCGCTACCGCCACGACGCGCCGGTCGGAGCGGCGCCATCGGTACCTCGGTGTTCGGCGCCTTGCCGCTCGGCGGTCGTCCCGTTCGGACTCGCGGTCACCGCTGTCATGCTCGGGTCGTGAGCCTGGCTCACCGCACGGCGGTCCAGAACTTCAAGGACCGCCCGGGCTCCGCGCGGAAGGTCGCGCCGCCGTCGTTGCTGTAGGCCTCGCCGCCTGCCGGGTACGGCGTGGAATCGTTGTATGCCAAGCCGTAGCAGCCGGTCGTGGTGGCCGAGCGCACCATCAACCCGTACCGCTGCCCGGCCGTGACGCCGACGTTCGGCCGCACAGTGACGTCGCGGGGTGACCAGCCGATGCTCGGGGCGGGCACGACGGTCGTACTGAGCGCGGTGCCGGTCGGCCGGGACGCGTCGTCCGCGCGGTAGACGCTGATCTCCAGCCCGGCATTCGGGTTTCCGGCCTGGAAACTGGTGTAGGAGACCCCGGACAGCGTGCCGGTCCGGCCGGCGACGAACGTCTGGAACCGGGCGACGCCGGAGCCGACGTCGCAGTACGAACGGAACCCGTCGACGCCGTCGGACTGGTCGGCTCGCGGGAGCGGGAGCTGGTTGCCCGGCGCGCCTGGGGCGAGGGTGAGGGTGAAGTCGTTCCGGCAGGTGATCGGCGCGATCGCTCCGGCCGCGGTGAACTCCAGCGGTGTCCAGAAGAAGTTCGCGAGTGCCTCGTTGCGCTGGCCGTTGTTCCAGAGGTCGCTGGCGTAGAGGTAGGCGGTGCCGGATGCCGTCGGGATCGTCGAGACGAACGAAGGCTGCCCGCCGCACGAGTTGTCGCTGATCTTCGCCGGTGCCGACCACGGCCCCAGCGGGCTCGGCGCGGTGCGGTAGGACGTCCCGGTGCCCGAGCAGTAGCCGCAGTTGGGGTCGGAGTACGTCAGGTAGTAGGTGCTGCCGCGCTTGAACAGCGCCGGCGCCTCCGTGCGGGTCTGGCCGACCCGGGTGTACTGCCCGGTCCCGGTGAGGTAGTTCCGCGACAGGCGTTCCACGACGATGTCGCCACCGGTGCGCCAGTCGGTGTAGGCGAGGTAGCCGGTGCCGTCGGTGTCGACGAACACGTCGTGGTCGCCGTTGTTGGTTTCCCGCGCGGGTGCGTCGTTGTTGACCGCCAGCGTCGGTACCGGCGCCTCGGTGAACGGGCCGGTCGGGGCCGCGCTGGTGAGCACGCGGAAGCCGACCTGGTTGTCGTAGACGTTCACCCACAGCACGTACCGGCGAGTGCTCGCGTCGTACCCGACGTGGGGACGGAAACAGCCGTAGGTGGCACCGTCGCACCGGCTCTGCCAGACGCCGCTGGCGTCGAAGAGCCGGCCGCGGTCGGTCCAGTGCCGCAGGTCGGGGGAGCTGTAGACCTTGAAGCCGCAGAAGGGCGAACTCGTGGCCTGCCAGGCGAACCCGCAGTCGTAGCTGGTGCCGTAGAGGTAGTAGGTGCCGCCGAAGAAAGCGATCTCTCCGTCGTGGGCGTCCACGGAGTTGCCCTGGGTGTCGAACCGGACGACCTGGTCGCCTCGGGCGTCGAAGTTGGTGACGGTCGTCGTGAAGGCGCATCCGGTCGCGGCGGTCGCCGGAGAAGCCAGCGCCAGGGCGGTCGCCAGCGCGAGCACAAGAGTGCGGATCGATCTCATGGTTCCTCCCGGGCCGGCGATATGAAACGATTCAAGTGTCGGCAAGCTACGTGATCCAGGTCACGGCCGTCAAGGAATGGCCGATTTCTTGTCCGGTGCAGGCCTGGCGTGGACGTGATCTCACCTCATTGGCGGTTGTTGACGTCGCGGACGCGGTGCCATGGTGCGTAAAACGTTTCAGACTGCGCTGCCTCGCGGAGGACCTCGTGAAACGGATCTTGCCGGCCGCCCTGCTGGTCGCCGGGCTGCTCGTCCCGGCCGCGCCGGCGGACGCGGCGGTCACCTACCCGGACCTCGCGGCCGCGTTCGACAACACCGGCACCAGCCCGGCCGGCGCCCCGGCGACGGCGGACCTGGACGGCAGCGGGCACAGCCTCGTCGCCGAAGACTTCACCGCCGCCGGCTGGGACCGCGGCCGGGTCGTCACGGTCGACGGCGCGCCGCTGCGGCTGCCCGCCGCCGCGCCGGGGACGCCCGACAACGTTGTCGCCGACGGCCAGCGCATCCGAGGCCGCTTCACCGGTGCCGCCTTGTCGTTCCTCGTGACCAGTACCGGGACGGCCACCGACGGCACCGGGCAGCTCGAGTACGCCGACGGGCACGTCCGGGACTTCCGGCTGAGCGCGCCGGACTGGATCGTCGGGCCGAGCGGCCGGCTGACGGTGGCGTTCCCGCGGTGGAACACCCCGGCCGGTCCCAGCGCCGTTCCCGCGAAGCTCTACACCGTCTCGGTCCCGCTCGACCCCGGCGCCCCGGTCACCGCCGTCACCCTGCCGAAGACGGCTTCGGGCGGCGCTCTGCACGTCTTCTCGATCGGCACCCGGCCCGCGTCCGGGACCTGGACGCCGACGTGGGCCACGGCCACGGACGACGGCCTCGCCGCCGGCCCGTGGACCGATCGCACGCTGCGGATGGTGGAGCACACCAGCCGCGGGGGCTCCCAGGTGCGGATCCGGCTGGACAACGCCTACGACCCCGGGCCGCTGGTCGTCGGCCACGCGACCGTCGCCGTCCGGGGCGCGGGCGCGGTCCCGACGCGCACACCGGTGACGCTGACCTTCGGCGGACAGCGCGAAGCGGCGCTCCCGGCGGGCGGGCAGGCCGTCAGCGACCCCGTGCCGTTCGCCGTGCCCGCCGGCGCGGACCTGCTGGTGAGCCTGTACCTCAAGGGCACGGTCACCAACGCGCCCAGGCACAGCGTCGCCGTGCAGGACATGTACACCACGGCGGACGGCACCGGGGACCACACGGCGGACGTCGCCGAGTTCCCGTCCTCGGGCACCTTCGGCTTCTGGACGATCCTGTCCGGCATCGACGTGACCGGCCCGGGCGGCACCGTGGTCGCGTTCGGCGACTCCATCACCGACGGCTACCTGTCGACCCCGAACACGAACAGCCGCTGGCCGGACTTCCTGGCCCGGCGCCTGCCGGGCCGCGCCGTCGTGAACGAAGGCATCTCCGGCAACCGGATCCTGCAGGACGCCTTCAGCGGCCTCCCCGACGGCCGCACGGCCGGCGTCAGCGCACTGGCCCGGCTGAACCACGACCTGATCAGCCTGCCGGGGGTGCGGACCGCGATCGTCCTCGAAGGCATCAACGACATCAACAGCGGTGCGAGCGCCGCCGACGTCATCGCCGGGCTGAAGGAGATCGCTGCCGGGCTGCACGCGGCCCGCATCCGGGTGCTGGCCGGCACGCTCACCCCGATCAAGGGGTGCACCTGCAGCAGCGACGCCCACCTGGCGGCGCGCGCCGAGGTCAACGCCTTCATCCGCGACAACGGTGGGGTGTTCGACGGCTGGGTCGACTTCGACGCGGCCGTCCGCAACCCGGCCGACCCGGAGACGATGCTCGCCGGCTACGACTCCGGCGACCACCTCCACCCCGGCGACGCGGGCTACCGCGCCATGGCCGCGGCCGTCCCGCTCGACCGGCTGTGAACGTCCACTTCGGAGTGTCGTGAAAGGAGAGTCCCATGGTCCGCCGGATGCTCGCGGTCGTGCTCCTGGCCGCGTCGGCCGTCCTGGTGCCCGGGCCGCCGGCGAGCGCCGGAACCGCCTGGGACTACCCGGAGTTCCCCTACCCGGCCACCACCTACTCGGAGCCGTTCCGGGGCCAGTTCCACTTCAGCTCGCAGTCGGGGTGGATGAACGACCCCACCGGGCTGGTCTACGCGAACGGGCACTACCACTTCTTCTACCAGCACAACCCGCACGGCCTGGACTGGGCCACGATGCACTGGGGCCACGCGACGAGCCCGGACCTCGTGCGCTGGACGCAGAAACCGGTCGCGCTGGAGCCCGGGGTGCACCCGGGAACGCTGTTCTCCGGCGGGGGAGTGGTCGACAAGGCGAACACGTCGGGACTCAAGACCGGCCCGCTCGACCCGATCGTCGTGTTCTCCAACACCGACGGCGTCAGCGTGTTCTACAGCAACGACGACGGCCGCAGCTTCCAGTCCTACGACCAGGGCCGCAAGCAGATCGACATCCCGGCGGACAGCCGCGACCCGAAGGTGGTGTGGGACGCCGCCCGCAACCAGTGGGTGATGGTCGTCTGGTCGAACCGGGGCGGCAACGGCGTCGACCTCTACACGTCGCCGAACCTGCTGAAGTGGACCTTCGCCGGCCGGTACGCGGGTGACTGGCTCTTCGAGTGCCCGGACCTGTTCCCGCTCGGCGGGCAGTGGGTGCTGACGTCGGCGTCGAGCGACTACGCCGTCGGCACGTTCGACGGCCGCACGTTCCGCACCGACCGGCCGCAGCCGAAGAAGATGAACCTCGGGACCACGTACGCGGGCGGCACGTTCTACGCCGCGGAGACGTTCACCGGCACGCCGGACGGCCGCGTCGTGCAGATGGCGTGGCAGGGCGGAAACCGCGGGAGTACCTGGACCGGCAACGCGACCTTCCCGGTCACGCTCGGCCTGGCCGACTCGCCGGACGGTCCCGTGGTGACGCGCACGCCCGTCACCGAGCTGAACGCGCTGCGCGCCGACACCCGGACGTGGCGCAACGAGACCGTCCGGGACGGGCGCAACCTCTTCGACGGGATCCGCGCCGACACCTACGAGATCACCGCCACGTTCGACCTGGCCGGGGCGACCGCGAGCCAGTTCGGGTTCGCGCTGCACAGCCGTTCCGACGGCACGGCCGACCGCGTCGTCGCCTACGACCGCGCCGCCGGCACGCTCTACGGCAAACCGCTGGCGCCCAGTGGGAACAAGGTGAGCGTGCGGCTGCTGGTCGACCGCGGGCAGCTCGAGCTGTTCGCCGACGGCGGGAAGTTCTCCTTGGCCGACAACGTCGACTTCGACTCGGCCGCAGTGAGCCAGGGAATCCGGCTGTTCGCCACCGGGGGCCAGGTACGCCTCGAGAACGCGACGTTCACGCGCCTGGGCACCAGCTGGGGCACCGACCAGTCCACTTTGGAGAGCACACTGGCCGGTCCGTGGCACGCGGCCGGCGGCGCGTGGACCGACACGAGCGGCGGCAAGCGGGCGCAGACCACCGGAGACGCGTTCTACCTGAGCGCGAGCAGCGCGTCCGACGGCGTGTACCAGGGTGACGTCCGGCTCGACACCGCCCAGGCGGCGGGCCTGACGTTCCGCGCCACCCCCGAAGGAGCCGGCTACACGGCGAACATCGACCGCAGCGGCGTGGTCAAGCTCTGGCGACCGGGGCGTGACATCGCGACGTACGCGACACCGATCGCGCAGGGCCAGACCCACCACCTGCGCGTGGAGACCGCCGGCTCGCGCATCCGCGTCTGGCTCGACCACGGCGGCGACCCGGTCATCGACGCCACGGACACCGCGTACGCGTCCGGGCTGTCCGGCGCGAACGCGTACGGGGGAGCGGCGACCGTCCAGAACCTGAACACCGGCCCGGGCGGTTTCACCGCCTTCCCGTCGGGGCCGTGGACCGCGCCGAGCGGCACGTGGACCACGACCCCGGCCGGCCTGCGCGGAAGTGCGGCCGGTGACGGCTTCTTCCTCAGCGACCGCACCGGAACGGACTTCACCTACCAGGGCGACCTGTCGGTCACCAACGGGACCGCGGCGGGCCTGACGTTCCGGGCGGCGGCCGACGGAACCGGCTACACGGCGACCATCGACACCAGCGGCCTGCTCAAGCTGTGGCGGCCGGGCAAGGACATCGCGATCCAGACGACGCCGATCGTCGAGGGGCGGACCTACCACGTGACGGTCCGGACCGAGGGATCGCGGATCCGGGTCTGGCTGGGCGACGCCGCCGACCCGCTCATCGACGCGACCGACAGCACCTACGCGTCCGGGCGGTTCGGTGTGAACGCCTACGCGGGCAACGTGATCGCGCAGAATCTCAAGCTGGGTTGAGACCGGTGGGTGTCACCAGGCCGGATTCGTAGGCGAAGACCACGAGCTGGGCGCGGTCGCGGGCGCGCAGCTTGGTCATGGCCCGGTTGACGTGCGTCTTCGCGGTCAGCGGGGTGATCACCATGTGGCAGGCGATCTCGTCGTTGGACAGGCCCCGCGCGACCAGGGTGACGGCTTCGCGTTCGCGGTTCGTCAGTTCTTTCAGCACTTTCAGCCGGGTGCCGGGCGGACGGGTGACGTAACGGTTGATCAGCTTGCGGGTGATCGTCGGCGCGAGCAGGGCGTCGCCGCGCGCCGCGACGCGGACGGCGTGCAGGAAGTCTTCCGGCAGGATGTCCTTGACGAGGAATCCCGCCGCGCCGGCGCGCAGCCCCTCGAAGACGTGGTCGTCCAAGCCGTAGTTGGTCAGGATGACGACGTGCACCGCGGCCAGGGCCGGGTCGGCGGCGATGCGCCGGGTCGTCTCGATGCCGTCGAGGACCGGCATCTGGATGTCGACGAGCGCGACGTCGGGCAGGTGCCGCTCGGCCAGCGCCAGGCCTTCGAGGCCGTCGCCGGCCTCGGCCACCACTTCGATGTCGTCCTCGATGTCGAGGAGCGCGCGGAATCCGCGGCGGATGAGCGGCTGGTCGTCGACCAGCAGGACCCGGATCATGACGGGTGATCCACGGGAAGCTCGGCGTGGACGGTGAAGCCGCCCTCGCTGCGCGGTCCGGCCCGCAGGTGACCGCCGAGGGCGGCGACCCGTTCGCGCATCCCGACCAGCCCGACGCCGGGCACCGACGCGGTGTCCGGCACGGCCTCGCCGTCGTCGTCGACCCGGATGACCAAAGTGCCGGGCCGGTAGTCGATCCGGACCGACGCGGTCGCGGCGGCGGCGTGCCGGGCGACGTTGGTCAGCGACTCCTGGACGATCCGGTAGGCGGTCCGGTCCACCGCGGCCGGCACGTCGTCGTGGTGTCCCTCGATCGTCAGCGTCGCGTCCAGGCCGTTCGTCCGGGCCCGGTGCACCAGGTCCGGGACGTGGTCGAGCCCGTGCGACACGTTCTTGTCGTCGTCACGCAGTGCCCCCAGGGTCGCGCGCAGCTCCCGGGCCGCCTCACGGCCGGCCTCGCGGATCGCCAGCAGCGCGTCCGGTACTTCCTCACCCCGTTTCCTGGCCACGTGCACGGCGGCTTCGGCCTGCACCTTGATGACCGAGATCTGGTGGGTGAGCGAATCGTGCAGCTCCCGCGCGATGTGCAGCCGCTCCTCGTCGGCGCGGCGGCGCGCGGTCTCCTCGCGGGTGCGCTCGGCCTGATCCGCCCGGCGCTCGGCCTGGCGCAGCGCTTCACCCGCCGCGCCGGCGGCGATCAACCAGGCCAGCTGCAGGACGTCCCGCGCCTGCGTGAACGCGTCGCCCACCGCGAAGCCGCGGGGAGAGGCGAGGAGCGCCAGCGGGACGGCAACCAGCATGAGCACCGAAGCGGCCACCGTGACGACGCGGTGTCCCGCCCGCACCGAGCCGTAGACCGCGAACAGGTAGGCCACGACCGGCACGTCGAAACCGACGGCCTGGTAACCCAGCGCGCACACCGCGGTCACGGCCAGCACGACGACCGGAGCCCGGCGGCGCGCGGCCAGCGCCAGCCCGCCGATGACCAGCAACGCGTAGCCCACCGGGTCGAGGCTCGTCGCGGGGTGCTGCTCGGCCAGCCCGGCGACCAGCAGGCTCGCCGCCACTCCGGCGGCGATCACCCAGTCCCGGATCCATGCCCTGCCCATGCGCGCACCCTAGCCGGATGTTCGCCCGCGCGAGTCCTGCGTGCGGAGGATGAACCGCCTACCGCGTTCGCGGTACTTCCGACATTCCTGCTGCGCTCGCGGCAGCGTGAAGTGCCCGCGTCCGCACGACGACTGATGGGGGTTCGGCGGACATGATCAGGCCAAAGTCCAGTCGTAGGAAGGGAAAGCCTCATGTCCGTCCATCACCTGCTCGCTGCCGCGGCAGCCAACGTAGCCCCCTACACCCTGACCGCGGCGCGGCTCTGGGCCACCGCGGCCGCGCTGCTGGGGCTCGCCGCCGCGGTCATCGGTGCGCTGGCGCTGGCCCGCTCCGCCCGTCGTACCGGCAATGGCGGGCGCAGGGGAGCCATCGTGGCCCTGGTCGCGGGGCTGACCGCCGCGGCGGGCGGCGTGCTGAACCTGGCCGTCGCCGACGGTGGTCCCGGCACCGGCAACGGAGTGGTCGGGGGCGCCGCGGCCGTCGTGCTGGGGCTGGTCGCCGCGGTCCTCGGCGGGCTGGGGGTGGCCCGCTCGCGGCTTTCGGCCCGAGTCTAGATACATCAATCCAGTTTGATGTACATTCGGCCGGTGACGTCCGAGGAGCCGCCGGTGTTCGTCCGGTTGATGGCCGATCCGCTGCGGTGGCGGCTGGCGCGTGAGCTGGCCGCCGGCGACCGGCGGGTCCGTGAGCTGGTGGCGGCGGTCGGGCAGCCGCAGAACCTGGTGTCGTACCACCTGCGGCAGCTGCGGTCGGCCGGGTTGGTGACGGCGCGGCGCAGCAGCTTTGACGGCCGCGACAGCTACTACCACCTCGACCTCACGCGGTGCGCGGACGCGTGGGCCGAAGCCGGAGCGGCGCTGCACCCCGGGTTCGGGGTCACGGCGTCGCGCCCGGGTCGCGCGCGGGTGTTGTTCCTGTGCACGGGAAACAGCGGCCGTTCCCCGCTGGCGGAGGCGTTGCTGCGGCAGCGCACGCGGGGTGCGGTCGAGGTGGCCAGCGCCGGGAGTCACCCGAAACCCCTGCACCCCAACGCGGTGCGCGTGGCCGCCGAGCGCGGGATCACCCTCGAGCACGAGCCGACCCACCTGGACTCGCTGCGGCGACGGCGGTTCGACTGGGTGATCAGCCTGTGCGACAAGGTGCGGGAGGTCGCCCCGGCCTTCCCGGGACGGCCGGTGACGATCCACTGGAGCCTGCCCGACCCGGCCCGCGAGCCCGATCCGGGCGGCGACACCCTCCCCGCGTTCGAGCGCACCGCCGCCGAACTGGACACCCGGATCCGGTTCCTGCCCTTCACCCTGACGACCGATGCGGAGGAAACCGATCATGACCGCTGACCTGGACGGCCTCGTGAGCGTGCGGTACCTGGTCGACGACGTCGACGCCGCGATCGCCTTCTACACCGGGCACTTCGGGTTCGCGGTGCGGACCCACTTCCCCCCGGCGTTCGCCGACGTAACCCGCGGCAACCTGCGGCTGCTGCTGAGCGGGCCCACCAGCTCGGCCGGCCGCACCCTGCCGGGCGGCGCCCAGCCCGTCCCGGGCGGCTGGAACCGCATCCACCTGATCGTCGAGGACATCGACGCGGAGGTGGCCCGCCTGCGCGCGGCGGGGGTCGCGTTCCGCAGCGAGGTCGTCGGCGGGCCGGGCGGCCGCCAGATCGTGCTCGACGACCCGGCGGGCAACCCGGTCGAGCTGTTCCAGCCCCGCACCTGACCCGGCGACGCACGGGAAGGCTCGACGATGACTGGCGGCAACACTCCGGCGTTCGCGCGACGGCTGAGTACCGGTGCCGCACGACGAAAGGCCCGACGATGACCACCGGCAACACTCCCGCACTCGCGCGGCGGCTGGGCACCGGCGACGCCGTCGTCATCGGGCTCGGCTCGATGATCGGTGCCGGTGTCTACGCAGCCTTCGGCCCCGCGGCCAAAGCCGCCGGAAGCGGCCTGCTCATCGGGCTAGTCCTCGCCGCCATCGTCGCCTACTGCAACGCCACCGCCTCGGCGCAGCTGGCCGCGCAGTACCCGACCTCCGGTGGCACCTACGCCTACGGCCGCGAGCGGCTCGGCCCGTGGTGGGGCTTCACCGCGGGCTGGGGGTTCGTCGTCGGCAAAACCGCCTCGTGCGCGGCCATGGCGCTGACCTTCGCCACCTACGCGGTGCCCGGTCCGTGGTGGCTGCAACGCCTCGTCGCGGTCGTCGGCGTCCTCGCGCTGGCCCTGCTCAACACCCGGGGCGTCACCCGCACCGCGCAGCTGACCCGGCTCCTGGTCACGATCACGCTGATCGCGCTCGCCGTGCTGGTAGCCGGTATCGCCTTCGGTGGCGCCGCGACGCCCGCGCACCTCGGCGGCGCGTCCGCGTGGACCTCCGGTGGGGTCTACGGCATCCTCCAGGCCACCGGGCTGCTGTTCTTCGCCTTCGCCGGCTACGCGCGGATCGCCACCATGGGCGAGGAAGTCCGTGATCCGGCGCGCTCGATCCCGCGTGCCATCCCGCTCGCGCTCGGCATCGCGGTGGTCGTCTACCTCGTCATCGGCGTCGCCGCGCTGCTCGCGTCCGGGCCCGCCCGGCTGGCCGAATCCGCCGCGCCGCTGACCACCGCCGTCACCGACGCGGGTGCCGGCGGCCTGGCCCCGGTCGTGCGGATCGGCGGTGCGGTCGCCAGCCTCGGCGCGCTGCTCGCCCTGATCGCCGGCATCGGACGCACGAGCCTGGCGATGGCCCGCAACCGCGACCTGCCGGACTGGCTCGCCGCCGTCCACCCCCGGTACCAGGTCCCGCACCACGCCGAACTCGCCCTCGCCGCGGTCGTCTCCGTGCTCGTCCTGACCGTCGACCTCCGCGGCGTCATCGGGTTCTCCTCCTTCGGGGTGCTGGTCTACTACGCGGTCGCGAACATCTCGGCGTTCACCCAGCGGCCGCCGGAACGCCGGTGGCCGCGTTGGCTGCAGATCCTCGGCCTGCTCGGCTGTCTCGTCCTCGTGACGACACTGCCGTGGCAGTCGATCGTCGCCGGGGTCGCGGTGTTCGTTGTCGGCTTCGCCGGCCGGCTGGTCGTGCTCGCCGCAAGGTGAGGCCGTGGTTAATTCTTTGCCAGCCACCGCTTTAATTCGGACATTTCACCGGCACGGCTGACGCTGGTCGATCCGCGTTTCGTGAACGTTCACCTTCCCCGCCCGCCGCAGTCACTTGCTGTCCCTAAGTTTTCGGGCGGGTCAGGAAGAAGGTGACAGCCCCATGGAAACTCCTCGGGCAGTGCGGGCACGGGGGATCACCAAGTGCTTCGGTGACGTCGTCGCCCTCGACGGCATCGATCTGGATGTCGTGCACGGTCAAATCCACGGATTGGCCGGCCCGAACGGCGCGGGGAAGACCACGTTGCTGGGCCTGCTGCTGGGCTTGGCCGTCGCCGACGAGGGCAGCCTCGAGGTTCTCGGTACGCCGGTCGGGCGGGCGCTGGCCGCGCCCTTCGGCGTCGCGGGCTTCGTGGACGGGCCGGGCCTCTACCCTTCGCTCACCGCGCGGCAGAACCTCGCCGCGCTGGCCGCGTTGCGCGGCCGGGACAAGCGGTCCGCGGGCATCGACGACGTGCTCGGCGAGGTCGGGCTCACCGACGTCGCCGACGACCGGGTCCGCGGCTTCTCCCTCGGGATGCGCCAGCGCCTCGGCCTCGCGTCGGCCCTGCTCACCGAACCGCGGCTCCTGGTGCTCGACGAGCCGGCCAACGGCCTCGACCCGGCAGGCAAGAAGACCGTCCACAGTGTCCTCGAGCGGCTGGCCGACGGCGGCACCGCCGTGGTGCTCTCCAGCCACCGGATGGACGATCTCGAGGCGCTGTGCTCCGAGGTCACCATCCTCGCGACCGGCCGCGTCGTCTTCACCGGTCCGCTGGGCAAGCTGTCCGCCGAAAACCGCGAACTCGACTACCGCTTGCGCACCTCCGACCCCGGCGCCGCCCGCCGGCTGATCGGTGACACGGCGGGGATTCGCCTCGTCGACGACACCGGCGTCCGGCGCGATGCCGAGCTGCTCGTGGTGCGCGCGCTCGTGCCCGCGCTCGACGAACTGGTGCCGCGCCTGGTGAAGGACGGCATCGCCGTGCGCGAGCTCGCGCCGGTGGTGTCTCCGCTGGAGGCCGCGTTCCTCGCCCTCACCGGACAGGAGGCCGGCCGATGACCGCGAACGTCGCCGCCGTCCCGGTCGTCGCCCGCCCCGTCCCGGTGTCGCGCGGCTACCGCTTCGAGCTCGTCAAGCTGTTCTCCACGTGGCGCATCCGCTTGCTGGTCCTCGCTTGCTGGGTCGCCCCCGCGTTGTTCGTCGCCGCGGTGAGCGAGCAGAGCTCCCTGCCCGTCGACACCCTCTTCGGCCGCTGGATGAACGCCACGGGCTGGGCCGGGCCGCTGGTGATGCTCGGGTTCGCGGGCACCTACGCGCTCCCGCTGCTGACGTCGGTGGTCGCCGGTGACGTGTTCGCCGCCGAGGACCGGCTCGGTACCTGGCGTCACCTGCTGGTGGCGGTCCGGTCGGCCCGGCGCGTCTTCGTCGCGAAAGCGCTTGCCAGCCTCACGGTCATCCTGGTGCTCGTGGCCGGGATGGCCGTCTCCAGCACGGCCGGCGGCCTCCTGACGGTCGGCGACCGGGCGCTGGTCGGCTTCGACGGCCACCTCCTGGCGCCGGGGGACGCCGCGGGGCAGGTCCTGCTCGCGTGGGTCTGCGTGCTCGCCCCGACGCTGGGCCTCGCCGGGGTCGGGTTGCTCGGGTCCGTGGTGTGGGGGCGGTCGCCGATGGGCCTGCTGCTGCCCGCCGTCGTCGCACTGGCGATGGCGCTGGCCCAGCTGCTGCCGTTGCCCGTCGCCGTGCGCCTTGCCCTGCCCAGCTACGCGTTCATCGCGTGGAACGGCCTGTTCACCGACCCGGCCCAGCTCGGGCCGCTCCTGGTCGGGATCGGGGTGAGCCTGGCGTGGGCGGTCGTCGCGACCGCGCTGGCCTACCTGCTGTTCGTGCGGCGCGACTTCACCAACCCCGCCCACGACAGTTCGGGGCGCCGGGCGCTGACCGTCGGCGCCCTGCCACTGGCCGGGCTCCTCGTGGTCACGGCCGGGATCATCGCCGCGGCGACGCCGGCCTCGGGCTCCGGGATCGACCAGGACAAGGTGCAGCGGTCGGTCGCGACGGCGTTCGCCCACCTCTACCGCCTGCAGACCCGGCAGCTCAACCGGCCCGACGTCACCGAAGCGCAGCTGGCGGCGGTGGCCGCCTGCACCAAGGGCGACGGCCTGGTCGCGGCGGAGGGGCCCGGCAACGACTGGCGGTGCGTCGTCTCCTGGCACCTCCCCGGGGTCGAGGCCACCGGGTCGGCCATCTACCAGCTCGACGTCACCTCGGACGGGCGGTACGTCGCCGACGGCGACGGACCGAAGGAAGTGAACGGCTACTTCCAGGTGCGGACCCCGGACGGGGACCAGCCCAACCCGCTCTGGCAGTTCGACGCGAACGTCGAGCTGCTCTCCTCCACCCCGAAGGGATAACCCGATGCAGGTAACACGCCGCAGACGGCGTGTCGGGAAGGGCCGTTCCGGCCTTCTCGGTCACTTCAGCGCTCACCGGCTCCGCTTCGTCACCGCCGGCTCGGCCACGCTCGTGCTCGTCGCCGCCGGCACCGGGATCGGTGTCGCGTCGACGCAGCAGTTCGGCGAGGACCAGGTCGGGCAGGTCACCGACCAGGGCCAGGTCGTCTCCGCCGACCAGTACCTCCGGCCCATCGGCGACCGCCTGGTCGTGAACAACGGCAAGATCATGGCGTCGGCGGTCAGCCCGGACGGCAGCCACCTCGCGGCCCTGACGACCGACGGCGGGATCGCACTCACCATCGTCGACCTGAAGAGCTGGAAGGTGCAGCAGCTCGTCGGCAACTCCGCGACGGCGAACCTGCGCATCGCCGGCAACGACGTGGGTCAGGAAGGACCCACGTACTCGCCGGACGGCAAGACGCTGTGGCTGGCCCAGACCGACGGCTACACCCGCTTCGCCGTCAACCCGGACGGCACCGTCGCCGCGCCGACGGCGGTCAAGATCCCGGCGGACGGGCCCAAGCACGCGCTGGTCGCGCAGGCCGTGTTCTCGCCCGACGGCTCGACCGTGTACTCCGCCGTCAACGGCCAGAACCGCGTCGTCGCCCTCGATGCGGCGACGGGGACGATCCGGCAGAGCTGGGCCGTCGGCAACGCGCCGCGTGACCTGGTCCTGGCCGGGAACAAGATCTACGTCAGCAACGAAGGCGGGCGTCCCGCGCGCCCCGGCGAACCGACGCTGAACTCCTACAACACCCAGGTGCCGGCCAATCAGTTCACCGGCGCCACGACCAGCGGCACGGTCAGCGTCATCCACCTGGCGAACCCGGCCGCCGCGCCGGAGAGCATCGACGTCGGCCTGCACCCGACCGCGGTCTACGTCAAACGCGGCACGCTGTTCGTCACCAACACCGCGAGCAACACCGTCTCGGTCATCGACACCGCCCGGGACAAGGTCGTCCAGACCATCGCGACCCAGCCGTGGCCGGAGGCTTCGGTCGGCTACGAGCCGGACGGGGTCACCCTCACCGACGACGGCCACCTGCTGGTGACCCTCGGCCGCGCGAACGCGGTCGCCGTCTACCGCTACCAGCGGGCGCAGGAGCCGGTGAGCTACGTCGGCCTGCTGCCGACGGACTACTTCCCGACGGCGATCACCACGGTCGGCAAGGACGTCGTGGTCTCCAACACCCGCGGCATCGACGCCCGCCGGCCCACGACGGCGGCCGGGCACGGCACCCACGACACGACGTCGAGCGTGCAGAAGTTCCGGCTGCCGGACGACCGCGCGATCCGCGGGTACACCGGCCAGGTCTTCCGGCAGAACGGCTGGACGGACAACTCGGTGCAGGTGGCGCACGACAACGGGCACCGGAACCCGGTCCCCGTCCCGGCGCGGCTCGGCGACCCGTCGACGATCAAGCACGTTTTCCTGCTGGTCAAGGAGAACCGGACCTACGACCAGCTCTTCGGTGACGAACCGCGCGGCAACGGCGACCCGGCCGTGGCGCAGTTCGGCGAGAACGTGACACCGAACCAGCACGCGCTGGAGCGGCAGTTCGGGTTGTACGACAACACCTACGACATCGGCACGAACTCCGCCGAGGGCCACAACTGGCTGATGCAGGCCGACAACCCGGAGTACACCGAGTCGTCGGCGGGGGAGTACCTGCGCAGCTACGACACCGAGGACGACGCTCTCGGGCACCAGAGCTCCGGCTTCCTCTGGACCGGCGCGCAGGCGGCCGGGAAGTCGGTGCGGGACTTCGGCGAGTTCCAGCAGTTCCTGACCAAGCCGGCCGCGGCGAGCTGGCAGAACCTCTACTGCGACTCGAAGAACATGGCCGCGACCGGGGAGCCGAGCGCCTACCCGATGGTGTCGTCGTCGCCGATCCCGTCGCTCAACAGCGTGTCGGTGCCGGGCTTCCCGAAGTTCGACACCGCGGTGCCGGACCAGTACCGGTACCAGATCTGGAAGAACGACTTCGAGAAGAACGGGCCCGCCAACCTGAACATGTTCTGGCTGTCGAGCGACCACACCGGCGGCCCGCCGAACGCGGCCGCCCAGGTCGCCGACAACGACCTCGCCGTCGGCAAGATCGTCGACGAGATCTCGCACAGCCAGTACTGGAAGGACTCGGCGATCTTCGTCGTCGAGGACGACTCCCAAGCGGGTCTCGACCACGTCGACGGCCACCGGGCTCCGGTGCAGATCATCAGCCCGTACGCCCAGCACGGCGTGGTGGACAGCCACTACTACTCGCAGATCACGATGATCCGCACGATCGAGCAGATCCTCGGGGTCCGGCCGATGAACCAGAAGGACAGCGCGGCCACGCCGATGAGCGCGGCGTTCACGGCCAAGCCGAACCTCGCCCCGTTCACGGCACTGCCGAACCGGACCTCGCTGACCGGCGGGCTCGCGACCCCGCCGTCCTGTGGTGCGGACATCCCCGCGCCCCCGGACCCGGCCGCCGCGCCGGTGCCGTCCTCGGCGGTACCGGTGGACAAGCGGCAGGTGGCGGGCCAGTGGACGGAGTGGCAGGCGCACCAGCGCCTGACCGGGCCGAACGCCGTGGCCGACTACGCCAACCCCGCGCAGATGAACCACTTCACGTGGTACCAGACGTACGGGTGGCAGCAGCCCTACCCCGGTGAGAACCAGGTTTACCCGCCCGATCAGGTTCCGGGCGCGTACATCCCGTCGGCCGACTCGGACGGCTGACGCAGCAGGTCCTGAGGCCCCTGTCCGGTACTGCCGGGCAGGGGCCTCGTCCGTCCTGCCGGGTGACCCTCGGTGGTGTCGCGCGTGGCGGTGGGTCCGGCGCGGGAAGATCCCTTACCGTCGCCGGATCCGGAGGCCGCCAGGGATGAGGAGCAGCGACCCGTGGCGACCGCCACCGAGACACCGCACTGGATGATCAGGTCGTCCACCGAGACAGCGACGTTCACGCACCTGGGAGATCCCCTGGACCGGGCGGGCGACGCCGCTCCGCGGGTGTGGAGCGGGCGCGGCCTGGCGATGCCCGCAGCCGACCTGCCCGGCTTCGGGGCGGCGTTGGGCGAGGCGATGAAGCTCCCGGACTACTGGTCGGCGCGATCCCGGTCGGCGGACGTCTCGGCCGGCGACCGAGCGGTGTGGTCGGTGCCCCACTACGACCTGGACGACGACTTCGTCTACATCGCGGGACCGTGCCTGCTGGCGGAGCCCCGGCCCGGGTACCGGCCGGTCACGGCGTTCGCGCTCGCACTGGTCCACGTCCGCGGGCTGCGCATCCGCGTCGCGGCTTACCTGAGCGGCTGACCCGTCCGGCGCGGTCGCGTCGGCTGCGAGCGCTGGGGCCGGTGGTGACTGTAGAACCGCTTCACCCGCCGGAGGCCTTCGTGCCCCACCCTGACGCCACGCACCCGACTGGTTGCGCCGGCGCACACGGCTGGGCCCGGTCCAGATCGCCGGCCGGCTCGGCATCCCCGCCTCGACCGTGCACGCCGTCCTGACCCGGGACAACGTCCCCGGACATCACGACTAGCAGCCGGCCTGGGCGAGCTCGATGCCGTCGTGCAGGTCGGCCGCGCTGTCGAGCGCCGTCTCGGCCGACAGGCCCGCCAGCCCGATCACCAGCGCGCTGAGCAGCACCACCGGGGTCCGGCTCCGCACGCGCGGCCGGGGTGTCAGCAGGGCGGACACCCGGCGGGGGACCGGGCCGCCGGTCGCGGCGAGCGCGAAGCCGTCGTGCGAGCGGCCGGCGAGGGCGGCCTTGGCCACGGCGTGCGCGACGACCGTCCGGTCGCCGACCCGGTGCGCCGCGGCTTCGTCGGCCCAGCGTTCGAGGGCGAACCCGGCCGCCGCGCACAGCGGGCGCAGCAGCGGGTTCAGCGCCGAGGACAGCTTCAGGGCCAGCAGGAACAGGTGGTGCCGGGACGCGAGGTGGGCACGCTCGTGCGCCAGCAAAGCGGTCCGCTCACGCGGGTCCAGCGCGGCCAGCATGCCGCTGGAGACGGCGATGCGGCCGCCGCGGCCGGGCACGGCGAACGCCACGGCCTCGGCGCCGGGCAGCAGCACGACTCCGTCGCGGCCGTGTTCGTCCAGTTCGCGCGAGACGCGGCGGGCCCACCGCGCGTACCGGACGATCGTGCGCGCGAGCATCGTCACCACCACGGCCAGCACCACGCCACTCGCGATCGACACCGGCACGTCCACGCCGCTCGCCGCCCGGAACGCCTGCGGCGACCAGCGGCCGAGGGTGGCGACCGCGGGGATCAGCGAGAGCCCGGAGAAGGCGAGGAGGGCCAAGGCCGCGGTGCTGCCCGCGGCGAGGACCAGGCAGGCGCCGGTGAGCAGCCGGCTGGCCGTGCGCGGCGGCAGACGGGGTTCGACCAGCCGGGCCGCGGGCCGGGCCAGCACCGGCAGCAGCAGGGGGATCAGCAGGTCGATGGTCATTTCTTGCCGCGCAGGAGGTCGCGCAGCAGGGCTTCGTCGGAGTCCGACAGCTGCGTCACGAACCGGGCCAGGACGCTGTCGCGGTCGGGCTCGCCGTCGAGGACCTTCGTCATCTTCCGGGCCGCGAGCCCGGCCTCGTCGTCGACGGCGTGGTAGCGGAAGGAGCGTCCGTGCTTCTCCCGCGTCGCGACGCCCTTGTCGTGCAGCCGGCTGAGGATCGTCACGACGGTCGTGTACGCGAGGTCGTCCTCGAGCCGCGCCTGGACATCGGTGGGGGACAGGGGGCCGTCCGCGCCCCACAGCACGCTCAGCACCTCGGCTTCCAGCGCGCCGGGCGCGCGCCGTGCCGTGTCCTTCCGCCGGTTCCCCATCCTCGGAATCTACACGGCTGTCGTAAGCGCCCGGCCGATCGGAGTTCGGCCGGGCGCTCACCCGGGACCGGCTACGCGGCCTGACCGACGGTGGACGACGTGGGGATGCCCAGCAGGATCCGGTACTGCGTCTCGAAAGTCGCCAGCGCGTCCGCGATGTCGTGGCGCGCGACGATCGCCCGGGACGCCTCGCTCATCCGGGCGCGCAGGTCCGGGTCGGCGGCCAGCTCGGCGATCCAGCGGGAGATCGTGGTGATCGCGCCCGGCTCGAACAGGTAGCCGTTCTCGCCGTGGTGGACCAGGTGGGGCAGGGCGAGCGCGTCGGCGGCGACGACCGGGAGGCCCGCCGCCATGGCCTCCATGGTGGCGAGGCTCTGCAGCTCGGCCGTGCCGGGCATGCAGAAGACGTCGGCCTCGGCGTAGTGGTGCACGAGCTCGGCGTCGGAAACGAAGCCGTGGAAGGTCACCCGGCCGGCGATGCCCAGTTCCGCGGCGAGGGCTTCGAGTTCTTGGCGCCGCGTGCCGTCGCCGACGAGGTCCGCGCGGACGTGCGGCAGCGGGGCGAGGGCGCGCAGCAGCTGGTCGATGTTCTTCTCCGCGTCGAGGCGCCCGACGAACAGGACCGACGTCGGCCGGTCGAGCGGGCGGGCCGGTGCGGCGTAGTGGGCGAGGTCGATGCCGCAGGACACGACCTGGGCCGGCCGGTCGAGGCCGATCCCGGCGAGGACTTCGGCCGCCCGGGGCGTCGGCGTCGTGATGATGCGCGCGTCGCGGTAGACGCGGACGAGGTCCTTCCAGGCCCAGCGCGCGATCGCGGCCTTCACCCGCCGGGGGAACGGGGTGTAGCCGAGGAGGTTGTCCGGCATGAAGTGGTTGGTCGCCATGCCGGGAACGTCGCGGTCGGCCGCCACTTCGAGCAGGGCGCGGCCGACGCCGAAGTGCGCTTGGACGTGGACGACGTCCGGGCGGACCCGGTCCACGATCTCGCCGATGGCGGCGCGGACGCCACCGGGGGTGCAGAACCGGTAGTCGCCGTGGAACGGGATCCCGCGGGACCGGACGCGGTGGATCGTGTAGCCGTCCCGCCGCTCGGTGCGGGCCGGGCCGTCGTCGGACGGGCAGACGACGTGGACGTCGTGGCCGCGGCCGGCGAGCCCGCGGGCCAGGCGCTCGGCGAAGAACGCCGCGCCGTTGATGTTGGGCGGGAACGTGTCGGCGCCGATCAGGACGCGAAGGCCGGTCGGGTGCTCGGGCACGGGTTTCTCCTCGATCTTCGGATGGGCTTGCGGAACGGCACCGGCGAGCACGCGCACACCGGCGAGAGCGACGACCGCGGCGAGCGCCGCCGCGGGCTGGGGAACTTCGCCGTAGGCCACGGCGGCCACGGCGACCGCGGTCAGGGGATCGAGCACGGTCGTCGTGCCGACGACGACCGCGGTGGGACCCGCGGCGTACGCGCGGTGCAGGATCACGCCGCCGGCGCCGAGCAGCAGCAGCGCCTGCCCGCCGAGCAGCACCGCGGTGGCCGGTGGCTGGGACGCGGCGGCGTGCACGACCGACGAGCCGAGTCCGAAGAGGACGGCCGACGCGGCGGCCAGCGCGGCGCACCCGGCCCGGGCGAACCAGGCGAGCGCCGTGACCACGAACCCGGTGACGGCAACGATTTCGGCCGTTCCCGCGCTGATCGTCACGGCCGGGGTGGCCGAGGCGGCGAGGGCCACGAACCCGGCCACGCCCGCCACGACGAGCACGACGGCGGTCACGACCCGGCGGTCGCGGGCGCGCCGTCCGAACAGGACGGTCAGGACCAGGCTGAACACCCCGAGCGGCTGGACCACCGGGAGCGGGGCCAGCGACAGGGCGACGACGTGCAGCAGGCTGCCGCCGGTCGCCAGCGCCGTGCCGGCCCACCAGCCGGGGGAGCGCAGCAGCCGGGCCAGGGAGCGCAGTCCGGGCGTGCCCTCGACGGCCAGCTCGGTGACCTCGGCGTGCTGCCGCGTCGCGGCCACCGCGAACAACACGGCGGCGACCAAGGCGCAGACGATGGCGAGGGCGGTCATCGGACGGCCGCCGGAGTCGTGGAGGGACCGCGGTCCGCGCGCCGCAGGGCGATCGCCATCGTGGCGACGATCAGGAACTCGGCCAGCAGCGCGACGCGTTCGAGCAGCCCGGCCGGGAGCCAGCTGACGATCTGCGCCGCGCCGAACGCGGCCGCGGTCACGACGCCGGCGATCGCGCCGCGCCGGAGCGCCGGGGCCGCGGTGTGCCAGCGGGGCTCGGCTCGCAACCGGGTGCTCAACGCCCAGGTCGCGAGCGGCAGGCCGGCGAACAGCATCGCCCCGCCGAACCGGTGGATCTCGCCCGAGACGGTGGGATCCGCGGCGCTGACGCTGCTCCGGAAGAACAGGACCACCATGAGCCCGGCCGCCCAGAGCAGGAAGAGGGTGCTCACCAGCGGACCGCGGGGCAGCGAGGCCAGCTGCGCGGCGACCGCCAGCGCCGCCGCGCAGGCGAGCAGCAGGAGGATGGCGACGGCGAACAGCAGCCGGCCGCCGCGGTGCCAGGCGTAGTCGCTGACCGGGTCGCGCCACGGGCTGACGTAGCCCGCGAGCCCGAAGGTCAGCCCGGCGATGATCGCCTGCGCGACGGCGGCCATGACCAGCGTCAGCGTCGCCAGCGGCGTGGGCGAAAGCGCGATCCGTGGAGTCACCTGTCAGACGGTGTCGCCCGACCATGAGAGTTCGATGAGGATCGCGCTGGGTTTCGCTAAGAAGCGCCCGGCCGCGGTTAGCCTCGGGCAGAGGTGATTTCGGAACGAAAGAGGAAATCGATGAGCGAGAACGCGCCGGGTACCACTGTGCCCGAAGGGATCCGCTGCTCGGACGCGGAACGCGAGGAGGTCCGCGCCGCCCTCTGCGCGGCGGCCGGTGAGGGCAGGCTGACGATCGCCGAGGTCGAAGAACGTCTGGGGCGCCTCGAGGAGATCCGCTACCGGCACGAGCTGGCCTCGATGACCGCCGACCTGCCCGCGCCGGAGCAGGCTGCCACCGACGGGTGGCGCCGGATCCTGGCTGCCGCTGGTGCCGCGTTCAGAGCCGACGTCGCGGTTCTGCGCGGCCGGGCACCCGCGCCCGGCCGTCGCCGGCTCCTGCTCGTCCTGACTGTCCTCATCGGACTCCTGATCGCCGCGGCGATCGTCGTGGGCGCCGTGCACGGTTTCGGGGCGGACGGTTTCGAAGGCCACGAGATGGGCGCGTTCGAGCACGGCCACGGCGGCTGACCGGGTGCCTCACCTGGTGAGCTTGCCGGCCGCGACCAGCTGCACGGTGACCAGGATCGACACGGCTTCGGCGGCGAGCAGCCCGATCAGCACCAGCACCTGCGTCAGGCCCGCTTGGATGGGTCCGGCGCCGCCGAGCAGCACGCCCACGTAAGCGCCGGGGAGTGTCACCAGGCCGACCGTGCGGGTCTGGTCGAGGGCCGGGATCAGCGCGTGCCCGGCTGAGGGGCGGCAGATCTCCAGCGCGGCCGGCCGCGGCAGGAACCCGAGGGCGAGTGCGGCTTCGTACTCGCCGTGGCGGGACTTCAGCTCGTCGAGGGCGCGGCGGGCGGCCTGTGACGTCGCGGTCATCGCGCCGCCGATGACGATGCCGGCGATCGGCACGACGGCGATCGGCCGGAGCGGGACGACACCGGCGCCCAGTACCAGGCCGAGCACCGGGGCGACCCCGGCCGCGATGGCCGCCGCGGTCCACGGCAGGTTCGCCCAGGTTCCGACGCGGCGGGCGGACGTCACCGCGGCGATGGTGAACATCAGCAGCACGAACAGGCCGGTGAGCGGGGCCGACCGCAGGACGGCGGTGATCACCAGCGACACCAGGGCGAGCTGTGCGACGGCCCGGACCGCGGCGATCACCACGGCCCGGCCCTGACCGATCTCTCCCCACCGGACGACGGCGGCCCCGGCGGCGGTGAGCAGGACCAGTACCGCGACGAGGGCGGGCCCGAAGGTGATCGCTCCGTTGTTCACGCTGCCGATTCTGCCCTACTCCCCGGTGAACGCGGGCTCACTGCGTCCTCAGTGGACAGTCCAGCCGGGTGCGCGCAGGCGTGCACGTCGAGACCGAAGCCGGCGGCCGCGCGTAACCTGTGAGCACCAGGCCGACCGGGCGCGGCCGCCGGACGAGGAGCTGATCGCCATGCCGGCTGACCACGACCGACCCCTGCGATGGGTGCGACGAGGCGCCGTGCTCGTGTGGGCGTTCAGCTGGTACACGATCTACCGCGAGATCTTCGTCTGGCACCACATGACCACGAGCCTGCGCTTCCGCCCACCCGAGCCGCCGCCGGGGGTCACCGGGCGCCCGCGCCCGGGCCTGCCGCTGATCGCCGTGTGCACGACGTCGGTGCTGGCGCCTCTGGTCGTCCTGGTCGCGAGCCGGCTCATGCGGGCTCGCCACCCAGCGGTACCCGCCACCCGCCGAGACGCCTGAGCAGCCCCCGGATTCCGCGGAGGATCAGCCGACCGCGTCACCGAACCAGCGCCGGGCGGCTCGTTCGAACGAGCCGCGGTCGGGCACGCGCTCGCCGGCCCAGGCGAGGGTCCCGTCGGGACGGACCAGGACCGCGCCGAGGCCCAGGTCGTTTTCCGCCGTGCCCGCGACGTACCGCAGCTCGTTTTCCCAACCCGCCGCGGAAGCCCTCAGGTCCTGCTCGGCGCTGAAGTCGAGTACGACGCCACGGCCGTCCTGCATCAGGTCGGCCAGGGTCGTTCCGCCGGTCAGCCGGAAGTCCGGAGCGATCCGGCCGACCAGCGGTCGGTCGCTGCCGAGGTCGTAGCGGACCGAGGTGCCGGACAGCTTTTCGAACACGTACGTCGTGCCGTCCCGGGTTCCGAGCAGGTCGCGCAGCACGCCCTGGACCGCCTGGGCGTGCGGATCCGGCCGCATCGACGCCACCTGGGCCC
The DNA here is from genome assembly GCF_055633595.1 of Amycolatopsis sp. NPDC114504. NCBI lineage: Bacteria > Bacillati > Actinomycetota > Actinomycetes > Pseudonocardiales > Pseudonocardiaceae > Amycolatopsis > Amycolatopsis sp. NPDC114504. The sequence continues at coordinate 1,350,628 of NZ_JBVKDU010000001.1, read as the reverse complement.
GCGTCCAGTCCAGCGCCCAGGCACCGGCCGGGTGGCGCTCGCGGGTGTAGGAGTCGAGCAGTCCCTCCGGGGCCTGCCCGCGGAGGGTCGCCGCGAGCTTCCAGCCCAGGTTGACCGCGTCGCCGAGGCCCGTGTTGAGCCCCTGCCCGCCGAGGGGCGACACGATGTGCGCGGCGTCGCCCGCGAGCAGGACCCGGCCCCGCCGGTAGGTCGTCGCCTGCATCGCCCGGTCGGTGTAGCTCGAGGCGAGGCGGACCTCCGTCAGCGTCACGTCGGTGCCGGACACGCGGCGCAGCACTTCCTGAAGGTGGTCGCGGGTCAGCTCTTGCGAACGGTCGTACGCGCCGCCGTCGAAGTCCATCACGCCGATGTGCCCGTCCGCGGGCAGCCGGAGGTACATGCCCCGCGGAGTCAAGGTGAACCCCGGGCTCAGCTTGTCAGCGTCGGGGATGGTGGCGAGCGCGACGTAGCCGGTGAACTGGGGCTCGGTGCCGGCGAACTCGAAGCCCGCGATCCGGCGCACCGCGCTGCGCCCGCCGTCGCAGCCGACGGCCCAGCGCGCCGGGTGGTCGTGGTCGCCGGCGTGCACGACCACGTGGTCGTCGTCCTGGGTGAGGCCGTCCACCACGACCCCGCGGCGGATTTCGACGCCGAGTTTGGCGGCTCGCTCCGCCAGGACCGCTTCGAGCGTGTCGAGGCTCGTCATGACGGCGTCCGGCACGGGGCCGGGCAGCCGGAACGGCAGGGCGGTGAGGTCGACGTCGGCCGCGTCGAGCACGATCCCGGCGAAGTGCCCCGCGAAGCGCGCCCGAGCCGGCTCGTCTCCGGGCCCGGTGCCGAAGGCGGGACCCGCCTCGGTCAGCAGCGGCTCCAGCAGCCCGCGCCGGTGGAACGCGGCGATAGAGGTGGCGAACAGGCCGCGTCGTCCGAGCGGGGCCGTCCGCCACGGGGTGCCGGGCTCCGGTTCCCGTTCGAGCACCAGGACCGAGCAGCCCGCGAGGCCCAGCTCGCAGGCCAGGAACAGACCGACGGGACCGGCGCCCACGATCACTGTGTCATGCATGAGAAATCCCCTTCCGTAGCGACCCGTTCAGGTTGCGGCGCGCCGCGCTCAGGGCGCGCACACGGCGCTGGCACGGGGGTGACAAGCGCGCACAGCGGCGCCCGCCGGGTGCCAGCGCGGTAAGGATCCGGTCAGCCCGATGCGCAAGGCGGTGGTTCAGCGTGGGAGCCGTCCGCGTCCCCGAACGCCGGACTTCGCTCGACCAACGGAGGAGATACGCATGCGTCGATCACCCGGGTCCCGCTCCATCGTCACGCGGGCCGTGAAAGCGTTGTTGGCCATGGGCGTGCTGCTCGTCGCCGTCGGGGTGGCTTCCCCGGCCGTGGCTTCCGCGGCACCCGCGAACACCGGTGCGGCGGTCACCGCCGCCGCGCCGATGACCGGGCACTGGAACGTCGCCCCGCGGGCCACCGACGGGCAGCAGACCACGACCGCCGCCGTCTTCACGTGCAACTGGTTCTCCCGGTCGCCGTTCCAGATCGTCGACTTCACCTGCCAGGTCACCTCGGGCGCGATGCGGGTCTACATCATCTGCTCGAACGGGCAGCGCATCAACAGCACGGCCCTGCCGGCGGTGGGCACCTACAACGTCCGCCTGACCTGTCCGGGCGTGCGGGTGCAGACGATCGGCTGGGAGTCGCTCACCTAGGAACGTCGCGTCGGGTCCGGGGCGTCTGCTTCGGGCCCGACGGCCTCGGCATAGCACCGCAGCAGCTCGTGACAGCCGAAGCGACCGGGAACGCGCTCGGTGACGACGTTGGCGAGCGTCAGTTCGGTCAGCACCGGCTCGACCTGCCGGGCCGGGACGCCGGCGAGGCCGGCCACGGCCGCGACCGTGAGGTCCGGCCCGGAAACCGTGCCCAGCAAGCGGAACAGCCGGCGTGCCTCGGGACTCAGCGCGGCGTAGGACCAGGAGAGCACGGTGCGGAGGTCGGTGCCCGGGTCGTCGCCGGACAGGGCCGACAGCCGGCAGCGGGCGTCGAGCAGCTCCCGCGCGAGGACGCCGAGCCGCAGCCGCGGCCGGGCGACGGCCCGGGCGGCCGCGATCGCCAGCGCCAGCGGCAGCCGCGCGCAGGCGGTGACGATGTCGGTGACCGCCGTGGGTTCGGCCTCGGTGCGCGCCCGGCCGAGACGGGCGTCCAGCAGCTGCCGTGCTTCGGCGTCGGTCAGCAGGTCCAGCACGAGGAGCGGGACACCGTGCGCGACGGCCAGGCCGGTCAGCGTCGTGCGCCCGGAAACCAGGACGAGACAGCCCGGGGTGCCCGGCAGCAACGGCCGGACCTGCGCGGTGTCCCGGGCGTTGTCGAGCACGACGAGCATCCGCCGGCCGGCGAGCAGGCTCCGGTAGAGCGCGGCCCGGCCGTCCAGGTCGGCGGGTACGCGGCCGGCGGGCACGCCGAGGCCGTCGAGGAGCAGCCGCGCCGCCTCCGCGGGATCCCGTGGCGGCCCGGTCCGGTCGAACCCGCGCAGGTTCAGGTAGAGCTGCCCGTCCGGGAACCGGTCGCGGACCCGGTGGGCCCAGTGCACCGTGAGCGCGGTCTTGCCCACCCCCGCGGTCCCGGACACCGCGAGCACACCCCCGGCGACGTCCAGGCGGGCGATTTCGGCGTGCCGGCCCACGAACCCGGCGACGTCCGCCGGGAGCTGGGCCGGCACGACCAGCGGCCCGGCCGCGGCCGGCGGCACCAGCGGGTCACCGCTCAGCAGCGCTTGCCGGACTGTCCGCAGCTCACGTCCGGGCTCGACGCCCAGCGTCCGGCGCAGGCGGTCGCAGGCGGCCCGGCACTCGGCGATCGCCTCCCCGGTCCGGTTGTCCGCGGCCAGGGCGCGGACCAGCTCCGTCGCGAGCGGTTCCGAGTGCGGGTGGTCGTCGACGAGGTCCCGCAGCACCGGGATGACGGCGGTGTGCGCACCGACGCGCCCGGCCTCACGAGCCCAGGCGACGGCCGCGTCCAGCCGTTCCAGCTGCCAGCTTTCCCGTTGCCGCGTCGCCCATTCGCCGCCGAGGCCGGCCAGGGGAGTGCCTCGCCACAGGTCCATGGCCGAGGCCAGCAGCGTGACGCGCTCGGGGCCGGGCCGTCGCGCGGCGGCGGCGAGCCGGCGGAACCGGTGCAGGTCCACCCGGTCGGGCTCCACGCGCAGCAGGTACCCGCCCGGCTGCCACGAGACCAGCGGTTCGGGTTCGCCGGCGGCGCCGGCCAGCACCTTGCGGAGTTCGGCGACGCGGGTCCACACGGCCTGCTGTGCCCGCAGCGGCGGGTGTTCGCCCCACACCCGGTCGATGAGCAGGGCCACCGGCACCGCCCGGGGTGCGGCCGCGGCCAGCACCGCCAGCATCACGCGCAGCTGCCGCCGTCCGGCCGGGACCGGGATCCGCCCGGCGACCACCTCCACCGGGCCCAGCAACCTGATCTCCATCCGCCAGTCCCCCCGCGCTCGGCCCGTCGACGGCACGGCAGACTGTGCGCCGTCCCGCTTAGGCCGCGCTTTGGCACCGCGGATGTGCGCTGGTCAGCGCGTCGCGGCCGGCATCCGCTCGCCGAGCTCCGCCAGGGACCGCCGGACGCGGTCGGTGTCGGCCGTGCGGCACTGGATCCGGTACAGCTCCAGTGCCTCCTGCCACTTCCGGCGGGCGGACTCGGGTTCGTCCAGCGCGAGGTGCGTCTGCCCGGCGAAATCCAGGACGGTGCCCTCGAAGTAGGAGTTGCCGACCTCGTGCAGCACGCCGGCGGCCTCGCGGTAGTGGCTGACGGCGTCGCGGTAGTGGCCGGTGTGCTGGGCCAGGAAGCCGAGGATTCCCGTGGCCAGGCCTTCGTCCTCGCGATACCCGTGCCGGCGGGCCAGCACCAAGGCCGCCTCGGTGTGGATGCGGGCTTCCGCGAAGTCACCGAGCCGGGCCCGGTACCAGCCGGACACCGTGAGCTCCCGGGTTTCCCCGGCCGGCATGCCGAGGGCCCGGTAGAGGCGCAGGGACTCGGTGGCGTGCTCCAGCGCCCGCCGGTCGGCGCCGCGCAGCGACCACGACCAGCCCAGTGCGTGGTGGGTGTAGGCCTGCGCGGGAAGGTCACCGCTGCGTTCGGCCAGTGCGAGGTGGTGCCCGGCTTCGGCGTGCTGCCCCAGCTCGGCGAAGATCGCGCCGAGGAGCTGGTGGGTTCCGGCGTGCACCGCGGGGTCGTCGAGCTCCTTCGCGGCTTCCTGCCCGGCCTTCCACGCGTCGAGCGCGGCGTGGAACCGGCCCCGGCGGTACAGGAAGGTCGTCTGCAGCCACGCGACCTGCCAGCGGACGGCCGCCCAGCCCCGGGCCGCGGCCAGCCGTTGCAGGGCGAGCAGGTTGGGGTGCTCGGCGGCGAACCAGGCGAGCGCGGACGCCTGGTCGGCCAGCGGCACGACCTGGCAGCCGGGGTGGGGCTCGGCGAGCCGGATCGGCGGGAGCAACGGCTGGAGCAGCCGGTCGCCGGCGTGCGCGGTGTGCAGGTAGAAGTCGGCCAGGCGGCGCAGCGCCGCGACGCGGACCGGCTCGGGAAGGTCCTGCTCGGCGTGCTGCGCGGCGGCCAGCCGGACCAGGTCGTGCATCCGGATCCGGCCCGGATCGTACTGCTGCACCAGGGAAGCGTGCTCCAGCTCGCGCAGGAGCCCGAGCGCGCCGGCGGTGGTCCGCGCGAGCAGGCTCGCCGCGGCGGGGAGGCTGATGTCCGGCCCGGCGGCGAGCCCCAGCAGCCCGAACGCCGTCGCGGCGTCGGGGGACAGGGCGCGGTAGGACCACGACAGCACCGCACGCAGGTTGACGTCGGCGTCGGCGGTGTCCAAGGCGGCCAGCCGGCCGGCCTGGTCGCGCAGCTCGGCGGCCAGCGCGGCGAGCGGGAACCCGGGGTGGTGACCGGCGCGGGCCGCGACGATGCCGATCGCCAGCGGAAGGCCCGCGCAGTAGCCGAGCAGCTCGGTGACGGCGTCGGGCTCGGCGGTGATCCGGTGCCGGTGGAGGTGTCCGACCAGCAGCTGCCGGGCCTCGGTGCCGGTCAGCACGTCGAGGGCGACCGGCCGGGCGCCGTGCGAGGTGACCAGGCCGTCGAGCCGGTGGCGGCTGGTGACCAGCACCGCGCACGTGGGACTGCCCGGCAGCAGGGGCACGACCTGGTCGGTGGCGCGGGCGTTGTCGAGCACGATGAGCAAGCGCTTTCCGGCGAGCACGCTGCGGTACAGCCCGACCTGCGCGTCCCATTCCGGTGGGGTGGCCTCGACCGCGACGCCGAGGGCGTCGAGGAACCCGCGCAGCGCGGTCGCCGCCGGCACGGGCTCGCCGCCGGGGTCGAACCCGCGCAGGTTCACGTACAGCTGCCCGTCGGGGAACGCCTCGAGGTGCTCGTGGGCCCAGTGCACCGAGAGCCACGTCTTGCCGATGCCGCCGGACCCGGTGACCACGGCGACGGGCACGGCCCGGCCCGGCTCGGTCAGCGCGGCGGTGACGTCGGCGAGCGCGGCGGCCCGGCCGGTGAACGACCGCGGCGCCGCGGGCAGCTGGCGCGGCACGGGTGCGGCCGTGCCCGAGGAGACCGTGAGCGCCGGATCCGTGGCGAGGATCCGGTGGTGCAGGCGCCGCAGCGGCGGGCCCGGATCGGTGCCGAGCTCGTCGGCCAGCCGGGTCCGGAACCGCTGGTAGTGCTCGAGGGCGTGGGCGGCGCGGCCGTCGCGGTAGAGCGCGAGCATGAGCTGGGCGGCCAGCCGTTCGTCGAGCGGGTCGTCGCGGGCCCGCTCGGCCAGGCCGGGCAGCAGCGCGGCGTGGTCGCCCTGGCGGAGCCGGATGTCGGTGAGCTCGAGCTCGGCGGTGCCGCGCTGCCGGAAGAGCGACGTGCGGCACTCGGCCAGCCAGGGGATGTCCAGGCCGGCAAAGGGTTCTCCCCGCCAGAGTTCCAGGGCTTCGCCGAACAGGGCCACCGCGCGCGGGTCGTCGCCGGCCGTGCGCGCGTCGGCGACCAGCCGGTGGAACCGGTGCAGGTCGACGGTGCCGGGGTCGGCGGTGAGCTGGTATCCCGTGCGCTGCCAGGTGATCGCGAAGCCCGGCACCGGCGCCAGCGCGGCGCGCAGCACGGCGATGCTGTGCTGGATCGCCCCGCGCGGCCGTTGCGGCAGGCGCCGGTCGCCCCAGACCCGATCCACCAGCCGGTCGACCGCCACGATCTGGTTCACCTCGACCAGCAGCAGCGCCAGCACGCCCTTCAGCTGCGCGTAGCCGACGTCGAGCGGCTCCCCGTCGAGCCGGACCTCGACCTGGCCGAGCAGACGGAACTCCACGGTCATCGGGCCGGCCCCCTCCACCCACCGTCCAGCCTTGCGGTCTCCTGTCCTAGCGGATCCCGGCGACGCGGCTCAACCGTTACCCCCGGGATACGCCCAGGACGGCGATGACCGCCGCGCATCCGGTCAGGACGGGGGACCGGCCTCGGCGGCGGCGGTTCCCGCTCAGCGGATCGGGTTGGGGGTGATGTCCTGCGCGAACAGGTTCCCGTTCTTGCCTCCGACGTGCACGTGGTACCCGCGGCCGCCGACGCTGACCGTGATGTGGGGCCTCGGGTCCGCGCCGCCCGCGGCGCCGCCCAGGCCGCCCTGGTGGATGCCCGCCGTCTGCTGCCAGCCGCGGCCCTCCTGCATCTGCTTCAGCAGCTCCTTCGCGCGGCGTGAACCTTCGCCGCGGCCGGCGGCGAGGTTCTCCAGGATGCCGACGAACTTCTTGTCGCTGATCTCCGTGACCGGGACGTTCGCGTTGCCGTGGAAGACCGGCTGGCCCGGGCGGTTGTTGGCCAGCACCGGGTTGTTCGCCTTGCCGCCCTTGCACTTCTTGGTGTTGAGGCCGACCGGGTCGAGCCAGCCGGTCGGGTTGCGGACGTAGGCGTGCGGGTTGGTGCCGCCGCCGAGGCCGATCGGGTCCGGGCTGATGTAGCGGCCCGTTTCCGGTTCGTAGTACCGGTTCACGTTGTAGTGCAGGCCCGTCTCGGCGTCGAAGTACTGGCCGGGGAACCGCAACGGCGTCGGCGCCGCGGCCGCGGTTTCCACGCCCCACAGCGTCTGCGCCGCGTACCAGGCGATCCGGCCGGTCTCGTCCACCAGCTCCGCCGGGCTGCCGACCAGGTCGGCGACGACGGCGTGGAACTGCTCGTCGACGCCGCCGTCCGCGCGGGGCCGGCGGTCCAGCACGCTCACCGGCACCGGCCGGTCCAGCTCCCAGTCCCACGTCGTGACCCGGGCCGGCGCCCCGGCCGTCGTGACGATCTCCTCGGCCGGGAGGATCCCGTCCCAGACGAACAGGGTCTCGGCGGCCACCGTGCCGTCCGGCCCGAGCAGGCGCTTGGCCACGCGGCGTCCCAGCGCGTCGTAGGCGTAGTGCCACTCGCCGCCGTCCGGGGTCCGCACGCGCTCGAGCCGGTCGTCGGCGTTCCAGGCGAACGTCCACTCGCCGCCCGGCTGCTGCCGCCCGGTCAGGCGACCCAGCTCGTCGTAGCGGTAGTGGACGTCGCCGGCGCGCCGGACCTGCGTCCCGCTGTACTCGCGGGAACCCGCGGCGGGGTGCGGCGCGGTCCAGTCGGCGGTGGTGACGTTGCCCATCGCGTCGTACGCGTAGCGCTCGCTGCCCGTCGCCCGGTGCAGCCCGGTGATGCGGCCCAGCCGGTCCAGCGAGAACTCCCGGCGGCCGGAAAGCAGGTCGTCGACGCCCGCGAGCACGCTGTCCGCCCGGTGCCGGTACGCGCGTCGCTGCCGCGGCTGGCCGTCCGCCCCCGCGACGACCTGTTCGACCAGCCGGTCGTTCGCGTCCCAGGTCTGGGCCAGCGTCGCCGCGCCGAATACGCGCCGGACCTCGCGCCCGGCCGCGTCGTGCGCGAACCGGATCGACCGGCCCGCGGTGCTCAGCTCGGCCGGCGCGCTCGCCGCGTCGTAGGCCCAGGTGCTCGTGACGCCGGTGGCGGTGCGGCGCGCGGTCCGCAGCCCGCTGCGGTCGTAACCGGAACGGACCTCCCGGCCGTCGCAGCTTTCGGCCACCACACGCCCGAGGCGGTCGTAGGCCAAGGTCAGGTCGGCGTCGGCGTTCTTCGCCCGCACCAGCCGGTCCGCGGCGTCGTAGGAGTACGTCGTGACGCTGTCCCCACAACGTTTTCCGGTCATCCGGCCCAGCGCGTCCCACGAATACGTCGTCGGGGCCCCGGTGCCGGGAGTGCTTTCGACGAGCTGCCCGGCGGCGTCGCGGACGTAGTCGACGACCCGGCCGTCGAAGTCGGTCTCCCGCACGACCCGCCCGGCCGCGTCGTGCTCGATCCGCCACCGCGCGCCGGCGGCGTTGGTGACCGCGACGAGCCGCAGTTCGGTGTCGTACTCGAACCGGGTGCGGCTGCCGTCCGGCGCGATTTCGCAGACGGGCAGGTCGAACGGCCCGAAGTCGGTGCGCGTGACGGCGCCGGTGGCGTCCGTGTACTCGACCGCGTTGACCTCGCCGTCGTAGGTGAAGCGCTCCACCGAGCCGTCCGGGGCGGTGCGCTTCCACAGCTCGCCTTCGACCGTCCAGGCGTACGTCGTCGTGTGGCCCGTCGGGTCGGTGACGGACTCGATGCGGCCCAGCCGGTCGTAGGTGTAGGACGTGCGGCCGCCGGCCGGGTCCAGCACCGTCCGGGGCTTGCCCAGCGCGTCGCACTCGATCCCGGTGATGCGGCCCTCTTCGTCGGTGAACGAGCTGAGCGCCCCGCGCGGGCCGTAGCCGTAGCGGCGGACCCCGCCCATCGGGTCGGTGGTCGCGACGAGCCGCCCGGAGTCGTCGTAGTCGTAGGCCCAGACCGCGCTGTCCGGCTCGACGGTCGCTTGCGGGCGCCCACGCGGGTCGAAGCGGACGCTGCGCACGCTGCCGTCCGGGCGGGTTTCCGACGTCCGCCTGCCGTGCTCGTCGTAGCCGTAGCGGGTGACGCGGCCCAGCGGGTCGGTGCAGGCCAGCAGCCGGTCGTGGCGGTCCCACTCGTAGGCCGTGACGCCGCCGAGCGGGTCGATCTCCCGGACGAGCTGGAACTCCTCGTTCAGCTCGTAGGCGGTGGTGTGCCCGAGCGAGTCGGTGGCGCGGTTGACGCGGTTTTCCCGGTCGTAGGCGAAGGTGTAGCTGAGGACCCCGCGCGGCCCGGTGCCGCGGACGCAGCGGTCGCGTTCGTCGTAGGTGAACTCGTAGCCCCAGCCGTTGCGGTCCTGCCAGCCGGCGATGCGGCCGGCGTCGTCGTAGGCGAACCGGTACGGCCGGCCCGACGAGTTGACCACCTCGACCAGGTGCGCCCGCTCGTCGTAGGCGAACCGGGCGAGGGTGACGCGGTCGTCGTCGTGCTCGCCGACGGAGGCGAGCTCGGTGATCCGGCCGTCCACTGTGGTCACCGCGACGCGGTGCCCGGCCGAGTGCCGGACTTCGCGCAGGGTTCCGTGCGCGTCGCGGTCGAAGGCGATCCGGTTGCCGTCGGCGTCGGAGATCGCGGCCAGCCAGCCGGTGTCACCGTCGGCGGGGAAGTGCAGGGAGCGGCCGAGATCCGGCTGGTCCAAAATGTACTCGTCGCCGAGCCGCCGCAGCGGCCACCAGGGGCCGTCCACCGGCGTGACCGCGGTCGCGCCCGGGACCGGGTAGACGAGCAGGGTGCCGTCCTCGACGGCGAAGTCGACGCGCCCGTCGCCGGTTTCCAGGCGCTGGTCGGCGGTCGACGCCCACGACCGTCCGAAGTGGACACCGCTGCGGTAGCCGGAGAATTGGCTGCGGTCCAGCACGAGCGACAGGACGCCGTCGATCTCGACGTCGGTCTGGGCGAGCATCATCCGCCCGGTCGTCATGTCGATCGGGTCGCCACTGCCGGGGCGGCAGTCGGTCGGGGTCGAGTTTTCCTTGGGAGCGCCGTTGTTGTCGGCCAGGCCGCCGTCCTTCGGCTTGCCCCCGCCGTCTTTCGGCTTGCCGCCGCCCGGGGTGTCCGGGCCCTTACCTCCACCGGAAGGAGTGGTGTCGCCGTTCGAGTCGCCGGGGCCTTTGGACGCGGGCGGCGGGTCGCCCTTCGGCGGGGTGTGGTCCCCGGACGGGGTGGTGTTGTCGCCCTTCGCACCCGAGGTGGTGGTGCTGTCGCCACCCTTGCCGTTGGGCCCGTCGAGGCCCTTCGGGTTGCCCTTGATGTCGATGTTCTTGGGCGGCGGCGCGGCCTTGCCCGGCTTGATTTTCTTGAGCGCCTTGGCCGCGTCACCGAACAGGTCACCGGCCCGCTTCAACAGCGGGACCAGCGCCTTGAGTGCGGTCACCAGCCGCTTGACCAGATCCGCGATCTTCGACGCCGTCTTCGCCACCGCACCGATCACCTGCGGGACCACCCAGGTCATGCCGATACCGAGGGTGAAGATCACCTGCAGCGCCCAGCTGATCAAGTGCCCGATCAGCTCCGCGATGATGTCCCGCACCAGCGCCCGCACCGCCGCGACGACCTCACCGGCGGTCTTCACCCCGCTGGAAGCGCCTTCGCAGCCCTTTTGGGCGGTTTCCAGCAACGTGACCGTGTCCTGCGCCCGCTGCCGGTAAGTGTCCCCGGCGGTCCCGGCCCACGACGCCGTGTCCGCTTTGACCATTCCGGTCAGGTCTTCCCCGACGCTGCCCAGTTCGGTCGCGATGTTCTTCCAGGTCTCCGACTGCGCGGCGATCTCATCGGCGTTGCCGGTCAAGCCGTTGAGGGCTTCCTTCAGTGGACCGACGTGTTCGATGAGCCACCCGACGCCGGCGGCGAGGATCGCCCCGAACGGGTCCATGGCCATCGACAGCGCGTCCAAGGCGGTCCCGACGGCGCCCATCGCGACCGATGCCCAGTCGCCGCTCTCGATCGCGGATTTCAGGTCTGCCGCCGTCTCCAGCAGCGAAATCCCCGAGTACGCCTTGGTGGAATCTTTGGTTTCCGCGACCAGCGGGTTGCTCACTACGCGACCTTTCCGACGCTTTCCGTGAACCGAATCACCACGGGGAGTTCTCCGACGGCGCGCGCGGGCCGGATTCCGCGACCACAGGCGTCCGTCATGCGCTCACGCCCCCTCCGAAAGAGATCACTCGGCGGGAGGATAGCAATGCCGTCACGACTGCTGTACGAGTCGGTGTCGGGTTGCCCGAACGGCCACGGTCCGTGACTCAACGGGCAATGGCGACCCGATGCGGTGAGCGCTACGTCCTTCGTGAGTCGGTTCAGGCGGCGACAGGACCGGCCGGCTGAGGCGCTGCGGCCAGACGCCGGGAACGCACGGCGAGGACGATCATGACCGCCGGGATGAGCAGGTCGCTGACAAGGACGCCACCGGTGTTGCCGGGGGCGTGGTCGCCGGCGAACCACTGATATAGGTGGCCGGCCAGCGCGCCCCACAGGAACATGCCGCCGCCGAGGCCGATGGTGATGCGCTCGCGCGCCGACGCCGAAGCGGCGCGGAAGCCCATGACGGCCAGTCCGAGGTTGGCGAAGGCGATCTCGAACAGGAACGGCGTCCGAGGGAAGCCGATCGCGGTGGCCATGACGTCGGGGAAGGCGAGGAACGCGACCGTCATCCAGAGGCTGCCGACGCCGAAGGCGCCGATGGCCCACCAGCGCTGCCAGATCTCCAGTCGTTCCCGGGCGGAGGTGGCGTGGCGGGCTCGCACGAAGGCGCCGATGGCTGGGACCAGGATCCAGACCAGGGGAAAGGCTGACTGGGCGACGTAACCGAAGTTGTCCATGCCCTGAATCTTGCATAGTTAACATTAACTAGTCAACACTCTGTTAGGCTGACGACGTGGACGAAGGACTCGCAGACTTGCTGCACCGCGTGGTCATGCTGCTGGGCGAAGCAGCCCGGCGCCGCACCGACGGCCAGGACGGCCTGACGTACAGCCAGATCCGGCTGCTGGGCACGCTGGAGGACATCGAACCGGCAACGCAACACCGCCTGGCGCAGGCGTTGTCGGTATCGGACCCGGCGATCAGCCGCGCTTTGCGTCCCCTGGAGGAGGGAGGCTTGGTGCAGGTGGTCGTCGACCCCACCCATGCGCGACGGCGTTTGGTGACGCTGACTGCTGCCGGCCGGAAAGCGTTCCATGACAACGGAAAGCCGCTCTACGACGAGTTCCGTTCGGCGCTCGTCGCCGCCGGGTTCCCTTATGAGCGCTACCTCGAAGACACGCTTCGGCTGGCCGAGCTCCTCGAATCCGACTGACCACGTGATTGCAGCGGCGACGACTGACGACGCGAAGGAACTCGCTGTGGCCTCTGAACGACCGGTCCCGGCGTCGAGCGGGCCGGCGCCGGTCCTCGAGTTGCTGGACAAGCCCATCGGCTTGCCGACACCACTGGTGCGCAACAACATCGCCCGGGCCCGCCAGCGACACCGGCGGAGGTCGTGTGGACCTGGAGCGGATGTGCGTCAGGGCGCTGACTGGCACCGGGGTCACGGCGGCCGCGCCTGCCGTCGGCACCGGAGTCGCCTTGGCGTTGTCGGCGGGCGAGGCCTTCTCTTCGCTTGAACTGAGCGCCCTGTTCGTGCTCTCGGTCGCTGAGGTCCACGGCGTTCCGCTGGACGAGATCGAACCCCGACGGACACTGGTCATGGGGATCCTGCTCGGCCAGTCGGGTTACTCGACCATTGTGGTGCCCGCGACGGCACTGCGCCAGATCAACAGCGTCCTGGGCAAGAACTTCGTCACCAAGTACGGCACCAGGCAGGGCATCATCGTGCTCGGCCGGGTGGCCCCGTTCGGCATCGGCGCGGTGATCGGCGGGGGCGCCAACGCGACCGTGGCGGCCCTGGCCGTCCGAGCCGCGCGGCGCGCGTTCGGCCCCGCGCCTGAGTCATGGCCCGAGACAGAGCCGGATCCCGTGCCTCCCGCACCAGCTGACGATCGGTTCGTCGAAGGGGCCGGCCGGATCACCACGGAATGACGCCGTCGTCGTTGAAGAAGGAGCCGGTCGGTCCGCCGTCAGGCAGGGTGGCGAGACGAATCGCGATGGCCGCGGCCTCCCGAGCCGGACGCCCTCGGAAACCGGAGAAATCGGTCGCCACCAGGCCCGGGCAGGCGGCGTTGATGAGGGTGCCCGTGCCGGCGAACTGCCGCGCGTAGTGCACGGTGACGGCGTTGAGGTACGACTTCGTCGGCGCGTAGGCTGCCATGATCGGGCCGACTTCGACGTCCGGGTCCGCCTGCAACGTCACCGACCCGACGCTGCTCGAGATGTTGACGATGCGCGCTGACCCCGCGCGCCCCACGAACGGCAGCATCGCGTTGGTCACCCGGATCACGCCGTAGACGTTGGTCTCCACGATCTCGCGCACGACGTCGAGGTCGAGCGTGGTCGGGTCCTGCATCCATCCCGGTCCCATCTCGCCGGAGATGCCGGCGTTGTTGACCAGGGCTTCCAGGCGTCCGCCTTGACGTCCGACGAGTTCCGCGGCCTCGGTGACGCTGCGGTCACTGGTGACGTCCAGCGGGACCGCGAACGCGTCCACCCCGTTGGCCCGCAACGTCTTCACGGCCGCCTCGCCCCGCGCCTCGTCGCGGGCACCCACCGCCACGCGGTAGCCCCTCGCACCCAGCCCCGCGGCGATCTCGTAGCCGAGTCCCTTGTTCGCGCCGGTCACCAGCGCGAGCTTCTTGTCGCTCATGACCTCGATCCTGCCCACCCGGCGAGCGGTGTCCCAACACCGATCAGGTGCGCTGTCATACCCGCCCGGTATCACCGCAGTATCGTGGTGCGGTGGACACGCTGGAGACCCGCGAGCTGAGGTACTTCGTCACCGTCGCCGAGGAACTGCACTTCAGCCGGGCGGCCGAGCGCCTCGGCATCGCTCAGCCGCCCTTGTCCCGGGCGATCCAGCAGCTCGAACGGCGTCTCGGCGTCACCCTGCTCGAACGCAACCGCCGCGGCGTCACCCTCACCAACGCGGGCCGGGTGCTGCTCGGCGAGGCCCGCGTCATCCTCGAGGGAGCCGCTGCGGCCGTCCGCCGCACTCGCCGCGCCGCGTCCGCCACGAGCCGCCTGACACTGGCGACGAAGGCCGGCGCGAATCACGAGCTGTTGCGAAAGCTTCTCGACGCCCACGCCGCCGAGCCCGACGCGGCCGAAATCGAGGTGCTGCTGTGCGGAATGGGAGAACAGGCGCCGATGCTGCGAGACGGCCGCGCCGACGTGGCGCTCATGCAGCGCCCCTTCCACGACCTCACCGGGTTCGACACCGAAGACCTGCTGACCGAGGAGCAGGTTGCCATCCTGCCCGCGGGGCATCCCCTCGCCGCGTGCACATCGCTGACCATGGCTGACATCAGCGATCTGGCGGATCTACCGCTCGCCCGCTGGCCTTGCGACGGCGGCGCGTACCCACCCGGCCCAGGCCCCGAGATCCACGACCAGTCCCAGCTGGCGCAGCTGATCGCCCTCGGTCACACCGTCGCCGTCACGGACGCGTCCGCCCTATCTTGGCTGTGGAGCGCACATGTCGCCGTTCCGCTGACCGGCGTATCTCCCGTGACGACGGTTCTCGCCTGGCCTGCGCACAGTCGATCGCTGGCCATCGCCGGGCTCGTCCGCACGGCAGGTCACCTGTTCCGGTAGCTCATGCGACGCGAGGTGTTCAGCGCCCGGGCGCCCGCTCGATCGGCCCGGCACCGGTGAGCGAGCGACGCCCCGGAGCAGCTGCGGCGGACGATCACGTTGCCGGACGAACTCGCGACACAGCTGCTCGCCCCGAACGGCCGGGTCCTGTCAGGTGGCGCCATGCGGCTGGGCGACACGAAACGGCTGACCGTTGTCGTCGATGGGCAACGTGCCGGAATTTCCCCCGCAAATCCAGTCCAGCTCCAGGTGCCACTGGACATCATTGCGATCGGTGTACGCCATGATCTGGAAATTCTCCGGATCATGAGGGGTAACCGTGTAGGGAAAGTTCGGTGTAGCGACGTGACGGGTATCCATGATGCTCAGCGAGGGGCCGCTCGAGACCTCTGGGCGGAGTTCCGGGACCTCGCTGTCCAAGTCAAGCAGGAATCGGCGAATGGCCAAGGGTGCGTGAGGCGGGTCAGGCGGAATCACGATTCCCGGACCGCGGGAGTCGATGACCACTCGCAGCCGCTTGAGGACTACCGCTTGCTCTGCCGTTGTCTGGAACAGCAGGATCACGTATCCGCATCGGACCTCTCGGACATGGGGGCCACTGATGAAGTTCAGTGGCTGTTGCCAGTACTCGGTCGAAACCGTGATGGGTACGGGAGTGCCGACAAGGAGGTTCTTCCCCGAAGTCAAGCGCTTCTTGGTGCTTCCTTGAATCAGTCCCGTTATGGTCGCTGCCACGCCCGCCAGTACGGCCGCCGCCAGCCAGGCAAGTATTTTGCCGACCCCGAGTACGACGGCCAGTCCGGCCACGATCACCGCGGCCGCCAGCACCCATAACAGCAGTATGCGTAATTGCTGGATCCGTGTCCGCCGCATTTCTGCCTCTCCGCAGTAAACCGTCGTGGGTACGACTATGGCACAGTGGCGAGAGCGGCGGAACCTGATCAGTACAGGTCGAGGAGGACGAGCGTGCTTGCCTCGGTGTCGACGTGCCTTGTCTCGATGAGGTCGGCGGCGCGGGCGAGGAACGCGGTGAGCGACGGCGCTTTCGGCTCGCCCAGGTCCGGCACGTGGGGGCGGAACACGACCTGACCGACGGTGCCGCGCTCGCCGGGATCCAGCCGCGCGATCGCGCCTCGCAGCCGCGCGAATTCACGAGCGGTGTGTGTCATGACGGCCAGCCTGCCGGACTCGCGCATCGGCCGACGGTGGAGGTCGGGGACAGGGCGTCTGTGGCCAGTCTCGCGGTCCTCGCGGACCGGGCAGCGCTCGCCGGCGTTGCCACACCGGGAGCCCCTGGGCGCTCAGAGAACTCCGGAGTCGGCACCTCCCGGACATCCCGCTGTCGCGCCGCGATCCAGCGGCCCTGTCCGCAGCTCGGCGTCAGTCCGTCCGGCTGTCAGGTCTGGTGAGCAAGCTTCTCGAGATGATTGCGATCGCCGGCTTCGTGTCGGCTCGTCGCGAGCGGTCCCGCGGCAGCCCGGAAGCTCGGCACTCCTCAAAAGCGTCAGGACCACACTTTGACGTTCATCAGCACAGATACGGTCGACTCGAGATCCACGATCGCCACCCAGCCGACATGGCCGTCCGAGGTGACAAAGCACCACTGTTGACCGGGAGCAGGTGGCCACAGTCTTTGCGATGCAACGGTGCCGCTGCTGACCAGGCTCTTGCAGCGTTCGTAGGCGTTGCTCTCATTGCCGAACGTCATGTAGAAACTGCTGTGCCTGACGCTGCCGAATATTTGATTTTGGCTGTCGAAGTAAAGATCGAACTTGCGGTCATCTGCACTACCCCGTTTCGTCGGAGTGCCATTGCTGTCTAGGTCGATCGCTTGTCCGGCTTCGAGTCTGGGTGCATCGTCGTACAACGCTGTCGAATCCGCTCCTTTCTGCGCGGCCGGTGGCGAAGGTGTCGACGACGGCGTTGTGTTGGTGGGCGAGGTGATGACGGCCGGCGGGGACGGCTGAGACGTGGGTGTGGGCACAGGTGCTCGGCCCGGGAGAAGCGCGATCGTCGCGATTGCGGTCATCATCACAACGCCGATCGACATCGCGACGATCGCCAACGCGGTGGCCCAGTTGGGCGTGTGATGCCACTGTCGGACAAGCATCATCAGCCCGGCCACGAAGGCGAGCGCGCCGGCGGCGATCGGGATCAGTGAATATTGATCATGAACGAAGCTGATGATCCCGCAGACGTCAGCGAAAAGCCCTAGCCCGCCCATGAAGCGCTGAACGGGTGTAGTGGTCTTGCGTGAAATCCGTCGCGTTCCGGTCTGGAGTGTCAATTCCAGTGTTCCCCTCGTATCACGATCATGCGGTGCCCAGAGGTTTCGAGTGTCCCATGCTCTTTTTCGATCAATCATCCGGGTCCGGCAGTTTACTTGGATGGCGCACGCGAATCATGATTCAGGTGCTTGTTGATTCACCAACCGCTCGGCTGGTTTGGTGTCGACAAACTGGAGTTGACGACGACTTTGGCCGCCGCGTCGCTACCCTGTAAGGCCATGGGCGCATTTCGTGGGGCGAACCCGTCTCCGCTCGACGAGCCGCGCTGTTCAAGGACGTAACGGTATGTCGCAGGCGAACGAATTGAATCAGAGGGCCGCCACATCGGATCGCCTACCTGGCACATCATCCCAGTTTTGGCCCCGTGGCAGCTGGACCAGGTGACCGGTCACGATCGGCAAGCGACCTGGATTTCAACCCGGTGCCGAAGGTAGTCGTCGCTGGACGTGCGGGCGATCCGCACGGCTTGAGCCATCAAGTCGCGCATATCTTCGGGATACAGTCGCTCCTCCAGCGGAAAGCCTGGGAGGAGCCACCCTCGGGCGTCGAGATCGTATACCGCGACGAAGCGCCGCAGGGCAGCTGGTGTCGGGTCTCCGTCGGCCAGATGCAGGGGGCCGAGCACTACCCGACCACCGTCCCACACCTGCGCGGATCGGGTTCCGCGTCCACCGAAGTAGTCAGCCTCGACGTACGCAACAGGCCCCCCCCGGAGCAAGCGGCCGGCGCGCGACCGAACCCGGCGGGCGCTTTCCAGAACCCGTCAAGGCCGGCCTCTCCGCCGGCCGTGATCGCGTCGAACGACGCGTCGGTCATCGGCAGCACGCCTCGCCCGAACCTGGTGGAACCGGCGACGCCTACTCGGGAGCCAGAGAGATGTGCGACGCGCGTTCCCGGACATCGGCGTCGGCGTGGTCGCGCAGCGCCCACACCAGCTCGCGCCACGGACGCGGCCATCCGGCGCGGGGGCCGGCCTGGCTCGCGATACTCGCCGCCAGCAACGCCTCCGTCGGACCGTCCGTGAGGGCCTGGGCGACGTCGAGCAGCCCGGGACGGCCCGGGTCGTCGCCGGCCAGCCAAGCCGCCAGCCGGTCCGCCACCTGCCACGCCAGTGCGGGACGCTCGGCGAGGGCGGCGATTCGGCGGAGGGCCGGCAGCAGGTCCCCGCGGCGGGGTAAGGCGGCGACGGCGAGCATGAGCGCGTCCGGCGTCGTCGACAGCAGCCGCGCCGCGCCGCGCATCGTTTCGCCGCCGTCGTCCAGGCGGGTCGCGAAGCGCATCAGGAAGTGGCGCAAGCGTTGCCGCGCCGGCTGGTCCCGGCCGGCGAGCACGACGTCGTCCAGCTCGACGAGCGTCCTGACGACGGCGTGCAACGGCGCCGGGTCGCCGGTGACCGTGCACGCGGTGAGCGCCGCCTCGACCGCGGACTGCCAGGTCGCGGTCCTGCTCAGGTCACTGATCAGGGTGACCAGCGCGGCCGGTCCTTCGCGGTCCCAGACACTCCACGCGGGCCAGGCGGCCAACGCGATCCGCGCGGTGTCCGGGTCGGCGCCGGTCGCCACGGTCCGGACCAGCGCGCCGTGGCGTGCGCGGTACCGCTCGGCGATGGTCGTCGGGCCGGCTTCGGTCACGGCGGTGGCCACCCCGGTCATCGTGGTCGCTTCGGTGAGCCACTGCCACGCGCGTTCGTCGTCGAGCAGCCGGCGCGCGGCCGACACGATGGCGCGGCGGAGGTCGCGGTGCAGATCCGGGGCCGCCCACAGCGCGGCGAGCTCGTCGGCCGCGCCGGGCACGCGGTGCTCGGCGAGCAGCCGGACCGCCTCCTTGCACGACGTCACCTTCTTCCCGGCCAGCACCGGCCGGAGTGCGGCACCCAGTTCGGCCGGCGGAATGGTCCGGGCGGCCCGACCGGCCGCGTACACCGCGACCCGCGCGCGCTCGGTGTCGGCGTGGCCGAGCAACGTGCCCAGCGCGTCGCCGGGCCGGTCGGTCCAGGCCAGGCCGGCCAGCGCGGCCTCGACCACGGCGACCTCGCCGTCCTGGAGGAACGGCCGCACGTCGTCGACGGCGGCGCCGGGCAGGCTCGCCAGGCGCCGCACGGCCGAGACCCGCTCCCAGACCGGCTTGCGGGGCGCGGTGGCGAGGTCGGCCAGCAGCTCGGCGTACCGGGCGACCTGACGCGGCAGCCAGTGCCGCACCGACCCGCCGAACGTCGGCACCAGCCGGACGCCGCGCGCGGCGAACCGGCCGCGCGGCGGGCGGTCCAGCACGCTGTCGAGCAGGTCCGTCCGGCGCCCGCTGACCGCGTTCGCCACCGCGGTCACCGTGATCGTGGACGAGTCGTGCCGCAGCACCGCCTCGACACGTTCGTCGCGGGTCGCGGGCGGGGCCAGCCACAGCGCGAGGGCCCGGTGGACCGTGTTGTCGTCGGCCGCGCGGGTCGCTTCACCCACGGCGGCCTGCAGGTCGGGCATCGTCCACGCCCGTCGGTGCAGGCCCGCGGCCAGGGACAGGACCAGGTCATGGCGGCCGGCGCGGGCGTCGGCGGTGATGCGCGGCCGCAGCGCGGACCACACGGCGTGCTCGGCGCCGCGAGGCAGGGCCTGATCGAGCCGGTGCAGGTCGGGGGTGCGCACGTGGCCACCGGAAAGCTCGACGATCCGCAGCCCGCTCTCGACCAGGTCGGGCCGCGTCGTGAGCGTTCCCTGCCGGACCAGGGTGACGGCCAGCGCGCCGGCCGCGTGGCGGGTGCCCCAGGACGCGTCCCTGGCCTGGAAGGCATCGGTAGCGAGCTTGACCAGGGTGGCCGGTTCGGCCGACCGCAGCAGCCAGCCCGGGATCGCGGCGACGGCGGTGAGCGCGGCGTGGCGGACCGGGTCCTGCTCGTTGGGCAGCCGGGTCAGCGACGCCAGCAGGCCGGCGACGATGTCCGGCTCCCGGGTCGCGGCCGCCGCGCCGATCAGCGACGGGTAGCCGAGGGCACGCTCCGCGGCGGTCGGCCGGGCGATCGCGGCGCGCAGGACAGGCTCGGCTTCCGGCCACGGCAGCCGGGCGGTCGCCTCCCGCCGCAGGTCGGGGTCGTCGGCCACGGGGTGGGTGGCGAGCAGCCGCCGGGCTTGCTCGTGGCGGGCCCGCCACGGCAGGACGTCGAGCAGCGCGATCGGCAGCCCGGCCTGCCGCAGGTTCCGTTCGCCCAACGCTCCACTCAGGACGGTCGCGCGCCGGCCCGGCGGAAGTCCGCGCAGCAACGCCGTCAACCGGGTCGCGTCGACGAAGGAAGTACGCGCGAGCGAGGTCAGTGACTCATCCGATGCTCGTCGCAGAGCGCCGCTCGTGCTTCGGCCCGGCCGGAACCGGATGCGCCGCGTGGGATCGGCGAGGATCGCGACGACCCGGTCCGGATCGGTGGCGATCGCCGCGGCCAGCCAGCCGTCCGCGCCGGCCGGGAGTCCGGTCAGCGGTCCCGAGCGCGCGAGCAGGTCGACGAGCGGGGCGGGGTCGTGCCGGACGAGGTGCTTCAGCGCGGGTCCGAAGCGCGCCCAGGTGGCGTTGCGGCCGGCGTCGCCGGCTTCGGTCAGCCGGCGGCGTAGGTGCGCGAGCACGACGGCGGGGTGCCGTCGCGTCAGCGCGGCGAGGTTGGGTACGGCGAAGTCCAGTTCCGGCAGCAAGGCCGTGACCGTGTCGCTCTCGCAAGCCGGCAGCACGGCGGCGGCCTCCTGGTCACCGAAGCGCTCGCGCACCGACGGCAGGAGGGCTTCGGCCCACTCGGTGGCACCGGTGGCGCGCACCGCGCGGTAGAGGGTGTGCCGCCAGGCGAGGGGAGCGGTCGGGAGCGCCGCGGTGACGACGTCGAAGTGCAGGCCGCGGCGGGCGCAGTGGTTCATCACCAGGCCGGCGACCCGGACATCGGCCGCGACGAGGCCGCGGCGCAGGTGCGTGTCGTCGCCCGCGATGGTGGCCATCGTCGCGGCCCAGGCGCGCGGAAGCCCGGGGACGGCGTCCAGTTCCGCGAGCAGCGCGGTCAGCTCGGGTGAACCGGCCAGCGCGCGTGCGGTGCCGGCGAGGACCCGCCGCCGGGCCGGCGCGGCCAGCGGATCGATCCGGGCGAGAAGGGCGCGCATGTCCATTCCGGCGATTGTTCCCGATCATGGAGCTCCCACCAACGCAATTCCGCCCCGACGTGCCTTTCCCCGGGTGATCAGCAGCCGAAGCGAGCGCGGTTTGGTCCGTTCGACGGTGCACCGCCCGTGGGTTCGCGCACTAGGCTCCGCCTCCATGATCGAGGACGACACGCCAGCCGATCCGGTCGCCTCGCGCCGTCCGGCCTACCTGGAGGACCTGGCCGGCGGTGTGGATCGGTTCTTCGAGCCTCGCCGGGCCGGCTGTCCGTGGTGCGGCTCCGGTGCGCTTCGGGGCCGGTTGCGCACGACCGACCTGCTGCAGCACAAGCCGGGCCGGTTCCTGCTCGACGAATGCCGGGACTGCGGGCACGTCTTCCAGAACCCCCGGCTGAACCCGGACGGGCTCGAGTTCTACTACCGGGACTGCTACGACGGGCTCGGCGAAAAGAACATGACCGGGATGTTCGAAGGCAACCGGGCGGGTTATCGCTCCCGGGCCGAGCTGGCCCGGGACGCCGGTGCGTCGGGGGAGTGGCTCGACGTCGGCATGGGACACGGGCATTTCTGCGCGGAAGCCGCCGCGGTGCTGCCCGGCGTCGAGTTCGACGGTCTCGATCTCGGCGACGCGGTGGACCTGGCGCGTCGGCAGGGCCGGATCCGCACCGGCTACCGGGGCTCGTTCGTGGATTTGGCCGACGAGCTCGCCGGGCGCTACGACGTGGTCAGCATGTACCACTACCTGGAACACACCACGGAACCCCGGCGAGAGCTGGCGGCGGCGATGACGGCGTTGCGGCCCGGCGGGCTGCTGGCGATCGAGCTGCCCGATCCGGAATGCCGCTGGGCGAAGGTGCTCGGCCGGTGGTGGATGCCGTGGCTGCAACCCCAGCACCTGAACCTGATGCCGATCGGCAACCTCCGTGCCGAGCTGGCGGCCCGCGGGTTCACGGTGGTCGCCGAGCAACGTGCCGAGCCGCACGGCGCCATCGACGTGCTGGCCGCGTCGATCATGGCGGTCAACGCCCTGACGATCGCCGGGGAAGATCTTCCGTGGCGGAGCGCGCCGCCATCGCGGTGGCGGCGGATCCTGCGCAAGGCCGTGTTCGTCGCGTGCGTGCCGTTGTTCGTACTGGCCGCGGCGGCGGACCGGATCAGTGCACCCTTCGGCCGGCGGCGCGGGTGGTCCAACGCGTACCGGGTGGTGGCCCGCCGGGACGCCGCGTAACCCCCGCATCCGTCCGGGGAACGCCCTTTGCTTGCCCGGCGCGGTGTTCTAAGGTCGCGTCATGCTGCTGGCGGGAAAGGTCGCCCTGATCACCGGAGCGAGCACCGGGATCGGCGCCGCGTCCGCGCGGCTCTTCGCCCGGGAAGGCGCGGCCGTGGTGCTGAGCGCGCGTTCGGCGGACAAGCTCGCCGCGCTGGTCGAGGAGATCCGGGCCGCGGGAGGGCAGGCCGCCGCGGTGGTCGCCGACGTCGCCCGGGACGCGGACTGCGAAGCGGTCGTCGCCGAGGCGGTCGACCGGTTCGGACGGCTCGACGCGGCCTTCAACAACGCGGGCGTCGGTCCGGAGGGAACGCCGCTCGCGGACACGTCACCGGAGGCGTGGCAGGCGGCGCTCGCGACCAACCTGACCGGCGTCGCGCAGTGCCTGCGACACGAAATCCGCGCGATGCGAGCGGCCGGCGGCGGCGCGATCGTCAACAACGCCAGCACGGCCGCGTTCTTCGGAACCGCTTTCTCCGCCGCGTATTCCGCGTCCAAGCACGGCGTGGTCGGGCTGTCGAAGTCGGCGGCCGCCGAGTACGGCGCCGCGGGGATCCGGGTCAACGTCCTGAACCCCGGCGTCACCGAGACCCCGCAGACCGGGCCGTGGCTCGACTCGGTCCCCGGCGAGCGTGACCGGGTCGCGGGGTGGAACGCGCTGAAGCGGCTGGCCCGCCCGGAGGAAGTGGCCGAGGCGGCGGCGTGGCTGCTGTCGGACCGCGCCTCGTTCGTGACGGGCGCGGAGCTGGCCGTGGACGGCGGCTACACGGCGATCGCGCCGTATGTCGGCTGATGTCTGCGGCCGGCTTTCGCTGACAGATGCCCTCCTCGCGGCATGCGCGCACAGCGATCGTCTCGACCGCGCCGCCGGCCGGATGCGCGGCGTTACGTGGTTGGCCGAGGGACGGGGATTTCGGCGTCGAGCACGATCGTGCCGGTGGTGTCGGTGGCGAGCAGAGTCAGGCGTCCGGAGTGCGCAGGGGGTGCCGGCGACCACTGCATTCGCTGCCGGTCGAGATGGTCTCCCGACTCGGCCGTGCCGCCGGTCCGGCGGTACGCGGTGCCCTGCTCGTCGCGTAGTTCCCAGGTGAGCTCGGCCAGTGGCGAGCCGACGGCCGGCCGGCCCGGTCGCTCGGTGGCCTGCCCGCGGCGTTGGCGTTTCATCCACTCCAGGTGCTCACGCGAGGCCCGCGCGCGCCTGTCGCGGTGCTCCGGGCCGGGGTCGGTGTAGAGGTCGACCAGAAACCGGTCGCTCCACAGCTCCGCCGAAATCAGTGTCACCGGCCGTCCGCCGAGGTGACCGAGTTGCCGCGGCCCCACCAGCACATCCCGCAACGTCGGCGGATCGAACGGTCCGGCCGGCTCGGGGGCGACAACCGGCGCCGAACCCGCCCGCACAGCCACGGGAGCGAAAGCGCTCGTGGCCGTCGAGGACGACACCGACCGGATTTCCGGTCTGATCCCGGCCTCCTCGAGGGCGTCGAGCGCGGCGCTTTCCTGCTCGTCGGTGAGCACGCCGGTATCGCCGAGCGCTTCGACCTGCGCCGCGAGCCGACTTCCCAGCATGCGCAACGGATCCACGGAAACCACACCGGCAGAACCTTCGCGCCGAGCACGGCTCACCCCGGCCACAGCCGGTCGGAAGACTTGCGCCAACCACTGTTCCCCGGACAGCATCATGACTCCATTTTACCGTTGCCCCCAAGCCGATAATCTCATCGGCATGACCGGACGTGAACGCCAAGGACCGTCCCGTCACTGCGAGAGGGACGCTCGCAGCCGGCCGATGATTCGCAGGATCTCCGCGCGGTGCTTGGCCGATTTCATCCATTCCGGAAGCCGGGCCAACATAGTCATCCCGGGACGTTCGCCGCGCTCGCGGAGCCGGGCACCGACGTATCCCTCCAAGATGTCCAGGTGGCGTTCGTTGAACGCCCACAGGGTATGGTTTCCGCAGCAATCCGCTCGCAGCCACAGCGGTTGACGGAAGTACGGATCAACCGGACTGCCCCAGCACGAGCTCGCGTGCTTGACTTCACCGGGCCAGTTCCTGACGTGGCCACAGGCGCGGCACGCCAGCCGGCGAGGCCATCGGATCGAGTAGGGGCTACGAGGTTGCCCTTCAAGCCACGGCACCACCTCGGCGCGGGCCTGGCAGTCCGGACATACCACCTGAATCGTGTTCTCCGCCAGGGCATACAGCGATACACCGGGATCGGCAAATCGCATTGGCACCGTCGACGGGTTGGCGTTCATACCGCAATTGTGCCCACCGACTGCGTCTTCACGCACGCCAATTTCCCGTACGTGCGCAGCAACGCACGCTGCGGCGGCCACCCTCGGGAAGCGTCGCATCAGCGTGCGAGATCGGCCCGCCGGGCAACTTGCCGAGCCAACGGGAGGCGGCTGCGGGACGCAGGCCAGCGCGCCCGCTCATCGGCATGTGCGGACGCAACGTGCGACCAGCGGCATGACAGGGCGTTCGGGGAGAGCGGCTCGGTGCGACATGATGGTTCGGTGTTGGTTCATGTGGAGAGTCTCAGCCGGCCTTCGGATGACACCACGCTGGTCGAGGTGCGAACCTCGGTCGGGACCGTGACAGCCCGATGGTGCGGAGGTCCCGAGGCAGCACCAGGGGTGCATCATTGCGCACAGGTCGAGATCGAGGAATCGTGCCTGTCCCAGACGGAGCGTGGAGTCGTCTTCCGTGGCCGGCTGGGGGTTGTCGGAACTACGTGGGCGCAGGCGTTGACGCACTTGGAGCTGGCCGACGCGGTGATCGATCTCGGCCATATCGCTGCCCTGCCTGACGGCATGGCCGGCTCATGGGTTGAGCTCTACATCGCACCCGAGAAGATCAAGGTGTACCCCTTCCTGGTCTGACTTGCCGTCGCCGCGATTTGTTCGCTCATCGGCATGAGCGGACATAGCAGCAGCAAGCGGTCAGCGGCATGCGCAGCACCTTCCGGCTCAAGCATGATGGTCGCGAAGGCGTGTGCGCTGGCCGCGGTGTACGTCTGTGAGGGAAAGCCCCGCGGTCTGAGGCGGCGTCGCCGCATGTCGGCGTCGGCCGGGACGGCCGCGGATGAGCGCTCGACGGATGTCGACCGTCGTCCCGACTTGACGGCCCGGTGAGCGCTGGTCGCGACTACGGTGTCGCGCAGGATGCCCGCGATTTCTGGAGCGCGACCGAGTAGCTCCATGTACCGGCCGATGACGACCGATCAGCGGCATGAGCGGATCGGCGGCCATGGCGGCCGACGTGTGGAGAACCACGGACGGCCGAAGGCGTCCTACTCCTGTATCGACGGGCGGGTCGGCCGGGTTCCCGTCCACCCGGGAGCGCGCGGCTCCCCGGTGGACGGACGCCGGCGGCGCGTCCACCGGGCGACCAGCTCGCCCAGGCGTTCCTCGGCCCGGCGGCGGTCGCGTTCGCCCTGGTGGGTGGCGGCCCACAGCTGTCCGGTCTGGCTGATCGGGATCATGACGGCTCCTCCGGTCGTGGGGTGGTTCCGCCAGGACGACGCCGCGCTTCGCCCGGATCGACAGATCGCCGGAAAACTTTTCGAGGACCTGTCGATTCCGGGCCGCGGCGGCGTCGGGTGGGTGAGAAGCTGCACCAGACGACCAGGAGGAGCCTTGCGGTACATGCTGATGATCTGCGATGACGGCGCGGAGTTGTCCAGCCCGCCGGAGATCGACGCCAAGCCCGAGTTCGTTGCCTGGCTGCGCGACGTCGAATCGCGGCGCGCCCGCCGGGCCGGGACGCTGCTGCGCCCACCCGCCGAAGCCGTGACCGTGCGGGTGCGCGACGGGCGGCGGCTGACGTCGGACGGCCCGTTCGCCGAGACGAAGGAGTGGATCGCCGGTTGCGAGGTCGTCGAGTGCGGCGACCTCGACGAAGCCATCGCGATCGCGTCCGCGCACCCCGCCGCCGGGCGGTTCCCCATCGAGATCCGGCCGTTCGGGGAGGACTGAACGATGAAGTTCCTGATGTGGGTGTGCGTCGACCCCGAGCTCGTCGGCACCGCCGAAGACCACCCGGACGACTGGGTCGCCGAAGCCGGCGCCCGCCGGCTCGAAGGCAGCCAGCTGAGGTCGGTCGCCGACGCGACGACGCTGTGGCCGCGGGACGGCGGCACGTTCGTCTCCGACGGCCCGTTCGCCGAGACGAAGGAGCAGATCGCCGGCTACGACATCCTCGACTGCGCCGACCTCGCCGAAGCGATCGACATCGCGGCGGCGCACCCGGTGGCGAAGTTCGGTGCCATCGAGCTGCGCCCGGTGTGGGAGTGACGGACACCGTCCGCGCGGCGGTCGACGAGGCCTTCCGCGGCGAGTGGGGCCGCGTCGTCGCCACCCTGATCCGGGTCACCGGCGACTGGGACCTGGCCGAGGAGTGCGCGCAGGAAGCGTTCGCCAAGGCCCTGGACACCTGGCCCCGGGACGGCGTGCCGCGCCGTCCCGGGGCGTGGCTCACGACGACCGCCCGCCACCGGGCGCTGGACAAGCTGCGTCGCGGCGCCGCCGAGGCGAACCGGCTGCGGGACGTCGCGGTCACGGCGTCCGGGGGCGACGACGCGCCGCCGGAGCCGGACGACGTCCCGGACGACCGGCTGCGGCTGATGTTCACCTGCTGCCACCCGGCTCTGCCGCTGGAGGCGCAGGTGGCGCTGACGCTGCGGACGCTCGCCGGCCTGACCACCCCGGAGATCGCCCGCGCGTTCCTGGTGCCGGAAGCCACGATGGCGCAGCGGATCGTGCGTGCCAAGCGGAAGATCCGCAACGCCCGCATCCCGTACCGCGTCCCGCCGGCCGACCTGCTGCCCGAGCGGACGGCGGGTGTACTGGGCGTGCTTTACCTGCTGTTCAACGAAGGCTATTCGGCCAGCGCGGGCGCCGACCTGGTCCGCCGGGCCCTGACGGCAGAGGCGATCCGGCTCACGCGCGTCGTCGTCCGGTTGCTGCCGACCGCACCGGAAGCGAGCGGGCTGCTGGCCCTGATGCTGTTCCACGATGCCCGCCACGCGACTCGCACCGACGACGTGGGGGACCTGGTCACCCTGGCCGAGCAGGACCGCACCCGCTGGGACCGCGCGGTGATCGACGAGGGTGTGAGCGTCCTGGACACCGCGCTGGCCCTCGGCCGGCCGGGCCCGTACCAAGTCCAAGCGGCGATCGCCGCGTGCCACGCGACGGCGTCCCGCGCCGAGGACACGGACTGGGCGCGGATCGCCCGGCTGTACGAGCTGGTGGCGAAGCTGAGCCCGTCCCCGGTGGTCGAGCTGAACCGGGCGGTGGCGGTGGCGATGGCCGACGGCCCGGCGGCGGGCCTGGCGCTGACCGACGACCTCGCGGCCGGGGGCCTCTTGGCGGGCTACCACCTGCTCTCCGCGACCCGCGCGGACTTCCTGCGTCGTCTCGGCCGGCTCGGAGACGCGGCGGCGGCGTACCGGGAGGCACGGGAACTGGCGCCCACGGAAGCGGAACGGCGGTACCTCACCCGCCGGATCGAAGAACTGGATCCGTGACGCGGCGGGTGACGGCGGCGTGGCGAGCCGAGCCCGGATCGGACCCGACGGCGACACTTGGAAGCCGGCCCAGCTCTCCTATAACAAAGCTCGGCACCGGCGCGTCTTCCGACGGGCTGCCAAGAGGGTCGCGAGGCCGTCGTCTGCTCGCCGTCGGCCGGCAGTGGGTGATGACAGGCCGGGATCAGCGGCCAGGGCCGCGCGGGGCCGGGGTCGAGCTGAACTGGCCCTGCCAGCTCGCCTGGGCTCCGGAGTCGCCGATGCGGTAGATGTCGTAAACGGCCGCGCCCGCGGCCGCGACCGCCAGGACCGACAGCACCACCGTCACGGCGCTCGACGCCGGGGCCAGGAACGTGCGGCGGCCGGTGGTGTCCGCGGCTGGGGTCCGCAGGCTTTCCCGCCGGCGCCACCAGACCAGGAGTGCGAGCACGGCCACCGGGATCGCGACCCACAGCGCGGTGTCGCCCAGTTCGGTGTGGGTTCGCACGAGCGGGGTCGAGGCGACACGGCGCTCCAGCCATTCGCCGGCGTCGGTCGTGATCGGGACGAGGATCACGACGATGACCGACAGGATCGCGTTCGGCCCGGCGAGCTTGCCGCGTGCGGCGGGCCAGAGCGCGCTGAGCACCAGCAGCAGGGCGGACAGCGGGAGCAGGACGACGATCGCGTGCACGAGCAGCACGTGGGCGGGCAGGCCGTTGACGGTGGTCATGGTGTCCTTTGTGGAGGGTGCGTGGATCGGGGACGTGGTGCGCTCAAGGAGCACGGGCGAGAGAGGCGACGCGGTAACCCGGTGCGCGCGTCGACACCCACTCGGCAATGTCCGCGCCGCCACGGGCGAACGCGGCCGTGGCCAAGACGTCGGACCACAGCAGGGACGGGCCGGTGATGGTCACGGCGAGCAGTTCGCGCGGGTGAAGGCCGGTGTGCGGGTCGACGATGTGTGGGCCGCGCGCGGCCGACCCGGACGTCGCGACGCTGCCGGACCGGAGATCGAGAATCGCCAGGAAAGCGCTCTTGTCGGTGGGGTCTTCGACGGCGACTCGCCACGGTGGGGCACTTGTGACGCCGACCCGGCCGGTGAGGTCGCCGCCGACGTTGAGGTAGTGGTCGAACGCGCGCAGGCCCGCCAGGTGAGCGGCGGCGCGCTCGGCCGCCCAGCCCTTCACCAGCCCGGACGGGTCGAAACCGCCGGGCAGGTCCGCGTCGAAGTAGCCGTCCGTCAGGTCCCGTGCTTCTTCGCAGAGCGCCACGACTTCGGTGAGCCAGGGGTGCCACTCCTTTCGCGGAAGGTCACCTCGGCGGAGCGCGCTGACCTGGCTGTCGGACCGGTAGGTGCTGAACAGCTCGTCGGCGCTGCGCAGGTGCCCGAACACTGCCGACACCGCCGGCTCGATCGCGGGGTCGGAGTCGATGCGCGGGCCGCGCAGGTGGAGGCTGGCCTCCGTCCCCATGACCGGCCGGGTCCAGGACCGCCGGTGCCGGTGCGTGGTGGTCACCCGTGGGCCTGGTCGATCGCCGACTGCAGCGACTGCTGGTAGCCCTCGGAGGTGTAGGTGGCGCCGCTGACCGTGTCGATCCGGGCGCTTTGGGCCTGCAGTGTCTCCTGGTTCAGCGCCGGTACGGCTTCGGAGTTGATCCGGACGTCGCGGCCGCTTTCCTGCGGGTAATCGATGGCCTGGGCTCCGGTGATCTTGCCGCCCGCGACCGTGATCTGCACCTGGACCGGGCCGTAGCGGGTGTCGGCGGCCTCTCCGGTGAACGTCCCGGCGCCTCCGGACGGAGCAGCCGACGACGTACCGGAGGCGGGTGGGCTGGTCGTACGGGACGGCTGGGTGCCGCCGAGCGGCCGTCCGGCGGCGACCGGGGCCTGGTCGGTGCTGGTGCGGTAGCTGAACAGCAGCACGACGACGGACACGGTCGCGGCGAGGGTGATGGCGATCCTGCGCATCGGAAGTCCTTTCCTACCAGGCGAACCGCTCGGCGTGGACGCGGTCGGCGGGGACGCCGGCGGCGCGTGCGCTGTCGAGCACGGCGGCGGTCCAGGCGTCGGGGCCGCACACGTAGACGTCGTGGTCGGCGATGTCGGGCACGAGGTGGCGCAGCACCTGCTCGTCGGGCACCGGGGCGTACCCGGCGGGCAGCCACGACGCGCGGTCGCGGGAGCGCCGGCCGAGCAGGTAGTGGATCCGGATCCCGCGGCGGGCGGCGAGGTCTTCCAGCTCCCGGCGGAACAGCAGGTCCGCGGGGCGGCCGGCGCGCTGGAACAGCACGGCGTCCCCCGGTTGGTAGGGGAGTTCGTCCAGCAGCGCGCGCAGGGGCGTGATCCCGATCCCGGAGGCGAACAGCGCGAGCTTCCGTCCTTTTCGGACGGTTCCGGTCAGGCGGCCGTACGGCCCTTCGAACAGCGCGGGCGTGCCGGGGCGCAGGGTGGCGAGCCGGCGGCTGCCCTCGCCGAGGTCCTTCGCGGTGATCCGCAGCCGGTGCCCGTCCGGGGCGGCCGAGAGCGAGAACGGTTTTCCGCGGGTCCAGCCCGGTCCGGAGGCGAACCGCCAGACGAAGAACTGGCCCGCCGCCACGGGTAGGCGGTCGAGGTCGCGGCCGCGCAGGTACACCGAGACGACGCCGCGGCCTTCGGGCACGACCTGCTCGACGACCAGGCGGTGCCGGAGGTTGAGCCACACCGGCAGCCCGACGCGGAACACGAGCGCGGCGCCCGCGGCCGAGGCGTAGGCGGACCACCAGAACGCGGTGGCGACCGGGGAGGCGGTGAAGTCGGCGCCGGTCCACAGCTGGTGCGGCAGGGCGAGCCCGGCGCCGAGGTAGGCGTAGAGGTGCAGCAGGTGCCAGGACTCGTAGCGCAGCCGCCGCCGGGCCGCGCGCACCGACGTCACGGCGACCATGACCAGGGCGGCCGTGCCGGCGGTCGCCAGGAGCATGCCCGGGTAGGTCGTCACCAGCGCCCACGCCTCGGCCAGGACGCCGGAGCGGTCAGTCGCGGCGTAGCCGAGGGTGATGAGCACGAGGTGCGCGGCGAGCAGCGTGATCGAGGTGAACCCGACGAGCCGGTGCCGCCGGGCCAGCTCGTCCTGGCCGTAGCTGCGCTCGACCCAGGGGATACGCGCCATCAGCAGCACCTGCAGCAGCAGGAGGTCCGCCGACAGCAGCCCGGTCAGCCGCCCGGTCGAGGTGAAGAAGTCGGTGCCGAGGCCCTGCAGGCCGCGGCCGGACACCCAGAGCGCGACCACGAACAGGACGCTCAGCCAGGCCGTCAGGCCCGCGGCGTCCCGCCACCACAGGCGGACGGCGGGCCGGGCCACCGGGCGGGCGGCGAGAGTGGCGGACATCGGGCTCCTCGGGTGATCGCTACGGAACCCACCCTTCCCGAGCCCGGTTAGCCGTCGACGTGACCAGGGTGAGAGTTCGGTAAGAGAAGATCCGCTCCGACCGTGAACCCGACCACCGCGCCACCGCCGGGGCGCGGCTCGGCGAACACGGTGCCGCCGTGGGCGAGGGCGATGTCCCGCACGATGGCCAGGCCGAGGCCGGAGCCGGGCAGGCCGCGGGCGCCGTCCGCGCGGTGGAAGCGGTCGAACACGCGGACCGCGTCGTCGTCGCCGATGCCCGGGCCGCGGTCGAGCACCTGCACGCGCCCGTCGCGGACGACGACCTCGATCGGGCCGTCGGGCGCGAACTTGACGGCGTTCTCCAGGAGGTTCGAGACGGCGCGTTCCAGCGCTTTCGCCTGGCCGCGCACTGTCGACGCGTCCGCCTCGACGGTGAGGGCGCGCCCCGACCGGCGCCGGACACGGTCGGCCGCGCGTTCGACGGTCTCGCCCAGCTCCACCGGCGCCGGTTCTTCGGCTTCATAGCGGCGGGTGGCCAGTTCGACGAGCTCGTCGATGAGGTGGGTCAGCTCGCGGGCTTCGCCGTCGACGTCGTCGAGCAGACGCGTGCGCGACTCGGGGCTGAGCTCGGAGAACCGGCGCAGGACGCTGGCGTTGGTGCGCAGGCTGGTCAGCGGGGTCCGCAGTTCATGGGCGGCGTCCTGGACCAGGCGGTCCTGGTCGGCGCGGGCGTCGGCGAGCCGGGCGAGCATCCGGTCGAACGACGTCGCGAGCCTGCCGACCTCGTCGCGGCCGTCGGTGGGCACCGCGACGTCGTCGAGGCGGCCGTCGCTGACCTGCTCGGTGACGTCGGTCAGCCGGACCAGCCGCCGGGTGATCTGCCGTGCCAGCAGCCAGCCGGCCAGGGCCGCGCCGAGCAGGACCAGGGCGCTCACGCCGGTGATGCGGGTGGCCAGTTCGCCGAGCACGTGCCGGGACTCGTCGACGTCGAGGGCGAGCTGGACGGCACCGCGGCCGGGCCCGAGCGCCACGGTGATCACCCGGTAGTCGTCGCGGCCGGCGGTGAAGTCCCAGTAGCGGTGGTCGCCGAGCGAGCCGGTCGCGGCGAGCGCGCGGTCGGCGTCGGCGACGTCGAGGTGGACCGGGCGGCCGCCGATCGGGCGGACGGTACCGTCCGGGGTGATCGACTGGGCGACCATGGGCTGGGCTTCGTCGTGGTCGTCGTCATCGGGGCCGCGGGTGACCGGGCTCGGGGCCAGGACCTGCGTCGCGCCGGCCGCGACCTCCGCCGACGTCGTGAGCAGGGAGCGGTCGAGCTCGGCGTCGATCCGCTGGGAGGCGGCCTGGTAGCTGAGCACGCCGACGAGGATCGCCGCGGCCGCGCCGACGCCGGCGAACGCGATGGCGAGCTTGCTGCGCAGGTTCATGCCGGGCGCACCGAGTAGCCGATGCCGCGGACGGTGTGGATCAGGTCCGCCGCGCCGGCCTGCTCCAGCTTGCGCCGGAGGTAGCCGATGTAGACGGCGAGGTTCTTGGAGTCGGAGCCGAACTCGTAGCCCCAGATGCGCTGGTAGATCGTGCTGCGGTCGAGGACGATCCCGGCGTTGCGCACGAGCAGTTCCAGCAGGTCGAACTCGGTCTTGGAGAGGGTGATCTCGGTGCCCTGCCACCACACCCGCCGGGCGGCCGGGTCGACGGCGAGCTCGCCGAGCCGCAGGGTGCGCCGGGCCTCCGGTTCGGGTGCGGTGCGGCGCAGCAGGGCTCGCAG
The DNA here is from genome assembly GCF_055633595.1 of Amycolatopsis sp. NPDC114504. NCBI lineage: Bacteria > Bacillati > Actinomycetota > Actinomycetes > Pseudonocardiales > Pseudonocardiaceae > Amycolatopsis > Amycolatopsis sp. NPDC114504. Next base: position 1,317,648 of record NZ_JBVKDU010000001.1, on the reverse strand, counting down.
CCGGGCGAGGAGTTCGTCGAGCTCGAACGGCTTGGGCAGGTAGTCGTCGGCCCCGGCGTCGAGGCCGGCCACGCGGTCGGGGGTTTCGACGCGGGCGGTGAGCATGAGGATCGGGGTGGGGTCGCCTTCGGCGCGCAGCACGCGGCAGACGCCGAGGCCGTCGACGCCGGGCATCATGACGTCGAGGATCAGCACGTCGAAGTCGTCGCGCCGGGCCGTGGCCAGTGCGTCGACGCCGTCGGTCACTTCGGTGACGTGGTAGCCCTCGAGGTCGAGGGCCCGGACGAGCGACTCGCGGATGGCGCGGTCGTCGTCGGCGAGCAGGACGCGGTGCGGCATGGCCGCTATGATGCCCGGGCGTGGGCTGCCCGTCCTGTCGGGTTTTCGTTGTGCCAGCGGAGGGTTAGCGGCCGGTAAAGCGCGGTGTCATGGCGGCCCCGATTCCGTCGAGTCGTCCGCGTCCGGCAGACGGGCGAGCCGGCGGCCTTCGACCCGGTCGAGGCTGATCCGCAGCAGCCGACCGCGCGGTGGGGGAGCCCACGAGCGCGGGCCGGCACCCAGCTGGGCGGACACGGTCTCGACATCGGTCGTGAGGGTGGCTGTCCCGCTGACGATCACGCTCCAGCCCGGGGTGAGGCGAGCAACGCGCGGCCGTGGGCCGAGCCCAGCGGGGCCAGATCAGGGACGCTCATCGGTCTCGGCCCGGTATTTCAGCTTCGCCAGCCGCGTGGCCGCGAAGAGCGCTGCTACGGCGATCGCGCCCAGTGTCGTCAGGAGGCGGTTCACGTCGATCGCCGGCTCCCATGCGGCGCAGTCTCACCGCCAGGTCCACGCGAGCGGCAGAGCCGACGGTCCCACCCGGTGGTGACCGAGGACCCCGGTGCCGGGGGCGTTCGCCAGCGGTGGTGGCACCCCCGGCGCGATTTGCTGGGCTCGTCACGCATTCAGCGACTCCGGAGGCCGCCATGGCGTACCCTCCCCGCTGGCCGAGCTCGGGCTGAACACCGGCAAGAATCGCAACGGCACAGCGTTCTTCCTGCCCTACACCGTCCATCCGAGGTCTCTCTTCGGTTCAGGATGCGCTCGCGGTGACGGGGCGGCGAGGTTTTCCCGGTGTTCGGCTTGCTTGTAACGAAATCGCTTCCGCGACCGAGCTACTGGTCACGGTCCGACATTTCGGGTGCCCGAGCCGGGGGCCGTTCCGCAGATCTTTCTTTGAAAGGAGATGGAGCGATGGCATGGACGGGGTCCAGGATGCGAGCCGTGTTTCTCGACTTCTTGGAGCGGGCCGGCTGGTCGGCCGGGCAGGTGTTCGTCGCAACCCTTCTCGCCGGTGGCGCCCCGGTCGCGGGCCTGCCGTGGAAGTATGCCGTCACGCTCGGCATCAGCGCGGCGGTGGCATCCGTCGTCCTCACGGCGCTGCAGTACCTCCTTAGAATCGCCAGTCCGGGCTTCTGGCCGGACCTGCTGCTGCGTCTTGTGAAGACGTTCTTGGGGTCGTTCGCCGGATCGTTCGCGGCCGGAGTATTCGACATCACCAAGTTCGACTGGGGTACCGCATTCAACGTCGCGTTCCTCGCCGCCCTCGCGGTGCTCGGCAAGGGCCTGCTCGCCCGCGAGCACCCCGCACCGCCACCGCCACCTCAGCCGGCGCCCCCAACGGCACCCGCAACAGCGCCTCCAGTCGTGCCGACCAGTCCGTCCACCTTGCCCAGTCAAACGTACGAGGAGGCAGTCGGAGGTTCCTGACCGCGCGACAGCCGGCCGCGCGATCGCCAGAAGGCTGTGGCCGGGAACCTCGTTTCCCAGCCGTAGTCCTCCGAGTTCGCCCGCAGGTATTCGGCGGCGAGGCCGCTGACCAGCTCGGAGTAGTCCTCGTAGTCCTCGCCGCGAGCATCGAGCAGAGTGTCGGCTGCTGCCTTCGCCGTCTGCAACGCGGACGTCACGCCGCTCGAGGACAGTGGGTCCATGGCCAGCGCCGCGTCGTCGACCGCCAGCCAGCCCGGCCCGGCGCAGGGACGCAAGTGGTGCCCGGCCGCGGAAAGGACCCGGAGCTCCGCCGCCGCGGTCCCGGTGGCGAGGTGCCGGGCGTACGTGGTCGCCGCCAGCGCCGTGGACCACCCGTCCGGCGTGGCCAGCCGGTGCCGGGAGGCGATCGGTGCGTCGGTGAAGCAGGCCACGAGTCGTCGTTCGCCAGGCAATCCTGGCCGACCGGCCCGTGGCATCCACGATTGCCCCTGCTCTCGCCGGAATTCCGGCGTCGATGCGGAACCCGCCCGGAGCCCGCACGACCCGGCGAACCACGGCCCGCGTCGTGACCACTCCCGCCTCGGCCGCGGAGGTAGCCGGCATCCGGTCGAACCGAGCCCGGTCGACGTGCCAGCCGGTGATCCGAGGTTGGCGAACTCGTCCCAGACACCCAGTTCGCGCACCAGCGGATTGACGGTGGGTGGCAGGGTTTCGCCCATGCGCACCTGGCCGTAATCGGACTTCTCGTACAGCGTCACCCGCACGCCACGGCGTGCCAGCCGGAGTGCCGTCGCCGTGCCGGCCGGGCCGCCGGCCGAGGTCGCCGCGACTATGGCCTACCTCGCGTTCGAAGCTTCGTTCACCGGCTGGCGCAACCGCCTCCGCCACCCGAAACGCCACTTCGCTGTCAACTCCAAGATCCGCCGCCGGATTACCTACCCAACGTTGCTTGATACGGCTCCCCCGTTACGGTTTTCGCGGAGAACCGCGCGCTGCTGGGCGCGGATTGGCGGCCCCACGGCGTCGACGCCAATCGCAAGGCCATCGATGCCTTCCCGCGCTACTACCACGAGCAGGGGTTGTCCCGGCGGGCACTGGCGACGCATTGTCGACGGATTGTCGACGGCCGGTGTCACGGTGGTCCCGTCACTAAAGGCGGGAACCAGGGGAGAGTCCGATGTCCGGCAAAGTCCTACGTGCCTTCGCGGTCGTGGCGGTCGCCGCGGCCGGTGTCGCCTTCGCCGCGGCTCCGGCCGCCGGCGGTGTCGCGAACGCCACCTTCGCGCACGCCCACAACGCGTCCACGTTCACGAACTGGTCCGGATACGCGCTCGCCGGGACCTACACCGCCGTGACCGGGCACTGGACCGTGCCGACGGTCTCCGGTTCCGGAAACCACTACTCGTCGCAGTGGGTCGGCATCGACGGGTTCGCCAATTCGAACCTGATACAAACCGGTACCGCGGCCTACGTCGAGAACGGCAGGGCGACCTACCACGCGTGGTGGGAGATCCTCCCGGCCGCCGAATCCACGCTTCCGCTGACGATCCACGGCGGCGACGCGATGACCGCCACGCTGACCAAGAGCCACACCAGCACCGCCTGGCGCATCACGCTCACCGACGACACCACCGGTGAAGCCTTCCGCGGCGCCCTCGACTACGCCGGGCCGGACGCGTCGGTGGAGTGGATCGAGGAAACGCCCACGGTCAACGGTGCCGTGGGTCCGCCGCCGCAGTTCACGACGTTCAGCTTCACCGGAGCCACGGCCAACGGCGTCAATCCCGGCCTCACCGCGAACGACAAGATCAAGCTGGTGCAGAACGGCGTCACCTACTCGACGCCCTCCGATCCCTCCGGCGGCAACTCGTTCTCGGTCTCCTACACCGGGCCGTGACACCCGGCCAACGCCTCAACGGCCCCGACAACCCCGGACACGCTGTTCCAGCGGAACAACTTGGTGGGCGCCTACCAGGCGGCGGGCGCTTTGGGGCGGGCGATCCCGCTGTGCATTGGCGTAACACTGTTGCTGGCTGCTACGACTTGTGTTGGTCGACGTCGGTAAGTGTGTTGGATCTGGGGAAGAGCTGTCTCTGCTCGCGGTTGGTGGAAGTCCGTGGGTGAGTCAGGAATTTCGTGGCGGCCTTCACATCGGCATGTTTGTACGCTGGGACGATGGAGGCGGAACTGGCTCGCGAGCTGGAGCGGGTGGGGGCGGTCGCACTGCGGGCGACGGCGTGCGGCATGGCCTGGGTGCTTGCGCTGGTGGTCCTCCTGATCTCGTACAGCAGCGGCAGCGACATCTTGTCGCTCGTTGCGTTTGTGGTGATCGCGGCGTCGGTGTGCTTCACGCCGGGGGCGGTGCTGTGGTGGATGCGCTACGAGTCGGTCCGGCGCACCGGCTGGCGAGCCGTGACGGTCCAGGCGGTGATCGTGAGCGAACCGGCAGGGTGCCTCGCCGTCGCCCTCGCCGCGGTCCCCGGGCCCTCGGGGGATCCCGAGCGGAAGCTCGACTACGTCGTTCGGTACCGCGACGGCGAAGGTGCTCGGCTGCGGGGTGGAGCCAGCTTGTGGCACCGCCCTCCGCTGTTGGCGTTCGATCGCGCGCAGCCTGGGTGGGTCGGTGGCACGGGCCGCTCGTGCGTCGTCCTGTTCGCCGGCGGGGGCTGGGGTCCCCGCCGGCCGCGTGCTGTGCCCGCGACGTTCCTCGCCGACCTCCCGGCGCGCCCGCAGTAGCCAGGCGGGGCCACTGTGATCAGGGATGGGCGGAGTTCCGGTTCGCGGGCGGCGGGGGATGGGTCGCGCCGCTGTTGTCGGAGCGAGGAGACGTAGGCCGGTGATGTGGAGCCCGGTCAGCGTCGGCAGGTGTGAATCGAACTGAAGCCGCCATCGTGCGGTCGTTGCGGATCCGGCCTGCGGTGGCATCGAACATCCGCTCGTCGGCATGAGCGCGCATCCCCGTTCGATGCCTCAGTCGGAGATGGCGAGCACGTGCTTGCCCAGCACGCCGCCGCGTTCGAAGGCCTCGTGCGCGGTGGCGATGTCGGCCAGCGGGTACACGCGGTGCACCGCCGGGCGGAGCGCGCCGGCCGTGACGTGGTCGGCCAGCTCGTCCAGTGCGGCGGAACCGGGGTTGGCGCTGAACGTGCGGATGCGCCGGGAGCCGTGGATGCTCGACGCCGCGATCGCGGCCAGGGCGGGAGCCGAGAGCCCGACGGTGACCATCCGGCCGCCCTTGGCCAGCCTGCCGCGGTAGCAGTGCAGCTCGGTGCCGACCGTGTCGACGATGACGTCGAACGGCCCGATCTCCGCCGAGGTGGTGGTGCCGTAGTCGAGGACCTCGTCGGCTCCCAGCTCACGCAGGACCGCGGCGTGGCGGTCGCGGGCCAGCGCGGTGACGTGGCCACCCATCGCGTGGGCCAGCTGCACCGCGGCGGTGCCCACGCCACCGGCCGCGCCGCGGACCAGGACCCGCTCGCCCTCGGTCAGCCGGACACTGTCGCGCAGTGCGAGCAGCGCGGTGCTGCCCGTGACGACCAGTGATGCCGCCTCGACCGCCGAAACACCCACCGGTGCGGAGCTGATGCGGTCGGCGGGAACCACGACGTACTCGGCCGCTCCGGCGACGGTGTGCCGTTTCCGGGGGTGCACCATGCCCCACACCCGGTCCCCGGCCTGGTAGCTCTCGACGTCGGAGCCGGTCGCGACGACGACACCGGCGAAGTCCAGGCCGACCCCGATCGGGAACGTCCGGCCCGACACCATCTTCAGCCCACCGGCGCGGACGATCGTGTCGTGTCCGTTGACGCTGGACGCCTCGACCGACACCAGGACCTCGCCGGCGCCGGGGGAGGGGCGGTCGGTTTCGGTGACTCGCAGGACGTCCGGTGCTCCGAAGCTGGTGATCTGTGCGGCCTTCATGTGGTGTTTCCTCCCGTGATCGGCTGGTGTGCCACCGATCCTGGGGTGTGCCCGCGGAATCACGGTCGTTCGCGTTGTCCTGGGTCTGCCGGACCCACCTTCGCCGGGCGCGTCCCGGGCATACTGGGCCGGTGACCGATGACCCTCGCCGCGCGCTGGCCGAGTTCCTGCGGACCCGGCGAACCCGGGTGCGGCCGCAGGACGTCGGTTTGGAGCCGGGCCCCCGGCGGCGTGTGGCCGGGCTGCGCCGCGAGGAGCTGGCCCTGCTGGCCGGGGTGAGCTCGGACTACTACCAGCGCATGGAGCAGGGGCGTGACGTGCGGCCGTCCGACCAGGTCCTCGACGCCATCGCCGGGGCGCTGGGCTTCTCCGCCGAGGAGACCCGGCACCTGCACAGCCTCGCCGTCGCCGCGCGCACCCCGAACCGGCCCGCGCAGGCGTATGCGCCGGAGGAGGTGCCGGCGACCACGCTGCGGCTGCTGGCCGCGACGACCTCGCCCGCCCTGGTCGTCGGGCGCTTCCTGGACGTGCTGGCCTGGAACCCGCTGGCCGGTGCGTTGCTGGGCGCGTTCACCGAGCTGCCGCGGGCCGAACGGAACCTGCTGGCGATGTTGCTGCACCCCGAGGCCGACCAGGCCTGCCCGGAACGGTCGGGCACGGTCGCCGAGCTGACGGCCATGCTGCGGACGCAGGTCGCCACCGAGCCGGGGCACCCGCGCGCGGTGGAGCTGGTGGGTGAGCTGGCGGTGCGCAGTGCGGAGTTCGCGGCGCTGTGGGCCCGCCACGACGTCGAGGACACGACCCGCGGCCGGATGCGCGTCGATCACCCGCTGGTCGGAGAGCTGAACCTGGACTGGGACGCCTACCCGATGCCGGGCGCGCCCGGGCCCGTGCTCATCGTCTACACCGCCGAGCCGGGCAGCCCGGACGACGAACGACTTCGGCGGCTGGCGGGCACGCTCGATCCGGCCACCCGGCCGGCGGTCCACGTCGGATCCGGATCGCCCGCGGCATCGGACGCACACCGTTCCCAGGGTGGCTGACGCACTGCGGTCGGCATCGGCGCGCCTGGTGGTCCGCCTCGGATTGGTGGCCGGTGTGCTCGTCGCGAAGAGATCGTGCCGGTCCGTTCCTGTCCTGCCCGCGGTCCGGGGCCAGGTGGGTGGTCTCCACCGAAGCGTCCTTTGAGGACAGAGACCGACCGCCGGCAGGTGACGTGGCTCAGGCGGGCAGCGGTACGTCACCCTCGGTCTGCGCGGCGAGCAGGCACGAAATGCTCTCCGACACCACCCAGCGTGCACGACGGCGTCGCTGAGTGTGCTAAGACTGGCTTCTAGCAAAGGGGCCACCGTGCACCAGCTCAGTCTCGGCGTCATCGCGCGTTCACGGAAAGAGAACGAACGGCGGTTGCCGATCCACCCCCATCACCTGGACCGGATCGACGCCGATCTCCGGAAGAGGATCTACCTCGAACACGGCTACGGCGAACCCTTCGGCGTGCCCGACGAACGCCTGGCGGCCGCCGTCGCGGGGCTGCGCACGCGCGAGGAGCTGATCGCCGGGTGCGACGTCATCCTGCTCGCCAAGCCGCTTCGGGAGGACGTCGCCGAGCTGCGGCCCGGCCAGGTGCTGTGGGGCTGGCCGCACTGCGTGCAGGACACGGAGCTGACCCAGCAGGCCATCGACCGGAAGCTGACGGTCATCGCCTTCGAGGCGATGAACCATTGGCGGCGCGACGGCTCGTTCGGCCTGCACGTCTTCCACAAGAACAACGAACTGGCCGGCTACTGCTCGGTGCTGCACGCCCTGCAGCTGATCGGCTCGACCGGCGACTACGGCCGCCGCCTGCGGGCCGTGGTGATCGGCTTCGGCGCGACGGCGCGCGGTTCGGTGACCGCGCTGAACGCCCACGGGATCCACGACGTCGACGTCCTCACCGCGCGCGGCCTCAGCGCGGTCGGCTCACCGATCCACTCGGCGACGATGGTGCACATCGACCACGACGCGAACAACCCGGGAGATCTCCGCCGCAGCCACGCGATCACCGGCAACGGCCGGGTACCGCTGGCCGGGTTCCTCGCCGAGCACGACATCGTCGTCAACTGCGTGCTGCAGGACACCGGCGCGCCGCTGACGTTCCTCATCGAGGAAGATCTCGCCGCCTTCGCCCCGGGGAGCCTCATCGTCGACGTCTCCTGCGACGAAGGCATGGGCTTCAGCTGGGCCCGGCCCACGACGTTCGCCCGGCCGACCGTCCCGATCGGCGACGGCGTCACCTACTACGCCGTCGACCACAGCCCGTCCTACCTGTGGAACTCGGCGACCTGGGAGATCAGCGAGGCACTGCTGCCCCACCTGCGGACAGTCCTTTCCGGACAGTCCGCATGGGACGAGAACGAAACCGTGCGGCGGGCCGGGGAAATTCGGGACGGCACGATCCGGAACCCGGCGATCCTGTCCTTCCAGCACCGTTCACCGGAATACCCGCACCACCGGGCCGGAACCCCAGGTGTCCTGAGTGGACATACCTCGGCGGGGTGAAGCGGCCGTGATCGACTACGCCGACCGGGCCGTCCACGACCGCGGACACTCGCTCGCCGGCCGGCAGGCCGAAACCCGTCGCGCAACCGGCGGAACCGTACGAGGGCCTCGGCCGTGACCGAGCCTGCCTTCACGGAACAGAGTAGTCCGGCTACGCTCGGTTCGACCTCGGCAGCGCGAGCAAGGGAGATGATCGTGGCATCGGAGGCAGGAGCCGGCCCGAACACGCCGGTCGGGGTCGATCCGGGCCGGGCCAGCATTGCCCGCATGTACGACTTCGTGCTCGGGGGGAAAGACCACTACCAGGTCGACCGGGACGAGCTGGCGCGGCTGCGGCAGGTCATGCCCGAGGTCGCCGACCTGGCGCTGGAGAACCGGCGGTACCTCATCCGGGTGTGCCGGTTCCTCGCCGAACGGGCCGGGATCGATCAGTACCTCGACTGCGGGTCGGGGCTGCCGACGACGGAGAACGTGCACCAGGTCGTCCAGCGCGTCGACAAGCAGGCCAAGGTCGTCTACGTCGACAACGACCCGGTCGTGGTCGCGCACGGCCAAGCGCTGCTGGTGGAGAACGACCGGACCCGGTTCGTGGCCGGCGACATCTTCGAACCGAAGACGATCCTGCAGGACGACGTCGTGCGGGAGCACCTCGACTGGTCGCGCCCGATCGCCCTGATGTTCGTCGCCACGCTGCACCACTACAAGGGCGACCGGCACCGACCGGCCGAAATCATGCGGGAGTACGTCGAGGCGCTCCCGTCGGGTTCCTATGTCGCCATTTCGCACCTGTTCGACCCGGGCGAAGGCGGCGATCACGACACGATAGCGGCCTTCGAGGAAGCCATCGCTCGTGGCTCGCTCGGCGGCGCCACCGCGCGCACCGAGGCGGAGATCGAGGAGCTGCTGCCCGGGCTGGTGCCGGTGGAGCCGGGGGTTGCGCTGCTGGCGAACTGGTGGTCGGACGGGCCGAACCTGAAACCGCTCAACTCCGCCCAGCGGCTCATCGCCGGTGTCGTGGCACGCAAACCCTGACGGTCGACCCGAACCGTTCCCGCGGGTGACGGCGCCGGCCTGATGCCTGCCGCCGGCGCCGGCTCGCGGAAATCGGCTGGTTCATTCCCGGGTGTCGAGGACGACACGGAACCGGGCGTCGCCGGACATCATCCGCTCGTAGGCCTTCGGTGCCTCGGACAGCGGCATGATCTCGTTGCGGCTGCGGATTCCGCGGTCGTGGGCCAGCCGGAGACTGTCCTCGTTTTCGATCGAGGAACCGGTGAGCGCACCGGTCACCGAACGCGTTCCGAAGATCAGGTCGGGGGTGCGGACCTCGATCGGGTCGGGGGCCGCGCCGACGACGAGCAGCTGCCCGCGAGTACCGAGCCCGGCCACGAGCGAGGACATCGACGCGCCGCTGGACGCCGTCGCGACGATCGCCGCCGCTCCGCCCAGCCTGGTCAGCTCCTGGCCGGGATCGGTCGCGGTGCTGTCGAGGTACTCGTCGGCGCCGAGTTCGGCGGCCAGTTCGGCTTTGCCGGTGCCGCGGGCGATCGCCGCGACGCGGTAGCCGAGCGTCTTGGCGTACTGGATGCCGAGGTGGCCGAGGCCGCCGATGCCTTGCACCGCTACCAGCGAGCCCGGCCGGGCGTCGGCGGTGAGCAGCGCGCGGTACACGGTGAGCCCGGCGCACAGCAGCGGTGCCACGTCGAGCGGCTGCGCGCCGGCGGGGATGCGGACCAGGCCGGTGGCGCGGGCGTAGGCGACTTCGGCGTAGCCGCCGTCGGTGGTGGTGCCGGTCCAGGGCTGGTCGGTGCAGTTGACGAAGTCGCCGCGGCGGCAGTTGTCGCACTGCCCGCAGTGGCCGTTGAGGTAGCCCACGCCGACGTGGTCACCGGTGGCCCAGGCCGTCACGCCCGGGCCGACGGCCTCGATCACGCCGACGATCTCGTGGCCGGGCACGACCGGCGCCGACGGGTCGGCACGCAGGCCTTCGACGGCGAGGGTGTCGCTGTGGCAGACCCCGCAGGCCTCGACGCGCAGGCGCACCTCGCCGGGCAGCGGGTCGCGGATTTCGCGCTCGATCAGGGCGAACTGGCGTGTCCCGGTCACTTCGAACGCACGGTAGGACATCACGGGGCTCCGATCAGGGGGTGGACCTGGCGGTCGAGATCGCGCAGGACGTGCAGGAAGGCTTCGGAGAAGGTCGGGAACGGCTGGACGACGTCGAGCAGCACGGCCAGCGGGACGCGGGCGCGGATCGCGAGGGTGGCCTGCTGCAGCCACTCGCCGGCCTCGGGGCCGGCGGCGTACGCGCCGGTCAGCCGTTCGCCGTCGGAGACGACGGTGAGGAAGCCGGGACGTGTGTCGTAGGCGCGGGTGTAGGTCGAGGTGCGCGGGACGCCGGACAGCTGCACGGTCGCGGTGAAGGCGCCTTCGGCGGCGCCGACGGCCGCGGCCTGCGGGTCGGTGAACACCACGCGGGGGATCGCGTCGTAGTTCACGGAAGCGGGCCGGCCGAGGATGTTCGCGGCCACGACCCGGCCCTGGTACTCGCCGACGTGGGTCAGGTTCCACTGCCCGGTGACGTCGCCGACGGCCCACAGGCCCTCGCCCGCGTTCATGCGGTCGTCGACCGGGATCCCGTGTGGGTTCGCCTCGACGCCGACGGTCTCCAGCCCGATGCCTTCGACGCGGGGACGTCGTCCGGTGGCGACGAGGAGCCGCTCGGCGCGCGCCTGCGTGCCGTCGGGGAAGTCGAGCACGTACTCGTCGCCGTCGAGCCGGGCCGCGCTCGCGTGCTGCCCGAGGTGCAGGGCGATGCCGTCCGCGCGCAGTGCTTCTCCGACGGCTTCGCCGAGTGCCCGGGGTTCGCGGGGGAGGACGTGGTCGGCGCCGTCGACGAGCGTGACGTCGGCGCCGAGGCGGGCGAACGCCTGGGACAGCTCGACTCCCGTCGGCCCGGCCCCGAGGACGAGGAGCCGGCGGGGGACTTCGGTGGCGCCGGTGGCTTCCCGGTTCGTCCACAGCCCGGGCAGGTCGCGCAGACCGGGCACCGGCGGGATGACCGGCGCGGAGCCGGTCGCGACGACGATGTGGTCGGCGGTGTACTCCTTTCCGCCGACGGCGACGGTGTGCGGCCCGGCGAGCTTGCCTTCGCCGCGCAGCACCTCGATGCCGGTGTCGCGGGCCCACTTCTCGGCGCCCGCGTCGTCGTAGGACGACACCATGAAGTCACGCCAGGCGAACGCCGCGGCGGCGTCGGCCTGACCGGTGACCGCCTCGCGGGCACCCGGGACGTCGCGGGCGGCGGCGAGTGCTTCGCCGGGCCGCAGCAGGGTTTTGGACGGGATGCACGCCCAGTAGGAGCATTCGCCGCCGAGCAGCTCCCGCTCGACGACGGCGACCCGCAGGCCGCCCGCGGCGATCGCGGCCGCGGTGTGTTCACCCGGTGCGCCACCGCCGAGGACGATGGCGTCGAAATCGCGTTGAGCCATGATTCCTTCTTTCGAAGAGCTGGCCTTCATGTCGAGGATCCGGTGCGCGGGTCGCCCCGCGCACCGCCGGATGGGCTCAGGCGTCCTGGTGCCGGGCCATGTACTCGGCGTACCAGACCGGCCATTGCTCGTCGTATTCCCCGGTTTCCTTCTCGTGCTCGCCGTGCGCGGCGGCAGCCTCACGCAGCGCCGTCTCGAGCTTCTGCGTCGAGTCGTAGGTCACGCCGTCGACGCGGCCGGGGAAGCGGGTGGTGATCTCCTGCAGCAGCCAGGTGTTGCCGTCGGGGTCGCTGAACGACGCGAACGAGGAGTAGGTGCCGCGGTCGGGGTGGATGCCCGGGGCGAACGCGCCGGTGTCGTCGCGGTGGAAGACCTCGCTGACCTCGACGCCGTGGCCGGCGAGCTCCTTGCGGGCCGCTTCGACGTCGTCGACGACGAGGTAGGTGCTGCGGACCGAGCCCGGAGTGGCGTCGGTGATGCCGGTGCCGAAGTGGACCGAGGTGGCGGATCCCGGCGGGGTGAGCTGCACGATCCGGGAGGTGCCGAAGGCGATGTCGGCGTCTTCGCGCCAGCCGAGGGTCTTGTAGAAGTGCTTGGTCCGGTCGACGTCGGTGACGGGCAGGACCACGACTTCGAGCTTCATGTCCATGATCGGAACTCCTTCTTCGTGGGGCGGCGGGTTTCGCCGCTGCCACCACATTCGCCCCGGAGCGGGCCCGTTCGCCCCCGTGAGACACCCTGGTCCGTCCCGGGCCCGGGACCCGGGGTCGCGCTAGGGTCCGGTTCATGTCGGATCCGGAGCTGGTCGGCCGCGGCGACGAGCTCGCCGCTCTCGACGGCGTCCTCGCCGCCGCGCGGGCCGGGCACAGCCGGGTACTGGTGCTGCGCGGCGAGGCGGGGATCGGCAAGACCGCTCTGCTGGACCGGGTCGCGGCGCGGGCGACCGGCTGCCGGGTGGCGCGGACGGCCGGTGTCGAGTCGGAGCGGGAGCTGCCCTACGCCGGCCTGCAGCAGCTTTGCGCGCCGTTCCTCGACCGGCTCGAGCACCTGCCCGCGCCGCAGCTGGCCGCTCTCGGCACGGCGTTCGGCCTGACCGCGGGCGACCCGCCGGACCGGTTCCTGGTCGGCCTGGCGGTGCTGACCTTGCTCGGGGAAGTCGCCGAGGACCGGCCCCTGGTGTGCCTGGTCGACGACGCGCAGTGGCTGGATCGCGTGTCCGCACAGGTCTTCGCGTTCGTCGCGCGGCGGCTGCTGGCCGAGCCGATCGCTCTGATCGTCGCCGTGCGCGAGCCCGCGGAGGAGCTCGATCTGGCCGGCCTCCCGGAGCTGGCTGTCCGCGGCATCGAGGCTGCGGCGGCCGGCGCTCTGCTGGACTCGGTGCTCAAAGGTCCGCTGGACGGCCGCGTGCGCGACCGGATCATCGCCGAAACGCACGGCAACCCGCTCGCGCTGGTGGAGCTGCCCCGGTTCTGGACCGCCGCCGAGCACACCGACGGGCTGTTCCGGCCGGACGGCGATGCGCTGGCCGACCGCCTCGAGCGCTGCTTCCTGCAGCAGCTCGCGCCACTGCCGGTGAGCACCAGGAAGCTGCTGCTGGCCGCGGCGGCGGAGCCGCTGGGAGACGCCACGGTGCTCTGGCGCGCGGCCGGTGAGCTCGGCTTGGGCGCGGACCCGGCTGCCGCCGCCGAGTGGACCGGGCTGATCGAGTTCGGGCCGCGGATCCGGTTCCGGCATCCGCTGGTGCGCTCGGCCGTCTACCGGTCCGCCTCGGTCCGAGAGCGGCAGGAAGTGCACCGGGCGCTCGCGGCGGTCACCGACCCGGCGCTCGATCCGGATCGGCGGGCGTGGCACCGCGCGCAGGCGACCGTCGCCCCGGACGAAGACGTCGCGGCCGAGCTGGAGCGGTCGGCCGGTCGGGCTCAGGCGCGAGGGGGGCTCGGCGCCGCGGCGGCGCTGCTGGACCAGGCCGCCACGCTCACCCCCGATCCGGCGCTGCGGGCGCGGCGGGAGCTCGCGGCCGCCCGGGCGAAACGCGGCGCGGGCGCGCTCGAAGCGGCGTTGGGCCTGCTGGGAGCGGCCGAAGCCGGGCCACCGGACTCCGCGCGGGACGCCGAGGTCGAACGGCTGCGCGGGCAGATCGCGTTCGACCAGCGCAGGGGTGGCGAGGCGGCGGAGTTGCTCCTGCGCGCCGCCGGACGGCTCGACGGGGCCCGGGCTCGCGAAACGTACCTGGAAGCGCTCGGCGCCGCGGTCTGGGCGGGATCCGGGATCGAAGCCGCGAAGCAGGCGCGTGCGGCCCCCGCGGCCGAATCGCCACCGACCGTCGTCGACCTCGTGCTCGACGCGCTCGTCACCCGCTTCACCGACGGCTACGCGGCCGCGGCCCCGCTGATGACCAAGGCGATCGACGCCGTCCGGACGCTGGACACCGCCGGCGAGAACACCGGCCGCGTGCTGTGGCTGCTGGGCAACCGGGCCGGCGGCACCCTGGCGACCGAGGTGCTGGACTACGCCGCCGGGCGTGCGTTTGCCGAGCGTCAAGTGCGGCTGGCGCGCGACACCGGCGCGCTCGTCCAGCTGCAGTTCGCCCTCAACTTCCTCGGCAACCACGAGCTGCTGGCGGGCGATCTGGCGGCGGCACAGGCACTCGTCGACGAGGACCGCCTGCTCGCCGAGGTCACCGGGGGCCGTCCCGTCGGGTACAGCGCCGTCCTGCTCGCCGCCTTGCGCGGCAGGGACGCCTCCGCGGAGATCACGGCCGCCGCCGCCGCGGCGGCCGAGCGGGGCCAGGGCCGGGTCGTGCGGTTCGCCGACTACGCGCAGGCCGTGCTCGCCAACGGCCTCGGCCGCCACGAAGCCGCCCGGGACGCGGCCTACCGGGTGTTCGAGCACGACACGGTCGGCCACCAGGCCCTGGCGACGGCGGAACTGGCGGAGGCCGCCTCGCGCACCGGCGACGCCGACCTCGTCACCGCGGCGCTGGAGCGGATGTCGGAACGGGCGCGGGCCACCCCGACGGTGTGGAACAGGGCCCTCGAAACCCGTCTGCGGGCGCTGGCGGGCTTCACACCGGGCGAGTGCTACGCCGAATCGGTCGCGCTGCTCGCCGGGACGCCGTTGCGGGTCGAGCTGGCCCGGGCCCAGCTGCTGTTCGGCGAGTGGCTCCGGCGCGAGGGACGCCGGGTCGACGCCCGCGAGCACCTGCGCACCGCGCACGTCTCGACCTCGGAGATGGGCCTCGAAGCCTTCGCCGAACGCGCGCGCCGCGAGCTGCTGGCCACCGGTGAGACGGCGCGCAAACGCACCGCCGGAGCTGCCGAGGAGCTGACCCCGCAGGAGTTCCAGATCGCCCGCCTCGCGCGCGAAGGACTGTCGAACCCCGAGATCGGCTCGCGGCTCTTCCTCAGCCCGCGCACCGTGGAATGGCACCTGCGCAAGGTTTTCGGCAAGCTCGCGATCAGTTCGCGGCGTCAACTGCGCGACGCGGTCTTCGACGGGGCGGCGGCGCCGGTCGACCCGGCCGGCCGGTGAGCCGTTCGCGCCGGGAAGACCCGGCGATCGGGTGACATCGCTCGCCACCGTGAAGCGCTACGGTGACCTGGCGCCAGCCAGGGAGGCCGTGATGGGAATCGACACCATCGACGTCAAGCTCGAGGTGGTCGTCGTACCGGTGTCGGATGTCGAACGCGCGAAAGCGTTCTACGCGAGCCTCGGCTGGCGGCTGGACGTGACGCCGCCGGGCGTCGTGCAGTTCACCCCGCACGGCTCACCGTGCTCGGTCCAGTTCGGCGCGACCCTGACCACGGCCGCGCCGGGGTCGGGCAAGGGCTACCTGGTCGTGTCCGACATCGTCGCCGCCCGCGACGCGCTGGTCGCCGCCGGCGCCGACGTGGGCGAGATCTTCCACATCGGCCCCGACGGCCCGGTGCCGGGGCCGGATCCCGAGCACCGCACCTACCGCTCGCGGGCGACGTTCGCCGACCCCGACGGCAACACCTGGCTGCTGCAGGAAATCACCGCGCGGCTGCCTGGCCGCGTCGACGCCACCGACACGTCGTTCGCGACCGCGAGCGACCTGGCGGGCGCACTCCGGCGCGCGGCGGCCGCCCACGGCGAGCACGAAAAGCGCACCGGCGCCGAAGATCCGGACTGGCCGGACTGGTACGCGCGGTACATGGTCGCCGAGCACGCCGGATCGGAGCTGCCGGAATGAAGGACCTGGACGGGCAGACGGTCGTGCTGATCGGCGGCAGCGCCGGCATCGGGTTCGAGACCGCGCGGCTGGCGCGGGCCGAAGGCGCCGAGGTCGTCCTCACCGGCCGCGACCCCGCCAAGCTCGACCGCGCCGCGCAAACACTCGGCGCGCGCAGCACGGCCGCGTTCGACGCCTCCGAGCCGGCCGCGGTGGCGCGGTTCTTCGCCGGTCTGCCGGGTGTGATCGACCACGTGCTGATCACCGCGGGCGGGCCGCACTACGGGCCACTGCTGGAGATGAGCGCCGAGGACGTCCGGACAGCGGTCAGCGACCACATCGTCGTCTCGCTCGAAATCGCCCGCCACGCCGTCCCGAGGATGCGGCCCGGTGGCGCGCTGCTGCTGATGGGCGGCACCGGCGGCCGCCGCGTCGGGCACGGCTTGGGCATCGTCTCGGCCGCGACCGCGGCGCTGCCGCCGTTCACCGCGGCTTTGGCTCTGGAGGTCGCGCCGGTGCGCGTCAACCTGATCGCCGCCGGGTTCGTCGACACGCCGTTGTCGGCGACGTTGCTCGGCGACAAGCTGGAGGACCGCCGGGCCGAGCTGCGCGCCAAGCTGCCGATCGGCCGCGTGGTGGGCCCCGCCGACGTCGCCGCGCTGGCCGTCCACCTGATGACCAACACAGCCCTGACCGGCGCGACGTACGACATCGACGGCGGCCAGCAGTTCGTCTTTTGAGGGGTGGAGCGGTTCCCTCGCGGCCCGCGATCTTCCTGGCGGGCCAAGGCCATTGGGGCGGCTAGGCGAGCAGCGCCGGTGACCGAGGCTCCCGGCCTACCGGCGGGTTCGTTCCCGTGACGGCGGCGAGTACGGCGTCGGCGTCGAGGTACGGGTCCCACATCTCCGTGCCGACGATGTGGGCCAGCTTCCGGCGCCGGTGTTGTTCGGTGTCGGTGAGCGCGACGTCGGTCGAGCGGCCTTTCTTGATCGCGTGCACCGCCCGGGTCACCAGCAGGACTTCTTGCCGTGTGGCACCGATTTCGGCGGCTGCCGCGAGGATCCTCTCCGCCGCCTCGTGCGCGGACTTGCTCATGTCGTTCTCCGTGGTGATCGCGGATGTCAGGCGGCGGCGAGGCTTTCCCCGCGGACCGCGGGTCCCGGCTCCTCGGCGAGGATGTGCTCGGCGCGGGCGAGGTAGGCATCGATCGCTCGCAGGCGGGCCGCGGTGCGCCGCTCCGCCGTCGTGGCGTGCCGCAGGATGGCCTCGGCGCGTTCGCGTGCGGTGGCGACGATCGTGTCGGCCTCGGCGCGGGCGAGTTCGAGCATGCGCTGGACACGGTCGCCGACGGCCGCCGGGTCGGCTGGGGCGCGGACGACGCGGTCGAGGCGAGCCCGCAGGTCACCCGCCTCGGCGCGAGTGCTCTCGAGGAGCCGGGCCAGGGTTTCGGCTTCGGCGACCGCGGCGTCGCGGTCGAGAGTCAGAAGCCGGATTTCATCGTGCAGGTCGGCGAGGTGTTCGTCGACCTGCGCACGATCGTATCCGCGTACGGCGAGGGCGAAACCGACCGGCAGCGGCAGAACCGGGGAGGTCACGCCGTTCTCCTCTCGGAGAGGACGGCCTGAAGTTCGGTGAGGGTGCCGGCGGCGCGGATGACGGGCGGGTCGAGGCGGCCGATGCGGTGATCGTCCTCGCGCAGCGCCGTCAAGAACCGGGTGATGTCCTCGGGTACCGGGGTGACGGTGGTGCCGCCGAGATAGCGAAGGACGATGAGGTCTTCGCCGGAGTGGGTCTCGATGGCGGCGGCCCAGCCGTGGACTTCGTCCCACAGCAGGGCGACGTCGCGACCCGGGTAGCCGGGCAGGTGTTCGTCGAGGGCGACGTAAGCGGAAACCGGGCTGTCGTGGTCGACGGTGCAGGATTCGAGACCGACGCCGAGGGCGGTCGTCACGTCGGCGAGGTACGTCTGCAGCGCGGTGAAGGCCGGGTGGGGGTGGCCGGTCGGGATGTACAGCGATGCGGTCACGGGTGGAGCTG
The DNA here is from genome assembly GCF_055633595.1 of Amycolatopsis sp. NPDC114504. Lineage (NCBI taxonomy): Bacteria > Bacillati > Actinomycetota > Actinomycetes > Pseudonocardiales > Pseudonocardiaceae > Amycolatopsis > Amycolatopsis sp. NPDC114504. The sequence continues at coordinate 1,299,717 of NZ_JBVKDU010000001.1, read as the reverse complement.
CCTTTCTGGGACAGCTGACCGCGCGGGACCGGCTCGGGGTTGCCGGTCCCGCGCGGCAGCGAGCGTCAGGCCCGGATTTCCTTCCGGTCGGTGGTGGCGCCGGCGATCTCGATGCGGCGGGGCTTGGCCTTCTCGGCGATCGGGATGCGCAGGGTCAGGACGCCGGCGTCGTAGTTCGCGGCGATGTGGTCGGTGTCGAGGGTGTCGCCGAGGAACAGCTGGCGGGAGTACACCCCGAGCGGCCGTTCGGAGACCTGCATCTGGACGTCGTCACCGGTGGGTGCGGGGCGGCGTTCCGCCTTGACGGTGAGGACGTTGCGTTCGACATCGAGCTCGATCGCGTCGGGAGCGATGCCGGGCAGGTCGAAGCAGACGACGAACTCGTCGCCGGCGCGGTAGGCGTCCATGGGCATCGCGGCCGGCCTCGACCAGGTGCCGGGTGCGCGAGTGCCGAAGACCTGCTGCGCGAAGCGGTCCAGCTCGCGGAAGGGGTCAGTGCGCATCAACATCGGGTCCACCTCCGGATTCGTTGATCTCAGGTGTCAACACGCACTACTTTTCTAACACGTCATCCAAGTGATGACAAGAGGGATGTCATCGAAGGGATGACGTACTGAACGCACCGGCCGGCTGGGCCGCTTCAGGATTGCCGTTCGTTCACGGCGCAGGGCGCACCGGACGCCTGATCGCCACCACGGTCCGGCGGTCGTCCTCGCCGCCTGAGCGATTTCCGGCCAGCTCGATCTCGTCCTCGAGGCGCATCGGCGAGTGGTCGCGGTCGACCTCCTCGGGGTGGCGGCCACGCGCCTGCGAGACCGCGTCGAGGCGGCGGCCGACGTCGTTCAGCGCGGATCCCATCAGCCCCTGCATGCTGATCCCGAACGGCGCTCCCGGTCCGAACGGCGCCAGCATTTCCCCGATCATCTCGGTGACGAGCGGCAGCAGCTCCTGCGTGCGCTGCAGGACGATCGCCCAGTTCGCGTCGTCGGCCGCGACGTGCCGGCGGCACGTGAACGTGCCCCAGGCGATGTGACGGCGTTCGTCGGCCGCGATGTGCTCGACGATGCGGACGAGGCCGGGGAAGATGGCGCGGCTGCGGCAGATCCTCGCCGCGGCGGTGTAGCACGTCAAGGCGAGGCAGCCTTCGACGATGTGGCTGTGGGTCACCGCGGCCCGGATCTGCGCGGCGGGCGAGTGGTCCTCGGTGAGGGCGTACAGCGACCAGGAGAGTTCTTCCAGGAAGGCCCGGCGGCGGACGTCCCCGGTCTCGGTGAACCACGGCAGGGAGTCACTCATCCCGACCGCCTCGAACCACGTGCGGAGCGTCTGGGTGTGCTGCGCCTCTTCGAACACGAGCTGCGTCAGGTACGTCTCGTCGTCCCGCCGGTTCTCGGCGGCCATCGCCGTCACGAACGGCTGCAGATCCTGGGGCGCCGACTCGCCGATCGAGATGAGGTTCGCCACGAACAGGCAGGTCAGGCGCCGCTCGCGGGGGGACAGCGTGGCGAAGTCGGCTTCGTCGTCGGCGAGGTGGATGTCGTCGGGGTTCCAGAACGTCGCGTTGCCGTCGCGGAAGAGCTGCCGGGGGACCGGGTCCGGCCGGTGCCCGGTGCGGGCTCCGCCGCCGAACCCGAGGTGGCGGCGGGGCTCGATGGCTCGGGTGAGGGACATGGCCACTCCAGGTGTCCGGTTGCGCTGGCCGCCAGGATCACCCGTCCGGGGCAGTGGGGGAATGGTCCGCGCGCGCCACGGCTGGCCCGCGAGGGCCAACTTCCGGCCCGCTCAGTCCGCCGGGACCTCGACCTCGGCGACGAGTCCGCCGCCCGGGCGGTTCCGGAAGCCGACCCGGCCGCCGAGCGCCTGCACGATCTGCTCGACGATCCACAGGCCGAGGCCGGCCGTGCCGCGGTTCGACCCGGCCGCGGTGAACTTGCCGGTCAGCTTCGCGAGGTTGCCGGCGTCCACGCCGGAGCCGCGGTCGAGCACCCGCAGCCGCAGCCGGCCGGCGGTGACTTCGGCCTCGACGTCGACGGGCTTGCCTTCGCCGTGGCGGGCCGCGTTCTCGAGCAGGTTCGTGAGCACGCGGCGGAGCCGCTGGGGGTCGGTGGTGACGGTCAGCGCGTCGTCGAAGTCCCACCGCAGCCGGGGTGGCTGGAGTCCGGCCGCGTCCGCGGAGGCCAGGACCAGGGCCCGCAGCTCCACCGGCCGGTGGCGGCCGGTGCCGAACGCCGGGCGGCGGCTCGCCGCGACATCGCCCAGTGCGTCGAGCATGTCGGAGAGGTGGTTCGCGTGCTCGGCGATCAGCCGGCTGCCCGTTTCGCGGTCGGCGGGGGTGAGCGCGCCGTCCTCGGCGAGCCCCCGGGCCAGCGCGCGGAGCGAGATCACGGGGGTGCGGAACTCGTGCAGCAGGACAGCGAGGCCGTCCTGCTGGGACTGGTACGACTCGAGGAGCCGCCGCCGCAGGTCGCGTTCCTCGGCGGCCGCGGCGTGCTCGGCCATCGCTTCGACGCGGGCGGCGATCCCGGCTTCCCGCTCGCGCTCGACCAGCCGGGACAGGCTCGCGCCGAGCAGGCCGGTGAGCAGCAGGTAGCCCGTCCACCAGAGGCCTTCGAGCCAGCGTTCCCGCCACGACGTGAACTCCGGGTCGACCAGGAGCACCACGGCCAGGTAGGCGACGCCGAGCCCGAGGGCGAGGGCCATGGTCGGGCCGAGGGGCAGGCGGATGGCCGCGGCGGTGACGACGAGCACGAGGATCGCCACCGCCGGGCTGGTCGCCGCGCCGGTCATGGCGATCGTGAGCAGGGTGAAGGTCGCGTCGAGGACGGTGAGCAGCCAGGCGGCCGGCCGGGTGTAGAGCTCCCAGCGCGGGTTCGCCGCGACGACGGCGGCGTAGCCGGACGCGACGGCCAGGGTCGCGATGACCCACGGAAGGTGCCGCCGGACGTCGTCGCCGCCGGTGACCAGCAGCAGGGCCATCGACAGCGCGACCGCGAGCCGCACGGTGACCATCACCCGGGCGACCGGCAGGGCACCCGGCACGGTCGGCACGTCGGCCCTCCTCGTGACTCACTGTTGTCGCCGCGGCCGGATTGGTGGCGGAAAGTACCTGCCATACTAAGCCCGTGAAGGATCGGCGCCTGGTGGTCGTGGTCGTGGACGATCACGAGCTGTTCGCCCGCGGGCTGGCGCTGCTGCTGACGACCAACGCCGGCGACCGCTTCGAGGTGGGGGGAACCACCACGCACGTCGAGGAGGCGCCGGCGCTGGTCGAGTCCTGCGGCGCCGATCTCGCGCTCGTCGACCTGGCCATGCCGCCCCTGGGCGGCGCGGCCGCGATCCGCCAGATCAAGCGGCGCCACCCGGCCACCCGCGTGCTCGCACTGTCCGGATCGGACGATCTGGAACTCGCCGAGCAGGCCCTGCGCGCCGGGGCGGACGGCTATCTCACGAAGTCGGCGGACCCGGAGGTCCTCGTCGCGCCGTTGCTGACCGTGGCCGCCGGGTTCCGGGTCCTCGAAGGCGAACTGCTCGACGTACTGCTGACCACGACGCGCAAGCCGCCGGAAACGCTGCTGGACACGCTCGACTCCCAGGACCTGCGGCTCTGGGCGCTGCTCGCCCGCGGCCTGGAGACCCAGGACATCGCCACCCGGATGCTGGTCTCCGAGCGCACGGCCAAGCGCATGGTCGCCTCGTTGCTGAACCGGATCGGCGCGGCCAACCGGGTCGAAGCCGCCGGGCTGGCCGGGGCCTACGGCCTGCTCGACCACGACCCCGCGGACCGTCCACAGTAGAGAGTCCCGGGTGGACGGCGACGTCGCGCCGACAACGTTGACAGCCCGTGGTGGACCGCGGGCCGTCGCTACCCCAACGAGTCATCCTTTTGCCGCCGGGTGGTGATGCGCGCGCGGTCGCGCGCGCCGCATCATTACCGACCATCGCAGTTCCGCGATGCGGCTTGACCGGAAGCACGGTCACGCCCGGAGAAGGAGTTGGGTGGAATGGTGAGCCGATCAGGAGCCGGGCCGGTCGCCCGGGCCGGCACCCGCGTGACGATGTCCGGGGGAATCGACACCAAGGCGTGCGGGCGCGGTGTTTGGCGTGGTTTCGCGGTTTTGGTGATCGGCGCCCTGCTGCAGCCGGTCGCCGCGGCCGTCGCCCCGCCGGTCGGTGCGGTTTTCCTGCTGATCACCGCCGTCGCGGCCTTCAGCTTCGCGGGTTTCCGCACGGGTGACACGCACCGCCCGATCCTCCAGGGGGCCGTGACCGCCCTCGGGAGCTACGTTTTGGTGCTGCCCTTGAGCTTCCTCACCTCGGCCTCGGTCGGGCCGCAGCAGGTGCTGGCCACTGCGGCGGTCGCCGTCGCCGTCGGTGGGCTGGCCGGCTTCACCGGCCGCGCTCTGGGGAAGCGGGGCGAAAAGGCGTGACCGCAACGAAACCCGCCCCCGCGCGCCGGTGGGGCGCCGGGGCGCAGCGGCCGCTGGTCGAGGCCGGGGAGATCGTCCACCTGCTCGGCCGCGTGCTCTGGCTCGCGATCCGCCACCCGTTCGGTTATTGGGGCGAAGTCCGCGACCTGATGTTCGAGACGTTGCGCCGCTGCTGGCTGCCGGTCATCATTTCCACGACCGCGCTCGGTTTCGCCGGTCCGGGAATGCAGGGCGGCAGCCTCTACAGCGTGCTCGGCATTCCCGACCGCCTCGGCTCCTTCCTGCTGATGGCCAGCGTCCGCGAGTTCGCGCCGTGGATCGACGCGATGATCGTCGCCGGGGTGATGGGCACGGCCATCGCCGCCGACCTCGGCGCGCGGCGGATCCGCGAGGAGATCGACGCCATGGAGGTCCTCGGCGTCGACCCGGTCCGGACCCTCGTGCTGCCGCGGATCATCGCGGTCACCCTGATGACCGGCCTGCTGGAAGTCTTCGCGCTGGTGTGCGGCGTGATCGGCGGCTACATCGCGGCCGTGCCGATCTTCGGGGCGACCGGTGCGGCCTTCATCGGGAACTTCTGGTCCAACGCGACCACCACGGACATGTGGGGCAGCATCGTGAAGACCCTCGCGTTCGGCCTGATCCTCTCGGTCGTCTGCTGCTACAAGGGGTTGAACGCCCAAGGCGGCCCGATCGGCGTCGGCCGCGCGGTCAACCAGGCCGTGGTCATCTCCTTCGCGTCGATCTGGATCTTCAACTACGTCTACACGTCCGCGCTGCTCGGGCTGAACCCCGACATGCAGGTCTTCAAGTGAGGGAAGCGGAATGACCACACCGACGGGCCGTACGAAGACACCGGACGTCGTCATCACCTTCGGCGGGATGGCGGGGAAACTGCGGGACGCCGTCGCGGCCGGCGGCGACATCATGAAGTTCGCCGGCCGCACGGTGCGCAGCCTGCCGGACCTGCGCCACCACGTCACGGAAGTGTTCGCCCAGGCCGGAATCCTGATCCTGTCGAGCGGGATCATCGTCTGGCTGATGCAGTTCGTCGTCGGCACGATGTGCGCGACCGAAGCCAGCTACACGCTCAAGCAGGTCGGCGCCCCGATCTATTCGGCGGTGTTCAACGACGTCTGCGGCCTGCGCGAGATGTCGGTCTACATGTGGGCCTACATCTTCGCGGCGAAAGTCGGCTGCGGGCTCGTCGCGGAAATCGGGTCGATGCGCATCGCCGAGGAGATCGACGCGCTGGAAGTGCTGGGCATCAAGTCGCGCAGCTACCTCGTCGGCACCCGGATCGCCGCCGCCTGGCTCTGCATGCCTTTCCTGTACATCGTCGGGCTCGGCCTGATGTTCATCTCGATGCACCTGGTCACGGTCTACCAGCTGGGCACGGTCTCCAGTGGTGGCTATTCCTTCGTTTTCTGGCTGTTCCAGAACGCCTACGACCTGATGGCCGCGATTTCGAAGATGATCGCGATGGGCACGATCATCATCTTCGTCGGGTGTTACTACGGCTACAACGCTTCCGGCGGGCCGGTCGGCGTCGGGCGAAACACGGCGAAATCGATGATGCTCAACATGGTGCTCATCCACGTCGTCGGGTTGCTCGGCACGTGGTTCTTCTGGGGCTCCTACCCGAACATGCCGATCGGCAACTGACAAGGAGAACTCATGGTCACCGGGGTGAACGGGCCGGCCGCCGAGACGATCGGCGCACCGGAGCGGGTGCACACGATGGAGGTGCGGAACGTCCACAAGTCCTTCGGCAGCTTCGACGTGCTGAAGGGGCTCAACCTGGAGTTCGCCGACAACGCGATCACCACCATTCTCGGCCCGTCCGGTACGGGCAAGAGCGTGCTCATCAAGCACCTCGTCGGCCTGCTCGAGCCGGACCAGGGTGAGGTGCGGATCTTCGGCCGTGACATCTGGAAGGTCAGCGAGCGGGAACGCTACGAACTGCGCAAGCGGTTCGGCGTGCTCTTCCAGGACGGCGCGCTGTTCGGGTCGATGAACATCTTCGACAACACGGCGTTCCCGCTGCGCAAGCACACCGACATAGGCGAGGACGAGATCGAGGCGAAAGTCAACCAGCGGCTCAAGGAAGTCGGCCTCGAACGGTCGTCCTACAAGTATCCCAACGAGGTCTCCGGTGGCATGCGCAAGCGGGCCGGCTTCGCGCGGGCGCTGGTGATGAACCCCGACATCGTGCTGTTCGACGAGCCCGACTCCGGCCTCGACCCGGTCCGCACCAGCCTGCTCAACGACCTGATCCTCGACATGCACCAGGAGTACCGCGGGACCTACCTGCTGGTGACGCACGACATCCGCACCGCGCGCAAGGTCAGCGACTACGTCGGGGTCATCTGGAAGGGCCAGGTCGTCCACTACGGACCGACCGAGGAAGCGTTCAACTCCCCGGATCCGTTCGTCCGCCAGTTCCTCTCCGGCGACTCCGCCGGACCGCTGGGAATGGACTGAACCCATGCGCAGAATTCCCCTCCTCGTGCTGGGGGTGGCCGCGGTGGCCGCCGCCGCGCTGCTGATCGCCCCGGGCGACGACGACTACCCGGCGAACGTGGTGCTGCCGTCGGCGACCGGCCTGATCGCCGGGAGCAAGGTCCTCGTGAACGGGTTCGACGCCGGGCAGGTCGACGACGTGTCCATCAAGGACGGACGGGCCCAGGTCACCATGAGGCTGACCAAGGACTTCGCGCCGCTGCACTCCGGCGCGTCGGCGGGCATCGTGTGGAAGGCCGTGCTCGGCGAGCGGCAGCTCGACGTCCGGGACGGCCCGAAGGCGAACCCGGTCATCCCGCCGGGCGGCACCCTGGACGGCAAGGTGTCCGACCCGGTCGAGATGGACAAGGTGCTGGCCGCGCTCGACCCCGCCACCCGAGCCCACCTCAGCTCGCTGGTGCAGGGACTCGGCCACACCGTCGAGGGCAACGAGACCGACCTCCGGCAGACCGTCCAGAAGGCGGGTCCGACGGTGGAAGCGCTCGGCGGGGTGCTGCGCGCCGTCGGCTCGGACGGGCCGGCGATCAAGGCACTGGCCGGCCAGCTGAACGGCATGGTCACCACGCTGGTGAACCGCGATCAGCAGGTGCGCGCCATCGTGTCCGGGCTGTCCGGCGCGACCGAAGCGGCCGCGCAGCAGCGCGACCAGCTGCGCGCGGCGCTGCGGAAGCTGCCCGGCACCCTCGGGACCGCGGACCGCACGCTGGCCGACGTGCCCGGCACGGTCGACAAAGCGGTACCGCTGCTGAACGACCTCCGCCCGGCGACCGACCGCCTGCCCGCCGTGGCCCGGACCCTGCGCCCGGTGCTCGCGGACCTCCGCCCGACCGTGGCGCAGCTGCGGCCGACCCTGGGTTCGCTCGGCACGCTGCTGCAGTTCACCCCGGGCCTGCTCGACAGTGCCCACGGTGCCCTGCCCGGCACGGACTCGGCGGTGTCTTCGCTGACGCCCGCACTGAGCTTCTTGCGGCCCTACACACCCGAAGTGGTCGGGTGGTTGTCGAACTGGGGTTCCTCGGCCGCCAACTACGACAGCAACGGGCACTACATGCGTGTCAACATCCCGGCCGGGATTTCGAGCTTCGACAACAACCCGGGGGTCATGCCGCCCGGGATGGCCAGCGACCCGTTCCCGGCACCCGGCGCGATCGCCGGGCAGCCGTGGACCGACGCGTTCGGGGGTGGAGTCCGATGAGGACCCGGCGGAAGATCCAGGCCGTGCTGGCCACGACCGCGGTGGCGGCGGCCGTGGCGGGCGCCGCGGTCACGAACACCGGCTCCGGCGAGCAGCCGGACAAGCTCACCATCGCCGCGGAGTTCGCCGACGCGAGCCCGCTCGTCGTCGGCAACGACGTCAAGGTCAACGGCGTCACCGTCGGTGAGGTGGCCGGCATGAGCGTCCACGACGCCAAGGCGATCGTCACCCTCAAAGTCGACGGCGCGGCGCTGCCCTTGCACAAGGACGCCAGGGCCACCGTGAAGCCGGTCAGCCTGCTGGGGGAGCGCTTCGTCGACCTCGATCGCGGCAGTGCCTCCGCGCCGCTGCTGAACGACGGCGACGTGCTGCCGATCAAGCAGACCGGCCAGGCGACCGACCTCGACCAGGTGCTCAACACCATCGACGACCCGACCGGGCAGTCGCTCGCCGCGCTGGTCACGATGCTGGGCCAGGGCATGCAGGGCAACGGCGCCAACGCACAGGCGTCGATCAAGGCGCTCGCGTCGTCCATGCAGGACACCGACGGGCTGGTGAAGCTGCTGGGCCAGCAGAACCAGGTGCTCACCGACCTCGTCGACCACGTGCAGCCGGTCGCGGGCGCACTGGCCGCCGACAACGGCAAGACCCTCGGCGACCTGGTCGACTCCTCCCGGCAGGTGCTCGACGTCACGGCCAAGAACCAGCAGGGCCTCGACGCCTCCCTCGCCGAACTGCCGGGAACCCTCTCCGCCGCGCGCGACACCCTCGCCGAGCTCACCGGCACGGCCAAGGCCACCACGCCCGTGCTCGAGGGCATGCGGCCGACGACCGACAACCTCTCCGCCGTCAGCGACGAACTGCGCAAGTTCAGTGAGTCGGCGGATCCGGCGCTGACGAGTGCGAAGCCCGTCCTCGAACGTGCCGAAAAGCTGATGGACGCGGCGCGCCCGGTCGTCGAGGAGCTCCGGAAGGCGGGCCCGGGCCTGCGCGGCACCGTCGCCGGGGCGAACCCGCTCACCGCGCAGCTGACCGGCAACATCGAAAACGTCCTGAACTTCTTCCGGTTCTGGGCGATGTCGACCAACGGCTGGGACGGGCTTTCGCACTACTTCCGCGGCCAGGCGATCATCCACCCCGAGGAGATCACCGGGTTGCTGCCGTCGCTGACCGGAACCCCGCCGCCGCCCACGATCCCGGGCAAGCAAGCCACTCCGTCGCCGATCCCCGGGCTCCCCGGCGCGCTCGGCTCGTCGGGCCTGCTCGACACGAAGTCCCTCGTCGCGCCGGACGGCGGCGTGACCGGGCTCAACGAGCGCCAGGAGAGCGGCGTTCTCCAGTTCCTGCTCGGAGGTTCCTGATGGCCAAGCGCCGGTCGCGCAAGTTCCGCTCGGTGTCCACGGGCGCCGTGGTGCTGGTGGTGTTCGCGCTCGCGCTGCAGCTCGCGCTCACCGCGGACAAGGGGTTGCCCGGGGCGACCTACACCCTCGTCGACGCCGACGTTTCGGACGTGGGTGCGCTCCGCCCCGGTGACGACGTCCGCGTCGCCAGCGTCCGAGTCGGCCGCGTCAAGGACATCCGGCTGGTCGGCGGGTCCCCGCGGGTGACGCTCCAGCTCGACGGCACGCGGGAGGTCTACCGGAACGCGGCCGCGGAGGCCAAGTCCGTCACGGTGGCCTCGCGGTCCGCGCTGGGGCAGAAGTACATCGCGCTGACGCCGGGCACGCCCGAGGCGGGGAAGCTCGGCCCGGCGGACGTGGTCCCGGCCAAGCGGACCGCGGGCTCCCAGGAGCTGAGCGACCTGCTGGACGTGCTCGACGCGCCCACCCGGGACGCGCTCGGCTCGACCGTCCGCGAGGTGGGCGGCGGCGCCGGTGGGCACGCGCAGGACCTGCAGGACGCGCTCAAGTCCGCGCCGCGGATGCTGCCGGACCTCGCGACCGTGTCGAATGCCCTGTCCGCGAACGATGGCGCGGACCTGACCGCGTTGCTGACCACGGCCGACCGGCTGTCGGCCCGGTTCGCGGGGCGCCAAGACCAGCTGTCGGAACTGCTCGGCCGGCTGGACACGACGATGCGAGCCGTCGCGGTGGACGACGGGAAACCGCTCGACGACGTCGTGCAGCGCGCCCCCGGCACGCTGCAGGCCGCGCGCGCCGGTCTCCAGTCGCTGCAGGCCCCGCTCAAGGACCTGCACGCCGGCATGGCGCAGCTCGTCCCCGGAGCGCGTGCGCTCGGCCAGGCGACCCCCGACCTCCGCGGCGTGCTGCGGGAAGCGGTGCCACCGCTGGGAAAGGTGCCCGACGTCGGCAAACAGGCCGAGCCCGCGCTGACGGACCTGACGAAGACCGTCGACGACGCGCGGCCACTGGCTCCGCGGCTGACGCAAACGTTTGCCAGTGCCGACCAGTTCCTGCGGGTGCTGGCGCCGTACGCGCCGGAAGTCAGCGGGTGGTTCACGAACTGGGCCGCCGCGCTCTCGCACGGCGACGCCAACGGCCACTTCCTGCGGCTCTACCTGCTGTTCAGCGAAGAGTCCGTGCTGGGTCAAGGCGGTCTGCGCGATCCGCTGGTCGCCCGGAACCCCTATCCCGCACCGGGTCAGGCGGCCCACGACGCCCGGAAGATCCCAGGAGGCAACCGGTGAAGGCGCTTCGATCTCGCACCCGGCACCGGCGGCCGGTGTCCGCGTTCAAGCTCGGCGTCGTCATCGTCGTCGTGACCTTGCTGGCCGGCTTCGCGCTGCTCGAGAAGGACCGGGTCGCGACGGCGTTGCGGCCGGGTGACATCGTCCGCGTCCAGTTCGCCCAGGACTACCACCTGCAGCCGTTCGTCTCCCAGGTCAAGATCGCCGGGGTGCCGGTGGGCGTGGTGTCCTCGGTGGACCGATCCGGCGACGGCTCGGCCCTGGTCGAGCTGAAGGTGGACGACGACGTCACGGGCAAGCTCGGTGCCACGCCGAGCGCCGCCCTGCGCCCGACCACGATCCTCGGCGGCAAGTACTACGTGGAGCTCGTCCCGGGCGGCGGCCGGACCACCTTCGCCGGCACGATCCCGGTCGAGCGGACCAAAACCCCGGTGGAACTCCAGCAGCTCGCGGACGCGCTCCAGCCGGACGCGGTGAAGGGCATCCGGTCCGCGACGCAGAACCTGGACGACACCCTTCGCGGCGGCGGCAAGTCGGCGATCGAGGACCTGCTCGCCGACGCGCCGGACACGCTCGACGCGACGACGCCGGTCCTGCAGGGCCTGCAGGGGCAGGACCCGCGCACCGACCTGCCGAACCTGGTGCACGGGTTCGAGTCGACGGCGCGCGTGCTGACCGAGCAGCCGGGGCAGCTCGACTCGATCGTGCAGAACCTGCAGCGGGTCACCTCGACGCTCGACCACCGGCGCACCGACATCGCCACCGCGATCGCGGACCTGCCGAGGACCCTGGACAACGCGGACGACGGGCTGAACCACCTCGGCGTCACGCTCGGCAAGCTGCGGGACACCGCGGATCCCGCGCGGCCGGTCGCGCGCGAGCTCGACGCGTTCCTGGCGCACGCCGATCCGGTGCTCGCCAGGACCCGGCCGCTGCTGACCGACGTACGCGGCCTGCTCACCGACGCGCAGCCGTTGGTCGAGCAGCTCGTCCCGGCCGCGCAGGGCACCACGAAGGTGTTCGACGACGTTCGCGGGCCGGTGCTGGACCGCGTCAACGGCCCGATCATGAACATGGTGCTTTCGCCCTTCAAGGGCACCGGGATCTACGCCGGTGGCGGCTCGGACCAGCCGTTCTACAAAGAGGTCGGCTACATGTTCGCGACCATGGACCGCGCGTCCGACCTCACCGACGCGAACGGCGTGGCCGTGGGTCTCCAGCCGGGCCTCGGCGGCGGCAGCATCGCCGGCACCCCGATCAACTTCGAGCAGCTGATGAACACGCTCGCCCACCTGCAGGGCGCCACCCCGGAGAACAGGAGCGGACGATGAACGCGCACCCGGGCCGGGTCCGGCGGACCTGGCAGCGGATCTCCAGCGAACCGCGGCTCAAGCGCAACGTCCTCGCCGTGGCCGCGCTCGTGACCGCGGGGCTGGTGGCCGGTGGCTACATCCTGACGATGCAACAGGTCCGCGTCCCCTGGGACGGCAAGACGCACTTCTCGGTCACCTTCGAGTCCGCGCCGGCGATCAACCCGTCGAGCCGTCAGGAGGTCCGGATCGCGGGTGTGTCCGTCGGCGACATCCGCGCGGCGAGCGTCGACGACCGCGGGCACGCGCGGCTCGAGCTGGCGATCGACCAGGGACACCAGGTCTACGACAACGCCCGGGTCCTGCTGCGCCCGAAGAGCCCGCTGAACGAGATGTACGTCGAGCTGAACCCCGGCGGCCCGCCGGGGAAGCCGCTGCCCGAGGACGGGGTCCTGCCCGTCGCGAACTCGGTGCGGCCGGTGCAGGTCGACGAAGCACTCGGGCACCTGGACGCCAACACCCGGGAAGCGCTGACCACGCTGCTGTCCGAATCGGACGTCGCGCTGGCCGGAGCGCCGGGCACCCTGCCGAAGGGGCTCGAGGCGACCGATCAGGTGGTGCGGGACCTGCGTCCCGTCGCGACCGCCCTGCAGACCCGCAAGGAGACGCTGCAGAAGCTCGTCGCCGCGCTGGGGCAGATCGCGTCGGCGACCGGCGACGACGACCAGCGACTGAGCGCGCTGGCCGACTCCCTGCAGAAGACCCTCGCGACGGTGGGTCAGCGCAACGGCGACTTCGACGCCGCGCTCGCGCAGCTGCCGGACTTCACCCACCAGCTCGAGCAGGCCACGGGCAGCATCGGCGCGCTGAGCGCCCAGCTGGACCCGGTCCTGGACAAGCTGCGCGAGGCGAGCGGGACCCTGCCCGGCTCGCTGGAGAAGTTCACCGGCACGGTCGACAAGCTCGGGGAGACCGTCGACACCGCCCGGCCGGTGGTCGACAAGGCCGTTCCCGTGGTGCGCGACCTGCGTCCGTTCGTCGGCGATCTCAACGCGTCCCTCGGCGACCTGCACGACGTGACCGGCCGGCTGGGCCCGATCACCACCGCGGTGCTGCCGTACCTGAACGACCTGGCCGCGTTCGTCACGAACTCCCGGTCGATCACCAGCCTGCGCGACGGAACCGGTGGGGCGTACCGCGCCATCGCCCAGCTCTCGCCGGAAAGCGTCACGGGCCTGCTGCCGCTGCTGCCCGCCCTGCAAGCCGCCGCCGCGCGATAGAGGGAGTGTCCAATGAGGATTCCCAGTGGGCTCGTCCCGCACATCCGGACCCTGGTGCTGGCCGTGTTCATCGCCGCCTGCGCCGGCCTGTTCGGATACCTGTGGCTGAACTCCGGCGGCCGGCTGCCGGGCATCTCAAAGGCGGGCTACACCGCCGAAGTGCAGTTCCGGACCGCGTCGAACCTGGTCTACGACTCGGACATCACCATCGCCGGGGTCAAGGTCGGCAAGGTCGAGGCGCTGCGCACCGAAGGCGACCTCGCGCACGTCACGATGCGGCTGGACCGGAACGCGCCGCTGCACGAGGGCGCGACCGTCCAGGTCCGGAACAAGACCCTGATCGAGGAGACCTACCTCGAGATCACCGACGGCCACGGCCCAGCGCTGGCCAACGGAACCGTGCTGCCGTCGTCGGCGGGCAAGGAGGCCGTCGAGCTCGACGACGTGCTTACGAGCCTCGACCGGCCGACGAAGGAGTCGCTGGGCACGCTGGTCCGCTCGCTCGGCGCCGGGACGAAAGACACCAAGCAGGGAGTTTCCCAGGCCCTGCAGGGACTCGGCGACCTCGGCCGGGAAGGGCACGGCGCGCTGGCGGCCCTCTCGGCCCAGTCCGGGGACCTGCAGCAGCTGACCGGCAACACCGCGAAGCTGCTCGCGGCGCTCGACACCCGGCAGGGTCAGATCGCCGACCTGGTGACCGACGCCGACAAGCTCACCCAGGCGACCGCGGGCAGCGACACCGAGCTGCGGGAGGTCCTGCGGCGGCTGCCCGGCCTGATGGACACCGCCAAGAACGCCAGCGGTGGGCTGAGCCGGCTTTCGCCCGCGCTGGGCCCGGTCGCCGGCGGTCTGAACGCGGCCGCACCCGACCTCGATGCCGCGTTGCAGGAGCTGCCGGCCACGTCGGCCGATCTGCGTGGCCTGCTGCCGTCGTTGAACGGCGTGCTCGACGCGGCGCCCGGCACGCTGCAGCGGGTGCCCGCGGTGGCCGCGGACGCGTCGAAGTTCCTGCCGACGCTGAACGTGGCGCTGGGCGACGTGAACCCCATGCTGTCCTACCTGGTGCCCTACGGCCGCGACGTCGCCGCGTTCTTCACCAACATCGGGCAGGTGACGGCGCGCGGTGACGCCAACGGCAACGCGATCCGGCTGTTCATGGTCTTCAACGAGCAGAGCGTGAAGGGCCTGCCGCTCAACATCGACGTCGGCCCGCTGAAGAAGAACAACCCCTTCCCGGCGCCCGGGCAGTCGGCGAACCCGGGGCCGTTCACCGGGTCCTACCCGCGCGTCGTCCAGGACCCGCCGAAGTGAGGGGCTTCAAGCTGCGGCGGCCGCCCCGCAAGGTGCTGGCGATGACGGCGGTCCTCGTCGTCCTCGCCGGGTTCGTCGGCACCGGCATGGCCCGGGCCCGCATCGAGACCGGGGTCAGCTCGCTCCTGCCCGGCGACGATCCCGCGGTGGCGCGGTTCGACGAGCTGAGCCGGTCCTTCGGCGGTGACCCCGTCGTCGTGCTGCTCGAATCGCCGCGACCCGGGCTGCTGCTCGACCAGCCGCACCTGCCGTCGCTGGTCAAGCTGGAGGGCGAGTTCGCGAAGCTGCCCGACGTCGCCGCCGTCTACGGGCCGGGGACCGTGCTGAACCAGGCCGCCGGCCGGGCCCAGGACCTGATGGCCGAGCTCTCCGGCCGCCGTGACCGCCTGCGCGCGCAGGCCCAGGCGCAGGCCAAGCAGCGGGGCGCGTCCGACCGGGCGGCCGGCCAGGCCGCCGACGCCGCGGTGGCCGCGTTCGACCAGCGGTACGGCAAGCTGCTCGTCCAGGCCCTGCCCGCGGGCCTGCCGACGCTGAAGAACCAGGCGTTCGTCACCGCGGTCGTCTTCGGCGCGGACGGAAGTCCCCGGCCGCAGTGGCACTTCGTCGTGCCGTCGGCGAACGCGGTCGCGATCCTGGTCCGGCCGCGGCAGAACCTCGACCAGTCCGCGACCGAGCGGCTCGTCCGGGGCGTGCGGGACGCGGTCGGCGCGGCGGCCGTCGACGGGGCGAAGGTGACGGTGTCCGGCGTCCCGGCGATCGCGGGTGCCCTCGCCGACGAGGTTCGCGCGGAGCTTCCGCTGCTCGGCGGCGCGGCGTTGGTCGCGGTGGCCCTGTGCTTCCTGCTGGTGCCGTGGCACCGCCGCCGGCACCGGCTGCTGCCGCTGGCGGGTTCGCTGGTGGCCACCGCGGTGACGGTTGCCCTGTTCGGCTGGCTCGGCCGGCCGCTGTCTCTCGGGGTGGTGGCCTTCCTGCCGGTGCTGCTCGGCGTCGGCAGCGACTTCCCGACCTACCTGGCACGCCGGGCGGACCGGCGGGTCGTGTTCGCGGTCGCCGCCGCCACCGCGGCCGCGTTCGGCGCGCTGGCCTTCGCGCCGCTGCCGTTCGTGCGGGACCTCGGGATCGCGCTCGGGATCGGGGTGCTGGTCGCCTTCGCCGTCGGCCTGCTGTTCCGCCCGGCCGTGGCGGAGCCCGCGCCCGTGAAGGTCTACAGTGGACACAAGGCGAGCCTGCCGATGCGCCTGGGCGTCGGATTCGCCGTGGCGGCGTTGGCGGCCGGCGGCTGGGCGACGCTGCCGCAGCTTTCCCTGCAGAGCGACATCGAAAGCTTCGTGCACGGCCTGCCCGCGTTCGACGACGCGAAGCACGTCGAGCAGGTCATCGGCTCCTCCGGCGAGGTCGACGTCGTCCTGCACGGCCCGGACGTCACGTCTCCGCAGGCGCTGGCGTGGTCGCGGCAAGCCCAGGACGTCACCGTCTCCCGGCACGGTGACCGGCTCCGTCCGGTCGTGTCGCTCCCGACGTTGCTGAACTTCCTCGGTTCCGCGCCCACGAAGGACGAAATCACCGCGGCCGTGCGCCTGCTGCCGCCCTACCTGACCGGGTCGGTCCTGCGCGCGGACGGGCAGGAGTCCGTGCTCTCGTTCGGCGTGCGGCTGGACGACGTCGAGAGCCTGGTCGGCCTGCGTGACGACCTGCTGAGCCGGCTTCCCCCGGCGCCGCCCGGCTACCGCGCCGAGCTGACCGGGCTGCCGATCGTCGCGGCCCGCGGGTACGAACTCGTTTCGGACAACCGGTTCTGGACCAACGGCGTCGGCATCGCCGTGGCCGGGCTCGTGCTCACGGTCGTGCTCGCCCGGCGGAAGGACGCGCTCCGCGCGGTCGCCACCGCCCTCGTGGCGACCGGGACGGGCCTGCTCGCGGTGTGGCTGGCCGGGATTTCCCTGACGCCGATCACCATGGCGCTCGGAT
Source organism: Amycolatopsis sp. NPDC114504 (assembly GCF_055633595.1). Lineage (NCBI taxonomy): Bacteria > Bacillati > Actinomycetota > Actinomycetes > Pseudonocardiales > Pseudonocardiaceae > Amycolatopsis > Amycolatopsis sp. NPDC114504. The sequence continues at coordinate 1,283,056 of NZ_JBVKDU010000001.1, read as the reverse complement.
CCCTCATCGCCGCCGTCGGCTGCGAGTTCGCGGTGCTGCTGGCGGAAGCCGGCCGCCGTCGCGATCACGCGTTGCGCAGATCCGTGCTGCTGGTCGGCGCGGTGTCGACCGTCGGCTACCTCGCACTGGCTCTTTCGCGCCTGGACGCCATCCGGCAGTTCGGCCTGCTGCTCGCCGCGGCCGTCGTGCTGTCGATGGCCGCCGCCCGGCTCGTCGTCTGGCTCGCGCCGGCCCGCCCCGCCCCCGCTCCGGAACCCAGCCCGGCGCCCGAAGCACTCGTAGGAGTTCCCTGATGAAGATCACCGCACTGCCCGGCAAGGTCCGGCTGCCCCGCAGCCGCCGTGGGCGGATCGTCACCTTGCTCGTCCTCGTCGTGCTGCTCGGCGGGACCGGACTGGCGTGGTGGTCGGCGCGCGCCGACGACCTGCCCGGCGACGCCGCCTTCGCCTACGGCGGCCAGGTCGAGACCGTCGCGCAGCTGCAGGAGCGGATCCAGACGTTGAAGGCGCTCTACGGCGTGCAGCCGCCGGACCAGCAGGACACCGCCAAGTCCGACGCGTTCCGCCGGGACACCGCGAAGGCGGTCGCCGTCGGGATGCTGCTCGACCAGGCGGCGCGCGACCGCGGCATCGTCGTCGCCGACAAGGCGGCCCGGGACGTGCTGACGCGGTTCATCTCCCAGCAGATCGGCGAAGGACCGGACGCCCGGAGCAAGTTCGTCCAGGCGCTCGGCACCACCGGCACGTCCGAGGACGCGGTGCTGGACGAGATCAAGCGCCAGCTCGCGGTCTCGCAGCTGTTCGACTCGGTCACCGCGGGAAGCGCGGTCGGCGACGCCGAGGTCGCGGACGCGTTCGCCAAGCGGAAGGCGCAGCTGGACACGCCGGAACGGCGCCAGCTCACCAACATCGTCGTCAAGACCAAAGAGGACGCCGACCGGGTGCTCGCCGACCTCCAGGCCGGGACCCCGTTCGAAACCGCGGTGGCCCAACGGAGCCTGGACGGCGCGACGCGGGACAAAGGCGGCGACCTCGGCCAGGTGACCGCGGCCCAGCTCGAGGACGGCTACGCCAAGGCGGCCTTCGCGGCTCCCGTCGGCGGGCTGTTCGGTCCGGTGCAGACCGCGCACGGCTGGAACGTCGGCCGGGTCCGCCAGGTCCTGCCCCCGCAGCCGGCGGTCTTCGACCAGGTCAAGGACCAGCTCAAGCAGCAGCTGACCCTGGAGAAGGCGCTGTCGACGTGGCGCGGGTGGCTCGGGGCGCAGCTCACGAGCGCGAACGTCCGGTACGCCGACGCCTACCGCCCGGCCGACCCGGCCGCGCCGCCGCAGCAGGCGCCGGGGTGGTCGCCGGTGCCGGGCCAGGTGCCCGGGCAACCCCAGCCGTCGCGGTGATCGCGGACTTCGCGGCGCTCGCGGTGGCGGGCGCCGCGCTGGTGGCGGTCGGCCGGTGGGGCGCCCGCGCGGCGGCCGGGCGGGTCAGCCCGGCCCTGCCGGAAGCCGAGCGCCGGCGGCGCATCGGGAAGCTGCGGGGGAGCGGACACGCGCTCCAGGTCGTGGGCGTGGTGTTCGTGCTCGCGGCGGTGTGGAGCTTTTGGTGAGGGTCGGGCGGGCTCGCGGGTTACCCGGCCGTGTTCCTGGTGGGGCTCGGGGATGCTGCGGCTCTGCTGGGCGCGGGGACAGCGAGTTCTGGTGGGGGTTGGGCGGGCTCGGGGATGCTGCGGCCTGCTGGGTCCGCGGGAACCGCGAGTTTCCGGTGAGGGCCAGGCAGACTCCGGCATGCTGCGGCCCTGCAGGAACACCGAGTTCCGGTGACGGTCAGGCGGACTCCGCGACGCCCCGGCCCTGCTGGGTCCGCAGGAACAGCGAGACCGCTTCCGCGCGGTTCGCGGCGCCGAGCTTGCGCAGGATCTGCTTGACGTGCGACTTGGCCGTGTCCTCGGAAATCGTCAGCCGGGTCGCGATCGCGGCGTTGGTCCGGCCGTCGCCCATGAGGCGCAGGACCTCCAGCTGCCGCGGAGTCAACGCCGACTCCACGAAGGACCGGGCCGGCACCGGGCCGGGCGGGGGAACGACCGGATCGCCGATGACCGGGGCCGCCGGGTGGCCGGTGCTCAGGATACGGTCCATGGCGTCGGCGAGGTTCATCGTGAACCGGCCGACCTCGGTCCGCAGCGAGTGCAGGCGCTCGACCAGCACCGTCCGCCGGAACGCGATGCCCAGCCCCTGGGCGAACGTGCCGAACACCTCGCGGTCGAACTCGTCGACCTGACGCCCCTGGACGTGCCGGTCCGCGTGCACCAACCCGAGCACGCCGTCGTCGCCGACCACGGGAGCGACCACATAGGACTCCAGCCGGGCGGCCTCGACCAGGCAGGGGAGCCCGCGAGCTTCGCGCTGCGCGTCCGTGACGAGCAATGCGCGCCGCCTGCGGACGGCCTCCGTCTCGACGACCGTGCGGTCCAGGACCGGGGACTCCGCCCGCCCGATCCGCAGGATCTCCGCCGCCCAGGCGGGATCGCCCACGACGGTGCACGACTGGGGCACCCACACCGACTCCCGGATCTCCGAGAACAGCGCGCGGTCGAAACCGAGCCGGCACACCGCGTCCGGCACACACTCGGCGAGGCGGGCCACCGAGCGGGCGTCCTGCAGCCGGGTCAGCGCCTCCTGGACCTGGGCGTGGACGCGCATCCGGAGGTCGAGCTGGGCCTGGCGCAGCCGTTCGCGGACGTCGGAGACCTCGATGAACAGGTCGAGGACCGCGCCGGCGTGTCCGGCGGTGGCGAGTTCCCCGACCCGCTCGGCGAGCTCGGCCAGCGCCGCTTCCGCGGCCGGGAACTCGTCGGGCACGTCCGGGTCCGGGTCGTCGCCGAGCAGGGAGCGGGCCCGGGTGGTGACGGCTCGGACGTCGCGCAGGACGGCGTGGGGAACGGGGTGCCCGCGGCCGTTCCGGGGCGGAGTCAGTGTTGACTTCATGGTTTCCTCTCAAGCCGGGCGGGAACGCGCGGCGCCGGACCCGCTCGTCGGAGGAGGTCCGGCGCCGCGCCCGGAGGATCAGGCGTCGGCGGAAACGGCGGTGGTGACGGCGAAACCCGCCACCCACTCGAGCACCGGCTCGTAGAACCGGTAGTTCATCACGTACTTCCCGCGGGCCGCCATCGCGGCGTACGCGGCGATCCAGGTCCGCACCTCGTGCGAGGAGTGGCCGGCCTGCTCGGCGAACCACTCGGTGCTCCAGCCGTCGACGAGCCGGAGTTCGCCCGCCGAAACCACATCGAGGAACTGCTGGTCCCACTCCGGGTTGATCGGCCGCATCGACGACGTGCCCGCGGCCAGGTCGAGGCCGGACGCGATCACGCGGGCCTGCCGCCGGGCACGCTCTTCGGGCGTCGGGTTGCGTCCGTCGATCAGCCGCGCGGCGACCTCCTCGGTCGCGTTTTCCAGCTGGGGCACCGGCGGGTCGTGCGAGAGCCCGCCGGAGCCGAGGAACAGCACGCGCTGCTCGTCGAGGTGGGCGCTCGCGTGGCCGATCGCCGTGCCGAGCTGCCGGACGCGGCCGACGGGACAGAGCGGCGCGGCGACCGAGTTGATGAAGACGGGGACGACGGGAACGCGGTCGAGCCCGCCGAACAGGAGCTGCAGCGGCTGGGAGAACCCGTGGTCGACGTACATCCGTTCGGACACCGCGACGTCGATCCCGGCCGCCAGCACGTCCTTGGCGAGCGTGCGCGCGGACTTGGCCACCGAGAGCTCGCCGGCCGGGGTGTCGTAGTCCCCGAGCGCGGTGGCCCGCGTCCCGATGCAGAACGGCGGCATCATGTCGTAGAAGAAACCGTTGTAGTGGTCCGGCGCGAAGAGCACCACGAGGTCGGGGTCGAATCCGGCGATGAAGCGCCGGGCGTGGTCGAAAGCCTTCTCGACCCGCTCTTCGACGGCTTTCGCCGGGTGGTTGAAACCGATCAGCGGCGAATGGGACAGGGCGCACACGGCAACGGGCATCGACCCACCACCCTTTCTTTGCGAGCGTTCATTCGGTAAGAAACATGCTAGAATCTTAGCATACCAGTCCTCGGTTTCGATGACGCGACGGAAAGGGACCTGGCATGACAGTGCCGATCGGCAATCGCAGCGAAGGCAGTCACCGCGCAGCGCGCAGGAGGAGGGGGAAACGGCACCGGACCCGCACCGCGGTCGCCCTCACGAGTGCGCTCGTGGTCGGTGGCGGGGTGCTGCTGGTCGAACCCGTGGCCGACGGGCGGCCCTTTCCCGCGGCCGCCGCGAAGGCCGCGACCAGGTCGCCGGCGCCGGGGAAACCGGCCGTGCCGGGGGTGGAGCTCCCCGCGACGCTGCCCAGCGTGCCGGTGCTGCCGCCGCTGGCGGTCCCGGCCGGCTACCGGCTCGGCGCCGCCGGCGGATCCGGTGCGAGCACGGGCATTCCGGCCACGGTGCTCGACGCCTACCACCGCGCCGAGGCCTCGCTCGGCCGCGCGAACCCGGGGTGTCACCTGACGTGGGCGCTGCTCGCGGGGATCGGCAAGATCGAGTCGAACCACGCCCGCCACGGCGACGTGGACGCGCGGGGAACGATGGTCCGGCCGGTCTACGGTCCCGCCTTGGACGGTTCGCCGGGCTTCGCCCGGATGGTCGACGCGGGGAGCGGGCAGTGGGCACGGGCCGCCGGCCCGATGCAGTTCATCCCCTCGACCTGGCGGAAATGGGGTGCGGACGGATCCGGTGACGGCCAGGCGGACGTGCAGAACGTCTACGATTCCACCGAGTCGGCCGGCCGGTATCTCTGCGCCGCCGATCGCGATCTCAACACCGGCGCCGGACTGCGGAGCGCCATTCTCAGTTACAACAACTCCGAGGATTACCTGAACAAGGTAATGGCGTGGACGCGAACCTATTCCTCGGGTTCGTTCGCCGTGCCGGACGAACCCGGATACGCCGGCGAAGATCCGACCTACGACGAAAGCGTGGCGTCCGTTCCCGCCCATCCGGCGGCGCCGCGCCCGCCGGCCACGGGTGCCGTACCGCCCGCGCCCGCACCGGAAAAGCCGGCCCCCGCGCCGGCCGGCCCACCCGCGCGACCGGCACCCGCGCCGGCACCTGCACCTGCACCGATCGCCGGGTTGCCGATCAGCGTGCCCGCGCCGCTGGACGGCGTCGTCGCGACCGCGGGCCAGGTGGTGGGTGGGCTCCTCGGCCCGCTCGGCGGGCACTGAGCTCCGGTGACGACTGATGGCGCCGCCCCGGCTGGTGGGGGCGGCGCCATCAGTTTCCCGCGAGCCCGGCCGTGCCACACACAAGCACGGTGCCGGGCGGGTCTCAGGAGCCTTGGCCACGGACTTCGCCGACGAGCCCGCGCCAGCGCCGCCCGTTTTCGCGCGCGCCTTCGGCGTAAGGGCCGGGAACGACGTGGTACGGCGGGCGGGCGGGGCCGGCGGTGACGTAGCCGGCTTCGTCGAAGCGGAGCTTCTCGAGGGTGATGTTGTACTTGGAGAACTCGGGGAAGTTCGTCCGGGCGAGGAACGGTTCGTACGTCCACTCGATGCGCCGGGTGAGGTGCCGCGCCGTGTCGACGTCCCCGGCCCGGATCGCGTCGCGCAGCGCGAGCACGGGCTCCGGACCGCACAGGGCGCTGCTGCTCCAGCAGCCGAGCGCGGTTTCCGGGTACAGCGTGTGCGCCGCGAGCCAGTCGCTTTCCAGCGGCAGCAACCGGAGCCGGCCGCCGACCGCCGCGATGTCAGCGGTGAACTTCGGCGTGATCGCGATGTACTTCGCGCCGATGATCTGGGGGACCTCGGCCAGCGCGGCGTAGGCGGCCGACGGGATCGGGCCCTTGAACGCCTCGGGGTTGTCGTAGAGGACGATCGCCATGTCCGGGAACAGGCCGGCGACACCGCGGTAGAACGCGAGCAGCGTGTCCGCGCCGAGCTCGCTCCACATCGGACGGCCGAGGATGACGCCGCGCACGCCGAGGTCCCGCAGGAAGCGGATCCGGTCGACCGTGTCCCGCGTGTTGGGGGCGGTGGCGCCGACGAACAGCGGGAGGTCCGGGGCGGTGTCCGCGACCGCGTCGGCGACGCACGCGGCGAACGCCTGCCATTCGGCCAGCGTGAGGGTCGCCATCTCGCCGAGCGTGCCGTTGGTGATGATCCCGTCCACGCCGTCGGCGACGAGCGCGCGGATCATGCGATCTGATTCGCCGAGGTCCACGGTGTCGCGCGCGGTGAGTGCGGCCGCGCCGGGCAAAGCCGGGGTGGGAGTGACGGCGATGACGCCGCGCAGGTCGTCGACACCGAACTTCTGCACCACGGGTCTCCTCGGGGTTCACAGGGGAATGGGTGGCCCGCCCGGCGGGGCAGGTGGGGGGCTGCGCTGCCCCGCCGGGCGGACCGGTTCGGGGGAGGTCAGGAAGCGTGGCCGAACGACTCCGGCGGCTGCAGGCCCCACGGGCTGAACGCCTTCGGGAAGTCGTCCCACACCACCGGGTCGTTGCGCCGGACCCGCGGCATCTCGGCAGAGAGCTCGTAGCGGTTGCCCGCGGCCCAGAAGTAGGTGTAGACGTTGCCGCCCACGCCGTGGCGTCCCGGCCCGACCTCGATCGGCACGCCGTGCCGGCCGAGCTCGTCGGCGGCCAGCTTGAGGTGGTCGAACGACTCCATCCCGAGCGCGTAGTGGTGCAGCGACTTCCCGGCCTCCGGGGTGGAGATGATCGCGATGTCGTGGTGCAGCGTGCTGGCCCGGCACCAGGCCGCGCCGATCACCCCGGGGGCCGGGGCGAAGATGTCGGACACCTGGAAGTCCAGCAGCCCGACCAGGAAGTCGACCAGCGGCTTGGGGTCCTGCGCCTGCACGGTGATGTGGTCGAAGTCCAGGGCACGGATCCCGCCGCGGGCGGGGGCCTTGGCGGGGTGGATGTACTGCGGCCCGGCCGAGAGCACCGCGAGCTCCATGACGTGCCCGGAGGGCGCCGCGAACTGCAGGGACCGGACCACGCCGGGGTGTTCGTCGGTGCGGGTCTCGGTCACCACACCGGCCTCGGCCAGCCGTTTCCCGTAGTGGTCGAGGTCGTCGACGTCGTCGACCCGCAGGGCGAACTTCCGGACGCCGGTCCCGCCGGCGGTCAGCACGAGGTCGCAGCCGCCGTCGATGCCGACGGAGAGCCGCACGGCGCCGTCGGCGCGGCCGAGCTCCCGCATGCCCAGCACGTCGGTGTGGAAGCCGATCGCCTCGTCGAGATCGGCCACGGCGAGTTCGGCGTGGGCCACCTGAGAAATACCCATCGGTGGGTCAGCTCCTGTCCATCTTGTCGTAGGGGATGTTCCCGGCGCTTTCCCGCCGGTTGATGCCGAGGGCGTCGAGCTGTCGCGAGTTCTCGACGAGGATCATGCGGACGCGTCCGGTGCCGTCGTTGTAGTGCCGGTGCCAGACCCACGGCGGGGTGTAGACGAAGTCCCCGGCCGCCCACCGCAGGGTTTCCGGCCCGATTTCGGAGTAGCCGCTGCCCTCGAGCACGCAGTGCACGGACTCGTGCAGGTGGCGCTGGAGGTCGGTGGCCGTGCCGGCGGGGATCTCCTGGAGGTAGAACTCCATCGCCTTCGCCGGGACGTCGGCCAGCACGCCGACCCGGCTGGGGTTGCCGGTCACGTCCTCCTCGAGCCACCGGGCACTCGCCGAGCGGGTGACCAGGTGCTCCGGCAGCGACCGCTCCGGGTCGTAGTCCTTCATTTCGTGGAGCTTGTGCATCCACTGCTCGAAATTCGTCATGGTTCTCCCGCTAGGTCGAGGTCATCCCGCCGTCGACGACGTGGGTCTGCCCGGTCTGGAAGCCGGCGAACTCCGAGCAGAGGTGGGTCACCAGGTCGGCGATCTCCTCGGGACGGCCCCACCGGCCGACGGGCAGCTCGGTCGCGAGCTGCCGTCGTTCCAGTTCTTCGGTCGGGACACCGGCGGCGGCCGCGCGCGCCGCGGCGAGCGACCGTCGCCGCGGCGTGTCGATGTGCGCGGGGGCGATGACGTGCGTGGTGACGCCGTGCGGCGCCACCTCGGCGGCCAGCGACCGCGCCAGTGCCGCCACCCCGGCCCGCATCACGTTGGACAGGTGCAGCAGCGGCAACGGTTTCACGACGCCGACCGAGGTGACGTAGATCAGCCGTCCCCACCCGCCCGCGGTCATCTCCGGCAGCACCGCGTTGGTCAGCGCAAGCGCACTGTCCAGGACGAGCCGGTAGGCCGAATCCCAGTCGTCCGCCGAGAGTTCGGTCGCCTTCGCCGCGCGGGTGCCGCCGGTGTTGGACACCAGGATGTCGATGTCCCCGAGCGTTTCGCGCGCGGCGTCGGCCGCCGCGGCCGCGGCGCCGGGCCGGGTGAAGTCCGCGACCGCCCAGCCCGCCGCCCCGATCTTTCGGGCGACCTCGCCGGTGTGCGGTCCGGTTCCGGTGATGAACACCTCGGCGCCGTCCGCGCGCAGCGCCGTCGCGATCGCCATGCCGAGCCCGCTCGACCCGGCGGTCACCAGCGCCCGCCGCCCGTGCACCGTCATGCCGCCGCACCCTCCCCGGTACCGCCGGGCAGCAGGCCGGACTCCTTGATCGAGGTGGCCAGCAGCCCGTCGATCAGGCCCAGCGGCTCGGTCCAGTCGTACTGGGCGAACTGGGTGTTGATGCGGAGGAACAGGGGATCGCCCGCGTAGAACCGCTCGTAGAGCTCGTGGCGGCCGCCGAAGGCGGAGACCGCGAGATCGGCGGCGATCTTGTAGATCGCGATGCGGTCCAGGCTGTTCGTGTCGGGACCGCGGTAGAACCGGGCGATGTCCGCGGCGATCGGCGAGTCGAACGCGCTCACGTCGGCCGGCTGGTAGAGCAGGCCGCCGGCGAGGATCTGCTGCAGGATCTCGCGGACGCGCGGGTACCAGCGGTTCGCGGAGTTGCGCACCGCGTACAGCGGCCGGACGTCGGGGAACAGGATGCCGTCGTCGTTGGGTTGCGCGCCGGCTTCCGCGGCGAGGACGGCGGCCCGGGTCAGCTCGATGTAGGTGGTGATCTCCCCGAGCGCGTCGCGGACCTGGGGGAACTGGTCGGTCTTGACGATCTCGGTCGCCCGCTTGGCGATGCCCGCGACGAACTGGAGCTTCGCCAGCAGCCGGACCGAGGTCTGGACGCCGGTGAAGGCGTTGGAGTTGATCGCCCAGATGTTGTTGACCCGCTCGAAGTCCTGGTTGATGAAGACCCGCTCCCAGGGGACGAGCACGTCGTCGAACACGACCACGGCGTCCATCTCGTCGAACCGGCTGGAGAGCGGGTGGTCGAAGCCGTTCCCGCCGCCGAACGGTTCGCGGCAGATCAGCCGGACCCCCGGGGCGTCGGCCGGGATGGCGAACGCGATGGCGTAAGGCTTTTCGTCGGCCGCGTACTTGCGGAGCGAGAAGGGCCAGACGAGGATCTCGTCGGAGTAGGGCGCGGCCGTGGCCAGCATCTTCGCCCCGCTCACGATGATGCCGTCCGGGGTTTCGCGCTTCACGCCGAGGTAGGTGTAGGGGTCGGGCTGCTGCGACGGCGGCTTCGACCGGTCGACCGGCGGGTCCGCCAGCGCGTGGGACAGGAAGAGGTCGTTGTCCCGCACGTACTTGTAGTACGCGCGCACCCGGTCGGCTCCTTCGCCGAAGAACTCGGCGTTGGCGTTCCACGCCACCAGCATCGCGCTGACGAAGTCCGTGCTGCGCCCCATCATGCCGAGGCTCGAGTCCGCCCACTGCTTGTGCATGACGCGGCGGAGCTCGAGGTCTTCGGCCGTGCGGGGCATCAGGAACTGCACGCCTGCCTTGCCGCCGCCGTCTTCGGGCGAGAAGAGCATACTGTCGTTCTTGGACTGCAAGTCGTAGAGGCGGGCGATTTCGGCCGCGGCGCCGGACGTCGCCTTGTGCCCGGCCACGTCGGTGATCTTCTCGGCCCCGACCCACAGCTCCGGGCTGTGGGTGCGCAGCCGGTCGAGGTACGCGGCGCCGTTTCGTGCGGTCATCACTTTCCTTTCAAGAACCTGATGTGGGTCTCGTTGAACTGGTCCGGCTTCTCCCACTGCGGCCAGTGGCCCGCGCCCTCGATGACCTCGAGGCGGCTCCCGGGGATCAGCTCTTCCAGCAGCGCGGCTTCTTCGACCGAAGCCGTCGGGTCGTGGTCGGTCCACAGCAGCAGGGTCGGCGAGACGATGCGGCCGCACCACTGCGACGACCAGACGTACGGCCGCCGGTGTTCCCAGTCCTGCACCGCGAGGATGTTGCGCATCGCGGTCTCGAACCCCGGCTGGGTGTAGATCCGCAGCCGCAGGTCGACGAGTTCGTCGGTGACGAGGCTCTTGTCGTGGAAGAGCCACTCGACCCGGGTGCGCACGCTCTGCCGGCTCGCTTCGCGGACCGCCTTCATGCTCGATTCCTTGAGCCCGGCCATCACCTCCGGCTTGTTCGTGATGTTGCCCGGGGTGTTGAGCACCAGCCGGTCGACCCGGCCGGGGTGGTGCGCCGCGGCCCAGGCCGCCACCCAGCCACCGAGCGACTCACCGGAGAGGTGGGCTTTTTCGATGCCCAGCGCGTCCAGGACCGCGATCAGGTGGTTGCTCAGGTAATCGATGGTGTAAGGCCGGTCGGGCTTGGCCGAATGCCCGTGCCCCGCCATGTCGTAGACGACGATCCGGAATTCTTTCGCCAGGTCGCGGATGTTGCGGGAATACGCCTCCAGGTGCCCGCCCGTCCCGTGCACCATGACCAGTGCCGGACCGGTGCCCGCTTCCACCACCCGGGTGGCGATGCCGGCCGCGTCCACGGTCCGCTGGCGCAACTCGACGCCCGTCAAATCGCCCCAGATGCTTACGTGCTGCTCCACAGCGTTCCTTCCTGTCGCGACGTTCTCCCATGTTGGCATACTAGAATCTCAGGAGCAAGCCGTGTTTGCGGTGAAGCTGCTACTGCTCGATGAAGGAAAAGAAAAACGGGTGTCATGGCCGGCGGCATGACACCCGTTCAGGTGAATGCGGCTACACTTCCACGAACTTCCAGAATCGTGAAACGTGCTCCTCCATGAGCTTGCCGGCCCGCTCCGCGTCCCGGCTCTCGATCGCCTCGGCGATCTCGGTGTGCTCGCTCTGCGCCTGCGCCAGGTCCGTGCTCAACCGGTTCTTCTGGAGGTAGAAGTCGTTGAGGTCCCAGGTGTCCGTGGCCAGCTCGGTCAACCGCTGGTTGCCGCCGGCCGCCAGGACGGCGGAGTGGAAGTCCCGGTTGGCCCCGGCGAAGGCGAGTGCGTCGTCCCGCTTGGCCGGGCCGGTGCCCCGCACCAGCATGTCGTCGATCTCGGCCAGCTGCGCGTCGGTGGCGGTGAGCGCCGCGAGCCGGGCGCCCGCTCCCTCGAGGATGCCCGCCACGGCGAAGTGGTCGCGCACCTTGCGTTCGTCCGGGACCGCCACCTGGCAGCCGACCTGCGGGATGACCGAGATGAACCCGGCCGAGGCCAGCCGCATCACCGCGTCCATCACCGGCCTGCGGCTCACGCCGAACTCCGTCGCGAGGTCGTAGGTGCTGAGGATTTCGCCGAACTGGTGGCGCCCCTCGAGCAGCTGGGCGAGGAGCGCTTGGTAGATCTGGTCTGTTTTGGTGACTGACGCGATCATGGGCATGGACTATCCGGCCCTTCGGTGCGAGAAGGTCGGTGCTGGCTTACTGTCGATCACGCCGAGATTCTAGCGTGTCAATGGCGGGCCGGGGTGCGCCGAACCGGGAATCCGGGGGTCATTGCGCCGGGTGGAGCAGCGGCCCCGGCTGTCCGGGGCCGCCGCCCACGACGTCGGTCAGCCCAGCGACCAGTCGGTGTCGTCGATCTGGCCGAACATCTTCATCGCAGCTTCGAGGCCGGGCAGGTTGGCCAGCGCCACCGACATGGACCCGCGGAACTTGACCTTCCGGGTGACCATCGCCTTGGCGGCGGGCAGCTCGCCCGCGCCGAGCCGCTGCCAGGTCTCGACCTTCGCGGTCAGCAGGAAGTCCGGCTTCACGCCTTCGGCCGGCGCTCCGGCACGCACGACTTCGCCGGCCGTGACCTCGATCTGGCCCGCGCGGCTCTCGTCTTCGGCGAGCCGGTACTCGACCACCATGCTCAGCTTGCTCAGGCCCTCGCGCGTCGCGTCCGTGGTGTTCCAGAGCTCGGCGTAGGACTTCATCCACTCCGGCGACAGGACGGGTGTTCCCATGGTGCGCTCTCCTTCGGTTCGCCTCCGCGGCGGACAACTGGGGTTTGACAACGAGGCTGAAGATACTAGTATCTTAGAAAGCCAGTCAAGCTGTTGCCGCGGCCCTGACCATTACGGGCTCGCGATTCTTCGGAGGAGACAAAGATGTCTGACGCCAAGGCGGTCACATGTTGAGGGACGAACTCCGGCAGATCCTCGAGAAGGGTTTGCGTGACGTAGAGGCGGACTGGACCGTTCCGGCCGCGATCATCAACGACCCGGAGATGCACGACGCCGAGCGTGAGCGCGTGTTCGGCCGCTCCTGGGTTTTCCTCGCCCACGAAAGCGAAATCCCGGAGCGCGGCGACTACGTCGTCCGGTACATCTCGGAAGATCAATTCATCGTCTGCCGGGACGAAGACGGTGAAGTCCGCGGCCACCTGAACAGCTGCCGCCACCGCGGCATGCAGGTGTGCCGCGCCGAAATGGGGAACGCGTCCCATTTCCGCTGCCCGTACCACGGCTGGACCTACAACAACAAAGGCAGCCTCGTCGGCGTGCCGGCCGGACGCGAGGCGTACGGCAACAAGCTGGACAAGTCGCTGTGGCAGCTCAAGCCGGTCCCGAAACTGGACACCTACAAGGGGTTGGTCTTCGGCTGCCTCGACCCGGACGCCCCCTCCCTCGACGAGTACCTGGGGGACATGAAGTTCTACCTCGACATCGTGCTGGACCGCAGTGACGCCGGCCTGCAGGTCGTCGGCGCCCCCCAGCGGTGGATCGTCGACGCGAACTGGAAGCTCGGTGCCGACAACTTCATCGGCGACGCCTACCACACGATGATGACGCACCGGTCCATGGTGGAGCTCGGGCTCGCCCCGCCGGACCCGAAGTTCGCGCTCTACGGCGAGCACGTGCACACCGAGCACGGCCACGGCCTCGGCATCATCGGCCCGCCGCCGGGGATCCCGCTGCCCGAGTTCCTGGGTATGCCGGAGAACATCGTCGAGCAGCTGCAGCGCCGGCTTTCGCCGGAGCAGGTCGAGGTGTTCCGGCCGGTCGCGTTCATCCACGGCACCGTGTTCCCGAACCTGTCCATCGGCAACTTCCTGATGTCGAAGGACCACGTCTCGCCGCCGACGTCGTTCCTGACGCTGCGGCTGTGGCACCCGATCGGCCCGGACAAGATGGAGATCATGTCCTTCTTCCTGGTCGAGAAGGAAGCGCCGGACTGGTACAAGGAGGAGAGCTACCAGGCCTACGTGCGCACGTTCGGTATCTCCGGGGCCTTCGAGCAGGACGACGCCGAGAACTGGCGCAGCATCACCCGCGTGCTGGGCGCCCAGTACGCCAAGACCATGGAGCTCAACTACCAGATGGGCCGCGGCGTCTACGAGCCCGACCCCGACTGGCCCGGCCCCGGCAAAGCGTTCCCGATGGACTACGCCGAAGCCAACCAGCGCAACTTCATGGAGTACTGGATGCAGCTGATGGTCAAGGATCCGGTCGCGCACACCGGGAACGGCAAGGTCTCCGACGCCGCGGCCGAAGCGCTCACGCGGGCGGAGGCGTAGCAACCATGACCACAGCAACGGAAATCACCGACGCCACGGTCCGTGAAGTCGGCGAGTGGCTCTTCGGCGAGGCCGAACTGCTCGACACCGGCAAGTACCGCGAGTGGCTGGAACTGGTGGCCGAGGACCTGTCGTACATCGTGCCGCTGCGAGTGACGCGCGAACGCGAGGCCGACACGGACATCGTCGAGGGGATGACCCTGATGGACGATGACTGGGACTCGATGGAGATGCGCGTCCTGCGCCTGGAAACCGAGTACGCGTGGGCGGAGGACCCGCCGTCGCGGTCCCGGCACTTCGTGACCAACGTCCGGGTCGCCGCCGGCGAGGCGGAGGACGAGCTGGCCGTCAAGTCGAACCTGCTGCTGTACCGCACCCGCGGTGACGTCGCGACGTTCGACATCCTCTCCGGCGAGCGCCACGACGTGCTCCGCCGGGTGGCCGGCGGCTACCGGCTCGCCAAGCGGGTGGTCGTGCTCGACCAGACCACCGTCATGACGCACAACCTCGCCCTGATCATGTGACGGAGGCAGTTCGGTGACCATCATCCACAACGAGGGCCAGGACCCGATCATCCAGATCGCCAACGAGTTCACGGTGATCCAGGTCAGCTACACCAGCACCGGCCAGCGCGAGCGCCTCCTGGTCAGCTCGCCCCGGCTCGGGTTCCAGACCCTGCTCGACCCGCTGCAGCTGGAAAGTCTCACCTGGCAGCCGCCCGAAACGTTTTCGAAGCTGCTCGACACCCCGTACGGCCCCGGCACGGAGCTCAACGCGCGCCCGCTGTCGGCTCTGCTCGGAAAGGACTGATTCCCATGGGTTTCCTGGACGGGAAGGTCGCCCTCGTCACCGGCGGGGGATCGGGGATCGGCCGGGCCGTGGTCGATCTCTACGTGCGAGAGGGCGCGAAGGTCGGCATCCTCGAGATCTCGCCCGAGAAGGCGCAGGACCTGCGGGAGAAACTGCCGTCGGACGCCGTGGTCGTGACGCAGGGCGACGCGACTTCCCTGTGGGACAACGAACGTGCCGTCGCGGACGTGACGAAAGCGTTCGGGTCGCTGACCACCCTGGTCTGCGCGGTCGGGGTGTTCGACTACTTCACCGAGATCCCGCAGCTGCCGCGGGACAAGATCAGCGAGGCGTTCGACCAGCTCTTCGCCGTCAACGTGAAGAGCAACCTGCTGACCGTGAAAGCGGCGCTGGACCAGCTGATCGAGAACCGCGGCCAGATCATCCTCACCATCTCCAACGCCGGGTTCTACCCCGGCGGCGGTGGTCCGCTCTACGTGGCGTCGAAGTTCGCCGTCCGCGGTCTGGTGACCGAGCTCGCGTACGAGCTCTCGCCGCACGTGCGGGTCAACGGCGTGGCCCCCGGCGGCACGATCACGGACCTGCGGGGGATTCCCGCGCTGGCGAACGAAGGTCAGTCGCTGAAGGACGTCCCGGACATCGAAGGCCTGATCAAGGGGATCAACCCGCTGGGCGTCGTCGCCCAGCCGGACGACCACTCCTGGGCCTACGCGTTCCTCGCCGCCAAGGAACGCGCGCCCGCGGTCACCGGCACGATCATCCACAGCGACGGCGGGCTGGGCGTGCGCGGGATGACGCGCATGGCGGGGCTCGAGCCCTGATCCGCCCGCCGCACCAAGCGGGGAGACGGCCTCGGAAACCCCGAGTTCCGGGGCCGTCTCCTTTCCACCTCGAAAGGAGACGTCGATGAAGACGTTGGTGGCTACCGAAGAAACCCAGGCCGATCCCGACACCGCGCTGTGGATCTGTGACGTCTGCCAGGACGTGTACGACCCCCGCCTCGGCGACCCCGAAGGCGGGATCGAGCCCGGCACGCCGTTCGCCGACATCCCGGACGACTGGGTCTGCCCGGTGTGCGGGGCGCGCAAGAAGGAGTTCCGGATGCTCGCGCCGGGCGACGAGTACGACGTCGAGGACGACGCCTACGCCGGAGCGCAGGGGTGAGCACGCCGGGCCGCATCCTTGTCTGCCTCAAGCAGGTCCCGGTGCCGGGCCGGGGCGTCTTCGACGAACGCACGAAACGGATCCGCCGGGACGACGACCAGGTCGTCACCAACCCGCCGGACCTGCACGCGCTGGCGCAGGCGCTGACCCTGCGGGCGGAGACCGGCTGGGAGGTGGTGGCCGTGACGATGGGGCCGCCGGCGGCCGCGTCGACCCTGCTCGACGCGCTGAGCCGGGGTGCCGACCGGGCCGTGCACCTGCTCGACCGGCGGTTCGCCGGCGCCGACACCCTGGCGACGGCCCGCGCGCTCGCCCGGCTCGTCGAACGGGAGCGCCCGGACCTGGTGCTCACCGGCCGGTGGACGCTGGACGGCGGCACCGCGCAGGTCGGCCCGCAGGTCGCGGAGCTGGCCGGGTTCCCGCAGCTGACCCAGGCCTCGAACCTGCGGGCCGCCGACGGTGTCCTCGCCGCGGACGTCGAGACCGACGTCGGCCGGGAGACCTGGACCGTCGCCTTGCCCGCGGTGGTCTCCGTCGGGCGGGGTACCGAACCGCCGTGGGTGACCGCGGCCGACGCGTCGGCCGTCGAGACCCTCGGCGCTGAGGAGCTCGGGGGAGGACCGCGCGACTTCGGCACCCGGGGTTCGCCGACCTTCGTGGCCGAGATCCGGCACGACGCCCGCGAACGCAAGGCCGAGTACGTCGGGGCCGGGTTCGACACCGCGGAACTGCTGGAGGCGGCCTTCGCGCCGCTGGAGCCCGAGGCCGAAGTCGTCGTGGCCGGCCCGGCGCGCGAGATCTGGGCGGTCGCCGAGCCGCTGCCCGGCGGTGGCCTCCACCCGACGAGTCTCGAAGCGCTGGCCTGCGCCCGCACGGTCGCCGGCGAGCTGCGGGCCACGATCGTGGCGGTGCTGCCGTGCGACCAGCCGCACGACCTCCCGCGCGTGCTCTACGCGCACGGGGCCGACCGGGTGCTGGTGCTGCGGGGGACCGAGCCGGCGGACTACCGCACGGACCTGGTCACCGACGCACTGAGCACGGCCATCGCCACGCACGCGCCGTTCGCGGTGATCGCGCCGTTCAGCGCCCGTGGCCGCGACTACGCCCCGCGCGTCGCCGCGCGGCTCGGGCTCGGCCTGACCGGGGACTTCACCGCCCTGGAGGTCCGTGACGCGGACACCGACGATCCTGACCTGCGGTGGCTCAAACCGGCACTGTCGGCCGACGTGGTCGCGCCGGTGATCGCGCACTCCACCCCGTCGATGGGCACGCTGCGACCCGGGTCCTTCACGGCGCGAGCCGTGCGCGATCAGCGGGAGCCGGACGTCGAGTTCGCCGGTGGCACCGCGACCGGCGACGGTGCGTGCACCGCGGTCGAACGCCGCGTCGAGCTGCCGGACGCCCCGAGGCTCGCCGCGGCGCGGCTGGTCATCGGGCTCGGGCCGGGCCTGGGCACCGGGGCCCGCCGCGTCGCCGAGCGCGTCGCCTCGACGCCGGGGATCGCACTCGTCGCGACGGCGGCCGCGGTGGCCGCGGGGGAGATGCCCCCGCAGCTCGAGATCGGGCCGCTCGCCCGCAGCATCGCGCCCGCGGTCTACCTCGGGTTCGGCCGCCACGACCTCGGCACGCTCCAGGCGGTCAAGGGCGCCGGCCGGGTCGTCGTCGTCGACCCGGGTGCCTGGCTCGACGCCTTCACCGGGCTGGCCGACACCGTCGTCACCGCGAACGTCGAGGGGGTCCTGCTGGACCTGCTGCTGGCGACGGCGGGCGCGGTCGCCAGCTGAGCACCCGGAAACCCCCAGGAGGACCCATGAGTACCGCCGCGCCGGCGGCGAACGTCGACCCACGGCGGTTTCGCGACGCCATGGGCCGGTTCGCCACCGGCATCACGATCATCAGCACGCCGACCCCGGCGGGACCCCACTACATGACGGCCAACGGCTTCATGTCGGTGTCCCTCGAGCCCGCCCTCGTCGTGGTGTCCATCGCGCGCCGCGCCAAGATGCACGACTTCCTCGTGGCCGGCGGCGTCTACGGCGTCAGCGTCCTCGCCGCGGACCAGGAACCCGTCAGCCGGCACTTCAGCGGCCGTCCGGACCCGGACCTGCACCCACGGTTCGACGAGCATGCCGGAGTTCCGCTCGTGGCCGGGGCGCTGGCGCAGGTGGCGGCGGAGATCGTCGACGCCCACCCCGCCGGTGACCACACGTTGTTCGTCGGCGAGGTGCGCCACCTCGCCGACGCCGCGGGCGAGCCGCTGGTGTTCCACGCCGGCCGCTACCGCCACCTGCTCAGCCCCGCGGCGGACTCGGAGTACTCCGACGCGTGGTCCGGCTTCTGCCTCGACCCGTTCAGCGCCTGAATTCGGAGGTAATCAATGCCCCCGCCCCATCCGGTGGCTGCCGCCATCAGTGAAGCCGCGGACCTGCTGCGGACCGCCGCCGACACCGGCAAGCCGTGCCCGCCGATCCGCGATCGGTTCACCTTCGGCGACATCGAAGCCGCCTATGCGGTGCAACGGCTCAACACCGAGCGCGCGCTGGCCGCGGGAAGGCGGCTGGCCGGCCGCAAGATCGGCCTGACGTCGCCCGCCGTCCAGCGCCAGCTGGGTGTCGCCCAGCCCGATTTCGGGGCGCTGTTCGCCGACATGACCGTGGCCGACGGCGGCACCGTGCCCGCCCGCCGGCTGCTGCAGCCGAAGATCGAGGCCGAGGTCGCGCTCGTGCTGACCGACGACCTGCCGGATCCGGACTGCACGGCGGCGGATGTCGTGCGCGCCACCGGCTTCGCGGCGGCCGCGCTGGAGATCGTGGACAGCCGGATCGCCGACTGGGACATCTCCATCGTCGACACGGTCGCGGACAACGCGTCGTCCGGCCTGTTCGTGCTGGGCGGCACCCGGGTGCCACTCGACCGCGTGGACCTGCGGACGGTGCGGATGACGTTGTCCCGCAACGGTTCGGTGGCCTCGGAGGGCAGCGGTGCCGACTGCCTCGGCAGCCCGCTCGCCGCCGCGCGGTGGCTGGCGTCCACCTTGGCCCGCCGGGGAGATCCGCTGCGGGCGGGCGATGTCGTGCTGACCGGCGCCCTCGGACCGATGGTGCCCGTTGCCCCGGGCGACGTCTTCCACAGCGAGATCTTCGGCCTCGGTTCGGTGCGGGTCGGCTTCGCGGCGGAAGGAGAATCCCGGTGAGCAAAGCGAAAGTCGCCGTCATCGGGTCGGGCAACATCGGCACCGACCTGATGATCAAGGTGCTGCGGCTGTCCGAAACCCTCGAAATCGCCGCGCTGGCCGGGATCGACCCGGACTCCGACGGCCTCGCCCGGGCCCGCCGGCTGAAGGTCGCGACCACCCACGAAGGCGTCGACGGGCTCGTGCGGCTGGACGAGTTCGCCGACGTCGACTACGTCTTCGACGCGACCTCGGCCGGCGCGCACCGCTACCACGACAAGGTGCTGCGCGCGCTCGGCCGGACCGTCATCGACCTCACCCCGGCCGCCGTCGGCCCCTACGTCGTCCCACCGGTGAACCTGGACGCCCACCTCGACGCGCCGAACGTCAACATGGTGACCTGTGGCGGCCAGGCCACCATCCCCATCGTGGCGGCGGTCGCGGCGGTCACCCCGGTGCACTACGGCGAGATCGTCGCCTCGATCTCGTCGCGGTCCGCCGGGCCCGGCACCCGGGCCAACATCGACGAGTTCACCGAGACCACCGCCGCGGCGATCGAGCGGGTGGGCGGCGCGGCGCGCGGCAAGGCCATCATCGTGCTGAACCCCGCCGAGCCACCGCTGATCATGCGCGACACGGTGTACTGCCTGGTTTCGGAGTCCGACACCGAGGCGATCACGGCGTCGGTCGAGCGGATGGTGGGCCGGGTGCAGGCCTACGTGCCCGGCTACCGCCTCAAGCAGAAGGTGCAGTTCGACGTGGTCGCGGCGGACGACCCGCTGCGCGCGCTGGTCCCGTCCGGGGCCGCGCCGGTGAAGGTGTCGGTCTTCCTCGAGGTCGAAGGCGCCGCCCACTACCTGCCCGCGTACGCCGGGAACCTCGACATCATGACCTCGGCGGCACTGGGCACCGCCGAACGCATCGCCGCCCGCCGCGCGGGCGAGGGGAGGGCCCGATGACCCGGCTGTACATCCAGGACGTGACCCTGCGGGACGGCATGCACGCCGTCCGGCACCGCTACACCGTCGAGCAGGCCAGGGCGATCGCGTCCGCGTTGGACACCGCCGGCGTCTCGGCGATCGAGATCGCACACGGCGACGGGCTGTCCGGCTCGAGCATCAACTACGGCGTCGGCGCCCACACCGACTGGGAGTGGATCGAGGCCGTGTGCGACGTCGCGCGCCGGGCCGTGCCGACCACGTTGCTGCTGCCCGGCATCGGCACGCTGCACGACCTGCGTCAGGCCCACGCACTCGGCGTCCGGTCGGTGCGGATCGCCACCCACTGCACCGAAGCCGACATCTCCGCCCAGCACATCGGTGCCGCCCGCGAGCTCGGCATGGACGTCGCGGGCTTCTTGATGATGTCCCATATGGCCGAACCCGCCGAGCTGGCGCGGCAGGCGAAGCTGATGGAGTCCTACGGCGCGCAGTGCGTGTACGTCACCGATTCCGGCGGCCGCCTGACGATGGACGGCGTGCGCGACCGCTTCCGCGCCTACCGCGACGTCCTGGACGCCACCACGGAACTGGGCATCCACGCCCACCACAACCTGGCACTCGGCGTCGCGAACAGCGTGGTGGCGGTGGAGAACGGCGCGACCCGCGTGGACGCGTCCCTGGCCGGGCAGGGCGCGGGGGCCGGGAACTGCCCTCTCGAGGCCTTCGTCGCGGTCGCCGATCTGCTGGGCCTGGAGCACGGCTGCGACCTGTTCCCCCTGATGGACGCGGCCGACGACCTGGTGCGTCCGTTGCAGGACCGCGAGGTCCGCGTGGACCGGGAAACCCTCAGCCTGGGCTACGCGGGGGTCTACTCGAGTTTCCTGCGCCACGCGGAGGTCGCGGCGACGCGGTACGGCCTCGACACCCGGGCGATCCTCGTGGAGGTCGGCCGCCGCGGCATGGTCGGCGGCCAGGAGGACATGATCACCGACGTCGCTCTCGACCTGG
Organism: Amycolatopsis sp. NPDC114504; assembly: GCF_055633595.1. Lineage (NCBI taxonomy): Bacteria > Bacillati > Actinomycetota > Actinomycetes > Pseudonocardiales > Pseudonocardiaceae > Amycolatopsis > Amycolatopsis sp. NPDC114504. The sequence continues at coordinate 1,262,170 of NZ_JBVKDU010000001.1, read as the reverse complement.
CGGCCGCCCGCCGGGGGTGAGCCGGCCGCGACGCCGTCCGGTCACTCCTGCCGGAGCCGGTTGCGTTCTTGGCGTTCCCGCTCGCGGCGGCTGTAGGTCGCGTTGCGGACGGTCTCTTCGTCCTCGAGGCTGGAGCCCAGCGCGCCGGCGACGATCCCGACCGAGCTGCACAACCACACCAGGCTCAGGTACGAACCCACCCCGACCGGGTGCCCGAGGGTCTGCGCGAAATAGCCGCTGTCGATCAGGACCGCCGCCGCGAGCAGGGCGAGCACGAACAGGATCGCGTACATGCACGCCACCCCGATCGCCAGCGTGGTCGCCGTGGACACGTTGTACAGCAAGGCCTTGCGCCGCTCGGCGGTCTCGGAAGGCCGCTCCCACAGGTGGTTGTACACCGTCAGCCACACCGTCATGACCCCGACGGTGGCCACCATGATCGCCGCCAGCCGCAGCGGAGACAGCGCGTCGGCCAGCGGCCAGAACGAATTGGTGATGATGCCGTAGGCGGCGGTCCCCGCCGCGGCGGCGGTGGCGCCCGCGAGGTGCGGCACCAGCCGCCACGGCCGGTTGCCCCGCACCATCCCGGCCAGCAGGCGCAGCCGGCCACGCGGCCCGACCAGCGCGAGCTGGGTCGCGGCCGACGGGTGTCCGCCGGACAGGTGCCGCGTCGGGGCCAGGGCCTCCCGCAACCGGGCCGCCGCTCCCCGGGCCCGGTGGTCGCCGTCGATTCCGAGCGGGCCCGCCGCCAGCTGCCGCACGACGCGGACCAGCAACGCCCGGGCCCGGTGCCGCACCAGGACGGCGCCGAGCGCGGGCAGCGAGATCATCGCGACCCCGTGCTCGACGTCGACCCCGGCGACGACGGGTTTCGTCCCCGCGCGCCGGGGCAGATCGGTGACCAGGACCAGCAGGTCCCAGCCCCGGTCCGGCCGGTGCCGCCGCGACAGCGTGCGCATCGGGATGTCCCCGTCTTCGTCCAGCGGCAGCTGGTCGAGCTCGTGCTCCACCCGCCACCGCGTCTCCCCGCACACCCGGGCGGCGAAGATCGCGGGGAGGTCGTCGACGAGGGTCGTGATCACCCGCCAAGGCAGCCCTTCGTCGGCCAGCACTCCGACGGCCACCTGGCGTGGTGCGTCCATGGGTTCTCCTCGCTCGTCGGTTTCCCCAGGGGTAACGGCCGACTCCCGGGCCCGGCGGTTCAGAGCGGCATGGCGGGATGCCGGGACGTCGCCACGCGGTAGGCCCAGGCCGGCGGCGGGCTCCGCCGCTCCCGGCGCGCCCGCGCGATGAGCACCAGCAGCCACACCACCCCGATCGCCGCGATCAGGCCCTGACCCACCCAGGTCAGCGTCGTGTACAGCCCGACCTGGGTCGCGGTCGGCGCCGGCGGCAGGCCGCGCAGCAGCAGTTCGTACTGCCACGGCTGACCGGTCAGCAGCAGCGTCAGGTACAGGGAAATCGAGGACATCGAGTCCCACAGCGCGTGCAGGAGCGAAACGCCCAGGTAGGCCAGGGCGAGCCGGGCGGTGAGGACGAAGTGGTCGCGGGTGCTCCACGCGAACAGGAGCCCGCCGAGAACGGCGGTCCACAACCCGTGCCCGACCGGGGCGAGGAGCCCGCGCAACAGCTCGGTGGTCACCAGGTCCGTCAGAGACAGTCCCTGAGGGGTGAACAGCGCGGTCAGCGCGTACCCGGCCGACTCGAAGGCGGCGAACCCGAACCCGACCGCGGCACCCAGGATCAACCCGTCGCGCATGGACTTCACGGCCAGGCGCCGGGTCAACAGGGCGAGCGCGACCAGTTTGACCGCTTCCTCGATGAGCCCGACGCCGACGTACAGCCACGCCGTCGGGTACAGCAGGTACGCCTCCAGCACCGATGCCCCGAGCACGCCGAGCACCCCGCCGACGATGAACGTGCGGAACACGAGCTCGGCGGTGATCTCGCCGGAGTCCCGGCGCTCGAACGCCCACGCCACGAAGGTCACCGGCACCAGGAAGCTGCCGAGCAGCACCAGGGTGGGGATGAGGTTGGGGTTCCCGGTCAGGTAGGTGACGAGCGCGGACAGGATCCACAGGACCAGGCCCGCTCCGAACATCCGCAGCCACATCCGTCGTTTCGGCCGTGCGGTGACCGCCCTCACCTGCGCCTCCCCCACCGCTCGCCGCGTCCGTGGGCGGCCGTGTCGATGAAAGTCCGGTACCGGTCCGCGGAACCGGGCTCCGCGACGTCCTCGAGCCCTTGCGGGCAGCGCAGGGCCGACCACAGCGCGGCACGCGGTTTCGGGTCGTCGAGGACGGCTCGGTACCAGCTGAAGACTTCACCCAGCAGGGTGTCGTCCATCGCGTACAGCACGGGAGGTGCGAGCCCGGTCAGCTCGAACACGCCGTTGAGCGCCGTCAGCCGGTCCTCCAGCCGGTGCACGAGGTCGAACAGGCCGTCGTCCACCTGCTCGACCTGGGAGAGGTCGAGCACCAGGTGCCGCGTGCCGGCGTGGAGCAGCCCGGCGAGGTGCGCGGCCAGGATGTGGCGGGCCCGCGCGTCGATCGACCCGCGGACCGTGACGACGGTGTGGTGGTCGTCGCGCAAGGTCGAGGTGACCGTGAAGTTCCCCGCGGTGGCGGCGGCCTCGCGCGCCGGTCCGGTGAGGCGGTGCAGCTCGGCGAACGCCACCGCGTACGCCGGCTGGTCGAGGTTGAGTGAAAGTTCGTTGACCATGCTCGGCCCTTTCAGAGGAGCAGTTCGAACATCCGGAAGACCTGGTCCCACTCGGCGGAGCCGGGGTTCTTGACCCGCGGATCGATGATCTTGAACGCCTGGGCGAGAGCCACGCTGAGGCCGCCGGCGACGGCCGGGAGCCGGGCCTCGGTCTCTTCGGAGATCGCGATCCCGAGCGCGGGACGCGCCAGGAGCTGCTCGAGCAGCGGCACCACTTCCAGGTCCTCGTCCAGCTTGAGGAACTCGTGCATGCGCTCCTGCAGTCCCTTGGTGATCGGCAGGTCCCGCGGCTCGATGACGTCCCGCCCGTTGGCCTTGGCCGTGGCCTTGGCGACCACGAAGAGGTCGTAGACCTTCCGGTCCAGGAACTCGTCGTACCGTTTCAGATCGCTCTTGTCGACGTCCAGGCTCGCGGCCACCCGGAAGAACCGTTCGAACCGCGCCGCACCCATGACCGGCATCAGGCCTCCTGTGAGAGATGTTCGTGCACGAACCGGACGGCCATGGCGCCTTCCCCGACCGCCGAGGCCACCCGCTTGACCGAGCCGTGGCGGACGTCCCCCACGGCGAACACACCGGGCCTGCTCGTCTCCAGCACCGATGGCGAGCGAGGTATCCCGCGCCACACGTCGGCGTCCCGGTACCCCTCGGCGTCCGTCCCGGTGAGGACGAACCCGTCCTCGTCGAGGGCGACCATCCCGGAAAGCCAGGCGGTGTGCGGGGAAGCGCCGATGAAGACGAACAGCGCACGGGCGTCGAGGACGTCGCGCTCGCCGGTGCGGTTGTTCTCGACGACCAGGGACTCGAGGCCGTCACCGCCGACGAGTTCGCGGACTTCGGTGTGGCCGAGCACGCTGATCCGCGGATGCCGCTCGACCTGGTCGACGAGGTAGCGGGACATGTTCGCGGCGAGATCACCGCCGCGCACCAGCAGGTAGACCACCGGCGAACCTTCCGCGAGGAACACCGCCGCCTGGCCGGCCGAGTTGCCGCCACCGACCACGGCCACCGGGGAGGCCAGGCACCGACGCGCTTCGTGCAGGGTCGCGGCGTAGTAGACGCTGCTCGCTTCGAACGTCTCGATGCCGGGTACGACGAGCCGGCGGTAGCGGGCACCGGTGGCGATCACGACGGCGCGGGAAACGATCTCGATGCCGTCGTCGAATCCGACGGCGTAGCGGCCGCCGCGTTGTTCGAGGCTGCGCGCTTCGGCCGGCACGCCGACCCGGGCCCCGAACTTGGCCGCCTGGATCACCGAGCGCTCGGCCAGCTCCGCGCCGGAGATCCCCGGCGGGAAGCCGAGGTAGTTCTCGATGCGCGACGTCGTCCCGGCCTGGCCGCCCGGGGCCAGTGCGTCGAACGCCGAGAGCCGCAACCCGTCGGACGCGCCGTAGACCACCGCGGCCAGGCCGCCGGGCCCGGCGCCGACCACGAGCAGGTCCCGCACCCCGCGTTCCGGTTCCGGCGGCCGCAGCCCGATTCGCCCGGCCAGCTCGGCGGTGCTCGGGTTCCGCAGCACCTCGGTGCCGTTCACCACGACCACCGGGGTGTCCGCGACGGCGACGCCGAAACGCTCCAGGAGCGCCTCGGCCTGCTGGTCCTTGTCGACGTCGACCAGCCGGTACGGGAGCCGGTTGCGCGCCGCGAACTCCAGCAGCCGCCGGGTGTCCGGGGAGTAGCAGGAGCCGACGATCCGCAGCCCGTTGCCGGCTCCGATGAGGAGCGTCCGGCGCACGAGGTAGGCCCGCAGGATCAGATCGCCGAGCACCGGATCGCCGAGCACCACCCGCCGCACCTCGCTCACCGGGATGGCGAGCACTTCGCCGGGTTCGGCGGCCACGGCGCCGACGAACGCGGGCTGCCCTTCGAGCATCCCGAGCTCGCCCAGGAACCGGCGGGGTCCGTGGACGCGGACGACTGTCGCGTCGTCCCCGGTTCCTTCGGTGACGGCGACCTTGCCGTTCAAGATCACGAAGAACTCGGACGGCTGCCCGCCCTGCGCGTACAGCACCTCGCCCGCCTCGACCGGACGGCGGTCACCCCCGGCGCCGAGCGTGCGGATCTGCTCGTCCGTGAGCCGGGGAAAGGCTCCGTACGAGTCCGGCGTCTCGGTCAGCGGCGCGCCGAGGTCGATCCCGGTCGAGGCGGTCATACGAAGGTCTGGTCGACGTAGCACCAGCGCCAGGTCTCGCCGGGCTCGAACGAGCGCACGATCGGGTGCCCGATGGCGTAGGCGTGCTTGCTGGCGTGCTTCATCGGCGACGAGTCGCAGCAGCCGACGTGCCCGCACGTCAGGCACAGCCGCAGGTGCAGCCACGGCGTGCCGGAGACCAGGCACTCCTCACAGCCCTGCGGGGTTCGCGGCACCACGTCCTGCACGAGCGCGAGATGCCGGTCGACGACGTGGGTCATCGCGCGTCACCTTCCTTGGTCGAGGTGGTCTTCCCGGGGGCACTCTCCGACCGCGCCAGCGCCTGGTCGAGCCAGTCGCGCAGCACGGGGACGGGCGCGGCGCCCGCTTGCCGCGTGACGACCTCACCGCCGCGCAGGACCATGAGTGTCGGCACGGCTTTCACGTCGAACCGCTGCGACAGCGCGGGTGCCTTGTCGACGTCGACCTTCACGAGCTTGACCTTCCCGGCCCGCTCCCGGGCCAGCTGGGCCAGCGCGGGGCTGACCTGGCGGCAGGGTCCGCACCAGGTGGCCCAGAGGTCGACCAGGACCGGGATCGTGGCCCGCTCCGCGACCTCCGCGAAGTCGTGGTCGCCGGCGTCGACGATCCAGGGCAGCGGCTCGTGGCAGTGCCCGCACTTCGGCTTGCCCGCGGCGGCCGCCGGGACGCGGTTCTTGTGGCCGCAGTGTTCGCAGACGACCGTGCTCGTGGTTCCGGTGTCGGTGCTCATGCCGCGGACCTCCCTTCGCCCCCGCTGTAGGTGACGGCGAGCTCGCCGTCCTTGGCGTCGACGGTGATCACCAGTCCTTCGGTCGGGTCACCGCGCAGCAGCGTGCGGCCGATCTTGGTCTCGACCTCGTGGGAGATGTAGCGGCGCAGCGGCCGGGCGCCGTAGACGGGGTCGAACCCGTGCCGGGCGATGAGTTTCCGCGCTTCCGCGGTCAGCTCGACCGTGATGCCCTGCTCGGCCAGCCGGAGCCGCAGCTCGTCGAACTGCAGGTCGACGATCCGCTCGATCTCGGCCGGGCCGAGCGGGGTGAACAGCACGGTGTCGTCGACGCGGTTGAGGAACTCCGGCCGGAAGTGGTGGCGCAGCTCGGCCAGCACGGCGTCGCGGGCGTCCGGTTTGATGTCGCCGGTGGAGGTGACCCCGTCGAGCAGGTGCTGCGAGCCGATGTTGGAGGTCATGATGATCACCGTGTTGCGGAAGTCGACGGTCCGGCCCTGCGAGTCGGTGATCCGGCCGTCGTCGAGCACCTGCAGCAGCGTGTTGAACACGTCCGGGTGCGCCTTCTCGATCTCGTCGAACAGCACGACCGAGTAAGGCTTGCGCCGCACGGCTTCGGTGAGCTGCCCGCCCTCGTCGTAACCGACGTAGCCCGGCGGAGCGCCCAGCAGCCGCGAGACGGTGTGCCGCTCCTGGTACTCGCTCATGTCGAGCCGGACCATGTTGTCCTCGCTGTCGAACAGGGCCGCCGCCAGGGTCTTGGCCAGCTCCGTCTTCCCGACCCCGGTCGGGCCGAGGAAGATGAACGACCCGATCGGCTTGCGCGGATCGCGGATCCCCGACCGCGCCCGGATGACCGCGTCGGCGACCAGCCGGACGGCCTCGTCCTGGCCGATCACCCGCTCGTGCAGGATCTCGTCGAGCCGCAGCAGCTTTTCCCGCTCGCCTTCCTGCAGCCGGGAAACCGGGATCCCGGTCCACGAGGCGACGATCTCGGCGATCTCGTCCTCGGTGACGACCTCGTGCAGCAGCCGCTTCCGGCCCTGCTTGCCCGCCAGCTGTTCTTCCTCCGCGGCGAGCCGGCGCTCGGCTTCGGTGATCTCGCCGTAGCGCAGCTCGGCGGCGCGGTTGAGGTCGTAGTTGCGTTCCGCTTCTTCGGCTTCGTGGCGCAGGCGTTCCAGTTCGGACCGCAGCTCCTGGACCCGCCGGATCGCCTGGCGCTCGGCTTCCCACTGCGCCTTCTTCGAATCCGCTTCGGCGCGAAGATCGGCGAGCTCCCGGTCGAGGTCCGCCAGCCGGGCCTTGCTGGCCGCGTCGGATTCCTTGGACAGCGCGGCCTGCTCGATCTCCAGGCGGGTGACGCGCCGGGTGAGCTCGTCGAGCTCGGCCGGCATGGAGTCGATCTCCGTGCGCAGCCGCGCGCACGCTTCGTCGACCAGGTCGATCGCCTTGTCCGGCAGGAAGCGGTCGGTGATGTAGCGGTGGGACATGGTCGCGGCGGCGACCAGCGCGCCGTCCTGGATCTTGACCCCGTGGAACACCTCGAGCCGCTCCCGCAGTCCACGCAGGATCGAGATGGCGTCCTCGACGGACGGTTCGTCGACGACGATCGTCTGGAACCGGCGCTCCAGCGCGGCGTCCTTCTCGATGTGCTTGCGGTACTCGTCGAGCGTCGTCGCCCCGATCATGTGGAGCTCACCGCGCGCCAGCATCGGCTTGAGCATGTTCCCGGCGTCCATCGCGCCTTCGGTGGCGCCGGCCCCGACGACCGTGTGGAGCTCGTCGACGAAGAGCAGGATGCGGCCCTCTTCGGCCTTGACCTCGGCCAGCACGGCCTTGAGCCGCTCCTCGAACTCGCCGCGGTACTTCGCCCCGGCGACGAGCGCGCCCATGTCGAGCGAGAAGATCGTCCGGTCCCGCAGGCCTTCCGGCACGTCGCCGCGCACGACCCGCTGGGCGAGACCCTCGACGATCGCCGTCTTGCCGACGCCCGGGTCGCCGATCAGCACGGGGTTGTTCTTCGTCTTCCGCGACAGGATCTGGATCACCCGGCGGATCTCGGCGTCCCGGCCGATGACCGGGTCGAGCTTGCCCGATCGCGCGTCGGCGACGAGGTCCCGGCCGTACTTCTCCAGCGCCTCGTACGCGCCCTCCGGGGTGGCCGAGGTGACCCGCTGGTTCCCGCGGATCTTGGTCAGTGCCGTCAAGAACGACTCGCGCGTCACGCCGTGGCGGGTCAGCAGCCGCCCCGCGGCGGACTTCGCGCCCTCGTCGGCGAGGGCCAGCACGAGGTGTTCGACGGAGACGTATTCGTCCTTGAGCCGCTTGGCTTCCCGCTCGGCGGCGTCGAGCAGGCCGGCGAGGCGCCGGGTGAGGTAGACCTGCCCGGGCGTGGCGCCGGGGCCGGTCACCTTCGGTTGCCGCGCGAGCTCCGCTTCGACGGCCTCGCGCAGACCGTCGACGTCCGCGCCCGCCTGCACGAGCAGCCGGGGCGCCAGGCCGTCGGCCTGGTCGAGCAGGGCCAGCAGCAGGTGCTCGCCGTCGGTCTCGGTGTGACCGTGGCGCTGCGCCACGCTTTGGGCCTCCTGCAGCGCTTCCTGCGATTTCTGGGTCAGCTTGCTCATGTCCATCGCCGGTGGCTCCTGACTTGGGCTTCGAGGACGTCGAGTCGGTCCAGCAGGTCGAGCACGAGCCCGATGGCCGCGTAGTTGAGGGAAAGGCCCGCGCGCAGGCGCTGGACGCGCGCGAGGGTGGCCACGGCGGACGGCGCGAACCACAGCCGCCCGCTCGCGTCGGCGGTGCCGTCCACCAGGCTCAGCGCGACGAACCGGCGGATCAGCTCCGGGTGCAGTCCGCTGCGCGCGGCCACCGTGTCGAGGCTGAGCCGGACGGGACGCGCGAGCAGGTACTCGGCCATCAGGTCCTCCTCGGGTCGAAATCGGACACCGCGGCGAGCTCCTCGAAGAGCTCGCGCTCCCGCTTGCCGAGCTTCTTCGGCACCATGACGCGCACCTCGGCGTAGAGATCGCCCGGCTTGCCCTTGGGGTTGGGCAGGCCCTCGCCGCGCAGCCGCAGCCGCCGTCCGGTCGACGAGCCGGGCACGACCCGCACCTTCACCTCACCACCGGGGGTCATCACGGGAACCGTGGCGCCGAGCGCCGCCTCCCAGGGCGACACCGGCAGCTCCACCGTGATGTCGCGCCCGGCGAGGCGGTAGCGGGGGTGCGGCTTGATCCGCACCACGAGGTAGAGGTCGCCGGGCGCGGCGTTCCCGGACGCCCGCCCGCCCTGGCCGGCGAGCCGGATGCGCTGCCCGTCGAGCACGCCGGCCGGGATGTCGACGTCGTAACCGCGCTCGCCCGCGCCGGCGAAGCTCAAGTGCCGCCGCCCGCCCCGGTAGGCCTCCTCGACCGTCAGCTCGAGCTCGGCCTCCTGGTCGGCGCCCGCGATCGGCCCGCCGCCGCCCCGGCTCCGGAAGAAGCCGCCGAGCAGGTCCTCGATGTCGACGCCTTCGAAGCCCTCGAACCCGCCCCCGAATCCGCCACCGCCGCCCGCACCCGGCTGCCGGACGCGGCCGCCACCCCGCCCGCCGGCACCGGCGTACACCCGCTCGTCGAAGTCGTCGGGCACGTGGCGGAAGTCCGCGCCGAACCGGTCGTACTTCTTGCGCTGGTCCGGATCGGACAGCACCTGGTAGGCCTCGCTGATCTCCTTGAAGCGCTCTTCGGCGTCCGGGTCGGAGTTCACGTCGGGGTGGAGCCGGCGCGCCAGTTTCCGGTACGCCCGCTGGATTTCGTCGGCGCTCGCGGTTTTGGCGACCCCGAGGGCGTCGTAGAAATCGGTTGCCACGGCCATCACCCCTGGGACTTGGACACCGTCACGGCCGTCGGCCGCAGCTGGTGCCGGTCGGTCCCATAGCCGGGGCGCACGACGTGGGTCACGGTGTTCGGTTCGGTGGCCGGGTCCTCGACGACGGCGACGACCTCGTGCCGGTTCGGGTCGAACCGGACCCCGGTTTCGTCGTCACGCGGGTAGCCGAGGCCGGCGAGCAGCCGGACGGCTTGCTCCCGGATCGCGTGGACGCCCTGCACGATGGCCGCCGGGTCCGCCTCGGCGTGCGTGAGCGCCAGCTCGAGGTTGTCGAGCACCGGAAGCCAGGCCGACGCGACCCGCGCCCGCTCGGCTTCCGCCACCTGCCGCAGTTCCGTGGCGTGGCGCTTGCGCACGTTCTCGAGGTCGGCCACGGCCCGGCGCCACCGGTCTTCGAGCTCGGCGATCTTCTCCTCCGCCCCGGTCGCCGAGGCCGGCATCTCCTGGGGGCGGGAAACCGTGCCGGCCTCGGCGACCTCCGCGGAGGGTTCTCCCTGCTCCGCGGCCCTTCCTGTGGTGGCCATCGCTCCGCCTCACGCCCGGTCGAAGTCCGCGTCGATCACGTCGTCCTCGTCGGCCGCCTGCGGTGGAGCACCGCTTTCGCCGTTACCGCCGCCGCTCGCTCGCGGCGCGCTGAGCCCGGCCAGCACCTGCTGCAGTTCGGAGGTCAGCGACCGCACCCGGTCCAGGGGAGCGGCGTCCTTCACCGCCTCGCGAGCCTCTTGGACGAGCATCTCCGCCCGCGCCTTCTCGTGCGGCGGGGTGGTGTCCGTGATGGCCCGTTCGACCTGGTAGGCGGCCGAGTCGAGCAGGTTGCGCGCGTCGATCTCCTCGCGCAGCCGCTGGTCTTCGGACCGGTTGCGTTCGGCTTCGGTGACCATGCGGTCGATCTCCGCCTGGTCGAGGTTCGAGCTCTCGCTGATCGTGATGCCCTGCTGCGCGCCGGTGTCCTTGTCCTTCGCGGTGACGTCGAGGATGCCGTTGGCGTCGACGTCGAAGGTGACCTCGACCTGGGGCTCACCCCGCGGGGCCGGCCGGATGTCGGTGAGCTGGAAGCGCCCGAGCACCCGGTTGTCGGCGGCCCGTTCCCGCTCGCCCTGGAGCACCACGACGTCGACCGCGGGCTGGTTGTCCTCCGCCGTGGAGAACACCTCGGTCCGCCGCGCCGGGATCGTCGTGTTGCGCTCGACGATCTTCGTCATCACACCGCCGCGGGTTTCCACGCCGAGGGACAGCGGGGTGACGTCGAGCAGCAGGACGTCCTTGACCTCGCCCTTGAGCACCCCCGCCTGGACCGCCGCGCCGAGCGCGACGACCTCGTCCGGGTTGACGGTCATGTTGGGGTCCTTGCCCCCGGTCAGCCTGCGGACCAGGCTCTGCACGGCCGGGATCCTGGTCGACCCGCCGACCAGGATGACCTCGTCGACGTCGTTCGCGGTCACCTTCGCGTCGGCCATCGCCTGCTTGACCGGGCCGAGGCACCGCTCGACGAGGTCCGCGGTGATCTGCTCGAACTCCGAACGCATCATGGTGGTCGTGAGGTGCTTCGGGCCGTCCTTGTCCGCGGTGATGAACGGCAGGCTCACGCTGGTCTGGCTGACCGAGCTGAGCTCGACCTTCGCCTTCTCCGCGGCTTCGAAGAGCCGTTGCAGCGCCTGCGGATCCGAGCGCAGGTCGATGCCGTTCTCCTGCTGGAACCGGTCGGCGAGGTGGTCCACGATCCGGCGGTCGAAGTCGTCCCCGCCGAGGTGGGTGTCACCGGCGGTCGAGCGGACCTCGACCACGCCGTCGCCGACGTCGAGCAGGCTCACGTCGAAGGTGCCGCCGCCGAGGTCGAACACGAGGACCGTCTCGTGGCCCTTCGAGTCGAGCCCGTACGCCAGTGCGGCGGCGGTCGGCTCGTTGATGATCCGCAGGACCTCGAGGCCGGCGATCTTGCCGGCGTCCTTGGTGGCCTGCCGCTGGGCGTCGTTGAAGTACGCCGGCACGGTGATGACGGCCTCGGTCACCCGCTCGCCGAGGAACTTGCCCGCGTCTTCGGCGAGCTTGCGCAGGACCTGGGCGCTGATCTCCTCCGGCGAGTGGAGCTTGTCGCGGACCTTGAACCGGACGACGCCGCCCGGGCCCTCGACGACGTCGAAGCCGACGGCCTTGGCCTCGTCGCTCACTTCGTCGTACTTCCGGCCGATGAACCTCTTCGCCGAGTAGATGGTGCCCTTCGGGTTGAGGATCGCCTGCCGGCGGGCGAGCTGGCCGACGAGCCGTTCACCGCTTTCGGTGAACGCGACCACCGACGGGGTGGTCCGGGCGCCTTCGGAGTTGGCGATGACCGTGGGTTCGCCGCCTTCCCAGACGGCGATCACCGAGTTGGTCGTGCCCAGGTCGATGCCGACCGCCTTCGCCATCACGCACCGCCCTTCATCCCGGCCAGCAGGTTCTTGGCTTCGTCGGCCACCGCGTCGTCGGCGACGACCTCGTAGCGGCTCGGCGTCATCACCCGGACCGAGGCGAAGTCGCGGCGGCCGCGCTGGAGCGCGTGCGCGACGACGCCGAAGATCGCGCCGATCACCGCACCGAACACGAAGCCGTAGACGACGAGCGTGAAGGCCGCCAGCAGCGGCGTGAACCAGTTGAAGATCCCGAACAGCCAGCCGATCAGCAGCCCGGTGAGGGCCCCCGAGCCGGCTCCGTGCAACGCGGCGCCGCCGTAGTTCAGGCGGCCGACGACCTGCTCGACCAGCTTGACGTCCGAGCCGATGATGGCGACCCGCTCGACCGGGAAGCCGTGGTCCGACAGGTAGTCGACGGCACGTTCGGCTTCGCTGTAGGTCGTGTAGGCGCCGATCGGACGGCGCTGGTCCGAGGTGAGCTGTTCGGCACCGTGCTGGTCCGAAGAATGACGTGGTGAGGGCGCGGTGGCGCCCGGCTGCGCGGTCATCGTCGCACTCCTAGACGTTGGCGGGTTCTTCTCGGGCAGCCCGGTCGGCGATCCGGGGCTGGTTTTCGGCTTTCTCGGTACCACCGCCGATCTCGACCTTGCGGGGCTTGCTGGCTTCGGCGACCGGGATGCCGAGCAAGAGCACGCCGCGGTCGAACTCCGCGGTCAGCTGCGTGCTGTCCAGGTTGTCCCCGAGGAAGAACTGGCGGCTGAACTCACCCTGCGGCCGTTCGTCGACCAGCAGTTCGTCCCCTTCGCGGCGGAGCGGGGTACGGCGGGTGCGCACGGTCACCACATTGCGTTCCACCGTCACGTCGACGTCGCCGGGATCCACGCCCGGCAGGTCCAGCGCGACGATGAACCGGTCGCCGCGGCGGAAGGCCTCCATCGGCATCGCCCGCGGGCCGCGGGTGCCGGCCACGGCCTGCTCGGTCAGTCGTTCGAGATCGCGGAACGGGTCGAAACGCATCAAGGTCATGACTCTCCTCATCCCTCGTCCGGGTAGGTGTCGCGAAGAGGCCGACCGCGTCCAGCCGGCTCTGCGGCGCGGTTCACCCGCGGACACGATTTCTGCGGATACCGGCGAAATCGGGGCCGTTGCGGTGACCTCTCGGGCTGCCACAAACACTGACAAGGACGGCGGTGCCCGCGCGTGCGCCCGGCAGGTCGAATTTCGCGGGAATGATCGACCCGGCAGAGCAGGAAGAACCGTGTAATGTTTTGCGCAGTCGGCGGTCGGAGGCCCGGATGGAACCCGCGGCGGCGGGCGGAGCCCACCAAAATCCACAAAGGTCGGACAGCCGGTGGCGTGGCCGGCAATCGAATTTGCGCGGACTGTTCGTCATCTCGACGATGATGTTCGACGGTCGTGAAGCCGACGACATCATCCGGCTGGCCGCCACCTCGGTGCCGTCGTTGAGCGGCTGCGGCGCCCTGGCGGTGTACCTGGTGATCGACGGCGCGCTCAGCCGTCGTGATCACGCGGAGCCGGACCCGGAGCTCGACCGGCAGATCCGGTTCCTCGACGGCGGCAGCGGCCCGCTCGTCCTCACCGGCGGTGGCTGGTGCTGGGGCTTCGCGCTGCGCGGGCTGAGTGGCCTGAAGGGCTACCTGGTGGTGAACGCGGACGTCGAACCGTCGAAGGACGAGTACTTCCTGCTCGAAATGCTCGGGCAGCAGACCGCGGGGGCACTGGCGAACGCTTCGCTGCACCGGCGGGAGCGAGATCAAGCTGTCGAGCTGGAGCAGCTCAACAGCAGGCTGTCCGCATCGGTCGCCCGGCTCCAGCAGCAGACGCACGTGCACGAGGTGCTCGGCGACATCTCCGTGTCCGGTGGGGGCGAGCCCGGCATCGCCCACGCGGTCCACCAGCTGACGGCGTTGCCGGTCGCGATCGAAGACCGGTTCGGCAACCTGCGGGCCTGGGCCGGTCCGGGTGAGCCCGACCCGTACCCGAAGCCCCAAGCCCGCAAGCGCGAGGAGCTGCTCAGGCGCGCCTCGGCGGTCGCCCATCCGGTGCGGGAGAAGGACCGGGTGATCTCGCTGGTCAAACCGCGGCACGAGGTGCTCGGCGTGGTGGCGCTCGTGGACCCGCGCAAGACCGTGGGCAGCCACGAGATGTTCGCGCTCGAATACGGAACGACGGTGCTGGCGCTGGAGCTGTCCCACCTGCGCAACCTCGCCGAGGTCGAGCTGCGCCTGCATCGTGACCTGGTCGAGGACCTGATCACCGGCACCGACGAAGAGAGCGCCTACGCTCGCGCCGACGCGATCGGGCACGACCTGCGCGGCCCGCATTGCGTGGTCGTCGTCCAGTGGGGCGGGAGGCAGACCGGCGACGCCGTCGCCGACGCCGCGGGCCGGGCGGCCGCTTCGCTCCGGCTGAGCTCGATGACCTCGCGGCGCCCGGGAGGGATCGTGCTCATCGTCAGCGGCCACCTGGACGGGGACGCGCTGTACCGCGCCCTTTCGGAGCGCCTCGGAAGCGCCGGCGCGATCGGGATCGGGGCCGGCTGTGACAGCCCCGACGATCTTCCGCGATCCTATTCGGAAGCGATGCGGGCGTTGGATATTCGCATGAAATCAAGGTCGCCCGACGGCGTCACAACCTTCGACCAGCTGGGCGTTTATCGAATTCTGGACACGGGAGAGAATCGCGGCGAAATCGTTGCGTTCGTGCGGGAATGGCTGGGTCGGCTTCTCGACTACGACGAGCACAAGAACACGGATCTGGTCCAGACGCTGTCGCAGTACCTCGAATGCGGCGGGCACTACGACGAGACCGCTTCCGCGCTGGTGATCCACCGCAGCACCCTGCGCTACCGGCTGGGCCGGATCCGGGAGATCACCGATCTCGACCTCAATGACGTCGAAAGCAGGCTCAACCTGCACCTGGCCACCAGGGCGTGGCAGGTGCTCCAGGGTTCGGAATGAACGGCGAGGCTCGTGGTCGCTCCGGTCTCCCGGGCTGCGGTCCCGCGATGTCCGCTGCGGGGTGATCCTCGGATCGCGGCCCTGAAGCCGCCGTCGGGCCGGTGCCGGTCGCCGTCGATCGCGCGCGGCCGCGGCCGGGCGCGGCCGACGCCGGGGAGATCCGCTCCACGCGCCGACGTCGGCAGCGAGCGAAGCCGCACTCGCCGGCCCCCGCCTGCGGGGCCGGTAGTGGGAAGTCAGCCGATGCCGCTGCCTCCGCCGGCTCGTGAAGCGGGAGGCCGGTCGTGAACGGCACTCCCGCTTCGTGCCGGGGTGGCCGGCGAGATCAGTCGGAGGCGCGGAGTTCGGTGTTGAGGCGCTGGGCTTCGTGGAGCTGGTCTTCGAGGGAAACGATGCGGCAAGCGGCGTCGACGGCGGTGCCCTCGTCGACCAGCTCCCGCGCCCGAGCGGCCAAGCGCAGCTGCCGCCGGGAATAGCGGCGATGCCCGCCGGTGGAGCGTTGCGGCGTGATCAGCCCGGCTTCGCCGAGACTGCGCAGGAAACCCTGCGTCGTGCCGAGCATTTCCGCGGCCCGGCCCATGGTGTAGGCGGGATAGTCCTCGTCGTCGAACTTGTCGGCCCGGCTCGGCGTGTCCGGCCCTTCCTGGTCAGGGATCAAATCCACCTCCACATCACGAAGGACCCCGGGTGCCGCGAACGGCACCCGGGGTCCTCAAGGGTTGGGTTTCACCATTGTCAACCGGCGTCGCCGCCGGCTTCCTGCACCCGCGTCCGGCCGAAAGCCGGACTGAGCGGGGATCGCTGACTCGTGACCGAGCACCACCTCCGAACTCGATGGGACTGCGGCACCCGCGCGGCACTACCCGGCCGCTGCGGGCGATCCAATGATGGCTCCGTTCCCTTCTCTCCTGGTTGTTCCACTTACTCGGTACTGCCACTTCACTTGCTGCGGACGTCACTGCCGGGACCCTTCCACTGATCGGTCCCAGCACGCTGACGCCGCTGGTCACTGCCCGGAGCCCCGTTCACCGATCGGCTCCGGCCACCTGACCGGTCCTGCCACTGCACTTGCACACAACTACTACGGATACTGCTGATCTTCACTTGTCTCACTTCGCGGGTAGTTACGTTCTCTCCCGCGCCTGCTTGACGTTGTCTCTCTCGCTACGAGGAGGACACTACACACACCCGTCCTCTAATGTCTACTCCGGCTGGCATAGATTTTCTGGCCCGTGTCGGGTTGACGGTGAGGATAGGGGTGCGACCGTGGGTGACGAGGTTGTCCGGGATCCGCTTGAGGAGCGTTACGGCCTGACCGAGGTCGGCGACCTCGGGGAGTACGCCGAGGCGCTGACGCGGTTGCTGGAGCGGGGACGGCGGGAGCGGTGCGTGGCGGTGGTGTCCGAGGCCGAGGCTTACGCGGCGGCGGAGCTGCTGGGGCAGTTCGCGCAGCTCGATCCCCACGCGGCGTTGAACCAGCTGGCCGGGTCCCTGGCCAGCCGGCTCTACAGCCGCCTCTGCGCTTGACCCCGCACCGGCGGACCGGCGGACTTCGTGCGGCTGACCGACGAGGCGACCGAGGAAATGCTCGGCATCTCCCATGCCGAACGCGACCGTCACCAGCCGGATCAACGGGGGCGAGCGGGCGAAGCTCGCTTCAGCGACGGGTCGCTGCCGCGGACGGCGCCGGGTCGATGCCGTCGCAGGACACTTCGGCCCACACCGTCTTGCCGCCGGCCGGGTGCTCGTGCACGCCCCAGGCGTGGGCGAGCTTGTTCACGATGTGCATGCCGCGGCCACCGAGGCGCTCGAGCGACGGCGGGGTGAGCACGGGATGGTCCGGGCAGTCGTCGTCGACTTCGATCCGTACCCGGCACGGGCTCGGGGTGCGGCTCATCCGCACCTGTAGCGGACCGTTGCCGTGGTCGTAGGCGTTGGTCACCAGTTCCGTGGCCACCAGCAGTACGTCACCCAGGTGGGCGTCATCGACGCCGGCCAGTGTCCGGGACGCCCAGCGGCGGATCTCGACCAGCGCCGGCGCGGACGTGCCGCGCAGATCCATCGACCACGACGGCGGTGCCGGGGCAGGGTTGTCGCTCGGCTCGGACATGACGGATCAACCCTTCCAGGGGCTCCGTCCTCGCTGCTGAAGACGGCCACGTTCGGGCGGTACCCCGTGAGAAGTGCAGTCAATCATCGCTCGCCGAGAACGCGCTCGCTTCGTGGAGGCCGGCGAACCGCCGGAGTGTCCTGTTAAGCGCACGCCGGGAGAAGCGTAACCCCGCGGAGTTCTGGTAACGCGCCGGTGTTCCGGGCGAAACCGTCCGGACATCGTCCGCCGGTGCACTGATCGGCATGAACTTCGAGCTCGACGGCCTGCATCGGCCGGTGATCGTGGTCGGCGGCGGCCAGGCGGGACTGTCGATGTCCCACTGCCTGAACACCGCCGGAGTCGGGCACCTGGTGCTCGAACGCGAGCGCGCGGGGCACGAATGGCGGGCCCGCCGCTGGGACAGTTTCTGCCTGGTCACGCCGAACTGGCAATGCCGGCTGCCCGGGTTCCCCTACGCGGGCGACGATCCGGACGGGTTCATGGTCCGCGACGAGATCGTCGCCTACCTCGAGTCGTACGTGAAGGACTTCGACGTCCCGCTGCACGAGGGCGTCGAGGCGACGCGGCTGCGGCAGCTGCCCGGCGGCGGCTTCCGGCTGACGACGTCGGCCGGTGAACTGACCGCCGACCACGTCGTGCTGGCCACCGGCCCGTACCAGGTGCCGCTGAAGCCGCGGCTGGCCGAGCGGCTGCCCGAGCACGTCGTCCAGCTGCACTCGGCCGAGTACCGCAACCCCGCTCAGCTGCCCGAGGGGGACGTCCTCGTCGTCGGCACCGGGCAGTCCGGCTGCCAGATCGCCGAGGACCTGCACCTGGCCGGGCGCCGCGTGCACCTCGCCGTCGGGTCGGCGCCGCGGGTGGCCCGGCGTTACCGCGGCCGCGACGTCGTCGCCTGGCTCGACGAGATGGGTTACTACGCAAAGGGAATCGACGAGTTCGCCGACGCGGACGCCGTCCGGTTCCGCGCCAACCACTACGTCACCGGCCGCGATGGCGGGCACGACATCGACTTGCGCGCGTTCGCCACCCAAGGCATGCAGCTCTACGGCCGGCTCACGAGCGTCCGAAGTGGACAGCTGAGCTTCGCCGGCGACCTGCGCCGCAACCTCGACGCCGCGGACGCCGTGTCCGAGGGCATCAAGGACTCGATCGACGCCTTCATCGCGCAACGCGGGATCGCGGCGCCCCGAGAGGAGCGGTACAAGCCGGTCTGGGAGCCGCCGGACGGCCCTCGCACTCTCGACGTGGAAGCGCTTTCGGCCGTCGTCTGGAGCACCGGGTTCGGCCGGGACCACCGGTGGATCGACGTCCCGGTGTTCGACGGCAAGGGCTACCCGACGCACCACCGCGGCGTCACCAGCTGTCCCGGCCTGTACTTCCTCGGCCTGCCCTGGCAGCACACCTGGGGCTCCGGCCGGTTCTGCGGCGTCGCCGCCGACGCGGAGTACCTCGCCCGGCGAATCACCGGTGGCGGCCGCGGCGACGTCCGGTGGCTCTCCGGGACGCCCGTGAGCACCTACCCGGCCGACGACGACTGGGTCGCGCCGCGGACGGTGGCCTGATGCGCTGGACCCACGACGCCCACCGGCACCTGGGCGTGCTGCCGGCGTACCCGTTCTACGGCGGGCCACCGGTCGCACCCGCGGTCGGCAGCCGCGCGACGATCGGCGAGCTGCTGTCCGATATGGACCGTGAAGGCACCGAACGCGCGCTGGTGATCCCGAACTACGGCGTCCCGGACCCGGCGATCGCGTTCTCCTTCAACGAACTCTGCGTCGAGGCGGCGGGCAAGGACGACCGGATCAGCGCCGCGCTGTGGGTGTCCCCGCGGGCCGAAGACGCCGACCGCACCGAAGAAGCGCTGACGCTGGCGGGCGAGGAAGGCGTGCGGGCACTGAAGCTCAGCTTCCTGCTGGGCGGCAAGGCATCCGACCCCGCGTGCAAGCCTCAGCTGGACCGGATCTTCGCCACCGCGCGGGAGCACGACCTGGTCGTGCACGTCCACACCTCGCCGGGCGCGGCGTCGGACATCGACGAGGTCGGCAAGCTCGTCGACGCCTACGCCGACGACGTCAAGCTGCACCTCGTCCACTTCGGTGGCGGCATGAGCGGGCACATCAAGCTCGTCGGCGGCCGCTTCTTCGACTGGATCGCCGCCGGCAAGCAGGTCTACACCGACCTGTCCTGGGCGATCGGCTTCACCCCGCGCTGGCTCGTCGAAGAGATCTCGCGCCGGGGCCTCGGCCACGACCGCGTGCTGTTCGCCTCCGACCAGCCGTGGGGCGATCACGAGGGCGAACTCGCGAAGCTGGCCGCCGCGGCCGGCGACGGCGAGCTCGCCGACCTGGTTTTCCGCGGCACGTTCGACGTGCTGTACGGACCGAAGAAAGGGAAATAGACCGATGGCAGAGCTGACCGAAACCGAGAAGACCAGCCTCGACGAGATCCCGCACCCGTCGCTGCCGCAGGGGTCCAGCCTCTACGGCGGGACCAAGGTCTTCCCGGACTACCAGGCCGAACCCGGCCAGAGCTACTTCACGCTCGTGCACGGCATCGCGCACGAGTCGTCGGTGAGCTTCGTCGCGATCCTGCAGGCCACCCGCGCGCTGCGGAAGGGGTTCGAGGCCGCGATCTACTTCTACGGCCCCGGTTCGCTGAACTGCCTGGCCACCCGCGGCTTCCCGACCACCGGCAACGCCGCGTTCCCGGGCGAGCTGAACATCAACGACCAGCTCAAGACGTTCATCTCCGAAGGCGGCAAGGCCTACTGCTGCCGGTTCGGCCTGTCGCTGCACGGCGCGCGCGAGGAGGACCTCATCGAGGGCGTCATCCCGACCCACCCCCTGGATGTGCAGGACGCGCTGATCCACTACGCGCGCAAGGGCGCCATCATCAACTCCACCTACATGTTCTAGGAGCGGCTCGTGCGCGTTGGCATCGAAGAAGAGCTGGACACCCGCGCCGACATCGCCGTCCGCGGGGTGCGCGTGGACGCACCCGTACAACGCAGCAAGGGCGCCGGGCCGAGCGACGACGGCCACCTGGTCGTCGACGGTGCCAACGCCACGCTGCCGCTGAACCCCGACAGCCCCTACGAAGTCCGCGACGGCCGGATCCACCGGGGAATGGTCGACCTCGGCCTGAGTGTGACACCGGTGGCGCGGCCGCGGTTCTACGACCTGTCCACTTCGGACGGAATCCCGTACCGGAAGATCGCGCTGCTGCACGGCAAGGACGTCCTCGCGACGACCGCCGTTCAGACCTGCGTCCGGTACGCCGAGGACCAGCGGTGCCGGTTCTGCACCATCGAGGAGTCGCTGCGAGCCGGGTCCACCGTGGCCGCCAAGACACCGGCGCAGCTCGCCGAGGTCGCCGAAGCGGCCGTACGTCTCGACGGCGTCCGGCAGATGGTCATGACCACCGGCACCACGGCCGGACCCGACCGCGGGGCCCGGCACCTCGTCCGGTGCGTCCGGGCGGTGCTCGACGCCGTGCCGGGCCTGCCCATCCAGGTGCAGATCGAGCCGCCGGGCGACCTCGCCGTGCTCACCGAGCTGCGCGACGCCGGAGCGACGTCGATCGGCATCCACGTCGAGTCCCTCGACGACGACGTCCGGCGGCGCTGGATGCCCGGCAAGTCGACGGTGCCGATGGCGGAGTACGAAGCCGCGTGGGCGGAAGCGGTCCGGGTGTTCGGGCGCAACCGCGTCTCGACGTACCTGCTGATCGGCCTCGGCGAAGACCCGGACGACCTCGTCGAGGGTGCCGGGCGGCTGATCGGCATGGGTGTCTACCCGTTCGCCGTGCCGATGCGGCCGATGGCCGGCACGCTGGCCCGTCGGGACGGCGCGACCGCACCTTCACCCGCGCTGGTCGCGGACGTCACCGGCCGCATCGCCGCGTTGCTGCGGGCGGCCGGGATGACCGGGGCGGAGCAGGGCGCGGGCTGTGCCGCGTGCGGCGCGTGCGGTCTGCTCAGCGCGGCGGGAGGCTGACGTGGACCACGACATCCTCGCGCTGCTGGGCGACGTCCGCAGCATCGCGGCCCGCCCGGCGTTCCGCCTCGAGCACGCCGACCACAGTGGACTGACGGCCTACCGCGCGTTGCGCCATGAGGCTTTCGTGGCGCGGCAGGGCCTTTTCGCCGGGCACGACCTCGACGACCACGACACCGACTCGCGCACGATCGTGCTGGTCGCGCGGAACACCGCCGGAGACGTGCTCGGCGGAGTTCGGCTCGGCCCGGCCACGGACGGCCCGGACCTCGGCTGGTGGCGGGGCGGGCGCTTGGTCGTCGCGCCCGGTTCGCCGGCCGGGATCGGCTCGGCGCTGGTCCGCGCGGCGTGCGCGCGGGCCGAAGCCGAAGGGGCGCTGCGGTTCGAAGCGACCGTGCAGACCCGCACGGAAAAGCTGTTCACCCGGCTCGGCTGGCACCGGGTGCGGCCGGTCACCGTCGCCGGGCACGACCACGTGCTGATGCGGTGGCCGATCGGCCGGATCGCCGCGCTGGCCCGCTCGACGAAGGCCGCGCTCGGCCCGCTGCTGCGCGGGCTGACCGGCTTGCCCGGCTTCGTCGGCGACGACGGCGTCCCGCTGCCCGGCACCGACGTCGTCGCCGCCTGCGACGCGATCATCCCGGCCATGGTCGAACGCGACCCGGAATGGGCGGGCTGGTGCTCGGTGCTGGTCAACCTCAACGACCTGGCCGCGATGGGAGCCGCGCCGACCGGGTTGCTCGACGCGCTGGGCGCCCGGGACGCGTCCTTCGCCGCTCGTGTCCTGAGTGGACTGCGCAAGGCGAGCGAAGCGTACGGCGTGCCGGTGCTCGGCGGCCACACGCAGTTCGGCGTGCCGGCTTCGCTGTCGGTCACGGCGCTGGGCCGGACCACCGACCCGGTGCCCGGCGGTGGCGGAAAGCCGGGCCAGCAGGTCTGGCTGACCGCCGACCTGGCCGGTGGCTGGCGGCCCGGCTACACCGGCCGCCAGTGGGACTCGACCAGCTTCCGGCGTACGCCCGAGCTGCGCGAGCTGCTCGGCTCGGTGGCGAAGGCGAGACCGGCCGCGGCCAAGGACGTCTCGATGGCGGGGATCGCGGGCACCCTCGGCATGCTCGCCGAGGCGTCCGGCTGCGGCGCGGTCCTGGACGTCGAGCGCGTCCCGCGGCCCCGCGAAGCGTCCACAGGGGACTGGCTGACCTGCTTTCCCGGCTTCGCGATGCTCACCGCCGGCGCGCCGGCGCCGGCCGGCCCGGCGGTCACCGCGGAGTGCGGCGAGCTGGTCGCGGGCACCGGCGTGACGCTGCGCTGGCCCGACGGCGAAACGACGCCCGCCATCGACGGCGGCGTCACCGGATTGGGGAACTCATGACCACACTCAGGATGGCCGCGGTCGCCGCGCCGTTCGACCGCGACCTCGAAGGCGACTTCGCCCGCATCGAGAAGCTGATCGGCGAGGCGAAGGCCGAGGGCGTGCGGCTGCTGGCGCTGCCGGAAGCGGCCCTCGGCGGCTACCTCGCCAACCTCGACGGCGGCGCCGAAGGACCGCCCGCGCTGGCCGTCGACGGCCCGGAGGTGAAGCGGCTGGCGGCGCTGGCCGGCGACCTCGTCGTCACGGCCGGGTACTGCGAGATCGCCGGCGGCCGCCGCTACAACTCCGCGGTCTGCGTGACCGGCGACGGTGTCCTAGGCAACCACCGCAAGGTCCACCAGCCCCTCGCCGAAAACGCCAGCTACGGCGCCGGCCGCGGGTTCGCCGCGTTCGACACTCCGGTCGGGCGCCTGGGCATGATGATCTGCTACGACAAGGCTTTCCCCGAGTCCGCGCGGGCACTGGCGCTGGACGGCGCCGAGATCGTCGTCTGCATGAGCGCCTGGCCCGGCAGCCGGACCAACGCGGCACCCGATCTGGCGCAGGACCGCTGGAAGCGCCGCTTCGACCTGTTCGACCGGGCCCGGGCGCTGGAGAACCAGATCGTCTGGCTCTCGGCCAACCAGTCCGGCACCTTCGGCGACCTGCGGTTCGTCGCGAGCGCCAAGGTCGTCGAACCCGGGGGCGAGGTCCTCGCCGACACCGGCGTCGCCGAGGGCATGGCGATCGCCGAACTCGACGTCGAGCAGGCGCTGACCACGGCCCGGCGGTCGATGGGACACCTGGCGGACAGACGACCCGACGCCTACCCGGTTAGTGTCCCGTGAATGGGGCAGATCCGCATCGCCGCCGTCGCCGCGCACTTCGGCCGCGACCTCGACTTCGACCTGCAGCGCATCGCGACGCTGATCGACCACGCGCGGTCGTCCGGCGTCGCGCTGCTGGTGCTGCCGGACGCGGCCCTCGGCGGGTACCTCGCCGACCTGCGCCATCCGGACCCGGACGCGCTGCCGCCCGCGCTCGACCCGGACTGCCCGCAGCTGAAGACCATCGCCTCGCTCGCCGCGGAAATGGTCGTCTGCGTGGGCTACTGCGAGGCCGACGGGCCGCGGCGCTACAACTCCGCGGTGTGCGTCACCGGCGACGGCGTGCTCGGCCGGCACCGCAAGGTCCACCAGCCGCCGGGGGAGCAGGTCGCCTACGCGCCCGGTGCCGAGTTCGCCGCGTTCGACACCCCGGTCGGGCGACTGGGCATGCTGATCGACTACGACAAGACGTTCCCCGAGTCGGCTCGCTCGCTCGCGGTCGACGGCGCCGACGTCGTCGCCTGCCTGAGCGCGTGGCCGACCAGCATCACCAACCGCGCGCCGCGGATGGCGCAGGACCGGCAGTCGCGCCTGTTCGACCTCTACGACCAGGCGCGGGCGGCGGAGAACCAGGTGGTGCTCGTCTCGTCCAACCAGACCGGCGCGATGGGCGGGATGCGGTTCCTCGGCCAGGCCAAGGTCGTCGGGCCGGGCGGGGAGATCCTCGCCCGCACCTGGTCGAAGGCCGGCATCGCGGTGGCCGAGCTCGACGTCGAGCAGGAGCTCGCCAACGCCCGCCGCGTGCTGCACCACCTGGGGGAACGGAAACCGTCGGTGTACCGGGAGGCTTGATGCGCATCGCCCTGCTGAGCTACTCCACGAAACCCCGCGGCGGCGTGGTGCACACGCTCGCGCTGGCCGAGGCCCTCGCCGAGCTGGGCGAGGACGTCACGGTGTGGACGCTCGGGCGCGGCGGCGACGCGGGGTTCTTCCGGCCGGTCGACCCGCGCGTGCGGCTTTCGATCGTGCCCTTCCCGGACGTCCCGGGCGAATCGGTCGGGGCCCGGATCCTGCGGTCGATCGCGGTGCTGCGGGCGGCGTTCACCCCGGCGGAGTACGACGTCGTGCACGCGCAGGACTGCATCAGCGCGAACGCCGTCGACCGCTGCGTCCGGACGATCCACCACCTGGACACCTTCACCACGCCGGAACTGGCGGCCTGCCACGAGCGCGCGATCGTCCGGCCGTACGCGCACATCTGCGTGTCGGCGTCGGTGGCGGCGGAAGTCCGCGCCGGCTGGGACATCGAGGCGACGGTGATCCCCAACGGCGTCGACTACGACCGTTTCGCGACGGCGCCGCGTACGGGGGAGCGGGGCCGGTACGTGCTGGCGGTCGGCGGGATCGAGCCGCGGAAAGGGTCGCTCGACCTCCTCGAGGCGTACGCGTTGCTGGCCGACCCGGACCTGCGTCTGCTCATCGCCGGCGGCGAGACGCTCTTCGACTACCGCGACTACCGGACCCGCTGGGAGAAACGGGCCGCCGAGCTGGGTGTCGAGCCGGTCGTGCTGGGCCCGGTCGCGCACGACGAGCTGCCGTCGCTGGTGGCCTCGGCGGCGGTGTTCGCGTTCCCGTCCACCAAGGAGGGCTTCGGGCTGGCCGCGATGGAGGCCCTCGCCGCCGGCGTGCCGGTGGTCACCCGCGACCTGCCGGTGCTGCGCGAGGTCTTCGGCGGGGCCGCGCGGTTCGCCGACGGCCCACCCGGCTTCGCACGGGAGCTGCGGGCCGCGCTCGACGGCGTCGACCCGGCACCGGGGCGGGCACTGGCCCGGCGCTACACGTGGACGGGGGCCGCCGACGCTCATCGGACCTTCTACCGGAGCCTGCGCAGATCCGCCGGGTCTGCGCCTCTTCCGAACCGGCCGGTGTGAGTTCGCCGGGTCCGAACTCGGCGGCCGCGTCGAACCCGGGAGCCGGAGGCCGACCAGGATGCTCCTCGGGCCCACGCCGGCCCGGTGTCGTGGAGCGGATCAGCTCGTCGACCCCGCTGGGCCGGATGGCCGAGGCGGCGGCCGGCGCCTGAACCCGGCGCTTCGGCGTCTCGGTCAGCTCGGGCGGCGCAGCCCGTCCAGGGTGATGGTCGCCAGGCGGTGTGCCGCGGCGCGGGACGGCAGTGCGCCGGCGGCGGTCAGCGCGTGGAGGCAGTAGGTCGCCAGCTCGTCGGCGGGCACGTCGTCGCGGATGTCCCCGGTTTTCGCGGCTTCCGTGAGCAGGTCGCGGAACAGCGCGTGCAGGTGCTGCTGGGCCTGTGCGACGTGCTCGCCGCGGTGCAGCAGCGCCGGCAGTTCGGTGCCGTGGTGGTGCCGGGCCCGTTCGTGCTGGATCTCCGCGTACTCGCCGAGCACCTTTTCGAGGCGCTCGGCGGCCGTGCCGTCCTGGTCGCGGATCTCGGCGAGCTGGGCGAGGTGGGCGCGGATCCGGCGTTCGTGCCAGGCGGACAGGATCGCCTCAACGTCGGGGAAGTACTTGTAGAGCGTCGCCCGGCCGATGCCGGTCTTCGCGGCGATCTGCGCCATCTTCACGCCGGTCAGGCCGTGCTCGGCCACCAGTTCCGCCGTGGCGTCCAGGGTCGCGTCGCGCACCGCCT
Organism: Amycolatopsis sp. NPDC114504; assembly: GCF_055633595.1. NCBI lineage: Bacteria > Bacillati > Actinomycetota > Actinomycetes > Pseudonocardiales > Pseudonocardiaceae > Amycolatopsis > Amycolatopsis sp. NPDC114504. The sequence goes on along the minus strand of NZ_JBVKDU010000001.1, from coordinate 1,236,375 downwards.
CCCGGTGCGCCTCGATCGTGTCGTTCCACAGCTTCGGCACGCTCTGAGCATACATACCGCCGCCCACGAGACAAGATGAATTGACAGCGACACAGTGTCTCGATAAAACTGGGCCGATGACAGCTTCACGACCCCATGGCCCCGCCGACCTGTACCGCACCCCGCCACCGTGGGACATCGGACGACCCCAAAGCGCCTTCCGCGCGCTCGCCGACGCGGGTGCGATCCGCGGCCGGGTCCTCGACTGCGGGTGCGGGACCGGGGAACACGTGCTGATGTGCGCGGGGCTCGGCCTCGACGCCACCGGGATCGACCTGGCGCCCGCCGCGCTGCGCCGTGCCGAAGAGAAAGCGCGCGAGCGGGGGCGGACCGCGCGGTTCCGCCACCAGGACGCCCGCGAGCTCGCCGAATTCGGCGAGTCGTTCGACACCGTCCTCGACTGCGGCCTGTTCCACATCTTCGACGCCGACGACCGTGCCGCCTACGTCGATGGCCTGCGTACCGTGCTGCGGCCCGGCGGTCACTTCTTCTTGCTCTGCTTCAGCGACCGGCAGCCGGCCGGCGACTGGCCTTGGGTGCATCGCGTGACATCGGCGGACATCACCAGCGCGTTCGCCGACGGGTGGCGCGTCGAGTCGATCGAGCCCGCCGCCATCGCAATCACCACCGACCCGGCCGGTGTCCGCGCCTGGTCCGCCGCGTGTACGAGGGTCTGAACCATGCCGGTCGCCGAAGCGCACGTCGATACCCCGCGCGCCGAGCGGTTCCTCGCCCAGCTGTGCCGCCACGCTGAAGCCATGGGCGCCCGTCACCCGCACCGCGGGGATGGGCAACCGCGTCCCGAAGTCGTGAAGGTCGAGTACGCCGGCAACGAAGGGAAGATCACCTTCAGCTGGGGTGACTGCACCCTCCGGTCCACTTCGGACACGTTGTGGGTGCGCGTCGAAGCCGAAAACACTGACCAGCTGGCGCGGCTTCAGGGCATTCTCGCCGCGGACCTGGAGAGGTTCGGCCGGCGTGACGACCTCGAGGTGACCTGGCACGGCCAGGAAGGAGCAGCCGTCCGCCGGTCGCGGGGTACGGCGATCGCGCTCGTCGTCGCCGTGGTGGTCGCCGTGGCCGCGCACCTGGTGTTCGGTGGCGCCGCGCTGGCCGCGTGGCGCTGGACGAGCGTGGTCGCCGACGTCCTGGTGGGGCTGGTGATCCTGAAGATCGTCGCGGTGACGTTGTTCGCGCGGCGCCGGTTCCGAGGACACGGACTCGCTGCGCTCACCTCGGCGCGAACTCACCACGGAAGACCGCCGGACCCGAGTGCGTGACAGGTCAGGGTCTCCGGGCTGCCGACGGAACCGGGGCGGCATCGCGCGGGTGCGACGCCGCCCCGGCTTTGCTCAGCTCTGCGCGAGCAAGCCCCGCATCTCGGTGATCTCGGCCTGCTGGGCGTCGATGATCTTCCGGGCCAGTGCCTTGGCGTCGGTGCTGCCGCCCTTGGCGAGTTCGGTCCCGGCCATGTCGATCGCGCCCTGGTGGTGCTTGATCATCATGTCCAGCCACATCTTGTCGAACTCGGCGCCCTTGGCGGCCTCGAGCTTCTTCATGTCGTCTGCGGGCATCATCCCGGGCATGTCGTGATCCATGCCGGGCATGCCGGACATGCCGGCGCCCCAGGTGGTCAGCCAGCCCTGCATCTGCCGGATCTCGGGGTCCTGGGCCTTCTCGATCCGGCTCGCGAGGTCGAGCACCTTCGGGTTCGTGCTGCGTGACGGCACGAGCTTCGCCATCTCGAGCGCCTGGCTGTGGTGCGGGACCATCTGCTGGGCGAACGTGACGTCGTCGGCGTTGTGGCCGGCGTCCGCCTGCGCCGACGGGCTGGAGCTCATCCCGGGCATGGAGTCGTTGCTGCTGCAGGCGCCGAGCAGGACGGCGGAGGCCAGCACGAGGCCGGCGATGGTGAAGTTTTTGCGCATGACAAATCTTTCTCTGTGAATGTGCGGGATCCGACGGTCGGGGGAAACCGCCCGATCAGGTCCGCAGAACGCACAGAGAAGTCAGGATGGCGCGGCCGTTTCCGTCCGGAGGACGTCCCCGGCTCGGTGAGCCGCGGGAGTCGGCCGTCCGGGAGAACGCCGTGGTGAACCACGAGACACCCAGCAGGACGGCGACGGCCAGCAGAAGGGCGCCCGCCGCGCACAGGACGGCGAGGCAGAGGTGGAGGATGTCGTGCAGGCCGCCGGGCATGCCCGGATCGTGGTCGCCGGAGCCGGTTTCCGGCGGAGCGGTGGCTGACTGCGGACCGGGGTCCGCCATGGCGTGCATGGCCGTGCCGCCGGCGGCGTTCGCCATCCCGACGTGGTGCATGGCGACGACGCCCAGGGCGAGCGCGCACAGGAGGAGAACCTGCTGCACCTTGCCGAGCCGGGTCGCCGTCACGGCTTCACCGTATCAACCACGGGCAGCTCCCCGGCGGGCGCTGGTTTCGGCGCAGCGCGGGTTCGTGAAAGAAGTTCTGCGTGGAGGTACACGGATCGTGCACGGCAGCAGTCTACGTAGTGATGGCTGACTACGAGGACTTCGTCCGGGCGCACCTGCCGCGGTTGCTGCGCTACGCGACGATGCTGACCGGGGAGCGGGAACAGGCCGCTGACCTGGTGCAGGACGTGCTGGTCAAAGCGTACCGACGGTGGTCGCGGATCAGCGACGCCGAGCACCCCGACCGTTATGTCCTGCGGATGGTGACCAACGACTACCTGTCCTGGCGGCGCAGCCGGTCGGCGCGGCTGATCGCCGTGGGCGACCCGCCGGACGAGGCGCGGCCGGATGACTTCGCGTCGGACCACGCGGCCCGCGAGGACATGTGGCAGCGCTTGGCGCGGTTGCCGCGGCGCCAGCGCGCGGTCGTGGTGCTCCGGTACTACGAGCAGCTCGCCGACACCGACATCGCGGACCTGCTCGGCTGCGCGCAGGCCACCGTGCGAGCCCACTCCCGCAAAGCACTGACGACCCTGCGACACGGCCTGAGCACCGACCGGATGGCCCAGGCGAAGGAGAGCTGATGGACATCGAGAGCCTGATCAAGGACACCTTCACCGCCCACGAGCCCGACGCCCCCGACAGCGACCAGGTGCTCGCGGCCACGCGTCAGCGCCTCGACCGCAAGCGCGCCGCGGTGAGCCGTCCGCTCGCGGCCGGCGCGGGGGTGGTGCTGCTCGCCCTGGGCGTGGTCGCCGCCGTCGCGCTGAACCGGCCCGCGGGCGACAACCAGGTAGCCGCGGGCGCCGGCCAGGCCGGCGGTCCGGTCGCCGTCGAGGCACCGGCCAAGGCGGCCATCGCGGAGCTGGCCATGCCCTACTCGCTCGGCTGGCTGCCGCCGGGCAAGGCCGACTACCTCGCGCGCCGAATCAACATCGGTGGCAGCGCGGCCGACCCGCACAAGCCGGTGTACGGCGGCGAGTACATGCTGACCGTGACGTCCGGGCGTCAGGTCCTGCTCGTCGACGTGCAGGAGATGAAGATGATGCCGGTCGGGCAGGCTGCCTTCAAGTCCGGTCCGGGCCGGGCCGTCACGATCGGCGGGCGGGCCGGCGTGGAGAGCTCGAACTCCGGCGGCCCGGGCGGTTACGAGGTGTACCTGACCCACCCCGAGGGTGGTTCGCTGTACGTCAACGTGGCCGCGCAGCCGGGCAGCACGGCGTCGGCGCAGCAACTGACCGACGCGGGCCGCCGCGTCGCGGAGAACGTCGCCTTCCCGGGCAAGACCACCGTCACCCCGGCGTTCGGCCTCGGCAAGCTGCCCGACGGCCTGCGGATGTGCACGTTCGGCGTCGAGCAGGGCGGCCCCTTCGGTTCGAGCGGTTCGAGCGGTCCGCGCACGAGCTACTCGGTGGGCACGTGCAGCACCTTGCCGCCGGTCCAGGTGCGCGGCGACGAGGCCGGCCAGGTGCGCGGCACCGCGGGACAGCCGGTCCAGGGACACGCGACCCGCTACGTGGACGAGAACGGTTACCGCACGCTCTGGATCCTCAAGGCCGTCCACGACGCGCCGATCGCCATTGCGGGCCCCGGCGCGCAGGCGGAGCTGTACGCCATCGCCGAGCACCTCGTCCTGCCCCGCTGAGGTCCCGTGGGTCCTCTTCGGACACGACCGAGGAGGACCCACGGTCGGCGGCCCCGGGCGTGTCTGTTCGTCGTCACGTGCCCGCCGGTTGTCGCGTCGTGGGCCGGCGGATGGCCAGCAGCACGGTGTCGTCCGCGTAGAGCACCACATCGTGCATGCGGTTCACGACTTCGCGCGGCAGCCCCGCCGTGGGCCAGTCGGCGTGCGCGCCGGCCTGTTCCAGCAAGCGGGCCTGGCCCTCATCGATGTTCTTGCGGGTTTCGACCAGTCCGTCGGTGTAGAGCAGCAAGGTCGCCCCCGGCTCGAGCTCGACGTCGAGCAGGCGCGGGCTGCCCGGATCGGGGAACCCGACTCCGCGGCCGGTGGCCGGAGGGCACAGGAGCCGCGTCGAGCCGGCGGGGTCGATGAGGACGGGTTCCGGGTGGCCGCCGTTGGCGAGCCGGGTCGCGCCGGTCGCGGGGTCGATCCGGGCCAGCACCACGGTCGCCATGAGGTGGGGCGCGATCGGTGCGACGGTGCGCGAAGCGTGGGCGATCAGGTCGGGAAGGGGGTGCCCTTCCAGCGCGAGGGTGCGGATCGTGTGGGTGACGGTGAGGGCGTCGCGGGTCGAGGCGACGCCGTGGCCGACGGCGTCGACCAGCGTTATGTGCAGGTGGCCGTCGGGCAGGACGAACCAGTCGTAGAGGTCGCCGCCGGTGGGGGAGTCCGGTTCGGTGGGGGAGTAGCAGACGCCGAGCTCCAGGCCCGGGACCGACGGTGGCGGGGGCCGCAGCGCGTCTTCCAGTTCCTGGAAGATCCGCGAGTGGGCGTGGCGGAGCTGCTCGTCGCGCTGTTCGAGTTCGACGTACATGGCCAGCACGCCGCTGTTGGTCTCGGCCAGCTCCTGCTTGAGTTCTTGCTGTTCGCGGGCGAGCGCGTCGGCCCGGTGGGTGAGCGCGAGCAGCTCTTCGCGGGTCGCCTGTTCGTCATCGGCCGGTGCGGGGATCGGGCGGTCGCCGGTGATGAGGCGCCAGGTGGCGCGGCCGTCGTCCGTCGCGGTCGCGGGCCGCGGCAGGGTGTCGAGGTCGGACTGGCTGACCGGCTCCGGCAGCCGGACGCTGACCGTGAGTACGCCGTCGTCCACGGCGGTTTCCAGGTCGATGGTCCCGCCGGCGGCGAGGACCGGGTCGGTGAGATGGCCGACCGCCAGCACCAGCCGGGCTCGGTTTTCGGCGGGGATCCCGCCTTCGCCGCACGCGGTGCGAACTCGGCGTCGCAGCCGCGCGACGGCTTCTTGCCGGTTGATGCCGAGTATGCCGGCCGCCCCGCCCGAAGCCGGCTCCGTGCGAGACAGATCCACGAGGATCACTCTCGCACCTCGCCGCCGAACCGGCAGAACGATGACAAAGGTCCGCGGCGGCGAGGATGCGTTGTCAGGCCGACGTGGACTTCGAGTCAACCCGATTGCGGGTCGGAGTCGTCGTGTTGATCACCCGACGAGGTTCCCTGCTCGCCTCGGGCTTCTTCGTCGTTCGGGGATTCCGCGGCGTCGCGGCGGTCCTCGGGGGACGGTTCGGTCACGGTGGTCTCCTTTCGTCAGGCCACGGCTACCCCCGGGTGCGCAGGACAAACGCGGGACCTCCCCGCGGCACGGTCGGTTGAAGCGGGTGATGCCGGGTATACCCCCGGTAACCAAGGAGGCTGCCGATGTCGACCGACGCGATCGTTCTGCTCAAAGAGGATCACCGGAAAGTCGAGAAGCTGTTCAAGGCGTTCGAGAAGGCGGGTGACAAGGCTTTCAAGGAGAAGCGCAAGCTCGTCGACGCGATGGTCGAGGAGCTGACGACCCACACCTACATCGAAGAAGAGATCTTCTACCCGGTCGCCAAGGAAGCGGTCCCGGAAACACGCGACCACGTGCTGGAAAGCGTCGAAGAGCACCACGTGATGGTGTGGCTGATGGCCGAGCTGCGGGACCTGGACCCGCAGGACGAGACGTTCGACGCGAAAGTCACCGTGCTCACGGAGAACGTCCGCCACCACGTCGAGGAAGAAGAAGAGGAGTGGTTCCCGGAGGTTCGCAAGGCATTGGGCCGCAAGCGCCTCCAGGAAGTGGGGCAGCGCATGCTCGACGCCCGTCCGGACGCGCCCAAGGATCCCCTGAAGATCGCCAGCGCGCACGCCTGAGTGACTGGCGGCCGACCGCTCAAGGGCGCATGCGCAGGATCAACGCGACCACGTCCTCCGAATGGGCCGCCGGACTCAGGACTTCCTGCAAGAGCAGCCCTCGAATCGCCGCGATCGTGACAGTCGCCAAGGTCAGCGCTTCCGTCGCGTCGAGCTCTTCCGCGCGGGAGGCCAGCAGCTTCGTGAGGTCGTCGAGGGAGTCGATGAACTCGCGGAAGTCGTCCGGGTTGTACGCGGCCAGACCCGCGACGTGGAAGAAGCCGCGTACGCGCGACAGCTGCTCCGGGCGGGTGTACGACCGCCAGATCGCCCTCACGAGGTCGTCGAACGTGCCCTGCTGGGCGGCCTTGAACAGCTCCTCGTTGTCACGCGTTCGCTGGGCCTCGAGCATCGCCGCCAACACGCCCGAGAGCGACCCGAAGTGGTAGCGCAGGAGGGCGTGGCTCGTCTCGGTCCGGGCCGCGACCTCGCGCAGCGACACCTCCGGGGAGGGAAGAGCCTCGTCGAAGGCCTCGAGGAGCCGGGCCAGGAGACGCTCGCGGGCGTCGCCCTTGCTTGACAGGATCACCTCCGCAGTTTATCCATTGGAAAAGAGAGACTGCAACGGCGGAGGGATTGCGATGAGCGCGATGTGGCAGGGCTGCCTCGCTGACACCGACTACTTCGAGCTGCGTTCAGGCGGTGGGCACAACTACGGCGTCTGGGTCACCACGCCACCGGGCTACGACCCCGCCACGACGCGAGCGCCGGTCGTCTACGTGCTCGACGGCAACTGGGCCGTCGGCATGACCGCTCCGCTCATCGTCACCCAGCTGGACCCCATGCAGCGGCTCCAGCCCTACATCCAGGTCAGCGTCGGCTACGCGGGCGACGAAGCCCAGCACTGGGCCCGGCTGCGCAACCGGGACCTCGTGCCACCCGGCGAGCCCATCGCCCAGGAGCTCGTGGATGCCGTGGAGATCGGACTTCAGGCGGGCGCGATGACGCGCGAGGAAGCCGACGCCTACCTCGCCGAACTGCGCGACACCCGCGCCGATGCGTTCCTGCGTTTCCTCGTCGACGACCTGCACCCGCGGATCGAACGCGACTACGGCGTCGCCGAGAGCGGCCACGGCCTCTTCGGTTACTCCTACGGCGGACTCTTCAGCCTCTACGCCTGGCTCACCGGCACCACGCTTTTCGAGAGCATCGGCGCGGGCAGCCCCGGTGTCGCCGGCGAAGACAGCATGGTCTTCGCCCAGCTCCAGGAGATGGGTGACAGCCTGCCTGCCGCCAAGCTCCACGTGACCCTCAACGACCGGGAACTTCTCGGAGACCTGGCCGTTTACCAAAGCATCGCGAAGAACACGGCCGCCCTCCTGCACCGCCTCACCTCACGCGGTGGCGACGTCACCAGCGCCGTCCTGCGCGAAACGCACGTGACCGGCCTGCAGGCCTCCTTCCTCAGCTACCTCAGGACCTGCCGCGCCCGGTGAGGGCGCACCCGCCGGGTCAGTCGGATCCGTTGTCCGGCAACGGGAACTTCGGCGGCGTCAGCGGCACGTCGAGACTTCCTTCGACGAGCTCCGTCCGCAGCCGGTTCGTGGCCTTCCAGCCGTCCAGGGCCCGGGCCGGGTCGGCCGCCGAGACCGCCAGGAGCAGCGCGTCCACGAGGAGGAGCTGGCACACCAGGCCGCTGGGCAGCGCGTTCTCCGTGGACGGCGTCACCAGCACCGTGTCCACCCGGTCCGCGAAGTGGCTGGCCAGCATCTCGGTGATCAGCACGATCTTGCAGCCGATGCGGAGCGCTTCGCTGATCGCGACGTCGTGTTCGCGCACGTGGCGCAGCGGGGCGACCAGCACCAGCGCCGAGTCCGGCCGCAGCTGGCCGAGCTCGTCGGCGAAGTTGTAGCCGGTCAGGCCGGTCACCGTCGCGATCCGGCCGATGCGGCGGAGCCCCAGCGCGAGTGAGTCGGCCACCGGCAGCGCCGATCCGTAGCCGACGACCAGGGTGTTCGCCGCCGCGGCGAGGGTGGCGGCCGCGGCCTCGAACGTCTCGGGCGGGACCGACCGGGGGAGCGCCTGGACGAGCTCGGCCGCGTCCAGGCTGATCTTGGCCAGGAGCTGACCGCCGTCGTCGGACCGGGTCAGGTGCTCGGCGAGGGTCTGCTCCGGGTCGCGGACCGGGTTGAGCACCGCCGCGGCCGCGCGGCGCAGTTCGCCGAGGCCGCTGAAGCCCAGCTGCTTGACCGTCCGGATGACCGTCGCGTCGCTGACCTCGGCCCGCCGCGCGATCTCCTGCGCCGAGAAGACCGACGCCTCGGCGGGGTGGCGGGCGAAGAAGTCGACCACCCGGATCCCGCCGGCGCTCAGCTGGTCACGGACCTGGGCGATGCGTTTCGTGAGCGTCTGATCCATCTAGTACCCACTAGACATTCGCGATTTCATGAAGTACACACTACATCACCCTGATGGGCGGAGGTAGTGAGATGCCACGGACACGCCGGTTGCTCGCGGCGGTACTGGTCCCGATCCTGACGTTGACCGGCTGCGGGCTCGGCTCGGCGGGCGCCGCCGACCCCGCGCTGGTGACCCGGCCCCACGGCCGGTGCGACCCGGCGATGACCGCGGCCCTCTCCGGGCCCGTCCGCCAGCGCGGCGCGTTCCAGGTCGCGATGGTGCCGGACACGCCGCCGATGGCCTACTACGCCGAGGACGACGCGACGATCGTCGGCTTCGACCGCGACCTGAGCCAGGCCATCGCCGACGTGTTCTGCGTCGGGACCGACCCGGTCCCCACCAACATCGACGCGGTCGTGCCCGGGCTCGCTTCCGGGCGCTACGACCTGGTGCTCGCCTCGCTCAGCCCGACCGCGGAACGGCGGAAGAAGGCCGACTTCGTCACGTACTACAACGGCGGGCAGGGCTTCCTCGCCGGCCGCACCACGGACTTCGCCGTGAACACCTACGCGGACCTGTGCGGCCGCGAGGTCGGCGTCGTCGTCGGGTCGGTCCAGCAGGGACAGCTGGACCAGGCGGGGAACACCTGTGCCGAGGCCGGGCGGCCCGCCTGGCGGGTCAGCCTGTTCCCCAACGGCAGCGCGGCGGTGCTCGCCCTGCGCAGCGGCCGCATCGACGTCCTGTACTTCTCGATCTCGCTGACGCAGTACGTCGCGAGCCGGTCGCCGGACCTGTTCCGGCTGGCCGGCCGGTACAAACGGGCCATCGTGGCGCTGGGCCTCAAACGGGACTCGCCGCTGACCGGCGCCGTCCACGACGCCGTGCGCCGCCTGATGGCCGACGGCACCTACCGCGCGATCCTGGACAAGTGGGGCCTCCAGGAGAACCACCTCGACACCACGGAGATCCTGAAAGGACGGTCCTGAGCATGGTTTCCCTCGACCGCGGCACGGAAACGCGGCTCCCGGCCCGGATCCTCGGGCGGAAGAAGTACGGCACGTGGATCGCCGGCGTGGTCGCCGCGGTGGTCGTCGCGCTGGTCCTCGTGTCCGCCTTCACGAACGAGAACTTCTCCTGGCCGGCGTTCGGGCACTACCTCTTCAGCCCGTCGCTGCTGCTCGGGTTGTGGCACACCGTCGAGCTGGCGGTGATCTCGATGGCGCTGTCGATCGTCCTCGGGGTCGTGCTGGCCATGATGCGCCAGTCGGCGAACAAGGTGCTGACGACGGCGGCGGGCGCGTACGTCTGGGTCTTCCGCGCGACGCCGCTGCTCGTGCTGCTGCTCCTGCTCTACAACCTGGCCGCGCTGTACCCGAAGCTTTCGTTCGGGACGCTGGTCTCGGTGGACACGAACACCGTCATCACGGTGGCGGGCGCGGCGATCATCGGGCTCACCCTGCACGAAGCGGCGTACTGCGCGGAGATCTTCCGCGCCGGGCTGATCTCCGTGGGGCGTGGTCAGCGCGAAGCGGCCGAGGCGCTGGGGATGCCCGGTTCGCTGGCGCTGCGCCGGATCATCCTGCCGCAGGCCATGCGCACGATCGTCCCGCCGCTGACCAACCAGTTCGTCAACGTCGTGAAGACGACGTCGATCGTCAGCGTCATCGCGATGCCGGAACTCCTCTACAGCGCCCAGATCATCTACGCGCGCACCTACGAGACGATCCCGCTGCTGCTGGTCGTGACGTTCTGGTACCTCGTCGTCACCGCTCTGCTCACCGTCGTCCAGCGACGCGTCGAACGCCACTTCAACCGCGGGGAGGCGGTCCTGTGACCACGTCGGCGATCGAGATCCGGGGCGTGCACAAGCGGTACGGCTCCCTGCCCGTCCTGCACGAGGTCGACCTGGTCGTGCGGCCCGGCGAGGTCGTCTGCCTGATCGGCCCGTCGGGATCCGGGAAGAGCACGTTGCTGCGGTGCATCAACAACCTGGAGAAGATCCAGGCGGGCTCGATCCTCGTCGACGGCGGGCTCGTCGGCTACCGGTGGGCCGGCGACGACCTGCAGGAGACGACGCCGCGCCAAGCCCGGCGCGCCCGCCGGGACATCGGGATGGTGTTCCAGCAGTTCAACCTGTTCTCCCACTTCACGGTGCTGCAGAACCTGATCGAGGCACCGGTCCGCGTGCTCGGCGTCCCGCGCCGCGAGGCGGTCGAGCGTGCCGACGAGCTGCTGGCGAAGGTCGGGCTGTCCGACAAGCGCGAGAGCTACCCGGCGCAGCTGTCCGGCGGGCAGCAGCAGCGCGTCGCCATCGCGCGCGCCCTGTGCATGAGACCGAAGCTCATGCTGTTCGACGAACCCACCAGCGCGCTGGACCCCGAGCTGGTCGGCGAGGTCCTCGACGTCCTGCGCGACCTCGCCCGGGACGACCTGACCATGGTCATCGTCACGCACGAAATGGGGTTCGCCCGTCAGGTGGCGGACACGATCGTCTTCATGGACCAGGGCCGGATCGTCGAACGGGGACCGGCCGGTCAGGTCCTCGACGCCCCGCGCGAGGACCGCACCCGCCGTTTCCTCGAGCGGGTCGGCTGAAAGGGAGGGATCGCACGTGAAATCCGTCGAGTACGCCGTCGTCGGGGGTGGTGTCGTGGGCACCGCCACCGCGTGGAACCTCGCCCGCCGCGGCGCGGAAGTCGTGCTGCTGGAAGGGAACGAGCTCGCGTCCGGCGCGTCGGGCGGCCCCGGGCGCCGGGGTGTCCGCGCGGGTGGCCGGGACCTGCGGGAGCTGCCGCTGGCGCGCCGCGCGATGGAGCTGTGGCCGGAGCTGGACTCGGCGCTGGGGGCGCCGACCGGCTACCGGCGCAACGGTCTCCTCAGCCTCTACGACGTCGAGGTCGCCGGGGTTTCGGGCTGGCAGAGCCTGCCCGCCCGGGCGCAGGCGCAGCGGGCGGCGGGCATCCCGTGCACGGTCGTCGAGCGCGAGCAGTTGGACGCAATGCAGCCGGGCCTCGCCGGCGACATCCGGGTCGCGCTCTTCACACCCGAAGACGGCACCGGCGACCACCCGGCGACCACGAGGGCGTTCGCCAAGGCCGCCGGCGAGCTGGGTGCGCGCGTCCTCGAGCACACCGCGGTGACCACGCTCGTCCCGCACGCCGACGGCTCGGTCACGCTGCGCCTGGCCGAGGGCGACGAGGTGCGCGTCACCCGCGGGGTGGTCCTCGCGGCCAACCGGGCGGTGCCGCGGCTGCTCGCGGACTCGTTCGGCCTGAGCCTGCCGGTGTGGGAGAAGGCCACCCAGGTCACGTTCGTCGCGCGGCCACCGGGCTTTTCCCTGAACCACCAGGTCGGGCACACCCGGCGCTCGCTGTCGGTGAAGCTGACCGACGAGGGCCGGGTGATGCTGTCCGGCGGGCGGCCGGGCGGCTGGGACGCGGCCAGCGGCGTCGGCACGCCCGATCCGGAGGTCCTGCGCGCCACCCTCGCCGACGTCGCCGCGACCATCCCGGCACTGGCCGGTGCCGAGGTGCTCGCCGTCGACAACAGCCGCGCCGACACCAGCACCATCGACCTGGTCCCGGTCATCGACGCCGTCCCCGGCCACGGCACGGTGTTCGCCGGCACCGGCTGGAGCGGCCACGGCTTCGCGCTGGCGCCGGCGGCCGGCGAGGCGCTGGCGGACTGGGCTCTCGACGGAAAACGCCCGGAAGCGGTGCGGCCCTTCACCTTCGGCCGGCTGGGCGTCGGCCGGGGGAGCGCCGGGTGATGTCCCGTCCGGCGGAGGGCCGCGGTTCAGGCCAGTGTCCGGTCTTGGCCAGATGCCGCGTTCCGGTGGTGGGACCCGGTCGGCCGTGATCGGATGTCCTCCGCGAGACGGACACGATGAGGGGACAGCGGCGGGGATGAACGACACCTGGCACGTGCCCGGGTACGCCGAGGTGGATGTGCTCGGCACCGGTGGTTTCGGGCGGGTCGTGCTGGCCAAGCACGAGGCCTCGGGGAAGATGGCGGCGATCAAGTACCTGCGCGCGGAGTTCCTCGCCGACGCGCGGATCGTCGACGGGTTCCGGCGGGAGGCGTGGCTGCTGTCCGGCGTGCGGAGCCCGCACGTGGTCCGGCTGTTCGACTTCGCCGAGACGCCCCAGGGTGCCGCGCTCGTCATGGAGGCGGTGCCCGGGGTGTCGCTGCGCGCCCTGCTGGTGGCGGAGAACGTCCTGGCGCCCGAGGCGGCGCTGGCGATCCTGAAGGGCTCGCTGCTGGGCCTCGCCGACGCGCACGCGGCGGGCGTCGTCCACCGGGACTACAAGCCGGGCAACGTGCTGGTGTCGCGGGAGGGCGAGTCGAAGCTGGTCGACTTCGGGCTGGCCACTTTGGACGGTCACAACGGACTGACCGCCGGCTCGCCGGCCTACATGGCGCCGGAGCAGTGGGCCGGCCAGCCCGGTGTGCCCGCCACGGACGTCTACGCGGCCGCGTGCGTGTTCTACCAGTGCGTCACCGGGCACCGGCCGTTCGAGGCGGAGACGAGCGAGCAGTTCCGCGCCCTGCACGGGGGAGCGCCGGTGCCGCTGGACGTGGTGCCCGAGCCGCTGCGCCCGCTGATCGCGCGGGGCATGGCGAAGGACCCGGCGTGGCGGCCGGCGACGGCCGAGGCCTTCGTGACCGAGCTGGAAGCCGTCGCCCGCGAGGCCTACGGGAAGAACTGGGAGAAGCGCGGCTGGAAGCGGCTGGCCGGCTCGGCCGCGGCGCTGACCGCGCTGACGCCGTTGGCGCTCCTGACGACCGCCGGCACGGCCGCCGCGCCGCTCGCGGCGGCCGGTGCGGGTGCCGGCGTGACGGCCGCGGGCACCGGGACCGGGGTGACCGCGGCGATGGCCGGCAAGATCGCCGCGGCGGTCGCGATCGCCGCCGGGCTGGTCGCCGGCGGCCTGGTGCTCCTCCCGAGCGGCGACGATCCGCCCGCCCCGCCGCCGGCGGCGGCGCTGACGGTCGCGACGCAGACCCTGTCCGGGCGGGACCCGGCCCTGCCGATGAGCTACGACCTCCAGTACGCGCAGGTGTCCGGGGGTGCCGACGCCGCGGTCCGGCAACGGATCAACGACGCGTTAAAGGCGCCGATCGACAAGCGGCTGAAGTCGGTGCGGGACGCGGTCGCCCAGCCGGATCTGGTCGATCGGTTCCGGGAGGCGGGCGAGACGGCCGCGCTGCACTCGACCGCGCGGGTCCTGCTGCGGACGCCGGGCCTGCTTTCCGTGCGGTACGACCACGATCTCGACTCGGACCTGCTGGGGCACACCACCTGGCGGTTCCCCGAAGCGTTCTCCGTCGACCTCGCGACGGGGCAGGTGCTGGGCCCGAAGGACGTGTTCCGGCCCGAGATCCTGACCGCCGCCGGCATGCGGACGCTGACCCGGCGGCTGACACCGCACACGCAGAACGGTTTCTGCACCGTGCCCACGGTCGTGGGTGATTCGGAGCGGCAGGTCAGCATGGACGCCGCGGACCGGCCCGGCGGCGGTGACCACGTGCCGGCCGCGATGTTCGGGTTCACCGGGGCCGGGGCCGAGTTCGAGATCCTCTGGTACGAGCTCGGCTGTGATTCGGCGTCCGGGAAAGAGTCCGTGGCGCTGCCGTACGACGAGCTCGGCGACCTGCTGCAGCCCAAGTTCCTGACGATGCTGGGCCGGACGGCGCCGTCCGCTTCTCCGACGTCGGCGCCGCCGGGTGCCGGCAAGACGTACACGAACGCCCGCTTCGGCTTCACCACCCAGGTGCCGCCGGGCTACACCGCGTCGTCGTGGGTTCCGGAGAACGGCGAGGGGATGCGGTTCACCGACGCCGGTCTCGGCGCGACGCTGACGGTGTGGGGCACCAACTCGGGAGGCAGCCGGCCGGCCGACGAGCTGGCCCAGCTGGTGGCCTCGGTGGAAGGGAACGGCGGCCGGGTGACCTTCCGTGACGCCGACGGCGCCGGGTACACGGTCTCCGGCTACCAGGGCGACGGCAAGATCTTCTACGAGCACGAGTCCATCGGCACCGGTTCGGCGGCCGGCCTGCGCTGGGTCTATCCGGCCGAGCACAAGGCGGAGCTCGACGGGCCGGTCACCGACACGGTCAAGGCGTTCAAGACCGGCGATCTTTCCCGGCCGCACTGACCGCCGGTTCGCCGCGGTCCCCGCGCAGGTAGCGGGTCACCATGGCGACCAGCTCGTCCTCGAATGTCTCGACCGCGGCGGTCCGCGGCGCGGCCATGAACTTGTGGGTGTTCATCTCCACCGTGAACAGGACGATCTCCGCGGCGACGTCCGCGTCGCCCACGTGGACGTCGGGGTGCCGGACGATGATCTCCCGCACCTGGGCCGTGCGCAGCTTCCCGTGCCGGTCGATCGCGTCGAGCAGGTCCTGGGAAACCGGCGCCTCCTCGACCATCACCCGGAGCAGCCGCGGGTCGTCGCGGTGGTTGTCGATCGCGTCGCGGATCAGCGCCCGGACCGTCGCCTCCAGCGTCCCGGGGGAGAGGTCGAGGGTGCCGACGTCGGTCCACGTGCCGCGGTCGATGTGCTGGACCAGGAGCTCGGCGAGGATGGCGTCCTTGTTCGGGAAGTACTGGTAGAGCGAGCCGATGGAGATGCGGGCGTGCCCGGCGATGCGGTTGGTGGTCCCGCCGGCGTAGCCGTGCTCGGCGAAAACGTGAGCAGCCGCGGTCAGGATGCGCTCGCGGGTGAGCTCGGCGCGCACCTGACTGGGCTTGCGACGTGGCTCCAAGCGGCGATCGGCCGGGGGCATCCTGGTCCTCCTGACGGGCGGCAAAAGCGAGTAGCCAGTATCTGAGCTATTGCTCATAATAATGTAGTGACCAGCGGAAACAAGACCCAAGGCGAGCACCTGCTGACCACGGCGGGCGAGGTCGAGGCGATCCTGGGGCGGCCGCCGTCGATGATCATGCTGAAGCAGATCGGTGCCCTGGACGAGGGCTGCCGGACCGTCCTCGCGC
This sequence comes from Amycolatopsis sp. NPDC114504, assembly GCF_055633595.1. NCBI lineage: Bacteria > Bacillati > Actinomycetota > Actinomycetes > Pseudonocardiales > Pseudonocardiaceae > Amycolatopsis > Amycolatopsis sp. NPDC114504. The sequence continues at coordinate 1,220,719 of NZ_JBVKDU010000001.1, read as the reverse complement.
ACTCCCCGCTGGCGGGCTTCGGCTACCGCGACGCCCACGGCGTCAGCCGGACGACGTTCCTCGGCGGCGCGCCGGGCTTCGTGCGCGTCCACTCGCCCACGCGGATCTCCTTCGCCCTCCCCGACGGCGACGCGCACGGCCCGGTGTCGTTCGTCTTCCTCCTGCCGGGCGTCGGGGAAACGTTGCGCGTCAACGGTTCCGTGGCCAAGCGGAAGGGGGCCGAGACCTTCGTCGACGTCGAAGAAGCGTACGTGCACTGCGCGCAAGCCGTCATCCGCTCACGGCTGTGGCAGCCGCCCGCCCCCGCCGGGCCGGTGCCCGAGGTCGACGGTGACGGCCCGCTGCGCGGCCCCGGCGTCGCGGAGTTCCTCGCCGCCGCGCCGTTCCTTGCTCTGTCCACTTGGGACGGTTCGGGCGGCGGCGACACCAGCCCCCGCGGCGACCGGCGGACGGTGGCGCGGATCCTCGACGGCCGGACGCTGGCAATCCCGGACCGCAAGGGCAACAAGCGCGCGGACAGCCTCCACAACGTGCTCCAAGACGACCGCGTGTCCTTCGCCGCGCTCGTCCCGGGGCGGACCGGGGTGCTGCACGTCAGCGGCCGGGCGTCGATCACCGACGACCCCGCGTTGCTGGCGTCGATGGCGTTGCGCGGGACACCGCCGCAAGCGGCGCTGCTCATCGACGTCGACCACGCCGAAGTGACCGCGAGCGACGCGGTGCGTTCGCGGGTGTGGACCCCGGCCGCGCACCTGGAGCGCGGCACGGTGCCGGACCTGATGGTGCTGGCCGGCGACCACCTCGCCGCGAACATGGCCGAGGCCCAGGGCGGGCTGCTTCCCCGCGTGCTCAAGGCCGTCTCGGCGATCCCCGGCCTCGGCCGCCTCATGCGGCTGGTGATGAACCGCGCCTACGCGTCCGGGCTGCGGAAGGAGGGCTACGACGACGTCGAGGTCAACGCGCCGCGGGCGGCCGGAACCTCGGTGGAGAACGGCTTGCGGGAGGTGCGCGTCGCGGAGGTGCGCCGGGAGACCGCGGACGCGGTCACGCTCGTGCTGGAAGACGCCGAGAATCCGGGTGCGTTCGACTTCCGGCCCGGCCAGTTTTTCACGCTGATCGCCGACATCGACGGCCGCCCGGTCCGGCGCGCGTACTCGGCGTCCTCGGCACCGGGGACGGCGCGGCTGGAGGTCACGATCAAGCGGGTCGACGGAGGCCGGTTCTCGACCCACGCCCTGCGCGCGGGAGACCGGCTGTCGGTGCGCGGCCCGTCCGGATCGTTTCACGCCGACCCGGCGGCAGGGTACGACGTCGTGCTGATCGCCGCGGGCAGCGGTGTGACGCCGATGATGAGCGTGATCCGCACGCTGCTCGCCGTGGCGCCGTCGGGCCGGATCGCGCTGCTGTGCAGCAACCGCGACTTCGAGGATGTCATCTTCGCTTCCGAGCTCCGGCGGCTGGAAGAGGCGAACCCGGACCGGTTGTCGGTCACGCACGTCCTGACGCGACGGCAGGGCCGCCTCGACGCTGCGGGAGTGCACGGTTGGCTGGCCGAGGTGGGCCCGTCGGACGACGCCCGGTACTACCTGTGTGGACCGGAGGCGTTGATGGAGACGGTCCAGGTCGTTCTGGCCGAGCGCGGGGTACTGGGGGAGCGGGTGCACCACGAGCGGTATACGAGCGGCGCGGACGGGGCGGTTGCTGCGACTGCGCCTCAGCGGATGGTCGTCGAGGAGGGGGCGCACGAGGTGGGGGCGGTGGTGGTCGAGCCGGGTCAGACGCTGCTCGACGCCGGGTTGGCGGCCGGGTTGCCGATGCCGTACTCGTGCACGGTCGGCAACTGCGGGGACTGCATGGTGAAGCTGCGGAGTGGCGAGGTCGTGATGAACGGGCCGAACTGCTTGACCGCCGGGCAGAAGTCCGACGGTTACATCCTTGCCTGCGTGGGCTTTCCCTTGTCGAAGGTCACTGTGGATATCACCGATCCGTCAGCCGCGCAGGTGGGGTAGTACCTCGGCGCCGAGGCGGGTGACGTTCGCCAGGGTGCGACTCCGATCGCCGGTGCCGTCGACCAACGCGATCACATGGTCGATACCCGTGCGTTCCGCGCCCAGCTCGAGCCGCTCGACGCAGTCGGCCGCGCTGCCCACGGGATGCAGCCCGCACAGCAGGTCCGTGTACATCTCGGGATCCTGCCGCGACCGCGGCCGTCCGTCGATCGGCTGGTAGCCGGCCAGGCCCTCGGCCAGCCAGCCCGGCATTGCCGCCCGCAGCTCCGCCACGGCCTCCTCGCGGGTATCGGCGACGTGGGCGAGCACGGCCGAAACATGCCCGACGCCGTCGGGATCGTGGCCGGCGGTGCGCGCCGCCCGGGCGTAGTGCTGGACCATTCCGGCCTTCTCGCCATCGCTCATCTGCAGGCCCAGCAGCATCGGCAACCCGCGGGCGGCAGCCAATTCGGCTGTCGCGGCCGACGTGCAGGCCACCACCACGGGCGGGTGCGGCCGGGTGAGGGGCCTCGGCACCACGGGCACCTCGCGGAACGCGAAATGCTTCCCGGCCGCCGCGATCCGTTGCCGTGTCAGGGATTCGAGCAAGAGGTCGAGGCTTTCGGCGAAGCCGTCCTCGTAGCGGGCGAGGCCGGTGCCGAACACCTCCAGATCCACCCACGGCCCGCCCCGGCCGACGCCGAGCCGGAGCCTTCCGTCGCTGAGCTGGTCCAGCAACGCGACCTGCTCGGCCAGCAGCACCGGGTGCGTCGTGGACAGCACGCTGACCGCGGTACCGATGGCGATCCGCGACGTGCTCCCCAGCGCGTGCGCGGCGAAGGTGATCGCCGACGGGCACGTCCCGTACGACATGAAGTGGTGCTCCGCGATCCAGGCGTCGTCGAAGCCCGCGGTCTCCGCGCACGCCACCGTGTCGCGGGCTCGGCGCAGCGCCATTCCGTCGTCCTGACCGGGAAACCTTCCCGCCAGGACGAACACCCCGACCCGCATCCGGCCTCCCCGCCCTCGCAGCGCTCAACGCCGTGAAGGTAACGCGCCCGGTTCGCTGACGCCGAGGGTGAAGTCGAAGTTCCCCACGCCGTGGTTGGCCAGGCTGATCATCAGCAGACCCGCCCCTTCCAGCCAGCGCGCCATCTCCAGGCCACCGGCGTCCAGCGGGCGCAGCCCGAGGCTCTCGATGAACGCCGACACGCTCGTCTTGGCCCGCGCGTCGTCGCCGGCGAAGAGGACGTCCAGCCGGCGGCCCGGGGCCAGGATGTGGCCGAAGACGGTGTTGAACGCCTTCACGACGTGCGTGCTCGCCGGGACGGCCTTCGCGACCTCTTGCGCGGCGGAACTGCCGTCGGGGGTGGCGAAGCCCTTGAGATCGGGCGCGACGGGGTTGCAGATGTCGATGACGACCTTGCCGGCCAGCGCGTCCCCGTACCGGGCGACGACCGGCAGGACGCCGGCGTACGGCACGGCGAGGATGACGAGGTCGCCGGCCGGGGCGGTGCCGAACGTCCCGGCCGTGGCGCCGCCGCCGAGCGCCGCGGCCAGTTCCTCGGCCTTGGCCCGGTCGCGGCCGACGACCTCGACGGCGTTGCCGCCCTCGACCGCGCGGGTGGCCAATGCCCTGGCCATGGTCCCCAGGCCGATGATGCTGACGCTGCTCATGGGTTTTCCTGCTTTCCGATCGGTTACCTCTCAAGGCTGGCATCGGCCCGAATCGGCGTCCAAGACCCGTTTCGGCCGCGGTGATAACCTGAAGGCATCACCAGATCGGGGAGGCGCCATGGATCTGGACCTGCGCAAACTGCGCTACTTCGTCGCCGTGGCCGACCGGTTGCACTTCGGCCGCGCCGCCGAGGAGCTGCACATCGCGCAGCCGGCGCTCAGCCGCCAGATCCGTGCGCTGGAACAGGATCTCGGCGCCTCGCTGTTCACCCGGGACCGCCACGGCGTCGAGCTGACCGACGCGGGCCGGCAGCTCCTTGCCGACGCCGGTCCACTGCTGGCGTCCGCGCACGCCGTCCGCCGCCGGGTTTCCGTGGCCGCTCGCGGCGGCCGGCGGCTGGTAGTCGGCTTCCGGGCCGGCATCCCGGTCATCCCGGCGGCGCGGGCGTTCGAGGCCCGGCATCCGGACGTCGTCGTGGACGTGCAACGGATGGAGTGGGACGACCAGGCGCCGATGCTGCTCGACGGCCGCGTCGACGTCGGCTATGTGCGGCTGCCCATCGACGAGACCGGTCTGCGCGTGACTCCGCTGTACACCGAGCCGCTCATGGTGGTGCTGCCCGCGGGCCACCGGCTGGCCGGCAAGGAGGAGGTCACCGAGGCCGACCTGGCCGGTGAGCCGCTGGTCTGGCACGACCCGAGCACGCTGCCCACCAGCCGGCCGTTCCCCGACCCCGGGCTCCGGGTGCGCGGGGTGGAGGAGAAGCTCGAGCACGTCGCGGCCGGGCGGGGCATCTCGTTCGCGGAGCGTTCGGAGACCGTGTTCTATTCGCGTCCGGACATCAGCTACGTCCCCATCCCGGAACTCGCGCCCGGCCAGGTGTGCCTCGCGGTGGCGTCGTCACGCTCCTCGCCGCTGGCCGACGGCTTCTTCGCCGCCGCGCGGGCGACGGCCGGGATCACGGCGGAATGCGGGAACTCCGAGGCCTATTCGGACGGTCGCGGAGAAGCGTAAACCGCGCCCCCTGACCGCGGATCGCGGCCACCATGGCGACATGGCGTTCACCGAACCACCCGATCCCGGCCGCGCGGGTACGCTGGCCGAGCTCATCGCGCAGTTGCGGCTGCTCAAAGCCTGGGCGGGCGGCCCCTCCTACGCGCACATCGCCGAGCGGGTCAACCGGCTCTGGACCGCCGCCGGGCGGCCGCCCGGCGAGCGCACCGCCCGGACGACCGTCGCCGACTGCTTCAAGGTCGGCCGGGCCCGGCCCAACACCGATCTCCTGCTGGCCGTGGTCGAGGCGCTGCACCCGGATCCGGGTTATGTCGCCGGCTGGCAGGACATGCTGCGTGTCGTCCGCAGCCGCGCGGAAGCGGCGACCTTCGTGCAGGCTCAGCTAGGCCTGCCCGAGGCGATCCCGCACTTCACCGGGCGCCGGGCGGACCTCGCGGGGCTGTGCGCGGTCCTCGGCGACGCCGCGGGCGGGCACGTGTCGGCCATCGCGGGCATGGCCGGGGTCGGCAAGACCGGGCTGGCCGTGCACGTCGGCCACGAGCTGCTGCGCACGGGCCGGTTCGACAACGCGCTCTTCGTGAACCTGCGCGGGTTCCACCCCGATCCCGGCCGGCCGCCGGTCGATCCCGGCGCGGTGCTCGACTCGTTCCTGCGGCTGCTCGGCGTGCCCGGGCACGCCGTCCCCGCCGACCTGGCGGGCAAGCAGCGGGCGTACCGGGAGCGCTCAGCCGGGCGGCGCCTGCTGGTCGTCCTCGACGACGCGCGCGGCGAGGACCAGGTCCGGCCGCTGCTGCCCGACGAGCGGGGCGGGCCGGTGCTCGTCACCAGCCGGACCGCGCTCTCCGGGCTGACCGGCGCGGCGCACGTGCGGCTGGACACGCTGACCCCGGACGACGCGCTCGCCTACCTGCGGCGCACCGTCGGCGCCGAGCGGGTCGACCAGGAGCTTGACGTGGCCCGGCGGATCACCGCCGAGCTGGGCAACCTGCCGCTCGCGCTGACCCTCGCCGCGTTGCGGATGACCGCGCCCGCGCACCGGTCGTGGCTGCTGGCCGACCACCTGGAGCGGCTCGAGCAGCGGCGCGCGCACCTGCGGCTGGACAACGTCGTGGACGCGTCCGTCAGCCTGTCCTACGACCAGCTCGGCGAGCCCGAACGGCGCGCCTTGCGGCTGCTCGCCCTGCACCCGGGCGCGGACCTGGACGCCTACGGCATCGCCGCGCTCGCCGGGACCGGCCTGGCCGAGGCGACCCGGACCGCGGACCGGCTCGTCGCCGCGAGCCTGGTGCGGCGCGGCGAGGGGGACCGGTTCGAGCTGCACGACCTCATCCGCGCGTTCGGGATGGCGCGGGCCGAGGACGAGGACGTCTCCGCCGGCCGGCGGGCGGCGCTGTCCGGCCTGCTCGACTACTACACGTTCGCCACCGCGACCGCGATGGACCACTACGCGCCGCGCGTCCGTGGCCACCGGCCGCAGGTCCCCGACCCCGGCCTGCCGATCCCGCCGCTGACCGACCGCGAGCTGGCGGCCGCGTGGCTGGACGCCGAACGCGCGAACCTGGTCAGCGCCGGCGTCCACGGGGTGCGGTCGGGCCACGCCGGGCTGCTCTCGCGGATCCTGTTCCGGTACCTGCAGACCGGCGGTTACATCCGGGAGGCGCTGGTCCTGCACACGAGCGCGACGGAGTCGGCGGACCCGGTCGCCCGCGGGCACGCGCTGGTGAGCCTCGCGGCCACCCACAGCCAGGTCGGCCGTTACGAGGTGGCGACGCGGCACGCCGAACAGGCGCTGGACTGCTTCCGCGGCGCGGACGACCGCGAGGGTGAGTGCCGGGCGCTCGGCACGCTGGGCGCGATCGCGTCGTGGAACGCCGACTTCGTGCGCTCGGCGGGGTTCCTGCGGGAGGCGCTGACCCTGGCCCGCGCGGTCCGCGACCGGTCGGCTGAACGCACCGCGCTGACCAACCTCGGCTACGTCTACGGCCGGCTGGGCTGGTACGCCGAGGCGCTGGAGATCCACGTGAAGGCGCTCGCCATCGACCAGGAGACCGGCGACCTGTCCGACACGGGTCGCACCCTGCTCAACATCGGCGACACGCACCTGCGGTCCGGCCGGCGCGCGGAGGCCTGCGGTTACTTCCGCCGCGCGACGGCGATCGCCGAGCAGGCGGGCGACCGCGACCTCCACCTGGAAGCGCTGCTGTGCCTCGCGGACGCGTCTTTGGAGCTCGGCCGCACCGCCCCCGCCCGGACGACGTACGAGTGCGCGCTCGCGATGGCGGCGGACCTCGGCGTCATGCACCACGCGGCCCGCGCGCACACCGGCCTCGCCCGGGCCCTGACCGCGCTGGGCGACCCGGGACGCGCCCGCGACCACTGGCTCGCCGCCCGCGATCACCACCGTGAGCTGGGCCTGCCGGAACCGGCCGAGATCACCGCGGGTGCCGGGTGGTCGGTCGCGGCCGGTGGGTGAGGTGCCGGTGTCGCGCGTGCCGAGCCGGGCTGGCTCCCGGGCGCCGGGCTGTCGGTGAACTTCGGGCGCGAGTCGGGTGCCGGGCTGCTGTCGGCGAACCTCGGGCACGTGAGCCGGGTGCCGGTGTCGCGCGTGCCGAGCCGGGCTGGCTCCCGGGCACCGCGCTGTCGGTGAACCTCGGACGTGCGAGCCGGGTGCTGGGCTGCTGTCGGTGAACTTCGGGCGCGGTCCGGGTGCCGGGCCGCTATCGGTGAACTTCGGACGCGCGAGCCGGTGCCGGTGTCGCGCGCGAGTCGGGTGCCGGGCCGCTGTCGGCGAACCCCGGACCCGCGAGCCGGGTGCCCCGGTGGCGGCGTCCGGGTTCGTCCGGGATTGCTGCCCGGGGACGGCGCCGACCGCGATGCTCGCAGCCGGTGCGGGAATGCGGAAACGCTTCCCGCACCGTGGACATCCACCGTCGAAGGGAGAAACCATGGGGCGCCTGATCGACCGCGTGCTGGCCCGGATCGTGCCCACCGCCGAAGCCTCCGCCTGCGCTGGCGGCTACTTCTGCAACTCCGCCGGCCACCCCGGCTACTGGTACCGGTTCTGCTGCCCGCAGACCGGCTGCGAGTGGTCCAAGGTCCGCAGCACCTGCTGACCACCGGTCCCGAGCCTGCCGGGCGGTGTCCGCGGGAAGTCCCGTGGCCACCGCCCGGCCGGGATGGAGTGACATGGAGTACCTCCGGGCGTCCTGCGCGGCGCTGATCGCGGTGGTGTTCGCCGTCTCGGCGGTGTCGAAGCTGCGGGACTTCCGCGGGTTCGCGCGGTCGGTGCCCGTGCTGGTGCCGATGCCCGCGAGGTGGGTCCCGCCGGTGGCGATGGCCGTCGTGGCCGCCGAAGGGAGCATCGCGGTCCTCGTGGTCGTGCCCGCCGCCGCGACGGCGGGGTTCGTCCTCGCCACCGGCCTGCTGCTGGCCTTCACCGCCGCCATCGCCGCTTCGCTTCGCCGCGGGCAGCGGGCGCCGTGCCGCTGCTTCGGCGCGGCCGATACGCCGGTCGGCCCGCGTCACCTAACCCGCAACGCCGTGCTGGTCTGCTTCGCCGTCCTCGGCGCACTCGGGCCGGCGCACCTGCCGTCCCTCGCCGGGGCCGCCCTCGCGGTGACGGCGGGCGTGGTGGTGGCCGTATTCGTCATCGCGATGGATGACATCGCCGTCGTGTTCGCAAGGAGTTCCTGATGCCCTTCGTCGTCGCCGCCCTGGTGCTGCTCGGCCTGTTGTGCCTGCTGAACCTGCTCCTGACCGTCGGGATCCTGCGCCGGATGCGGGCACAGACCGAGCACCGGCCCGGGTCGATGTTCGCGCTGCGCCCCGGTTCCGCCATCGGCGAGTTCGCCGCCACCACCACCGACGGCGAGCCGGTCAGCACCGCGGCGCTGCACGGCACGGTGGCGTTCTTCTCCGCCGACTGCGCCGCCTGCCACGACACCCTGCCGGACTTCCTCGCCTACGCACGCGAACAGGGCCGCGACAACGTCCTCGCCGTCGTCGGCGGCGACGACCCGGACACCGTGCTCGCACTCACCGGCGTCGCGCGGGTCGTGCCGGCGGACCTCGACGGCGGCCCGGTCGCCGCCGCGTTCCGCAACACCTGGACCCCCGCGCTGTACGTGGTCGCCGACGGGCGGGTGGTCGCGACCGCGGGCCGCGTGCACGAGCTGCCCGTGCCCGCCGGGCGCTGACCGGTGCGCGAACCGGACCGGCGGATCGGCGCGGACCAGGTGCGGGCGGCGGGTGCGGCCGCCGCCGTGCTGCTGTGGCGTTCCGGCCGGGCGCGGCTGGTCGGGCTCCTGGTCATGACGGCGGCCGCGGCCACCGCGCCGATCGCCACCGCCTGGCTGACCAAGCTGGTCCTCGACCGGCTCGTCTCGCGCACCGGCGCGGTCGGCGGCCTCGCCGCGGCGCTGGTGCTCGCCGGGCTCGCGCTCGCCGCGCTGCCCCTGGTGGTGCACTACGTCCGCGCGCAGATCGGCCGCTCGGCGAGCACGGTCGCCACCGACGGGCTGTTCGACGCGCTCGGCCGTCAGGTCGGTTTGCGCACCTTCGAGAACCCCGCCTACCAGGACCGGTTGCGGCTGGCCCAGGAGAGCTGCGGCCGGATGCCGGAGATCGTCGACGGCGTCGGCGGCACGCTCAGCGGGACGCTCTCGCTGGCCGGCTTCCTCGGCTCGCTGCTCCTGCTGAGCCCGGCGATGGCCGGTGTCGTGCTGGCCGCCGCGATCCCCGCCTTGCTCGCCGAACTGCTGCTGGCCCGGCGCCGCGCCGCGGTGGAATGGCGCATCGAACGGTTCGCCCGGCGCGAGTTCTTCTACAGCCAGCTGCTCACCGGCATCGCCGCCGCGACCGAGATCCGGCTGTTCGGCATCGGGGCGTTCCTGCGCGCCCGGATGATGGACGAGCGCCGCAGCGCCAACGACGCCCAGCGCCGCATGGACGAACGCGAGCTGTGGACCATGGGCGGGCTGACGGCGCTGAGCGCGGGAGTCGCCGGTGCCGGGCTCTGGTGGGCGATCACGTCGGCACGCGACGGGTCGCTCAGCGCCGGGGACGTGTCGATGTTCGTGGCCGCCGTCGCCGGGGTGCAGGCCGCGCTGGGCACGCTGGCGTCGTCGATCGCCGGCGGCCAGGCCCGGCTGCTGTCGTTCGCGCACTACGTCGCCGTCGTCCGGGCGGAACCCGATCTGCCGAGCGGGTCCGGTGACGCGGCGCCCGCGTTGCGGCGGGAGCTCGAGCTGCGCGACGTGTGGTTCCGCTACAGCGACGACCACCCGTGGGTGCTGCGCGGGGTGAACCTCACCATCCCGCACGGCGCGGCGGTCGCGCTGGTCGGTCTCAACGGCGCGGGCAAGAGCACGCTCGTGAAGTTGTTGTGCCGCATGTACGACCCGACGCGCGGGCGGATCCTCTGGGACGGGGTGGACCTGCGTGACATCCCGCCCGCGTTGCTGCGCGACCGGATCAGCGCGGTGTTCCAGGACCACATGAACTACGACATGACCGCGGCCGAGAACATCGGGCTCGGTGAGCTGTCCGCGATGAACGACCGGGCCAGGCTGGTGGACGCGGCGACCCGGGCGGGCGCGCACGACCGGATCGCCGCACTGCCGCGCGGGTACGACACGCCGCTCACGCGGATCTTCGAGATCGGCACCGAGGACACCTCGACCGGCGTCGTGCTCTCCGGCGGCCAGTGGCAGCGCCTGGCGCTCGCTCGTTCCCTTGTCCGGGAAGGGCGCGACCTGATGATCCTCGACGAGCCGAGCTCCGGTCTCGACCCGGAGGCCGAACACGAGGTGCACGCCCGCATCCGCGAGCACCGGCAGGGTCGCACGAGCCTGCTCATCTCGCACCGGCTGAGCGCGGTGCGCGGCGCCGACCGCATCGCGGTGCTCGAGGACGGCCGGGTCAGCGAGCTGGGCACGCACGACAGCCTGCTCGCCGACGACGGCGGGTACGCGCGCCTGTTCCGCCTGCAGGCCGACGGTTACCAGGCGGTGCCGTGAGAATTCCGGTCTTCCTCGGGCTCCTGGCCGCCATCATCGCCCGCCGGATGCTGATCCTGACCACAGTGGACGGTGCGAGCATGGCCCCGGCGTTGCGTTCCGGCGACCGGGTCCTGGTGCGCCGGACCCGCCGCGCGCGACGCGGTCAGGTGGCCCTGCTGCGTTACCCGCCGTTGCCGAGCGGAGCGTCGACGGGGGAGCAGCTGCTGCTCAAGCGCGTGGTGGCGGTGGCGGGCGACCGTGTCCGGCCCGGCTGGGCCGACCCGGACGTGCACGGGCTGGGCGGAGCGGTGGTGCCCGCGGGCTGCACCGTCGTCCTGGGCGACAACCGGCCGACCAGCTGGGACTCCCGGCACTACGGGTTCGTGCCGAGGGAGCGGATGATCGGCGTGGTGGTGCGGCACGTTCGATGAGACGGGGGAGCATTCCGCCGTGACGGTGAGACCGCCGCCGATGTGTAACGCCTCCTTGCCGCTCGCGGACTACGAGGCATGGACTCGTGCTCGAGATGCGGCCGGGAACTCGGCTCCCAGGCGAAGTTCTGCGGCGCGTGCGGCACTCCTGTCAGCGTGCTCCCGCCCGAGCCCCGGGACGAACCGGCCGCCGTCGCGCCGAGGCAGACGACGCGGCCGAAGCGGACAGCTGTCGTCGTGGTCGCCGCGGCCGTGGTCGTCGCCGCGGCCGGCGTGACGACCTTCGCCCTCACCCGCGGGACGGACTCCGCGCAACCCGGCACCGCGCAGCCGGGCACCACTCAGCCGGACACCACACAGCCGGGCACCACGGCGGCGGTGAGCATCCCCACCGCCGCGCAACCGCTGACGTCAACGGAAGTCGCCACCACCACTGCGACCGAGGCGGACCTGCGCCGCCAGGTCACCCAAGACAGTGCGGTCGCCGAAAGCCTGGTCGGGAAATGGGTTCCGCAGCTGTCCTCGAAGGGCCTGGGCCTCGTCGTCGGCACCACCACCTACGACTACCCGGCGATCATGGCCGACTTCCAGACCCTCCGCACCCGCTTCCCCGACGCCGTCATGGTCAACTCGAGTGACTTCAAGACCTTCTCGCGCAAGAACTTCTGGGTCACCCTCGAGGCGAAGGTCTTCCCGGACGCCGACACGGCCAACGCCTGGTGCGACGAGCAGAACTTCGCCCGCGAGGACTGCCACGCCAGCCGGCTGACCCACGCCGGCGGCCCGGCCGGCAACTCCAAACCCCGCTGATCCCAACGGAACCTAGCCGAACAGCTTCGTCACCAGCTCCGCGATCTTGGCCGCGGGTTCGGTCAGCGAGCCGATCAGGCTGGTGACCGTCTTCCAGCGCGAGCTGACGGCCACCCCGCGCGGCGCGTCGCTCCGCAGTTCCGCCTCGATCCTCTCCAGCGCCTGCCGGACCTCCTCGCGGTCGGGCTCCGGCGCAGACGCGGCGATCGCCTCCCGCGAGCGCGTCAGCTCCGCGATGAGGTCCTGGATCGACGCGCCGGCCGCCGCCGAGTCGTTGTGGACCGTGGCGTTCTTGCCGATGGCGCTGCCGGAGATGTGCGCGTCCCGCATGTCGAACCGGTCACCCATGGGTCTGCTTTCCCTTCGCCGCACTGCTGGTGGTCACCTTGCTGTTCGTGCCGACCGCCGAGTCGACGAACGTGCTGCCGCGCATGTCGTAGCTGTTGACGACCGGGTCGGCCAGTTTCATGAACTCGACGACCGAGTAGCCGCGCTCCTGGAGGTACTGCCCGACCGCGCGGAACAGCGTCGCGTCCAGGATCTTCACGTACCGTTCGGCGTCGACGTCCTGGAAGTAGCTCTGCACGCGCTCGGCCTGGGCCAGCTCGCGCAGGCTGCGGTCGGCGCCGTACTTGGCCGGGACGGCCTCGTCCAGGTCCTGCCGCAGCGGCTTGAACGGCCGGAACACCGACAGCCCGCGGCGGAACACCGTCGCCGGCAGGAGCCACAGATCCAGGAAGGCGTGGCCCAGCGACCGGGCGAGTGAGTGGTGCCGGTCGATCGCGCGGTACTCCGGGGCGATCGGCAGCAGCGCGAGGAACTGCCACTCCAGGTACAACATCCGCTGGTCCGTCCCGGCGTGCACGTAGCACGACGTGGTCAGGTCCCGGTCCCAGGACTCGACGCGGTAGCACCGGTAGTACCGCGCCCATTCGACGACGCTGTCGGCCAGCGCTCGCGCCTTCTCGACCGGCAGGCGGCGGGCCGGTGCGCGGTCGAGGTCCGCCAGCACCTCGGGGACCGACCGGTGGTCGACGACCAGCCGGTCGGCCGGCACGAGCACCTGTTCGCGGTGGGTCAGGTTTTCGAGGCGGCGCCCCGGTCCGAGCGACGACGTCTCCTTCAGCGCCTCGATCGCCGCGCCGACGTGGTCCTGCAACTCCGTGACGCTGATGTGCCGGGGGTCGACGTCGTCGTCGGACGAGTCGAGCGGCAGGGCGATGACCTGCCGGTGCACCGGGACGCCGGCGCCGACGAACGGGGAAAACCCGCGGTGCACCACCACGTCGGCGCTCGTTTCGTGGCCGGCGCCGGCTTCCTCGGCGGCGACCACGCGCTCCAGCGGCAGGTGGAAGGCGTCGAGCCCCAGGCCGCGGAGCCGGCGTTCCCATTCGGCGGAGCTGCGGCGCCCGTCGGCGACGAACGTGGCGCGGCGGAAGCGCTGCAAGACCAGGAACCGCACGGCGAACAGGTCGGTGAGCAGGACCCCGGCGATCAGCAGAACCAGCACGACGGTCACGACGACGACCTGGACGGCGCTGTCGGTGGCCGTGGAGGTGAGGGGACGCGAAGAGCTGAAGCTCGAAGAGCTCCCGGAGGACACCATGTCGCTGACCCCGCTGAACACCTCCAGGCCCAGCACCATCGCCGCGGCGGCCAGCAACCCCGCCGCCACGACGAAGTTGCCGATGCCGCGCACCCGGAACCGGCCCGGGATCGCCGCCAGCACGACGGCGCCCAGGAGCCAGGCCATCAGCACCGCCGGATCGGCGAACAGGAGTACCAGCAGGAGCACCAGGAGCACCCCGTCGCGGATGCGACGCCGGGTGCGCGACGCGACCGCCTCGCGCAGCACCGCGGCGGTGTCCACGCCGGGTGTGGGTGGGAGCGAGCGCAGCGGTTCGACCAGGAACTCCCGCATCGCCGCGTTCGCGTAGTCCTCACTGAGCTGCGCGGCGGCGCACAGGTAGCGGGTCGTGTTGTCCCGGCGGGTCAGGGTCGCGCCGCACTGCTGGCAGAACCCGTCCCCGGGCCGGTTGACCGCGCGACACCGCCAGCAGCTCTGGTTCCGCCCCGCACCGACATCGACCGCCATGGCGTTCCTCCTGACCGGCTCTTCCGGCCAGGAGTCGTCCGCCGTGCGGTGCCGTGTTACAGACTCCGTACCCCCGAACGTGTGATGCTTCGGCGAGTCGCTACCGGGCGCGAACTCCGGTCTTCGTGGTGAACCGGAACTCGACGGTCACCGGCAGGGTGTCGACGTCGACAGCCTGGCGCAGCCGCGGGAGGCCGTGGGTGTCGAGCTGGTGGCGGATGGCCGTGAGGTCGGCGTCCTGGGCAGCGCGGACGATCAGGGCCAGCGCGGGGTTTTCGCGGGTGCCGGCGAGCGTCGCCTGCGCCGTGTGGATGCCGGGGTACGTCCGGACTTCGGTGAGGAAAGGCTCGATCGCCGTGCCGGCCGGCAGTTCGGTGCGGCCGCGGGCGGGGTCCGTGGCGAAGATCCACGTGTGGGTCTTCGGTTTCCGGGTCAGCTGGGCGGCGAGCCACCGCAGCAGCACGAGGCCGAGGAGCACCGCGACCGCGGCGGTGACGTACCAGACCCACGTCGGTGGCGGCGCCGTGCCGGGCACGAGCGGCGTCTCGGGGGCGAGAACCGTCAGCTTGCCGAAGTGGAGGGCGACGGCGAACCCGCCGGCGGCGACCAGCAGCAGGCCGATCAGGGCCAGCAGAGCCCGGTTGAGACCGCTCATGATGCGCTCCTGGTGGCCTTGACCTTGACGTGCACCGCGGGGACGGTGGCGGGGGCGATCCGGGCGAGCCGCTCGGAGATCGCGGCGTGGACGGCCTCGGCGAGACCTTCGGTGGTGGTGCGTTCGGTGCGCACGCGGGCGGTTACCTTGCGGCGCTTGAGCTTCAGCGTCGTCCCCGACACGCCGTCGACGCCGGAGGCCGCGGCACGCAGGGCGGAGCGGTAGCTGTGCCGGGACGCTCCTGACTCCAGTTCGCCCTGCAGGGGAAGCACGGTGAGCTTGCCCGGGAGGACCGCGGCGAGGAGCAGGACGAGCCCGAGCAGCGCGGCGACGCCCCCGGCGACCGCCGGGACCAGGTCGCTCCACCGCTGTCCGTGCAACCAGCCGGCGACGCTGTCGTAGCCGATCAACGGCGGTTGCCCGGTGATCATCTGGATCGCGGAGACCGCGGCGAGCACGCACGCGCCGAGCAGGACGAGCGCCGTGAGTGCGGCGGGGATGCTGCGACGGGGCCGGCGTTTCACTGGACCCTCCTCGTTTCGGTGACGTCGGTGTGCAGCGCGGTCACGGTGATGTCGACGCGCTCGATGCTCAAGCCGGTCAGCTCGTGCACCCGGTTGGTGAGGTGCTCACGGACGGCGTCGCCGGTCTTGAGCACCGAACGCGGATAGCTGATCGACAGGCGGACCGAGAGGGTCGCGGTGCCGCCGGTGACCTTCGCGGCGACTTTGGCGCTGTGGTCCGGGTCTTCTCCGCCGACGGCGACGCCGAGGAGCCGCGTGGCGGCGCCGCCGACGCCGTCGACTTCGGTGACGGCCTGGGCGGCGATCCGCTCGACGGTCGTGTCGGCGATGGTGAGCGTGCCGCGGTCGATGCTGGTCGCGGTGGTCATGGCGGGTCAGCCCCGATCGCGGCCGGACAGCGCCGAAAGGTCCAGTTTGCCGTCCAGGAAGCGGCCGACGAGCAGGCCCAGCGCGCCGAGCACGAGGACGAGCAGGAAGGCGCCGAAGCCGCCGAACGCGGCGGCCACGCCGAGGACGAGCCCGGTCAGCAGACCGAGGTGGGTGGTGCTCATGGTCTCTCCAAGCTGGGGCGGTGGAGCCGGCTCACGCGGTGGCCGGCGCGGATGTGGACGGGCCGGTCGAGCGCCCGGCGGCGGCGAGCGGGTCGGCGTCGATCTCGACGCCTCAGGTCAGCGGACGCGGCCGGAGTCGGTCTGCTCGGCGGTGTCGTCGTCGCCGGGGATGTGGACGTCCGAGACGTTGATGTTGACCTCGACGACCTCGAGCCCGGTCGTCTGCTCGACCGCGGAGATGACGTTGCGGCGCACCGAGCCGGCCAGGTCGGCGATGGACACGCCGTATTCGACGAGGATCTGCAGGTCGATCGCGGCCTGGCGTTCGCCGACCTCGA
The DNA here is from genome assembly GCF_055633595.1 of Amycolatopsis sp. NPDC114504. Taxonomy (NCBI): domain Bacteria; kingdom Bacillati; phylum Actinomycetota; class Actinomycetes; order Pseudonocardiales; family Pseudonocardiaceae; genus Amycolatopsis; species Amycolatopsis sp. NPDC114504. The sequence continues at coordinate 1,204,636 of NZ_JBVKDU010000001.1, read as the reverse complement.
CCGCGACGCCCTGGCCGGCCGACGCGGTGGCGCCGGGGATGCGCTCGCGCAGGGCGTTGAAGGCGCGCGAGGCACCGCCGCCGAGGGCGTGGACGCCGGGAACCTCGCGCGTGGCGATGCCGGCGACCTTCTGCACGACGACGTCGGCGATGGTGGTGGCGCCGTGGCTGGAGGACAGCGCGCCGCCCTCGGCCTTCGTGACCGTCGCGGCGGGCTGCGTCGTGGTCTTGACCGGGCTGGTGGTCGCGGTGTTCGTCATGACGTCTCCTCGGGTGGTGTCCTGTGTGGGCCGTGCAAGCCGCTTGCCTGCACACCTGAAGGACCCGGCCACCCGGGAAACGTCACGACCACGATCGTGTGGCGTGGATCTCGCTCAGACGGAGTGCAGGCGCACGGGCAGTTCGCGCACACCCCAGGTGAAGTTCGACGCTGTGTAGCGGGGCTCGCCCACGATGTCCACCGCGGTCACCCGGTTCAGCAGCTCCTCCAGGAACACCGTCAGTTCGAGCCGGGCCAGGCGCGCCCCCAGGCACTGGTGGCGGCCGCCGCCGAAGGCGAGGTGGCGGTTGGGCGTGCGGTCCACCCGGAAGCGGCCGGCGTCGCCGAACTCGGCGTCGTCGCGGTTGGCCGAGACGTTCCACAGGGTCACCCGGTCGCCCTCGGCGATGTCGACGCCGCCGATCGTGGTGGGCGCGGTCGCGGTGCGCAGCACGTGCACGCCGGGGGTGGTCCAGCGCAGGACCTCCTCGACCGCGTCCGGCAGCAGCGTGCGGTCGGCGCGCAGCGTGGCCCACTGGTCCGGGTGCTCGATGAGGGCGAGCACGGCGCCGGCCGCGGAGTAGCGCGTGGTCTCGTTGCCGCCCGCGAGGACACCGTTGCAGTTCACGACGATCTCGGTGTCGGTCAACGGCCGTTTCGTCCCGTCCGCCGTGGACCGCCGGTCGGCGGCGATGCGGCTGACGAAGTCGTCGCCCGGGTGGTCCCGGCGGTCGAGCACCAGTTCCGAGAAGTACAGGAAGATCTCCGCGTGCGCGGCGAGCCTGCTCTGTTCGTCTTCGCCCTCGAAGGCGTCGTTCATGGTGCCGCCGAGCCAGTCCCATTCGTCGCGCGGAACGCCCATCAACGCGCAGACCACGCGAGTCGGCAGCCGGCGCGCGGTCTCGACGACGTCCACCTCGCCCGCGGCGAGGGCGTCGTCGAGCAGGCCGCCCACGACCGTGCGCACGAGGTCCTCCGCGTGCGGGATCGCGGCGGGCGAGAAACCCTTGGCCAGCACCGTTTTCAGCTGCGCGTGGTCCGGCTGGTCGGAGACGATCAGCATCTGCCCGGTCACGGCGTCCACCGCGGTCGGGTTGGTGCCCAGCCGCATCCCGTGCCGGGAGCTGAACCCGGCGGCGTCGCGGTAGACCGACAGCACGTCGGCATAGCGCGTGACGACCCAGAAGCCGCCGTGCGCGTCGGGGTGCCGGCTCACCGGATCGTGCTCGCGAAGCCACGCGAAGTGCGGCCAGAACTCGGTACCGGCGAAGCTGAGGTCGTCGGTCAGGTCCATCAGCACAGCAGGCTCCCCAGTGCGGGCACGGTTTCGTCGGCGAGGTCGGTCAGGAAGGTGTGGCTGCCGGCGAAGGACCGCCGGGTGGTGCCGGCGGTGCTGTAGCCCGACCAGCCGTCGAGCAGGTGCCCGGGCACGACGGTGTCGAGGTCGCCGGACCAGGCGTGGATCGGGCAGTCCAGCCGGAACCGCTCGGCGAGGACGTGGGTGTCGGCGAGCTTGTCGTCTCGGCGCAGCACGTCGAGCAGGAACTCCTGGCTGTCCTCGTCGAGGTCGCGGAGCTCGGGCGGGCCGGAGACGAACAGGTCGCGCAGGATCTGCTCGTCGATGACCAGGTGCTCGGCGGCCGACCGGTTGCCGGGCGGTTCGGTCGCGGCGAGCACCAGCGCGTCGGGACCGGTCGCCCGCGCGAGCTCGTAGGCGAGCAGACCGCCGAAGCTCTCACCGACGATGACGAGCGGCGCGCCGGCCCGGAGTTCGGCGAGGTCCGTGGCTACGGCGTCGACGGCTTCGGCGAAGGTCGCCGGGTGTTCTTCGGCGAAGCGGTTCTCCCGCCCGGGAAGTTGGATGCCGACCACCGAGACGGCCAGTCCGAGGCGGGCTTGCCAGCTCCGGAAACGACTACAGCCGGCGCCCCCGGGCGGCGCGCAGACCAGGGTCGGGCGGCCGGCGGGGGATGGGTGCCACGGGATTACCCAGCCGCTCACGCGGGTACCTCCGCGAGTTGGTGCGGTTTCGGGCCCGGCGTGGTCGGGTTGGGGTTGCTGGCGCTCATGCCGAGTCGGCCCGGCTCCACGGCCAGCGTGGCCGGGTTCGGGTTGGCGGCGCTCATGCGGGCACCTCGGCGAGCCGGTTCGGCTCCGGGGCGAGTGCGGTCGGGTTGGGGTTGCCAGCGCTCATGCCGAGTCGGGCCGGCGTGGTCGGGTTGGGGTTGCCGGCGCTCATGCGGGCACCTCCGCGAGCCGGTCCAGCTCCAGGGCCAGCGCCGCCGGATTGGGGTTGCCCAGCAGCAGCGGGATCGACGCTCGCAACCCCGTCCGCTTGCGCAGTGCCGCGACCATCCGGGCGGCGAGCAGCGAGTGCCCGCCGAGCTCGAAGAAGTCGGCCGCCACGTCGGACACCGGCTGGTCCAGCACCTCCGCGAAAACCGCGCATACCTCGATTTCGCGGTCAGTCTCCGGTGCCCGGCCCGTGGGCCGCGCCGCGTCGGCGGCCAGTGCCAGCGCCTCCCGGTCGACCTTGCCGCGGTCGTTGTACGGCAACGCGGGTACGAAGTCCACTGTGGACGGCAGCATGTGCTCCGGCAGGAACGTCCGGCAGTGCTCGCGCACGAGCAGGGCGCCGGCGACCGGGTCGTGCCCGTCGGCCAGTACCGCGGCGACGCCGAGGGTGCCGCCCGCCGTGCGCACGAACGCCGTCACCGCGAGCACCGCCGGCAGCTGCTCCACCACCCGCTCGACCTCGCTGAGCTCGATCCGGAACCCGCGCACCTTGACCTGGGTGTCGAGCCGGCCGAGGAACTCGAGCTGGCCGTCCGGGCGTTCGAGCACCTCGTCGCCGGTGCGGAACAGCCGCTCGCCGTCGACGGTGACGAACCGATGCGCCGTCAGCTCCGGGTCGCCGCGGTAGCCCCTGGCGAGCGCGGGCCCGCCGAGGCACAGCTCACCGCGTGTGACCGGCCGTAAGTCGGCGTCGAGCACCCGGGCCTTATAGCCGGGCAGGGGACGCCCGATGGTCGTGACGTCGTCGCCGCGGGCGCTGTCGGCGCAGGTCGCCGCGATCGTGGCCTCCGTGGGGCCGTAGACGTTCAGCACGCGGTGCCGGGCCATTAGCACCTCGAGCAGCCCGCGCGGGCAGCGTTCCCCGGCGACCACCACGACCTCGGCCCCGGCGAGCGCGTCGGCGCAGGAGGCCAGCAGCGACGGGGTGAGGCTGGCCGTGCGCGGCGCGACCGCGGCGATCCGGCCGGCCAGGTCGACGTGCTCGCCGTCGTCGGCGAGGTCGAGGATCGCCGTGCCGATCCCGTTGAGCAGGTGCAGCAGCACGCACCAGAGCCAGCCGTCGAACGCGGGCGAAAGCGGGTTGATCCCCAAGCCACCCGGTCCGATGTGGAGGGTGCTCATGGCGCCCAGCGCCGTTTCCAGCCCCGCGTAGGTGACCTCGACGCCCTTCGGTCGTCCGGCGCTGCCCGAGGTGTGGATGAGGTAGGCGATCTCACCCGTGGCTGCGGCGAACCGTCCGCCGCGGGCACTCTCCGGGTCGACCACGGGCAGGTCGGCCGGCGCGCCGGGAGGCCGCTGTCCCAGGATCAGCGTCACGCCGGAGTCGTCGAGCACCTCGGCGATCCGGGCGGCCGGGTGCCGCTCGTCCAGCGGTACCGCCGTCGCGCCGAGGCGCCACACGGCGAGCAGGCTCGCCACGGCCAGCCGCGACCGGCCGGTGGTCAGCGCGACGGTGGTGCCCGGCCCCGCTCCGGCGGCCGCCAGCGCTCCGGCGATCGCCGTCGTCCGCTCGGCCAAGCCGGCGAAGTCGAGCGCGCCGTCCGGTGCGGAGCAGGCGGTGGCCGCCGGGCGGTCGGCCGCCCACCGCTCGACCGCCTCCTCCAGCAGCCCGATGCCCCTGCTCCGGGCGGCGTTCACCGGCAACGCGAGATCCGTCATCGTGCTGGAATCCATTCTTTCGGACGCGACAATGAAAAGGCGGCTGAACGCTGGAGAAGCTACGGCGAGATCGCGGCCGGGGCAATACTGCGCCAAGGTGATCAATCCCGGTGTGCGACCGTTCGTGGCAGAGTGGGATAAGCCGATCAGCGTAAGTCTGTGGATTCCCGTGATTCCGGCATGCTTTCCCTTCCCAGGTCCGATGTGGATGGTGTAGTGACCGGCCGTCCGGTGACGCACGTCACGGCCGCGCCTTTTGTTCGGGCACAGCGAGAAAAAGCGATTTTGCCCCTGTCGGACGCGGCCCGGTGAGCCGTACGATGCGGCGTCGCCCGATCTGATCGAATGAGGGAAAACACCGGATGCCAGAGACCATCGGCTGGAACAACTTCGTCGACACCCAGGCGCGGGCCGAGTACCGGCGGCTCCGGCTGCTCGAGGAGAGCTTCGACCCGTTCAGCTTCCGCCAGCTCGACGGTATCGGGGTACGGCCGGGGTGGCAGTGCCTGGAAGTCGGCGCCGGGGCGGGTTCGGTGGCGACCAGGATGGCCGAGCTGGCCGGCCCGGAGAACGTGGTGGCGACGGACCTCAGCCACGCGTTCCTCGGCCCGCTCGCCGACCTCGGGGTGACGGTGCTGCACCACGACGTCACCACCGACGACGCGCCGGGGGAGTTCGACGTCATCCACACCCGGTTCGTGCTGGAGCACCTGCCCGAGCGCGAAGACGTGATCAAGCGGCTGGCTTCCTGGCTCAAACCCGGTGGGTGGCTGCTCATCGAGATCGGCACCACGCTGCCCGAGCTGTCCGCGTACCCGGCGACCCTCCGGACCATGACGGCGCTCGCGCGGGTCATGGCGGACCGGGTCGGCACCGACCCGCGGTGGGGCCACACCTTCCCGGTCCCGCTGGAAGCGGCCGGACTGTCCGACTGCACCGCGGAGGGCGTCGTCCTGCCGGCACGGGGCGGGCGGCCGCTGGCGGGCTGGCTCAAGAACACGACGAAGCTCGTCGAGGAGCACGCGCTCGCCACCGGCCTGGTCACCCGGGAGGTGCTCGACGAGGCGTACGAGCTGTACGAGACGCCGTCCTTTGTGGACTACAGCTGGATGACCGTCGGGGCGCGCGGCCGCCGGAGCTGAGGGCCCCGGTTCAGGCGGCTCCGCCCCACTGCTGCTCGGCGTCGCACCACCAGGTGGTGCGACCGCCGACCTTCCCCCGCACCATCGGCGCGTGGTCGCGCGGGCACCGCGCACCGGGCTTGCGGAACGGGATGACGTCGAGCGTGTGCACGCCGCCGTGCTTCAGCGCGGCGGACACCGCACCGCGCGTGGCACGCAGGAGCCGCTCGACGTCGTCCCGGCCGAGGTCGTCCACCGGACGGGCGGGGTGGACCCGCGCCCGCCACAGGATTTCGTCGGCGAGCAGGTTGCCGACGCCGGCGATGGAGTTCTGGTCCAGCAGCCGGGCCTTGACGGCCGTCGTCCCCTTGGTGATGACCGCGCGGAACTCGGCGGGCCTGATGGTCGCGGCGTCCGGACCGAGCTCGTCCAGCGCGGGATCGAGCACGATCCGGCCGAGCCGGCGGGGGTCGACCAGCAGCAGGCGGCCCCCGTCTTCGAACGTCAGGGCGAAGCGCGACCACCGGTAGTCGCCGGGCGCGCGCCGGCCTTCCCAGTAGTCGCCGCCGTCGACCTCGGAGCCGTCCGCGTCCGCCACCACGATCTTCCCGGACATGCCCAGGTGGACGCCGAGCACGGGCCCGCCGTCGGTCTCGCACCCCATCGACTTGCCCCGGCGTCGGGCGGCGACGAGCCGCCGCCCGACGAGCGCGTCGCGGATCTGCCCGGGCCGGTGCGGCCGGCAGACGTAGCCGTCGGAGTCGTCGACGCCGGTGATCAGCCGGCCCAGCGCCGCGCGCTCGATCACCGAGCGGGCGAACTCGACCTCGGGCAGCTCAGGCACGGAATGGCCCCTCTCCGCTCAGTCAGAGAACGGACGTTCTCTGACTGAGCACCAGCCTACGCCGGCTAGGTCACCACGATCTTGCCGGTGTTCTGGGGGAAGATCGGGTCGTTGTAGAAGAACTCGCCTTGCTTCGTGAAGGTGTGCTTGAAGGACTGGCCCGGCATCAGGGTGCCGCTGTCGAACTCGTACTCGAAGAACGAGACCGCGCCGTGGGCGAACGCGTTGCCCTGGGGGTTCACGAACGTGATCTCCGTGCCCGCCGGGACCGTCAGGTTCTGCGGGGACATCGCCGTCTGCGCCACCGTGTTCTCGGTCGCGCCGGGCGCACCCGCGGTCGCGTCCCAGACGCGGCCGAGCGTGACCGTGTACTTCGCGGCCGCGGCGGTCACCGCGGCCGTGCGGATCTGGTTGCGCTTCGACGGGGGAACCGGCGTCGCGGCCGGGGCCACCTTGCCGCCGAGCTTGAACGCCCAGAGGTGGTCGCCCTTGGGGATGTCGGGGTAGGGGAGACCGTTGCCGCCGGCGAAGACCGCCAGGTACTGGTCGCCGTCGATCTCGTAGCTGATCGGGCTCGTGTGGACGCCCGCGCCGCACTGGAAGCGCCACAGCTCGCGGCCGTCGACGTCGTTCATCGCCAGGAGGTTGCCGTCCGGGCCACCCTGGAACATCACGCCGCCGTCGGTGGTCAGGATGCCGTTGCCGTGGGCCAGGGACCACTCGCTGTCCTTGCTCCACACCAGCTTGTTCGTGCGCGGGTCGACCGCGGCGATCCCGCCCGCGAAGTACTCGCCGTACGGGCGGGCGGTGTTGACGCGGCCGCCGGTCGTGTTGGAATAGGCGGAGTTGACGAGGCCGTAGCCGACGTAGACCCAGCCGGTGGTGGGGTTGAACGAAACGTGGGCCCAGTCGGCGCCACCACCGGCGCCGGGGAAGATGATCGTCGCGCGGTCCCAGTGCGTCGCGAACAGGCCGCCGGTGGGGTAGAACGGCACCGGTCGCGTCGAGTTGTCCAGCCGGGGCTCCTGCGGGACGAACGCGTCGCCGGCCGGGAAGGGCTGCGTCGGCGCCGTCTTGTGCCGCGGGTCCTGCGGCACCGGGCGCTCGGTCACGCCCTGGATCGGCTTCCCGTTCGTGCGGTCGAGGATGTAGTACATGCCGACCTTGCTGCCGTAGACGACGACCTTGCGCAGCCTGCCGTCGATGCGCAGGTCGATCAGGACCGGCGCCATGACGTTGTCGTAGTCCCAGATGTCGTGGTGCACCGACTGGAAGTGCCAGCGCCGCTTGCCGGTCTTCGCGTCGATCGCGACGATCGTGTTGGCGAAGAGGTTGTCGCCGCCGCGGGTCGAGCCGTTGGTGCGCGGGTAGGGATTGCCGAAGGTCCAGTAGACGAGCCCCAGTTCGGGGTCGACCGCGGGGTGGATCCACGGCACGGCGCCGCCGGTCTTCCAGGACTCGCCTTCCCACGTGTCGTGGCCGAACACGCCCGGGCCGGGGACGGCCCAGAAGGTCCAGGCGATCTTGCCGGTGGCGGCGTCGAGGGCGTACGCCCGGCCGCGGGCGCCGGCGGTGCTGCCCTGCATGCCCACGTAGATGAGCCCGTCGGAGTAGACGACCGCGCCGGCGAGGCTGCCGATGCTGCCGCCGCACTGGCCGTTCGCCGGATCGCACGGCTCGGGTGTGCCCTGCGAGGCGTCCTCGGTGAGCAGCTGGGTCTTCCAGGCGACGGCGCCGGTCTTCTGGTCGAGCGCGTAGAGGATGTTGGCGCCGGAGGTCGAGAACACCTTGCCCTGGCCGAGTGCTACCCCGCGCATGTTGGTGGTCTCGGTGCCGAGGTTGGTCTTCCAGCGCACCGCGCCGGTGCGGCCGTCGACGGCGAACACGTTCTGCTGGGTGGTCTGGACGTAGAGGACGCCGTTCTGGGCGACGATCGTGCTCTGCTGCGCGCGGGAGGTGTCCCCGCCTTCGAGGTTGACGTGCCAGGCGCCGCCGAGGCGGGTGACGTTCTGCCGGGTGATCTGGTGCAGCGGCGTGTGGTTCTGGTTGCCGAGGTCGCCTCCCACCTTGGTGAAGTCCCGTCCCGGCTTGCCGAAGGCGTCGGGCTGGCGCGGGGTGTCCGCCGTCGACGGCGCCGCGACCGCGGGCGTGGCGGCGAGCACGGTCCCGGCCACGGCGGCCCCGGTCGCGCCGGTCAGGAATTTGCGTCGATCCATCGGTTGGGCCTCTCTTCGTTGAGGAAAGCGCGCTGCCACGAGATGGTCTGAGTGAGCACGGGGTCCGTCTAGTGGTACTATCGGACCGCTCGACGGTCGAGTCTAGAACTGTCGCGTGCGCCGGACAAGGGGATTCGCCTCTTGTTCGGCGCGCCGTCGCCGGGGTACTGTCGCGGAACGCCAGGCGGACCGAAAGGACCGCTGGGTGGACCCGGGGGCATCGTCGCCCCGCCGTACCGAAAAGGAGTCCCGGTATGTCCGCAGTTCTGGAAACCGTTGTGGCGCAGGGCGAAGGCGGGGTCCTTCCCCAGTGGTCGGATCCGGTGGTCGAGTGCTACGAGACCCGCCCGGAGGTCACCGCATACGCCGGCGAGAGCGAGCCGTGGCGGGCCCGCTGAGCCGGGCGGAGCTGACCGACGCCCTGCTCCGCCTCGAAAAGCGCTACTGGGCTCACCACCCGTTCCACCTCCGGCTGCACGAAGGCCGGTGCACCCCGGCGGACCTGCGCCGCTGGGTGGCCAACCGCTGGTACTACCAGAAGTGCCTGGCGCGGAAGAACGCCGCGATCATCGCGGCCTGCCCGCTGCCGGAGGTGCGCCGCGCGTGGGTCGACCGGATCGTCTTCCACGACGGCGCGAACGCCGGCGAGGGCGGCATGGAACAGTGGCTGGGCCTGGCGGAAGCGGTCGGGCTGAGCCGGGCGGAAGTCCTGGACGAGCGGCACGTCCTGCCCGGGGTGCGGTTCGCCGTCGACGGGTACCTGCACTTCTGCCGCACGAAGCCGTGGATCGAGAGCGTCGCGGCGGCGCTGACCGAGGTGTTCTCGCCGGGGCACATGACCGACCGCGTCACCGCGTGGCGCGAGCACTACGACTGGATTCGGCCGGAGGGCTTCGCCTACTTCGAACGCCGGATCCCCGCGGCACGGGAGGACAGCGCGCTCACCCTGCGCCTCGTGCTCGACCACTGCGTCACGGCGGAGCAGCAGGACGCCGCCGTCCGTGCGCTGTCCTTCAAGTGTGACGTGCTGTGGGCGGTGCTCGACGCGGTGGACTACGCGGGGGCCTCATGAGCGTGACCGCCGAGAGCAAGCCGGGCCTGCGCCGCGGCGTGCGGCTGGAGTTCGATGCCGTCCGCGGCCGCACGGCACTGCTCTTCCCCGAAGGGGTGCTGCTGCTCAACGAAACCGCGGCGGCCGTGGTGTCCCGGTGCGACACCCGGCGTTCGGTGGCGGACATCGTCGACGACCTCGCCGCCGAGTACGCGGGCGTCGAGGCCGGCTCGGTGCTCCGGACGCTGGCCGGCCTCGAAGACCGCGGGCTGGTGGGGGAGACGCCGGACGCGCGGCCGGCCGGGATGCCGACGTCGCGGCCGGGAACTGTTGTACCGCAAAGAACACCGGTTCCGCTCGGCCTGCTCGCCGAGCTGACCTACCGGTGCCCGCTGCAGTGCACGTACTGCGCGAACCCGCTCGATCTCGCCGGCTACCGGGACGAACTGGACACCGCCGCGTGGCTCGACGTGTTCGCCCAGGCCCGTTCCCTCGGCGTGCTGCAGCTCCACCTGTCCGGCGGTGAGCCGGGCCTTCGCCGCGACCTGACCGACCTGGTGGCGGCGGCGAACCGGCTCGGCCTGTACACGAACCTCGTCACCAGCGGGATCTCGTTGACCGAGAAGAGGATCGCCGGGCTCGCCGACGCCGGTCTCGATCACTTCCAACTGTCCCTTCAGGACGCCGAAGCGGCGCCGGCGGACCGGGTGGCCGGGCGGGCGGCGCACGACCGCAAGCTCGTCGTCGCCGGGGCGGTCCGCGCCGCCGGGCTCCCGCTGACCATCAACGTGGTGCTGCACCGGGCGAACGCCGGCCACATCCCGGCGATCGCCGCGCTGGCCGAACGTCTGGGCGCGGACCGGCTCGAACTCGCCCACACGCAGTTCTACGGCTGGGCACTGCGCAACCGCGCCGCGCTCATGCCCACGCGCGACCAGGTCGACCAGGCCGCCCGGGACGTCGCCGCGGTCCGGGAGCGGTACGCCTTCGAGGTCGTGCACGTCGCGGCCGACTACTACGACCCGCGTCCCAAGCCGTGCAACTACGGCTGGGGCGCCCGGCAGCTGAGCGTCACCCCCAACGGTCACGTGCTGCCCTGCCTGGCCGCGGAAACGCTGCCCGGACTGGAAGTCCCTTCCGTGCGCACGGATCCGCTCGCGGCGATCTGGTACGAGTCCCCGGCGTTCCGGAAGTTCCGCGGCACCGAGTGGCTGCCTTCGCCTTGCAGTGGCTGTGCGCTCAAAGAAATCGACTTCGGCGGCTGCCGGTGCCAGGCCTACCAGCTGACCGGCGACGCGACTGTGACCGACCCCGTCTGCGACCTGTCGGAGCACCACGACCTCGTGCTGGCCGGGCTGGCGAACCTCGCGCCGGAACCCGCCGTCCCCCGGCGGATGCGATGAAGATCCGCATCCTCGGGACCGCGGCGGGCGGCGGCTCTCCACAATGGAACTGCGGCTGTCCGGAGTGCGAGGCGGCCCGGGACGCCGGGAGGTCGCGAACCCAAGACGGCCTGGCGGTCAGCGGGGACGGCCGCGCGTGGTACCTCGTCAACGCCTCTCCTGACCTGCGAGCGCAGCTGCTGGCGACCCCCGAGCTGCGCCCGCCCGCCGGTACGCGGGACACCCCGGTGCGCGGGGTTCTGTTCACCAGCGCCGAACTGGACCACACCCTCGGTCTGCTCGGCCTGCGCGAGGCCAGCGAGCTCGACGTCTACGCCACCGCGTGGGTGCACGAGGCTCTGACGAAGGCGTTTCCGCTGCACGCCGTCCTGTCCGGGTACACCCGGGTGCGCCGGCACGACGTCCGCGACGGCGAGCCGATCGAGCTGGCCGGCGGCCTGCGGGTCACGGCGACCGTGCTGAGTGCCAAGCGGCCTCGGTACGCGAGTGGGCTGGGCCCGGGCGACGCGGTGTGCGCGTACCGGTTCGACGCGGGCGGCCGCTCCTTCACCTACGCACCCGGCCTCGCCGCGTGGAGCCCGGAGTTCGAGCGGGCGGTCGACGGCGCCGACGTCGTCGTGGTCGACGGCACGTTCTTCACCGAAGACGAGATGGGCCCGGCGCGTCCGGCGTCGGGCATGGGCCACCTCGCCGTGCGCGAGCAGCTCCCGCTGATCCACGCCCGCCCGCGCACGCGGTTCCTGTTCACCCACCTCAACAACACCAACCCGCTCCTCCGGCCGGACGCGCCGGAGCAGGCCGAAGTCACCGCCGCGGGCGCGTCGGTGGCCGCCGACGGACAGTTGCTCGAGCTGTAACCGCTCGCCTCCCCAAGGACGCCGTGGCACCGCCGTGCCCGGAGAAAGGTCGGAACACCATGAAGAAGAGATCGACGACGTTGCTGACAATGGTCGGGAGCGCGGTGACCGCGGCGCTGACCACGGCCGCCCTGATCGGGATGCCCGCGTCGGCCCACGACGGGAAGAACCAGCAGGGCGCCCAGGCACTCGGCGACCCCGACTACGGCGTGTGCCGCGGCCTCGACTCGCGCTGCTACCACAACTGGGGCAACTTCGACCTCACCAAGGGCGTCCGGGTCCTCGTCTACTCGCGCACGGCGGGCCCGCGCCACGCGAACCTGGGGCCGGCGCTCGGGCCGGGGCTGAACCCACCGCTGACCGCGGCGAACGTCGCGCAGAACGGGCTGATCGAGCTCGGCAAGAAGAACGGGTTCGGCGTCGACTGGACCGAGGACGTCACCCAGCTCGCGAGTCCGAGCACGCTGTTCAAGTACAACGCCGTGATCTTCATGAGCACGACCCGCGACGCACTGGACGACTCGGCCCAGACGTCGCTGCGGCAGTACATCCGGGGCGGCGGCGGGTTCGTCGGCATCCACAACGCGTTCGGCACCGAGTACAACTGGCCGTGGTACGAGGGCCTCCTGGGCGGCGCGAACTACTACGACCACGGTCCGGCGCAGGCCGGCGTGGTGCAGACGGCGGACCGTAACGACGTGTCGACGAAGGGCCTGCCGAACCGCTGGGCGTTCACCGACGAGTGGTACAACCTGGTCCCGTTCCCGAGCAACGTGCGGGTCCTGGCCAAAGTCGACGAGTCGACACTCGCCAAGGGCGTGAAGGGCTCGATGGGCCACCCGGGCCACGGCGACGACCACCCGGTGGCATGGTGCCAGTACTACGACGGCGGCCGGTCATGGGTGACCACGCTCGGCCACGAGAGCTGGGCGTTCACCAACACGACGACAGCGGACGGCGCGGCGTACTTCCAGACGCTGATCGCGAACGGCATCAAGTCCGCCGCGGGGGCGGCTCCGTTCTGCCGCTGATCCTGCGCACAGATGAGCCCGGCCGGGAGATCCCCGGCCGGGCTCATCGCGTTGACAGGGCACTTCACGAAAGCGCTCATGGCCGCGACCGGCCTGACCTCAGTGGCCGCACCGAGCGCGGCCGCTGCGGACGCGACGCGGGTCTACCTGGAGGGGACCGACATGACGACCTGGTTCGACGGGACGGTCAGCTTCACCAACCGGTCGGCGAGCGTCGTCGGAGAGCTCCGAGTGGGAACGTTCAGCTGCCTCCGGCTGTACGGAGCGACCTACACCGCGAGTGGGAAACGGCTCGACTACCGCAGTACCAGTCTGCATTGCGATGACCACACTTGGCCGAGTATCCCGCTCAGCGCCGACGTCGTGGGCGGTGCCGCGAGCGTCGGTGTCTGGATCGCCGACTCCACCGGCAAGTACCTGGACGGGTGCACCATCGAGCGCGGTGACCTGCCGAGGTGCCTCCACGGATAGCGAAACGCCCGGCCGTGGCTTCCACGGCCGGGCGCTTCCGAGCAAGCCCTACAGCCCGAGGTAGATCTGCCGGACCAGCGGATCGTGCGCCAGGTCCGCCGAACTCCCCGTCATCGCGATCCGCCCGTTCTCCATCACCACGCACGTCTCGGTCGCCTCGAACGTCAGCTTCGCGTTCTGCTCCACCAGCAACAGCCCCAGCCCCGACGCGGACAGCCGCTGCAGCGTGCCGAGGATCTCCTCGACCAGCTTCGGGGACAGGCCCATCGACGGCTCGTCCAGCAGCACCAGCCGCGGCTCGGACATCAGGGCCCGTCCGATGGCCAGCATCTGCTGCTGACCGCCCGACAGCGCTCCGGCCAGGCGGTGCTGCATCTCGCCCAGCACCGGGAACATCTCGTAGATCTCCCGCAGCTTCTCCTGCGTCGCGCCCTTCCACGAGCGCAGGTACGCGCCGAGCAGCAGGTTCTTCTCCACCGTCAGGCCGGTGAACACGTGCCGGCCCTCCGGTACGTACCCGATGCCGTGGCGGACGACGTCCTTCGGCTTCACCTTGGTCAGGTCGCGGTCGCCGAGGCGGAGGGTGCCGACCTTGCGGGGCACCAGCCCCATCAGCGCCTTCAACGTCGACGTCTTGCCCGCGCCGTTGGCCCCGATGATGCCCAGGCAACGGCCCGCGCCGACCGTGAACGACACCGAGTTGACCGCCTGGACCCCGCCGTAGTGGACGGTGAGGTCCTCGACGACCAGATCGCCTTGTGCCGACGTGCTCACGGCAACGCCTCCGTCTCGACTGCTTCCACGACCTCGGCCGTGCTGAACGAGTCACCGAGGTAGGCCTCGATCACCTCGGGCCGGACCGCGACCTCCGCCGGGGTGCCCTCGGCGATCACCCGGCCGCTCGCCAGCACCGTGACGCGGTCGCACAACGACATGACCAGACCCATGTTGTGCTCGATCAGCACCACCGTGACACCACTGTCGCGAATGGACCGCACGATCTCCTGCAGCTGCCCGACCTCCTGGCCGTTGAGCCCGGCCGCCGGCTCGTCCAGCAGCAGCAAGCTCGGCTCGGCGGCCATCGCGCGAGCCAGCTCGACGCGTCGCTGGATGCCGTACGGGAGCGAGCGTGGGGCCGCGTCGGCGAAGGCCGTCAGGCCGAACCGCTCCAGCAGCTCCGTCGCGGCCCGGCGCAACCGGCGTTCCTGACGCCAGATGCCGATCGGCCACACCACGTACCGCCACGCCGCACGCATCGGTGTCCGGTCGAGCGCCACGAGGAGGTTCTCCTCGACCGTCATCTCCCCGAACAGGCGCAGGTTCTGGAACGTCCGCGACATCCGCTGGTGCGAGAGCTGGTGCGGCCGCCGCCCGATGAGCGGCCGTCCGCCGAAGCTCGCGGTGCCGCCGCTCGCCGTGTAGATCCCGCTGATCACGTTGAACAGCGTCGTCTTCCCGGAGCCGTTGGGCCCGACGATGCCGCGGATCTCACCCGGCTCGACCGACAGCGTCACGCCGTCCAGGGCCCGCAGGCCGCGGAACTGCTTGCTGATGCCGGAGATTTCGAGCGAGCCCGATCCGGCCGGCGCCGACGCCGGTTCGTACGGGCGGAACGCCGTGAGCGCGCCCGCCTCCCGGTGCCGCCGGCGCCGGATCGCCGCCCGGACCCGCCGGGGGAGACCGGCCAGGCCGGTGGGGGCGAACACGACCATCAGCACCACGACCGAGCCGTAGCCCAGCTGCGCGTAGACGGAGAAGTCGACCAGCGCCTCCCGCACCAGCGCGAGCGCGATCGCGCCGATGACACAGCCGATGATGCTCTGGCGGCCGCCGATGATGACCATCGCCAGCAGCAGGAACATGTTGGCCACGCTGAAGGACTCGGGCGCGATGTAGTGGATCAGCCCGGCGTAGAGGATCCCGGCCGCTCCGCCGTAAACGCTCGCGGTGAGGAACGCCGTCATCCGCAGCAGCGGCACCGGCGCACCGACCGCGCCCGCGGCCAGCGAGTCGTCGCGCATCGCCCGCAGCCGGCGGCCGAGCGCGGTGCGGACGAGGAAGAGCGCGAACCCGATGGCGAGCGCGAAGACGATCAGCTCGAAGTAGTAGTACAGGTACTCGTTGGTCAGGTCGATGCCGAACAGCGGCGGCGCCGGGATCCCGTTGATGCCGGACGCGCCGCCGGCGACCTGGGCGTTGGTGACCCAGTTGGTGAACGCCAGCGCGAGGCCGAGGGTCACGATGCCGAGGTAGTGCGACTGGACCCGCAGGGCCGGGATGCCGACGAAGAGGCCGGCCAGTGCGGTGGCGAGCATCGCGAGCACGGCCGAGACCCAGAAGCCGAGGCCCGAGTTCGTCGTGAAGATCGCCAGTGCGTAGGAGCCGATGCCGAAGAACGCCACCTGGGCCAGGTTGATCTGCCCGGCCACGCCGAGCGCGAGACCCAGGCCGACGGCCAGCAGCGCGAAGACCACCGCGATGTTGACGACGTGGATGCCGTAGGTGTCCAGGCCGTAGGGCAGGAACCAGGCGGCGACGGCGATCGCGGCGGCCGCGATCACCTTGACCGCGGCCGGTCTGGTGCGCGGGAAGGAGCTCATGCCCGGTTCACCGTCCGTTCGCCGAAGAACCCGGTCGGGCGGATCATGATGATGACCGTGAACGCGAGGAACACCACCAGGTCCGAATAGCCCTGGAACTGACCCGACGCGTAGGAGTCGAGCACGCCGATGGCGAGCCCGCCCGCGATCGCGCCGCCGATGTTGCCGAAGCCGCCGAGGATGGCGGCGGCGAACCCCTTGATGCCCAGCGTGCCGCCGAGGGTGGGACTGACGTACAGCAGCGGCCCGACCAGCCCGCCGGCGAGCGCGGCCAGTCCCGCGCCGATCGCGAACGCCATGGCGTTGCTGCGCCCGACGTGGATGCCGACGGCCGTCGCGGCTTCGTGGTCCATCGCGACGGCCTGCATCGCGGCCCCGCGCTTGGTGCGCTGCAGGAACAGCAGGAGCAGCACCGTGGCGACGGCGGCGATGCCGAGCACCACGAGGTTGTAGGTGCGCACGCGGACGCCGAACAGGTCCAGCGGACCGGAGTCCACCGGCGTCGGGACCGCGTGCCCGGTCGCGCCCCAGATGATCGTGGCCAGCGACTCGAGCACCACGCCGAAGCCGATGGTCCCGATCAGCATGAGGTCGAAGTCCTTGTTCTCCAACGGCCGCAGCACCCGCTCCATGACCAGCGCGATGAGCCCGGTGACCACCATCGCGACGACGATCGCGAGGATGAACGGGAGCCGTGAGGACATGTAGAACGTCGAGGCCGCGTAGGCGCCCACCATGACCACCTGGCCGTGGGCGAAGTTCACCAGGCCCATGGTGCGGTAGACGATCGAGAAGCCCATCGCGACGAGGGCGTAGACGGCGCCGAAACTCAGCCCGCCGACGAGGGTCTGGAGCAGAACTTGCATTGAGGGGTCCTTTCCCCGGCAGGGGGCCGCGCTCGACGGCACGGCCCCCCGAGGGCGGGTCAGCTGGCGGGAGCCGCGATGAGCTTGCCGCCGGTGATGACACCGATCGACGTGGCGTGGATACCGACCCCGGTCTGGTCGAACGTGAAGTTCCCGAGCAGCCCGGCGTACTTCGTGCCGCGGATGGCGTCGGCCAGCTGCTGGCCGGTGGCGCCGTTCGACGTCTTCAGCGCGGTGAGGAAGATGCTGGTGCCGTCGAAGCTCTTGGCGCCGTGCAGCTCCGCGTCCTCGTTGTACGCGGCCTTGTAGGCCTGGGCGAACTGACGGGCCGCGTCGCTGCTCTCGTTGCTCAGGTACGGGCTGCTCACGACGGTGCCTTCGGCGTTGCTCGCGCCGGCCGTGCTCAGGTACACCGTCGTGCCCATCGGGGCGGCGCCGGCGATCGTCGCGGTGATGCCGAGCTCACGCGCCTGCTTGACGATCAGCCCCGCCTCGACCTCCTCCGTCCCGACGAACAGCACCTGCGGGTTCTTCTGCCGGATGGAGGTCAGCGCGGCGCTGAAGTCCTTCTGGTCGGTGGTGACGACCTGGTCGTCGACCGGCGTGACCCCGCGCCCGGCCAGCGCCTTGCCGAACGCGTCGTGCTCGCCCTTGCCGTAGGAGCCGTTGTTGGTGATGAACGCGATGGTCTTCTGGCCCTTCTGGTCGACCAGGTACTTCGCGAGCGTCTCGTCGTAGGTCGTGCTGGTCGGCCCGTTGAGGAACTGGAACGGGCTCTTGACCGCGATGATCGACGGCGACTGCCCGGAGGTGATGCTCGGGATCTTCGCCTGCTGCAGGACCGGCGCCATCGCCACGGTGACCGCGCTCTCGGCGGTGCCGATCATCGCGATGTAGCCCTCGCTGGCGATCTTGCGCGCCAGGTTCGTGCCGACCGTCGGGTCGCCGGCGTCGTCGAACACGTCGAGCTGGATCTTGCGGCCGTTCACCCCGCCCTTCGCGTTCCACTGCTCGACCGCCAGCTTCGCGCCCTTGTACTCCCACGCGCCCAGCGAGCTGAGCTGGCCGCTCTGCGCGTCGACCACCGCGATCTTGATCGGGCCGCTGCTGTCCGATGTGGACGGCGTCGAGCCGCCGGGTGCGCTGCAGGCGGTCGCGGCTCCCGCGGCGAGCAGGGTCAGCGCGGCCAGCAGACGTCTGGTTCCGGGTCGGTTCATCGGGGACACTCCATTGTGTGCGGTTGCGGGGTCATTCGAAGACGCCTTGGTAGATGTCGGTGATGTTCCAGTACCCCGGGGTCGGCACCGGTTCGTTGACCATGGGGACGTCGAGCACGGCCGGGCGCCGGTTCGCGATCGCCTCGCGCAGTGCGGCGGCGAGGTCCTCCGGGCGGTCGACGGGGTAGCCGTCGGCGCCGCAGGCCCGGCCGAAAGCCGCGAAGTCCGGGGACGAGGGGTTGCCGTCGCGGTCGCGGAACTCGCAGCCGAAGCTCCGGCCGAAGTTGTGGGCCTGCAGGTCCGCGATGGTGCCGTGCGCCTTGTTGTTCATCACCACGAACAGCACGGGCAGGCCCCGCTCGACGGCCAGGGGCACGGCGGGCAGCTGCGAGCTCATCCCGCCGTCGCCGACGAGCGCGACGACGACGCGGTCCGGCCAGGCCAGCTGCACGCCGACCGCGGCGGCCGGGCCGAAGCCCATCGTCGACGCGCCCCCGGGCGTGATGAACCGGCCCTCTTCGGGCAGTTCGTAGCACTGCGCGACGCCGTTCTTGTTCCAGCCGACGTCGGTGACGAGCACGGCGTTCGCGGGGAGCGTCGTGCGCAGGTCCTCCAGGATCCGTTCGGGGCGAAGGGGAAAGTCGTCGCTGCGGCCGCGCTCCTGGCTCGCCGCGAAGAGGTCCGAGCGCACCGTGCCGATCTGCTCGCGGATGTCGGTGCGCTCGACGGGTTCGGCCACGAGGCTCTTGACGGCGGCCGCGATGGCCGGCACGGCGTGGTTCACGTCGGCGACCGCGCCGATCTCGACGGGGTAGTTGCGGCCGATCTCCGCGGCGTCGAGGTCGATCTGGATCAGCCGGCCCGGCGGGAACGCCCAGGTGTACTCGGAGTTCCACGAGCTGGCGTCGGTTTCGGCGAAGCGGGTCGCGAGGGCGAGGACGACGTCGGCCTTGCGGGTGTACTCGTTGGTCAGCTCGAGGCCCCAGAACCCGGTCATGCCCATCACGAGGGGGTGGCGGTCGGGCAGGGTGCCCTTGGCCATCAGGGAGTGCGCCACCGGGATGTCGAGGTGCTCGACCAGGTCGAGCAGCGCGGCGCGGCCCTCGGGCGAGCGCAGGCCGCCGCCGAGGTAGACGAGCGGGCGTTCGGCGCCGGCCAGGACCTCCGCGATCCGGCGGGCGTCCGCGTCGGACAGCGCCGGCTTCGCCGTGTGCGCCACGAGCGGGTATTCGGCGAGCGGGACTTCGCGGGAGAAGTGGTCCATCGGGACGTTGAGCAGCACGGCGCCGGGACGGCCCGACGTCGCGGTCCAGAAGGCGCGCTCGGTGAACCGGGCGAGGTCTTCGGCGCGGTGCACGTGCCAGGCCCGCTTGACGAAGGGCCGGTAGATGGCCGTCTGGTCGGCGTCGGCGTGCAGGTTGACTTCCTGGTGCGGGCCCCGGCCGTGGTAGTAGGACGGGATGTCGCCGGAGATCGCGATCAGCGGCACCGAGTCCAGCGCCGCGGTGGCCACGCCGGTGACCGCGTTCATCATGCCGGGCCCGACGTGCACCAGCAGCACGCCGGGCTTGCCCGACGCCCGGGCGTAGCCGTCGGCGGCGTGGGCCGCGGCCTGCTCGTGGCGGGCCATCACGAACTCGATGCCGCTGCGGCCCAGCGCGTCCAGCAGCGCGATGTTCGTGTGCCCGCACAGGCCGAAGACGTACTCGACGCCGTAGGACTCCAGCTGGCGGACGAGCGCGTCGGCGGCGGTGATGGTCGGGGCGGGGTCGCTCATCGAAGTCGAACTCCTCGGTCGCTCGGCGGTTTCGGTCACTGCTCGCCCCAGATGGACAGGTCGCGCAGCACGAGGGTCTTGACGACGGTGTAGTCGTCGATCATGGGAGCGGGGGACTCGCGGCCGAAGCCGGAGTCCTTGACCCCGCCGAAGGGCACGTGGTCCAGCCGGAAGTTCGACGAGCCGTTGACGATCAGGCCGCCGACCTGCAGCTCCCGCCAGGCGGTGAAGACCGTGCCGATGTCCCGGGTGAAGAGGCCCGCCTGCAGGCCGAACCGGCTGGTGTTGCACGACGCGATGACCGTGTCGAGGTCGTCGAAGGGCAGCACGGCGACCAGTGCGCCGAAGACCTCCTCGACGACGACCGTCGCGTCCGGCGCGGGGTCGGCGACGATCGTGGGCAGCAGTGTCGCGCCGTCCCGGCTGCCGCCCAGCAGCACCCGCGCGCCACCGGCCGCCGCCTCCGCGGTCCACTTCTCGACACGGGCCGCGGCCTCTTCGTCGACCATCGAGCCGATGTCGGTGGCCGGGTCGAGCGGATCGCCGACGCGCAGGCCCTCGACCTCGGTGCGGAAGGCGGCGAGGAAGTCCTCGAAGCGGCTGCGGTGCACGTAGACCCGCTGCACGGAGATGCAGCTCTGGCCGGAGTTGCTGTAGCCGGTGCGCGCGCAGGTCCGCGCCGCGAGGGCGAGGTCGGCGTCCGCGCACACCAGCGTCGCGGCGTTGCCGCCGAGTTCGAGCACCAGCCGTTTCGCCCCGGCGGCCCGGGCGACCGCGTTCCCGGTCTCCGCGCTGCCGGTGAAGCTGATGACCGCGACCTCGCGGGCCGCGCACAGGGCGGCGCCGACGTCACCGCCGCCGTGCAGCAGCTGCACCGCTTCCGGCGGCATGCCCGCTGCCAGCAGGAGAGCGACGACGGCGGCGGTCGTGGCCGGCGCCTGGGGCGGGGCCTTGACGAGCGTGGTGTTGCCGGCGGCGAAGGAGGCGCCGAGCTTGTGCGCGAGCAGGTTCGCCGGCGCGTTGAACGGGGTGATCGCGAGCGCCACCCCGGCCGGCGCGCGGTAGGTCAGCGCGGTGTTGCCGACCCCGCGTTCCCAGCCCGCGACCGGCAGGTTCTCCCCGCCGATGCGGCGGGTTTCGGCGGCGCAGACGGCGAAGGTGTCGGCGACGCGGTCGAGCTCGCCCCGGCCGTCCTTGAGCGGTTTCCCGAGCTCGAGCGCGATCAGCCGGGCGATGCCGTCCCGGTGGTCTCCGGCGAGCCGGGACGCGCGGTCGAGGATCGCCGCGCGGGTGGCCGGGGCCAGGCGGGCGACGGCGGGGGCGGAAGCGGCGGCGTACGCGACCGCGCGGGCCACCTGGCCCTCGTCCGCGGTGAACGACGTCGTGACGACTTTTCGCTGGTGGGGGCCGATGCGCTCGGCCGGTGAACCCTCGCGGGACCACTGGCCGGCGACGAACGCGGCGGCCTCGATCGGGGTATCGGATTTCGCGGCTTCGAGGATCTGCTCCAGCACCGCCACACTCCCTAGTGAACCATCAAACGGCACATCTGGACCGCTCTGCGGACTCCGTGTAACGTACGGTCAGCCGCCTGTCGGTGGCAAGAGCGGGATCTGAAACTGTTGCGAACTGGTCCACCGGCCGGGGACCCGCAACGCGACGAAGGGTGTGCAGTGATGAAGGCTGACGGAGCCGAGGAGCGCGACGGCTCATCCGGCGAAGGAGGCGTGCGGAGTGTCCAGCGCGCGCTGGACATCCTCGGGCTGCTGACCGACGAACGGCCCACCGTCACGATCTCCGACATCGTGAAGGCGACGGGTCTCGCGAAGACGACGGCGATCCGGCTGGCGCAGACGCTGGAGCTGAACGGCCTGCTGTGGTCGACCAGCAAGGGCTACATGGCGGGGCCGGGACTCTGGCGGTGGGCGCACCTCGCGCGGCAGACCTGGGAGCTGCCGGCCGAGATGAAGCAGCTCATGCGCGAGCTCGGGGATCGCCAGCGGGAGACGGTGAACCTCTACGTCATCCGCGACATGT
Organism: Amycolatopsis sp. NPDC114504; assembly: GCF_055633595.1. Taxonomy (NCBI): domain Bacteria; kingdom Bacillati; phylum Actinomycetota; class Actinomycetes; order Pseudonocardiales; family Pseudonocardiaceae; genus Amycolatopsis; species Amycolatopsis sp. NPDC114504. The sequence goes on along the minus strand of NZ_JBVKDU010000001.1, from coordinate 1,182,933 downwards.
ACCGGGTTTGCGTGGCCCAGCAGGAAAGTTCGCAGCCGCTGCGGCACGTGGTGCGGGTGGGTGACGAGCTCCCGCTGTGGGGTGGCGCTTCGTCGAAAGTCTTGCTCCGCGAGGCTTCTCCTGCTTTGCTGAAGCGGATCGCACGCAGTTCCCCTTACGGTGCGGACCATGCGGAAAGCCTCCGAAAAGGACTGACCGAAGCGGCCGAACAGGGGTTCGCGGTGAGTCACGGCGAACGCGAGGCCGGACTGTCGGCCGTGGCGGTTCCCGTGCTCGGCAAGAACGGTTCCGTCGCCGCCGCGTTGTCGCTGAGCGGCCCCACCGTCCGCTTCTCCGAAGACCGGATCGCCGAGTTCGTCGCCGACCTCACCGAGTCCGCTTCGCGGATGAGCGAGCGGGGCTTCGACCATCCGTTCGCCGGCTGACCCCGGCGGCGCTCGTCGTCTGGTGCAAGGAGAGGGAATGACGCAAAGACCGCTTCGCGGTATCCGGGTGCTCGACCTGACCAACGTCCTCGCGGGACCGTACTGCAGCTACCAGCTCATGCTGTTCGGCGCCGAGGTGGTCAAGGTCGAGCTGCCGGGTTCGGGTGACCTCGCCCGGAACCTGGGACCGGACGCGGTCCTGAACCGCGCCGGGATCGGGACGTCGTTCCTGGCACAGAACGCCGGCAAGAAGTCGATCGAGCTCGATCTCAAGGACGCCGGGCAGCGGGAGTTGTTCCAGGACCTGGTCCGCGGCGCGGACGTCGTCCTCGAGAACTACCGGGCGGGTGTGCTCGACCGCCTCGGTTTCGGCTGGAAACACTTGCGGGAGCTCAACTCCGGGCTGGTGTACTGCGCCATCTCGGGGTTCGGCCAAAGTGGACCGATGAGCCAGGCCCCGGCCTACGACCAGATCATCCAGGGCCTGTCGGGCATGATGAGCGTGACCGGGACCCCCGAAACCGCGCCGCTGCGCGTGGGTTTCCCGGTCTCGGACACCGTCGGCGGGCTGATGGCCGCCCTCGCCATCTCGGCGGCGCTGGTCGGCCGGGACCGCACGGGCGAAGGCAGCTTCCTGGACCTGTCGATGCTAGAAGCGTCCATTTCGGCCATGGGCTGGGCGGTGTCGAACTACGTGATCAGCGGCGTCGCGCCGGTGCCGATGGGCCGCGACAACGCCACGGCGGCGCCGTCGGGCACGTTCTTCGCCGCGGACGGGCCGCTGAACATCGCGGCGAACCGGCAGGAGCAGTTCGTCACCCTGTGCACGCTGGTGGGGCGGCCCGACCTCGTCACGGACTCCCGGTTCGCCGACCGGGAGGATCGCAAGGCACACCGGGCGGTCCTCGACGCCGAGCTGAACCAGGCCCTCGGCGCGCGGCCCGCCCTCGAATGGGAGCGGCTGCTCTCCGACGCGGGCGTCCCGGCGGCCCGGATCCTCACGGTCCCGCAGGCCCTCGACTCCGACCAGCTCACCCACCGCGGCTTCTTCACCGAACTGCCGTTCCCCGGCCAGGCCGAGCGCACGTTGCGCGCCAGCGGCAACGGCGTCCTGCTCGACGGGGAGCCGCTGCGGCCGGGCACGCGGCCGCCGCTGCTCGGGGAGCACAACGACCAAGCCGTCGAGCTGGCCCGCCGCTGGAACGCCGAAACGCCGCTTCCCCGGCCGGCGCCGGAACCGTCGCTCGCGCCCGTGGACAAGGACTGAGATGGCCGAGGAAGCAACCGCCGCCGACGTCGCGGACTGGTGGGCGAACGCGATCTGCCGGATGGAACCCGGCGTGGTCGAGCTGCGCGGGACGCCCGTGCAGGACTTGATCGGCTCGCACGGCTTCGTCGCCACGATCTGGTTGATGGTGCGGGGAACCAGCCCCGATCCGCGGGAGGCGGCCCTGCTCGAAGCGGCGATGGTCGCGTCGGTCGACCACGGCCCGCAGGCGCCGTCGATCGCGATCGCCCGGATGACCGCGACGTGCGGGGTCGGTCTCAACAACGCGATGGCGTCCGGGGTGAACGCGCTGGGCGACTCCCACGGCGGCGCCGGTCAGCAGTGCGTGGAACTGCTGACGGCGATCGTCGAGCGTGAGGCGGCCGGCGATTCGCTGGAGGTCGCGACCGTGGCCGTCGTGGCGGAGTTCCGGGAGCACAGCCGTTACCTGCCCGGCTTCGGCCACCGGTTCCACCCGCGCGACCCGCGTCGCGACCCGTTGCTGGGGCTGGTGGAGGAAGCCGTCGCCGACGGGGTCGTCGAAGGGAGGTACCTGCGTGCCGCACTCGCGGTCGAAGCGTTGCTGAACAGGGGACGCGCCAAGCCGGTGCCGATGAACATCGACGGCGCCACCGCGGTGATCTACGCCGAGCTGGGCTTCCCGGCACCGCTCGCGCGCGGGTTGTTCGTGCTGAGCCGCAGCGTCGGAATCCTGGCCCACGCTTGGGAAGAGACGACGCAGGGCCGGCGCAACAAGGGGCCGATGCCGACGTCGATCCTGCCGACGGTGCTCGCCGCCGGACCGTGATCGACGGATTTTGTCGGTGCCCTCCGTTACGGTCGCGACGTGACGTTATTGGAGGCTTTCGAAGACGACGAGTACTTGCCCGAGTACGGGACGGTCGTGGTCCGCGACTGTCACGCCGTTGACGCGTCGGACCCGCTGGAGAACGCGGTGCTCGCCGAGCTCGCGACCGACGCGTTGTCCGGAACGGTCGCGACGGCCGGGGACGGCTGGCTGCACGGCCACGCCGGCGACCCGTTCCAGGCGGTGCGCCTCGAGTCTCATGACGTGCTTCCGTCCCTCGTCGTCGAGGAGTGGGATGACGTCGTCGAGTCGCCGTTCCACAGCCGGACCGGCCGGATCGCGCTGGGCTACCTCACCGGCGGCGAGGACGACACGGGTCTGGATCTGGGGCGGCGAGGCCTGTTCCGGGTGCGGGTGGCACGCCGTCCCGCGGACGACGGCGAAGAGGGCGATGTCTGGCTCATGCAGTTCTGGCCGTCCGCCGAACCGGGGCTGCCTCGCTGGGTGCGGCGGACCCGGCCGGCGCTGCCCGCGCCGGGCGACGGCTGGCGGGAGGTCCTCGGGTTCGCGGTGCTGGACGTCGCCTGGACCGCCGCCGGGTACGGGCCGCCCCGCCCGGACACCTGGCTCGACGAGCCCCTGCGCGGCGACCCGCCGGACGCGGCGATCTGCGCGCAACTGGGCGTGGCGCCGCCCGAGTCGCAGCGGGACGCGGTGGCGTTGCTGGTCACCGCCGGGGTTCTCGCGTCCGAAGGGGACGGCTGGCGGCTCGTCGAAAGTCCGCCGCTCGCGGCCGAACGGCTCGACCTGCCCGGCCCGCTCGCGGCGCGGGTCACCGACGCCGCGGACCGCGCGCGGTACACGTGGGCCGCCGCGGACCTCACCAGCGTCGCGGCGTGGGGCGACCCGGCACCGGTCGCCGATCTAGCGGAACGGCTGCTCCTCGCACCGGACGAGCTGCCCGGCTTGCTCGCCCACGCCGTCGCCACCGGCTTGGTCCGGCAAACCGGGAACGGAATCGTGGCCCTGCCACGGCGTCCACCGGAACCGGTCGCGCTCCCCGTGGCGGCGGTCCGCCCGCGTCGCACGGCGAACCCCGAGACGTTCGAGGGAGCGCCGCCACGAGCCGGCGTGATGGGCGGCAACGGCGACGTCGTGGTGTGGCGGCTCGACGGGCCGGTCGTGCTCGGCCAGGTTCCGCACCAGTACCGGTACCACGCCTGCGAAACGCCGGCCGGCATCGCGGTGGCGACGTCCGGCGGCCCGGGAACGCTGGTGCGCTGGGACGGCACCACCGAGCCACTGCCCGTCGACCTGGGGACGCGTCCGGTTCGTAGCGCGGACGGGCGGTTCCTGGGCGGGTTCGAGCTGCACGTCGGGCGCCGGTCGTGGGACCGGCCCCACCTCCTGGACATCACGACGGGCGAGGTCACGAGCTTGCCCGAGTCCGACGGGCTGACCCGCCACGCGCTCGCGGTGGTCGACGGCGCGTTGTACTACGCCGAGAGCCAACCAAGCGGCACAAGCACGTTCCGCTGGCGCCCCGGCACCGAGCCCGAGCCGCTGGCCCCCGACCTCTGGCAGATCGACCCGATTTCCGGAGCGGCCCTGGAACGCGGCGCCGGGGGAGTGTTCGTCCACACCCCGGCGGGCGCCCGAATCCCGATCGCCGCGGACCGGCCGTACGAGCTGGCCCCCGGCGGCGAGCGGCTCGTGGCGTACGACTACCCGGCGCATTCGGCCTGGCTGCTCGACCTCGGCACGACGGAACCGGAGGAGCATCCGTTGCCCGAGGGCTGCGAGCTGAGCACGGCGATCCCTTCGGCCCCATTCTGGGAGACCCGATCGACAGTGGTGTTCCAGCACGAGCGCGGCGCCCGCACCCGAATGGTGCGCTGGCACGTCGCGGCGGGGCGGTTCGACCATTACGAGCTGCCGGATCTGGTCGGCTACCGGCCTTTCGCGGTGCGCCCCATCCTCCGGCCGTGAGCATGGTGCCGGTGAGGACTGCCGCGATGCCCGTCGGCCGCAAGACGAGTCCGCCGACCGTTGGCTGCTGCCGCGATGCCGCCCCTTCGCCCCCTGCCGCGATGCCGGGGACCTGCGCCGCCCACTGCCGATCGGCTATGGCTCGACCAGCCGCCGCACGGCTTCCACCACCGTTGCCCGCCTGGCCTCGTGCTCCTGTGGGCCCAGGTCGCTGATCTCCGGGCTTTGCAGTGCCCACATCGAGGCGGTGTTGATCGTGAGCATCAGCAGTTCCGGGGCGGTGAAGCGGGTCGAGAGCCTGCCGTCCTCCTGGGCCTGGCGGATCGCATCGACCTTGGTCTGGTTCGACCTCGCGATGGCCTCGATCGGGGGCCGGCCGCCCTGCTGTTCCAGGCGGTGCCACGTCGCGAGGCGCATCACCTCCGGGTGGGCCGTCTGGCCGTCGAAAAGTGCGCCCGCGTACTCGGGCAGGTCGTCGGGGGCGATCGGGGCCAGCTCGGTCGCCTGGACGACGACCTGGTCGAACACCGCGGTGAAGAGCTCTTCCTTGCTGCCGAAGTAGGTGTAGACGAGGCCCGCGCTGCAGCCGGCCCGGCCGGCGAGCCGGTCGATCCGCGCGCCGGCGATGCCGTGCTCGGCGAACTCGGCCAGCGCGGCCTCCAGTAGGGCGCGGCGCTTGGCCTCGGGGTCTCGTGGTGCCATGCGCCAAACCTATTGAATGAACGTTCATTTGACAACTGGAGCCGCGCCGTGCTTACCTGACGACGTCGAGTTGAATGAACGTTCATTTAGGAGTCGAGATGGTCGTCCCTCCGCTAGTCGGCAAACGCGCGCTGGTCACCGGTGGGACCGGTGGTATCGGGCTCGAAACGGCGTTGGCGCTGGCCAGGGCCGGTGCCGACGTGGTCATCGCCGGACGCGGGGCGGCGAAGGTCGACCAGGCCGTCGCGGCGGTCCGCGAGGCCGCCGGCGCCGCCAAGGTGGACGGGCTGGTGCTCGACCTCGCCTCGCTGACGTCGATCGACAGCGCCGCCTCCGAAGTCCTCGCCGCCGGGCAACCGCTGGACCTGCTGATCGCCAACGCGGGCGTCATGGCCGTGCCGGAGCGCCGGGAGACCGCCGACGGGTTCGAGCTGACGTTCGGCACCAACCACCTCGGGCACTTCGCCCTCACCGGACGCCTGCTGCCGGCCCTGCTCGCCGCGCCCGCGGCCCGGGTCGTGACGGTCAGCGCGAAGGTCGCGCGCACCAAGAACGCGACGCTGGAAGACCCGCTGAGCAAGGCGTCCTACTCGGGGATGGCCGCGTACACGAAGTCGAAGCTGGCGAACGTCGTCTTCACGCTGGAGCTGGCCCGGCGGGCGAGCGGCACCGGAGTCACCGCGGTCGCCGTGCATCCGGGCACGAGCAACACCGGGCTCCAGCAGCACCTGCCGAAGTACATGCAGGTGATCGCGTCCGCGGTGCTCGAACGGTTCGTGGGCCAGAGCCCGGCCGACGCGGCCCGCCCGTCCCTCTACGCCGCGACGAACCCCGGCATCAAGCCGGGCGACTTCGTCGTGCCGGAGGGCCGCGCCGAGCTGCGTGGCGCTCCGCATGTCGCCGAAATGCCCGCCGCCGCAACCGATCCCTCCGTCGGGCGTCGGTTGTGGGAGCTGTCCGAAGAGCTGACCCACGTCACCTACGCGTTCCGCTGAAAGGACTTTCGCCCGCTACCGGCTCGCGCCGGCGGGCCGCGGGTGGCGAGAGCGAGCTGGAGCCCGTCAGAGGGACAGGCTCATGTGCCGGTTGACGTCCTTGTACAGCAGGTACCGGAACAGCCCCGGGCCGCCCGCGTAACACGCCTGGGGGCAGAACGCGCGCAGCCACATGAAGTCGCCCTCCTGGACCTCCACCCAGTCCTCGTTGAGGCGGTAGACGGCCTTGCCCTCCAACACATACAGGCCGTGCTCCATCACGTGGGTCTCGCTGAACGGGATCGCCGTGCCCGGTTCGAACGTCACGATGTTCACGTGCATGTCGTGGCGGGTGTCCGCCGGGTCGACGAAACGGGTGGTCCGCCAGCGTCCGTCGGTGCCCGGCATGGAGCCCGCCGTCACCTCGCGCTCGTTCGTCACGAACGCCTCGGGGAGCTCGAGACCCGCGACGCGCTGGTACTTCTTGCGGATCCAGTGGAACACCGCGCGCTCGGGTCCGGTGTTGTGGACGGTCCACGCCGCGCCCGGCGGGAGGTAGGCGTACCCGCCCGGCGCCAGCACGTGGTTCTCGCCGGCCAGGCCGAGGTCGAGCCGGCCCGCGGTGACGAACAGGACCGCCTCGGCTTCCGGGTCGCCCTCCGGCTGGTCGCTGCCGCCGCCGGGGGACACCTCCATCAGGTACTGGGAAAAGGTTTCCGCGAACCCGGACAGGGGCCGGGCGAGGACCCAGAGCCGGGTGCCGGTCCAGAACGGCAGGAAGCTCGTCACGATGTCCGCGTTGGTGCTGCGGGGAATCACCGCGTACGCCTCGCGGAACATCGCGCGGTCGGTCGTCAGCGCCGTCTGCGGCGCCAGGCCGCCGCCGGGGGAGTAGTAGGTCATCGTGCCACCTCCACGGGTTCGGCCGGCTCCACCGCGTCCGCCGGCTGGTCCGGCGCCAGGATCGTCCGGACTCCGACGCTGTGCGGCGCCTTGGCGATGCCGGTCACCACCACCGGGAGGCCCGGCATCCGAACTCCTCTCCGAGGTTTCGCATCATGGAAAAGTTATTCCGCTTTGTGACTCCAAGCTAGGTACCTGCGTCGTCGCTGTCAACAGCCCGCGTCCCCTTGACACCCGACGTTGAGCATGCTGCGATCTGTATCGCATAGTGGAAACAATCTTCCGCGATACGAAATCTGGAGGTCGTAGTGACCGCGCTGTTCTGTTCCGGTGACGCGATGCGTGGCGGCCGGCTGCACCACACCGTGTCCGCGCACCCGTTCCTCGGCGAGGTCCGGACCGCGCCGCGCTACCGGATGTACTCGGTCCGCGACGAGTTCCCGGCGCTCGCGGACGACCCGTCCGCCGGCGTGCCGCTGGCCGGCGAGATCTACGACGTCCCGCTCTCGGCGATCCGCACCGACTTCCTGCCGAGCGAGCCGCCGGAGCTGGAGCTGACCGTCATCGAGCTGGCCGACGGCCGTGACGTGCTCGCCGTCGGGCTGCGGCCGGGCGTACCGGCGCGCGAGCTGACCGACGTCACCGAGCACGGCGGCTGGCGCGCCTACCGCGCCCTCGCCGAGGAGACCCCGTGACCACACCGCTCACGCTTCCCTTGCCCACGACGGCGAACTGCTCGATCCTCTTCCCCGGCGTGCCGCTGCTCCGGCGGCCGGCCGCCGCGGCCGCCGCCGGGTTCGACGCCGTCGAGTTCTGGTGGCCGTTCGAGCGGTCCGTGCCCGCCGACCGCGACGTCGACGCGTTCGTCGCCGCGGTGTCCGACGCCGGGGTCACGTTGACGGGCCTCAACTTCGCCGCCGGCGACATGCCCGCCGGCGAGCGCGGCATCCTCTCCGACCCCGCCCGGTCCGCGGAGTTCGCCGACAACGTCGAGGTCGCCGTCGGGATCGGCGAACGGCTCGGCACCACCGGGTTCAACGCGCTCTACGGCAACCGCCGCGACGGTCTCGACCCGGCAGAGCAGGACGAGCTGGCGCTCGCGAACCTCGTGCTCGCCGGCACGGCCGCCGCCAAGATCGGCGCCGTCGCGCTCCTGGAACCGGTCAGCGGCATCGACGCCTACCCGGTGCGCACCGCCGCCGACGCCGTCGCGATCTTGGACAAGGCCGGTTCCGAACACGTGCGCCTGCTCCTGGACGTTTACCACCTGGCCGTCAACGGCGACGATCCCGCGACCGCGATCGACCGCTTCGCCGGCCGGATCGGGCACCTGCAGATCGCCGACGCGCCCGGCCGGGGCGAGCCCGGCACCGGGACCCTCCCGATCGCCGCGCTGCTCGACCGGATCGCCGCCACCGGCTACCGCGGCCGGATCGGCCTGGAGTACAAGCCCGCGACCGCCGACCCGTTCGGCTGGCTCGCCCGACCCCTTGAAGAAGGTGCCTCATGACCAGGATCGCCTTCATCGGGCTCGGCATCATGGGCAGCCCGATGGCCTGCCACTTCGCCGCCGCCGGCCACGACGTCACCGGGTACAACCGCACGCCGGAGAAGGCCGCGCCGCTGGTCACGGCCGGCGGCCGGGCCGCGAAGTCGGTCGCGGAGGCCGTGCGCGACGCGGACGTCGTCGCGCTGATGCTGCCGGACTCTCCCGACGTGACCGAGGTGCTGACCGGCGACGGCGGCGTGTTCGCCACGGCCGCGCCGGGCACCTTGATCATCGACTTCTCGACCATCCGCCCGGACGTCGCCGCGGACCTGGCCGCGCGGGCGGAAGAGCGGGGCCTGCACCTGATCGACGCCCCGGTCTCCGGCGGTCAGGCCGGCGCCGAGAACGCGACGCTGTCGATCATGACCGGGGGCGCCAAGGACGACTTCGTGGCCGCCCACCCGCTGCTCGACGTCATCGGGAAGACCGTCGTGCACGTCGGACCGGCCGGGGCCGGGCAGACCGTCAAGGCCGCCAACCAGCTGATCGTTGCCGGCCACCTCGCGCTGCTGGCCGAGGCGCTCGTCTTCCTCGAAGCGCACGGCGCCGACCTGCCGGCCGCCGTCGAGGTGCTCGGCGGCGGGCTCGCCGGATCCGCTGTGCTGAACCAGAAAGCGGCGAAGATGCTCGACCGCGAATTCACGCCCGGGTTCCGGATCGACCTGCACCACAAGGACATGGGCATCGTGACGACCGCCGCGCGCGAAGCCGGAGTGGCCCTCCCGGTCGGGGAGCGGGTGGCACGGCTGGTGGCCGAGACCCGCGACGCCGGGCTCGGCGGGCTCGACCATTCGGCGCTGTTCCAGACCATCGCGAACCCAAGGAGTGCCTCGTGACCAGGATGAGGGCCGTCGACGCGGCCGTGCGGATTCTCGAGATCGAAGGCGTGACGCAGGCATTCGGCGTCCCGGGCGCCGCGATCAACCCGTTCTACTCGGCGTTGCGCGCCCACGGCGGGATCTCCCACGTGCTGGCCCGGCACGTCGAAGGTGCGTCGCACATGGCCGAGGGCTACACCCGCTCCGCGCCGGGCAACATCGGCGTCTGCATCGGGACGTCCGGGCCCGCCGGCACCGACATGATCACCGGCCTGTACTCCGCGGCGGCGGACTCGATCCCGATCCTGGCGATCACCGGGCAGGCGCCGGTCGCGCGGCTGCACAAGGAGGACTTCCAGGCCGTCGACATCACGTCGATCGCCGCGCCGCTCACGAAGATGGCCATGACGGTGCTGGAGGCCGCGCAGGTGCCGGGCGCCTTCGCGCAGGCGTTCCACCTGATGCGGTCCGGCCGGCCCGGGCCGGTGCTGATCGACCTGCCGATCGACGTCCAGCAGACCGAGATCGAGTTCGACCCGGACACCTACACCCCGCTGCCGGTGCACCGACCGGCGGCGACCGCCGCGCAGGCCGCGAAGATCCTCGACCTGCTCACCGAGAGCGAACGGCCGCTGATCGTCGCCGGCGGCGGGATCATCAACGCCGACGCCTCCGCCGAGCTGGTCGAACTGGCCGAGCTGCTGGGCGTGCCCGTGGTCCCGACGCTGATGGGCTGGGGCACGATCCCGGACGACCACCCGCTGTCGGCGGGGATGGTCGGGCTCCAGACGTCGCACCGGTACGGCAACGCGACGTTCCTGGAGTCCGACTTCGTGCTCGGCATCGGGAACCGGTGGGCCAACCGGCACACCGGCGGCCTCGACACCTACCGGCGCGGACGGCGGTTCGTGCACGTCGACATCGAGCCGACCCAGATCGGCCGGGTGTTCGCCCCGGACTACGGCGTCGTCTCCGACGCGGGGGCCGCGCTGCGGGCGCTGCTCGACGAGGCCCGCCGCCGCGCGGGAACCCTGCCGGACTACTCGGAGTGGGCCGAGCAGTGCCGCGCGCGCAAGGCGACCCTGTTGCGGCGCACCCACTTCACCGAGGTCCCGATCAAGCCGCAGCGGGTGTACGAGGAGATGAACCGGGTGTTCGGCCCGGAGACCCGGTACGTCTCGACGATCGGCCTGTCCCAGATCGCGGCCGCCCAGTTCCTGCACGTCTACCGGCCGCGGCACTGGATCAACGCCGGCCAGGCGGGGCCGCTCGGCTGGACGGTCCCGGCCGCGCTCGGCGCCGTCGCCGCCGACCCGGAGACTCCGGTGGTGGCGCTGTCCGGCGACTACGACTTCCAGTTCATGCTCGAGGAGCTGGCCGTCGGGGCGCAGTTCGGGCTGCCGTACGTGCACGTCGTCGTCAACAACTCCTACCTCGGCCTGATCCGGCAGGCGCAGCGGAACTTCGACATGGACTACTGCGTCCAGCTGGGCTTCGACAACATCAACGCCACCGACGACGGCCCCGCCCTGCCGAAGGGCTACGGCGTCGACCACATCCGGGTCGCCGAAGGCCTCGGGTGCGTCGGCCTGCGGGTCACCGACCCGGAGCTGCTCGAAGCGGCGCTGCGCGAAGCCTGGCGGCTCGCCCGTGAGCACAAGGTGCCCGCGGTCGTCGAGGTCGTCCTCGAACGCGTCACCAACATCGCCATGGGCGCGGCGGACATCGACGCGGTCACCGAGTTCGAGGACCTGGCCACCACCCCGGAAGACGCGCCGACCGCGGTCGGGTCGCGGTGACCGGGCACATCCTCCTGGCTCCGGACAAGTTCAAGGGTTCACTGGACGCGGCGGGCGTGGCGAACGCGCTCGCCGAGGGCATCGCCGACGCCGATCCGGCCCAAGAGGTCCGGCGGTGCCCGGTCGCGGACGGCGGTGACGGCACGGTCGCGGCCGCCGTCGCCGCCGGCTGGTCGGAGGTCCGCGTCGCGACGACCGGGCCGACGGGGGCACCGCTGGTGGCCCCGTACGCCCGCAGCGAGGGCACGGCGCTGTTCGAGCTGGCGACGACGGCGGGCCTGGCCGTCCTCCCCGGCGGCGAGTTCGCGCCGCTCGACGCCGGGACCGAGGGCCTGGGCACCCTGCTCGTCCACGCGCTGGAGCGCGGCGCGGGCGAGATCGTCATCGGTCTGGGCGGGAGCGCCACGACAGACGGCGGCGCGGGGATCCTGCGGGCCCTCGGCGCCCGGGTCCTCGACGCGCACGGCCGTGACCTGCCGCCCGGTGGCGGCGCGCTGGCCCGCGCCGAGTGGGTGGATCTCGACGGACTCCATCCGCTGGCGCGCCGGGCTCGGTTCTCTTTCGCTTGCGACGTCGACAATCCGTTGCTCGGGCCGGAGGGTGCGGCCGCGGTGTACGGGCCGCAGAAGGGCGCGGATCCCGGCCAGGTCCGGGAGCTCGACGCCGCGCTGGCGCGCTGGGCCGCGGTCCTGGGCCGGGCGACCGGCCAGGATCCCGCCACCATCGCGGCGTGGCCGGGAGCCGGTGCGGCGGGCGGTGCGGCCTGCGGACTCGGCGCCGTGCTCGGCGCGACTCGCCGCTCTGGGGCGGACGCGGTGTTGACGTTGACGGGGTTTCCCGCGGCTCTCGAGGGGGCCCGGTTGGTGGTGACGGGTGAGGGCCGGCTCGATAGGCAGACGTTGCATGGCAAGGCTCCGGCGGCCGTCGCGGCGGCGGCGGGAGTGCCGGTGGTCGCGGTGACGGGCGAGTGCCTGCTGACCGAAGACGAGTGGCGGTCGGCTGGTTTCGCTGCTGTGTATGCGCTTGTCGAGCTGGCCGCGGATCGCGAGGACGCGCTGACCAACGCGGCTGCGTTGCTGCGTCGGACCGGTGCGCGGATTGGCCGGGGGCATCGGTGAGTGGGCTGGGTTGAGGGGGCTCGTCGGTCCGCGTGGCCGGGTGGTTGTGTCGGACTAGCGCGCGGATCGGCCGGGGGCACTGGTGCGTGTGTTGGGTTGAGGGGGCCATGAACGCGCGCGGGGCCGGGTTGTTGCGCCGGGTCGGTGTGCGGATCGGTCGGGGGCACCGGTGAATGGGCTGGACTGAAGGGCTCTTCAGCCCACGTGGCCGCGTTGCTGCGCCGCGCCGGTGCGCGGGTCGGCCGGGGGTCAGTGCACGTGGCCGCGGGAGGGCGTCGATCCCTTCGCCGCGCGAGACTCTAGCCCGGCGCACCAGTGGAGCCCGGCCAGCGGGCGGAGCGCCGGCCGGGTGCGGCGTTGTCCCAGTCGCGCACCCCGAGCTGCCGAGGCGCGCTCTCCGGCTGCGGAGGCACGCGCGGCACACCGCGGCTCCGCGCGAAGTGCCTGAAACCCCGCCGGGCGGCCATCGCCGCGAAGCACGGTGCGCATGCCGGTACGAACGTGTCCGCCGGGGTGCCCGGTAGCCGGACCGTCTTGCCCGGGTGGGCGGATCCCGTGCAGATCTGGTGCTGGTGGCCGGCCGGTGCGCACAAGCACCGGCACTCGGTGGCCGAGATCGTCACGGCCGGTCGTACGTGTAGAAGCCGCGGCCGCTCTTGCGGCCGTACAAGCCCGCGTCGACCATGCGCGCGAGCAGCGGCGGGGGTGCGTAGAGCGGCTCCTTGAACTCTTCGTACAGCGATTCGGCGACTGCCTTGGTCGTGTCGAGGCCGATCAGGTCGGCCAGGGCGAGCGGGCCCTGAGGATGGGCGGCGCCGCGGACCAGGCCTTCGTCGATCGCTTCGCGGGTGGCGAAACCGGATTCGAGCATGCGGATCGCGGCGAGGATGAACGGGATCAGCAGCGCGTTGACCACGAACCCCGCGCGGTCCTGGCAGCGGATCGGGTGCTTGCCGAGGGCGTCCTGCGCGAACGTCCGGGCGCGCTCGACGGTCGCCGCCGCGGTCAGGAGGCTGGGCACCAGCTCCACCAGCGGGAGCACCGGCACCGGGTTGAAGAAGTGCACGCCGATGACCTGGGCCGGGCGCTGCGTCGCGGTGCCCAGCTTCATGATCGGGATCGACGAGGTGTTGGACGCCAGGATCGCGTCCGGCGCGGACACAATCTTGTCGAGCTGGCCGAACAGCTCCGTCTTGACCGCTTCGTCCTCGACGATCGCTTCGACGACGAAGGTGCGGTCGGCCAGGTCGTCCAGCGCTTCGGTGACCCGGATGCGGCGCAGGACCTCGGCGGCGTCCGGGATCTTGCCCTTCGCCTCGGCGCGGGTCAGCGAGGTTTCCAGCCGGCGCCGCCCGGCGTCGGCGGCCGCCGGGTTCGATTCGACGACCACGACGTCGAGGCCGGCCCGGGCGCACACCTCGGCGATCCCGGCCCCCATCTGCCCGCATCCGACCACGCCCACGCGTTCCATCGCCGCCACCTCTCCGGTACTCGGTATCATTCGGACGGTACTCAGTACCGACCGGTAGCTGAAGGCTCGCGGCTATGACGACCGCCACGCCCTACGCTGGGCCCTGGCAGCGAGGAGGAGCGGATGTCGGCCAAGGACCGCCTGACCGAGGCGGCGTTCGCGTTGTTCGCCGAACGCGGCTACGACCGGACCACGGTCGACGACATCACCGAGCGCGCCGGCGTCGGCCGCACGACGTTCTTCCGCGCCTTCCGGACGAAGGAAGACGTGATCTTCCCGGACCACGAGGTCCTGCTGCGCGCCATCGAGGAACGCCTGCGCGGCTCGACCGACCGCACGGCGCTGATCGCGGTGACCGAGGCGGCCCGGCTCGTGCTGCGGCACTACCTGGCCGAGGGGGAGCGGGCGCTGACCCGCTACCGCCTGACCCGCAGTGTCCCGGCCCTGCGCGACCGCGAGATCGCGGGAGTGCAGCAGTACCAACGGATGTTCCGCGTCTTCCTGCACCGCTGGATGGGCGGCGGCGGCGACACGGCGTTGCGTGCCGAACTCATGGCCGGTGCGGTGGTGACGGCGCACAACCACGTCCTGCGGCGCTGGCTGCGTGGGCAGGCGGACGACCCGGAGCGGGAGTTCGACGCCGCTATGGCCACGACGGTCACCCTCTTCACCCGGGACGGCGACGGCGCCGAAGAGTCCATTGTGGTCTTCCGGACGAAGAAGGACCTCACCACCCTGCTGCCCGAGCTGAACCGCCTGCTCGGCGGGCTATCGCCGGCGTAGCGCGACCGGCGTGCCGAGGTGGACGGGTCCGCCGTCGCAGCCGGCGCAGGAATGCGGGCCTCCCTTCGGGCCGGCGTCGGGCTCCGACGGTTTCGACTCCATCGCGAGCAGGGCCGCGCCGTAGGCACCGGTGATCTGCGGCCGGTCCGGCACCCCGACCTCGAGGTCGAGGGCCCGCTCGAGGAAGCGCACGGCCGCCTTGTTCCGGGCCACGCCCCCGGTCATCACGACCGGCGCGTGCCGGCCCACCTGCGCCACGAGGGCCAGCGTGCGACCCGCGATCGCACGGTGCACCGAGGCCGCGATGTCCGCCGTCGACCGCCCTTCCGCGAGCATCGAGATGATCTCCGTTTCGGCGAACGTGGCGCACATGCTGCTGACCTCGAGGTCGTCGCGGCCGGTCAGCGCGAGCTCGCCCAGATCCTCGATGCCGCACTCGACGGCGCGCGCGAGCACCTCGTAGAACCGGCCGGTGCCGCTGGCGCAGCGGTCGTTCATCGCGAAGTCGTCCACCAGCCCCTCGCCGTCGACGGTGATCGCCTTGCTGTCCTGGCCGCCGATGTCGATGATCAGCCGGACGCCCGGGCACATCGCCGCGGCGCCGCGGGCGTGGCACGTGATCTCGGTGAACGTCCGGTGCGCGCCGGGGACGAGCTTGCGCCCGTACCCGGTCGACACCGTGGCCGCGACGTCGTGTTCCGAGCTGCCCGCCGCCGCGAGCGCCGCGTCGATCGCCCGCTGCATCCCCTGCCGGCTCACCGCGCCCATCTGGACGACACTCTGGCCCATGAGGGAGCCGCGGTCGTCCACGACGACGGCCTTGGCGGTGGTCGACCCGAGGTCGACGCCCAGGTAGTGACTCATGAGACGGCCGAGTAGTCCTCCGGCAGCGCACCACGCTCGCGGCGGACGTCGATCGCCTCCAGCATGGCCACCAGCCGGCTCTCCAGCACGCCGTCCTTGTAGAACGACGCGTCCGCGACGTCGCCCTCGAAGAAGATCGAGGGGATGCCCAGCTTGTCCCGCGCGGACTTGGCCAGCAGCCGCTGCGGCCCGGTGAAGGCACGGCAGGTGCGCGTCGAGTGGAACACGATCCCGTCGAGGCCGTAGTCGCGGCAGTCGCGCAGGGTCAGGTAGTCCAGGGTCTTCGCGCCGTGGTTCGTCGGGCACAGCAGGTAGTGCTGCGCCATGCCGCGCAACGGGTCGTCGGTGTCGATGAGGTGCGGCTCCTGCCAGAAGGCGTTCTGGATGTAGCGCCCGGCCAGCACCGAAGCGCCGTACTCGGCGAACTTCCGGGACAGGAAGCCGAGTTTGTTCCAGTTCATGATGCCGTCGAAGTACAGGCGGTACTTCTCGTCCTTCACCGCGGAGACGCCGTTGTCGACGCGGTCCTGGATCTCGTCGCGCACGGCCGCGAAGTAGTCCACCAGGTCCTGGTTACCGGGCAGGAAGTTGATCGGCGCGACGCTGGCGATCCAGTCCCAGAACGTCGCCGGCGCGGGGGTGGCCTTGCACAGGTCCAGCCCTTCCCGGCGCAGCTCGGCCGCGCGCTTGATGTGGGTCATGCTTTCCGACAGCGCGTCGTAGTCGAACGGCCGGCCGGTCTGGTGCTCGAGGAAGCCGATCAGCTCGCGCAGCTGGTCGGTGACGAACGTCGACGCGTTCTCCCATTCCTCGCCCCGCAGGTAGCCGGCGTCGGGCTGGTTGCCCCAGAGGTACGGGTGGGAGATGTTGAAGATCGGCAGTTCCTTGCCGAAGACGCGGTAGGAGATGCCGTCCCACTGCTGTCCGGTGCTGCAGCCGGCGTAGTTGTTGACGAAGAAGTCCGGCGCCGGCAGCTTGGCGGCGAGCACCTCCTGGTCGTGGGCGCCGACGACACCGGTCTGGTCGCCTTCCGTGCCCTGCAAGGTGAGCACCGAGCACCCGAGGTGCGTCCGCGAGTACGAGCAAAGTTCCGAGTTGTAGCCGTATTCGGCGCCGGCCAGCTGGGCCGGGCCTTCCAGCCGTTGTGCGGCCAGCCGGGCCGCGAACGCCTCACCGTGGCACCACGCGAGGCCGGCGGCCTGGAAGATCGGGTTGAGCGCGCCGCCGTTGTACCAGACGATCTGCTTTCCCTGCTCCCGCGCCGTGAAGAGGTCCTCCCAGTAGTCGGTGATCATCTGGCCACCCCGGCGGGTGACACCCAGCCGGTTGCTCTTGTCCTCGACGGTTGCGGTCATGCGTCTTCGTCCTCCTGGGGAATGGGGTGGGGCTCAGACCCGGACGGGCCGGCGCCGGCGGGCGCGCTCGACCACGGCTTCGACGCGGGTCCGGAAGGTCTCCAGCGGCATGCCCTCGTGCTCGGTTTCCAGCTGGAGCTGGGGAATGTTCGCGGCTTCGAGGCTCTTGCGGAGTTCGGGGTAGTAGAGCATGTGCGGTTCGCAGAACTTGGGCATCAGGTGGATGACGACCTCGGCGCCGTTGTGGCGCACCGCGTCGACGAGGTAGGCGTCCCAGTCGACGTCCTGCTGGACGCGGGTCGGGCAGGGGATGGTCACGTTGCGCCGCGCGTACCACTCGCCCAAGGCCCGCACGGGATCCACGTCCTCGGCGATGTCCGTGGAGACGTAGCGCCTGCCGTAGTAGAGGTCGTCGTCGACGACGAGGGCGCCGCTGTCCTCGATCAGCTCGAGCAGCTCACGCCGCGGCGCGTGGCACAGGTGTCCTGAAAGGTGCACCCGCACGCGGTCGTCCCGGTCGGCCGCACGGGGTTCCGCCACGGCCTCGGCGAGGAGGGCGTGGTGCTCGGCGGGGTCCATGACCATGCTCGAGGCGATGATGTCCTGGAGCTCGACCGGACCGAAGGCGGCGTTCCCGGCGCTGCGCTCGTCGAGCAGCCGCCGGATGAGCCGGCGGTCGCGGTTGTACGCCTGGATGCTCGCCCGGAGCGCTTCGGGTTCGACCGGGTTTCCGGTGAAGGACTCGATTTCCGACCGGATCCGCTGCATCGTGCCGTCGACCTTCTCCGCCGCCCACGGGTCGTTCATGGACGAGTTCAGCATGCCCAGGAACACGGTCTTGTCCGGTTCGAGCGTGCGCACGATGTCGGCGGAGCCGATCAGCTGGACGCAGTGGTCCGCGGTGAAGATCCCGTCGTAGAGGTCGAGCCGGCCGGTCGCCGCCTGGTCGGCCAGGTTGCGGGTGTAGCCGCAGTAGAACTCCGCGAGCAGCGCGCGGCCTTCGGTGATCGGCTGCTGGTCGTCCGGGACGATCACCGGCAGCGCGCCGGCGGCGTGTCCCAGCTCGCGGGGGAAGTTCATCGGCAGGACGCCCAGCACCTTCGCGCCGGGGTGCTCGGACCGCCAGCGCGCGACGTAGGCGCGTGGGTCGCGAGCCGCCGCCACCAGTCGGGTCATGGCTGCCGCGTCGGTCATCAGCGTGGTTCCTCTCCTGGGCGATGAGCGATACTCTACGCGTGAAGTAACTCGATCACAATCGCCGTAGATTGTTGGAGGGCCATCGCATGCAGTCGATCGCGAATCGCTACACCCGGCTCGTGGGCATCGAACACCCGATCGTCCAGGAGGGGCTCGGGCCGTTCCGCACGCCGAGGCTGGCCGCGGCGGTGTCGGAAGCCGGCGGGCTGGGCACGGTTTCGATGCCCGGCATGCCCGAGGACATCGACGCCGGCGCGCGGACGTTCCGGGAGCACATCCTGGAGTGCGCGTCCCTCACCGACCGCCCGTTCGCGGTGAACATCCCGGTCGGAGTCGACAGCGACGGGAACGTGCTCCCGTTCACTGACGCCTATATCCGTACGGCGCTCGAAGTGCGCGAGGCCGACTCCGCCGTCGCGCGGCGGCTGCGGGTGATGACCACGTCGGCCGGCTTCCCGGGGAAGTACGTGGCGCTGATCAAGGACGCCGGGCTGGTCCACCAGCACAAGGTGGGCTCGACGCGGCAGGCGGTGAAGGCGGCGGAGGCCGGCGTCGACGTGGTGATCGCGGCGGGGTTCGAGATGGGCGGGCACGCGCCGAGCAAGGCGGTGCACACGTTCGTGCTGGTGCCGAACGTGACGGAGGCCGTCGACGTCCCCGTGTTGCTGACCGGCGGCGCCCGGGATGGCCGCGGCCTGGCCGCCGCGCTGGCGCTCGGAGCCGACGGCGTCGCGATGGGCACCCGGTTCATCACGACCACGGACAACTCGGACTGGCACCCGGCGTACCTCCAGGCCCTGCTGAACGCGCGGGAGGGCGACGACGTGGCGTTCGACGGCGTCTACGGCCCGTGCCGAGGCCTCCGCAACGCGGCGTCCGAGCGGCTCGCGGAGCACATCGACGCCGACCCGGTCGAGCTGACCCGCTGGAAGATCGAGTCGATGCGGCGAGCCCAGACCGAGGGCGACACGGTCGACAGCCTGGTGATGACCGGCCAGGTGGCCGCCGGGATCACGGACCTCGTGACGGTGGCGGAGTTCGTGCCCCGGATGGCCGAGGAGGCAGCGGGCATCCTGCGGTCGTTGGCATCGCGGGTCGAGGTTCGGGCGTAAGAGGGCGTCAGTGCGGGTCGTGGTGGTGCACGGTCGCGACGACGCACGGCTTGCCCGCCCGCCCGGACCCCACGATCCGGGTGACGGCCATCCGCCGGCCGTGGCTGACGACCTCCGCCCGGAACGTCGCGACCTCCCCGTGGGGGAACGGACGCGGGTACGTCGCCGTCAGCGAGGCCGGGGTGAGGTCGGGGCGGGCGAGGGCCGCCTCGGCCGTCAGTTCCGCCAGCCACAACGAGATTCCGCCGTGCAGCGTGCCGATCGGGTTGACCAGGTCGTCGCCGACGTCGACGCGCAGCTCCGCGGTTCCCTCCCCGGTGGACACCCGCTCGCGGAGCTCACCCAGGAGCCCCGCGGCCGGTGACACCGTCGCGGGCCGGCGGTCGGGGGCCGGGCCGGCGAGTCCGACGTAGCGACCCCACTGGCGGCAGCGGGACAGCGGCCGGCCCTCGTGGTCGAAGATCGATCCCTCGGCCAAGCCGATGGCGCCGGTCGAGTGCACCGTCCGTCCTTCGCCGCGCAGCTTCGTCCCGTCGCCGGGTGGGGGCCGGAAGAAGTCGAGGGAGATCTCCGTGCTCACCGACCAGAGCCCCGCCGGTGCCTCGTCGATCAGGGCGTACCCGAGGACGATGTCCGCGAAGACGCCGAGCGACCCCGGGCTGCTCGACCACGGTCCCGTGGTCATCTCCGGCAGGCGGCCGTCTTCGAAGACCTCGACCCCGAACAGGGCCTCGGGGCCGCCGCCCAGTGCGACGGGCCGGTGCTGTGAAGCGGTGGGGTGCAAGGGGATTCCCGGGGTGATCGTCGTGCAGGGACAGGTCAGACGGCGTTCAGCTCGGCGAACCGCCGCCGCACGATCGGCGTCCACTCCGCCCGGAACGCCTCGATCCGGCGGGCCACCCGCCGGCCGACCCAGTCGGGCAGGAGCGCCTCCGGCAGCTGCGGGTCCACTCGCGGGAACTCCTGCCACTCGCTGACCAGCCGGATGTGCGCGAACAGGATCTCGTCGTCGCCGGCCGGGCGCAGGGCGTTCATCGCGGTCCAGACGTCCTCGTACCGGGACCGCAGGCCGGCGAGGTCCCAGCCCCGGGCGACGATCTCGTCCCGGGGGATCCCGACCGCGTCGACGTTGCCGGTGAACGCGACGGTGTGCTGCCGCAGGTCCAGTTCGTCGAGGAGCCTGCCGACTTCGGCGGCCCGTTCGACGTGCGGGGTCAGCCACAGCCCGGGGACCGGGTTCCCGAAGCCGGCCCAGGTCAGCCCGGCGTACAGCGGACGCCGGGCGCCGCGCAGCGACTGCGGGATGCTGGTCCACAGCGCCAGCCAGGTGCCGTCCCAGCTGCTGAACGGGTCGCTCAGCGAGTAGACCCGGCCGGATCCGGTCTCGAAGATGTGGATCAGCTTGTCGCTCAACGTCCAGCGGACCTCGCGGCCGTGGCGCTCCGGGACGATCCACTCGGAGCTCGACGCCCGCGCGATGGCCTGCCGGGCGGTCTGCTCCTCGAAGCCGAGCCCCTTGAGGATGTGCACCAGCGTCGCGGTCCACACGGGTTCCCCGGCCCGCCACACCAGTTCGCCGAGGATCGTGATCAGCAGCGACCGCGCGCTTCCGTGCGTCAACGTCGTGTCGGCGGAGCCGGGCGTCTCGAGCGCCCCCGGTGTCGGCATGGACCGGACTCTACAGGCTCTGCGACCAGGTCTGTAGTCGTGTATGTCGACTGCGTTACGCGGCGGAGATGCCGCCGTTCACGCTGATGGCCTGGCCGGTGAGCTTGGCGGCCGCCGGTCCGCCCAGGAAGACGATCAGCGCGGCGAGATCGGCCGGCTCCGCGACGCCCAGGTGTGCCTGGCTCGCCGCCTTCTCGAACAGCTTCTTGCTGAAACCTTCGCGCAGGACGTTGTCGGCGGTCGGCGTGCCCGAGATCAGGGACGGCGTCACGGCGTTGACGCGCACGCCGTCGCGCTTGGCTTCGATGGCGGTGACCCGCGAGAACATCACGATGGCCGCCATCGCGGCGCCCAGCACCGCTTCGCCCGGCGTCGCCACCTTCGCGGCGTCGGAAGCGATGTTCACGATGCTGCCCCCGCCCTGCTCCCGCATCAGCGGCAGCACCGCGCGGGTGAGGTGCATCGGCGGCAGGGCCTGCCGGGTCAGGATCCCCTCGACGTCGGCCTGCGGGGTGCGGTGCAGCAGCTCCGGCCGGTAGGTCGCGGTCGTCGAGTTCACCAGCACGTCGATGCCGCCGAGCGCCCGGTGGGCTTCGGCGACGGACGCGTTGACCTGGCCGAGGTCTTCGGCGTCGGCGGGGATGAACACCACCTCGGCCGCCGGGTGCCCGGCCAGGACGCGGTCGCGGGCGAGCTTGCCGCGTTCGGCGTTCCGGGCGAGGAGGGCGATCCGCCGCACTCCGGCGTCGGCGAAGGCGAGCGCGGTGGCGAGGCCGACGCCCGAGGTGCCGCCGGCGATGACCACGGCCGACTCCGGGTAGTCGCGGACGAGGGGCATGGAGACCTCCTGTTATCGACGTATGCTGCGATCAACTTCCGCAGTCTGTCATATAAATTCGGGTCAGACCATTTATTTGGTCCGACCGACGATGTACAGTCCGGTGGCCCGCATCACATCGCGTACAAGGGAGTAGGGGATGGTCGGCGTGCCCGTTCTCGCAACGTCCTACTGGCCGGCTGAGCCGGGCGAGGTCCACGACGTCACGGTGTGCGACAGCCTGCGGCACGCCGCGGCGACGGTGCCGGACCGGCCGGCCCTCGTCGACTGCGTGGCGGACCCCGGCGCGCGGAAGACGTGGACCTACGCGGAGTTCCTCGCCGACGCCGAGCGCGTCGCCCGGGCCCTGCTCGGCCGGTTCGCCCCCGGCGACCGGATCGCCGTCTGGGCGCCGAACAGCGCGGCGTGGGTCGTCCTGCAGCAGGGTGCCGCGCTCGCGGGGATGGTGCTCGTCGCCCTCAACCCCGCGTACCGGGCCAGGGAAGTGGGCTTCGTGCTTCGGCAGTCCGGTGCGGTGGGCCTGTTCTGCCCGGCCGTGCACCGGGAGTTCGCCATGCGCGCCATGCTCGACGACATCCGCGGGGAGACGCCGGAGCTGCGGGAGATCTTCACCTTCGACGAGTGGGACGCGTTCATCGCGAGCGGCGACCCCGATCGCGAACTGCCGGCGGTGCTCCCGGAGGACGTGCTGCAGATCCAGTACACGTCGGGCACCACGGGCTTCCCCAAGGGCGCCATGCTGCACCACAAAGGACTGGTGAACGAGGCCCGCCACGTCGCGGAGCGCGCCGGGATGACCGACGGCGGCGTGTACGTCAACGCGATGCCGATGTACCACATCGGCGGCGGCGCGGTGACCTCCTTCGGGGCCTGGGCCAAGCGCGGCACCTTCGTCATCCTGCCCGGCTTCGACCCCGGGCTGCTGCTGGAGGCCTTCGAGACCTACCGCGGCACGCACACCCTGGTCGTGCCGACCATGCTGATCGCGTTGCTGGACCACCCGGACCTCGCGACGCGCGACCTGAGCAGCCTGCGGACGATCCTGAGCGGCGCGGCGTCCGTTCCCGCCGCGCTCGTGCGCCGGACGCAGTCGACGCTGGCCTGCCAGTTCAGCATCCTCTTCGGACAGACGGAGGCGCACGGCGTCGTCAGCCAGACCCGGGTCACCGACTCCCCGGAGGACCAGGCCGACACGGTGGGACAGCCCCTGCCGCGGCTCGAGGTCAAGATCGCGGACCCGGTGACGGGGGAGCCGGTGGGGCTGGGCGAGAGCGGTGAGATCTGCTGCCGCGGCTACCAGAACATGCTCGGCTACTACGGCATGCCGGCCGAAACCGCGGCGGCGATCGACCCGGACGGCTGGCTGCACATGGGCGACATCGGCGCCATGGACGAGCGCGGGTTCCTCAGGATCCGCGGCCGGAGCAAGGACATGATCATCCGGGGTGGCATGAATATCTACCCCGCCGAGATCGAGGGCACGCTCCAGGAGCACCCCGCGGTCGAGTACGCCGCCGTGATCGCGGTCCCCGACGCGAAGTGGGGCGAGCAGATCGGCGCGGTGCTCCAGCTCCGCCCCGGGTTCGAGCGTCCCTCGGTGGAGGAGCTGACCGGGTTCCTGCGGTCGCAGCTCGCCCCGCACAAGACGCCGGTGTTCTGGACGTTCGTCGACCGGATGCCGGCCACGGCCAGCGGCAAGATCCAGAAGTTCGTCCTGCGCGAGCAGGCCGAGAAGGGCTCGCTCACCTTCGACGTCGTCCGGACGGCGAGCGCGGCCGGCAGCTAGGGCCATCCCATCGTTTCCCCGGTTTCGAGTGGAGTTCGCATGGCAGCACAGACCGGCAGTCCCCGCCGAGCGGCCTCGGCCGCGTTCCTCGGCTCCGTCGTCGAGTACTACGACCTCGTCATCTACGGCACCGCCGCGGCGCTGGTGTTCGGCAAGCAGTTCTTCCACGGCGTGAGCCCGCAGGTGGCGCTCGTGCTGTCCCTGGCCACGTTCGCGAGCGGCTACCTCGTCCGCCCGCTCGGCGGCCTGCTCTTCGGTTACATCGGCGACCGGCGCGGCCGGCGCACAGCGGTGCTGCTGACGATCGCGCTGATGGGCGTCGCGACGGTCCTGGTCGGCCTGCTGCCCGGGTACGACGCGATCGGCCCGCTGGCGCCCGTGCTGCTGGTGGTGCTGCGGCTCTGCCAGGGGCTGGCGGTCGGTGGTGAGCTCGGGGGAGCCGTGCTCATTTCGGTCGAGCACGCGCCTGAGGGCAAACGTGGTTTCTACGGCAGTTTCTCGACCGCGGGCGCGCAGGCCGGCACCGTGCTGGCCACCGCGGTGTTCGCGCTCGTCACACTGCTTCCCCAGGCCCAGCTGGAATCCTGGGGCTGGCGCGTCCCGTTCCTGGGCAGCGCGCTGATCGTCCTGGTCGGCCTGCTGCTGCGCTACGGCCTGGAGGAGACGCCCGACTTCGTCGCGGCGACCGGGCGGACCACGCCGATCCGCACCGCGCTCACGCGGTACCCGCGTGCCATCTTCGGCATCGTCCTCGTCATGGCCGGGATGATGTCGATCTGGTACGTCCTCACGATCTACAGCCTCAGCTACGCGGTGAACACGATCGGCGTCGACCGCACGACGATGCTGTGGGTCATCGCCGTCGCGACGTTCCTGGTCGTCGTGCTGAACCCGGTGTGGGGCGCGCTGTCCGACCGCGTGCACCGCGGCCGCCTGCTGGCCGCCGGGCTGCTGCTGGAAGGCGTCCTGCTGTTCGTCTACTTCGTCGCGCTGGACAGCCGCAGCGTCCCGTTCATCTTCGGCGCGCTGCTCGCGGTCGCTGGCCTCGGCCACGCGGCCGCCAACGGGATCTTCCCGGCGTTCATCGTGGACTGCCTGCCGACGGAGGTCCGTTACACGGCCGGGTCTCTCGGTATGCAGGTCGCCGGCGTGATCGCCGGGTTCGCGCCGCTGGCCGCCGTTGCTCTCGAAGACGCGGTGTTCGGCATCTGGACGATCATCGTGGTCTGCTTCGCCCTGTGCCTCGCCGGTGCGGGCGCGGCGCTCGCGCTGTACCGGTCTCGCGAAGCGGTCCGGGCGCCGGCCGCCGTGCCGGAGCCGGTGCGGGCGGAGCTGCCGTGACCCGCCGGCCCGAACCGGTCCGGCGGCGGGTGACCTCCGCCGCCGACGTGACGGATCTCGAGTCGCGCGCACCGGAAGACCTGCGTCCCGCCGACACGATCCTCGGCTGCCTGTCGGCCGCGGCCGCGCTCGATCCCGGCAAGCCCGCGATCGTGCTCGTCGAACCGCCGGACTTCCTGGCCCCGGCCCGGATCGTGACCTACCGGGACCTCGTGCGCGAGGTCGAGCTGTCGGCGCGTCTGTTCCGTGCGTGCGGCGGCGTCACCGCGCTGATGCTGCCGATGGTGCCCGAAGGCCTCACCGCGCTGTGGGGTGCGGCGACCGCGGGCGTCGCCGTGCCGCTCAACCCGTTCCTCGAACCCGGTTCCCTGCACCGGATCCTGACCGAGCTGGGCGTGACCACGCTGGTCACCACCCGGGAAATCGCGGAAGGCAAAGGCGATCCACGCGAGCACGTGCCCGGCCTGCGCCACGTGTTCCACGTCGGCGACGACTTCGCCGACGCCGTCCGCGCCCACGACCACGACGACCGGGTCTTCGATCCCGATCCCGACCGGACGGTCATGGCGATGCCGACCGGGGGCACCACCGGCACCCCGAAACTCGTGCGGATGACCCAGCGCGCGCAGCTCACCGTGGCGTGGAACGTCGGCGCCCTGATGGGCTCGGAGCGCGCCGGTGTCGTCGGGCACGGGATGCCGAACTTCCACTGCGGCGGGTCGATCTCCCTGGGCCTGCGCGCAATGCTGTTCGGGCAGACCCTGCTCACGCTCACCACGGCGGGGTTCCGGTCCCGCGAGGTCGTGGCGTCGTTCTGGGACATCGCCCGCCACTACCGCATGACGTCCCTGCTGGCCACGCCGACGACCGCGCGGGCGATCCTCGACGCGGGCGGTGAGGCCGGAGGCCACTGCCTGGCGGACTTCCACGTCGGCGGGAGCCAGCTGCCGGTCGCGCTCGCCACCGAGTTCCACGAGCGGTTCGGTGTGTGGCTGCGCGAGAACTGGGGCATGACCGAGCTGCACGGCACCACCACCGGGCACTACAACGACGGCACGCGGCCGCGGATCGGCTCCGCGGGCCGCGTGCTGCCGCACTTCCGGGTCCGCGCGGTCGAGCTCGACGGGGCCGGCGGCGTCGTCCGGGTGTGCGCGCCCGGCGAGCGCGGCGCGCTGGTCATCGGCGGGCCCACCGTGACCGACGGCTACGTCGACGCCGCACAGGACGCCGCCCTGCACGTCCACGGCCTCGGCGACGGCACCCGCTGGGCCGACACCGGCGATCTCGGCACGGTCGACGAGGACGGGTACGTCTGGATCTCCGGGCGCGCCAAGGACCTCATTATCCGGGGTGGTCACAACATCGACCCCGGGCAGATCGAGGAGGCGCTGTCCCGCCACCCCGAGGTGAGCATGGCGGCGGCGGTCGGGCGGCCCGCGGCGGGCAAGGGGGAGCTGCCCGTGGCCTACGTCGAGCTGAAGGCCGGGGCGACGGCGCGGCCGGACGCGCTGCTGGCGTTCTGCCGCGAGCACGTGCAGGAGCGGGCCGCCGTGCCGGCCGAGGTCGTCGTGCTGGACCGGCTGCCGGTGACCCCGGTCGGCAAGGTGTCCAAACCGGCGTTGCGCCAGGACGCGCTGCGCCGCGAGATCCGCGCGCTGGTCGCCGAGCTGTCGGGTGCCGAGCACGAGCACGGCGTCCACGTCGAAGACGCCGGCCCGCGGCCCCGCGTGATCGTGTCGCTGGCGGCGGGCGGCCGGGGATTCGCGGACATGCTGAGCGACCGGTTGGCGGCGTACGAATTCCTCAGCGAAGTCCGGATCGGGTGACCCTTGCCCTAAAAGGTCAGTCCATTATATTGTTCGACCAGTTCAGTGTGGTGTGGATCACTGAGATGGCCGGAAGGGCTGCCGATGACGCACACGATCTCCGTTCACGACCGGTACGCCGAGGCCGACATCCGAGCCTGCTACGACGCCGGGTTCTGGCGCCCCGAAGGACTTTCCGCGCTCCTGGACAGTCAGGCCGAGGCTCGTGGCGGCAAGGTCTTCGTCTCCGACGGGACCACCGAGCTCACCTATGCGGACCTTCGCGACCGGGCGCTCGCCCTGGCCGGCGGGCTGGCCCGGCTGGGCGTCGGCCACGGCGACCGGGTTGCCGTCCAGCTGCCCAACTGGACCGAGTTCTTCGTGGTCGCCGCGGCGGTGAGCCGGCTGGGGGCGGTGCTCGTGCCGATCATGCCGATCTACCGGGCCGAGGAGGTCGGCTACGTCCTGCGGCACTCCGGCGCGAAGGTGGCGGTCACCTGCCGGGAGTTCAAGGGCTTCGACCACTACGCCATGTTCGCCTCGCTGCGGGGGAGCTGCCCCGGCCTGACGGCGGTCGTCGCGGTCCGCGGCGACGGCGACGTCCGGCTCGACGAGCTCTTTCGGTCCGGTGCGGATCTCGCCCCGGCGCCGTCGCCGGACGACGGCTTCCTCATCGTCTACACCTCCGGGACGACCGCGCGGCCCAAGGGCTGCTTCCACACGTTCAACACCGTGCGCGCCAGCGCCGCCGCGATCGCGCGCAGCGTCGGCTACCGCGAGGACGACGTCCAGTTCGGACCGTCGCCCGTCACGCACAGCACCGGGCTCGCGACCAGCTTCCTGTTGCCGCTGCTGACCGGCGCGGCGTCGCACCTGATGGAGGCGTGGGACCCGGCCGAGGCCTGGCAGCGGATCGCGAAGTTCGGCTGCACCGCCGCGGTCACCGCGACGCCGTTCCTGCAGATGCTCATGGGTGCCTACGACCCGGACCGGCACGACGCGAGCAGCCTGCGCCTGTGGGTCTGCGCGGGCTCGCCGATTCCCGGCTCCGTCGTGCGGCGCGCGGGGGAGCAGTTCGCCGGCTGCCGGGTGCTGAGCCTCTACGGCCGTTCGGAGAACTTCCTCACCACGATGTGCACCCTCGACGACGCGCCCGACCGCTCGGCGACGTCCGACGGCTCCGCGATCGCGGGGGCGTCGGTGAAGATCGTGGACGAGCTCGGCGAGGAGGTGCCGAGGGGCACGCAGGGCGACATCGCCTACCGCGGGCCGAGTCACATGCTGGAGTACTACCGCGACCCGGACCAGACGGCCGCGCTGTTCACGGCCGACGGCCACTCCCGCTCCGGCGACCTCGGCGTGATGGATGCAGACGGCTATGTGCGCGTCACCGGGCGGCTCAAGGACATCGTGATCCGCGGCGGGCTCAACATCAGCGCGCGGGAGCTGGAAGAGCTGCTCGCCGAGCACCCGCGGGTCGCCGCGGTCGCCGTGGTCGGGATGCCCGACGAGCGGCTCGGCGAACGCGTCTGCGCCTATGTCGTCCCGGCGCCGGGCGAACCGCCGTCACTGGCCGGCCTGACGGCGTTCCTGCGCGAGCGGGACGTCGCGACCCCGAAGCTGCCGGAACGGCTGGAGCTGCTGGCCGAGCTGCCGATGACGGCGACCGGCAAGGTGCGCAAGCACGTGCTGCGCGCCGACGTCCGGCGCAAGCTCAGTCCAGAGTAGACAGTCCGGTGGTCGCGTACCCGGTGATCAGGTCGGCCAGCGACGGCGTGCTCGCCAGCGCGGTGGGCCAGTAGGCGACCGAGAAGATGACCCCGAGGCACGCCTGCGTACCCGCGGCGACCTCGGCGGCGCTCGCCTTCGGGAAGCGCCGGGACACCGCGGTCTCCCAGCGGCCGATGTACTGACGGCGGCGGCGGTCGAACTGGCGCTTCCACGGCTCGACCAGCGAGCGGTCCTCACGCTGGTAGACGTTCACCAGGTGCCGGTGGGAGAGGGTGAACCCGACGTGGTGGCGAATCAGCCGGTCCAGGTCCTCGGCCGGGTCCTCGTGCACCGGCGCGGTGGCGCTGAGCAGCTCGTCGAGCGCCTCGTTGAACAGCGAGGCGAGGATCTCGTCCTTGCCGGAGAAGTGCCGGTAGAGCGCCGGGCCGCTGAGCCCGGCCCGCTTGCCGAGCTCGTCGACCCCGACCCCGTGGAAGCCCTTCTCGAAGAAGACGGCGGCGGCCGTATCCAGGATCTTGCGGTCCCTGTCCACCCGCCGAACCTAACACAGAACTGTGAACGATCGTTATTCCCGGGTTACTATTACCGTCGACTCCCGATCGCGACGAGAGGGGCACGACGACGTGCGTGCACATCTGCCGGGCCCGCGGCCGTGACGTCCGACGGCCGGACGTCCGAGCTGCTCACCAAGGTGCGGAAGACCCTGGAGGTAGCCGGGACGCCGACGGCCGGGGTGGCCGATCCCGAGTCCGCCGAGGCCGGCCTGACCGTCGCGGCCGACGGGCTGACCGAACGGCTGGCGGCGGGAACGGCGAATCCGGCCGAGACCGGCGCGCTGCTCGCGGAGGTCTACGCGCTGCGGCACGAGCTGAGCGAGTTCCGCGCGAGTGAGCGGGCGCGGCGACGGGCGGCGCTCGACGGGAGCCTCGCTCGGCTGGGCGCGGTGACCGACCCGGACGAGCTGCTCGCCCGCGCGTGCGAGGCGGTCGTCGAGGGCTGCGGCTTCGGCCGGGTGATGCTCTCGCGGGTCGACGGTTCGCTGTGGCGGCCGTGGAAGTCCTACGCGGTCGGCGACCGGGAGGCGGAACGCACCTTCCGCGACTGGATCACCGCGATCCCCGAGATCCGGCTCGACAACATGCTGCTGGAGACCGAAATGGTCCGCAAACGGCAGCCGGCGCTCGTCGTCGACCCGGCGCACGACCCGCGGGTGTACCGGCCGCTGATCCGGGCGTCGGCGCTCACGTCGTACGTCGCGGCGCCGCTGCTGCCGACCGGCCGGGTCATCGGGTTCCTGCACGCCGACCACGTCGACGCCGCCGTGACCGCCTTCGACCGGGACCTGCTGTGGGCCTTCGCGCTGGGCTTCGGCCGGCTCTTCGAACGCGCCGTGCTCCTGACGCGGCTGCGGGAGCAACGCGAGCAGGTGCGGGTCGCGATGCGCACGGTCGAAGCCGTTCTGGACGACCTCGCGTCCGCCGAGATCGACCTGACCCGGCACGCCGCCGTCGCCGAGCTGCGGCCCGCGCGGACGCGGCCCCGCTCGTCGGCGGCCCTGGACGAGCTGCTCACCGCGCGTGAACGGGAGGTGCTCGCGCTCATGGCGACCGGCGCGACCAACAACCGCATCGCCGACGAGCTCGTCATCACCAGCGGCACCGTCAAGTCCCACGTCAAGCGCATCCTGCGCAAGCTGGGCGCGGAGAACCGGGCCGAGGCGATCTCGCGGTACCTCCGCCTGACCATGGCCGACCCCTCTTGAGCGTGTCTCCGACTTAGGGTCTAATGGTAAGACCTTAACGAGGAGGTCGACGTGCGCGCGGTGGTGCTGCGGGAGTTCGGGACGGCGGCGTGCCTGCGCCCGGAAGAGGTGCCCGCGCCGGCCGAGCGGCCGGGCGAGGTGCGCGTCCGGGTGCGCGCGAGTGCGCTGAACTGGCACGACGTCCTGGTCCGGCAGGGCCGCTACGGTTCGCCGTTGCCGCACATCATCGGAGCCGACGGCGCGGGAGTGCTGGACACCGGCGAGGAAGTGGTGATCCTGCCGTCGCTGTCCTGGGGTGCCGGCGACGCCGCGCCGGCCCCGGGCTTCGAGATCCTCGGCGACCACCGGCCCGGCACGTACGCCGAGGCGGTGTCGGTCCCCGCCGGGAACGTCGTCCCCAAGCCCGCCGGCTACAGCTGGGCCGAAGCGGCGGCCCTTCCCCTGGTCGGCGTGACCGCGTTCCGGGCCCTGTTCACGCGAGCCGGGCTGCGCGGCGGCGAGTCGCTGCTGGTGCTCGGTGCGGGCGGGGGCGTCGCCACGACGGCCGTGCTGCTGGGCTCGGCCGCCGGGGCGACCGTCTGCGTGACGTCGTCGTCGGAGGCGAAGATCGAGCGGGCGCGGGGGATCGGCGCCGCCGCGGGCGTCCGGTACACCGAGCCCGACTGGGCCGCCGCGGCGCGGGCGCTCTCCCCGGCTGGGGAAGGGTTCGACGTCGTCCTCGATCCCGTCGGGGCCTGGCAGGACTCGCTGCGGGCGCTGAAACCGGGCGGCCGGCTGGTCGTGCTCGGGGCGTCGCGCGCCGAGCGGGTGCCGCTCGACGTCCGGTCGTTCTACTTCGGACAGTTCAGCCTGCTCGGCACGACCATGGGCAGCCCCCGCGACTTCGCCGCGCTGCTGGCTTTCCTGGCCGAGCACGACGTCCCGCCGCCGGTGCTCGACCGGACGTTCCCGCTCGACGAGGCCGCG
The DNA here is from genome assembly GCF_055633595.1 of Amycolatopsis sp. NPDC114504. NCBI lineage: Bacteria > Bacillati > Actinomycetota > Actinomycetes > Pseudonocardiales > Pseudonocardiaceae > Amycolatopsis > Amycolatopsis sp. NPDC114504. The sequence goes on along the minus strand of NZ_JBVKDU010000001.1, from coordinate 1,151,902 downwards.
GCCGCGCACGAGCACCTCGAACGCGGCGACGGCTTCGGCAAAGTCACCCTGACGCACTGAAGGAGCACACATGCCGGACCTGGTGCGCTACCGGATCGACGACCGGGGCGCCGCCTGGGTGACCCTCGACGACCCCGGGACCCGCAACGCGCTGAGCGATGAGCTCCTCGACGAACTCTTGGCCGCGCTGGAGAACGCGCGGGACGACGACGCGGTGCGGGTCGTCGTGCTGACGTCGTCGCACGAGCGGATCTTCTCCTCGGGCGGCAACCTGAAGGCGTTCGCCGACGACCGGCCGCCGATCGCCAAGTACGCCGGGCTCGACCGGTTCCCGCGGCTGTTCAAGCTCATCGCCGCGCTCGGCAAGCCGGTGCTCTGCGCGGCCGGCGGCGACGTGCTCGCCGGGGCGTTCGGCCTGGCTCTCGCCTGCGATCTGGTGCTGGCCAGGGAGTCCGCGCGGTTCGGCTGCCCGGAGATCAACGTGGGTGCCTTCCCGTTCATGATCTCCGCGCTCATCTTCCGCAACGTCGGCCGCCTGAAGGCCAACGAGCTGATGATGCTGGGGGACACCGTGTCCGCCGCCGAAGCCGCGGCGCTCGGCGTCGTCAACAAGGTCGTGCCCGACGCCGAGTTCGAGGAGACCGTGCGTACGTGGGCCCATCGCGTCGCCGGGAAGTCGCCCCTGCTGATGAAGCTGGGCAAGAACGCGCTGGACTCGACGCGGGACCTGGAGCTCGGCAAGGCGCTCGACGTCCTGCAGGCGCAGCTCGCGCTCGCGTTCACGACGGAAGACCTGGTCGAAGGCGTGCGGGCGTTCCGGGAGAAGCGTGAGCCGGACTGGCAGCGGCGTTGACGGTTTGGTCTAACCATATTATCGTTGAGCCAGAATCGCCGAGATCGAGGATGATCGCCGATGATGACGGTCCACGACCGCTACTCCGCCGAAGAAATCCGGCAGTACTACGCGACCGGCCGCTGGCGCCGGGACACCCTCGCCGACCTGCTGGACGCGCAGGCGGCCGAGCGTCCGGACAAGGTCTTCCTGACCGACGACACGGAATCCCTGACGTTCAAGGGGATGCGGGACAGCGTGCTGCGGCTCGCGATCGGCCTGCGGCGCCAGGGTGTCCGCGCGGGGGACCGCGTCTGCGTCCAGCTGCCGAACTGGGTCGAGCTCGTGCAGGCCGCGGCGGCGCTCTCGCGCCTCGGCGCGATCATGGTGCCGATCATGCCGATCTACCGGCGCGACGAAGTCGGCTTCATCGCTCAGAACGCCGGTGCGCGGATGGCGATCACCGCCGAGACGTTCAAGGCGTTCGACTACGCCGGCATGTACCGCTCGCTCGACCTCGAGCGGGTGGTCGTGGTCCGCGGGTCGGGCGGGACCCCGTTCGAGTCGCTGTTCGCCGACGTCGACCCGGACGAGGCGGCGGCCGAGCTCCGCCCCGCCGCGGACCCCGACGCCCCCTTCGTCATCGTCTACAGCTCCGGGACGACGTCGCGCCCCAAGGGCTGCGTCCACACGTTCAACACCATGGCCTGCGGGTCCCGGCTGCTGGCGAAGGCGTTCGGCTACACCGCGGACGACGTCCAGTTCGGCCCGTCGCCGATCACCCACACGACCGGCCTGGTCACCAGCGTCTTCCTGCCGCTGCTGCACGGCGCCGGCTCGCACCTCATGGCGGCTTGGGAGCCCCGCGCCGGCGCGGAGCACATCCGCCGGTTCGGCTGCACCGCGGCGGTGACCGCGACGACGTTCCTGCAGATGCTGATGGACGTCTACGACCCGGCCGAGCACGACGCCGGCAGCATGCGGCTCTGGGTCGCCGCCGGCTCGCCGATCCCGGGCACCTTCGTCGAACGCGCGCGGCGGCTGCTGCCGGACTGCCGCGTCCTCAGCCTCTACGGCCGTTCCGAGAACCTGACCACGACGACGTGCACGGTCGACGACGACCCGGCGCGGCCGGTGACGTCCGACGGCCGGGCGCTGCCGGGCAGCGCGGTGAAGATCGTCGATGAACTGGGCGAAGAAGTACCGCGTGGCACCGAAGGCGACATCGCCTACCGCGGCCCGACGCACATGCTCGGCTACCTCGGCAACCCCGCCGAGACCGCCGCGCTGGCCACGCCCGACGGCTTTTCCCGCTCGGGCGACCTCGGGGTGATGGACGCCGACGGCTATGTGCGCGTCACCGGGCGGCTCAAGGACATCGTGATCCGCGGCGGGATGAACATCAGCGTCCGGCAGATCGAGGACCTGCTGGCCGGGCACCCCGCCGTCGCGGCGGTCGCGGTCGTCGGCATGCCGGACGAGCGGCTGGGGGAGCGGATCTGCTGCTACCTGGTGCCGCGGCCGGGCCGGGTGGTCACGCTCGACGAGCTCAAGGCGTTCCTGCTGGGGCAGGACCTGGCGATCCAGAAGCTCCCGGAACGGCTGGAAGTGGTCGAGCGGCTCCCGATGACCGCGACCGGCAAGATCCAGAAGCACGTGCTGCGCGCGGACATCGCCGAGAAGGTCAAGCTCCCGGCGTGAGGGTGGCGACCGCGGCGCGGGCCCGGATCACGGGCTCGCCGCCGCGGGCCGCGACCAGCTCCAGTTCGGCGCGGTCACCGTCCACAGTGGTCACCTCGCCGGTGAACCGCAGGACGTCGCCGAGGAAGACCGGCGCCACGAACCGCACCTCCAGTTCGCGCACGTGCTCCACGCCCGCCCAGTCGCTCAGCCACGCCGCGAGCATCCCGGCGTGCAGCTGGCCCATGGCGAGCACGCCGGGAAACCCGGCCGCCTCGGCGAAGGCGGGGTCGTGGTGCAGGGGGTTGAAGTCGCCGCCCGCGCCCGCGAACCGGACGACGTCGGTCTGGGTCACCGGGCCGATCTCGCGGGCCGGCACCCGCTCGCCGACCGTGACCCGCACCGGTGTCCTCATGCGTCCGCTCCTCGCTCGATCAGGGTTTCCCGCACCAGGACGACACTCTCGCCCGCCGCGTCGACGTAGTCGGTCTCCAGGGTCACGATCCGCAGCGCGCCCTTGCGCCGGTCGCCGGTGACGCGGCGGACGCCGTGCAGCCGGTCGCCGGCGAGCAGCGGACGGCGGTAGGTCCACTTGACGGAACCGACCACGACGCGTTCGAACGCCAGTCCGAGCTTGTCGACGAAGCCGCGCTGGTCGCGGTGGTGCCCGGCGACCACGACGTGGGTCGGCGTCGCCGGCACTCGCGCGAAACCCGCGTCCCGCGCCGCCGCTTCGCTGACGTGGACGGGGTCTTCGGCGAACGTCGCGCGGGCGAACTCCAGGATCTTGCCCTGCTCGACGTCGAAGGTGACCTCGTCGACGAAGTCCGGTGTCACAAGCCCTCCCGTTTTGGTCTGACCTATATTAACATCGGACCGTAGAATCACGAAGGAGTGCTGATGGATCTCGCGGACTCACCGGCGGAGGCCCGGTTCCGGGCCGAGATCAGGAAGTGGCTCGCGGACGCGCTGCCGCTCCTGCCCTGGCCGGAGCCGCCGGACCTCGAAGGCAAGCTGCCGTTCTGGCGGCAGTGGCAGACCCTCCTGGTCGACGCCGGGTACGCCGGGCTGTCGTGGCCGAAGGAGTACGGCGGCCAAGGTGCGGACGAGAAGCTGCGCGCGATCTTCACCGAGGAGACCGACCGCGCGGGCGCGCCGGAGCGGCTCAACATCATCGGCGAGGACTTCGCCGGCCCGACCATCGCCGGCTTCGGCACGGACGCGCAGAAGGAGCGGTTCCTCCGGCCGATCCTCACCGGCGCCGAGATCTGGTGCCAGCTGTTCTCCGAACCCGACGCGGGGTCCGATCTGGCGTCCCTGCGCACCAAGGCCACGAAGGCCGACGGCGGCTGGCGGATCCAGGGCCAGAAGATCTGGACCAGCCGCGCCCAGCTCGCGTCGCACGCGATCCTCCTGGCCCGCACCGGCGGCGGCCCGCGGCACAAGGGCATCACGTACTTCCTGCTGCCGATGGACAGCCCCGGTGTCACGGTCCGGCCGCTCGCGCACATGCTCGGCGAGGCCGAGTTCAACGAGGTCTTCCTCGACGACGTCTTCGTGCCGGACGACCTGGTCGTGGGGGAGGTGGACGGCGGCTGGCGCGTCGCGATGGGGACGCTGGGTCACGAACGGGTCGCCATCGCCACCGGCCGCGTCAACACCAAACGCGCGGTGGAAGACATCATCACCGACATCGCGGGCCGGACCGGGCCGGACGGCCGTCCACTGGGGACGGACCCGCGGATCCGCCAGCGCGTCGCGGACCTCTACGGCCGCGCGCTGACGCACTACCTGATCGGCCAGCGCGTCATCACCCAAGCCAGCGAAGGCGCACCGCCGGGGCCGGTGACGTCGATCGGGAAGCTGTACTTCTGCCCGCTGGTCGAGGACCTGGCCGACTTCCGGCTGTCGCTCGAGCCGCTGGGCGGGCAGCTCGGCCTCGACGAAGAGCCGGACGCGCGCTGGCTGCGGCTGGCCTACCAGGCCCGCGGCACGGCGATCGCCGGCGGGTCGACCTTCATCCAGCGCAACATCGTCGCCGAGCGCATGCTCGGCCTGCCGAGGAGCTGACGTGTACACCTGGACGCCGACCGACGAGCACGTCGAGCAGGCCAACGTCACCCGGCTCGGGCGGGCGCACGGCCTGGCCTCGATCGCCGAGCTGCGCGCGGCCTCGGTGGCCGACATCGGCTGGTACTGGGACGCGGTCGTGCGGGACCTGGGGCTGCCGTTCCGCAAGCCGTACGACCGGGTCGTCGACCTCTCGCGGGGGATCGAATACCCGGACTGGTTCGCCGGCGGCGAGCTGAACATCGCCGAAGCCTGCCTGGACCGCTGGGTGGCCTCGGCCCCCGACCGGACCGCGGTGGTGCACGAAGCCGAGGACGGCACCGTCCGGACGTCGACCTTCGCCGAGCTGGGTGCGGAGGTCGCGCGGGTGGCGGCCGGGCTGCGGGCGCTGGGAATCGGCCGCGGCGACGCCGTCGGGCTGTTCCTGCCGATGATCCCCGAGGCCGTCGTCGCCTGTTACGCCGTGGCGCGGGTGGGTGCCGTGCTGGTGCCGCTGTTCTCCGGGTTCGCGCCCGCCGCCGTCGCCGCCCGGCTGCGGGACGCCGACGCGAAGGCGGTGATCGTCGCGGAGGGGACGGTGCGCCGTCGCCGGGAAGTCGCGATGAAACCGTTGCTGGACGAGGCTTTGCGGTCGTGCCCGTCGGTGCGGCACGTCGTCGTGGTGGGAGAGCCCGGCTGGGGGCTGCCCGAGGGCGAGCCGGTCGCGGCGGAACCGATGGCCGCGACGGACACGCTGCTGCTCGCCTACACCTCCGGGACCACCTGCAAGCCCAAGGGCGCGGTGCACACGCACGCCGGGTTCCTCGTGAAGACGGCCAGTGAAGTCGCGTACTCGTTCGACGTCGGCGCGGACGGCGTCTTCTGCTGGATCACCGACATGGGCTGGATCATGGGCCCGCTGTCGATCTTCGGCACGCACGCCAACGGCGCGACCCTGGTGCTGTACGAGGGATCCCCGGACGTGCCGGACCTGGACCGGTTGTGGCGCCTGGCCGAACGCCACCGCGTCACGATGCTCGGGGTGTCGCCGACGCTGATCCGGACGCTGCGCACGTCGTCGCCGGAGTCGTTCGACCTGTCCTCGGTGCGCACGCTGGGCTCGACCGGCGAGCCGTGGGACCCGGACTCGTACGACTGGCTGGCCGCGGAGGTCTTCGGCGGCCGCGTCCCGATCATCAACTTCTCCGGCGGCACCGAGGTCGGCGGCTCGTTCCTGGCGCCGTACCCGGTCGAGCCGATCCGCAGCTGCTCGCTGGGCGGCCCGTCGCTGGGCATGGACGTCGACGTCGTCGACGACGCCGGGCGCCCGGTCCGCGGCGAGGTCGGCGAGCTGGTGTGCCGCCAGCCGTGGCCGGCGATGACGCGCGGGGTGTGGAAGGACGACGAGCGCTACCGCGAGGCGTACTGGTCGACGTTCCCCGGGATGTGGCGCCACGGCGACCACGCGATCGTCGACGCCGACGGCCAGTGGTTCCTGCGCGGGCGGTCCGACGACGTCATGAACATCGCGGGCAAGCGCCTGGCCCCGGCCGAGGTGGAGGCGGTCCTGACGGCACACCCGGCCGTCGCGGAGGCCGCGGCGGTCGGCGTCCCGGACCCGAAGAAGGGCGAGACCGTCTGGGCGTTCTGGGTGCCGCGCACCGGCGCGCCGGTCGCCGACGACGTCTCGGCGGAGCTGCGCGACCTGGTCGCGGCCGAAGTCGGCAAGCCCTTCGCGCCGAGCCTCGTCCGGCAGGTGACGCAACTGCCCAAGACCCGTTCGGCGAAGATCCTGCGCCGCGCGGTCCGCGCGGCCGCGCTCGGCCAGGACCCGGGAGACCTGTCCGGCGCGGAGAACCCCGAAGCCCTGGACGCAATCCGCGCCGCAGTCGCCGACAGGCATCACGCGTGACTGGAGGGGCATCACCCGTGTCTGGAGGGGCATCACGCGTGTCTGGAGGGGCATCACGCGTGATTGGCGGGGCATCGGCGTGATGCCCGCTCAATCACGTGTGATGCCCGTCTGATCACGCGTGATGCCTGCTCAATCACGCGTGTGGGGTTCCCCCTGGGGCCGGACACCTTGATTCCAGACAGTGGTCTGGAGGGAGGATGTCCTGGTGCCTCACAGGTCGAAATATCCGGAGCAGTTCCGCCGCGACGCGATCGAGCTGGCCAACTCGAGTGACCGGCCGCTGCGGCAGATCGCCCGGGAACTCGGCATCAACCACGAGACCCTGCGCTCCTGGGTGAACACCGCCAACCAGGCCGCCGAGGCCGGGCCGCCGGCAGAGGACCCGGCTGAGGCCCAGGAACTGCAGCGGTTGCGCAAACGAGTCGCTGAGCTGGAGAAAGAGAAGGAGATCCTGCGCAAAGCAGCCGCCTATTTTGCGCGCGAGATGGATCGATGACCTACCGCTATCGGTTCATCTCCGAACACCGCACCGAGTTCGGTGTGCAGGGTTGTGCCAGGTCCTGGGGCTGCGCCGGCAGGGCTTCCACGAGTGGGTCGCCGCCGAAACAGCCCGGGCCGCGTCAGCGGAAGCGGAGGCCAAGCTGGTCGCACTGATCACCCGGATCCACGCCGAACATCGTGGTGCCTACGGCGTCCCGCGGATCACTGCGGAGCTGCACCGCCGCGGCCACCTGGTGAACCACAAGCGGGTCGAGCGGCTGATGCGCGAGCACGGCCTGGCCGGGCTCACCCGCCGCAAACGCCGCACCCTGACCCGCCCCGCGGCCAGCCCGGTGGCACCGGGCGGTGATCTGATCCGCCGCGACTTCACCGCGACCGCGCCGGGCCGGCGCCTGGTCGGGGATATCACCTGCCTGCCCACCTTCGAAGGCTGGCTCTATCTGGCCACTGTCATCGACTTGCACACCCGCGAGGTCGTCGGGCATGCCATGGCCGACCACATGCGCACCGACCTGGTCTGCCAGGCGATCGACCTCGCGACCGCCCGCGGCCTCATCCAGCCCGATGCGGTGTTTCACTCCGACCGCGGGGTTCAGTACACCTCGGGACAGTTCCGGGCCGCCCTGGTTGAGCGCCGGATCCGGCCTTCGGTGGGGCGGGTCGGATCGTGTTACGACAACGCGGTGGCCGAGGCGTTCTTCGCGACGTTGAAGACCGAGATCGGCGCCACGATCTGGCGCACCCGCGCCCAGGCCCGCCAGGACGTGTTCGCCTATCTGGGCTACTACAACCACAAGAGGCTGCACTCCACCATCGGCCAGAACACCCCGGTCGAAGCCCGAACCGTCTACTACGCTCAAGCCCCAGCTGCCTAATACCCCGTGTCCGCCTCACCGGGGCAACTCCACGTGATGCCCCGTGGGTCACGAGTCTTCGACGAGGATTTCTGTGCGTTCGTCTACCTGCAGGACTGCTTCGGCGTATGCGTGGACGTGGCGGCCCATGCGGCGGACGGCCGCGTCGGGGTCCTGGGCGCGGATCGCGTCGGTGATCGAGCGGTGGGCGCGGACCGTCGTCTTGCGGACCTCCGCGTCGACGAACTCCTCGTTCTCCGTCGCCGCGTAGATGGCGCGGGACAACGCGGTCATCAACCCGGTCAGCAGCTCGTTGTGGCCGGCCGTCGCCACTCCGACGTGCCAGTCCACATTGGCCTGCAGGAACTGCGCCAGGCTGCTGGACGAGTCCGCGATCGCCGTGTTCGCCGCCTCCAGCCGGTCCAGGTCCGCGTCCGTGCGGTTGCGGGCCGCCAGCCGGGCGCAGAACGGCTCGATCGCCTCGCGGGTCTCCAGCAGGTCGGCCAGCCGGATCTGCTGACCGCGGATCAGCAGGCTGACCGACGACGCCACGGAGTCCTGCCCCGGCCGCTGGACGAACGCGCCGCCCGCCCGGCCGGTCTTGATCCGGACCAGGCCCTGGACCTCGAGGATGCGCAACGCTTCCCGCACCGTGGTGCGGCTCATCGCGGTCTGGACGACCAGCTCGCGCTCCGGGGGCAAGGCGGTGCCCTCCGGGTACTCGCCGGTCAGGATGCGCTCGCGAAGTTCGTTCGCGAGCACGTCGGAGGCCTTCGGCACCTCCATCGGAGGGAGCCGGACCGACGATCGGACGGTCTTCGGCTCCTGCGCGCGAGCGCCCGTCATGTGGTTCTCCCAACAAGTGGTCTAACGGTCTGACCTAAGTTACCATTTCGGCGGTATCGTCCGCGATGCAGTGAAGCATCAAACGGCACCGGACTCCGGGAGGCGCGGGCATGCGGTGGACCCTGACCGAGGACCAGGAACTGTTCCGGGACTCCTTCAAAGGCTGGCTGGGCCGGTTCGCCCCGGCGGACCGGGTGCGGAGCTGGCTGGAGGCCGGCGATCCCACCCCGTTCGAACGGCGGTTCGTCGAAGAAGGCTGGTTCACCGTCGGCACGGCGGAAGAAAACGGTGGCCAGGGCGGCGGCCTGGTGGAGCTCGCGCTCGCCGCCGAAGAGCTGGGCCGGTCCGCGGCGCCGTCGGCCGCCTGGCTGGCCGCCGTCCTGGCGGCACCCTTTTTGTCCGGAAAGCCGGAACTGGCGGCCGCTTCCCTGGAGGGCGGCGAATTCGCCGTCCTCGCCACGGGTGCCGATCGCCCGCCGGACGTCGACGGCGGGGAAGGGCGGTACGTCCTCGCCGGCGATCGGGCGCGCCGGTTCCTGGTTCCGGACGGCGACCGGATGCTGCTCGCCGAAGCTTCGGCCGTGCCCCGGAAACTCCTGGACCGCAGCCGGTCGGTCGCCGACCTGACGGTGACGGCGAGGGAGACGGTGGTTGCCTCCGGTGCGCGGGAATTGCGGCGTCAGGCGGCTTTGAGGGCCGCGGTGCTCGTCGCCGCCGACAGCCTCGGCGCGGCGGAACGGATGCTCGGCCTCGCCGTCGAATACAGCAAGCAGCGACACCAGTTCGGCGTCCCGATCGGCTCGTTCCAGGCGGTCAAGCACGCCGCCGCGACCATGCTGGTGGACGTCGAGGCCGCGCGCTCGCTCGTCTACTACGCCGCCGCGTCCGTCGAAGCCGCTCACGAAGACGCCGTCCTGCACGCGGCCGCGGCCAAAGCCCAGGTCTGCGCGGCCGCGGAGCGCGTCGCCGACAGCGCGCTCACCGTCCACGGCGCGATCGGCTACACGTGGGAGCACGACCTGCAGCTGTTCTACAAGCGCGCCAAGCTGAACAACCGCCTGTTCGGTGGTCCCGACGTCTGGAACGAACGGCTCGCCGCCGCCCTTCCGCTGGTTCCGGTGGCCTAGCTATTTGGTCAGTCCTTTTGTATAGTCGGTCCATACAAGGAGTAGCGGGAGACTTGCTGTGGACTTTGAGCTGACCGAGGACCAGACCACGATCCGCACGGCGGTGGCCGAGCTGGCGGGCAAGTTCGACGACGACTACTGGCTCGCCAAGGACGAGGCCCACGAGTTCCCGAGGGAGTTCTACGACGCCTTCGCCCAGGGCGGCTGGCTCGGGATCACCACGCCGGAGGAGTACGGCGGCCACGGCTTCGGCATCACCGAAGCGTCGCTGCTGCTGGAAGAAGTCTCGGCGTCCGGTGGCGGGATGAACGCCGCGAGCTCGATGCACCTGTCGATCTTCGGCATGCACCCGGTGATCGTGCACGGCTCGGAAGAGCTGAAACGCCGGACGCTGCCCCGGATCGTGACCGGCGACCTGCACGTCTGCTTCGGCGTCACCGAACCCGAAGCCGGCCTCGACACCACGCGGATCACGACGTTCGCCCGCCGCGACGGCGACCACTACGTCGTCAACGGCCGCAAGGTCTGGATCTCCAAGGCGATGGAGTCCGAAAAGATCCTGCTGCTGACCCGGACCACGAAGCTCGAGGACGTCGGGAAGAAGACCGACGGGCTCACGCTGTTCCTCACCGACCTCGACCGCGCGCACGTCGACATCCGGCCGATCCGCAAGATGGGCCGCAACGCCGTGACGTCGAACGAGCTGTTCATCGACGACCTGCGCGTCCCCGTCGAAGACCGCGTCGGCGAAGAGGGCGAGGGCTTCAAGTACATCCTCGACGGCCTCAACCCCGAACGGATGCTCGTCGCCGCCGAAGCGCTCGGCCTCGGCCGGGCCGCGCTGAAACGCGCGGTCCGCTACGGCAACGAGCGCGAGGTGTTCGGCCGGCCGATCGGGATGAACCAGGGCCTGCAGTTCCCCCTGGCCGACTCGCTCGCCCGGCTCGACGCCGCCGAACTGGCGCTGCGCAAGGCGACCTGGCTCTACGACAACGGCAAACCGTGCGGCCGCGAGGCGAACACGGCCAAGTACCTCTGCGCCGACGCCGGGTTCCAGGCCGCCGACCGCGCCCTGCAGACCCACGGCGGCATGGGCTACTCCGAGGAGTACCACGTCGCGCGGTACTTCCGGGAAGCCCGGCTGCTCAAGATCGCCCCGCTGAGCCAGGAGATGGTCCTCAACTACCTCGGCTCGCACGTCCTCGGCCTCCCCAGGAGTTACTGATGTTCCGACTCGACGGCCGCGCCGCCCTGGTCACCGGGGCCGGCGGCGGAATCGGTGCCGCCGTGGCGAAAGCGTTCGCCGGCGCCGGCGCGAAGGTCCTCGTCACCGACATCGACGAGCGGGCGGCCAAGACGACCGCGGAAGCCATCGGCGCGGAGTACTGCGCCCTCGACGTCCGTGACGCGCGAGCCGCGGCCGACGCGGCCCGCCAGGCGGCGGCCCTGGCGGACGGGACCGTGCACATCCTGGTCAACAACGCGGGCGCGATCGCCCCGGCGATGTTCCCCGACCTCACCGAGGAGGCGTTCCGGCGGATCCTCGACATCCACGTCGTCGGGAGCTTCGTCTGCAGCAAGGCGGTCCTGCCGTACCTGCCGGACGACGGGACCGGCCGGGTCATCAACGTCACCTCGGCCGCCGGCCTGACCGGCACCATCGGGCAGGCCAACTACGGCGCCGCGAAGGCCGGGATCATCGGCTTCACGAAGTCTCTGGCCAAGGAGCTGGCCCGCCGCAAGGTGACCGTGAACGCCCTCGCGCCGCTGGCCGCGACGGCGATGACCGAGAACATCCGCGGCAACGAGAAGCTCGCGGCGAAGACCCTCGCCCGCATCCCGCTCGGCCGCTGGGCCGAGCCGGACGAGATCGCCGGCAGCTTCGTGTTCTTCGCCTCCGACGCCGCCGGGTACATCACCGGCCAGGTGCTGCCGGTCGACGGCGGGACGGTGATCTGATGCGCCACGGACGGGAAGTCGTCATCGCCGAAGCGGTGCGGACGCCGATCGGGAAGTCCCACCCCGAGCGCGGCTGGTACCGCGACACGCACCCGAACGCGATCCTGGGCGCCTGCTACACCGAGCTGCTGACCCGGGGCGGGATCGCGCCGGACGTCGTCGAGGACCTCGTGATCGGCTGCACCGCGCCCTTCGGCGAGCAGTCGCGCAACATCGGCCGCAACGCCTGGCTGCAGGCCGGCTACCCGCCCGAGGTCCCGGCCGTGACGCTCGACCGCCGGTGCGGTTCCGCGCAGACGGCCATCGAGATGGCGGCCGGGCTGGTCGGCACCGGGACGCACGACGTCGTCATCGCGGGCGGCGTCGAGCACATGGGCCACGTGCCCATCGACTCGCCGGTGAAGCTCCAGGAGCTCTACGGCGACCCGTGGCCGGCGGAGCTGCGCGAGCGGTACTCCTTCGTGCACCAAGGCGAAAGCGCCGAGCTGATCGCGGACCGCTGGGACCTCGGGCGGTCCGAACTGGACGAGTTCGCCGCCCGGTCCCACCGGCTGGCCACCGAAGCCGGGGAAGCCGGCCGGTTCGACGCCGAAATGATCCCGCTCGACCTGGCCGGGGAGGTCCGCCGCGGCGACCAGTGCGTCCGACCCGGCACCACCACCGAGACCCTGGCCGGCCTGAAACCCGCTTTCCGCAAGGAGAACGGCCGGATCACGGCGGGCAGCTCGTCCCCGATCTCCGACGGCGCCGCCGCGGTCCTGCTGGCCTCCCGCGACGCCGCCGGGCAACACGGCCTGCGCGTGCGGGCCCGGATCGTCGACCAGCTCACGGTCGGCGTGGACCCGGTCATCATGCTCACCGGGCCGATCCCGGCCACGCGCAAGCTGCTGGACCGCAACGGCATGGCCGTCGGCGACATCGATCTGTTCGAGGTCAACGAAGCGTTCAGCTCCGTCGTCCTGGCCTGGGAGCGCGAGCTCAAGCCGGACATGGACCGCGTCAACGTCAACGGCGGTGCCATCGCCCTCGGCCACGCCGTCGGGGCGACCGGCGCCCGGCTGACGGCCACGCTCGTCGCGGAGCTGGAACGCCGGGACGCCGAGTTCGGCCTCGTCACGATGTGCTGCGGCGGCGGGCTCGGCACCGCGACGCTGATCCAGCGGATCGGCGCATGATCGACCTGGGCGCCTTCGTCCGGCCCGGCGACGGCGTCTGGTGGAGCCAGGCGAGCGCCGAGCCGACGCCGCTCGTGCACGCCCTGCTCGACCAGGCGGACGCGCTCGGCCACGTGCGGGCGTTCTGCGGCCTCAGCTGGGACGAACGCCTGACGCGGCACCTGCCGGAGAGCGTCACGCTGTCGTCCTACGGCGCACTCGGCGACCTGCGGAAGCTCAGCAAGGCCGGCCGGCTCGACGTCGTCCCCTGCCACTACTCGGCCCTGCCGAGCCTGTTCGCCGAAGGCGCCCTGCCGTCCGACGTCGGGTTCGTGCAGGTGTCCTCGCCGGACGCCGGCGGGACGTGCTCGCTCGGCGTCGGCGTGGACTACATCGCCGATGCCCTCGCGCACACGCCGGTGCTGATCGCCGAGGTCAACCGGCGGATGCCGGCGACCACCGGGACCCCGCGCATCCCGCTGAGCCGGTTCGCCGCCGTCGTCGAGACCGACCGGCCCCTGGCCGAGGCCCCGATCCGCGCGGCCGACGACGTCGAGCTGGCCATCGCTCGGCACGTGGCCGAGCTGGTCGAGGACGGCGACACCCTGCAGCTGGGCGTCGGGTCGCTGCCCACCGCCGTGCTCGACGCGCTGGCCGGGCACCAGGACCTCGGCGTGCACTCCGGGATGATCTCCGACGGCGTGCTGCGGCTCGTCGAGAAGGGCGTGCTCACCGGCGCCCGCAAGGAGATCGACCGCGGCGTGATCGTCACCGGCGCGGCGCTGGGCAGCACCGAGCTCTACGAGCGCCTGCCCGAGCTGCCGGTCGAGTTCCGGCCCGCGAGCTACACCCACGCCCCGCACATCCTGGCCCGGCTGCGCGCGTTCGTCTCGGTCAACTCGGCGATCGAGGTCGACCTGACCGGGCAGGTGGGCGCCGAGCTCCGCCGCGGTGTCCACATCGGAGCCGTCGGCGGGCAAGCCGACTTCTCCCGCGCGGCCGCGCGTTCGATCATCACCGTGCGCGCCCGCTCGGGTGAGCACTCCACGATCGTCCCGCGCCTGCACGGCCCGGTCACCACCGGACGGTCCGATGTGGACCACGTCGTGACCGAGTACGGCGTCGCGCACCTGCGCGGCCGTGACCTGACCGAGCGGACGAAGCGGCTGGCCGCGATCGCGGCGCCCGAGTTCCGCGAAGACCTGCTGAAGGGGAAGAAATGAGGCCGGACAGCGTGCGGGTCCGTGAAGTCGGGCCGCGCGACGGGTTCCAGAACGAACCCGAGCACATCCCGACCGGCGAGAAGGTGCGCCTGATCGACGCACTCGGCCGCACCGGCCTGAAGCGCATCGAGGTCGCCAGCTTCGTGCGACCCGACGTCATCCCGCAGCTGGCCGACGGCGTCGAGGTCCTGAACCGGATCGACGTCCCGGCCGACGTGCGGCTGATGGTGCTGATCCCCAACAGCCGCGGCCTGGACAACGCGCTGAAGGTGCGCGAGAAGTTCCACGAGGCCGCTCTCTTCGTGTCCGCTTCGGAGACGCACAACAAGAAGAACGTCAACCGCACGGTCGCCGAGACGATGGCCGACAACGACAAGATGGCCGCGCGGATCCGCGCCGAGGGCCTGGACTGCGCGGCCGTCATCGCGACGTCCTTCGGCTGCCCCTACGAGGGCAAGGTGGAGCTGGACCGCGTGCTGGGCCTCGCCGAACGGTTCGCCGCGGCGGGCGCCACCGAGATCGGCTTCGGCGACACGACCGGCATGGCGAACCCCGCCTACGTCTCGGAGTTCTTCACCGCGGCGCTGGACCGGCTGCCCGGCGTCGAGGTCACCGCGCACTTCCACAACACCCGCGGGCAGGGCCTGGCCAACGCCTACGCGGCCCTCGAAGCCGGGTGCGCGAGCTTCGAGTCGAGCTTCGGCGAACTGGGCGGCTGCCCGGTCCCGCCCGGCTCCACCGGCAACATCGCGACCGAGGACCTGGTGAGCATGTTCCACGAGATGGGCGTGGCGACCGGCCTGTCGCTGCCCGGCCTCATCGACGCCGCGCGGGCCGCGCAGGACGTCCTGGGCCGCAAGCTCACCAGCCACTCGATCGTCGCCGGCCCCGTCAACTGGAACTGAGAGAGGAAACCCCCATGAGCAACCGCGTCGCCCTCGTCACCGGTGGTGCGCAGGGCATCGGACAGGGCATCGCGCTGGCCCTCGGCGAGCACGGCCACCGCGTCGCCATCGCCGACCTCAACCTCGAGGCCGCGCAGGCCACGGCCGACCGGATCACCGAAGCCGGCGGTCGCGCGCTCGCCGTCCGGACCGACATCACCGACACCGCGTCCGTGCAGGCCGCCGTCAAGACGGTGACCGAGGAGCTCGGCCCGGTCGAGATCGTCGTCAACAACGCCGGCTGGGACGACTTCATGAAGTTCGTCGACACCGACGAGGACTTCTGGGACCGCATCCTCGACATCAACTTCAAGGGCGCGCTGCGGGTGATCCGGACGGTCGTCCCGGGCATGATCGAGCGCGGCCACGGCCGGGTGATCAACATCGGGTCCGACGCCGGGCGCGTCGGCTCGTCGCTGGAAGCCGTCTACTCGGGGGCCAAGGGCGGCATCATCGCCTTCACCAAGACCCTCGCCCGCGAGGTCGCGACCAAGGGCGTCACCGCCAACACCGTCTGCCCGGGCCCGACCGACACCCCGGCGTTGCGCAAGTTCGCCGACAGCTCCGGCCAGGACGCCGACAAGGTGCTCGGCGGCATGGTCCGCGGGGTCCCGATGAAGCGCCTCGCGCAGCCGGCGGACGTCGCCGCCGCCGTCGCGTTCTTCGCCTCCGACGCGGCCGGGTACATCACGGGGCAAACGCTTTCGGTCAGCGGCGGATTGACCATGGCATGAGCGTGGACTGGAAGGAGGTGGGGTCCTATGAGGACATCCGCCTCGACCACAGCGGCGACGGGATCGCCAAGATCACGATCTGCCGCCCGGAGGTGCGCAACGCCTTCCGGCCGCAGACGCTGGTCGAGATCTCCGACGCGCTCGACGCCGCCCGCGAGGACACCTCGATCGGCGTGATCATCCTGACCGGTGAGGGCGAGCTGGCCTTCTGCTCGGGCGGGGACCAGCGCGTGCGCGGCGACACCGGGTACGTGTCCGAGCCCGGGCGGCCGGGCCGGTTCCACGTCACCGACCTGCACGTCCAGCTCCGGCGGCTGCCCAAGCCGGTGGTCGCGATGGTCGCCGGGTACGCGATCGGCGGGGGACAGGTGCTGCAGCTGGTGTGCGACCTGGCCATCGCCGCCGACAACGCCCGCTTCGGGCAGACCGGCCCGCGGGTCGGCTCGTTCGACGGCGGGTTCGGCGCCGGGCTGCTCACCCAGGTCGTCGGTGCGCGCAAGGCCAAGGAGATCTGGTTCCTGTGCCGCCAGTACGACGCCCACCAGGCCCTGGAGATGGGCCTGGTCAACACCGTCGTCCCGCTGGCCGACCTGGAGACCGAGACCGTCAAGTGGTGCCGGGAGATGCTGGCGCTGTCGCCGTTCGCGTTGCGGATGCTCAAGGCAGGCTTCCACGCCGCCGAAGACGGCCTCGCCGGGATCCAGCAGCTCGCCCACGACGCCAACCTGCTCTTCTACGCCTCGGAAGAGGCCAAGGAGGGCCGCGAGGCGTTCAAGGAGAAACGCGCCCCCGACTTCGCGCGGTTCCCGCGCCGCCCCTGAACCCGTCCACTGTGGAGGAAGACCATGACTGACGCCGTCGGCGCCCGCGAAGCCGGTCCCGGCATCCGCGTGCTCACCCTGGCCCACCCGCCGGCCAACGCCCTCGGCCTGCCGATCATCGACGGGCTGAACGCGGCCCTGGACGCCGCCGGCGACGCCAAGGTCATCGTGGTCGCCTCCGAGGTGACCGGGTTCTTCGCCGCCGGCGCCGACATCAAGCACATGTCCGGCATCGACGCGGCGTCGTTCACGGCCTACGGCGACCGGTTGCGCGGGGTGCTCGACCGGCTGGCCGCACCCGAGCGCGTCACGATCGCCGCGGTCGACGGGCTCGCCCTGGGCGGCGGCCTGGAGCTGGCCATGGCCTGCACGCTGCGCGTGGCCGGCGCCGACGCCCGGTTCGGCCTGCCCGAGGTGAAGCTGGGCCTCATCCCCGGTGCCGGCGGCACGCAACGGCTCCCGCGGCTGGTCGGCCGGGGCCGGGCCCTGGACATCATGCTCACCGCCCGGCAGGTCCCGGCCGCCGAGGCGCACGCGATCGGCCTGGCCGACCGGCTCGTCGACGCGGGCAAGGCGGAGGCGGCCGCCCTGGAGCTGGCCGAGAAGCTCGTCACGCTGTCGCGGCCGGCGTTGAGCGCGGTGATCCGCACCGTCGACGCCGCGTTCGACCTGCCGCTGGAGGAGGGCTTCCGCTTCGAGGCCGAGCAGGAACAGGACCTCTTCGAAGCGGGTGAGGCGCGGGAAGGCCTCGCCGCGTTCCTCGCCAAGCGCCCGCCGAAGTTCGCCTGAGGGGGAGCCGTGTACGGACTGACGATCTTCAGCGCGGGCTCCGGCCCCGAGCGGTTCCGGCGGGCCGCGGACCTCGCCGTCCGGGCCGAGGCGGCCGGGTTCGACGCCGTCTGGACCGGCGAGCTGTACAACCGCTCGGCCACCATCCCGATGGCCGTGCTCTCCCAGGCCACCGAGCGGGTTCGCATCGGCTGCAACATCGCCTACGGCGTCGGCCGCACGCCGCTGGTCTGGGCGGCCGAGGCTCGTGACCTCGACGAGCTGTCCGGCGGACGGCTCGTGCTCGGCCTGGGCAACGGCACGCCGCGGATGATGGAGGACTGGCACGGCGTCAGCGGCGAAGCGCCCGCCGAGCGGATGGAAGAGCTGGTCACCGTCCTGCGGAAGCTGTGGCGGCTGCACGAAGGCCCGGTCGAGCACGACGGCCGGTTCTACCGCGTCCACCTGCGCCCGACCGCCGACACGGCGCCGCCGATCCAGGAGCGGCTGCCGATCTGGACGGCCGGGGTGAACCGCCGCATGGTCCGCGTCGCGGGCCGCGTCGCCGACGGCCTGGTCGGGCACCCGATGTACACCGGCCGCTACATCAGCGAGATCGTGCGGCCGGAGCTGGAGGCAGGGCTGGCCGAGACGGGCCGGGACGCCGCCGACCTGACGCTGATGGGCATCCTGATGTGCGCCGTCGACGAGGACGAGCAGGCCGCGCGCCGCCGGCTCGCGTTCGCGGTGGCCCAGTACGCCGCCTCACGCGTCTACGACCGGCTCTTCGCCCTGCACGGCTGGTCTTCGGCGCAGGAGCGGATCCGGGAGGCCGTCCGTGCCCGCGACGAAGCGGCCGTGGTCGCGGCCGTCCCGGACGACGTGCTCGACGCGGTCGGGGTGGCCTGCCGTCCGGCCGACGTGGCCGCGCGGGTGGCCGAGCACGCCCGCGACTACGACCACCTGAACCTCGTCGTCCCGCCCTGGGGCCTGAAACCGGAAGAGGCCGAAGCGGCGACGCTCGCGGTTCTCGAAGGGATGCGCTGATGGAGACCATCGACCTGACCCGGCCCGCCGAGGGCGTCGTGCTGGCGACGCTGAATCGGCCGGACCGGTACAACGCGATGACCGTGACGATGTTCGCCGAGCTGGAGGAGCTGGCGTTCACCCTCGGCGAGGACGACGACGTCCGCGCGGTCGTCCTGACCGGCGCAGGGAAGGCGTTCTGCGCGGGCTACGACCTCGACGACGCCGACGAGCTGGCCGGCCTGACGGCGCTGGGCATGCTCGACCGTCAGGAACGGGCCGCACGAGGGCTTTCCGCTCTGCGCGCATTGCGGGTGCCGGTGATCGCCGCGGTGAACGGCGCCGCCGCGGGCGGCGGGCTTTCGCTGGCGCTGGCCGCGGACATCCGCCTGGCCGCGCGCTCGGCGAAGTTCAACGCCGCGTTCGTCCGCATCGGACTGTCGGCGGGCGACCTCGGCGCGTCCTGGCTGCTGTCCCGGACGATCGGGCCCGCGCTCGCCGCCGAAATCGCCTACACCGGCCGGTTCGTCCTGGCCGACGAAGCCGAGCGGATCGGGCTGGTCAACCGCACGGTCGACGACGACGTCCTGCTCGACGAGGCCCTCGCGATGGCCGGGCTGATCTGCGCGAACTCCCCGGGTGGCGTCCAGCTGTCGAAGCGGGCGCTGCAGGCGAACATGGAGATCGGCTCGTACGCCGCCGCGCTCGAACTGGAGAACCGCGGCCAGGCGCTGCTGACCCGCGGCGAGGACATGCCCGAAGCGCTCGCCGCCTTCAAGGAGAAGCGCGCGCCGAACTTCACCGGACGTTAGGAGACCGCCGTGCCCGACTTCCGGACGCTCCTCGTCGAGGAGCCCGAACCCGGCGTCCTGCTGCTCAAGCTGAACCGGCCGGACCGGCTGAACTCCATGACCGTCGAGATGTTCGGCGAGATCCGCACCGCCGCCCGGGCGTTGCGCGACAGCGGCGCCCGCGCGCTCATCCTCACCGGCGCCGGCGAACGCGCGTTCTGCGCCGGGTTCGACCTCGCCGAGATCGAGGTCATCACGCGCATGGGCGTGCGGGAGTTCCTCAAGTTCCAGGAGCTCGCGACCGGCGGGCTCGCCGCGCTGCGGCAGCTGCCGTTCCCGGTGATCGCCGCGATCCACGGCGCCGCGTCCGGCGGCGGGCTGTCCCTGGCGCTGAGCGCGGACATCCGGCTCGCCGCGCCGACGGCGAAGTTCAACGCCGCCTTCGTCAAGGTCGGGCTGTCGGCGGGGGAGCTGGGCACGTCGTGGCAGCTGACCCGCCTGGTCGGGCCTGGCCGGGCGGCCGAGATCGCTTACACGGGGCGGATTTTCGAAGCTGGGGAGGCCGAGCGGATCGGCCTGGTGAACCGGGTCGTGCCGAGCGAGCGGCTGCTCGGCGAAGCGCTCGAGCTGACGCGGCAGATCGCGGGGAACTCGCCGGGCGGCGTGAAGCTGTCGAAGCAGGCCTTGCAGCGCAACCAGGAGATCACGTCGTACGCCGGGGCGCTGGAGCTGGAGAACCGCGGGCAGGCGCTGCTGACCCGTGGCGAAGACATGACCGAAGCGCTGGCCGCGTTCAAGGACAAGCGCCGGCCGCAGTTCACCGGAAGGTAAGGCATCCATGACGACGCTCGGAGACATCGACCCCGGATTCGGGCCGGCCGACGACCTCCGGCACCGGCCCGCGCCGGGCGGCCGGATGCGCGACAGCCTGTTCTGGGAAATGATCCTGCCCGACGAGCAGCTGGGCTTTCAGGTGTACCTGTACCTGACCGACCGCGGCAAGACCGGCTACAACGTGTCGGTGTGGGGACCGGAGCCGGTCGCCGTGAAGCTCGCGCAGGGCGTGGTCGGCGACGACGCGGACCTCGACAACTTCCACTTCGAAGGGCTCGGCGTCAAGCAGCCCGAGCTCCGGCGCACCGCCTCGGTGTCCTACACGAGCGACGACGTCAAGCTGGAGTACGACTTCACGGCGTCGCACGACGCGTTCAGCTACCGGTCGAACCCGGACGGGCTGCCCGCGTGGTTCGCGGAGAACCGCCTGGAGCAGACCGGGCACGTGACCGGCTTCCTCGAGGTGGCCGGCCGTCGCGTCACCCTGGACCGCAAGGGCCACCGCGACCACTCGTGGGGTGTGCGGAACTGGGGCGTGCCGCACCACTGGAAGTGGTTCATCGCCTACACCGAGAGCGGCCGGGTGGTGAACGGCTGGATCTGGATCGCCCGCGGCGAGTGGGGTTTCGCGGGGTACGTCGTCAAGGACGGCGTCACGATTCCCGTGTCGCACATCCGCCACCACGCGGACTACCACGACGACATGACGCAGAAGCGCCTGGAGGCCGACGTCGTCGACATCACCGGCGAGACGACCCACCTGGTGCTGGACGCGTTCGGAGTCGTGAAGCTGCCGACGCGCGACCCGATGGGAACGGTCATCTACGAAGCCGCGTGCCACGCGACCATCGACGGCGAGGAGGGGGCCGGGCAGTTCGAGACGCACTGGCCGGGGCAGTATCTCCAGCACCTGATCGAGAGCACCCGGTGACCTGGGACTGGGACGCGACTTCGCGGGCCGCGTTGGAGAAGTTCCTGGCCACGCAGGGGTTGTGCACGGGCCCGGTGACGACCCGCCGCATCGGCGACGGCCATTCGAACCTGACGTTCCTGGTGTCGGACGGCGCGCGCCAGGTGGTCGTCCGCCGTCCCCCGCCACCCCCGGTCCCCCCGGGCGCGCACGACATGCTGCGGGAGGCCCGGCTGATCGGCGCCCTGGCGGGCACGGACGTCCCGGTGCCGGAGGTGCTGGCGGTGGCGCCGGCGGTCTTGGACGTCCCGTTCTACGTCATGAGCCACGTCGAAGGCCCGGTCGTCACCGAGCGGACGCCGTCCCCGCTGGACACGCCGTCTTCGCGGCGCCAGATCGGCTTCGCGCTGGCGGACACGCTCGCGGCGCTGCACGCGGTCGACTGGCGTTCCCGCGGCCTGGCCGACCTGGGCCGCCCGGAGGGGTTCAACGCGCGGCACTTCCGCCGGATGGCCCGGCTGGTCGCGGACACTGGTGGTGACCCGCCACCGGAGTTCGCCGAGGTCCACGCGTGGCTGGCCGCGCACGTGCCCCCGGAGTCCGGCGCCTCGATCGTCCACAACGACTACCGGCTGGGCAACGTGATCCTGGCGGCCCCGGGTCGCATCGCGGCGGTTTTGGACTGGGAGCTGGCGACAATCGGCGACCCGCTTTTCGACGTCGGCTACTTCCTGGCGTCTTGGCCTTCGCCGGACGAACCTCTGACGCCGACGGAGGAGCTGGGGGTGGCGGCGCTGGAGCCTGGCTATCCTACTCGGGCGGAGCTGGCTGCGCGGTACGCCGAAAGGACTGGTCGTGATCTGTCCACACTGGACTGGTACACGACGCTGGCACTGTGGAAGCTGGCGGTGTTGTACGAGTACGGCCGACAGCGGGCGGTGGACGAGTACTACGCGGACCCGGGGTTGGTGAAGTCGTTCCTGGAAGCAGCCCAACGCGCGACCGGATGCTGAGACGAAGGAAGGGCCCGGAGTCATCACGGGCCCTCCCTTCGTGGCTTGCTCAGACCGACCGCTGCGACTTCGCCGCCGCGCTCGCCGCTTGCGACCGTTCCCGAACTTCCCGCCAGTCCTCATCGGACAGTGACGTCAAGCCCGCGAACGTGCCCGGCCCGGCCAATCTCTGCCCACCATCCATCGCGATCGTCTCGCCCGTCAAGTAGTTGCAGCCGTCCGAGAACAAGAACACCGTCAGGTTCGCCAGTTCCTCGATCGTGCCCGCGCGGCCCATCGGGATCTGGTCGACCTGCGTCGCGCCGACCGCGCTGCTCTCCGTCGGGTTGAGCATCTCCCACGCGTAGTCCGTCGGGATCGGGCCCGGGGCCAGCGCGTTGAGGCGGATCCCGTAGCGCGCCCACTCCACCGCCAGGGACATCGTCATCGCGTGGACCGCCGCCTTGGCCATCGCCGAGGGCACCACGAACGCCGAACCCGACCACACCCACGTCGTCAGCGTGGACAGGACCACGCCGGGCCGCCCCTCGGCGATCCAGCGGCGGCCGGCCGCGTGCGTCGTGTTGAACGAGCCGTTCATCACCGTTCCGCTCACCGCCTCGAACGCCCGCGCGCTCAAGCTCGCCGTCGGGGCGATGAAGTTGGCCGCCGCGTTGTTCAGCACGCCGGTCAACGGCCCGTGGCGGTCCCAGATCTCCGCCATCGCCGCGTCGACCAGGTCGGCCTTGCGGACGTCGACGGCCTGGAAGTGCGCGCCCGCCTCGGCCGCCGCCTCCGCCAGCACCGCTTCGCGGCGGCCCCACAGGTGCACCTCCGCCCCGTGGTCCGTCAGGTACCGCGCGACGCCGCGGCCGAGCCCCGTGCCGCCGCCGGTGATGAGGATCCGCTGGCCGGACAGCACGTCCGGGGCGAAGATCGCCTTCATCCGCCCACCTTCCCGATCAGAGCCCGAAGCTCTTGCCGATGATCTCGCGCTGGATTTCGTTGGCCCCGCCGTAGATCGGCGGCGCGAGCGCCTTCCGCACCTGGCTCTCCATGCCGTACTCGCGCGCGTACCCCGCGCCGCCCATCAGCTGCATCGCCTCCAGCGTCGCGAGCTTGGCGACCTCGGTGCACTTGAGCTTGGCCATCGCCCCTTCGCGGGCCAGCTGGTCCTCCTCGCCGGCGTCGATGCGCTCGGCGACGTCGTAGACGAACGCGCGGCTGCACGCGATCTCCGTCGCGAGGTCCGCGATCCGGTGCCGGACGGCCTGGAAGCTCCCGATGGTCCGGCCGAACTGCTCCCGCTCGCGCACGTAGGCGACGAC
This sequence comes from Amycolatopsis sp. NPDC114504, assembly GCF_055633595.1. NCBI lineage: Bacteria > Bacillati > Actinomycetota > Actinomycetes > Pseudonocardiales > Pseudonocardiaceae > Amycolatopsis > Amycolatopsis sp. NPDC114504. The sequence continues at coordinate 1,128,614 of NZ_JBVKDU010000001.1, read as the reverse complement.
GTCGTCGAGCGCCCGTTCCGCCGCCCCGAGCGACATCGCGGCGATGATCAGCCGCTCGACGCTCAGCCCGCGCATGAGGTGCCGCCACGCCTGGCCCACCTCGCCGACGACGTTCGCGGCTGGCACCCGGACGTCGGTGAAGTACAGGTCGTTGACCGTGTGGGCCGCCATCGTCGCGATCGGGCGGATCGTCAGGCCCGGCGCGTCGGCCGGCACCACCAGCAGCGTCAGGCCGTCGTGCTTCTTCGCACCGGACGACGTGCGGGTGAGCACCAGGACGTGGTCGGCCAGGTGCGCCGCCGTGGTCCACGTCTTCTGGCCCGTGATGACGTAGTCGCCGCCGTCGGCGACCGCCTTCAGCCGGGCCGAGCCCAGGTCGGAGCCCGCGCCCGGCTCGGACAGCGCGATGGCCTCGACCCGGCCCCGGCACAGGCCGCCGATGACCTCTTTCTTCTGCTCCTCGGTGCCGTAGCGCAAGTACGTCTGCGCCGCGGTGAGGCCGGTCCCGTAGGCGTGGATCGGGGCGAGGCCGCGGGCCGTCTCCTCGAGGAAGAGGCATTCCTCGACCATGCCCGCGCCCGCCCCGCCGTACTCCTCGGGCACGGAGACGCCGAGCCAGCCGTGCCCGGCCAGGCGCTCCAGAAGCTCCCGGCTGGTGTCCAGCTCGCCGCCCTCGGCGAGGGCTTCGCGTTGCGAACTCGTCCCGCACTCGCGGGCGCAGAACTCGCGTACCGCGGTGGCGAACGCCTGTTGCTCTTCGGTGAACCGCATCGTGAACGACCGTTATCAGTTTCCGCGGAACGCGGAAAAGTCCGGGGTGCGCTTCTCGCTGAAGGCGGTGATGCCCTCCAGGGCCTCGGCCGACTCGCCGAACGTCTTGAGGTAGGAGTACGCCAGCTGGCCGGTGGAGGCGAACTGCTCGGTGTCGGTGTTGAACGACTGCTTGAGCACCTTGAGCGAGGTGGGGGAGAGGGCGAGGATCTCGTCGGCCCACCTGCGCACCTCGTCGTGCAGCTCGGCGGCGGGCACGACCTGGTTGACCAGGCCCCAGTTCTCCATCTGGGCCGCGGTGTAGCGGCGGCACAGGAACCACACCTCGCGGGCGCGCTTCTCGCCGAGGATCCGGGCCAGGTACCCGGTGCCGAAGCCGGCGTCGAAGGAGCCGACGCGCGGGCCGTTCTGCCCGAACTTCGCCGTGTCGGCGGCGATCGTCAGGTCGCACAGCACGTGCAGCACGTGGCCGCCGCCGATGGCGAAGCCGTTCACCGCGGCGATGACCGGCTTGGGCACGTCCCGGATGACGTGGTGCAGCGCGTCGATCTCGAACAGGCCGGAGTCCGACGGGCCGTAGTCACCGGTCTCGGCGCGCTGCTTCTGGTCACCGCCGGTGCAGAACGCCTTGTCGCCGGCGCCGGTCAGGCAGATCACGCCGACCTCGTCGCTGTTCCAGGCCCGCTTGAACGCCTTGACGAGCTCGTCGACGGTGCGGGCGCGGAAGGAGTTGTACCGCTCGGGCCGGTTGATCGTGATCCACGCGAGGCCGTTGTCGACCTTGTACGTCACGTCGGTGAACTCGTCCATCGGCGAGTGGTCCTTTCGTCATCGGAAGAACGGCGAGACGGCGGCACCCTCGCGACCGCCCACGACCGAACCTAAGTCTGTGAACGATCGTTATCAAGGGTGCCGCCGTCGGTGACCAGGGATTTCTCCCCAATGGGAGAGCCCGGCTACCCCTTTTGCGGGTCGAGGTAGACGGTCTTGAAGACCTGGTAGGAGTGCAGGCCCTCGGGCCCGAGCTCGCGGCCGAGCCCGCTGGACTTGATCCCGCCGAACGGCGCGGTGGGGTCGTTGACGTAGGCGTTGATCCCGACCGTCCCCGAAGCGACCCGGCGGGCGACCGCCTCACCGCGGTCCGGGTCGGCGGTCCAGACGGTGCCGCCGAGCCCGTACTCGGTCGCGTTGGCGATCGCCACGGCCTCGTCCTCCGACGAGTACGGGATCACCGACAGGACCGGGCCGAAGATCTCCTCCTGCGCGATCGTGTGCCCGTTGTCGACGTCGGCGAACACCGTGGGCTCGACGTACCAGCCGCGGTCACGGCCGGCCGGACGACCACCGCCGGCGGTCAGCCGGGCCCCGTCGCCGAGCCCCTTCGCGATGTAGGACTCGACGCGGTCGCGCTGCCGCGACGACACGAGCGGGCCCAGCTGGGTGTCCTCGTCGAGGGGATCGCCGATGCGCAACGACTTCGCCAGGTCGCTGACGGTGTCGACGATCTCGGCGTACCGCGACCGCGGCGCGAGGACCCGGGTGCCGAGCCAGCAGATCTGGCCGTTGTTGAGCAGGGTCGCGGCGAAGAAGCTCTCGATCGTCGACGCCAGGTCGGCGTCGTCGAGGACGATCGCCGCCGACTTGCCGCCCAGCTCCAGGGTCACCGGCCGCAGCAGCCGCCCGCACGTCTCGGCGATCGAGCGCCCGGCCGCCGTCGACCCGGTGAACGACACCTTGTCGACGCCCGGGTGCGACACGAGGTACGCGCCGAGCTCGCGCCCGCCGGGGACGACGCTGAGCACGCCCTCGGGCAGTCCGGCTTCCGCGGCGGCCTCGCTCATCAGCAGCGCGTCGAGCACCGTCTCCGGCGCGGGCTTGAGCACGACCGTGCAGCCCGCGGCCAGCGCCGGGGCGAGCTTGAGGAACGTGATCGCCTGCGGCACGTTCCACGGCACGATCGCGCCGACCACCCCGACCGGCTCCCGCAGCACGCGGGAGCTGCCGCCGAACATGCCCGGCCGGGTCTCCTCCTGCGGCGAACCGGTGACGAGTCCGGCGAAGTAGCGCAGCAGCACCGGCGGGAAGCCGCCCTCGAACTGCTGGGCCAGGCCGATCGGCATGCCGTTCTGGGCACTGACGCGCCGCGAGGTCTCGGCGCCGCGCTTCTCGAGCGCGACGGCGAAACGTTCGAGGACTTCGGCGCGCCGCGACGGCTCCCAGCGCGGCCAGCCCGCCGGGTCGTCGAACGCGCGCCGGGCGGCCGCGACGGCGTCGTCGATGTCGGCCTTGGCACCGTCCGGGACGCTGCCGAGCACCTCCTCGGTGGCCGCCGCGTGCACGGTGATCCGCCGGCCGGTGGCCGGGGCGGTCCACGTGCCGCCCACGTACAGCTGGTCGTAGTCGATCGTCATGACTGCTCCCGGGTTCCCTCGTGCACGAGCACGATCTTGACGGCGTCACCCCGGTGCTGGGCGGCCACGGCTTCGTTGATCCGGTCGAACGGCATGGTGGTGACGAGCTTGTCGAACGGGAACCGGCCGGTCCGGTGCAGTTCGAGCAGCTGCGGGATGAACACGTCGGGGTCGCTGTCGCCCTCGACGATCCCGATCACGCGCACGCCCAGCACCTGCGCCTGGATGAGGTTCAGCGCCAGCGCGGCCTCGGGGTCGGCGGGCACGCCGATGATGCCGACCGTGGCGCGGTGCGCGAGGGCCTGCATCGCCTGCTGCAGCACGTCGGCGATGCCCGTGGTGTCGATCGCGTAGTCGGCGCCGCCGGGCACGATCGCCCGGACCTGGTCGGCGAGCGGCCCGGCGGCCGGGTCGAGCGCGTGCGTCGCGCCCAGGGACAGGGCGAGGTCACGGCGTCCCGCGTGCGGCTCGACGACGATGATGTGCGCGAGCTCCCGGACCACTCCGGCCAGCACGGCGGACAGGCCGACCGAACCGCCGCCCAGCACCAGCAGCGCCGATCCCGGCCGGCAGTCCATCGAGTTCAGCACCGCGCCGGCACCGGTCTGCACCCCGCAGCCCAGCGGGCCCAGCACGGCGAGCGGCGCGTCGCCGGGGACCTTGACGAGGTTGCGCTCGTGCGCGATCGCGTGCGTGGCGAACGACGACTGCCCGAAGAACTCCGACCCCAGGGGAGTGCCGTCGTCGTGCAGGGTGCTGCGGCCGTCCGGCCGCGCGCCGCCGAAGTTGTAGGCCATGAACTCGTGGCAGTACGCGGGTTCGCCGCGCTCGCACTCGCGGCATTCGCCGCAGCTGTTGAAGCTCAGCACCACTTTGTCGCCGACCACCACCTTGGTGACGGACTCGCCGACGGCGGTGACGACCCCGCTGCCCTCGTGCCCGAACACGCCGGGCAGCGGGAACGGCAGGTGCCCGTCCTTGGCGGCGAGGTCGGTGTGGCAGAGCCCGACCCCGGCGATCTCGACGACGACCTCGCCGGGTCCGGGATCGTCGAGCGTGACCCGCCGCAGGGTGAACGCGCCACCCAGCTCGGTGGCCACGGCGGCCGTGATGTCCATGCGCACTCCTTTGTCCGGAAGGGGAAGGGGGATCAGCCGTTGGTGCCCGGCACGGTGACGCGCACCCCGGGGCAGCCGTCGGAGAGGATGAGCTGGCACGACAGCCGTGAGTTCGGCCGCGCGCCGTCGGCGTACTCGAGCAGCTCGCGCTCCTCGTCGGTCGGATCGTCGAACGTGGACTGTCCGGTTTCGACGAACACGTGGCAGGTGGCGCACGAGCAGCTGCCACCGCATTCGGCGACGATGCCGGGCAGGTTGTTGCGGACCGAGCCGTCCATCACGCTCTGTCCACAAGGGACCTGTACTCGGTGGACGCTGCCGTCGGGGAGCTCGTAGGTGACGTCGGGCACGGGTTTCCTCCGGGTGATCAGGCGACGGCGTCGCGCAGCGGGGTCGACGGGTCGGCCAGCCGGGCCGGGTCGAGCCGCGTGCCGGCCGCGAGGAACTTCTTGCCCGCCATGAACTCGGCGGGGCTGTTGGCCGACTCGACGGCGGTCAACGCGCCGCCGTCGAGGTGGAACAGGGCGAACCGGCCGGTCGCGGGGTCGCCGCGGACGACGGTGCTCGGCTCGGCCGGGACGAGCCCGGCGATCTTGAGCTTGAGGTCGAACTGGTCGGACCAGAACCACGGCACCTCGGCCGGGTTCGGTGCGCCGCCGGTGATCGTGGCGGCCGCCTGGCGGGCCTGCTCGGTGGCGCCGGGGATGCTTTCGAGCCGGACGCACCCGGCCCGGCGCGTGACGTCGCCGATCGCGAGCACGTGCGGGTCGCTGGTCCGGGCGTGCTCGTCGACGACGACACCGCGGTCGCAGTGCAGGCCCGCCGCGAGCGCCAGCTCCTGACGCGGTCGCGCGCCGACCCCGACGAGAACGGCTTCGCACGGGATCTCCGTGCCGTCGTCGAGCACGGCGGCCGCTACCCGGCCGGCCCGTCCGGCGAGCCGCCCGAGCCGTGCGCCGGTGACGATCCGCGTGCCCCGGGCGCGGTGGTGCCCGGCGAGGATCTCGGAGAGCCGCGGGCTGGCGACGCGGGCCAGCACCCGCTCTTCCCGTTCCAGCACGGTGACGTCGACGCCGTTCGCCCGCGCGACCGCGGCGACTTCGAGGCCGATGTACCCGCCGCCGACGATCACCAGCGCCCGCCGCTCTTCGACGCACTCGCGCAGGATCCGGGCGTCGGCGAGGGTGCGCAGCGAAACGACCCCGGCCAGGTCGGCGCCGGGCAGCGCGAGCCGCCGCGGGCTCGCGCCGGTGGCCAGCACGAGGTGGTCGTACGGGTGGGTGTCGCCGGACGCCGTGCGTACCCGGCGTCCGGCGAGGTCGAGGGTGACGACGTCCTCGCCGAGGCGCAGGGTGATGTCCTGCTCCCGGTAGAACTCGGCCGGGCGCAGCCACTGTTCGAGCTCGCCGTGGGCGAACTTCTTCGACAGCGGAGGCCGGTGGTAGGGCAGGTCCGCCTCGTCGCCGAACAGCTCGACCGGGCCCCGGTGGCCGGCCTGCCGCAGCAGGCCGGCCAGGGTGGCGCCGCCGTGACCGGCCCCGACGATCAGGACCCGCTCGCTCACGCCAGCTCCAGCCGCACGGGCAGCTTCCGCAGCCCGCCGACGAAGTTCGTCATCACCGCCTTGCGCTCACCCGCGATCTCGACGTTCTTCAGCAGCGGCAGCAGCTCTTCGAACATGATCCGCAGCTCCAGCTTGGCCAGGTGCTGGCCGATGCACATGTGCGGGCCGTAGCCGAAGGCGATGTGCCGGTTGGGCTTGCGGTCGAGGCGGAACTCGTCGGGGGCGTCGAAGACGTCGGTGTCGCGGTTGGCCGACTGGTACAGCAGCATGAACCGGTCGCCCTTGCGGATCCGCTGCCCGCGCAGCACGTAGTCCTGGGTGGCCTGGCGGGTGAACTGCTTCACCGGCGAGACCCAGCGCAGGCTTTCGTTGACGAGGTCCGGGATGAGCGCGGGGTTCTCCCGCACCTTCGCCAGCTGATCGGGGAACTGGGCGAGTGCCTCGATCGCGCCGGACATCGTGCTCGACGTCGTGTCGTGGCCGGCGGTGGCGATCGCGATGAACCAGCCGTAGGCGACCTCCTTCGGGTAGTACTCGCCGTCCGGCTTGCGGGCGCGGGCGATGATCGTGGCGAGGTCGTCCCCGGGGGCGGCGCGCCGGTCCTCGACGAGCTGGTCGAAGTAGGCGTAGAAGTCGTTGATCGCGGCGGACCACTGCTGCGCGGCGGCCTCCGGGGTGAGCGGTTCGATGTCCTCGCGCTGGGCGTCCGGGTCGGCGGTGCCGAAGAACTCCTGCGTCAGGGCCATCATCCGCGGCTCGTCCGCTTCGGGGACGCCGAAGAGGCTCATGATCACGTGCAGCGGGTAGTAGACGGCGAAGTCCTGGACGAAGTCGAGGTCGTTGCCGCCGCTGCGCAGGTGCTTCGCGATGGCCTCCTTGGCCAGGGTCCGGATCCGGTCCTCCCACTTCTTGAGGTTGGCCGGCCGGAACCAGTCGTTCGCGATGTCCTTGACCGCGGTGTGCTCGGGCGGGTCGAGGTAGGTCAGGGTCTCGAGGATGCGCAGGCTGCCGCCGGTGAGCTGCCGGGTGAACGCGTCGCCGGCCTGGTTCTGCAGGATCGGGTTGTGCGAGCCGGGCTCGTCCCCGCCGCCGCTGGTGAACACGTGCGGCTGCCGCTCGATCTCCATGATGTCGGCGTGCTTGCTGACCAGCCAGACGCGGTCGTAGCCCTCGACGTCGGCCTGGCCGAGCGGCTGGTTCTCCCGCAGCCACCGGTAGGCCTCGAACAGCGGGACGTCGTAGCGGTGGCCTTCGGGCAGGACGACCTGCCGCGCGATCTCGTCCGGGATCGGGCGGGTGGTGACCTCGGGCGTGGTGGTCATGCGGGTTCCTCCGGGAAGACGGGCGACGGTGCACGTTATTGGTCCAATCTTTGGGCCAAGAGACGTGGCGTGCATCACCCCCGGGGAAGAGATTTCTCCCCCGTGCCTCTCCCGGAGACGGCTACCGGCGGATCAACGCGTGGTAGCGCGACGTCGCTTCGGCGCGGTTGGCCACGCCGAGCTTGCGCAGCACGCTCTTGACGTGCGACTTCACCGTTCCCGGCGCGACGAACAGCTCCGCCGCGATCTCGGTGTTGGTCCGCCCGCGGACCAGGTGCCGCAGCACGTCGAGCTCGCGACGGGTCAGCGCCGCCAGCGGGCCTTCGAGGTGGCCCAGCGGGTCGGCCGGGGTGGTGGGCGCGGCGAGCACGTCGGGGCCGAGGAAGCCGTCGAGGAGGTCGTCCACCGAGCGCGTCTGCTCCCGCAGCCGTTCCCGCAGGCTGCCGAGCTGCTCGAGGAACACGACGCGCTCGAACACGCAGCCGACGCCCTCGGCGAACAGGCCGATCAGCCGCTGGTCGAACTCGTCGACCTTCGGGCGTTCGGCGTGCTGGTCGGCGTGCAGCAGGCCGACGACCTCGCCGCGGCCGACCAGGGGCGCGACGACGTAGTCCTGGGTCCGCGCGAGCGTGATCAGCCGGTGGTGCACCCGCGGGTTGTGCTGGGCGTCCTCGACCAGCACCGGCAGCCGCTTGCGCACGACCTCGGTCTCGGGCAGCTCGCGGCCGATCCGCCCGGGCAGCGACGACCCGACCTCGACCAGGTCGCGCGCCAGCTGGGGGTCGTCGTGGGCGAACGCCGCCCGCGCGCTCCACTGCGGGCCGGACACCCGGGACAGCAGGGCGCGCCGGTAGCCGAGCCGGTTGATCTCGACCGGGATCTGGGTGGTCAGGTCGCGCAGCGACGTCACCGAGCGCAGCCGGGCCAAGGCGTGCTGCACGCCGGTGAGGGTGGCGGCGCGGGCTTCGAGGCGGAGGTCCCGGATGGCGGTGAGGGTGCTCCCGAGCCGGGGGAGTGCGGCCGCCAGCCGGTCGGCGGCTATGCCTTCGCCGTGGCCGAGCTGCCGCAGCACCCGGTGTTCGGCCGCGCGGAGGGCGGATTCCGCGGAGGCCAGGTCACGGACCCCGCTCGCGAGGTCGGGGTCTCCGGTAAGCGTCGCGACGATGCGCAGGAGGTCCCGCGCGGTCCGCAGGATCGCGTCGGCCGGCTGCGGAGCGTGCCAGCGGGGCGGCCCGGGGTGAACGTCGTCGGTCACGGCCGGCTCCCTTCGTCGGTTGCTCTGTTCGGCCGAGTCTGACGGCGCCCGTGGGGAATGCCCAGCCGGGAGGGATTTTTGCTCCCCAAGGGGAGAGAAGAACCCTCCCGATGGGGGTCGAATCGCCCCCGCCGGTGCGGCAGGGTGGGCCGACTGAGGAGGCGCCGATGCCCGACGCGAAGTTCACCCTGCCCACCGACGTGACCGCCTACCGCTGGGACCCGGACGGCGCGCCGGCCGGGGTCGTGCAGCTGACCCACGGCATGGGCGAGCACGTCCTGCGCTACGACCGGGTCGCGCGCGCGTTCACCGCGCGCGGGTTCGCGGTCTACGGCCAGGACCACCGCGGCCACGGCGCGTCGATCACCGGCGAGCCCGGCGACCTGGGCCCGGACGGCTGGCCGGCGCTGGTCGCCGACCTCGGCGTGCTCACCGCGCGGGCCCGTGCCGAGCAGCCCGGCGTGCCGGTGGTGCTCCTGGCCCACAGCATGGGCTCGTTCGCCGCGCAGCAGTACCTGCTCGACCACTCCGCCGACGTCGACGCGGTGATCCTCACCGGCACCGCCGCGCTGGACGTCCTCGAGCCGGCGTTGGATCTCGACCAGCCGCTGGACCTGGCGATGTTCAACGCGCCGTTCCAGCCGCAGCGCACGGACTACGACTGGCTCAGCCGCGACGAGTCCGAAGTGGACGCTTACGTGGCGGACCCGCTGTGCGGCTTCGGAATCGACACGGCGAGCACCAAGGCCATGTTCGCGGGCGCGCGCCGGCTCGCCGACCCGGCCGAGGTCGCGCGGATGCGTTCGGACCTGCCGGTGTACCTGGCGGTGGGCGACCAGGACCCGGTGAACGGCAACCTCGCCCTGTTCGACGTCCTGGTGCAGCGCTACCGGGACGCGGGACTGAAGGACGTGACCACGCGGGTGTACCCGGGGGCCCGGCACGAGATCCTCAACGAGACGAACCGCGCCGAGGTCGTCGCGGACATCGTGGGGTGGACGGAGCAGGCGGTCTAGCGGGGTTCGGGCTGGGCGCCGGGGCGCGCCGTCGCCTGCCGGAGGCGGACTGCGCGGCCGGGGTCAGAAGTCCAGGTCGAAGTTCGTGACGTACCAGGCTTCCTTGAGCTTCTGCAGGCTGAACGTGATGTTCGTCTGGCCCGGCTTCACGCCGGCGGAGTGGGAAAGGACGATGTCGTCGAGGGTCTTCCCGTCGACCGAGATCTTGCCGGCGGGGATCTTCGTCGAGTCGCCCGTCGCGGCCGGGCCCGTGACCTCGACCTGGGGTGGGTTCGCCGCGTTGTCCGGCTTGAACGCGGTGCGCAATCCGTCGAGCACTTTGCGCATCGATTTCATCGTTTTGTCTTCGCCGGCGCACGTTTCGGGGGAAAAGACCTTCGGCGGGGTCTGGTCGGCATCGGCCATGACGGCGCAAGCCTGGGCGAAGTTGCCGGAAACGACCGCGCCGACCCACCGGGCCAGCGCTTGTTCCGCGGTCGACACCGCGGCCGTCGCATCGGTGGCCGGCGCGTTTTCGCTGCTGGTCGCGGCCGGCGTGGAGGGCGCGGGAACGTTTCCCGTGGCATTCGACGATTTCGCGGCGCAGGACACGGTCAAAGCGGCGGCCAGCACTGTGACACCGATCGCCCGAATAGTCACATATCTGGGGGTTTTCGTCAGCATGCGGAGATCATGCTGATGATCCGCGGCGCTGTCCACCATTCTTCTTCGGCGGGGCCGTCGAGTCGCGGACGGTGAGGGTGACGTCCAGGGTCACCGGCCGGCGCGGGCGGGTGCGGTGCTCGATCGCCTCCATCAGCATCGCGACCGCCGTCGCTCCCTTGCGGCCGATGTCCTGGGTGACCGTGGTGAGCTTCGGCGTGACGTACTTGCTGAACTCCAGGTCGTCGAACCCGACGACGGACACGTCGGCCGGAACCGTCGCCCCCGCCGAAGCCAGGCCTTCCATGATGCCGACCGCCAGCACGTCCGCGGTGGCGAACACGGCCGTCGTGCCCGGATGCCGGTCCAGGAGAACCCTTCCGCGGCCGAACCCTTCGTCGTGCGTGGTGTTGACGACTTCGACCAGCTCCGGGTCCCACGGCGTCCCGGCGTCGGTGAACGCCGCCCGGAAGCCGTCGAACCGTTCGCGGACCACGCCGGCGCGGCCGAAGGCGGGCCCGGCGAACACGATCTTCCGGTGGCCGAGCTCCAGCAGGTGCGCGGCGGCGAGGCGGGCGCCGACGAAGTCGTCGGACCGCGGGCCGGTCGTGAGCCGGTTGCGCGAGTAGCTGTCGATCGCGACCATCGGGACCGGCCCGGCCGTGGCCTTGGTCAGCTTGTCGATCTGCTCGTCGACGAACCCGAGCAGGATCGCGCCGTCGAGGCTCCACGAGTGCAGCGCCTCGGTGACCTCCTCGAGCCGCGCGATGCCGCGCAGCAGCAGGTGGTAGCCGGACTTCCGCAGCTCCCGCTCGACGTGCCCGGCGATCGCCATGTGGTGCGGGCTGATCATGAGACTGTCCTCGTCGGCCGCCGGCACCAGCAGGCCGATCAGCTTCGAGGAGCTGCTGGCGAGGCTGCGCGCCGACGCGCTGGGGACGTACCCCATCTCCGCCGCGATCCGGTGCACGCGCTCCCGGGTGGCGACCGAAACCCGCGCCGCCTTGCCGTTCATCACGTTCGACACGGTCATCATGCTGACGCCCGCCTCTTCGGCGACCTCCCGCAGTGTGACCCGCACGCGCACCGTCCTTCCCGACTCCGGTGTTGACAGCCTAGCAAGCGCACATTACCGTCCTGCCATCAGGTATAGCGCTAAACCGTCGAGGGGGACCGTTGACGACGCTCAGCTCACCGGCCGTGGCCGAGCCGCGGGAAACCGGGCAGGACCTGTGGTGGCGCAACGCCGTGGTGTACCAGGTGTACCCGCGCAGCTTCGCCGACGGCGACGGCGACGGCACCGGCGACCTGGCCGGCGTCCGGTCCCGCCTGCCGTACCTGGCCTCGCTCGGCGTCGACGCCCTGTGGTTCACCCCCTGGTACGCCTCGCCCCTGGCCGACGGCGGCTACGACGTCGCCGACTACCGGGCGATCGACCCCGCGTTCGGCACGCTCGCCGAGGCCGAAGCCCTGATCGCCGAGGCGCGCGAGCACGGGATCCGGACCATTGTGGACGTCGTCCCGAACCACGTCTCGGACCAGCACGCGTGGTTCCTCGACGCGGTGGCCGCCGGGCCGGGATCCCCGCAGCGGCAACGCTTCTGGTTCCGGGCGGGGCGGGGCGAGCACGGCGAGCTGCCGCCGACCGACTGGCCGTCGACGTTCGGCGGGCCGGCCTGGACCCGGGTGACCGAGCCCGACGGCCGGCCGGGGGAGTGGTACCTGCACCTGTTCGCCTCGGAACAGCCCGACCTGAACTGGAGCCACCCGCAGGTGCGGCGGGAGCACGAGGACGTCCTGCGCTTCTGGTTCGACCGCGGGGTGGCCGGGGTGCGGATCGACTCGGCGACCATGCCGGTCAAGGACCCGGCGCTGCCGGAGCTGGACGGCGAAACCGGCGCGGGTCACCCGTTCGTGGACCGGGACGAGGTGCACCAGATCTACCGTTCCTGGCGGGCTGTCGCCGATTCCTACCCCGAGAAGCGGGTGCTGATCGGGGAGGTGTGGCTCGACGACCCGGCCCGGTTCGCCCGCTACCTGCGGCCGGACGAGATGCACAGCGCGTTCAACTTCGACTTCATGCGCCGCCCGTGGGACGCGGAGCAGCTGCGGGAGTCGATCGCGGAGACCCTCGCCAGCCACCGGCCGGTGCTGGCCGCGCCGACGTGGGTGCTGTCCAACCACGACGTCACCCGGCCCGTCACCCGCTACGGGCGTGCGGACAGCTCGTTCCTGCACGCCCGCACCTTCGGCGTCCCGACCGACCTCGAACTCGGGCACCGCCGGGCGCGCGCCGCGGCGCTGCTGTCCGCGGCCCTGCCCGGGTCCCTCTACATCTACCAAGGCGACGAGCTCGGCCTGCCCGAAGTGGACGACCTGCCGGCGGAAGCCCGCCAGGACCCGGTCTTCCGGCGCACCGGCGGTGCCGACCCCGGCCGGGACGGCTGCCGGGTCCCGCTGCCGTGGGGCGAAACCGGGGCCAGCTATGGCTTCAGCACTGATCCGCACGCGACGGCGTGGCTGCCGCAGCCCGCGACGTGGGCCGAGCTTTCGGTGCGGCGCCAGGAAAGCGCGCCGTCCTCGATGCTGATGCTCTACCGCGCCGTCCTGGACCTGCGCCGCACGCTCCCGGCGCTGGCCGGGGAGGACTTCGCCTGGCTGGAGCCGGCGCCGGGCGTGCTCGGCTTCCGGCGCGGCGAGGACTTCGCCTGCTTGGTCAACTTCACCGCCGAGGCCCGGCCGCTGCCCCCGCACGCGGAGGTCCTGCTGGGCAGCGGCGAGCTTTCCGGGCTGCTGCCCGCCGACACGGCCGTCTGGCTACGCCTTCAGTAGTTAAGGAGGGACACTGATGTCCTCGAAAACCCTCACCATCGTGCTCACCGCCGCGTTCGGGCTCGGCGTGCTCACGGCCTGCGGCACCGACAGCGGCGGGGACACCACCGCCGACGGGAAGACCGTCGTCAAGGTCGCCCTCGAGCCCGGCCAGGACAAGAGCGCCGTCGACGCGTTCACCGCCCGGGTCGCCCAGTTCGAGCAGACGAACCCCGGGATCGACCTGGTGGTCCAGGAGTTCAAGTGGGACCCCACGAAGTTCACCGCGCAGCTGGCCGGCGGTACGCTGCCGGACGTGGTGACCGTCCCGTTCACCGACGGGCGCGGCCTGATCGAGCGCCACCAGATCGCCGACATCAGTGCCGACGTCGCCCAGCTGCCCTACGCCGGGAAGTTCAACCCGGAGGTGGCGAAGACCGGCCAGGACGCCCAGGGCAAGCAGGAAGCGATCCCGATCGCGGCCTACACCCAGGCTCTGCACTACAACCGCACGCTGTTCAAGCAGGCCGGTCTCGACCCGGACAAGCCACCGTCCACCTGGGACGAGGTCCGCACGGCCGCGAAGCAGATCGCGCAGCGCACCGGCGCCGCCGGGTACGCCCAGATGACCAAGGACAACACCGGCGGCTGGATCCTCGTCACCCAGGACTACGCGTTCGGCGGCCGCACCGAGAAGCTCGACGGCGACAAGGCCACCGCCACGATCGACACGCCGCAGCTGCGCCAGGTGCTGCAGAACCTGCGCGCGATGCGCTGGGACGACGACAGCATGGGCGCGAACTTCCTCTACGACTGGAACGGCATCAACCAGGACTTCGCCGCCGGCCGGATCGGCATGTACGTCTCCGGCGGCGGCAACTACAAGGACCTGCTGTCCCAGAACGCGATCAAGCCCGCCGACTACGGCGTGACCGCGCTGCCGCTCACCGGCCCGGACGCCGGCGCGCTCGGCGGCGGCACCCTCGCCGTCGTCAACGTCAAGGCGTCGAAGAAGACCCAGTCCGCCGCGGTGAAGTGGATCGACTTCTACTACCTGCGCAAGCTGACCGACCAGGCCGCGGCCGAGGCCGACGCGAAGACCAACGCCGACGCGAAGCAGGCCGTCGGCTCGCCCGAGCTGCCGGTGTTCGACAAGGCCACCTACGACGAACGGCTGCGGTGGATCAGCCGGTACGTCACCGTGCCGCTGGCGCAGATGACCCCGTACACCAGCAAGATGTTCGGCCAGCCGCTGCTGCCCGAGCCCACCCGGGCGACCCAGAAGGTCTACGGGGTGCTGGACACCGTGGTGCAGAAGGTCCTCACCGACCAGGGCGCCGACGTCAACGCGCTGCTCGCGGACGCCCAGACCCAGGTGCAGGCCCTGCTGGACCGGCCGTGACGACCGCGGCCCCGCCCCGGATCGACGCGCCCGCGCCGGTCCGGGAACGAGCCCGGCGAAGGCCGCTGCGATGGGTGCGCCGCGGCGGCCTCGCCCCGGTGCTGTTCCTGCTGCCGGCGCTGGTCGTCTTCGGGATGTTCGCCTGGCTGCCCATCGGCAAGTCCGCCCTGATGAGCTTCCAGCGGACCAACCTCGTCACCGCGCCGGTGTTCGTCGGCCTGGACAACTACCGGACCGTGCTCGGCGACCCGATGTTCTGGACCGCCGTCGGCAACACCGGCCTGTTCGCGCTGCTGGCGTTGCTGATCGGCTATCCGATCCCGCTCGCGCTCGCCGTCCTGATGAGCGAGGTCCGGAAGGGACGGGGCCTGTTCAGCGCGCTGGCCTACCTGCCGGTGGTGATCCCGCCGGTCGTGGCCGTGCTGCTGTGGAAGGTGTTCTACGACGCCGGCCCGGACGGCCTCTTCAACCAGGTCCTCGGCCTGGTGGGGATCGGGCCGGTGCCGTGGCTGCAGTCCGCGTCGACCGCGATGGGCTCGCTCGTCATCGAAGCGACCTGGGCCGCGGCCGGCAGCACCGTGATCATCTACCTCGCCGCGTTGACCAGCGTGCCGCCCGAGCTGTACGAAGCCGCCGAGCTCGACGGCGCGACCATCCGCGGCAAGGTCCGGCACGTCACGCTCCCGCACCTGCGCGGCGTGCTGCTGACGACGTTCATCCTGCAGATCATCGGCACCACGCAGGTGTTCCTCGAACCGTTCCTGTTCACCGGCGGCGGCCCGGCGCACGCGACCACGACCATCCTGCTGCTGATCTACAACTACGCGTTCGCCGACAGCCTCGGCGGGGACTACGGCGCGGCCACCGCGCTCAGCGTCCTGCTCGCCGGGACCCTCGCGCTCTTCTCCGCCGTCTTCCTGCGGCTGACCCGTTCCTGGAGCACGTCATGAGCGGCGGCGTCGACCGTGGGCTGATCGCCCCCACGGAATGGCGGCGGCCGGGCGTCCGACGGCTCACCCGGACGCTGCAGGGCGCGCTGCTGGCCGCGTTGTTCGCGGCCGGGCTGGGCCCGCTGCTGTGGCTGGCCAAAGCCGCGGTCACACCCACCCAGGACACCCTGCGCGACCCCCTCGCGCTGTGGCCGCACGGCATCGACTTCGCCAACCTCGTCACGGCGTGGACCCGCGTCGAGGTCGGCAAGTACTTCCTCAACACGATCTGGGTGGCGCTCGGCGCGTGGCTGGTCCAGCTGCTCGTCGCGACGACCACCGGGTACGCCCTCGCCGTCCTGAAACCCCGCTACCGCAAGGTCGTCACCGCGGTCGTGATGGCGACGCTGTTCGTGCCGTCGGTCGTGCTGCTGGTGCCGCTGTACCTGAGTATGGTCGACTTGTCGCTGATCAACACGTTCTGGGCGGTGTGGCTGCCGTCGGGGGCCAACGCGTTCAACGTGATCCTCGTGCAGCGGTTCTTCGCGAACCTGCCGAGTGAGGTGTTCGAAGCGGCCAGGGTGGACGGCGCCGGGCCGCTGCGCATCTTCCTGTTCGTCGTGCTGCCGATGTCGAAGCCGATCCTCGGCGTGGTGTCGGTGTTCGCCGTCATCGCGTCCTGGAAGGACTTCCTCTGGCCCATGCTGGTGCTGCCCGACCCGGCGGTGCAGCCGCTTTCCGTGCGGTTGCCCGCGTTGCAGACCTTCGTGGAGCTCGACGTCTTCCTGGCCGCACTGGCCATCGCCACGGTCATCCCCGTGGCTCTCTTCCTCGTGTTCCAGCGCCTGGTGCTGCGCGGCGACGCGCTCAGCGGCGCGGTCAAAGGCTGACTCCTCTAGCCCATTTCGGGAGCGACTCATGAAGAAACCGTTATTGCTGCTGGCGGTCACCGCGGTCGTCGCGTCGTTCGCCACCGCACCACCGGCCGCCGCGGCGACGACGACGAGGCTGGAAGCCGAGTCCGCCGCGCTGTCCGGTGGCGCGGTGACCCAGGACGATCACCCCGGCGCGAGCGGCGGCCGGTTCGTCGGCGGGTACGTCGACGGCAACCGCGGCACCGCCAAGACCGACTTCACGGTCAGTTCCACCGGTGGCTCGACCACGCTCGTCCTCGGCTACGCCAACGGCACCGGCTCGACCCGGACGTTGTCCCTGACGATCGACGGTGCCGCCCGGCAGATTTCTTTGCCCGCGACGGCGAACTGGGACACCTGGGGCCAGGCGAGCACGACGGCCACGCTGCCGTCCGGCACTCACCACGTCGCCTACTCGTTCGGTACGGCCGACAACGGCAACGTCAACCTCGACTACCTCGACGTGACCACCGGATCGACGTCGGAATCGGGTGCGCTGGAGGCGGAGTCCGCCGCCTTGACGGGCGGTGCGGTCGTGGCGACCGACCACGTGGGCTACACCGGCAGCGGGTTCGTCGGCGGGTACACCGACGGCAACCGCGGTACCGCGAAGACGACCTTCTCGGTGACGGTCACGGGTGCCACGAACCTCACCCTGCGCTACGCGAACGGAAGCGGCGTCACGCAAACGCTTTCCCTGCTGGTGGACGGCGTCAAGCTGCGGCAGGTCTCGTTCCCCACGACCGCGAACTGGGACACGTGGGCGACCGAGACCGAGACGCTCTCCGCGGGCGCCCACACCGTCGCCTACTTCTACGACACCACCGACAGCGGGAACGTCAACCTCGACAACCTGTCCGTGTCGGCGAACACTCCGGCCGGTCCTGGCGAAGCCGAGAGCGCGTTCCTGTCCTCCGGCGCGACCCTCGCCACCGCGACTTCCGGCTACAACGGCAACGGGTACGTCGCCGGCTTCGACCACGTAGGCGCGCGAGTCATCCGGACCGTCGTCATGGCTTCGGCCGGCACCGCGACCGCCACCGTCCGGTTCGCCAACACCAGCGGTGCGAACCGGGTGCTCGCGGTGTCCGCCAACGGGCAGGACGCCGGCAGCGTCTCGCTGACCTCAGGCACCGGCTGGCGCACCACCACGGTTTCGGTGCCCATGCGCGCGGGTCTGAACACGCTCGGCCTCGCGAGCACGTCCGCGACCGGAGGCGATGTGCTCGTCGACAGCGTCACCGTCGGTGGCGAGACGGCGGCCGCCACTCGCGGCGCGACCACCCCGTACACCGAGTACGAGGCCGAAGCGGGGACCCTCGCGGGCGGCGCCACCACGCCGGCGGCGGATCGCACCTACCGCACGGTGCCGTCGGAAGCGAGCGGCCGCCGCGCGGTACGGCTGAGCGGCACCGGCCAGTCGGTCGCCGTCACCCTCACGAAACCGGCGAACGCGGTCGTCGTGCGGTTCTCGATCCCGGACTCCGCCGACGGAACCGGCACCACGGCGCCGCTGGCGCTCTACGCGAACGGCACCAAGGTCAAGGACCTCACGCTGACGTCGCAGTACAGCTGGGTCTACGGCGACTACCCGTTCAGCAACACGCCGTCGCAGGGGCTGGCGCACCGGTTCTTCGACGAGGTCCGCACCACGATCGGGGACTTCCCGGCCGGCACCGTGCTGAAGCTGCAGAAGGACTCGAGCGCGGTGTCGACCATCGACGTCGATCTCGTCGACGCCGAGCAGGTACCGGCCGCCCTGCCCGCACCGGCCGGCTCGTTGTCGATCACCTCGTACGGCGCCGTGCCGGACAACGGCTCCGACGCCACGTCCGCGATCACGGCGGCGATTTCGGCGGCCCGGTCGCAGAACAAGCCGCTCTACGTCCCGGCGGGAACGTTCCGGATCAGCGCGCCGATCACCGTCGCCGACGTGAAGATCTTCGGCGCCGGGCCGTGGTCGTCAGTGCTGCAAGGTACTGGCCTCAAGGGCGGGTTCTTCGCGAGCGGCTCGAACGTGACGATCGCCGACCTGGCGATCTTCGGCGACAACCGCACCCGCGACGACGCGAACGGGAACGCCGCGCTGGAAGGCAACTTCGGCACCGGCTCGCTGCTGCAGAACCTCTGGGTCGAGCACACGAAGGTCGGGCTCTGGGCCGACTCCGGCACCGACGGCCTGTACGCCGTGGGCCTGCGCATCCGCGACACCTACGCGGACGGCGTCAACATCCACGCCGGCGGCGGGGTCACGAACAACGTCCGCGTGGACCAGTCGGTCCTGCGCACCACGGGTGACGACGCACTGGCGATGTACTCCGAGGGCAACGCCGTGACGAACAGCGCGTTCACCGCGAACACCGTGCAGTCGCCCATGCTGGCGAACGGCGTCGGCATCTACGGCGGCACGAGCAACCGCGCGGAGGACAACCTGATCAGCGACACCGTCGCGGCGTCGTCGGGCATCGCGGTGAGCACCCGCTTCAACCCGGTGGCGTTCAGCGGGACCACGGCGGTGCGACGGAACACCCTGGTCCGCACCGGCGGGGACGAGCCCAACTGGAAGAAGCCGTTCGGAGCCGTGCAGATCTTCGCGCTGACCAAGGACATCAGCGCCCCGATCGTGCTGGCGGACCTGACGATCACGGACACCACCCGGCAGGCCGTCCAGGTCACCGACGAGCGCCTCGACCCGGGCGCGGCCATCGTCGGCCGGAAGATCACCCAGCTCAGCCTGGACCACGTGATGATCACCGGCGCCGGCACCTACGGGATCGACCTCAGCTCGGCGGGGTCGGGTTCGGTGTCGAACACGTCGGTGACGGGCGCGGCGTCCGGCGGGCTGACCAACCCGGGCGGTTTTTCACTCGTCCGAGGGACGGGGAACTCGGGATTCTGACCGCGTGGCGAGGTGCGGGGGACACGGAATGGTCTGCCGCGGCGGGTATTCTGCCGCGGCAGACCAGGCCGTCGTGCTACTTCGGGTCGAGGACGAACACCGGGATCTGCCGGTCGGTCTTCGTCTGGTACTCGGCGTACGACGGGTAGGCCGCCACCGCGCGCTCCCACCACTCGGCGCGCTCGGCGCCCTCGACCTCGCGTGCCGCGTAGGTCTTCGTCGTGGTTCCGTCCTGCAGGGGGAACTCCGGGTGCGCCTTGATGTTGTGGTACCAGACGGGGTGCTCCGGGGCGCCGCCCTTGGACGCCACCACCGCGTAGCTGCCCTCGTGCTCCACCCGCATGACCGGGGTGTAGCGCAGCTTGCCGGTCTTCGCGCCGCGCAGCGTCAGCAGCACGATCGGCGACCCGAGCACCTCGATCCCCTCGGTGGTTCCGGTCTCCAGGATCGTCTTGGTCTGACCCTGCACCCACTCGGTGGGACTGAATTCTGCGGTTTCGTCGGACATGCCCTTGATCAACACCCCGGACCCGGGTTTCATTCCCGGGCCCTCCCGCGGAGGGGACCTTCAGCGAGCGCGGAGCCGGGGGAACAGCGCCTCGGCGGCCGTGCGGTCGACGTCGGGGAAGCGTTCGGCGCCGGGGCCGTCGTAGGCGGTGAGGTACCGGTCGAACTCCCCGCGCCACTCCTTCGGCGCGAAGGGGAAGTCGCTGCCGTAGAGGACGTGGCCGGGTTCGGCGAACGCGAACAGCGACGGGAGCGCGGTCGGCGACGCGGACAGGGCCGTGTCGAAGTAGAACTTGCGCAGCCCGGCCATGATGCTTTCCGGGGTGGTGCCGGGGTTGAACATCGCCGCGCCGGTGAAGCGGTGCGCGGCGAAGGGCAGGAAGCCGCCGGCGTGCGACAGGATGATCCGCAGGTCCGGATGCCGGTCGAACACGCCGTGGGCCACCAGGTCGAGCGCGGTGCGCGTGGTGTCGAACGGGAAGTCCAGCAGGGGACTGGGCAGGCCGTCGAGCCGCGGGATCGGCGGTTCGGCCGGGTGCACGAACACCACGGCGTCGCGGGCGGCCAGTTCCGTCCACAGTGGCTCGTACGCCGGGTGGCCCAGGTAGCGGCCGTCGGAATTGGACAGCAGGACGACGCCGTCGGCGTGCAGTTCGTCCAGTGCCCGCGCCGCCTCGGCGACCGCGCCGTCGAAGTCCGGCAGCGGGAGCACGGCGAAGTGCCCGAACCGGCCGGGAGTGTCCTTGACCAGCTCCGCCTGGAAGTCGTTGATCTCGCGGGCCAGGTCGCGGGCCGCGGCGTCGTCGCCGAAGTGGACGCCCGGCGCGCTGATGGACAGCACCCCGGTGGCGATCCCCGCCTCGTCCATCATCGCGAGCGCGGCACCGGGGCTCCACGCGGGCATCGGCCACCCGCCCGCGGTCCGGCCGCTGTCCGCCAGCGCCTGCTGGTACCGGGCCGGGATCAGGTGCTGGTGGACGTCGATGCGGTCATTCATGATGTCTAGCCTCCTAATAGCTAGGTTGCTAACTATTGCTTTGCTAGAGTAGCTCGCATGACGACCGGCAACAAGCCTCCGAACGCGGCGGAGGTCGACGAACTGGTGCAGGCGGCCGACGCCGTGTTCTTCGCCATGCGCAAGGCCCGCTCGGCGGGCGCGGACCGGGATGCCGGGCTGTCGCTGCCGCAGGTCACGATGCTCGAGCCGCTGGCGGGCGAGCCGGAGCTCCCGGTCGGCAGGCTCGCCGCCGCCGCCGACGTGTCCATCCCCACGGCCACCCGGATGCTCCAGCAGCTGGAAGGCGCCGGGGTGGTGACGCGACGGCGGTCACCCGAAGACGAGCGCAAGGTCCTGGTGACGCTGACGCCGGAGGGTCGCGAGCGGCTGGCGCGGCTCCTGGCCCGCCGGCGCGAACGCCAGGCGGAAGCGTTCGGCACGTTCTCCTCCGCCGAGCGCGAGCAGCTCGTCGCCCTGCTCCGCCGGCTCGTGCCGGTGATCGACCGCATCCGCTGACCGCGTGACGGGCATCATCTGGACGTTCGGTCCACGGCTTGTACAGTCTGTCTGGTGAGCAACGACCACCCGTATCCCGCCGCTTTCCGCAGTGGCGACCTCGTCACCGTCTCCGGCCGCCTCGGCGTGACCGAGACCGGCGCGCTGGTGCCCGGCGGGTTCGACGCCGAATGCGCCCGGGCCTTCGCCAACCTCGACGCCGCCCTGCGGTCGGTCGGGGCGGGCCGGGCCGACGTGGTCAAGGTCGTCGTCTACCTGACCGACATCGCCGACCGGGACGGCCTCAACCGCGTCTACGCAGAGTTCTTCGCCGAGCCCCGCCCGGCTCGCAGCTGCATCGGCGCGGCGGCGCTGCCCTACGGCGCCGTCGTCGAAGTCGAAGCCCTCGCCCGGGTGCGCGATGTCTGAGCAGGACGCGATCCTCGCGGCGCTCGCCCCGGTGACCGAGGGCATCGTGGCGACGCTGGGCTCGTTCTGCGAGGTCGTCGTCCACGACTTCCGCCGCCCGGAGACGTCGGTGGTGGCGATCGCCGGCTCGGTCACCGAACGCGGCGTCGGGGGCTCGATGAGCGAGATCGGCATGGGCCTGCTCGCGCGGGGCGACGACGCCGAGGACCAGCTGAACTACGTCACCCGCACGGCGTCCGGGAAGCTCGTCAAGTCCTCGACGATGGTGCTGCGGGACAGCGGCGGCACGGTGTTCGGCGCGTTGTGCGTGAACCTCGACGTGACGGCACTGGGCCAGCTGCGGACCCTGGTCGGCGAGCTCGCCGATGTCGGGACCACCGCGGACACGCCGACCACGACGTTCGGTGACGACGTCGGCGCCGTGGTGGCCGCGATCGTCGACGAACACCAGCTGCGGCTGGGCAAACCCTGGGCCGCGCTCGGCCGCGACGAACGCCTCGACCTGTTCCGCGGCCTGCGCGACCGGGGTGTCTTCGCCGTCCGGGGTGCGGTGCCGCGGGTCGCCGCGCGGATCGGCATCTCCCGCGCCTCGGCCTACACCTACCTCGCCGAAATCCGTGACCAAGGAGCACCGTGAACCCGCTCGTGACCCTCGACGACGTCCGCGACGCGGCCGCCCGCCTGGCCGGTGTCGCCCACCGGACGCCGGTCGTGCGTTCCCGCACCCTCGACGACCTCGTCGGCGCCGAAGTCCTGCTGAAGTGCGAAAACCTCCAGCGCATCGGCGCTTTCAAGTTCCGCGGCGCGTACAACGCCGCCTCGCGGCTGTCGCCGGAGCAGCTGGCCAAGGGCATCGCCGCGTATTCGTCGGGCAACCACGCGCAGGCCGTCGCGCTCGCCGCCCGGGAGCTCGGCAGCAGCGCGGTCATCCTCGTCCCCGAAGACACCCCGAAGTCCAAAGTGGACGCGACCAGGGGGTACGGCGCCGAGATCGTCACCTACGACCGGTACACGGGCGACCGGGTCGCGCTCGGCGAGGCGCTGGCGGCCGAGCGAGGCCTGGCGCTGATCCCGCCCTACGAACACCCGCACGTGATCGCCGGCCAGGGCACCGCGGCGCTGGAGCTGCTCGAAGACGCGGGTCCGGTGGACACGCTGGTCGTCCCGGTCGGCGGTGGCGGCCTCATCGCGGGCAGCGCGACCGCCGCGAAGGCCCTGCGACCGGGCATTCGCGTCGTGGGGGTCGAACCGGCGGCGGGCGACGACACCAAGCGCTCGCTCGAGGCGGGCGAACGCGTCTCGATCCCCGTTCCCCGCACCATCGCCGACGGCCAGGCCGCCTCGATCCCGGGCGAGCTGACGTTCTCGATCAACCGGCACCTGGTCGACGACATCGCGCTGGTCTCCGACGACGCCGTCCGGGAGGCGATGCGCTTCGCCTTCGAGCGGCTCAAGCTCGTCCTCGAGCCCAGCGGCGCGACCGGCCTGGCCGCGCTGATCAGTGGCCAGGTGCCCGTGTCCGGACGGGTCGGCGTGCTCATCAGCGGCGGGAACGTCAGCCCGGAGCGCTTCGCGGAACTGATCGCCTAGCCCACCTCGACGACGTACTTGCCCCGCACGCCACCGGCTTCCAGGGCCCGGTGCGCTTCGGCTGTCTCCGCCAGGGAGAACACCTTGTGGACCGCCGGCTCGAGCTTGCCCTCGGCGACGTGCCGGGCGAGGTCGTCGAACTCCGGCCGCTTCGGATTGCCGCTGAACGCGCGCACCCGGGCGCGGCCGTGCACCGCGCTCGCCGCGATGGAGCCCAGCGAGGTGACGATTCTGGTCAGGTCGAAGGCGATGGTGACCATGCGCCCGCCCGGCGCCAGCAGCCGCCGGAAGCTCGCCAGGTCGGTGCCCGCGGTGTCCAGGACGACGTCGAACCGGCCCAGCTCCGCGGGCCCGACGGTCCGGTGGTCGAGTGCCTCGGCGGCGCCGAGGTCGCGGACGAAGTCGAGGTTGGCGGCCCGCGCCAAGGCCGTGACCTCGGCGCCGTACGCGTGTCCGAGCTGGACGGCGGCGTTGCCGACGCCGCCCGCCGCGCCCCGGACGAGCAGCCGTTCGCCGGGGCGCAGCGCGGCCTTGTCCCGCAACGCGGTCACCGCCGTGGTGGCCACCGGCAGCGCCGCGGCGTCCACGAGGTCCAGCCCCGCCGGGGGCCGGGCCGACCCGATCGGCCGCCACCGTGACGTACTCCGCGGCGCTGCCGAAGCCGGCTGTGCGCGGCAGGACGCCCCACACGCGGTCGCCGACCGCGAACGCCGTCGTGCCGGCACCGAGTGCGGCGACTTCGCCGGCGAAGTCCAGCCCGACTCGCTTGGGGAACTTCTTCCCGGTGAGGAGGCGGAGCTTTCCGGCGCGGGCCGCCAGCTCGCCGCCGTTGACGCTGAAAGCGCGTACCCGCACCAAAACCTCGCCCGGTGCCGGGGCCGGCCGCGGAACTTGGCCGACGTAGAGCACGTCGGGGTCGCCGTAGCGGTCGAAGAGCACTGCCTTCATCGTGCGGTCGGTCACCGTTCTCACCTTCGTCAGGGGGCTTTGCCCGTGACCGTAGACTCGCAAATGGACGAGATCATCCGTTTCTGCCGAGGTGAGAGACAATGCCCGCAGCACCTTCTCGGATAGCGGCCCCGACCGAACTGCGGGCGGACGCGCGGCGCAACCAGGAGCGCATCCTCGTCGCCGCCCGCGCGGTCTTCGCCGAGCGGGGGATCGACGCCCCGATGGCGACCGTGGCCCGGCGCGCCGGTGTCGGCGTCGCGACGTTGTACCGGCGCTTCCCGACGCGCGACGCGTTGGTGCGGGCCGCGTTCACGCGGCAGATGGAGACGTGCACGCGAGCCTTCACCGACGCGATCGCCGATCCCGACCCGTGGCACGGGTTCCGGCGGCTGTTCGAGACGATCTGCGCGCTGCAGCGGGAGGAGCGGGGCTTCCCGGCCGCGTTCATGGCGGCCTTCCCGGACGCCGCGGCGGCCCACAGCCGGTCGCGAAGCCAGACCGAACGAGCGCTCGCGGCCCTGATCCGCCGGGCGCAGGCGGCGGGGGAGCTGCGGGCCGACTTCCGGCTCTCGGACCTCGCGGTGGCGTTCCTGGCCCACGGCGGGCTGGTGACGGCGTTGCCCGCCGACGCGGCGGCGTCCCGGCGCTTGGTCGCGTACCTGCTCCAGGCCTTCCGCGCCGACGCGGCGAACGGGAGGCTGCCCGCGCCCTCCGCGCTGTCCCTGCACGGTTTCGCACTCTCCGCCGACTGACGGCGGCTCCCGGCGCCTACGTCGTCGAGGCGCTGCGGGCACCGCGCCAACACCCCGGCCGACGCCGCGCCGCGGAACTGGCCGCCGGCCCGAGGTTCAGGACCCGATGATCGCCACGAGCGCCGCGGTGAAGGGGGCCGGGTCGACGTCGCCGCGTACGGCGAGCTGCTGGGTGTAGCCGTGGCACAGGGCCACGAACGCTTCGGCGATCCGCGCCGCTTCGGCCGGCTCTCGGCCGGGCAGGAGCGCGGCGACCTCGGTGCGCAGGTCGTCGAGCTGCCGCTGGACGACGGCGGCGAGCGGTGGGGAGACCGCGGCCTCGGCGTAGATCTGCGCGACCAGCCGGGCGTGGTCCTCCTCGCGCGCCATCGTGCGGATGTGGCGGAGGAACCCGGCCGTGGATTCGGCGGTCAGCTCGGCGGGGAGCGCCTGGGTGGACTGCTCGCAGATGGCCGCGACGATCTGGTCCTTGCCCTTGAAGTACCGGTAGATCGCCCCGATGGACAGGCCGGAGGCCTCGACGAGGTCGGGCATGGAGGTCCGGGCGAAGCCGTGGCTGGCGAAGCGCGCGCGGGCCGCGTCGAGGATCTGCTGACGGCGGGCGTCGAGGTGGGCTTGCGTGACTCTCGGCATAAAGAACGACCATTCGTTTTTTGTGCTAACGTCCGAACCATACCCCACCGCCGTGCCTCGAGGAGACATCCGTGCGCTACCGGACATTCGGACGACAGAGCGGCCTGCGGGTCTCGGAGTACGTCCTGGGCACCGCCACCTTCGGGTCGGCGCCCACCGCCGCCGGCCTGCCGGGCGCCAAGG
Source organism: Amycolatopsis sp. NPDC114504 (assembly GCF_055633595.1). Lineage (NCBI taxonomy): Bacteria > Bacillati > Actinomycetota > Actinomycetes > Pseudonocardiales > Pseudonocardiaceae > Amycolatopsis > Amycolatopsis sp. NPDC114504. The sequence continues at coordinate 1,103,023 of NZ_JBVKDU010000001.1, read as the reverse complement.
CGATCTTCGAGGCCTTCGTCGCGGCCGGCGGCACCACGTTCGACGTCTCGAACGTCTACCAGAACGGGGAGGCCGAAACCGTGCTGGGCGAGCTCCTCGGCCGCGACCGCGACGAGTTCGTCGTGATCACCAAGTACAGCGGGAGCAGGCAGGCCGGCGTCCGGCCGGGGACCACCGGCAACAGCCGCAAGACGATGATCCGTTCGCTGGAGGAAAGCCTGCGGCGGTTGAAGACCGGCTACGTGGACGTCTTCATGCCGCACTTCCCGGACGGCGTGACCCCGACCGCGGAGATCCTGGCCGGCTTCGAGGACCTGATCCGCGCGGGCAAGATCCGCTACGGCGGACTGTCGAACTTCCCGGCCTGGCGGGTCGCGGGCGCCGCCGTCCGGTCGGAGCTGGGCGGGCACCCGCCGCTCGCCGGCATCCAGACCGAGTACAGCCTGGCCGAACGCTCCGCGGACCGGGAGCTCCTCCCGATGGCACAGGCCCACGGACTCGGCGTCGTCCTGTATTCGCCGCTGGCGGGCGGGTTGCTGACCGGCAAGTACCGCCACGGCGAGCAGGGGAGGCTCAGCGGCCGGGCGACGGAAGCCGGGGGTTCCGCCGTGCTGGACGCGGTGCTGGCCGTCGCGGGGGAGATCGGGACGGGTCCGGTCCAGGTCGCCCTGGCCTGGCTGCGGCAGCGCGCCGCGCGGGTGCGGACGTCGATGATCCCCATCGTCGGCCCGCGCACCCCGGCCCACCTGGAGGGTTACCTCGACGCGCTGGCGGTCGAGCTGAGCGGGGAGCAGTACCGGCTGCTGGAGGAGGCCAGCGCGATCCGCCTGGGCACGCCCCACGAGGACGTGGCGGCGGCGCTGGCCCACGGCATCGACGGTGACCGGAGCCTCCTCGACGCGCCGCTCGTCCCGGTCGCCTGACGCCGCGCCACCGCGGCCGCGTCGGCCGGTTCACTCGCCGCCCACGCCGTGTGCCCGTACTCGAACGCGACGCGCGGGAACATCCCTCCGGCCGGGGAGTGGCGCCGGCGCGGACCTATCATGACCGCATGGTGAGGGATTCCGGCTCCGCGCCGGCTGCTGCCGGACTGAGCAGCCGAGAGGTCATCTTGAACGCGGCTCGTGCCCTCGTCGGCGAAAAGGGTTACGACGGCATGGCCATCTCGGACCTCTCCGCGCAGTCCGGCCTTCCGCCCAGCTCGATCTACTACCACTTCGGGAACAAGCTCGGCGTTCTCGCGGCGCTCCTCGAGCGCACCTTCGAAGAGCTGCACGCCTTGTTCCCCAACCCGTCCTCGTTCGACGACCTCGCGCCGCTCGAACGTCTCGAGGCGTGGTTCTCGGCGGCCTGCGACTCCCTCGACCGGCGGCCGGACTACCTCCAGCTCCTGGTCGCCATCAGCGTCGGCCCGCAGAAGGACGCCGAGGCCATCCACGCGACCGTGCGCCGCGTGCGCGACTACGCCCACGCGTCCTGGGTGGACGCGCTCACGCCGGTCTTCGCGCCGAACGGCGGCAAGCACAACGAAGCTCTCGTGCAGCAGCTGGCCGTGCTGGGGCGTGCCTTGACGGACGGGCTTTCGGTGACCAGCAGCTTCGACGGCCTGAGCTACAGCTCGCAGGTCGCGCCGTTCGTCTCCTTGATCCGCGGCTTGGCGGAGCAGCGGCGCGGCGCCGCGAAGCGGAAGCGCTAGCCGAGACCACCGCCGTCCGATCCGGCCTTGATAACACTGCCGCCCGTTGTATAGTGAGCGATACATACAACGAATGGGGTGGCACGGTGACGAGCACTCTGGATGGCGGTGACGCGGGGCTGGCCTGCACCGAGGCCGGTTCGGGCCACCCGGTCGTGTGGCTGCACGGCTCGGGGCCGGGCGCCACGGGGATGAGCAACTTCGGCGGCAACCTGCCCGCGTTCGAGGACTACCGCAACGTCGTGGTCGACCTGCCCGGCTGGGGGCGGTCCCCGCGGCCCGCGTCCGCCGAGCCGTTGATCTTCCACGCCGCCGACCGGGTGTGCGAAGCCATGACGGCACTCGGGATCGAGCGGGCGCACCTGGTCGGCAACTCCTACGGCGGCGCCGTCGCCATGCGGATCGCGATGCGGTACCCGGACCGCGTGGACCGGCTCGTGCTCATGGCGCCGGGCGGGGTCCTCCCGGCGGACGCCCCGCCCTGGCCCGTCGGGCTCGAGCACCTTTTCGCCTACATGGCCGCGGAAAAGCCTTCGCGCGAAGCCATGGCCGAGTTCGTGCGCCTGATGGTCTTCGACGAGTCCCTGGCGACCGAGGAGCTCATCGACGAGCGCTACGAGTCGAGCCTCCGGGCCCACCCCGAGCTGCCGATCCCGCCGGACTTCGGCGACCTGACGCCCGACCTGGGCCGCATCGCCGCCCCGACGCTGCTCGTCTGGGGGCGGGAGGACCAGACCGTTCCCCTCGCCTGGGCGACGAAGATCCTCGAGGGGATCCCCGACGCGGAGCTGCGCGTGCTGCCGCGTTCTCGCCACTGGGTCCAGTACGAGCGGGCGCCCGAGTTCAACCACATCGTCCGCGAGTTCCTGCGGGGCGGCGCCGCCGCGGCAGCGGAGGGATGACCCGTGGGCATCAGGAAGCTGGGCTACGTCGGGCTCGACGTCACCGACGTCGACGCGTGGACCGCACTGCTCGGGCGCACGCTGGGAATCGGCGTCACGCACGCCAAGTCCGGCACGGCCGAGGTCGTGCTGGCCGAGCTCGACGAGTTCAAGTACCGCCTCGCGCTCCATCCGTCCACTGAGGACAGACCGCGCGAGCTGGGCTGGGTCGTCGACTCCGTCCCGGAGCTGGACCGGCTGACCGGACGCTTGACCGACGCCGGGTTCGCCGTCGCGGACGGGTCCGCCGACGAGCGGGACCTGCGCGGCGCCACCCACCTGCGCTGGTTCACCGACCCGGTCGGGTACCGCGTCGAGCTGGCGGTCGGGGAGGCCAAGGTGCGCCTCGGCGCCGACCGTCCGGCCGGCGTCACCGGCCTGGGGCACTTCGTGCTGGCCGGCCCGAAGCTGCCGGAGCTGCGCGAGCTCTACGAGTCCGTGCTCGAGTTCAAGCTCACCGACTACCGCGCCCCCGGCCTGTTCTTCTTCCGGTGCAACCGGACGCACCACAGCATCGCGCTCGCGAACGCCGAAACGCCGTCGATCCACCACCTCGAGCTCGAACACGGCTCGATCGACGACGTCGGGCGGGCGTACGACCGGGCCAAGGCCTACGACGTGCCGATCTCGATCAGCCTCGGCAGGCACATGAACGACAAGGCGATCTCCTTCTACGTGCGGAATCCCAGCGGGTTCCACCTGGAGATCGGCTGCGGCGGCATCGAAGTGGGCGACGACTGGGTCCCGCACGACTTCGGGCGCCCGGACGAGTGGGGTCACCACCACGCCGACGCCAACCCCTTCGCTTCGCCGAAGTCGTGAGCCTTCGGGTCCTCGACGGGGGCTGGAGCGCCTCCTGACCCCGGCTTCGCGGGGAGATACCGACCGTTCTCTCTGCTAGACTCGAACGGATGGAGCACAGCACACGGGGCAAGGTGTCCGAAGCGCGGTCGAGGCTGCTCGCGACGGCGACGCGGATCTTCTACGCGGAGGGCCTGCACTCCGTGGGGATCGACCGGATCGTCGCGGAGGCGCAGGTCACGCGCGCCACGCTGTACCGGCACTTTCCCGGTAAGGAAGACCTGGTCCTCGCTTACCTGCAGGGTGTCTCCGAGATGGAGCGCGAGGGCGTCGACAAGGCCCTCGCCGCCGACCTGCCGGCGGCCGACCTCCTGCGGGCCATCGCCGAGTCGATCACCGACGGTATCCGGTCGGCCCACTTCCGTGGCTGCGCCTTCCTCAACGCGGTGGCGGAGTACCCGGATCCCGAACACCCCGTGCACAAGGCCGTTCTCGCTCACCGTGAGTGGTTCCGTAGCACCGTCACGGACCTGCTCGCGCAGGTCGGCGAGACACCGCCGGAGCTCGCGGGCCGGCACTTCGTGATGCTGCGGGACGGCGCGATGGTGTCCGGTTGCCTGTCGGACCCGGCGGAAGTCTGCGACATCTTCCTGCAGGGCGTCGACGGCATCCTGCAGTTCCGCGTCGGCACCGCCGCGAAGTAGCCCGCGCGCCTTCGCCGCGGCAGTTGTCCTTCACCCGCTTCGCTTTCGCTCTCGACCGGTCACGCACTCGGGCATAGCCAACGCGTGCTCCAAGTTGTAGAGTGAGCGCTACATACAGAGCTTTTCCCGGGGGCGTGACCGACCGCCGCAACGAAGCGAGGTTTGCCTTGAACGTTCTCGAACAGGTGAAGAACTCACCGATGAGCCGCGCCCAGGTGAGGGCGGTCGCGCTCTGCCTCGTGATCAACCTGGTCGACGGGTTCGACCTCCTGGTCACCTCCTTCGTCGGCCCGGCGATCACCCGCGAATGGGGCCTTTCCCCGTCGGGAGTGGGGGTGCTGCTCAGCGGGGGACTGGCCGGCATGGCCATCGGCGGGCTCTTCCTGGCCCCGCTCGCCGACCGCGTCGGACGACGGCGGCTCACGCTCGGCTGTCTCGCCCTCGCGTCGCTGGGCATGCTCGCCGCCGCCGCTGCGCAGGACTTCGGCCAGCTGCTCGCCTGCCGGCTGGTGACCGGGGCGGCGGTGGGCGCGATGGCGGCCAGCCTGCCCGTGCTCACCTCCGAATACGCCAGCCACCGGCGCCGCGGGCTGGTGGTCGCGCTGATCACCACCGGGTACGGCCTCGGCTCGGTCATCGCCGGGATCGCGTCGAGCGTCCTGATCGGCGCGTTCGGCTGGCGCTCGGTCTTCGTGTTCGGCTGCGTGGCCACGGCGATCCTCTTCGCCGTCGCACTGCGTGCCCTGCCCGAGTCGATGGACTACCTCGTCGCCCGGCGGCCGCGTCAGGCGCTGGAGAAGCTCAACCGGATCCTCGCCTCGATGGGCCGCGCCCCCGAAACGGACCTGCCCGCGGTGCCCGCGTCTTCGCGCAAAGTGGCCCTGGACGCCCTGTTCCGCGGCGGGAACGCCGTCCGGACGGCGCTGGTCTGGGTGGCGTTCATCGCGGCGCAGCTGATGTTCTACTTCGCCAGCTCGTGGACGCCGAGCCTGCTGCTGAAGGCCGGCATGTCCAGCCAGCAGGGCATCAGCGGCGGCGTCCTCTTCAGCCTCGGCGGGGTCACCGGCGCGGTCCTGTTCGGACTGCTGGCGGCCCGCGCCGGCACCCGGCGGCTGACCGCGGCCTACTTCGGAATCGGGGCCCTCGCCCTGGTCCTCTTCTCCGTGTCGCTCGGGACGCTGGCCACCGCGCTCGTCGTGGCAGTGCTGGTCGGGCTGTTCCTCAACGGGACGGTCTCCGGGATGACGGTCATCATCCCGAGCCTCTACCCGCCCGAAGCCCGCGCGACGGCCCTCGGCCTCGCAGTGGCGGTGAGCCGGCTCGGTGCCGTGCTGGCGCCGCTGCTCGCCGGCTTCCTGCTGCAGGCGGGCTGGGCGCCCGGCTCGATGTACCGGGTGTTCGCGATCCCGGGCGTGCTCGGCGCCCTCGCGGTCCTGTTCCTCACCCGGTTCGGGCGCTCGTCGCGGAGCGCGTCGACCCAGTCCGTCGAAAGCGCGGTGGCCGACGCATGACCGGGCGACCCGACGTACGATCCACAGAGGAGGCCTGAAGTGCCCACCCTGGTGCTGCTGCACGGTGGCGGACCGGGCGTCGACGCCGCGAGCAACTGGGCGAGCGTGCGGTCCGGGTTGTCCGCCGAGTTCCGGTGCCTGGCCCCCGATCTGCTCGGGTTCGGCACGCAGATCGCCGGCACCGCCGGGCTTCGGGGGCCGCACGCCTGGGCGATCGCCCGGGCCCGGCAGGTGCTGGACCTGCTCGACCGCCACGGCCTGGACCGCGTGCACCTCGTCGGCAACTCGGCCGCCGGCGGGGCCGCGGCGCTGGCCCTCCTGGCGGTCGCGCCGCACCGCGTCGGGCGCGCGGTCGTCATGGGCGGGGCCGGGACCGGGCCGCCGCCCGCGGCGGTGCCCTTCTACGACAACCCGACCAAGGAGTCCATGCGGGCCACCCTCGGCCGCCTGGTCGCCGACGAGAGCGTCCACGAAGGACTCTTGGACGACCTCGCCGAGCTCCGGCTGAGGAAGGCTCTGCGCCCCGCCGCGGAAGGAGCGTTCCGCGCGATGTTCGCCGCCGCGGCCGGTGGCCCGCCACCCGTCGACCCGGCCAGGATCACGACGCCGGTGCTCGCCCTGCACGGGGAACGGGACCGGGTCTCGCCCGTCGCGGTCTCCGAACGTCTCGCCGCCGCCCTGCCGCACGGCCGGCTGCACGTCGTGGCCGGCGCCGGGCACTGGATCCACGTCGACCGGCCGGCCGAGTTCACCAAGCTGGTAGGGGAGTTCCTGAGCGCATGACCGCCATCCTGATCGTCGGCGCCGGCCCGGCCGGCCTGACCCTCGCCATCGACGTGGCCCAGCGCGGGGTGGCCTGTCACGTCGTCGAGGCGACCGCCGAACGGCCCGTCAACCCCCGCTGCAACACGACGTCCGCGCGGTCGATGGAGATCTTCCGGCGGCTCGGGCTCGCCGACGAGATCCGGCGCGCCGGGCTGCCCGAGGACTACCCGGCGTCGATCCACTACCGGACGACCTTGAGTGGCCAGGACATCTTCCGCCTCGACCTGCCGTCCACTCGCGACGTCCTGGCCGGGGCCGGCAAGGAAAGCTGGCCGACACCGGAGCCGCAGCACCGGATTTCGCAGCTGTACCTCGAGCCCATCCTGGAGCGGCGCGCGAGCAAGCTGCCCGGGGTGACCTTCGAACGCGGTACGCGGCTGGTCGAGCTCCGGCAGCACGAGGACCACGTCGAGGCCGTCGTGGAGACTGCGGGGGAGAAGCGCACCCTGCGCTGCGCGTACGTGGTCGGCTGCGACGGCGCGCACAGCACGGTCCGCCGTCAGCTGGGCATCCGGTACGAAGGCGTCGACGCGATCCAGCAGTTCGTGTCCACCTTCGTCCGCTCGTCCGAGCTGGGGCGGCTGGCCGCCCGCGACCGCGCCTGGACGTACTGGACCTACGGCCGCCGGATCGCGTCGCTGATCGCCATCGACGGGAAGTCGTTGTGGCTCAACCACGTCGCCTTCGCCCCCGGCCACGACACCGAGAACGAAGATCCCGAACAGCTGCTGCGGGAGGCGGTCGGCCGGCCCGTCGAGCACGAGGTGCTCGGCGTGGTCCGCTGGACCGGCCGGCAGCTCGTCGCCGGGCGCTACCGCGGCGGCCGGGTGTTCCTGGCCGGCGACGCCGCCCACATCTGGATCCCCGTCGGCGGGTTCGGCATGAACGCCGGCATCCAGGACGCGGCGACGCTGGGCTGGATGCTGGCGGCGGTCCACCACGGATGGGCCCCGCCGGACCTGCTCGACGCCTACGAACTCGAGCGCAAGCCGGTCGGCGAGCAGTTCGCCGCCGCGGTGGGCGCCCAGGCCCGCACGTCCTTCGCCGACGTCTCGCCCGACATCCACCTCGACGGCCCGGACGGCGAGCGGGCCCGCGCCGAGTTCGCCGAGCGGCTCGCGGTCACCGAGCCGCGCCGGTACTCACCCGACGGCTTCAGCTTCGGTTACCACTACGCGGGTTCACCGCTCGTCGTCGGCGGCGAGGACCAGGCCGCGATCACCATGGGCGAGCACCAGGACCGCGCGCGACCGGGCTTCCGGCTGCCGCACGCCTGGCTCGACGACGGCCGCTCCGTGCTCGACGTCCTCGGCCCCGGCTTCACCCTGCTCCGCACGGACCCCGGCGTCGCCGTGACGCCGTGGACCCTCGCCGCCCGCGACCTCGGGATCCCGCTCGCCGTCGTCGACCTGCCCGGCCGGTACCCCGACGGGCTGCTGCTCGTGCGCCCGGACCAGCACGTCGCCTGGATGGGCGGCGCGGACGCCCGGGCCGACCGGCTCCTCCACACAGTCACCGGGCGCGTCGCCGCCCGCCAGCGGTAAGGAACGGACATGCCATACGCACTGGGCATCGATGTCGGCGGCACGTTCACCGACGCCGTCGCCTCCGACGGCGCCGGGCGGCTCGTCTCCGCCAAGACGCCGACGACTCCGCCGAACCGCGAAGCCGGGGTCATGCGCGCGATCGAGGACCTCGCCGCCGAACTCGGCGTCGAGGTCGGCGAACTGCTGTCGCAGACCGACTTCATCGCCCACGGCACGACCGCGTCGATCAACGCGCTCGTCCAGGGCCAGGTCGCCGACGTCGGGCTGATCGCCACCAAGGGCCACCGGGACGCGATCTACATCATGAACGCCGAAGGCCGCACCCTCGGCCGGTCGGCCCACGAGATCCAGGACACGCTCCGGCAGCGCAAGCCCGCGCCGCTGATCCCCAAGAACCGGGCGCTGGAGGTCACCGAGCGGATCGACCACGCCGGGAAGATTCTGGTGCCTCTGGACGAAGACGAGGTCCGCCGCGTCGCCCAGTCCCTGGTGGACCAGGGTGTCGAGGCGATCGCCGTCTGCCTGCTGTGGTCGTTCAAGAACGGCGTCCACGAGCAGCGCGTGCGGGAGCTGGTCCACGAGATCGCGCCGGACCTGTACGTCACGCTCTCCTCGGAGGTCAGTCCCCGCATCCGCGAGTTCGCGCGGACCTCCACGACGATCATGAACGCCCAGGTGGGGCCGCGGCTGCGCACCTACCTGCTCCCGCTGCAGAAGCACCTGGAAGAGGGCGGTCTGAAGGGGCCGCTGCTGGTCATGCAGAGCGAGGGCGGCACCATCACCGCCGACCGGGCGCCGGAGCACGCCATCACCACGATCGGGTCGGTCCTCTCCGGCGGCGTCATCGGCGGGATGCGCCTGGCCGAACAGCTGGGCCACCGCAACGTCATCACCACCGACGTCGGCGGCACGACGTTCCTCGCCGGGCTGATCGTCGACGGCGAGCCGGTCATGGCGCCCGGCTCGATCGTGAACCAGTTCCCGATCAACGCGGCGACGATCCGCGTGCACACCATCGGTTCAGGTGGGGGCGCACTGGCCTCTGTGGACGAAGGCGGGAACCTGCGGCTCGGCCCGCAGAGCGCGGAAGCCGTCCCCGGCCCGGCCTGCTACGGCAACGGCGGCACCCGGCCCACGAACACCGACGCCAACCTCGTGCTTGGCATCCTCAGCGAGCGCGGGCTGCTCGGCGGGCGCAAGCCACTGCGGCTGGACCTGGCCAGGGAAGCCATCCGCGAGCACGTCGCCGAGCCGCTCGGCCTCACCGTCGAAGAGGCCGCCATCGCCATCCACGAGGTGCAGAACGCCCAGGCGGGTGACCTCCTGCGGCGGGCCGTCGTGCAGGCCGGCTACGACCCGCGTGACTTCGTCGCCTACGCCTTCGGCGGTGCCGGACCCGCGCACTGCGCCGGCTACTGCCAGGACCTCGGCGTGAGCGAGGTCGTCGTGCCGCTCGGACCGGTCGCGTCCGCCTTCTCGGCGTACGGGCTCGCCGCCTCCGACGTCGCGTTGAGCGCGGAGCTGTCCGACCCGTCGTCCTTCCCGGTCGGCCCCGCGGTGCTGGAAGCCCACTTCGCCCGGCTGGAGGCCGACCTGCAGCGGGCGCTGGACCGGCAGAAGGTGAAGTTCCACGACGTGTCGCTGCACCGCGAGATCGACCTGCGGTACTCGATGCAGGTCACCGAGCTCGCGACCGCCGTCCCGGACGCGAAGTTCACCGAGCGCACCGGCGACGAGATCCTCGAGCGCTTCGAAGAGCAGTACGAGCGCATCAACGGCAGCGGTGCGGGGTACCGCGAGGCCGGCGTGCAGGCGATCACCTACCGCGTGCGCGCCAAGGCCGGCCTCGGCTTCCCGATCGCGCTGCCCGCCATCCCCGAGGCCGCCGGGCCCGACCCGCGCGAGGCTCTGCTCGGCGAGCGCTCGGTCTGCCTCGACTCGCGGCGCGGCTTCGTGCCGACCCCCGTCTACGACTACGCACGGCTGCGCGCGGGCCACGAGCTCGTCGGGCCCGCGATCGTCGACGTCCCGACCACGGTGGTCGTGGTCCCGGCCGGGGTCACCGGCCGCGTCGACCACCTCGGCAACCTCGTGCTGCGCGACCAGTGAGGACATCATGACTTCTCGAATCCCCGGGGCGGACGAGTTCACCAGCCGCCCGATGCCCCGCGAGGAACTGCTGCGGCAGATCTCGCCCACCTTGCCGTTGCACCAAGTGGACAACAGCGACGTCGACGCGTTGACCTACGAGGTCGTCCGGCACCGGCTGTGGGCGATCACGCAGGAGATGGGGGAGACGCTGCGGCGGATGTCGGGCTCGCACGTCGTCACCGAGTCCAACGACTTCAACTTCTCCATCTGCGACGAGCTCGGCGAGCAGGTCCAGGTCGGCACGTACAACGTCGGCCTGATCGGCTCGATGGACCTGGCCATCACCTGGACCTTGCGCCACCGCAGTGAGAACCCCGGCATCGCCGAGGGCGACATGTTCCTGTGCAACGACCCGTGGATCGGCGGTGGCCTGCACCAGAACGACGCGGCGATCCTGGCGCCGATCTTCCACGACGGCAAGCTCTTCGGCTGGACGACGGCCATCGCCCACCAGGTCGACCTGGGCGGGCCGCGACCGGGCTCCTTCAGCCCGTCCGCGCAGGACGTCTTCGGCGAGGCCGTCCCGACGCCGCCGCTGAAGGTCGTGCGCGACGGCGTGCTGCAGCGTGACGTCGCCGAGGCCTGGGTCCGCCGCTCGCGGCTCCCGCACCTGGTGGGCCTCGACCTGCGCGCGAAGATCGCCGCGAACAAGAACGCGGCCGAGCAGATCCTGCGGCTCATCACCAAGTACGGCGCCGACACCGTCAAGTCCGTGATGCGCCGGATGATGGACGACGCCGAACGCCGGCTGCGGGCCAAGCTCGCGACCCTGCCCGACGGGACCTGGAGCGCGGTCGGTTACCAGGAACAGTCCGGGACCGGCGACCGCGGCCTGCACGCCATCAAGGTCGCGATGACCAAGGAAGCGGACAAGCTCGTCTTCGACTTCCGCGGGACCGCCGGGCAGACCGGCATCATCAACTGCCCGTACCCGGGCCTGCGGGCCGGGATCGTGTTCACGATGCTGCCGCTGCTGGCCGGGGACATCCCGTGGGCGGCCGGCGGGCTGATGCGCTGCTTCGAGATCATCACCGACGAGGACACCATCACCAACGCGTCCTTCCCGGCCGCGGTGGGCAAAGGCCCCTTCGGGCCGGCCTGGGGATCGGGCAACCTGGTCGCCGAGGTCCTCGCCAAGATGCTGGACGCCGAGCCCGAGCACCGCACCGATGTGCAGTCCATCTGCAACGGCACCACCGACCTCTGCGTGGTGTCCGGTGTGGACGTTCGAGGTGGTGGCAGCAAAGGCTTCGTGTCACCCATCTTCGACGTCATGGCCGGCGGCTACGGCGCGCAGGTGTACCACGACGGCGTCGACACCGGCGGCCGGTTGATCATACCCGCCGCGCGGGCGCCGGACGTCGAGATGACCGAGTACCTGTACCCGCTCGTCGCACTGTGGCGTCGCGAGCAGACCGACTCCGGCGGGCCGGGGCGGCAGCGGGGCGGGATGAGCGGCTCGGTCTGCTACGTCCAGCACCCCGACCAGACGGGGACCCTGTCCCTGGTCGTCTCCGGCACCGGCAAGGTCGCGAACCAGAACGTCGGCCTGGCCGGCGGCTATCCGGGCAACTCGCAGCTCGACCTGGTCGTGCGCGGCGTCCGTGAACCCCAGCTCGCCCAGGCGGTCACCATCCCCGCCCACCTGGGCGAGCTGGGCGGGGAGATCGAGGTGCTGCCGTGCGAGGGGGAGTCGGACCTCGGTCCCGGTGACGCGCTCTACCTGCACTGGCAGGCAGGCGGCGGGTACGGCGACCCGCTGCTGCGCTCGCCCGAGAGCGTCCGCGAAGACGTCTCGCAAGTACGGGTGTCGGCCGATGCCGCCCGGGACGTCTACGGCGTCGTGCTCCGCTCCGGTGCGGTGGACGTGGCCGCGACCGGCGAGGCGCGCGAGAAGCTGCGTCGCCGGCGTGCGTCCGGTGCCGGGCTGGCCGGTACTGCCCTCGTCCCGATCGGCCCGCCGGACCTGACCTGGGAGCGCCGCCTCGACGACAACCTCGCGGTGCTGGAGAGCGGCGTGGTGGCGTGTGTCCACTGTGGAACCGAGATCGGGCCGCTGGCCGGGGGCGCGTTCGTCGCGGCGCTGGCCCGCCGGGACACCGCGCCGACCGAAGCGGGTCCGCACATCTGGCACGACCCTTTGGAGTACGTCGACGCCGAGATCGTGTTCCGGCAGTGGTGCTGTCCCGGGTGCCTGACCGCGGTCGACTCCCGTGTCGTGCCGGTGGATCACCCGCTGCCGGCCGACGAATACCGGCGCTGGGCCTGACGTAAGACTTCGGATAGAACGTTCTGTCTTGACAGTGCGTGAGCCGGCCGCCATGCTGAATTGAGATAGAACGTTCGGTCTTGTTCCGAGCGTTCACCACTGCCTCGAGAGGATCATCGTGACCACCGTCGACTCACCCGCCACCGCGGGAATCGCCCCGGCGCTGCGCCGGCTCTACTTCGTGCGGTTCGGGTTCGCCATCGTCTGGGCGGCCCTGCTGTTCGTCACCAAGGCGCAGCTCGGGCCGCTCGGCATCACCCTGGTGATCGTCTACCCGCTGTTCGACGTCGCGGCGGCCGTGGTGGACTCCCGTTCCTCCCGCGCCACCGGGACGGCGCGCGGCCTGTACGTGAACATCGCGATCAGCCTGCTGGCCGCCATCGGCCTGGGAATCGCCAGTGCCTCCGGGGTGCCGGGGGTCCTGCGGGTGTGGGGCGCCTGGGCGATCGTCGCCGGGCTGATCCAGCTGATCGTCGCCGTCAGCCGCCGCAAGATGGGCGGCCAGTGGCCGATGATCCTCAGCGGCGGCATCTCGGTGCTCGCCGGGGCGAACTTCATCATCGGTGCCACGGCGCCGAACCCGGCGCTGACCAATGTGGCCGGGTACGCGGTCCTCGGCGGCATCTTCTTCCTCGTCTCGGCGATCCGGCTCGGCCGTGCCGCCCGGGGGAACTGACGTGACCACCTACGACGTCGTCGTCCTCGGCGCGGGCCCGGTCGGGGAGAACGTGGCCGACCGGGTGGTCCAGGGCGGGCTGACCGCCGCGATCGTCGAGCGGGAGCTGGTCGGGGGCGAGTGCTCCTACTGGGCCTGCATGCCGACCAAGGCCCTGCTGCGCAGCGGAGCGGCTCTCCGCGCGGCCCGGCGGGTGCCCGGCGCCCGGGAAGCCGTCACGGGTGAGCTGGACGTGGCGGCGGTGCTCGCCCGGCGCGACTCCTTCGCCTCGCACTGGAACGACGAGGGCCAGGTGTCCTGGCTCGAGTCGGCGGGCATCACGCTGGTCCGCGGCCACGGCCGCATCAGCGCGGCCAAGGTGGTCGAGGTGACCGGTGCCGACGGCACCACCACGACGCTGACCGCGCGGCACGCCGTCGTCGTCGCCACCGGCAGCGGCGCGCTGGTCCCGGACATCGAAGGCCTCCGCGAGGCCGCGCCGTGGACCAGCCGCGAAACCGTGGCGGCGAAGGAGGTTCCCGGCCGGCTCGCCGTCATCGGCGGCGGGGTGGTCGCCTCGGAGATGGCCACCGTGTTCGCCGAGCTGGGCTCGTCGGTGACGATGCTGGCCCGCGACGGCGTGCTGCACCTCGCGGAGCCGTTCGTCGGCGAGCTGGTCACGGAGTCGTTGCGGGACAAGGGGGTTTCGGTCCGCATCGGCGCCGAGGCCGCGTCGGTCAAGCGCACCGACGACGGCACGGTGTCGATCACGCTCACCGACGGCGAGCAGGTCGACGCCGACGAGCTGCTCGTCGCGATCGGCCGCACACCGAACACCGCGGACCTCGGCCTGGAGACCGTCGGCCTGAAGCCGGGTGCCTGGCTCACGGTCGACGCCACCCTGCGGGCCGACGGCGTCGAGGGCGGGTGGCTGTACGCCGCCGGCGACGTCAACCGGCGTGTTCTGCTGACGCACCAAGGCAAGTACCAGGCCCGCGCGGTGGGTGACGCCATCGTCGCGCGCGCCAAGGACGAAGCGGTCGACGACGGCGACTGGGGCCGGCACGTGGCGACCGCCGACGAACGCGCGGTGCCACAGGTGGTCTTCACCGATCCGGAGATCGCCTCGGTGGGCCTGACCGCGGCCGCCGCGGAAGCCGCCGGGCTGCGCATCCGCGTCGTCGACCACGACCTGGCCGCCACGGCCGGATCCGCCGTGCACGCCGAGGGGTACCGCGGGCACGCCCGGATGGTCGTGGACGAGGACCGCCGGGTGATCGTGGGCTTCACCCTCGCCGGCCCGGACGTGGCGGAAATGCTGCACGCGGCGACGATCGCCGTCGCGGGGGAGGTTCCGCTGGACCGTCTGTGGCACGCGGTCCCGGCTTTTCCGACGGTCAGCGAAGTCTGGTTGCGGCTGCTCGAAGCGTACGGCCGCTGACCGACCCGGCCGGTGTCCCGCCCACGGTGATCCGGCGGGCGGAACACCGGTACGCATTCTTCCTCCGAAAGGGTCTCCTTCCCGATGACTACGACATCCGCACCTTCGCCGAGCTGATGGCGAGGTTCAACGTCGGCGCCGCCCCGCGGTGCCGCGAGTGAGGAGCCGAGGCTCACCGCGGGTGGAGGACGATCTTCCCCACGTGCTCCCGCCGGGCCAGCTGTTCTTGCGCCCGAGCCGCTTCGGACAGGGGGAACGTCGCGGCGACGACGGGCTCGATCTCGGCCCGCCGGGCCAGGTCCACGAGCAGGGCGAAGTGCGCGGGAGTGTGCATGGCGGACCCGATCACCTGCGCGTTGTGCAGGTAGAGCCGGCGGACGTCGAAGGACACGTCGTACCCGCCCAGCGCGCCCGCGATCACCCACCGGCCGCCTTCGCGCAGCAACGGCAGCCCGGCGCTCACCAGGGCTCCGGCCACGACGTCGAGCCCGACGTCGACCCCCTCCGGGGCGGCGGCGCGGACCTGGCCGGCGATGTCCCCGGCCCGGTCCACGACGGTGTGCGCGCCGGCCTCGCGCACCGCGTCGATCTTGGGTCCGCTGCTGATGGCGAGCACCTTCGCGCCGCGGGCGCGGGCGAGCTGGATCAGGGCCAGGCCGACCCCGCCGGACGCGCCCGAGACCAGCACGGTCTCGCCCGACCGGAGCCGGGCACGCTCGATCATGCCCAGCGCCGTGCCGTATGCGGTCGGCAGCGTCGCGAGCTGGTCGTCCGTGAGCGGTGACTCCGTCACGTCGTGGACGCGCCCGGCGGGCGCCGTCACGTACTCGGCGTACCCGCCGTCGCGCTCGCTTCCCATCAGGCCCACCGGGTTCGCGTCCGGCCCTTCGCCGTCGTAGATCGCGGGGTCGACCAGGACGCGGCGGCCGAGGAGGCGCTCGTCGCCGCCGTCACCGGTCGCCACCACGCGGCCGGCGACGTCGGCACCCTGGATGCGCGGGAAGCCGATCGGCCCTCGCCAGCCCGACAGGGCCGACGGGTCCCCGGGGCGGCCGTAGGCGCCTTCGCGGGTCCACAGGTCGGTGTTGTTCAGCGCCGCCGCGCTGACCTGGACCAGCACGTCGCCCGGCCCGGGGGCCGGTACGGCCACCTCCACCAGCTCGATCACCTCGGGTCCGCCGTGCTTCGCGATCCGCGCAGCGCGCATGCTCCCGTCACCGCCTTAATAGATATACTGTTCTGTGAACTTCGACCACGGTACACCGATCAGTAAAGGAGCGCCGGGTGCCAGATCCGCGACACCGGACGGCGGCGGGCCGCCGCGTCGTCGAAGCCGCCGAAGAACTGTTCTACAACCGCGGGATCACGGCGGTCGGCGTCGACCTGATCGCCGAGCACTCGGGCGTGACGAAACGGACCCTCTACAACCAGTTCGGGTCGAAGGACCACCTCGTCACGGCCTATCTCGAAGAGCGTGACCGGCGCTGGCGGTCGCTCGTCCAGTCCACTGTGGACGCTTGCGGCGACCCCGTCGAGGCCGTCACGGCGCCCTTCGAGGCCCTGCGGATCTGGAGCGAGACCAACGATCGCGGGTGCGCCTTCGTCAACGCGCTGGCCGAGCTCCCGGATCCCGCGCACCCCGCGCACCGGGTCGCGGCGGACCAGAAGCGCTGGCTGCTCGCCCTGTTCGAAAAGCTCGCCACCGCCGCGCGCTGCCCGAGCCCCGCCGTTCTCGCCACCCAGCTGCTCCTGCTGCACGAGGGTGTCCTCGCCACGCAACCGCTGCCGATCGAGACGCTCTCCCGCGGGTATGCGCTGGCCCGGCGTCTGGTTACGGCTGGACCAGCCTGATGTTACGGACGTAACATGGGGCCGTGAGTATCGAACCGCGTGACCACGGCTGGCTGGTGATCAGCGTGTCGACCGCCGGCGCGCCCGATTCGCTGCGGGTGCAGGTCTGGCGCAAGCTCCGCTCCCTCGGCGCGCTCTACCTGCAGCAGTCGGTGTGCCTGCTGCCCGCGCGGACCGAGGTGGTGCGGGAGATCCGCCGCCTGGTCGACCGGGTGCGCCACCAGGGCGGCACCGCGCGGGTACTGGCGATGACCTTCACCGACCCGGCGGAGGAGGACGGCGTGATCGCCGAGCTCAACGCCGCCCGCGACGTCGAGTACAACGAAGTCCTCGAACGGCTGCCCGCGCTGCGCCGGGAGCTCGCCGACGAACGGGCCCGCGGCAACGTCACCTACGCCGAGGTCGAGGAGTCCGAGGCCGACCTGCACCGGTTCCGGAGCTGGATGGACAAGATCGCCGCCCGCGACTACTTCGCCGCACCGGGCGGCCAGGACGCGCGGGACGCCGTCGACGAGGCCGCGGCCGAACTCGCCGACTTCGAAGAAGCCGCCCTCCACGCCGAAGCGCCCGACCGTCCGGCGCCCCGGCTCCGCGCGGTGGAAGAGCGGTGACCGGCTCGTTCTGGGGCGACCTGCTGATCGGCGCCGGCGTCGCGCTCGTGCTGGCGTGGCTCGCGCTGATCGTCGCGCTCGTCCTCGTCCGGCCCCGGGGCGGTCTCCTGCGGGAGGCCCTGCGGGCTGCTGCCCGACGTGCTGAGGCTCATCCGCCGCCTG
Source organism: Amycolatopsis sp. NPDC114504 (assembly GCF_055633595.1). Taxonomy (NCBI): domain Bacteria; kingdom Bacillati; phylum Actinomycetota; class Actinomycetes; order Pseudonocardiales; family Pseudonocardiaceae; genus Amycolatopsis; species Amycolatopsis sp. NPDC114504. Next base: position 1,085,858 of record NZ_JBVKDU010000001.1, on the reverse strand, counting down.
GCCGCGGACCCCACGCTGCCCCGCGGCATCCGGATCCGGCTCGGCCTGCTGCTGGTCTACCTGGCGCTGCCCATCGACCTGATCCCCGACTTCATCCCGGTGCTCGGCCACGCCGACGACGCCATCATCGCGACCGCCGTCCTGCGCGGAGTGGTCCGCCGAGCGGGGCTCGAAGCCGTGCGCGCCCACTGGCCCGGCACCGACGACGGCTTCGCCGCGGCGGCCCGCCTGGCCGGCATCCGGACCTCGGCGGGCTGACACCGGGTGGACGTTCGAGCGCGCCCACCCGGGGTCCCGTCAGTTCAGCACCGGACGGCCCAGCGGCAGCGGCTTGCCGCCCGTCGCGGCGGACGCCGGGTGGGCGCCCGGGAGCGACGCCCACCCCGGCGTCACGTCAGTTGAGCACCGGACGGCCCAGCGGCAGCGGCTTGCCGCCCGTCGCGGCGGAGACCGCGCCGGCGAACAGGTACACCCCGACCGCGGTGAACGCGAACACCGCGTACCCGCCCGCGGTGGTCGCCGCCGTGGAGGTGGTCACCGTGCCGTACAGCACCAGCGCGAGCGCGAGGTCGACCAGTGCGAACAGGACCGTGAACGCGGCGGGCAGCCGCAGGGTGGTCAGGGTCAGCAAGCCGATCGTGACCAGCCAGGCGATCAGGAACAGGCCCTGCGTCGCGACCGCCGCGTCGGGGGAGATGCCGAACCAGCCGTGGATCAGGCCGAGCACCAAAGCCGCGTAGCTGAGCCAGAACCCGGCGAACACCCCGAACACGGCGGCGACGGCGCTCTCGCCCAGTGCGGCCGCCCACACCGCGGCGACGAGCTGGCCGACCCCGGTCGCGGGCAGGATGATCGCGATCGACGCACCGGCGGCGGCCGCCGGGACGTACCCGGTCAGCACCAGGCCGAGCGCGGTCGCGCCGACGATGAAGGTGGGTACGCCGATCAGCGCGGGGTCACCCGCGGGTGCCGATCGGGCGGGGGCTTCGGTGGCGACGTCAGTGGTCATCGTCTACTCCTCGTCGAGCTGCGATCGATCCTTTGCGCATTCAGCGGATCCCGGGCCACATCCCCGAGAGCTCGGGGTGGTCGTCGTCGAGCAGGCGGTTCGCCAGCGCGATCGCCTCCTTCGGATCGACCTGGTCGAAGGCGGGATCCCCGTGGGCGACGCTCTCGAAGACGTCCGCCAGCTCGTTCGCCGCGGCGGGGGACAGGCCGGTGTCCTGGGTGCATTCCACGTAGCGCAACCGGATCACTCCGGCGGCCTGCAGCATCAGGGAGCTGTAGGTGTCGCGGGTGGCTGATTTCCGGGCTTCCACACCGACTCCTTCCGGGTCGTGGGGCGGGGTCAGCGGGTGGCGTGCTTCTTCAGCTCGGCCGCCGCGGCGGCGGGATCGGTGGCGTTGTAGATCGCCCCGCCCGCGACCGCGACCACCGCTCCCGCGTCCCGCACCGATCCGATCGTGTCGGCCTTCACCCCACCGGCGATGGAAAACGGGACTCCGGCGAGCCGGCCGTCTTCCAGCAGCTGCGCGATCGAATACCCGGGACGGGCCTGTTCGTCGAGACCGGCGTGGATCTCCACGAACGCCACACCCAGCTTCGCGACTTCGCGGATCCGGGCGACGCGTCCGTCGACGACCCCGATCATGTCCGCCACGACCTGCCTGCCGTACTTGCGCCCGGCGGCGACGGCACCGCGGATGGTGTCGTCATCGACCGACCCCATCACCGTGACCAGATCCGCCCCGGCTTCGAACGCCAGCGCGGCTTCCAGCTCACCCGCGTCGGCGGTTTTGAGGTCGGCGAACACCAGCTTGTCCGGGTGGGCGGCCTTGATCGCGCTCACCGCACTGATCCCGGCCGATTTCACCAGGGGGGTGCCGAGTTCGAGGATGTCGACGTGGTCGGCGACCTGGTTGGCCAGGGTCAACGCCGCGGGAAGGTCCAGTACGTCCAACGCCACCTGCAACTGCACGACATTCTCCTCATCGCTGTGTGATCGGTCGAGTCCGCCAACCATCACCCGCTCATCCGGTGCGCGGCAACACACCGGCACATGCGAAACCGCTATCCCCCAATGCGCACACCGGATAACCCCTTCCGAGGGGCGGACCGCTCGTGCCGGGACCGTCGCCGTTCGTCCGTGATCCGGTGCCGGTCGTTCGGGACCGGTTGCCAGGGCCGGCGCCGGCCCAGAAGGTGGTGGGAGGAAAACGAGCCGGGAGGACGCGACATGTTCGTGCACTGTCTCGGAGTCGCGGCCGGGGGCGGCTATCCGCAGTGGAACTGCGCCTGCGGCGGCTGCCGGAAGGCCCGCGCGAAACCCGAAGCCGCGACGACCCACGCCGGGCTCGCGGTCTCCGGAGACGGCGAGCGGTGGTTCCTGCTGAACGCGACCCCGGACGTCCACCACCAGATCGCGGCGGATCCGTCGCTGCACCCGGGCCCGGGGATCCGCGAAACACCGGTGGCCGGTGTGCTCCTGACGGACGCGGAGTTCGACCACACGATCGGCCTGCTGGTGCTGCGTGAGGGGTCGGCGCTGACGGTGTACGGGACGCCTCCCGTGCTCGAAGCGCTGACCTCGTCCTTCCCGGTCCGGGAGCTGCTGAGCGACTACGCGGACATCTCCTGGTCCCCGCTCGGCACCGGCACGCCCCTGGACCTGGACGACCGGTTACGCGTGACCGCCTTCCCGACCGGGGCCAAACCGCCGCGCTACGTCGGGCGGTCACGGCCTTCGCCCCCCTCCGCCCCGGAGTGGGAAGTGGGCTTCCGCCTGGAAGACAAGGTGACGGGCGGAACCGTGGTCTACGCGCCGACGCTGCCCCGGTGGGACGGGAAGTTCGCCGCGCAGGTGGCGTCGGCCGACTGCGTCTTCCTGGACGGCACGTTCTGGACGGACGACGAAATGTCGTGCCAGGGCGCGGGAAACCGGACCGGACGCTCGATGGGGCACCTGCCCGTCGGTGGCGCCGACGGCTCCGCTCGCCCGCTGGCCGCCCTCGGCGCGAAGCGGAAGATCTACACGCACATCAACAACACCAACCCGATCCTCGACGAAGAGTCCCCGGAACGGCAGTGGCTGACGGGGCTGGGCATCGAGGTCGGACGAGCCGGCTTGGAGGTGGAAGTGTGAACGCCTGGTCCGCGGAAGAGTTCGAAGCGCGCCTGCGGTCGATCGGAGAAAAGCGGTACCACCATCTGCACCCGTTCAACGAACGGATGCACGCGGGCTCGCTGACCGAAGCGGAGTTCCGCGGGTGGGTGCGGAACCGCTTCTACTACCAGGTGAACCTGCCGGTGAAGGACGCGTTCATCCTGACCAAGCTGCCCGGCCGGGACGACCGGCGCCGGTGGATCCAGCGCATCATCGACCACGACGGGCGGACCGGGGACGAAGGCGGCCTCGAAAAGTGGGTCCGGCTCGGCGAGGCCGTCGGCCTGACGCGCGAAGAACTGTTCGACGACGACACGGTGCTGCCCGGCGTGCGGTTCGCCGTCGACGCCTATGTGGACTTCTGCCGCCGGAAGCCGTGGCTGGAGTCCGTGGCGTCGGCGCTGACCGAGCTGTTCGCGCCGGACCTGCTCAGCCGGCGGATCACCGACGTCGAGCACCACTACCCGTGGATCGCGCCGGCCGGCCTGGAGTACTTCCGGGCGCGGCTCACCCAGCAGCCCAAGGACATCGCGCACCTGCTCGAGCTGGTGCTCGACCACGCGACGTCCCGGGACGAGCAGGACGCGTGCGCACGGGCGCTGGAGTTCAAGTGCGACGTCCTCTGGAGCCTGCTCGACGCCGTCGAGCTCGCGTACGGCAAGAGCTCGTGATGGACACCGGAGACCTGACCGCCACCCCGCGGCTGGCGACCAAGGCGATGCTCAAGCACGACAGCGTCCGCGACGTGGAGCTGCTCCTGCTGCCCGAACGGGTCGTGCTGCTGAACAAGTCCGGCGCGGCGATCCTGGGCCTGTGCGACGGCAGCCGGACCGTGCGGCAGCTGGTCGACCAGCTCGAGCGCGACTTCGAGGCGACCGATCTCACCAACGACGTCATGTCGTTCCTCGAGGACGCCAGCGGCCGGGGCTGGGTGGTGGTCAAATGACCGGCACGCCGCGGCCCTACGGCCTGCTGGCCGAGGTCACCCACCGGTGCCCGTTGCACTGCGTCTACTGCTCGAACCCGCTGGCGCTGATCGAGCGGCAGGACGAGCTCACCACCGGCGACTGGGTACGGGTGATCGGGCAAGGGGCCGAGCTCGGTGTCGTGCAGGTCCACTTCTCCGGCGGGGAACCCCTCGTCCGCGGCGACCTGGAGACGCTCGTCGCCGAGTGCCGCCGCCTCGGCCTGTACACGAACCTGATCACCAGCGGCCTCGGGCTAACGGAGAAACGGGCGGAGTCGCTCGTCGCGGCGGGGCTCAACAGCGCCCAGCTGAGCATCCAGGGCGACGCCGCCGAGTCGACCGACCTGGTCGCGGCGAGCAAGCGGTTCGACAAGAAGGAAGCGGCCGCGCGCATCATCCGCGACGCCGGGCTGCCGCTGAACATGAACGTCGTCCTGCACCGGCTGAACCTGGACCGGCTGGACGCGATCATCGAAGTCTGCGTGCGGTGGGGTGCCGAACGGCTGGAGCTCGCCAACGCCCAGTACTACGGCTGGGCACTGCGCAACCGCGAGCCGCTGATGCCGAGCAAGACCCAGCTGGACGCGGCGGTCGGCGTCTACGAACGCCGCAAGGCCGAGCTGGCCGAGCGGCTGGAGCTGCTCTGGATCCTCCCGGACTACTACGAGCCCTACCCCAAGCCGTGCATGGGCGGCTGGGCGCGGAACGCGCTGACCGTCGCCCCGGACGGGGTGGTCTACCCGTGCCCGGTCGCCGCGGAGATCACGACGATGGAGTTCGCCTCGGTGCGCGACCACGACCTCGCGTGGATCTGGGCGAAGTCACCCGCGTTCGAGGCGTACCGGGGCACGGACTGGATGCCCGACCCGTGCCGCGGCTGCCCGCGCAAGGAGCTGGACTTCGGCGGCTGCCGGTGCCAGGCCTTCGCGCTGACCGGCGACGCGGGCCGCACCGACCCGGTGTGCCGGCACTCGCCGGACCACCACCTGGTGCGGGACGCGCTCGTCCGGGCCAACCAGGAGGACGCGGCCGGAGGCCGGCTCGTCCACCGCCGACCGACGGTGCCGGCCCGCGGACGATGACCCTGACGCGGGCCGAGGCGGTGGCGCGGTCGGCCGAGGTCTCGGACGTCGAGTACGCGGTGGAGCTCGACCTGACCGCGGGGGAGCGGGAGTTCGCGACGACCACGGTGGTCCGGTTCACGGCGCGGACCGGCGACGCCGACGTCTTCCTCGACTTCGCGGGCGAGGTCGAATCGGTCACGTGCAACGGTTCCGGGGTGCCGGACGCGCACGACGGGACGCGCGTCCGGCTCGACGTCCGGCCGGGCGCGAACACGGTCCGGGTGACCGCTTCCGCGCCGTATTCGCGCACCGGCGAGGGGCTGCACCGGTTCCGCGACCCGCTCGACGGGCAGGCCTACCTGCACACCGAGTTCGAGCCCTTCGCGGCGCACCGGGTGTTCGCCTGCTTCGACCAGCCCGACCTGAAGGCGCCGGTCGAGCTGACCGTCACCGCCGAAGACCACTGGGTGGTGGTCGCCAACACCGACTTCGACGGGCTCACCGGCGACGCACCCGAGATCTTCGACGTGGTCTCCCGCGGCCTCGACTTCTACAGCCGGCTGTTCGCCATTCCGTACCCGTTCGCCAAGTACGACCACGTCTTCGCGCCCGAGTACGCGTTCGGCCGCATGGAGCACCCGGGCTGCGTGACGCTCAACGAGCGGTTCCTCTTCCGGCAGCGCGTCACCGAGGAGAAGCGGCGACGGCGGGCCGAGGTGCTGCTGCACGAGATGGCGCACATGTGGTTCGGCGACTACGTGACGATGCGCTGGTGGGACGACCTGTGGCTGAACGAGGCGTTCGCCGAGCTGATGTCGGTCGTCGCGCAGCCCGAGGTGACGCGGTTCGCGGAAGGCTGGACCGCGTACGTGCACCACGCACTGCCGGTGGCGCGGCACGCCGACCGGCTGCCCACCGGCCACGCGATCCGGGTCGAGACCGCCGACACCGATGCCGCGCGGGTCAACTTCGGCCCGATCGTCTACAAGAGAGGCGCAGCGGTCCTCTCCGACCTCGCCGAGCGCCTCGGCCGGGAGACCTTCTTCGCCGGCGTGCGGACGTACCTGCGGGAGCACGCGTGGGGAAACGCCAGCCTCGACGACTTCGTGGCGGCGCTGCGGCGGGTGTCCGATGAGGACATGGACCGCTGGGTGGCCGAATGGCTGCTGCGCGGCGGCGTCGACACGGTCGAGGTGTCCCGGGCCGACGGCCGGGTGCGGCAGCGGCCCGATCCGGCCGGCCCGCCTCGCCGGCTGAACCTGCGGACCGTCGCGTTCGCCGACCCGGATCTGGTGGTGCCCAACGCCGACGCGGCGTGCCACGTCAAGGTCCGCCTGGACCCGCGGTCCCGGCGCGCGGCGTTGTGGGACGACGTGCTCGACGCGCGACTGCCCGCCCGGGAGTACGCGTCCGCCGTCGTCACCCACGGACCGGGGGAGAGCGACGGCGTTCTGGAGACGCTCTTGGAGCGTTCGGTCACGGCGGTGCGGACCTACGGGGATCCGCCGGCGTGTCGCGTCCTGGCCGGCAGGGTGCGCGAGCGGCTGGCCGGCGCGGCGCCGGGCAGTGACCGGCAGCTGGTGCTGGTACGCGCTCTCGTCGGTGTCCTCGAGGCCGGCGAACACGGTCTGCTGGCGGAACGCCTTGACGGTCGAAGCCGCGCGTCCCACCGAGGGCCGCGAAAGAAGAAGCCTGGACGCCCTTGCTCGGCGACGACCTTTCGCTGGCGGAGAAGAAAGCCGTCATGGCGGGGTTCCGGCAGCCGGGCAGGAGGCGGTGCTCACCCCGTACGCGGATCGCTACTTCCGCGCGCTGGCGGACGGCGCGCCGCCCGAGTTCGCCCGGGCGCTGTACCCCCGGTTCACCGGCGCCGAGCAGCGCGTGCTGGCGGACACCGATCAGCTGCTGGGCCGCGAGCTGCTCGCCGCCGACGTGCGGAAGGTCGTTCAGGAAGAGCAGGCCGAGCTGCTCATCCTGCGGGCGGCCCGAACGAGCGGCGGTCCTCCGAGGACGAACGGCGCCGGCGGTGTCACGAAAGGGACCGGGAGCCGCACCACCGGCGGTTGAGCGCCGAGCCGGCCCGCAAATGGCCCGGCGCACACCGTTCGTGCTCGTGCCGGGTGCGTTCGTCGCCGGCGGATTGACCCGTGCCCGGCGCCGCGGTCAGTCTCGTTCCCGTACCGCGAGTCGCAGGTTCGGAGCGAGAGGGTGAAACCATGGTTCTTCCGTCCAAGATGCCTCAGCTCGCCGACCTCGATCTGCTGCTGTCGGTCGAGAGTCACGGCAGCGTGGGAAAGGCGGCGCAGGCGCACAGCCTTTCCCAGCCGGCCGCCAGTATCCGGATCAGCGCGATGGAACGCCGGCTCGGGCTGCGGCTGCTGGAACGCTCGCCCGCCGGCTCGAAGCTCACCGAAGACGGTGAGCTGCTGGCGAAGTACGCCCGCAACGTGATGCACGCGGCGCGGGAGCTGCTGGAGTTCGGTTCCGGGGCAAGGTCTTCCGAAGCGAAACGGCTCCGCGTCGCGGGCAGCCCGGCGATCTCGGAGCACCTGATCCCCGAGTGGCTGAACCGGCTCGGGTTCTCGTTCGGCGAGGCCAGGGTCGAGGTGCGGACCGGGAGCGTCGACGCGCTGCGTCAGCTGATCCGGGCGAGCCACGTCGACCTCGCGTTCATCGACGGCTGGTGCCAGGCCGGCGGCCTAGGGGTGCGGCAGCTCCGCGACGACCTGGTGACCCGGTACATCTGCGACGACGAGCTGGCCGTGGTGGTCGGGTCGAGGCACCCGTGGGCCGTGCGCAGCACTCCCTTGACCGTGCCGGAGCTGGCGGCCGCGCCCCTGGTGCTGCGCGAGCGCGGCTCCGGGCTGCGGGAGTTCACGGACGAGCTGCTCGGTTCCGCGGGCGCGCCGGAGAGCTACGTCGAGTTCCCGTCCAGTACCGCGATCAAGCAGGCGGTCGCGACCGGCCGGCGGGTGACCGTGCTGAACGTCTCCACCGTGCGGTCCGAACTCGCGGAGGGGCGGCTGCACCTGGTGGCCGTCGACCAGGAGATGCCCGCCAAACCCATCTACGCGGCGTGGAGCGAGCGCCGCGGTCTTCCCGGGTACGCGGAAGAGCTGGTGGAGATCGCCGCGTCGAAGGGCTCGCCGGTGCCCGTCCTGGTGCCGGGCCGGAAACCGAGGGAAGCCGGCTCGTGCACGCGGGCGCTGCCGCGGAAACCGAGCCTGACGACCGACATCCACGAGTCGATCGCCTGACCACGCCGCACCGTCCGGCGCCGAACGCAGGAGGAGCAACGACCGTGTCTGCCCTGAACAAGATCGCGCGAACCATGGTGTCCGACCGGCGCGGCATCCTCGCCGCCGACGAGAGCATCGCGACGATGTCCGCCCGGCTCGAGAAGGTGGGCGTCGAGCCGACCGCGGAAAACCGCCGGGTCTACCGGGAGCTGATCGTCACGACTCCGCGGCTCTCCGAGTCGATCAGCGGCGTCATCCTCGCGGACGAGACGTTCCACCAGAAGCTGACCGACGGGCGCACGTTCCCGCGGTATCTCGACGACATCGGGATCCTCACCGGGATCAAGGTCGACACCGGGGCGAAGCCGCTGGCGGGATCGCCGGCCGAGAAGATCACCGAAGGGCTCGACGGGCTGCGTGAACGCGTCGCGGAGTACGTGCGGCTCGGCGCGACGTTCGCGAAGTGGCGCGCGGTGATCACGATCGGCGGTGACGCGCCGTCGGATCGGGCGGTGCACGCGAACATCCACGCGCTGGCCCGGTACGCCGGCCTCTGCCAGGAAGGCGGGCTGGTGCCCATCGTCGAGCCCGAGGTCCTGATGGACGGCGACCACTCGCTGGCGCGCTGCCGGGAGGTGACGACCGCGGTGCTGGAGACGCTGTTCGAGGAGCTCGACCTGATGCGGGTGCAGCTCGACGGCATCGTCCTCAAGCCCAACATGGTCGTCGCCGGAACCGGCAGCGGCGAGCAGCCGACCGTGGCCGACGTCGCCAAGGCCACCGTGGAGGCGCTGCGGGAGACCGTGCCGGCGGCCGTGCCGGGCATCGCTTTCCTGTCCGGTGGGCAGCACCCGGAGGTGGCGACGCGGCACATCGGGGCGATGCAGAAGCTCGCCCCGCTGCCGTGGGAGCTCACCTACTCCTTCGGCCGGGCGCTCGTCGGGCCGGCCCTGGAGGCCTGGCGGGGCGAGGACGGCAACCGGGCCGCCGCCCAGCGGGTTCTCTCCGAGCGAGCGATGGCGAACGCCGCGGCCCGCTGAGCGCCCGATCGGCCGTGGGTGGCCGGATCCGCGGATTGGGTCCGGGTCCGGTGGTTCGCGTCCGGGCGTGCGGTGGCGAATGCCGCTGGGTCGGGCGCGGTGAGCCGGGCCGTGGCAAGGTCGCGGCCCTCGGCGCGATGCACGAGCACCTCCGGTCGGTTCCCCTGCGCGCCACGGTGGTGATCGGCGCGCGCGACACGTCGCTCCTGGTCCGGGGCGAGGAGGTCGGGTTCGGCGATGGCCCGGTGTGCGACCTCGGCGTCAGCGCGGGTGACGGTGCCCTGTCGCCGGCCAGGGACGTGCCGGACTCCCTCGCCACGATCGCCGTGGCCGAGCGTGGCGCGCTGTACGACCCGGCGCCGGGTGCCGTCGTGGACAAGCTGGCCGTCGGGCCCGGCTGCGCCGAGGTCGTCGACATCACCCGCCCGGTCGCGGAGAACCTGCGCGCGGTCGCGGCGGCGAAGGACGTCCGGGTGGCGGACGTCGTCGTCGGCGTGCTCGACCGGCCGCGCCACCGGCAGCTCGTGCACGAGATCCGCGCCGCGGGCGCGATCGCCGTGGCGCGTCCCGAAGGCCCGATCGACGTGCTGCTGGGCAGCGGGGGAGCGGCCGGGGCGGTCCTCGCCGCGGCCGCGCTGGCCTGCCTCGGCGGGGCGCTGCAGGTCCGCCTGAGCCCCGATCGGGTGCTCCACACCGGCGATCTGGTGCGGGGGGAGAACATCCTGTTCTGTGCTACCGGCGTGACCGGCAGCGAGCTGCTGCGCGGCGTCCAGCACGCATGACGGCGGACGGCGTGCCGGGCTGAGCGCACCACGGTTTCACGGCCTGGACAGTCATTCCCCGGTAGCGCGGGCGGGTTCGCCGGTGCGTTCGTACTCCGTCAGCAGGTCGATCCGGCGCTGGTGACGGCCGCCCTCGAACTCCGTCGATCCGCCGCCGGTGTGCCCGCCTCCCCACTCGTGGGCGAGGGGGCGCCGTTCGGCACCGGTTGCCGACCACTGGTCCGAGGTCGGTTGCGACGGCTCCGGCAAATCCCAGATGCTCGGTCACGACCGCGAAATTTCGCGACAGGAGGAGCGAGACATGAAATGGGAAACTCCGGAGTACACGGTCATCGAGGTGTGCGCTGAGGTCACCGGCTACTTCTACCGGGGCTGACAGCCGAGCGTCGGTCACCAAGCCGCTCGATTCGTCGTAGCCGGCACCAGGCCCCGGACCCGGAAGCCTCATCGGGCCGGGGCTTTGTGCCATCCGCCGCCGGCCCTTCCCGGTGAACCGTGGTCATTTTCTCGAGGTGGTTCGAGTGACTCTTGAATTCCTTCCGCTGATCGCACTGGCCTTCGGGCTCAGTCTCGACAACTTCCGCTCGTCCATCGCCATCGGCACCATCCCGTTCGGCTGGAAGCGCGCCGTGCAGGTGGCGCTCGTCTTCGGGGTGTGGGACGCGGTCGGGCCGCTGCTGGGCGGGTTTCTCGGCCACTTCCTGGGCGACTTCCTCGGCGACTCGGCCGAGTACATCGGCGCGGCCGCGCTGGGGCTGTACGGCGTGTACTTCATCGTCGGGGCGATCCGGAACCCGGAGCCGGAAGACATGGACCACCCGTGGATGACGCTCTTCGGGATGCCGCTCTCGCTGACCATCGACAACTTCATCGCCGGCGCCGGACTGGGGATCGCCGGGTTCTCCCTCGTGGTCCCGATGCTGGTCTTCGGCGCGATGACCGTGGTCATGTCGTTCGCCGGCCTGTACGTGGGGCGGATGGCGGCCAAGGTCGTCCGGGTCCGGTCCGACCTGTTCAGCGGGATTTCGCTGCTCGGCGCGGCGATCCTGCTGCCCCTGGTCTTCGGCTGAACCTTGGCTGGGGAGGTCACCTGTGCCCGAGAATCCCGATACCCACGTCTACCGCACGTACGACAAGGTCCTCGGCGAGCCGGGCCGGCGGCAAAGGAGACCGGCCGGCAGCTGGTGGCCGGACCGGGTCGACCTGAAAGCGTTGCGCCGGAAGCAACCCGAGGCCGATCCGCTCGGCGCGGACTTCGACTACGCCGCCGAGTTCGGCACGCTGGACCTCGACGACGTGGCGCGGGACGTCGACGAGGTGCTGACGACGTCGCAGGACTGGTGGCCGGCCGAGTTCGGGCACTACGGACCGCTGGTGCTCCGGATGGCCTGGCACGCCGCGGGAACCTACCGCGTCAGTGACGGCCGGGGCGGTGCCGGCGCCGGGATGCAGCGCTTCGCCCCGCTGAACAGCTGGCCCGACAACCGCAACCTGGACAAGGCGCGCCGGTTGCTGTGGCCGGTGAAGAAGAAGTACGGGCGCAAGCTCTCCTGGGCGGACCTGATGGTCTTCGCCGGCAACCGGGCACTGGAGTCGATGGGCTTCACGACCTTCGGGTTCGGCGGCGGCCGGGCCGAGGTGTGGGAGCCCGACGAGACGTACTGGGGCCCGGAGCTCAAGTGGCTGGCCGAAGACCGGTACAGCGGGCTGCGAGAGCTCGCCGAGCCGCTGGCGGCCTCAGCGATGGGGCTGATCTACGTCGACCCGCAGGGCCCGGCCACCAATCCCGACCCGCGGCTCGCGGCCCGCGACATCCGCGAGACGTTCAAGCGGATGGGACTCGACGACGAGGAGACGGTCGCGCTCATCGCGGGCGGGCACACCTTCGGCAAGACGCACGGCCCGGCGGACCCGAACCGGTGCTGCGGCCCCGAACCCGAGGCCGCGCCGCTCACCGCGCAGGGCCTCGGCTGGGCCGGCGGGCACGGCCGCGGCATCGGGGCGGACACCGTCACCAGCGGGCTGGAAGGGATGTGGACGCGCACGCCCGTCCAATGGGACCACACGTTCTTCGAGACGCTGTTCGAGCACAAGTGGGACGTCGAGCTCAGCCCGGCCGGGCTGTGGCAGTGGATCCCGGCCGACGGCGGGGGCGAGGGCACCGTGCCGGACCCCTTCGACCCGGCCGTCCGGCACCACCCGGTCATGCTCACCACCGACCTTTCGCTGCAGGAGGACCGGGTCTACGAGGCGATCTCGCGCCGGTTCCTCGCGCACCCGGACCAGTTCGAGGACGCGTTCGCGCGCGCCTGGTTCAAGCTGACCCACCTGGACATGGGCCCGATCGAGCGGTACCTGGGGGCGCTCGTCCCGGCCGAACGGCTGATCTGGCAGGACCCGGTACCGCCGGTGGACCACGAGGTGGTGGACGCCGCCGACGTCGCCGCCCTCAAACGCGAGATCCTCGGCTCCGGCCTGACGGTGGCGCAGCTGGTGGCCACGGCGTGGGCGTCGGCTTCGACGTACCGCGACAGCGACAAGCGCGGCGGGGCGAACGGTGCCCGGATCCGGCTCGAACCGCAGCGCGGCTGGGCGGTCAACGAGCCCGGGCAGCTCGACGTCGTCCTGCCCGCGCTGCAAGCGATCCAGGCGCGGTTCACCGCGTCCCGGCCGGGCGACAAGCGGATCTCGCTGGCCGACCTGATCGTGCTCGGCGGGTGTGCCGCGGTGGAACGCGCCGCCGCGGCCGCCGGTCACGAGGTCGTGGTTCCGTTCCGCCCCGGGCGCACCGACGCGACCCAGGAGTGGACCGACGTCGAGTCGTTCGGCGCGTTGCGGCCCACGGCGGACGGCTTCCGGAACTACCTGGGCGACGGCTTCCGGTTGCCACCGGAACACCTGCTGGTCGACCGGGCGGCCCTGCTGACCCTGAGCGCGCCCGAGATGACGGTGCTGATCGGCGGGCTGCGGGTGCTCGGAGCCACCCACCGGGGCTCCGCGGCGGGCGTGCTGACGCCGGCGCCGGGGTCGCTGACGAACGACTTCTTCGTCCACCTGCTGGACATCGGGACCGAGTGGACGCCGAGACCGGACGGGCACCCCTGGACGGCCGTCTACGAGGGCCGCGCGCGGGACACCGGCGAAGTGCGGTGGACCGCGAGCCGGGTCGACCTGCTGTTCGGGTCGAACTCCGAACTCCGCGCGATTTCGGAGGTCTACGCGAGCGACGACGCGGGCGGGAAGTTCGTCCGGGACTTCGTCGCGGCGTGGGCGAAGGTCATGGAGCTCGGCCGATTCGACGTGCGCTGATGTCCGGCCCGTTCTCGCTGTGCGGCAGTGTTTCCTCCGCGCGTGATCAGACGAACGGTACCTCTCGCCGGGCGAACGGCGGAGCCGGGCTGTTCTGTGGCAACGGATATCGGAACGTCATGTCCGGAGGTAGAGTTCGAAATCGTTGCAGCGCAAGGAAAAACGAAGCAGCACCTGTAGGAGGTGAAGCCCGATGACGATTGCCCAGGAACGCGAAGATCTCCTGGCCGAGCTCAGCGGACAGAACAGGGCGACCATCGGTGCCGTGCTCGGATCCGGCACGATCGAGAAGGCGACCGAACGCGCCGACGGCACGATGGAAGCGACCATCCGGATCCGCGAGGACGCGATGACCTGGGAGCCGGGGGTGCTGATCATGCCGCACGCCGGGATCCTCGAGCTGACGATCATCAACGACGACAAGAACACCCACGCCTGCCTGCTGCCCAGCAACGGCGACAAGCAGTTCATCGGCCTGCTGAACCACTCGAAGGGCAGCGCGACGCTCGAGCTGGACGGTCCCGGCTGCTACTGGTACGGCTCGCCGGCCGGCAACGACGAGGGCCGCGGCCTGACCGCCGCGATCGTCGTGACCGGCGAAGTGCCGCCGGAAGCCAAGCTCGACCGACCCGCCCAGCCGCGGCCGTAGGAAGGCAGGAACCATGACCATCGAGTACGTCGACGCCGGCAAGGCGTTCAACCACAGCAAGCTGTCCAACCTGCCGCACCGCGCGCCGGACGTGACGCGCGGCGTCGACTACGAGCGCATCCTCGACGCGCGCAACGAATCCCACAACTGGATCACCTACTACGGCGACTACGACGGCAAGCGGCACAGCCTGCTCGACCAGGTCAACGCCGGCAACGTCAAGGACCTGAAGGTCGCCTGGATCTTCCAGGCGAGCGCGACCGGGATGATCGCCTCCACCTCGACCTACGCGTTCGAGGCGTGCCCGCTGGTCGTCGACGGCGTCATGTTCGTCACCGGCTGGGACGGCTGGCTCTGGGCGCTCGACGCGCGCACCGGCGAGCAGCTGTGGCGCTACAAGCACGCGATCCCGATCGACGTGACCCTGTGCTGCGCCAACGTCAACCGCGGCTGCGCGGTGGCCAACGGCAAGGTCTACATGGTGACCCAGAACGCCCAGCTGGTCGCGCTCGACGCCACCGACGGCCGGAAGGTCTGGCAGAAGACCATCGGCGACGTGCGCGCGGGCGAAAGCGCTTCCATCGCCCCGCTCGTCATCAAGGACACGCTCATCACCGGGTCCGCCGGCGGCGAGTACGGCGTCCGCGGCCACATCGACTGCTGGGACCTGGAGACCGGTGAGCAGCGCTGGCGCACGTACACGGTGCCGAAGCCGGGCGAGCCCGGCTCGGAGACCTGGCCCGACGACGGTCAGGCCTGGCAGCGCGGCGGCGCGAACCACTGGGTCACCGGAACCTTCGACGCCGAGCTGAACCTCTACTACGCGGGCACCGGGAACCCGGCTCCCGACTTCGACGGCGAAGTCCGTGAAGGGGACAACCTCTACACTGACAGCGTCGTCGCGGTGGACGTCGACACGGGCGAGATCAAGTGGCACTACCAGTTCACCCCGCACGACCTGTGGGACTACGACTCCACGATGGAGATGACGTTGTTCGAGCGGGACGGCAAGAAGCTGCTGGCCCACTTCGACAAGAACGGGTACATGTTCGTCCTCGACCGGACCAACGGCGAGCTGCAGCACGTCACGCCGTTCGTCGACCGGATCGACTGGGGCGTCATCACCCGCGACGGCAAGGTGACCCCGCGGAAGTACCCGGACAAGGAAGGCGAGCCCTGCCACTTCTTCCCCGGCCCGGCCGGCGCGAAGGAATGGACGCACGCGTCCTACAACCCGGAGCACGACCTGTTCTACGTCCCGGTGGCCGACGTCGGCGCCACCGCCACCCGGCGTCGCCGCGAGTTCAAGGAAGGCATGCCCTACTGGGGTGCCGCCGTCGAGGTCGACATCGACAACATGGCCGGGTCGGTCAGCGCGTTCGACTCCCACGGCGAGGAGAAGTGGCGCCACCGGCTCGACAACATGCCGATGGCGGCGTCGACCCTCAGCACCGCGGGCAACGTCGTGTTCGCCGGCACGCCCGCCGGTGACTTCCTGGCGCTGCACGCGGAAACGGGCGAGAAGCTCTGGAGCTTCCAGTGCGGCAGCGGGCACCACAGCAGCCCGAGCACCTACACCGTCGACGGCAAGCAGTACGTCGCGGTGCCGGTCGGCTGGGGCGGCTGGCTCGAAGGCATCGTCCCCGGCATGTCCGGGCAGGGGCACGGCGCCGCGCTGATCGTGTTCTCGCTGTGAGGGGGAAGCGCCACTGACGCGCACCGGCCGGTGATCGGGGCCTTCGATCACCGGCCGGTGCGTCGGTGCCGCCAACAGTTGGTGACGGAAACGAAGGTGACGGGATGAACCAGGCGGTCGAGTCCGCGCGGCTGCCGTGCCTGTACTGCGGGGAGCGCTACGGGCCGGACGACGTCGAGCGGCACACCGAGCCGGTGCGGTGCGGGCGCTGCATCACGTGCGTCGGCAAGCCGGCGTGCTTCGACTGCCGGCTCATGTACTGCGTCTGCGACGTGCACCGGTACCGCGGCTGACCGGCGTCAGATCTCCAGCGCCCGGCGCACGGTCGGGGCGTTCCGCCGGGAAACCGGCACCATGGTCTGCTCCTGGTCGTCCATGACCAGGAACAGCTCGCCCTTGTACCGGCGCTCCACCTCCCGGATCCGGCTGAGGTTCACCACGTACTGCCGGTGCACCCGCAGGAAACCGGAGTGGGTCAGCTCCGCTTCGAGCCGGTCGAGGCCCGGCGAGGCGGAGCGCAGCAGTCCCTGGTCGGTGGACAGCCAGACGTCGTTGCCGTCCGACTGGGCGAAGGAGACTTCGGGCAGCCGGAGCAGGACCATGCGGTTGTCGCGCGTCGCGACCATCCGGTGCGGCTGCGCGCGCGGCGGTGCCTCCTCGGCCGTGCGGGGCAACGGATCCCCGTCGGCGATGCCGAAGGAGACGACGTTGCCGACCAGGTGCCCGGACAGGAACACCGGCCGGAAGCTGATCGACGTCGGTTCGGTGGTGAGCCGGGTGAAGATCTGCGTCGAGCCGGACCAGCCGGGGTTGCGCGCCGCCTGCTCGGCGGCGTACTTGGCGGCCTGGATGAACTCCGGCAGCTCCGGCTTCCAGCGGACCGCCGGATCGGGCGCCGGGGTGGAGCCCGGGATGCCGAGGAGCACGCCCGCGGTGTCGTCGGCGAGCACGACGCGGCCCGCGGGGTCCACGGCCGCGAGCGCCGCGCTCGAGCCCGCCCGGACGTGGCTGAAGGCGGCCATCAGCTCGGCGCCGTCGTCCTTGGCGCGCAGGCGCAGGATGCGCTGGGTCATCGTGGCCGCGTTGCCGAGCCAGCCGCCCACGGTGCCGGGCAGGTCGCCGCGCCAGCACGAGATGTTGAGCACCGCGACCGGTTTCCTGGTCACCACGTCCCGGATCGCGACGCCGGCGCAGGTCCAGTCGTGGAAGGCCTGGCACCAGTGCTCGGCGCCGCGGATCAGTACCGGGGCGTAGGACATGAGCGCGGTGCCCATGCCGTTCGTCCCGGTGGTGCCCTCTGACCAGCAGAACCACCGGGCCAGGTTGGCCGCGGCGGCGACGTCGCGCGTGGCCTGGTCACCCCATTGGGCCAGTATCCGGCCGGTGCCGTCGGTGATGGTCACGATGCCGCCGAGGGTGCCGACCTCGTGCGCCAGCGAGGCGGCGCGGAAGCCGAGCTCGGCGAACACGACGTCGTGCTCCAGCGCGTGGCCGACCTCCGCGACGGCCGCCGGGGCTTCGGTCAGGAGCGGGTCGACGCGGTACTGGTCCCGGCACCGCTGCCAGGAGATCGCGATCTCGGGCCGCACGCCGCTGAGGTCGTCCTCGCCCCGCGCGAACCGCTCCCACGCCTGGTGCACCGTCGCTCCGCCACGGGCGCGGGAGCTCGGGTCGAGCCGGCGTACCTGTGCCATGGGAGA
Source organism: Amycolatopsis sp. NPDC114504 (assembly GCF_055633595.1). Taxonomy (NCBI): domain Bacteria; kingdom Bacillati; phylum Actinomycetota; class Actinomycetes; order Pseudonocardiales; family Pseudonocardiaceae; genus Amycolatopsis; species Amycolatopsis sp. NPDC114504. The sequence continues at coordinate 1,068,249 of NZ_JBVKDU010000001.1, read as the reverse complement.
CCGCCTTTGGTCTGTCGGGCCGGGGGCGCGGGCGAACTGGCCTTCCCCGCAAGCTAAACGCCGCGCCGGACGGGCGGCAAGCACCGGGGGATGACCGCGCGCGAACGCCTGACGAACGGTCGTGAAGCGATGACCGGCGGCGGTGTGCCGCCCGCCGGCGGTCGGCACGGTGTTCCGTGCCCGGCCGGACTTATGATCGATGTGCGGCCGGATGCGGGGTTTCCCGGCTACCTGTCCGATCGGGTAGTTCTACAGCGATGTGGCCGAACGCGGTGAACATGTCTTGAAATGGTTCGCTGCACCGCGTTACTTTGTGACATCTTTCCGTGCCCGGCGATGGCAGGTGACCGCCGGTGCACCCGGCGACAAGGAGGTCGCGATGACCGGGAGAGTGCCGCCGCTGGTGATCGCACCGAGCCGCCCCGGTGGACGTGACCGCGTGCCCGCCGGTTCCCTGGTGACGACTTCGTCGGCGAAGGAAGTGGCTCGCGCTTGGGAGAACTTCGCCGCGGGCGAGGACATCGAAACGGGCGTGCGGCCCGAGATCCTGGCTTCCTGGTACCGGTGCCGGGACCGGTACGACGTCGACCGCACGCTGGACGTCGCGCCGGGGGCCAGGGGAGACGAGGCCCAGCGGATCGACAACGGCGTGATCTTCACCGCGCTCGGCGGTCTCGGCGCGCTGGCCGGCCAGGCGGTGGAAAGCGACGGCGCCGTCGTCACGGTGACGGACGGGGACGGGCGCGTGCTCGGCGCCTGGGGCGACCCCAGCGCGCAGCGGCGCGCCGAGCTGCACAACCTCGCCCCGTGGTCGTCGTGGTCGGAGGAGTGCACCGGCACGAACGGGATGGGCACGTCGCTCGAGGTGTCCGGCCCGGTGACCGTGACGGGGCCGGAACACTGGTGCGAAGCGTTCCACCAGTGGGCCTGCGCGGGCATCTCGATCCGCGACGTGGTGACCGGCGCCCCGGTCGCGTCGATCAACATCTCGCGGTGGAACGCGTCGCTGTCCAAGCTCGTCCCGCCGTGGCTGACGAAAGCGGTCGCGTGCGTGGAACAGGAGATCTACCGGCGCGCCATCTACGAAGCCGACAAGGTCGTCGCCGAGTTCACGAGAAAGTGCGCGCAGGCCGGTGGTTCGTTCATGGCGATGGACCGCGGGGGCAACGTGATCGCCGCGAACCCGGCGGCCGTCGCGATGCTCGGGCTGGCCGGCGAAGCCCCGATCGTCGCGGGCGCGACCGAGCCGGCGCAGCGGTGGACCCCGGACATCGCGGGCCTGCCGGAAGTGCTGCGGTGGGCCAAGGACCGGGCCCAGGGCAACGCCGAGTGGAGCGGCCACGCGCGGCTGGCCGTGTGTCCCGGCGAAGAGGCCATCCCGCTGACCCTGCGGTCGGTCGTCGACGCGAACCACGTGGTGGGCATGCTGTGCGCGTTCGGGGTGCAGGAAGGCGAAGCCTACGAAGGGAACGCCGACGACGTCGTCGGCCCGCTGCCCCGGTGCGTCATCGGGATGCGCGACGACCGGCTGGTTCTGCTGGCCCCGTCGGAGATCCGCTACGCCGAGGCGGACCGCAACATCGTCTGGCTCGTCACGGAACGGGGCCGGATCCAAGCCGCGACGCGCGGCCTGGACAACGTCGAGCGGCTGCTGACGCCGTTCGGGTTCCGCCGGGTGCACCGGCGGTTCCTGGCCAACCTGCGCCGGGTCGCGGAGATCGAGCGGGGCATCAAGGGCGAGCTGTTCCTGATCATGGACTCCCGCGCCCACGAGTTCGTGCCGGTTTCCCGGCGCCACGCCCCGGATCTGCGGCGCATGCTCGGCGTGTGATCAGCGGGACCGCGCGGCCAAGGCTGCCACCTGCCGGCGCAGGCCCGCCACGGCCTGCGCCGGGTCCGCGGCCGCGTAGACGGCCGAACCGGCGACGAAACAGTCGACGCCGGCCTCGGCCGCCTGCTCGATCGTGCCGGCGTTGATGCCGCCGTCGATCTCCACCACCAGGTTCAGGTGACCGGCGTCGACCATCGACCGCGCCCGGCGCACCTTGCCGAGGACGTCGGTGATGAACTTTTGGCCCCCGAAGCCGGGTTCCACGGACATCACCAGCAGCGTGTCGTAGTGCTTGAGCACGTCGAGGTAGGGCTCCAGCGGCGTGCCCGGCTTGATCGCCAGCCCCGCCTTCGCGCCCGCGGCCCGCAGGTCCTTCGCGAGCGTCACCGGGTTCTCGGCGGCCTCGACGTGCACGGTGACGTTGTAGGCACCCGCTTCCGCGTACCCGACCGCCCAGCGGTCCGGCTCGTCGATCATCAGGTGGCAGTCCACCGGGAGGTCGGTGGCGGCCAGCAACGACCGCACGACGGGCAGGCCCAGGGTCAGGTTCGGCACGAAGTGCGCGTCCATGACGTCCACGTGGAGCCAGTCCGCGCCGGAGTTCCCTTGCACGGCAGCCACTTCGTCGGCGAGCCGGGCGAAGTCGGCGGAGAGGATGGACGGGGCGATCAACGGCTGGTTCGACACGTCTTCGAGCGTAGGCACCGGATTCCCGCGCGTGGCTATTCGTGCTGTGTATCCGGGGATTGCGGTTTCGCATGTGCCGGAGTGTTGCCGCGGTTCGCGGAGCCGGGTGATGGTGGTGGCAGCAGCCGAGCTGAAGAAGCACGCCACCCGCTGACCCCCATCCATCCGGCGAACTCAGGAGTGCGTGTCCATGGCACCGAACCCATCTGTTGACGAGGTCGCTCGCCTGACCACCCGGCGAACGCCCGAAGACTGGTCCGATGTGGACCTTCGCGCGGTCGACACCGCCCGCGTGCTGGCCGCGGACGCGGTCGAACACTGCGGGAGCGGGCACCCCGGCACGGCCATGAGCCTCGCGCCCGTCGCCTACGCGCTGTTCCAGCGGGTCATGCGGCACGACCCCGGCGACGCGCGGTGGCTCGGGCGGGACCGGTTCGTGCTCTCGGCCGGGCATTCGAGCCTCACGCTGTACATCCAGCTGTTCCTCTCCGGCTACGGCCTCGAGCTCGACGACCTGAAAGCCTTGCGCACGTGGGGTTCGCGGACGCCGGGCCACCCCGAGTACGGGCACACCACCGGCGTGGAGACCACGACGGGCCCGCTCGGCCAGGGCCTGGCGAACGCGGTCGGGATGGCGATGGCCGCCCGCCGCGAGCGCGGGCTGTTCGACCCGGCCGCGGAGCTGGGCCGGAGTGTCTTCGACCACCACGTCTACGTCATCGCCTCGGACGGCGACTTCGAAGAGGGCGTCACCTCCGAGGCTTCGTCACTGGCCGGAACCCAGCAGGTCGGCAACCTCACGGTGATCTACGACAGCAACGAGATCTCGATCGAGGACGACACCCGCATCGCGCTGTCCGAAGACACCGCCCGGCGCTACGAAGCCTATGGCTGGCAGGTCCTCACGGTCCACGGCGGCGAGGACGTCACGGGGTTCCTGGACGCGGTCGGGCAGGCCAAGGCCGAGACCGCCCGCCCGACGCTGATCGTGCTCCGCACCGTGATCGGCTACCCGGCACCGACGAAGATGAACTCCGGCAAGGCACACGGCGCCGCGCTGGGTGCCGAGGAGCTCGCCGGGGTCAAGCGGGCCGTCGGCTTCGACCCGGAGCGCAGCTTCCAGGTCGACGACGACGTCCTGAGCCACACCCGCGAGGTGGCCGAGCGCGGCCGGGCCGACCACGAGAAGTGGCAGCTCGAGTTCGACGCCTGGGCGGAGGCCGAGCCGGAGCGCAAGGCGCTGCTGGACCGGCTCACCGCCCGTGAGCTGCCGGCCGGGTGGGCCGACGACCTGCCCACCTGGGCGCCGGCCGACCGGGGAGTCGCGACGCGCAAGGCGTCGGCCGCGGTACTGGCCAAGCTGGGCGAGGTGCTGCCCGAGCTGTGGGGCGGGTCCGCGGACCTGGCCGAGAGCAACAACACCACGATCGAGGGCGCGGACTCCTTCGGGCCGGCGTCGATCTCGACCGACGCCTGGACCGCCCGGCCGTACGGGCGCACGCTGCACTTCGGCATCCGCGAGCACGCGATGGGGTCGATCCTCAACGGCATCGCGCTGCACGGCGGGACGCGCCCGTACGGGGGAACGTTCCTCATCTTCAGCGACTACATGCGCCCGGCGGTGCGCCTGGCCGCGCTGATGCGGCTGCCGGTCGTCTACGTGTGGACGCACGACTCGATCGGCCTCGGCGAGGACGGCCCGACCCACCAGCCCGTCGAGCAGCTGGCGTCGCTGCGGGCCATCCCGGGGATGGCGGTGGTCCGCCCGGCCGACGCGAACGAGACCGCGCACGCGTGGCAGGCGGTCCTGGCGGACACCGGCGGCCCGGCCGGGCTGGCGCTGACCCGGCAGGACGTGCCGGTCCTGGAGGGCACGTCCGCGGAGGGCGTCTCCCGCGGCGGTTACGTGCTGGCCGAGGCGTCCTCGGGCGACCCGGAGGTGGTGCTGGTCGGCACCGGTTCCGAGGTCCAGCTGGCCGTGGCGGCCCGGCGGGTCCTGGAGGCCGACGGGATCGCGACGCGGGTGGTGTCGATGCCGTGCGTCGAGTGGTTCGACCGCCAGGAGCGGACGTACCGGGACCGGGTGCTGCCGCCGTCGGTGCGGGCCCGGGTGGTCGTCGAGGCGGGCGTGGCGCAGCCGTGGCACCGGTTCGCCGGCGACGCGGGCGAGATCGTGTCGCTCGAGCACTTCGGCGCTTCCGCGGACTTCAAGACCCTGTTCCGCGAGTTCGGGATCACCGCCGAGGCCGTGGCCGAAGCGGCCCTGCGCAGCTTGAAGAAAGGACGATCTCGTGACGAAGTCGATTGAGAAGGAGCTCGATCCCGGTCATTTCTCGGACGCGACCCGCGCGGTCGTCGGCGAGGTGGACCGGGTGCGGGCCGGGGTCCAGTCCGCGGCCTGGATGCGAGCCGGCGCGTTGCTGCTCAAGGCACCGAAGGTGTTCACCGTCGGGACCGGGCGCAGCGGCCTCGCCCTGCAGATGGCCGCCATGCGGTTCATGCACCTCGGGCTCCCCACCCACGTCGTCGGCGAGGTGACCGCCCCGGCGATCGGTGCGGGCGACGTCCTGGTGGCGGCCTCGGGCTCGGGGACGACGGGGCGGGTGGTGCGGGCCGCGCAGACGGCCCGCGACCAGGGCGCGGACGTGATCGCGCTGACCACGGCGGCGGACTCGCCGCTGGCGAAGATCGCGACCGAGGTGCTCGTCGTCCCGGCCGCGGACAAGCAGGACTTCGACGGCACCGCCTCCGTCCAGTACGCCGGCAGCCTGTTCGAACAGTCCGTCCTGCTGATCACCGACGCGCTGTTCCACACGCTGTGGAAGACCGGCGGCAGCCAGGCCCGCGAACTGTGGCGCCTGCACGCGAACCTCGAGTGAGCGACGCGGTTTCCCCATCCTGATCCGCCTTCCAGCCCCGAGGAGCTCCCGATGCAGGCCACCGAGATCAGCACGTTGGAAGCGGTGGCGCTGGCCGCCACGCGCAGCGCCGCCGTGGCCGGCTACGCCTGGGTGGGCCGCGACGACCAGGACGCCGCCGACGCGGCGGCGACCACGGCCATGCGCACCGCCTTGGCCGACGCGCCGGGGCGGGGGACCGTCGTCATCGGGGAGGGCGAGAAGGACGACGCCCCGATGCTGTTCAACGGCGAGGTCGTGGGCACCGGGAACGGACCCGACTTCGACATCGCCGTGGACCCGCTCGAGGGGACGTCGTTCTGCGCGAGGGACCTGCCCGGTTCACTCGCCACGATCGCGTTCGGCGAAGCCGGCACGCTCTGGTCGCCCGGACCCGGGTTCTACATGGACAAGATCGTGGTGCCCCCGCGGGCGAAGGACGTCATCGATCTCGATGATCCGCCCGAGCGCACCTTGGCCAAGGTCGCCGAGGCGCTCGGCAAGAAGGTCGGTGAGCTGCGCGTCGTCATCATGGACAAGCCGCGCCACCAGGAGCTGATCGCCCGCGTGCGGCGGGCGGGCGCGTCGGTGCAGACGCCGGCGGGCGGCGACGTCGGAGGCAGCCTGGCGGTGCTGCTGCCGACGCTCGACATCGACCTGCTCCTCGGCGTCGGCGGTACGCCGGAGGGTGTGCTGACGGCCGCGGCGGTCCGGGCGCTGGGTGGCGGCATGCTGGGTCGCCTGGCTCCGCAACGCGACGCGGAGGCCGCCGCCCTCCGCGCGGCCGGCCTGTCCGTCGACCGCATTTACGACTGTGCCGAGCTCGTGGCCGGCGACGCGTTCTTCGTCGCCACGGGGGTCAACGGCGGGCCGCTGCTCGGCCGGCCGCGGATCGGCGACGGCACGACCACCGCCGAGTCGCTCCTGATCTCCCGGGGTCAGATCCGCCACATCACGCACACCACCTTCGAATGACTTCGCGGGCCGGCCCGACCAAGGAGATTCGGTGACGTTGCACCTGGACGACCTCCGCGTTCGCCGCATCGGCGAGTGCCGTTACGACTCGCCGCTCGCCGAGACGCTCTCCACCAAGCGGACTTCTCCGCACTACGTCGCGGAAGGGGACCGGGTCCTGCTCGAGGACACCGTGTCGATGCTGGCCGAGCACGGTCTCCCGGCCGGCCTGGTCCCCAGCTTCGAAGCCGCCGGGCCCCGCCGGAAGATCTACTTCGACCCGGCGAGCGTGACCGCCGGCATCGTCACCTGCGGCGGCTTGTGCCCTGGTCTCAACAACGTCATCCGAGGTCTCGTGCAGGAGCTTTCCGTGCACTACCAGGTCAAGCGGATCCTGGGTTTCCGGAACGGCCTCCAGGGCCTGACGGCCGAAAACCGCGACGACACCGTGGAGCTGACGCCCGAGGGTGTCCGCGACATCCACAACTCCGGCGGCACCATCCTGGGCAGCTCACGCGGCGGTCAGGACGCCGGCGAGATGGTCGACAGCCTCGTCTCGCGCGGCGTCGACATCATGTTCGTCATCGGTGGTGACGGCGGGATGCGCGCCGCGACGTTCCTCAGCGAGGCGATCAAGGCGCGGGGGCTCGACATCGCCGTCATCGGGGTCCCGAAAACGATCGACAACGACCTGCCGTTCACCGACCAGTCGTTCGGGTTCCAGAGCGCCTTCGCGCGGGCCACCGACTTCATCTCCGCGGTCGCCGTCGAAGCCGCGGCCAGCCCGAACGGCGTCGGGATCGTGAAGCTGATGGGCCGCCACTCGGGGTTCATCGCGAGCTATGCCGCGCTGGCCGCCAACGCCGCGGACATCGTCCTGATCCCCGAGGTCCCCTTCGTCCTCGGGGGCGCGGACGGCCTGCTGGCCCACGTCGAGCAGCACGTGCGGGAGAAGGGCCGCGTGGTCATCGTCCTCGCCGAGGGCGCGGGCCAGGACCTCCTCGAAGAACACGGCCCGCCGCAGCACAACGGCCGCGGCACCGACGCCTCGGGCAACGTCAAGCTCGGCAACATCGGCGAGGTGCTCAAGGAGAGCATCACCGCCCACCTGACCGCGGCCGGCCTCGCCCCGACGATCCGCTACATCGACCCGAGCTACGCGGTCCGCAGCATCGCCGCCAACGCCTACGACAGCGTCTACTGCCTCCGGCTGGCCCACGCCGCGGTGCACGCGGCCATGGCCGGCCGCACCGAAGCCGCGGTCGCGCGCTGGCGGCGCCGCTTCGTGCACGTCCCGTTGTCGTTGATGACGAGCCGGCGCAACCAGGTCGACCCCGACGGCGACCTGTGGATGTCGGTGCTGGAAACCACCTGCCAGCCAGCCGGGTTCGGTGCGGCGCCCGGCCGCGAAAAGGTCCGGGCGGGGTTCTGCTGATGCCGTCCGGGCGCGAGGTCCCGGAGCTGCCCGGGTACCGGCGGCTGACGGTGCTCGAATGGCTGCGCGGGCGCCTGACGGACCTCCGGCGTTCCGAGGCCGCCGGCCACGCCCTGTGCGACCACGATGAGAAGACGGCGCCGTGCCGGATCTGTTCCGTGCGGTACTGGTAGCGACCGCCGGGTCAGGCGGTGCGGGACAGCCAGGACACCGTCGCCGTCTCGCCGGCACGGTGAAGGCCGCCGAAACCGACGACGCGGGTACCGAGACCGGCGCGCTCATCGCCGGACCGCACCGCGGCGGCCGCGCGGTTCCCGGCCATGGTTCAGCGGGTGGCTCAGCGGTGCTTGCGGGCCATCCACTGCCAGACGTGGGTGCCACGGGTGCTCGGGTCGTTGCGGGCCACGTAGATCCACGACCAGTGGCCGGGGAACTGGTGACCGTCGCGGATGACGTGGTCGTAGAGCGTCAGCTCGGAACGCGGGATGAGCTCGTGCGCGTGGACGGAGTTGGCCTGCGGGTCCACCGTGTCGTCGTCCCGGGAGGAGACCAGCCAGGTCGGGGTCCGGATCGCGGCCAGCTCGGCGTCGGGAACCAGCGGCGGGCCGCCCTCCTCGCGAGCGGCGACGACGCCGCAGATCGGCACCGACGAGGCAAAGGTGCCGGGATAGACGGTGGTCATCTTCACGCTCATGTACCCGCCGTTGCTGCAGCCGACGACGTGGACGCGGTCGGCGTCGACGGGCCGCGTGCGGAGGACGTCCCGGATGATTTCGTGGATGAGCGGGGCGAAGCGGGGGCCGTCGTCCATCCAGGCGGCCGTGCACTGCGGGGCGACTACGTAAGCGCCGTCGAAGATCGCTTGCGCTTCCGCGGTGGCGAAGCCCAGTGCGCCGCGGTTGGCGCGCAAAGTGGTCTCGTTGTCGTAGTAGCCGTCGGGCAGGGAAGCGCCTTCGCCACCGCCGTGGAGCCAGACGATCAACGGGCGCGGGCCGCGCCCGTGCGAGGGGGAGTACAGCCGGTACTTCATCCCGGACCGCGAGGTGTGGTAACCGAAGGCGTCGACCTCGGGATTGGTCAGCCGGCCTTGCGTGAACCGGGTGAACGAGACCGGCCGGCCGTGCTGCCGGACGGGGGCGTGCTGCGTGATGGTGTAGACCAGGTCGAGCCGGACATTGCGGGCCTTGCCGTTGATGTAGCCCAGGGTGCCGCCACCGGTCTGGCCTTCGCCGTAACTCATTTCCAGCACGATGTTCCCGCGGCGGTCGAGCCGTGCGGCCGTCACGGGCCGGTCGAGGTCGTAGCCGATGTCCTGGCCGCCGGTGTCGATCGGGCTGGTGGCCCGCACGTGCACGCCGAACGTGCCGGTGGTCAGGCTCGCCGGGTCGATCGGCCCGAAGCGGGCGGTGTCGAGGGTGAGCGAAGTGATTTGCTCGCCGCCGTCGAGCGTTTGCGCGTCGAGGGTGAACGCGACGCGGCCGCTCCCGGTGGCGCGGGCGACGCCCGGCACCGCGAGGCCGGCGGTGAGGCCGGCGCCGGCGACCAGCGCGGCGCGACGGCTGAATCCCTGGTCCATGCGACTCCTTCGTCGGGGGTGCCGAACGCGCCGGCAATCCAGTGTATCGCCGGAAAACGGCCGAGCCAGCCCCCACGAGGAGTAGGCAAGGCCGGGGCTGGTTCACCGGTTCGCGCCCGCGTCAGGCTGAATCCATGAACGCGATCCCCGAAGAGATCACGCTGGGGGACGTCACCGTCACCCGCGTCAAGGAGTACTACGGCACGGTCGGGATGACCCCGGCCGAGTTCTTCCCCGGAAGCGCTTCCTGGGAGGAGCACCGCGACTGGCTGGTCCCCGACTTCTGGAACCCCGGAACGGACGAGGTCCACGCGGCGATCCAGACCTGGCTGCTGCGCAGCGAAGGCCGCACGATCCTCGTCGACACCGGGGTCGGCAACCACAAGGAGCGGCCCTACGCCGCGTTCTGGTCCCACCGGGAAACCGCTTTCCTCGACACGCTCGCGGCGGCCGGGGTGCGGCCCGAGGACGTCGACCTCGTGATCAACACCCACCTGCACACCGACCACGTCGGCTGGAACACCCGGCTCGATGGCCGGTCGTGGGTGCCCACCTTCCCCAACGCCACCTACCTCATGCCGCGGCGGGACTTCGACTTCTGGAACCCGGCCAACGAGCACAAGTCCGTGTTCGGGCGGGGGAACCAGAACGTGTTCGAGGACAGCGTCGCGCCGGTGCACGAGGCCGGGCTGGTCGAGCTGTGGGACGGCTCGTACCGGATCGACGGTAACCTGCGGCTCGAGCTCGCACCCGGGCACACGCCGGGTTCGTCCGCGCTGCACCTGGACTCCGGCGGCGACCGGGCGCTGTTCGTCGGCGACCTCGTGCACAGCCCGCAGCAGATCGTGGAGCCGGAGACCAACTCGTGCTTCTGCGAGGACGCCGCCGAAGCGCGGGCCACCCGGCACAAGCTGCTCGGACTGGCCGCCGAGACCGGGGCGCTCGTGTTCCCGGCCCACCTGCCCGGGCCCGGCGGCGTGCAGGTCGAACGCCACGGTTCGCGGTTCGCCATCAAGGACTGGGCGGGTTTCGCCCGCATCGCGTGAGCACCGTGCAGACTCCGGCCGGTGCCGTGCGCGGCGCACGCGGCCGCTACCGCGCGATCCCGTACGCGGTCGCGCCCGCCGGGGCCGGCCGGTTCGCGCAACCCGTGCCGCACCCGGGGTGGGCGGGGGTCCGCGACGGCACCCGTCCCGCCCCGACGGCCCCGCAGCCGACGCGCGACTTCGGCCGGCTCGACCTGGGTCCGTACTTCGGTCCCGGCTGGGTCCGCGGCGAGGAGTACCTCACGGTGGACGTCCACACCCCCGCCGCCGACGACGGCAGGCGGCCGGTGATGGTCTTCGTGCACGGCGGCGGGTTCGTCACCGGGTCGACCGCCGCCGCCCTCTACGACGGCCGGGCGTTCGCCAGGGACGGCATCGTGCTGGTGACGGTCAACTACCGCCTCGGCATCCCGGGATTCCTCGCGCTGGAAGGAGCTCCGGACAACCGCGGCCTGCTGGACGTCCTCGCGGCGTTGCGCTGGGTCCGCGACACGATCGCGGCGTTCGGCGGCGACCCCGGCAACGTGACGGTGTTCGGGCAGTCCGCGGGCGCGACGCTGACGGCGGCCCTGCTGGCGGCACCGGAGGCGAAGGGCCTGTTCCGCCGGGCGATCATGCAGAGCGGCAGCGGCACGGGCGCGTTCACGCCCGAGCAGGCCCGGCGGGTTTCCGTCGCCGCGGCCAAGGCACTCGGCATCGAGCCGACAGCCGACGCTTTCGCGGCGGTCCCGGACACCCGCTTCCTGGAGATCCTGCCCGCGTTGTCGGGCGTGGACCTGACCACGGCGACGGCCACCGACCCGCTGGCCGGACTGAGCCCGTTCAGCCTGGTGCTGCCGGTACAGCCCGCGGACGCGCTCGCCGCCGGACCGGGCGGCGACGTCGGACTGCTGATCGGCACCAACACCGAGGAAGGAAACCTGTACGTGGTGCCCCAGGGGAAGTTCGCGGGAGCGCAGCATTCGGCGGCGTTGGGCACCAGGTTGTTCGGCGCCGGCTCGGCCCGGATGAGCGCGGCGCACGCGGACCTCGCACCGGGGCGCACGCACGTGTACTCGTTCGCCCACCGCTCGACGGCGCTGGGAGGCCGGCTCGGCGCGGCGCACACGGTCGAGCTCCCGTTCGTGTTCGACGTCGCCGCCGAGCCATGGCTGCACGGGGACACCGGGTTGCTGGGCCCGGATCCGGCGCCGGCGGCTCTCGCCACGCGTATGCACGGCGCGTGGGTCGATTTCGCCAGGACGGGGGATCCGGGCTGGGCACCCCACACCCGGGAGCGGCCGGTGGTGGAGGTCTTCGGCGGCTGAAGGCGGGGGCTCCCCGAGGAGCCCCCGCTTTCCCTCACGCCATGGCGAAGCGCTCGTGCAGCCAGCGGCTCAGAGCGAGCAACGTGCGCTCCGCACTCGACGCCATCTCGTTCCGCAGCTCCGTCACCTCGCGCTCGTTCGCGCCCAGCACCGGATCCATCCGCAGCACGCGCCACTCCTGGGTCACGACCGAGCCGGGGCCGTCGCCGTCGATGAGCCAGCGCCACTGCACGATGCCGTCGTCGAGCCCGCCGACGACGAACGCGAACTCCGACGGCGCCTCGGCGGTGAGGACCTGCGACCGGCTGGCCCATTCGCGTTCACCACGGCGGTTGTGCCCGCCGAACCACGCGCCGGGTGCCGGGCCGTCGCCTTCGTCGTACCGCACGTGTGACGCCGTCGGGCTCCACAGTTCGATCTTGGTCACGTCGCTGACCAAGTCGTAGACCACCTGGGGCGAGGCGGGGACCCACGCCCGCCGGGCGAAGGTGAAGGAAGCCGGGTTGTTCATGGGGAAGTCCTCCTGGACTGGTGCGGGGGTGGCTTCGTCCAGGGTGGGCCGGGCCGGGGTGCGGCGACCAGACCGCCGGTTGCCTACCCCTGGCGGTGGCAGGCTGGCCGGCGGCGGCCGCTGCATACTGGGTTCATGGGTGATCAGGGACCGCTGGCCGAGTACCTGCAGGCGTGCCGCGCGCGGCTGCGGCCGGAGGACGTCGGCATGCCGACCTACGGCGAGCGGCGCCGGGTGCCCGGGCTCCGCCGCGAGGAGGTCGCGAGCCTCGCCGGGGTGAGCGCGTCCTACTACGTCCGGCTCGAGCAAGGCCAGTCGGCGAACGCCTCCGACGAGGTGGTCGACAGCATCGCCCGCGCGCTCCAGCTCGACCACGACGAGCACGAGCACCTGCGGGTCCTCGCCCGCCCCGCGCGCCGCCGCGCCGCGAAGCGCCCGCCCGTCGAACGCGTCGACGCGGTGACCGCGCAGCTGCTGGCGGGGCTGGGCGAGGTGCCGGCGATCGTGCTGGGACGGCGGACCGACGTGCTGGCCTGGAACCGGCCCGGCCACGCGTTCTTCGCCGGGCACCTCGACTTCGACGCGCCCGGCCGCCCCGCCGACCGGCCGAACATGGCGCGCCTGGTGTTCCTCGACGCCCACACCCGCGACCTCTATCCACAGTGGACGAACAAGGCGCGCGCGGTGGTCGGCAACCTGCGCCTGACCGCCGGCCGCCACCGCGACGACCGGCTGCTGAGCACCTTGATCGGCGAGCTGGTCACCGGCAGCACCGAGTTCGCGGCGCTGTGGGCCGACCACAAGATCCTCGCGTGCGCGGCGACGGAGTACCCCATGCGGCACCCGTTCGTCGGCGACCTGACCGTGCACCAGCAGACCCTGACCCTCGCGCACGCCCCGGAGCAGACGCTCGTGGTCGTGACGGCCGAACCCGGCTCGTCGTCCCAGGCGGCACTCACGCTCCTGAACGCGGCCACCGACGCCCCGGCTCACGGGGTCTCGACGGGCCGCTCCAGGTAGGCGAGCACCGCGAGGATCCGCCGGTGGTGGTTCTCGGAGAGCCCGAGCCCGAGCTTGGTGAAGACGGCGGCGATGTGCTTGCTGACGGTCTTCTCCGTGACGAACATCCCGGCGGTGCCTGCCGGGCGAGCTCGGTCACCCGGCCGCCGTCGTCGACCCGGACGATCACCCCGGGAGCTCCGGCGTCGACGTCACGCTGGGCGAGCCGCGCCGAAGGCCGGTGCGGCCAACCGGGACCTGGTGAACGCCGCGGTGTGCGCCATGCTCGGCAAGCCGGTTCCCGCCCCGGCCGGCTGAGCCCGGACGCGTCCCCCGCGCGAGCCACCGCCGATGTCCTCGGACGGGGGACCCGCGCGCCCGCCACCGCCCGCTAACGTTCCGCGTCGTCCCGCGGTACCCCGAAAACCGAGGAGGAGAACGTGACCAGGTCGACCCCGGGATGGAGCGAGGCCGACATGCCCGGCCAGCACGGGCGCACGGCGGTGGTGACCGGCGCGAACTCCGGCATCGGGCTCGAGACCGCGCGGATGCTCGCCGCGAAGGGCGCGCGAGTCGTCCTGGCGTGCCGAAACCTCGACAGGGCGGCCGCGGCGTGTGACGCCATCCGTTCCACCGCAACGGATGCCGACCTCCACCCGGTCCGGCTGGACCTCGCGGACGCGTCGTCCGTCCGGGAAGCGGCGGCGGTGATCGCCGGCGAGTGCGACCGGATCGACCTGCTGGTCAACAACGCCGGTGCCGCGTTCGGGAAGCTGACCCTGGTCGACGGGGTGGACCGGACGTTCGTCACCAACCAGCTGGGTCCGTTCACCTTCACCGGGCTGCTGATGCCGCGCGTGCTCGCCGCGCCGTCCGGGCGGATCGTCACGGTGACCAGCGGCGGCCACGAGATGGGCCGGCTGGACCTCGACGACCTGGCCTTCGCGAAGCGGCGGTACACCCGGTGGCGCGCCTACACCCAGACGAAGCTGGCCAACCTCGTGTTCACGGCCGAACTCCAGCGCCGGCTGGCGGCCGCGGGGGACCACGCGATCGCGGTGGCCGCGCACCCCGGCGCCGCGGCCACCGACTTCGGCCGCAACAGCGGCGGTCTCCTGCGGGTCGTGTCGATGTCACCCCTGCGGTGGCTGCTGGCTCCGCTCGTCAACACCGCCGCCGAGGGCGCGCTGCCGACGCTCCGGGCGGCCGTCGACCCCGAGGTGCGGGGTGGGGACTTGTACGGTCCCGGCGGGGTGCACGGCGTCAAAGGCCGGCCGGAGCGGGTCGAGGCGTCCGCCGCCGCGGGCGACGAGGCGGCGGCCGCGCTGCTGTGGGAGCGGTGCGAGCAGCTCACGGGGGTGCGCTACCCCCGGCCGTGAGATCCGCGCGAACGGCAGGGTGGCCCGCCGGGCAGATGAGACGCGTGCCGATGTCAGTCGGTGACATCACCCTACCAGGGCGATGTCACCGACTGGCATCACTGCGCGAGCACCTAGCCGAGCGCCGAAACCGGCCCGAGCTGCAGGACGACCGCCGTCCACGTCATGCCGACGCCGATCCCCAGCAGCAGCACGTGCTCTCCCGGACCCGCCTCGCCGGTGCGGAGCAGGTGGTCGAGCGCCACGATCTGGTCGCTGGCGCCGAGGTGACCCACGCGCAGCCCCAGCTCGGTCATCGTGCGGGACTCCGGAATGCCCAGCGGGCGCAGGATCTGCGTCTCCACCAGGCGCCGGCCGTAGTGCGGGGCGCAGATCTTCGCGATGTCCGGCAGGTCGACGCCGGCGTCGGAAAGTGCCGTCTTCACCACCGCCGTCACGCCGTCGGCATTGCGGTTGTCGACGTGCGCCGGGCCGCCGTGGCGCCCGAGCCACTGGCGCTTGCGGCGGCGGATGTCCAGCGACCGGTGGGCCGTGACGCTGGCCGTGCGGAACGGTTCGTCACCGCGTTGCAGGCCCTCCAGCGAAGGGTCGGTGTACGACGCGATCGCGCGGACGCGTGCCAGTCCCGGCCGCCGCGAGAGCACGACCGCGCTGCCCGCGTCGCCGTAGACGATGCCCGTGTCGGTGCTCCAGTGCGGGAACCCGGGCGCGCCGAACCGGTCGCCGGCGGTGATGAGCGCGGCTTCGTGGTCCGGGCGGCCGCACAGCACGCTCGCCGCGACGTCCAGGCCCGCCACCAGGCTGTTGCTCATCGCGCCGAGCTCGAGGGTGAGCCCGGCACCCGCGCCGACGCCGAGCCGGTCGCGCACGTACGACGCAGCGTGCCAGAAGTCGATCCCGGGGTGGTAGATCCCGGCGTGCAGGCAGAGCGTCGGCCAGACCGGTCCGCCGGCCGCGGTTTCGGCCTGGCGCAGGGCTTCCCGGCCGGCGCGCACCGCGAGTTCGGGGCCGGGCAGCCCGGCGACGGCGGTGGACAGCTGCCCGGTCCGGTCGGCCTCGGCGGCGGTGAACTCGCCGGCCGCGAGCGGGACCGCGACCGGCGTCAGCGCGCCGACGTCGCAGCCGATCCCGGTGAGGTGCAGGTCATCGACGCGCATCCGGGATCACCTCCGGGAGCACGGCTTCGATCTCCGACAGCATGTCGTCGAGGTGGAGCGGGGGAGCGGACACGTACCCGGCGGCGGCCAGTTCGGCGGCGACGGCCGCGGCGCTTCCTCCGGGGAACCGGTGGAAACCCGCGAAGCAGACGGGGCCGGTGCCCGGAACGGCGATGGCCAGGTGCGCCCAGCCGGTTTCGCGGTCCCACCGCACGATCAGCCGGGTGGTCCCGGCGACGGTGCGGGTCTCGCGGAGCACCTGTGTCAACGTCGTGGCGGTCAAGCAACTTCCTTTCGGCACGGCGAACAGCACGCACCACGGGGCGCGCGCCGACGGACGATGGGTCGGGGACGCGTCGTCGGGCCCCTGGGAACGACGGCGAATCTACCCCGATGATCATGCGCGCTCAGCCACACCCCGATACACAGAGTGATCGCCCGCGCTGCTAGGGGAGCGGATTTGCCGAAAACTGCTCGGTTTTCGCGCTCGGCGTTCGTGAGGTTCCTTCGGGTGTTGCTCACTCTGGGTAGCGGCGACGGCGATCGGCGCGCCCGCTCGTTCCGGGGCGCTAGGCCGAACAGCGGATGGTGAGGTGGATGAACGTGTTCTAGGTTTCGGGTGGGTCGTACTTCTACTGGGGAGCCGGAATGCGATGCTGGGGGACTTTCTGGGTCACCGTGACCGTCATCCTCGCTGTCGTCGCATCGCCGCCCCGCGCGGCGCACGCGGTCGGCCTGGTCGACTACGCCGGGCGATCCGCCGTCGCGACTCCGTTGCGGGACAACGGGACTCCGGGCCCGCCGACGTCGCTCGTGTGGACGGTCGCCGCCGACAGCGAGTCGGCCACGGTGACCTGGCAGCCGCCCTCGGCCGGTCCGCCGCCCGCCGAGGGCTACGAAGTCGTCACCCCGGACGGGCGGCCGGTCGCGGTGATCGACCACGGCGGGCCCGCGTCGCTGACCCTGCGGGACACGCAGCTGCCGCTCACCGTCGTCGTCCGGTCGGTCAACCACCAGGGTGCGAGCGCTGGCACGACGCCGGTGCGGGTGGCGGTGCCGTCCGAGGTGATGGTGGTCGGCGACTCGATCAGCCAGGGCAGCGCGGGCGACTTCACCTGGCGCTACCGGTTCGACCGGCACGAAGCGACCGCGGGTGACCGGCTTTCGCTCGTCGGGCCGCGCGACGACCTCTTCGACAACGTGGCGAACACCTGGGACGACAACCACACCTACGCCGACCCCGCGTTCGCGCAGCACCACGACGCGCTCTGGGGCGAGTCGATGAGCGGCGCCGCCGGTCACGTCGCCGCCGACGTCGCCGCCTACCGCCCGGACTACCTGCTGGTCCTCCTCGGCGGCAACGACCTGGCGTTCGGCCTGAGCGATGCGGCCGGCGCCGAAGCGAGCCTGCGCGCGTTCATCGCCAACGCGCGGACCGCGGACCCGGGGATGCGGTTCGTCTTCGGCACCCTGCCGCCGTCCCAGCGCACGCAGAGCGACGCCGGGTTCGCGGCCGTCGTGGCCGACTTCAACGCGCGGCTCCGGCGCACGGCCGACGAACTGTCCACAACGGACTCGCCGGTCCACGTCGCGGAGACCGCGCGGGACATCGTCCCGCAGAACGACCTCTGGGACGGCGCGCACCCGAACGCGCAGGGCGAGGTCAAGATCGCCGCCGCGTTCGCCGACTCCCTGGCCGGCACCCTGTCCGTCGGCGCGCCGTACCCGCGTCCGTACCCGGTCGTTCCGGTCGGGCCACAGGTGCCGCCGCAGCTGAGCGTCACGGCGGGCATCGGGCAGGCCGAGCTGAGGTGGCCGCTGTCGCCCGGCGCGACCGGCTACTACGTCCACATCAAGGACGTCACGGCCGGCGAGACCGCGTTCACCCGCCTGCTCTTCCCCGTCCCGGGTCCGATGTGGACGGCGGGGCTGCTGGCCAACGGTCACACGTACCAGTTCCAGCTGAAGACCACCAAGGGGTCGGCCGAAGGCGTGTTCTCGACCATCGCGACCGTGACGCTGCCCGCGCCGGTACCGGCGGCGGTGACGGACCTGACGGCGAGCCCGGGCAACGGGTCCGCGACACTGTCGTGGACGCCGGTGGCGAACGCGACCGGTTATTACGTGTACCGGAAGAACGTCACGGCCGGGGAAACCGCTTTCACGCCGCTGCCGTGGCCGGTGCCGGGTCCGTCTTGGGTGGCCGAACTGCTGGTGCCCGGCGAGACGCTCGAGTTCCGCGTGCAGGCGGCCGACGGCGACGTCCGCGGGGGACTGTCCAACGTCGCCGCGGTCACGGTCGCGGGCGTGACCCCGAACGCCGTGACGAACCTGACGGCGAGCCCGGGCAACGGCTCCGCGACGTTGTCCTGGACGCCGGTGGCGAACGCGACCGGTTATTACGTGTACCGGAAAGACGTCTCGGCCGGGGAAACCGCTTTCACGCCGCTGCCGTGGCCGGTGCCGGGTCCGTCTTGGGTGGCCGAGGGCCTGACTCCCGGCGGCACGTACCAATTCCAGGTGCAGGCCGTCAACGGACGTCTCCGGGGCGGGCTGTCGAACCTCGCCACGACGGTCGTGACCGGGCCGGTCCCCGCGGCGGTCACCGATCTGACCGCGGTGCCGTCCGGAACCGGCCAGGCGACGCTGTCCTGGACGCGCTCGGCGAACGCGACCGGCTACTACATCCACGTCCGGAACCTGAGCGCCGGCGAAACGTCGTTCACCAGGCTGCCGTGGCCGGTCGCCGGGCCCGGCTGGGTCAGCGCCGGTTTGGTGCCTGGCGCGCGGTATCGGTTCCGGGTCCAGCCGGTGAACGGCTATGTTCTCGGCGGCCTCTCGAACACCGCCGACGTCACGAGCGGTTCGTGACGGTCGTCAGGTCTCGGTCGGGGGCGCGCTCATCGCCGCGGCGAGGAACGTGATCGCCCAGCGCCGGGCCGCGTCGCCCGCCACCGGCGACACGCAGGCCGGGGCCTGCTGGTTGTAGTTCTCGGCGCGGTCCACGGCCGCCACGGCCAGGATCCCGCGCATCCGGAACCACAGCTCCGCCGGCGACAGGCCGGGCAGGGTGCGCTCGAAGGCGGCCAGGTAGCGGTCGCGGACGGTGTTCTCGGCCGCGCCGGTCCAGGCGCGCATCTCCTCGGCCGGGTCGCCGAGGATCCGCATGATCAGCCGGGACGTCCGGGCGCCACCTTCGTCACCGGTCGCCATCTCGTCGAACAGCGGTCCGGCGAAGGCCTCGACCAGCTCGGCGACCCGCGGGTCCGGGGTCCGGGCGAGCAGGTCGTCGAGTGCGGCGATCTGGGCGGCGTTGATGGGCTCGACCACGCGGCGCACGACCGCGGCCAGCAGCGCCGCCTTCGAGCCGAAGTGGTACCCGACGGCGGCCAGGTTCGCGCCGGCGAGATCGGTGATCGCGCGGACCGACGCGCCGTGGAAGCCGTGCTCGGCGAAGAGGTGCTCGGCCGCGTCGAGGAGCTGCGTGCGGGTGTCGGTGGCCGCCATGCGAGCTACTATACGGACGTATGATTCAAACGAACGTATGAATGAGGCTGGAATGAAACTGCTCGTCTACGGCGCCGGGGTGCTCGGCAGCCAGTTCGCGGTCCGCATGCACGAGGCCGGGCACGACGTCTCGCTCCTGGCCCGGGGCGAGCGCCTGGCGTCCCTGCGCCGGCATGGCGTCCAGCTCGCGGAGGGAGACGGCCCGGCCGTGCGGCGGGTACCGGTGCCGGCGGTCGAGCGCCCGGCCGGCGGGTACGACCTGATCACCGTCTTCGTCCGCACCCACCAGGTGGACGAGGTGCTGGAGTCCCTAGCCGACATCGACGGCGACGTGCTGTTCATGCTCAACTGGGCGGGCGGCCCGGAGCCACTGGCCACGGTCCTCGGCCCGGAGCGGGTGCTGCTGGGGTTCCCCACCCTCGGCGGCACGCTGGACGGCGACGTGGTCCGCTACCGCGAGCCCAGCCTCCTCACCCGCAGGTTCCCGATGTCGATCGGCGAGCCCGACGGCCGGCGGACACCCCGACTGGACCGCCTCGTGCGGACGCTGCGCACGGCCGGGTTCCACGCCAAGATCGAGCCGCGAATGGACGCGTGGCTCAAGACGCACGCGGCGTTCGAGGTGCCGTTGGGACTGGCGGTACACGCGGCGGGCGGCCCGGTGGCGTTGGCCGAGGACCCGGACGCGGTCCGCGACATGCTGCGCTCGATGCGGCGGAACCTGGCTGCTTTGGCGACGCCGCCGGTGCCACGGGCGTTCGCGGCGCTGCGGACATTGCCGGAGGGGCTGCTGGTGCCGGTGCTGCGGCGCTTCTTGCGAAGCCCGACGGCGGTGCAGAGTGGATTGTCCGCGACTGGGCCCTCGGTGACAGGCGAGCTGGAGCGGCTGGACGAGCAGCTGGGCGCGGCCGCGAGGTAGACGACGGCCGCGCGGTTGCGTGCCGGCGCGAAGTGGGCGCCGGTCGCGCGGCGCACTCTCCCGCGCCCCGCGGTGGCGGCCGAACACCCACATCCCGGCACGAAGCAGCCCACCGGATCGCACCCGCCGCAGCGAGCGAACCCCCGCTCAAGGCACCGGCCCGGCCCCCGGCCCAAGCCGGGCTGACAGACTCAAGCCGTGTTCCTCGGATACGTCCTCGCCGTGCTCGCCGCTGTTGCCTCCGGTAGTGGCTCCATTCTGGAGTCGGCCGGGGTGCGGCGGGCCGGGGCCTTCGGTGGCTCGCCTCAGGACCTCGTCGCCCTGCGGCGGCAGCCGCTCTACTTCCTCGGGGTGGGGGTGGACCTGCTCGGGTTCGTCTTCGCCGCCGCCGCGCTGCATCGCCTTCCGCTGTTCCTGGTCCAGTCGGTGCTCGCCTTCAGCGTCGGCGTGACCGCCACCATCTCCGCGATCCTCGGTGTCCGGCTGGTCGGTGCCGGGTGGGCCGCGCTCGGGGTCGGAGCGACCGGCCTGGTCCTGCTGGGACTCTCCGCGGATCCGAGTCCCGCGCAGCCGCTCGCTTCCGGGTGGAAGCTGCTGCTGGTGGGCGTGGCCGTCGTGATCGCGGCGATCGCGTTCACCGCGCAACGCCGTCATGGCCGGTGGTCGCCGATCGTGCTCGGGTTCTGCGCCGGGCTGGGGTTCAGCGCCGTCGGGATCTCGGCTCGGACGCTCGACTCGTCCGGGCCGGCCTGGCGACTCGTGCTGGAGCCGGCGATCTGGGCGATGATCGCCAACGGGCTCGTCGCGGCGGTGGCCTTCGCGATGGCCCTGCAGCGCGGCCGGGCGACCGCGGTCACCGCCATCATGTTCACCACCAACACGGCGGTGTCCTCGCTCATCGGCGTGGCGGTGCTCGACGACCGCGTCCGCGCCGGCTTCACCGCCACGGCCGCGGTCGGGTTCGTCCTGGCCGTCGCCGGGGCGATCGGCACCGCGCACTACGCGGCCACCCACCGCACGACCACCGCCTGAGCCAGCGACAGGACAAGCCGATGGATCTGCACCTCGAGGGAAAACACGCACTGGTCACCGGCGCGTCGAAGGGCATCGGCGCGGCGATCGCCGAGACGCTGGCGGCCGAAGGCTGCGCCCTGCACCTGGCCGCGCGCAACGGAGACGCCTTGGCGCAGCGTGCCCGGAAGCTGCGTGCGGAGCACGGCGTCGAGGTGACCACGCACGCCGTCGACCTGCGGGTCCCCGCCGACATCGAGCGGCTCGCCGAGGTGGCCGCGGACGCCGACATCCTCGTCAACAACGCCGGCGACATCCCCGCCGGCACCCTCGACGACGTCGGCCCTGACCTCTGGCGGCACGCGTGGGACCTGAAGGTCTTCGGCTACATCGACCTCGTCCGGCTCGTCTACCCGCGGCTGCGCGCCCGCGGCCGCGGCGTGATCGTCAACGTCATCGGCACCGGCGGCGAGCAGCCGACCGCCGGCTACATCGCCGGCGGCGCGGGCAACGCGGCCCTGATGGCCTTCACCAAGGCGCTCGGCGGCGAAGGCCCGCGCCACGGCGTGCGCGTGGTCGGCGTCAACCCCGGCCCGGTCGCCACCGAACGCGTCACGACGATGCGAGCCGCCAACTCCGACGTCGACGCGCAGTTCGCCTCGCTCCCGTCAGGACGGATCGCCGAGACCCACGAGATCGCGGACCTGGTGGCGTTCCTGGCGTCCGAGCGCGCCGGCTACATCAGCGGAACGATCGTCACCATCGACGGCGGCATGACGGCCGCGCGCTAGCCGTCCGGCCGCCGGCGAAAACGACACTCCGCTCCATTCGGTAAGTTATTTTCCGAAGTGATCTCCGTCGGTTTCCGCGGAGTTGAGTTATTCGGAGTATTTGCATTTCCGGAGTACTGCTTTACGCTCCCATCACTTGATCTTGGCCCGCAGGGGCCTGTCCGCTGGGGGAGCCGGGCTTGTACCGAATTGACCCGACCTTGTCGCGCGCGCGTTTTCGCCGTGGGGTCGCGACCGTGGTCTCGATCGCCCTGATCACCTCGATCATGGGCGAGCTTCCGGCGAACGCCGCGTCCACCGCTCGCGCGCCGCACGTGGTGCCGACGCGGACCACCGGTCACGGTGACGCGCCGCTCGACCACGCGAAGGCACCCGCGATGCCCGTCCCGGCCGCGCCGGTCGCGGCCGACTGGCCCGCACCCGGTGAGGCGGCGGTCGTGATCACCGCACCCACCTCCAGCCCGGCCTCGCGCGCCGACCGCGAGCCGGCGAAGCCGGGGCCCGCCGTGCGCGCGGGCGCGCTGCCGGTGCGGGTGGCCGGGGCCGGGGGCGCCAAGGCGAACGTCCGGATCGCCGATCAGGACGCCTCGCGCAAGGCCGGGATCACCGGGGTCCTGCTGTCCGTCGACGGCGCGGCCGGGCGATACGCGGTCGACCTGGACTACTCGTCGTTCCGCAACGCTTCGGGCGGCGGCTTCGGCGAACGGTTGAAGCTGGTGAGCCTGCCCGGCTGTGTGCTGAGCACACCCGACCGGCCGGCCTGCCGGACGCGGACCCCGGTCGCGTCGCGGAACGATCCCGCCGCCAAGGTCGTCTCCGCCGACGTGGCCGTCGCCCGCGGACCTCAGGTGCTGGCCGCCGTGGCCGACTCCGGCGGGGCCGGCGGCACGTTCGCCGCCAGCTCGCTGGCGCCGTCGGGCAGCTGGTCGGTCACCGACGGCACCGGCGCGTTCACCTGGTCCTACCCGGTGGAGCTCCCGCCGGCGGCGACCGGCACGGCGGTGGCGCCGAAGGTCGCCCTGTCCTACAACTCGGCCACTGTGGACGGCCGGACCGCCGCGACCAACAACCAGACCTCCTGGGTCGGCCAGGGTTGGGACTACGACCCCGGGTACATCGAGCGCACCTACCGCTCCTGCGCGGACGACGACACCCTGCCCGAGGCGAACAAGACCGGCGACTTCTGCTGGGCCGGCCAGATCCTCACCATGAACCTCGGCGGCCAGACCACCGCGCTGGTCCGGGATGACGCCACCGGTACCTGGAAGTCGTCGAGCGACAACGGCGCCCGGGTCGAACTGCTGAAGGGCGCGGCCAACGGCGCGCTCGACGGCGAACACTGGCGGATCACCACGATCGACGGGATCCAGTACTACTTCGGCCTGAACCGGGCCCCCGGCTCGGCGGACCAGGACAAGACCGACTCGACCTGGACGGCGCCGGTCTACGGACCGCACGGCGACGACCCGTGCCACGACAACGCGGGCTTCGCGAAGTCCGTGTGCACGCAGGCGTGGCGGTGGAACCTGGACTACGTCGAGGACCCCCACGGCAACGCGACCGTGTACTCCTACACGCCCGAGACCAACTACTACGGCGCCGACCTGCAGACCAAGGCCGTCCCCTACACCCGCGGCGGCACGCTCAAGCGCATCGACTACGGCCTGCGCAAGCTCAACGGCAGCGTCTACGGCTCCGCCGCTCCCGGGCAGGTCGTCTTCGACACCGCCGAGCGGTGCGTGCCCGCGGGCGCCGTCACCTGCGACCCCGCGCAGTTCACCCCGGCGAACGCGAAGTCGTGGCCGGACACGCCGCAGGACCAGCAGTGCAAGGCCGACGCGACGTGCGACAACCACTCGCCGACGTTCTGGAGCACCCGACGCCTGGCGGCGATCACCACCCAGTACAACACCGGGGCCGGGCCGAAGAAGGCCGACACCTACGCGCTGGCGCAGCAGTTCCCGGGCATCGGGGACAAGGAGCTGTGGCTCGACTCGATCACCCACACCGGGTTCGACGCCGACGGCGCGTCCATCACGCTGCCGCCGATCAAGTTCACCGGCCAGCTCTACGCCAACCGCGTGGTGGGCTACAAGAACCTGCCATCCCTCGCGCACTGGCGCCTGACGAACATCACGACCGACACCGGGTCCGTCATCTCGGTCGCGTACAGCGCCCCGAGCTGCACGGCGGCCACCGTGCCGACGGACCTGCCGAACAACACCAGCCTGTGTTACCCGGTCTACTGGAACCTGCCGACGGCCAAGGACCCGATCCTCGACTTCTTCCACAAGTACGTCGTGGAGGAGGTGCGGATCGAAGACGCCAACAAACTCTCGCCGACGCAGGTCAACGCCTACGCCTACGTGGGCAGCCCGGCCTGGCACTCCGACGACAACGAGATCGTCAAGCCGAAGTACCGCACCTACGGCCAGTTCCGGGGATACTCCCAGGTCGACGCCCGGACCGGCGACACCACCTTCAGCATCGACGGGGTCGCCGACACCAGGACGCTGACCCGGACGACGTACTTCCGCGGCATGGACGGGGATCCGCTGCCCGGGGGCGGGAAGCGGTCGGTTCCGGTCACGAGCTCGCTCGGCGACTCCATCGCCGACGACAACGTGTTCGCCGGGTCGCCCCGGGAGACGCAGCTGTTCAACGGCGACGGCGGTGCCCGCATCTCGGCGTCGGTCAGCGACGTGCAGAAGGTCGCCACGACGGCCACGAGAGCCCGGACCGGCCTGCCCGCGCTGACCGCCAACGTGGTCAAGGAGAACCGGACCAGGACGGTCACCGACCTCGCGGCCGGCGGGACCCGGACGAAGACCACGGTGCAGCGCTACGACAAGTACGGCCGGACGGTCGCCAAGACCGACTCCGGTGACGGCCTGCCGGACACCTGCGTCACCACGAAGTTCGCCGAGAACACGACTTCCTGGATCCTCGACCGGTCCAAGGAGGTGCTGACCTCCACGGAGGTCTGCCCCGACGGCGAGCCGACGGCCGTCAAGGTCACGGCGGGCGTCCGCACGTACTACGACGGCCAGGACGGCCTGGGCGTCGTCACCGGCGCCGGTGACGCCACCCGGGTGGACACGGCGACGGCCAACAACGGCGGAACGCCGACGTGGGTCACGACCGGCCGCACGGGGTACGACGCCGCCGGCCGCACGACGTCGACCACCGACGCGCGGAACTACACGGCGACGATCGTGATGACGCCCGCCGACGGGGGCATCCTCAGCAAGACCGTCAAGACCAACCCGAAGAAGCAGTCGGAGACGATCGAATCGGAGCCGGTCCGGGGCAAGACCACCGGCAGCGTCGACGTCGCGGGCCGCCGGACCGACGCGACCTACGACGCCCTCGGCCGGTTGGAGTCGGTGTGGAAACCGGGGCAGGCGAAGGGCGGCCCGGCGTCCGGGACGTACGAGTACGTGCTGCGGACCGACGCCCCGCTCGCGGTCGTGACGAAGAACCTCGTCGACTACGGCACCGGCACGAACTACCTGACCACCGTCGAGCTGCGTGACTCCTTCGGCCAGGTCCGGCAGGTCCAGACCGACGCCAACGACGGCACCCGGATGGTGACCGACACGGTCTACGACTCCCACGGGTGGGTGCGCAAGACCAACAACCGCTACCTGACCTCGGGCGTTCCGGGCACCACCCTGGTCTCGGTCGCGGACGCCGCCGTCGACAACCGGACGGTGAACACCTACGACGGCTCCGGCCGCGTGGTCGCCGCGACCGACTACAAAGGACTGACCGCGACGTCGTCGACGCGCACGGTCTACGGTGGCGACCGGACGACCGTCATCCCGCCGCAGGGCGACGTCACCCAGACCACGTTCACCGACACGCAGGGCCGGATGTCCGAGCTCTGGCGCTACAGCAGCGCCCCGGACGTGTCCGGCACCGTCGTTTCGGGCGGCACGCACGACACGACCCGGTACGGGTACACGCCGACCGGCCTCCAGGACAAGATCACCGACACCGCCGGGAACGTCTGGTCGACGGAATACGACTTCCTGGGCCACAAGGCCAAGCAGGTCGACCCGGACACGGGCACCTCGTACACCGAAGTGGACGTCGCGGGGCTCGTGAAGTCGGCGACGGACGCACGCGGCAAGAAGCTCGCGTACACCTACGACGAACTCGGCCGCAAGACCGCGGAGTACGAGAACTCCGTGGACGGCACGAAACGCGCGTCGTGGGTCTGGGACACCGCACCCAACGGCGCCGGGCAGATCTTCTACTCCACCCGGTACACCGCCACCGGCAACTGGGTCACCGGAGTCTCGGCCTACAACGCCGAAGGACGGCCCAGCAAGGCGATCACCCAGGTCCCGGGGACCGAGGCCGGGCTGTCCGGCACGTACACGACGCTGTACGGCTACACGAGCACCGGCCTGCCGACGATGGTCCAGCCGCCGTCCGGGGGACAGCTGCCGGGTGAGGCGATCGCCATCACCTACGACAAGTACGGCAAGCCCCTGACCACCGCGGGCTACAACGCGTACGTCTCCGCTTCGCACTACACGCCGTACGGCGAAGACTCGCAGTTCACCCTGGGGCCGTCGAACAACCAGGCGTGGCTGACCTTCGACTACGACGCGCAGACGCGGCGCAAGACCGACGTCAACCTCGCCGCCCAGCTGGCCGCCACGACCCAGCTCGACGACACCCGCTACACCTACGACCCGGCCGGCAACATCACGAAGTCCGTCAACACGCAGGGCGTCACCGGGGTCGCGCCGGTGCGCACCCAGTGCTTCGACTACGACCCGATGAACCGGCTGTCCCAGGCCTGGACCACGACCGACGACTGCCAGGGCGCGCCCGCCGGGGACAAGCTCGGCGCGGCGAGCCCGTACTGGCTTTCGTGGACGTTCAAGCCGAACGGCCTGCGGGAAACCCAGACCGACCACAAGGCCGGCACCGCGACGGCCTACCGGTACCCGGCCGACGGCGCCGCGAAGCCGCACAGCCTGACCGGGACCACCACCACGGGCCCGGCCGGCACGACGACGGCGTCCTACGGCTACGACGCGTCGGGCAACACCACGACCCGCGACGGGCAGACGCTCGACTGGGGCCCGGACGGCCGGCTCGACAAGGTCACGGCGCCGCAAGGCGACACGACCTACGTCTACGACGCCGACGGCGGCCGGCTGCTGCGCCGGTCCCCGGACAAGGTCACGCTGTCCCTGCCGGGCGAGGATCTGGTCAAGGACACGAAGACCGGCGTGGTCACCGGCACCCGCTACTACTCGCACAACGGCGTCGTCGTCGCGATGCGCGTGGGCGGCGCGAACCCGCAGTACCTCGTGTCGGACCTGCACAACACGGCGACCGTCGTCGTGGACTCGGTGACGTTCGGGGTGACCCGGCGGGCGATGGACCCGTACGGCAACCCGATCGGGGAGCGTCCGGCGTGGCCGGACCAGCGGGGGTTCCTGGGCAAGATCAAGGACGACTCCACCGGTCTCACGGACGTCGGTGCCCGCGAGTACGACTCCGCGACGGGCCGGTTCATCTCGGTCGACGCGGTGCTGGACTCGCAGAACCCGGACCAGCTGTGCGGCTACGAGTACGCCGAGAACAACCCGGTCACCCGCAGCGACCCGAGCGGCAACCTCACGATCATCGGCGTCGGGCTCGGCGGCATCATGAACGCCCTCGGCATGGCGCACGACCTCCAGGTGACCGGGGCCCGCACGTACAAGCAGGCCCACATCACGATCCGCTGGGGCTACGTCACCAACTGGCGGCCCGACTTCATGGGCCCGCAGATCGGCTGGTGGATCCCGGCCGTGGTGATCACCATCTGGTTCACCACGATGGTCCGCTGCCCGACCCCGGCCCGCACCAACACACCCCAGATGGGGCCGGACCCGATGACCCGGGCGGAGCGGGCCGCGTACAACGCGAAGCACCCGCAACCGGCACCGAAACCGGCGGACAAGTCGGTCCGGGAACAGATCCGGGACCTGCTGGTGAGCTTGACCGGCGCCGACAAGATGGTGGACTGCGTCCGCGAGCCGAACGCGGGCGACTGCCTGCTGGGCTTCGGACCGTTCGTGGCCGGTCCGGTGGCCAAGGGCGCATTGGGCCTGGCCGGCCGTACCGCGGCGCGGGGCGCCGAGTCAGTGGCAGCAGGCGGCGTGGCCCGGCAAGTGGTGCAAAACACGCCGTCCACAGTCCCGTTGTTCCGAAACGTGGATGCGGGGGAGTTCGGATCCATCGCCGACACCGGAAAGTGGGGACTCGGTCCCGGGCAGATGGAAGGCAAGTGGTTCGCCACCGAAGGTGCCCATGCCGACCAATGGGGCAGGGTGCTCAATCGCGGTGACGGACTCACGATGACGACCCGTATCCCGCGTTCTCTGGCAGATCAGTTGCATTACCATCCGGACAAGCTGGACGGCATCGGACCGGGTTATTACGCGCAGGGCGACCAGCTGACCATGATCAACCAGCAGATGAGCGGAATCGAGTTGTGGCCGTGATGGAAACGATCGAGCACCCACAGGCCACGGCCGTCGTCCGCTGGCTCACCGCCGAGGAGGGCGGGCGGAGGTCCGGACCGCCGACCGCGCCTGTCTACATGGCGACCTCGGTGTTCGTTCTCGGCGGAGATGCGGAACTGCAGCCGGGTTGGCCTGCTTCGGCCACCCAGCTGAGCATCCTGCTCCAGCAGGTCGAGCTCCTCGAAGACGGCCGGACGCGTTGTCTGGTCGGTTTCCTGGTGCCTGATCTGGCGCGTCCGAATCTGCACGCCGGGGGCGAGATCCTGGTCATGGAAGGGCCGCGGCCGGTTGCTTCCGCGCGAATCGAGGACGTCTTTGTCCAGGGTGCGTGAATGGGAGCCGGGTTTCATGTGATGACGGTGCACACCGGCTATCGGCCGCCACAGCAGTTCATCGACGCCGTTTCGCACGCGGCGGCTCAGTTCAGAGGATTCCGGGGGAAGTAATGCGCTCGCTCATCTCCGCCGTGACGGCAGTCGCCGCCACGGTCGTCTTCCTGCCGGTGGTCCCGGCCGTGGCGCAGGCCGCGCCGCCGTCCGCCGCGCCGGCGGACAACGAACTCGTGCTCGCCCAGCGGACCGGCAAGCCGGTCGAAGTCGCCGCGGAGACCACCGAGAAGTCGCAGGTGTTCGCCAACCCCGACGGCACCTTCACGATGCGGAGCACGCCCCGGCCCACGCGGGTGAAGCGCGACGGTGGCTGGCACGCCGTCGACACCACCCTCGTCGCCCGGCCGGACGGAACCGTCGCGCCCGCGATGTCGCCGACCGACGTGACCTTCTCCCGCGGCGGTACGGCCCCGCTGATCAGCGTCGCCGACGGCGCGGGAAAGCTCGCGCTGAGCTGGCCGGCCGCGCTGCCCGAACCCGTGCTGGCCGGGAACACCGCCACCTACCCCGAGGTGTTCCCCGGCGTCGACCTCAAGGTGGCCGCGGACGTCAGCGGCTTCTCCGAAGTCCTCGTCGTGCGCGACGCCGAAGCCGCGAAGAACCCGGCACTCGGTTCACTGAACTTCACCGCGGCCGGCACCGGACTGACCCTGGAGGCGGCCGCGGACGGTGCCCTGAACGCGAATGACGCCGCCGGCGAGCCGGTCTTCCACGGCTCCACGCCGATCATGTGGGACTCCGCCGGCCGGACCAGCGCGGCCGCGCCGGGTGAAGGCCGTGTCACCGCGATGAAGCTCGACGCGCGGAAGCGGGCGGCCGCCGGCCCGAGCCGGACGTCCGTGGCGGACATCAGCGTCCGGCCCGATCGGGCCGCGCTGACCGGCCCGGACGTCAAGTACCCGGTCTACATCGACCCGATCATGTCGCGGACGAAGGACGCCTGGCTGGAGGTGACCAGCAACGGCTGGCACTACTTCAACGACGACGCCAAGCAGGCCCAGGTCGGGTACTGCAGCGGCTGGTCCGACTGCGGGTCGCCGGCTTGGACCGCCCGGTCGTACTTCCAGATGCCCACGACGGACCTGAACCCCCGCAACGGCCGCAAGCCCGTGATCTTCAGCGGGCACTTCTACGCACTGCAGGTTCACGGCGCGCACGCGTGCACCGCCGAGCCGACCGACCTGAAGCTCGCGGGGTTCATCAACGCCGACACCCGGTGGCCGGCCACCGACTACGACTACCTCGGCCGGATCTCCTCGAGCGCGGGCGACCAGTGCGGGGGCGCCGGCACGCTCGACTACGACCTCAAGTCCACCGTGCAGCGTGCGGTCGACGGGACGTGGGGCAGCATCACGCTGCTGCTGCGAGGATCCGACGAAGGCAACCCGTACCAGTGGAAGCGGTTCGCGAACAACCCCACCCTCGAGGTGGTGTTCAGCTTCCCGCCCAACGATCCGGGCGCCAACGCGGTCGCGAACTCGGTGAACTGCGGCGGCAAGGTCGTGACGCCGACCGCGAACCCGACGCTGTACTCGACGGCGACCGACAACAACGCTCCGCCCTTGAACCTCGGCATGTGGTACGAGGTGTGGAACGCGAACGCCTCGACGAGGTACGCCAAGACCGACAGCGCGGTCATCGTCGCGTCCGGCGCGCGGGCGGCGTGGGCGGTGCCCTCGGGGCTCGCCGACGGCGACTACTCCTTCCGGACCTTGGTGGAGAACAGCTTCCCCGGCGACTCGAGCCGGAACGTCTGGTCGGCGCAGTGGTCCCCGTGGCTGCCGTTCACCGTGCGCGCGAAACCGATCGCCGGCAAGCCGGTGGTCCTGCCGAGCGCCGACTACCCCGCGGACAACTGGGGCGCCCAGGCGGGCGCTCCGGGCTCGATCTCCGTCCAGCACCTCGACGCCGGCGCCGGCCTCGCGGGCTTCAGCTACAGCTTCGACGGCGCGGGCTCCCAGCACGTCCCGGCGACGACGGACTGCGACTACCACAAGACCTTCGGGACCTCCGGTGGCTGGGTCCCCGCCACCGGCACGAATCGCGCGACGATCCCCGTCCCGGCCGGGCTGAGCGCCGGTCCGCACGTGCTCTACGTCAAGAGTTTCGACGACGCGCACAAGATGTCGGCCGAGTCGGCTCCCTACGTCTTCTACGTCGCCCCCGCCACGAGCGGCTCCGCGACGAAGATCGAGGCCGAGTCGCTGACCGCCACGCAGCCGGCCGGTCAGAACGCCACCACGATCACCCAGCCGAACTGCTGCGGCGCGACGTGGTCGGGGGACGGCCAGCTCTTCCTGCAGGCCACCGCGGCCGGCCAGGCGTTCTCCCTGGCGTTCACGGTGGGCGCCGACGCCGACTACCGCGTCGGCCTGGGCCTTACCCACGCCCCCGACTACGGGCAGAGCGCGTTCACCCTCGACGGCACTCCGATCGGCCGGCAGCTCGAGACGTCCGACGTCGGGCCGTTCGACAACTACGGCACGACCGTGGGCAGTGACTTCTTCTCCCTGGGGTCACGCCGGTTGAGCGCCGGTACCCACACCCTCGGCATCCAGGTGACCGGCACGAACGCCGCCTCCATCGGCGCGCGCTACTACGTGGGCTTGGACTACCTGACCCTGACCACGACGGGCCGGTTCGAAGCCGAACAGGGATCGCAGATCACCGCGGCCCAGCCGGCCGGCCAGAACGCGCCGCTGTCGGTCGTCGCCGATCCGCGGTGGTCGGACGCCGCGCTCGTCTCGTTCCGGCCCGCCGGCCCGGACGCGTCCGTCGACCTCGCCTTCCGGGTCCCGATCGAGGCCGACTACGCCCTGGGAGCGGGACTCGCCCGGCAGGACCACGCGGGCCGGCTGCGCATCTCGGTCGACGGTGCCGTCGTGGCGCGCGGCCAGGACGAACCGTGGGACGGCTACGCCCCGGCGCCCACGGCGTCGTACCTGCCGCTGGGTGGGCAGCACCTCACGGCCGGCGTCCACACGGTGACCATCCGGGTGGTGGGCCGGAATGACGCGTCCCAGGGGTTCGAGGCCGGTGTCGACTACCTGACCGCGGTCCCGATCAACGCCATCACCGTCTCCGACTTCGCGTCGGCGCTGAACAACGACGGCATCGCCCCCGATGGCACCGCCGCTCGCTTGGACTTCGCCTCGGGTGGCCTGTCGGCCCAGACGCTCGCGGCGGCCGGGCTCGCCCCGGGTGCGACGAAGGTGATCAACGGTGCGGCGTTCACCATGCCGCAGCCGAAGGCCACGGGAGAGGACAACGTCGCCGCTTTCGGGCAGACCATCCCGGTCCCGCCGGTCAAAGCCTCCGCCTTCGGCCTGCTCGCGACCGCGACGTGCGGGAACCTGCCCGCGACGTCGGCGACGGTCACCTATGCCGACGGGACGACCCAGAACCCCTACGTGCCGGCCGTCTCCGACTGGGTGTTCGGCGAAACCGACGGCGCGGCCTTCGTCCTGCCGTACCGGAACCTGGCGACGACCGGGGTGGACGCGACGGCCAAGCCGCGCATCTACGCGGTGTTCCTGCCGACCGACCCGTCGAAGACGCTCAAGTCGGTCACGCTGCCCAACTACGGCAGCCCGGCGACCGCCGCGTGCCAGAAGGCCGCCTTGAACGTCTTCTCGATGGCGCCCCGGCCGGTCGCCCAGGGTTGGCTGGGGGCGTGGGCGGCACCGGCGGACGGCCAGGCCGCGCCGCCGGTCGCCTTGACGGACAAGACCGTCCGCACGGTCGTGAAGCCCTCGGTGACGGGCGCGTCCGTGCGGGTGAAGCTGGCGAACCCCCAGGGAACGACGGCGGTGACGGTCGGCGCCGCGAGTGTCGGAGCCCAGGCCGGTGCCGGCGCGGCGGCGACCGGGTCGCCGATCCCGCTGAAGTTCGGCGGAGCCACGTCGGTGACGGTGCCGGCGGGCGGGGAGGTGACCAGTGACGCGGTGGCCTTCCCGAGTACCGCGGGCGGCAGCGGCAACCTGCTGGTCAGCCTCGACTTCACCGGCTCGGTCGACCGGCTGGCGGCACACGCGTCCACGTCGTCGTACCTGGCGGCGGGCAACCAGACCGGAGTCGCCGACGGGGGACCGTTCGGGACGACGCTCGACGGGACCTACCTCCTCGCCGGGGTGGAAGCGTCCACTCAGGACGCCACCCGTGGGACTGTCGTCGTGCTGGGGGACCAGTTCGCCACCGGGACCGGCGCCGACGGTGCGACGTGGGTGGACAAGCTTCCGGGTGCCCTCGGCGCTCTCGGCGAGTCGTTGCCGGGCAGCGTCGTCGACGCCGGCCGGGCGGGCGCCCCGCCGGCCGGCCAGTGGAAGCTGAACGACGGCTCGGGAGCCACCGCCGCGAACGCGATCGCGGGTGGAGCCCCGGTCACCCTGACGAACACGACGTGGAGCGGCGAGCACGGCGGATCCGCGGTGTTCAACGGCACGGACTCCGTCGGCGCCACCGCCGGGCCGGTGCTGGCCACGTCCCGGTCGTACACGGTCGCCGCATGGGCCAAGGTCGGCTCGCTGGGCGGGAACTACACGATCGTGAGCCAGGGAGGCGTCAGCCAGAGCGCGTTCTTCCTGCAGTACAAGCAGGGGGCGGGGTGGGCGTTCGTCAGCCCGTCCCAGGACACGGCGACCCCCGGGGCGTACGCGCAGGTGGTCGGCCCGGCGCCCACGCTGAACACGTGGACCCACCTCGCCGGCAGCTTCGACGCCACCACGGGCCAGATGTCGTTCTACGTCAACGGGAAGCTGATCGGAACCGCCTACAACCCCACACCGTTCGACACCGCGGGACCGCTCGGCGTCGGCGGGGTGAAGGTCGCCGGCGGCGCCGTCCGCAACCAGTTCAACGGCGCGATCTCCGACGTCCGGGTGTTCCGCCAAGCGGCGTCGGCGGACGACATCGCGGCGATGGCGGCCGGGGGCGTCATCACGGCACCGCCTTCGGGTACCGGCGCGCCCGGCACGACGCTGGCGGCACGGACCCTGGACCGCACGACGCTCGGCCAGCCGAACGTCCGCACGGTGCTGGTGGAGCTGGGCGCGAACGACGTTCTCGCGGGCAAGGGCAAAGCCGAGATCGTGCAGGGCTTGAAGACCCTGGCGCACCCGGCGAGCGCGATCGGCCTCCGGAACCAGCGACGCTCGGACGGCACGCTCGTGCACGTCATCCTCTCGACGATTTCCGCGCTGGGGCTGCCCGCGAGCGATCCGCGGGAGGTCATCCGGACGCAGGTCAACGACCTGCTCCGCACGAGCTACGTCGACCTGGGCGCGGACGGCGTGCTGGACATCGCGGCCGCGGTGTCCGACACGCCGGCTTCCGGGACCGTCAGCCCCGCGTTGCTGACCAACGGGATCCCGAACAGTTCGTTCTACGACCGGATCGCCCAAGCCGTGGCGAAAGCGGTGACGGACTTCCCACCCCTCGAGCTGTAGCGCCGGACGAGCGTCTTACCCGAAGCCTCGGCAGGTGTGGCCCCCTTTGTGGCCACACCTGCCGAAGTCGTATTCGAGGCCATCGTGAGCTGAGTCGCATCGGCGGCGGAGTGCCGCTGATTGTCGGGTTCGTCCGCGGGTGAAAGCGCTGGAAAGCGTCGCCCGGAGTTCGTTACACGTCAATCGTGTGATTGTCCGGACGGTTTCCGTTCCCGGATTCCGGGACGGCATCCGGAACTCGGCCGTACCACATCCTGTGCACAGCTGAACGCACGTGCGGCCGGATGGCGGATCCGCTTCGCAGATGGCGGTTATTCGGCGTTCTCGCTGCTCATGGCGCTGCCGCGAATGTGGTCATGGTCGTTTTCCGTATCGGCTCCGGTTCGGGTGGTTCCGCGCGCGATCCCGCGTTTGAGGAGTGCCGGAGGTGGGCAGCCTGGATCGGTGACGTCGGCACGGTGAGCCGGAAGTCCGGCGCGGAGGCCAGGTTCGGGGCGCGCGGAGGGAGGACGGGTGAGGTGGCGACCTGCGGGTCGTCGCGTCATCGTGGGTGCTCGGCTCTGTGCTGCCCGAATGGCGTGCCGTTGTCGAATCTGCGTGAAGTTCGGTGTGGTTAATGGTGTCGTTAATGTCGCCACGGGGAGTGTCGGCGAGCCGGGAATCGGCTTCGTTCGAATCCCACTATTGGCGGTACTGACGATCAGCGCCGGGGCGGCAGCGTAGGTATTCGGTTCGGGTTTGGACGAGCGCGGTGCGGGTGGGCACATTTCCCCGTGCGGCAACACGACTTTTTCGAAAGGTTTGCCCATGCGGTCCCAGAATGATGCTCCCGGCGGCCGGCCCGTGCCGGCGGGACGGTTGAGCGCGATCCTCGCTCGCCTCGCTCGCCGGCACCGGGTGCCCGGCGCCCAGGTCGCGGTGCGGCAGGGCGACGACACCACGGTGGTCCAGACCGGTGTGGTGCACCAGGACCGGGGCGAACCCATGCGGCCGACGTCCGCGGTGCCGGTGGGCTCGATCACCAAGGTGGCCACCGCGACCGTGGCGATGATGCTCGTCGCGGACGAAGACCTCGAGCTGGACGAGCCGGCCGGCGACGTCCTCGGCGTCGCCGGGCTCCCGAGCGGGCTCACGACCCGCCGCCTGCTGAGCCACACCAGCGGCCTCCCGTCCGACCCGGCCGACGTCGACGGCTCGGTGCTGAGAGAAGTCCGCTCCGCCACACTCGTCTGCCCGCCCGGCACGGCGTTTTCGTACTCGAACGTCGGCTACGCGCTGGTCGGCTCGATGATCGAAGCGGTGACCGGGATGAGCTGGCGCGAAGCGGTCGAGGCGATGCTCCTGCGTCCCGCGAAGATCGAGCCGGTCTTCGTCGACAGCCCCGCCGCGGTCTCCGGCCACGCCGGGGGCCGGCCGGTCGAGCAGATCCTGCCGCCGATGCTCGAGCCCGCCGGCGCGCTCGCCATGAGCGCGGGCGACCTGGTCGAGCTGAGCCGCGTGCACCTCGGCAAGCCGGACCTGCTCGACGTCGTGACGGCGGCCGACATGCACCGGCGGGTCCCGGCCGCCGAGCCGTTCGGCCTGGCCGACGGCTGGGCCCTCGGCCTCGCCCACTTCGGCGACGAAGGCGGCGAGGGCGGCGAGGCCGGCAAAGGCAGCGAAAGCAGCGAAAACAACGACGACGAAACCGGCTGGCTCGGCCACGACGGCACGGCCGACGGCACCTCCTGCCACCTGCGGATCGACCCGGCCGGCGCGTGCGTGGTCGCCTTGACCGCCAACGGGTCCGGCGGCGCGGACCTGTGGCGCGAGCTGACCGAAGAGCTCCGCGACTGCGGCCTGCCCCTGCCGCTCCCGGGCGCCCGGACCGGCGGCCGTCCCGTCCCCGTCCCGGCCGGTGACCTCGGCACCTACCGCAACGGTGCCGTCGACTACGCGATCACGCCGCACGGCGACGACGGCGCGTGCCTCGTGGTCGACGGCGAGGTCTACCCCGAGCTGGTCCTCCACGACGACCGGACGTTCACGATCCGCGACCCGGCGACCGGCCGCGTCACCCCCTGCGGCCGGTTCCGCGGCGAGCCCGGTGCGGCGGCCGCGGTCGAGATCGGCGGCCGCCTCGCCGGGCGGTGCTGAGCCGCACCCCCGTCCCCGCCCGCCCGCGTCGGTGGGTTTCCCCGTTGTGCCCGGAAGGTAGCGAAGACGATGACCGTGCAAGACACGCCGGCGGCACCCGACGGTACCGCCGAAAGAACCGGTGGCCTGGCGGACCTGTTCGCCGCGGCGGCGGACTCGACCCCGGACGCGGTCGCCGTGGACGGCGCCGGCACCCGGCTGACCTACCGCGAGCTGAAGGCCAAGGCCGGCCGGCTCGCCGCGCACCTGCTCCGGCTGGGTCTGCGGCCCGAGGACCGGGTCGGCGTGCTGCTGGAGCGGTCGGCCGAGCTGGTCGTCACGGAACTGGCCGTCGTCACCGCCGGCGGCGCGTACGTGCCCCTCGACCGGCGCGCGCCGGACGTGCGGCTGCGGGCGCTGCTCGCCGGTGCGGGGGTGACCGTGGTGGTGACCGACGACCCGGCGCGGACCGCGGCAATCCACAGTGGACTGATCGTCGACGTCGGAGAACCCCTGCCGGAGGCGGAGTTCACGCCGCCGCGGGTGGACCCGGATCGGCTCGCCTACCTGATGCACACCTCGGGCTCGACCGGGGCGCCCAAGGGGGTCGCGGTCCGGCACTGCGACGTGGCGGCGCTCGCGGCCGACCGCCGCTTCGCCGGCGACGCCCACGAACGGGTGCTGCTGCACTCCCCGGTCGCGTTCGACGCCTCGACCTACGAGCTGTGGGTGCCGCTGCTCACCGGCGGCACCGTGGTGGTCGCGCCGCCGGGCGACCTCGACGTCGAAACGCTGCGCGGCGTGCTCGCGGACCACGGCGTGACGGCGCTCTGGCTGACCGCGGGCCTCTTCCGCGTGGTCGCGCAGGAGGCACCGGACTGCTTCCGGGGCGTGCGCGAGGTCTGGACCGGCGGGGACGTCGTCCCGCCCGAATCCGTGCGGCGCGTGCTGCGGGCCTGCCCCGGCCTGACCGTGGTCGACGGCTACGGCCCGACCGAGACGACGACCTTCGCCACGACCCACCGGCTGCCGTCGGCGGACGGGGTGCCGGCGGCCGTGCCGATCGGCCGCGCGCTCGACGACGTGCGCGCGTACGTCCTGGACGCGCACCTCGCCCCGGTCGCTCCCGGCGAACCCGGCGAGCTCCACCTGGCCGGCGCCGGGCTGGCCCGCGGTTACTGGGCCCGGCCCGGGGCGACGGCGGAGAAGTTCGTGGCCGACCCGCTCGGTGCGCCCGGCGAGCGCATGTACCGCACCGGCGACCTGGTGCGCCACAA
The DNA here is from genome assembly GCF_055633595.1 of Amycolatopsis sp. NPDC114504. Taxonomy (NCBI): domain Bacteria; kingdom Bacillati; phylum Actinomycetota; class Actinomycetes; order Pseudonocardiales; family Pseudonocardiaceae; genus Amycolatopsis; species Amycolatopsis sp. NPDC114504. The sequence continues at coordinate 1,030,481 of NZ_JBVKDU010000001.1, read as the reverse complement.
CGCGAACGGGGAGCTGGAGTTCCTCGGCCGCGCCGACGACCAGGTGAAGGTCCGCGGCTTCCGGGTCGAGCTCGGCGAGATCGAAACCGTGCTCGCCGCGGCTCCCGGCGTCACCGAGGCCGTGGTCGTCGCGCGGGAGGACCGTCCCGGTGTCAAGCGGCTCGTCGCCTACGTGGTGGGGGAGCCGGGCGACCTCGCGGCAGCCGTCTCCGCCGCGCTGCCGGACTACCTGGTGCCCTCGGCGTTCGTCGTGCTCGACGCGCTTCCGTTGAGCGGCAACGGGAAGGTCGACCGCCGCGCCCTGCCCGTCCCGCCGGCCGACCCGGCGGAAAGCGCCGAGCCCCGGACGGACACCGAGCGCGCGGTGGCGGACGTCCTGGCCGAGGTGCTGGGCGTCGAGCGGATCGGGGCCGACGAGGACTTCTTCGCCCTCGGCGGCGACTCGATCCTGGCCGTGCAGGCGCTTTCGCGGCTGCGCCGGACGTTCGGCGCGGACCTCTCGGCGCGGACGCTGTTCGACACGCCCACCGTGGCGGGACTGGCGGAGCTGATCGCCGACGCACCCCGGGCGGCGGAGCCCGCGATCCCGGTCGCCCCGCCGAGCGACGTGCTCCCGCTTTCGCCGGCCCAGCGGCGGTTGTGGTTCCTCGACGAACTGACCGGCGGCAGCGCCGAGTACAACACCGGCGTCGGGCTCCGCCTGTCCGGCCCGCTCGACGTCGACGCGCTGCGCGGGGCCCTCGCGTCGTTGTGCGCCCGGCACGATTCGCTGCGGACGACGTTCGATTCCGTGGCCGGCGAGGGCGTGCAGCGGATCGCGGCCACCGCGGAGGTCCCGCTGCGGATCGCCGAAGAGCCGCCGGACGACGACGTGCTGAAGGCCGAGCTGAGCGAGCCGTTCGACCTGCGCGCGGGGCCGCTGACGCGGGCCGTGCTGTTCCCGCTCGGGCCCGGCGAGCACCTGCTTCTGCTGTGCCAGCACCACATCGTCACCGACGGCCGGTCGATCGGCCTGCTCACCGACGAACTCCTCGACCTCTACGACGGCGGCACGCGGCTTCCGCTGCCGCTGGGCTACCGCGACTACACGCGGTGGCGCCTGGAGTCCTCATCGGACGACCAGCTCGGCTACTGGCGCGAGACCCTGGCCGGGATCGAGCCGCTCGCCCTGCCGACGGACCGTCCCCGTCCGCCGCGGCGCACGACCGCGGGCGCGGTGCACCGGCACGACCTGCCGGCCGGCCTGGTGCGCCGGCTCACCGAGGCCGGCCGCCCGCACGGCGCGACGCTGTTCATGACGCTGACCGCGGCCGTGCAGGTGCTCCTCGCGGCCTACAGCGGCCAGCGCGACATCGCCGTCGGCACCGCGGTCGCCGGCCGTGACCGGGCCGAGCTCGAGCGGCTGACCGGCTTCTTCGTCAACACGCTCGTCCTGCGGTCCACAGTGGACACCGACCGGACGTTCGGCGGGTTCCTCGCCGAGTTCCGGGAGACCGTGCTGGCGGCTTTCGCGCACGGCGACGTCCCGTTCGACCGCGTCGTCGACGAGGTCCGGCCGGACCGCGACCCGTCGCGGACGCCGCTGGTCCAGGCCGTCGTCGTCCTGCAGAGCCCGCTGGTGCGGCCCCGGGAGACCGGCGCGCTCCGGGTGAGCGAGTACGACCTGCCGCGGCCCTCGGCCCGGTTCGACCTGGTGGTGGAGTTCTGGCCGCGGGCGGACGGCCTGCGCGTCACCGTCGAGTACGCGACGGCCCTGTTCGACGCGGCCACGATCGAGCGCCTGACGGCGAGCCTGGAGGTCCTGCTCGGCGGGATCGCCGCCGACCCCGCGCGCCCGGTGGGCGACCTCCCGCTGCTCACGGACGAGGAACACCGGTTCCTGCTGCCGGCGGCACCGGCGGAAGTGCCCGCCGGAACGGTCCCGGACCTGTTCGACGAGCGTGCCGAGCACCATCCGGACGCACCGGCGGTGGTGTGCGGCGACACCCGGCTGACCTACCGCGAACTGAAGGCCCGGGCCGACCGGCTCGCGCGGCGGCTGGTCAAGCTCGGCGTGCGCCCGGAGGACCGGGTCGGCGTGCTGCTGGACCGCTCGGCCGACCTCGTCGTGGCGGTGCTCGCGATCCTCAAGGCCGGCGCCGCGTACCTGCCGCTCGACCTGCGCGCCCCGGCCGACCGGATGCGCCTGGTCCTCGACGGCACGCCGCTGCTGCTCACCGACGAGCGGTGGCACGACACGGCGGTGGACATCCACCCGGCGCCGGTCGTGGTGACGGACGTCGACGAGCCGTCGTCGCCCCCGGAAGTCGCGCTGGCTCCCGGAAACCTGGCCTACGTCGAGTACACCTCCGGGTCCACCGGCGTCCCGAAGGGCGTGGCCGTGCGGCACGCCGACGTCGTGGCGCTCGCCGCCGACCCGCGGTTCGCCGGGGGCGCGCACGAGCGGGTGCTGCTGCACTCGCCGCTGGCCTTCGACGCCTCGACCTACGAGCTGTGGGTGCCGCTGCTCGCCGGCGGCACCGTGGTGGTCGCCCCGCCCGGCGACCTCGACGCCGACGTCGTCCGCCGGCTCACCGCGGACCACGGCGTCACCGCGTTGTGGCTGACCGCGGGGCTCTTCCGGCTCTTCGCCGAGGAGACGCCGGAGTGCTTCGCCGGGCTGCGCGAGGTCTGGACCGGCGGGGACGTCGTCCCGCCGGCGGCCGTGCGCCGGGTCCTCGACGGCTGCCCCGGGCTCACGGTCGTCGACGGCTACGGCCCGACCGAGACCACGACCTTCGCCACGTCCCACGCGATGGCGGGCGCGGTGCCCGACCTGATCCCGATCGGCACCCCGCTCACCGGCATGCGGGTGTACCTCCTCGACGACCGCGCCCGGCTGGTCCCGCGCGGTGCGTTCGGCGAGATCTGCATCGCCGGCGCCGGACTCGCGCGGGGCTACTTCGCGCGGCCCGGAGCGACCGCCGACCGGTTCGTCGCCGACCCGTTCGGCGTGCCGGGGGAGCGGATGTACCGGACCGGCGACCGCGGCCGGTGGCGCACCGACGGGACCCTCGAGTTCGCCGGCCGCGCCGACGACCAGGTCAAGATCCGCGGCTTCCGGGTCGAACCGGCCGAGGCCGAGCACGCGCTGGCCGCCGAGCCGGGGGTCGGGCAGGCCGTCGTGGCCGTGCGGACCGCGGGTGGCCGCAAGCAGCTCGTCGCCTACGTCGTCCCGGCCGAAGAGTCCCGTGTGGACACCCTCGCGCTCCGGGAAGCGTTGTCCCGGAAGCTGCCCGACTACCTGGTCCCGTCCGCGATCGTCGTCCTGGACGCGTTACCCCTCAACGCCAACGGCAAGGTCGACCGGCACGCCCTGCCGGAACCGCGGTTCGAGTCCGCTCCGGACCGGGCGCCCCGCACCGAGCGGGAGGCCGTGCTCGCCGCGATCTGGGCCGAGGTGCTCGGCGTCGACCGCGTCGGCGTCGAGGACAACTTCTTCGCCCTCGGCGGCGATTCGATCCTGAGCATCCAGGTGAGCGCCCGGGCCCGGCGCGCGGGCCTCGGCGTCACCACCGCCGACCTGTTCCGCCACCAGACGATCGCGGCGCTCGCCCCGGTCGTCGGCGAGGCCGCGGCGAGCCCGGCACGCGGGCCGGTGACCGGTGCCGTCGTGCTGACCCCGATCCAGCGCTGGTTCTTCGCGACGGACGCGGTGCCGGAGCGGTTCGACCAGGCCATCGCCGTCGACCTCGCCGCCGGCGTCGGCGAGATCGCGCTGGCCACGGCGCTGGCCGCGCTGACCGAGCACCACGACGCGCTGCGGATGCGGTTCGAGCCCGACGGCGACGGGTGGCGCCAGTACAACGTCCCTGTCGGCGACGGGCACTCGCTGCTGCGGTGGTCGCTCTCCGGCGAGCCCGGCCGGCGGGTGCTGCACCTGGCGGCGCACCACCTGGTCGTCGACGGCGTGTCGTGGCGGCTCCTGCTGGAAGACCTCGACCGGGCCTACCACCAGGCCGTGCGCGGTGACGCGGTCGACCTCGGCCCGCGGACGACGTCCTTCCGCGACTGGGCCGCCCGGCTGGCCGCCCACGCCGAGGCGGGCGGTTTCGACGACGAGCTGCCGCACTGGCGGGGACTGCCCGAGGCGGCCCCGATCCCGGTCGACGGCCACGGCGCGAACACGGTCGGCCGGGCTCGCGCGGTCACCGTCCGGCTCACCCCCGGCGAGACACGGGCCTTGCTGCGGCAGGTGCCCGACGTCTACCGCACGCAGGTCAACGACGTGCTCCTGACCGCGCTCGGCCGGGTCCTACGCGACTGGACCGGGCGGGTCCCGGTCATCGACCTCGAAGGCCACGGCCGGGAAGAGCTGTTCGACGACGTCGACCTGTCCCGGACGGCCGGCTGGTTCACCAGCCTGTTCCCGGTCGCCCTGGACGTCCCGGACGACTGGGGCACCGCGCTCAAGGCGGTCAAGGAACAGCTGCGGGCGATCCCGCGGCGGGGGATCGGCTACGGCGCCCTGCGGTACCTGACCGGCACGGCACCGGTCGTGGACCCACAGGTCAGCTTCAACTACCTCGGGCAGTTCGACCTGCCGGGCGAGCTGTACGCGGGCCTGCACCGCGAACTGTCGCTCGACGCCGACCCCAGCGACCGCCGCTCCCACTGCCTGGAAGTCGTCGGCCGGGTCGACGGCGACGCGCTCGAGTTCTCCTGGCGCTACGCCGAAGGCGTCCACGACGAAACCACGGTCACGAGACTCGCCGACGGCCTCCTGGACGCCCTGCGCGCGATCCTCCGGCACTGCGCCGGACCGGACGCGGGCGGCCGGACGCCGTCCGACTTCCCCCTCGCCCGCCTCGACCAGTCCACTCTGGACGCCCTGGCCGGCGACGGCCGGGACATCGAGGACATCTACCCGCTGACCCCGATGCAGGCGGGCATGGTCTTCCACGGGCTGGCGCAGCCCGGCGACCGCGTCTACTTCGAACAGGTCTCCTTCACCCTCGACGACGTCTCCGACCCGCACGCGCTCGGTGCGGCGTTCCAGCGGATCGTCGAGCGGACCCCGGTGCTCCGCAGCCGGATCGTCTGGGACGGCGTGCCCGAGCCGCTGCAGGTGGTGCAGCGCGGCGTCGAGCTGCCGGTGTCCTACCTGGACTGGTCCACTGTGGACGGCGAGAGTGCATACCTGGCCGAAGACCTCGCCGAAGGGCTCGACCTGACCAAGGGGCCGCTGACCCGGCTGGCCATCGCCCGCGTGTCCCCGACGGCGGTGCGGGTGGTCTGGACGTTCCACCACGTGCTGCTCGACGGCTGGAGCGTCTTCGGGATCCTGAACGACGTCGTCACGCTGCTGCGCGGCGAGGAGCCGCCACCGCGGCGCCCGTTCCGCGACTACGCCGGCTGGCTCGCCGACCAGGACGACACCCTCGCCGAAACGCACTGGCGGGCCGAGCTCGCCGGCGTGAACCCCACCCCGCTGCCCGGCGACCGCGCCGGTCGCGCGCACACGGCCAGCTCCACCGGCCGGATCCCGGTCGAGCTGGACGACGAGGCATCGGCCGCGGTGTACGCCTTCGCGCGGCGGAACCGGCTGACCGTCAACACGGTCGTGCAGGGCGCCTGGGCGGCGCTGCTGTCGCGCTACAGCGGCGAGCCGGAGGTGTGCTTCGGCGCGACCGTGTCCGGCCGCCCGGCCGAACTGCCCGGCGCCGACGACATCCCCGGCCTCTTCATCAACACGCTGCCGGTGCGGGTCCGGCTCGACCGCGAGCGCGGGGTCGCCGACTGGCTGCGGGAGCTTCAGGCCGCCCAGGCGGAATCCCGGCGGTTCGGCCACGTCGGGCTGACGCGCCTGCAGGCCTGGAGCAGCGGGGGAAGCCTCTTCGACAGCATCGTCGTCTTCGAGAACTACCCCGTCGACGACGTCCCCGAGCTGCGGGACGTTCGCGCGGCCGAGCGCACCAACTACCCGCTCGGCGTGGTCGCCTACCCGGGCCGCCGGCTGTCGCTGGTGCTGACCCACGACCCGGCGGTGCTCGGCGAGGCGGTCGCGGCGCGGCTCGCCGCCCACCTCGGAGCCCTGGTGCGGGGCATGGCCGCCGCGCCGCACGAGCCCGTGACCCGCGTGCCGATGCTGTCCGACGCCGAAGTCCGGCACCTGCTCGCCGAGCGGAACGACACCGCGGGCCCGGTACCGGCCGGAACCGTGCCCGAGCTGTTCGAAGCCCGCGTCCGAAGCCACCCGGCCGCCGTCGCGCTGGTGACCGACGACGAGTCCGTGACCTACGGCGAGCTCGACGTCCGCGCGAACCGGCTGGCCCACCGCCTCCTCGACCTGGGCGTCCGGCCCGAGGACCGGGTCGCCGTCCTGATGGACCGCGCGCCCGGGGTCGTCGCCGCCGAGCTGGCGATCCTGAAGGCCGGCGGCGCGTACCTGCCGCTCGACCTGCGTGCCCCGGCCGACCGGCTGCGCCTGCTCCTGACCGAGGCCGGCGTGGACGTCCTGGTCACCGACGACGCCTGGCTGGCGACCGCCCGCGAGGTCCACAGTGGACCCATCGTCACCGGCGCGGACGACGCGCCCGGGACGTCGCCGGGCGTCGTGACCCAGCCGGACCAGCTCGCCTACGTCATCTACACCTCCGGCTCGACGGGCAAGCCGAAGGGCGTGGCCGCGCGGCACCGCGACGTCGTCGCGCTGGCCGCCGACCGGCGGTTCGCCCCGCACGACCGGGTGCTGCTGCACTCGCCGCAGGCGTTCGACGCCTCGACCTACGAGCTGTGGGTGCCCCTGCTCACCGGCGGGACCGTGGTCCTGGCGCCGCCCGGCGACCTCGACGTCCACACCCTCGGCCGGACGCTCACGACGCACGGCGTGACCGGCGCGTTCCTCACCACCGGCCTGTTCCGGCTGGTCGCGCAGGAAGCCCCCGAGGTCTTCGCCGGCGTGCGCGAGGTGTGGACCGGCGGCGACGCCGTGCCCGCGGCCGCCCTGCGCCGCGTCCAGGCCGCCTGCCCGGACACCCTCGTCGCCGACGTCTACGGCCCGACCGAGACGACGACCTTCGCGACCGTGCACCCGCTGCCCGGCGCCGTGCCGGACGTCGTCCCGATCGGGGCGCCGCTGGACCACACGCGGGTCTACGTCCTCGACGACGAGCTGCGGCTCGCCCCGCCGGGAGCGCCCGGCGAGCTGCACATCGCCGGTGCCGGGCTGGCGCGCGGCTACCTCGGCCGGCCCGGGCCGACCGCCGAGCGGTTCGTCGCGGACCCGTTCGGGCCGCCGGGGGAGCGGATGTACCGCACCGGCGACCTCGTGCGCTGGAACGACGACGGCGCGCTCGAGTTCGTCGGCCGCGTCGACGAGCAGGTGAAGGTCCGCGGGTTCCGGGTGGAGCCGAGCGAGATCGAGGCCGCGCTGGGCGAGCACCCGGGCGTCGAGCAGGCGGCCGTGCTGGCGCGCGCGGACGGCGGGGTGAAGCGCCTGGTCGCCTACGTCGTCGGCGAGACCGGCGGGCTGGCCGAGTTCCTCGGCCGGACGCTGCCGGACTACATGGTCCCCGCCGCCTTCGTCCGGCTGGACCGGTTCCCGGTGAACGTCAACGGCAAGCTCGACCGGAACGCGCTGCCCGCGCCCGACTTCGGCGTCCGCGAGCACGTGGCGCCGCGGTCCGAGCGCGAGCGCGTGGTCACCGGGATCTGGGCCGAGGTGCTGGGCGTCGAGCGGGTCGGCGCGACCGACGACTTCTTCGAGCTCGGCGGTGACTCGATCCTCAGCATCCAGGTCGTCTCCCGGGCCCGCCGGGCCGGGCTCGAGCTGCTGCCCGGTGACCTGTTCGAGCACCGCACGCCGGCCGCCTTGGCCGCGGCGGCCCGGACCGCCACCGAGACCGCCGAGCGCGGTCCGGTGAGCGGCGAGGTGCCGCTCACCCCGATCCAGCGTTGGTTCTTCGCGACGCAGACCGCCGCGCCGGACCACTTCCACCAGTTCGTCCACCTGGGACCGGACACTGTGGACGTCGATGCCGCACGCGCGGCGGTGGATGCCTTGCTGGCGCACCACGACGCGTTGCGGATGCGGTTCACCCGCGACGGCGACGAGTGGCGCCAGGAGAACGGCCCGGTCGGCGCCGAGACCCCGCTGGTCCGCCTGGACGTGTCCGACCAGGACGTCAAGCTGGTCGTGCACCACCTCGTGGTCGACGGCGTGTCCTGGCGGGTGCTGATGGAGGACTTCGAGCGCGCCTACGACCAGGCGTCGCGGGGTGAGCCGATCGACCTCGGCCCGCGCACGACGTCGTTCCGCGACTGGGCGATCCGGCTCGCCGGGCACGCCACCGCGGGCGGCTTCGACGACGAACTCGGTCACTGGCAGGGCTTGCGTGGCCGCACCACGGTGCCGGTCGACGGCGAAGGCGAGGTCACGGTCGCCGCGATGCGGTCGGTCACCGTCCGGTTGCCGGCGCCCGAGACGAACGCCCTGCTGCGCGAGGTCCCGTCGGTGTACCGCACCCAGGTCAACGACGTCCTGCTGACCGCGCTCGGCCGCGTGCTGCGCGACTGGACCGGCGACGTGCCCGTCGTCGACCTCGAAGGGCACGGCCGCGAAGAACTGTTCCGCGATGTCGATTTGTCGCGCACGGTCGGCTGGTTCACCAGCGTGTTCCCGGTGGCCCTCGACGTCCCGGACGACTGGGGCACGGCGCTCAAGACGGTCAAGGAGCGGCTGCGCGCGGTCCCGCGGCGCGGCATCGGCTACGGCGCCCTGCGGTACCTGACCGGCACGGCCCCGGCGATCGACCCGCAGGTGAGCTTCAACTACCTCGGCCAGTTCGGTTCCGGGCGCCTCGAATCCGACGAGAGCCCGGAATCGGCCCGGGCGCACCTCCTGGACGTCGTCGCCCGCGTCGAGGCCGGCGAGCTGGAGCTGACCTGGTACTACGCCGAGGGCGTCCACCAGGAATCCACTGTGGACTCTCTGGCGGCCGGGATGCTCGACGCGCTGCGCGAGATCGTCCGGCACTGCGCGGAACCGGATGCGGGCGGCCGGACGCCGTCCGACTTCCCGTTGACGGCGCTCGACCAGTCCACTCTGGACGAACTGGTCGGTGACGGGCGCGCGGTCGAGGACGTCTACCCGCTGACGCCGATGCAGTCCGGCATGGTCTTCCACGCACTGTCCCAGCAGGACGAACGTGTCTACTTCCAGCAGGTCGGCTTCGTCCTGGAAGGCGTCCGCGACCCGGCCGCCCTGGCGCGCGCGTGGCAGCGGGTCGTCGACGGGACCCCCGTGCTGCGGACCCGGATCGTGTGGGAAGGCGTGCCCGAACCCGTCCAGATCGTGCAGCGCCACGCGGACGTCCCGGTCACGCACCACGACTGGCGCGGCCGTACCCCTGAAGAACAGGGCCAGGCCTGGCAGGAGCTGCTGACCGCGGACCGTGCGCGGGGGCTCGATCTGACCGAGACGCCGTTGCTGCGCCTCGTGCTGGCCCGTCTGTCGGACACCGAAGTCCGGGTCCTGTGGACGTTCCACCACGTCCTGCTCGACGGCTGGAGCGTCTTCGGTGTGCTGTCCGACGTCTTCGCCGCCTACGCCGGCGGCGCGCTGCCCGAGCGGCCGCCGTTCCGCGACTACGTCTCCTGGCTGAGCCGCCAGGACGACACGGCGGCCGAGCGGCACTGGCGCGCGGAACTCGGCGACCTCGTCGCCCCGGCCCGGCCGCCCTATGACCGCGCCCCCGCGCAGGCCCACACCACCCGCTCCTCGCAGTGGCTGCGCGTGCCGGTCGAGAGCTCCGGACAGCTGCGCGACGCGGCCCGGCGGGCCGGGCTCACCGTGAACACGGTCCTGCAAGGCGCGTGGGCCCTGCTGCTTTCGCGGCTGAGCGGCGAGCGCGACGTCTGCTTCGGTACGACGGTGTCCGGCCGTCCGGTCGACCTGCCCGGCGCCGACGACGTCACCGGCATCTTCATCAACACCCTGCCCGTGCGGGTCACCGTGGCCGGCACCGCGGTGGCGGACTGGCTGAGCGCGCTGCAGGCCCGCCAGGTCGAGTCCCGCCGCTACGGGCACCTCCCGCTGACCAGGCTCCAGGCCTGGAGCGGGTGCGCCGGCAGCCTCTTCGACAGCATCGTCGTGTTCGAGAACTACCCGGCCGACACCGCCGAGGCCCACGGGCTGCGCCTGCGCGACGTCGACGCCGCGGAGACGACCAACTACCCGCTCAGCGTCGTCGCCTCGCCCGGCGAGCGGATCACCCTGGACGTCGGCTACGACCCCGACCTCTTCGACACCGCGACGGCCGAGCGGATCACCCGGCAGCTCACCGGCATCCTCGACGCCTTCGCCGCGGACCTGCACCGGCCCCTGGACGACGTCGACCTGCTCACCGAAGCCGAGCGCCACCAGGTGCTCGTCGCCTGGAACGACACCGCCCACCCGCTGCCGGACGGCGACCTGGCCGGCCTGTTCGCCGACCGGGTCCGGCGTACCCCGGACGCGGTCGCGCTGACCGGCGACGACGTCCACCTGACCTACGCCGAACTGGACGCGGCCGCCGACCGGCTCGCCCGGCACCTCGTTTCCCTCGGCGCCGGACCCGAGCGGCTCGTCGGCGTGCTCATGGAGCGTTCGCCCGGACTGGTCGTGGCCGAGCTCGCGATCGTCAAGGCCGGGGCGGCCTACCTGCCGCTGGACACCCGGGCGCCGGCGCCGCGCCTCGAACTCCTTCTCGAAGGCGCGTCGATCCTGGTCGCCGACGACACCTGGGCCGAGGCCGCGCACAAGATCCACAGTGGACCGATTGTCGTCCCGAACGGACAGACCGCCGACGTGGCCCTCCCGGCCGCGGACCCGGACAACCTCGCGTACGTCATGTACACGTCCGGCTCCACCGGGAAGCCGAAGGGGGTGGCCGTGCGGCGACGGGACGTCGTGGCGCTGGCCGCGGACCGGCGGTTCGCCGCGCACGAGCGGGTGCTGCTGCACGCCTCCCCGGCGTTCGACGCCTCGACGTACGAGCTCTGGGTCCCGCTGCTCACCGGCGGCACCGTCGTCGTCGCCCCACCCGGCGACCTCGACGTCGAAACCCTGGCCCGGGTGATCGCCGAGCACCGCGTCGACGGCGCGTTCATCACCGCCGGCCTGTTCCGGCTCGTCGCGCAGGAGGCCCCGGCGACGTTCCGCGGCATGCGCGAGGTCTGGGCCGGCGGGGACGCCGTGCCCGCCGCGGCCGTGCGGCGGGTGCGGGAAGCCTGCCCCGGCACCGTCGTCGTCGACGGCTACGGCCCGACCGAGACCACGACCTTCGCGGTGGCGCACCCGATGCCGGGCGCCGTGCCGGACGTCGTCCCGATCGGGAAACCCCTGGACAACATGCGGGCCTACGTCCTCGGCCCGGACCTGCGGCCGGTGCCGCCGGGAGCGTCCGGCGAGCTGCACCTCGCCGGGGCGGGCCTGGCCCGCGGCTACCACGGCAACCCCGGCCTGACCGCCGACCGGTTCCGGCCCGATCCGTTCGGGCCGCCGGGGGAGCGGATGTACCGCACCGGCGACCTCGTCCGCTGGACCGGGCGTGGCGAACTGGAGTTCACCGGCCGCGCCGACGAGCAGGTCAAGGTCCGCGGCTTCCGGATCGAGCCGGGCGAGATCGAGGCCGCGCTGGCCGCGCACCCCGGCGTCACCCAGGCCGCGGTGCTGGCCCGCGAAGACCACGGCGTCAAGCGGCTCGTCGCCTACGTCGTCGGCGGGACCGGCGGGCTGGCGGAGTTCCTCGGCCGGACCCTGCCGGACTACATGATCCCCGCCGCGTTCGTCGGGCTCGACCGCTTCCCGTTGAACGTCAACGGAAAGCTCGACCGGCACGCGCTGCCCGCGCCGGACTTCGGCGGCACCCGCGCGTGGACGGCCCCGGGCACGGACGCCGAGCGGGCACTGGCCGCGATCTGGGCGGAGGTCCTCGGCGTCGAGGACGTCGGGGCCGAGGCGAACTTCTTCGCCCTCGGCGGCGACTCGATCCTCAGCATCCAGGTCGTGTCGCGGGCCCGCCGCGCCGGGCTGACCCTGCTGCCCCACGACGTCTTCCGGCACCCGACCCTCGCCTCGCTCGCCGCGCACGCCGGCGATGGTTCCCCGCGCGCCGAGCAGGGGCCGGTCACCGGCGAAGCGCCGCTCACCCCGATCCAGCGCTGGTACTTCGAGACCCAGCCCGCGCGGTTCGACCAGCGGGTGGTCGTCGAGTTCGCCGAGGACGTCGACGAGCCGGCCCTGCGCCGCGCGCTCGACACCCTCTGGGCGCACCACGACGGTCTCCGGCTCCGGTTCGAGGGTGGCGTCCAGCACGGAGAGCCGGTCTCGGACTTCCGCTCCGGGGACATCGACGTCGAGCACGGTCCGTTGCTCAAGGCCGTCCTCGACGGGCGGCGGCTCCTGCTGGCCGCACACCACCTCGTCGTCGACGGGGTCTCGTGGCGAATCCTCTTGGAGGACCTTCAGGCCGCGTACCGCGGCGAAGACCTCGCGCCGAAGACGACGTCGTTCCTCGCCTGGGCCCGGCGGCTGGCCGAGCACGCCGAGGCAGGCGGCTTCGACGACGAACTGGACCACTGGCGCTCGCTGCCGCCCGTGCGGCCGTTGCCCGTTGACGGCGAGGGCCCGGCCTCGATCGCCGACAGCCGCGAAGTCTCCGTTCGGCTCACCGCCGAGGAGACGCGGGCGCTACTGCAGGACGTTCCCGAGGTGTACCGCACCCAGGTCAACGATGTTCTGCTGACCGCGCTCGGCCGGGTGCTGCGGGACTGGACCGGGCACACCCCGGTCGTCGACCTCGAAGGCCACGGCCGGGAGGAGTTGTTCGGCGATGTCGACTTGTCGCGTACGGTCGGCTGGTTCACGACGATGTTCCCGGTGGCGCTGGAAGTCCCGGACGCCTGGGCCGCCGCGCTGAAGTCCGTCAAGGAACAGCTCCGGGCGGTTCCCCGGCGCGGGATCGGCTACGGCGCGCTGCGGTACCTGACCGGCATGGCGCCCGTGATCGACCCGCTGGTCAGCTTCAACTACCTCGGCCGCTTCGACGACGCCGCCGGTGACCTCGACGCCGACGTCGACCCGGACGCGCCCCGCACCCACGTGCTCGACGTCGTCGGCCGGGTCGCCGGCGGGGAGCTGGAGCTGACCTGGTCCTACGTCGCCGGTGTGCACGACCGGAGCACCGTCGAAACCCTGGCCGGCCGGATGACGGCCGCGCTGCGGGAGATCGTCGCGCACTGCGCCCAGCCGGGTGCGGGCGGCCGGACGCCGTCGGACTTCCCCCTGCTCTCGCTGCCTCAGTCCACAGTGGACACACTGGCCGGCGACGGCCGGGACGTCGAGGACCTCTACCCGGTGACGCCGATGCAGGGCGGGATGGTCTTCCACGGGCTCTCGCAGAGCCTGTACTTCGAGCAGGCGACGTTCGTGCTCGACGGCGTCAGCGACGTGGACCGGCTCGCCGCGGCCTGGCAGCGGGTCGTCGACCGGACCCCGGTCCTGCGGACGTCCTTCGTCTGGACCGGCGTCGACGAACCGGTCCAGGTCGTGCACCGCGCGGTGACGCTGCCGGTCCGCCGGCTCGACTGGACCGGGCTCGACGCGCCGGAACGCGCCGACGCGCTGCGGCGGCTGCTGACCGAAGACCGCGAGCAGGGCCTCGACCTCGCCGCGGCGCCGCTGCTGCGGGTCGCGCTCGCCCGGCTCTCGGCCACGGAAGTCCAGGTGCTGTGGACGTTCCACCACGTCCTGCTCGACGGCTGGAGCGTCTTCCAGGTGCTCTCGGACGTCTGCACGGCGTACGCGGGGCAGCCGCTGCCGGCGCGGCCGCCGTTCCGCGAGTACCTCGCCTGGCTGGCCGGGCAGGACCAGGCGGCGGCCGAACGCTTCTGGCGCGCCGCGCTCGACGGGATCGAGGGCCCCACCCCGGTGCCCGCCGACCGGACGCCGGTCCCGGGGCACGCGCCCCGCTCGGCCGAGTGGCTGCCGGTCCGGCTGGACAAGGACGCCACCGCCCGGCTCGACGCGTTCGTCAAGCGGCACGGCCTCACGCTCAACGTCGTGCTGCAGGGCGCGTGGGCACTGCTGCTGTCCGTCTACAGTGGACGTGACGACGTCGTGTTCGGCGCCACCACTTCCGGGCGCCCCGCCGACATCCCCGGCGTGGACGACGTCACCGGCCTGTTCATCAACACCCTGCCGGTCCGGGCCACCGTCGACCGGGGCGCCCGCGTGGCGGCCTGGCTCGCCGCTCTCCAGGCCGCGCAAGCCGAAGCCCGCGGGCACGGCCACGTGCCCCTCGCGCGGGTGCAGGGCTGGGCGGGCCTGCCGGGCGGGATCGACCTGTGCGACAGCCTGGTGGTGTTCGAGAACTACCCGATCACCGGCGCGGAAGCCGGGCACGGCCTGACCGTGCGCGACCTCTCGGCGCGGGAGACGACGAACTTCCCGCTCACCGTGGTCGCTTCGCCGGGCGCCGAGCTGTCGGTGGACGTCGGCTACGACCTCGCCCTCTTCGACCCCGCGACGGTGTCGCGCTTGGCCGGGCACCTGCTGACGGTCCTCGGCGAGCTGGCCGAAGACGGCGACCGGCTCCTCGGCGCGGTCAGCATGACGACCCCGGACGAGACGCGGCTCCTGGCGGAGTGGGCCGAGACCGGCGACGAGCCGCCGGCCCGGACGCTGCCCGGGCTGTTCGCCGAGCAGGTCCGCGCCCGGCCGGACGCGGTCGCGGCCGTCCTCGACGGCGAGCACGTCACCTACGCCGAGCTGAACCGCCGGGCCAACCGGCTCGCGCACCGGCTCCTCGGGCTCGGCCTGCGGCCGGAAGAACCGGTCGGGCTCGCCGTGGACCGCGCCGGCGCTGTCGTGGCCGAACTGGCCGTGGTCAAGGCGGGCGGGGCCTACCTGCCGATCGACACCCGCGCCCCGGCCGAGCGGCAGCGGCTGCTGCTCGACGGCGTCCGGTTCGTCGTCGCCGCGGAGGAGTGCCCGTTCGGGCAGACCGTTCTGCTGTCCTCTGTGGACGACGAACCGGCCGGGGATCCCGGCCGGGCCGTCGATCCCGACCAGCCGGCCTACGTGATGTACACGTCCGGGTCCACCGGGGTGCCGAAGGGCGTGGTGGTGCGCCACCGCGACGTCGCCGCCCTCGCTGCCGACCACCGCTTCCGCGGTGGCGCGCACGAGCGCGTCCTGCTGCACTCGCCGCTGGCGTTCGACGCCACCACGTACGAGCTGTGGGTGCCGCTGCTGAACGGCGGCCGCGTGGTCGTCGCGCCGGGCGAAGGCGTCGACGCGCCGATGCTGCGGGAGCTGGTCCGCGAACACGGCCTGACCGCGATGTGGGTCACCGCCGGGCTGTTCCGCGTCCTGGCCCAGGAGGCGCCCGGCTGTTTCGCCGGCCTGCGGGAAGTCTGGACCGGCGGTGACGTCGTCCCCGCGGTGGCCGTGCGGCGCGTCCTGGCCGAATGCGCCGGGCTGACGGTCGTCGACGGCTACGGCCCCACCGAGACCACGACCTTCGCGACGTCCCACGCGATGGCCGGCGTCGTCCCGGACCGGATCCCGATCGGCCGGCCGCTCGACGGGATGCGGGCCCGGGTGCTCGACGCCGACCTGCGGCCGGTCCCGCCGGGGGTGCCCGGCGAGCTGTGCCTGGCGGGCGCGGGCCTGGCCCGCGGCTACCGGGACCGGCCCGGTCTCACCGCCGACCGGTTCGTCGCCGACCCCGCCGGTCCGCCCGGAGCACGGATGTACCGCACCGGCGACCTCGTCCGCCGGACCCCCGGCGGCACGCTGGAGTTCCTCGGCCGCCGCGACGACCAGGTCAAGCTGCGCGGGTTCCGGGTCGAACCGGGCGAAGCCGAGGCGGCGCTGGCCCGGCACCCCGACGTCGCCCAGGCCGCCGTCGTGGTCCGGGAGGACCAGCCGGGCGTGAAGCGCCTGGTCGCCTATGTGGTTTCGGCCGCCGGAGAGGACACGCTCCGCGAGTTCGTGGCCCGCACCCTGCCGGACTACCTGGTGCCGTCGGCGTTCGTCGCGCTCGACCGGCTGCCGGTCAGCGCCAACGGCAAGCTCGACCGCCGCGCGCTGCCCGCGCCCGCCGCGCCGGAAACCCGGCACGTCGAACCGGAGACGGAGATCGAGCGCGCCCTCGCCGGGATCTGGGCCGAGGTGCTCGGCGTCGAGGGGATCGGCACGGAAGACAGCTTCTTCGCCCTCGGCGGCGACTCGCTGCGGAGCCTGCACATCGCGGCCAAGGCCGGCGCGCTGTTCGACGTCCGGCTGACCCCGGCGGACGTGCTGACCGCGCGCACCGTCGCCGGGCTGGCCGGAACCGTCGAGGAACTCATCTTGGGCGAGCTGGAAAGCCTCGCCGCCGACCAGGAATCGTGAGGACCTTTCCATGACCTCGTCCCGTCAGGACCGCATCGCGGCGCTGCCCGCCCACCTGCAGGAAGCGCTGCGCCGGCGGATGGCGGGAGCGGGCGGGCGGACGCCGGAGATCCCGGCCGCCGCCGACCGCTCCCGCCCGATCCCGCTGTCGTCCGCCCAGCGCCGGCTGTGGTTCCTCGGCCGGCTGCGCCCGGACGACCCCGAGTACAACAGCGCGTTCGCCTTGCGCCTGACCGGCGAGCTGGACGTCGACGCGCTGGCCGCGGCGCTGCGGCTGCTCGTCGCCCGGCACGAGCCGCTGCGCACCACCTTCGACGAGGTCGACGGCGAGGGCGTCCAGCTCGTCGGGCCGCCCCCCGAGGTGCCGCTGCCGGTCGTCGACGTCACGCCGGCCGACCTCGACGCCGTCCTGCGCGAGGAGTACGCGCGGCCGTTCGACCTGGGCCGCGGGCCGCTGCTGCGGGCGATGCTGGCCCGGCTGGGCCCGGCCGAGCACGTGCTGCTCGTGTCCGTGCACCACATCGCCACCGACGGCGCGTCGATGGGCATCCTGACCGAAGAGCTCGGCCTCCTCTACGCCGGCGCCGAACTGCCGCCGCGGCCCCTGCAGTACGCGGACTTCGCCGTGTGGCAGCAGAACCGGCCGACGCGCGCGGCCGGGCTCGAGTACTGGACGCGGCAGCTGACCGGGGTCACGCCGCTCGACCTGCCCGCCGACCACCCGCGCCCGGCCACCCGCGGCACCGCGGGCGCGGTCCGCGAGTTCGCTGTCCCCGAAGCCGTCGCGCGCCGGCTCGCCGAGCTGGCCCGGACGTCGGAGACCACGCTGTTCACCGTGCTCGTCGCCGCCTGCCAGGCGCTGTTCGCGCGCTACACCGGCCAGGACGACATCGCGCTCGGCACCGTCGTGCAGGGCCGCGACCGGCCGGAGCTGGAACGGGTCGTCGGGTTCTTCGTCAACACCGTCGTCCTGCGCTCGGCCGTCGACACGTCGGTGCCGTTCACCGACCACCTCGCGGCCGCCCGGCAGACGGTCCTGGACGCCTTCGCCCACGACGACGTCCCGTTCGAGGAGCTGGTCGACGCCGTGCACGCCGGGCGGGATCCCGGGCGCAACCCGCTCTTCGACGTCATGGTGCTGTTGCACAGCGCCACCGGCGCCGGGCCGGAGTTCGCGGGGCTCACCGCCGAGCCGGCGGAGGTCGCGCGGGACTCGGCGAACTTCGACCTCTCCGTCGAGTTCGAGGAGTCCGGCGGCCGGCTGGCCGGGCTCGTCGAGTACAGCACCGAGCTGTTCGACGCGGCCACGATCGACCGCCTGGTCACGCACCTGCTGCGCCTGCTGGCCGGGATCGCCTCCGACCCGGGCCGCCGGGTCGCCGACCTGCCGTTGACGACCGAGGCCGAGGAAGCCGCGCTGCTGGAGTGGGGGAGCACCGCCCTCGACGTCCCGGCGACGACCGTCGCCGACCTCCTCGACCACCAGGCGCGGACGCGGCCGGACGCGACCGCGCTGGTCTGCGGCGACGTCCGGCTGACCTTCGCCGAGCTCACCGCCCGTGCCGACGCCCTCGCCGCTGACCTCGCCGCCCGGGGCGCCGGGCCGGACCGGGTCGTCGCCGTGCTGCTGCCACGGTCGGCCGAAGCGATCGTCGCGCTGTTCGCCGTGCTCAAGGCCGGTGCGGTGCACCTGTCGATCGACCCCGGGCTGCCGGCCGAGCGGATCCGGGTGCTCCTCGACGACACCCGGCCGGTGGTCGTGCTCGACGGCACCGCCGAGCCGTCCGGCGGTCCGCGCCCGGCCGGACCGAGACCCTCGGACGCCGCCTACGTCATCCACACCTCCGGCTCGACGGGCACGCCCAAGGGGGTCGTCGTCGAGCACGCGGCGCTGGTCAACCTCCTCGGCAACCACCGGGCGGTCTTCGGCCGCGACCCGCTGCGCGTGGCCCTCACCGCGACCCTGTCGTTCGACACCTCGTGGGAAGGCCCGCTGCTGCTGGCCGACGGCCACGAGCTGCACCTGATCGGCGACGAAACCCGCCTCGACCCGGCCGCGCTGACCCGGTACGTCCACGACGAGCGCGTCGACTTCCTCGACGTGACGCCGTCCTACCTGCGGCAGCTGCTGCCCGCCGGGCTGCTCGACGGCGACCGTCGCCCGCGGTTCCTGATGGTCGGCGGCGAGGCCATGGACCGCGATCTGTGGCGCGAGCTGGCCGGCTCCGGAACGGTCGCCCACAACTACTACGGCCCCACCGAGTCCACTGTGGACGCCACCTGCACGCCGGTGACCGGGGACCACCCCGTGATCGGCCGGCCGCTGGGCAACGTCGGCGCGTACGTCCTCGACGAGCACCTCCGGCTCGTCCCGCCGGGCGTCCCCGGCGAACTCTGCCTCGCCGGCGCCCAGCTCGCGCGCGGCTACCTCGGCCGGCCCGGGCTGACCGCGGACCGGTTCGTGGCGAACCCCTTCGGCGGCCCGGGATCCCGGCTGTACCGCACCGGCGACCGCGTCCGCTGGACGGCGGACGGGCAGCTCGAGCACCTCGGCCGCACCGACGAGCAGGTGAAGGTGCGCGGCTTCCGGATCGAGCCGGGCGAGGTCGAGACGGCGCTGCGGCCGTTCGTCACCGACGTCGCGGTGGACGTGCGCGGCGGCCGGCTCGTCGCCTACGTTGTCGGCGACGCCGACCCCGCCGCCCTGCGCACCGAACTGACCCGCACGCTGCCGGCGCACCTCGTGCCGTCGGCGTTCGTGCGCCTCGACCGGCTGCCGCTGACCCGGCACGGCAAGCTCGACCGCCGTGCGCTCCCGGAGCCGGAGCGGACCGCGTCGACCGAGTACGTCGCACCGCGCGACGACCGCGAGCGGCTGGTCACCGGCATCTGGGCCGACGTCCTCGGCGTCGAGCGCGTCGGCGTCGACGACGACTTCTTCGACCTCGGCGGGGACTCGCTGCTCGGTATCCGGGTCGTCTCGCGGCTGCGGGCGGAACTCGGCGCCGACGTCCCGGCCCGGCTGGTCTTCAGCGCGCCGACCCCGGCACGCCTCGCCGCAGAGCTGCCCGACGCCGTCACGCCGCAGGCGGCGATCCCGCTCCTCCCGCGGGACGGCGGCCCGCTCGAAGCGCCGCTTTCCTTCGCCCAGCAACGGCTCTGGTTCCTCGACGAGTTCGAACCGGGCAGCACCGAGTACGTCTCGCCGACCGTGCTGCGCCTGCGCGGCGAGCTGGACACCGCCGCGCTGAACCACGCCCTCACCGCGCTGGTCGCCCGGCACGAGTCGCTGCGCACGACCTTCGCGAAGGTCGACGGCCGCGGCGTCCAGGTCGTCCACCCGCCGTACGCCCTCGACGTCCCCGTCACCGACGGCGATCTGGCCACGGCCATGAACGGCGCGACCGGCCCGGTCGACCTGCGCACCGGCCCGCTGCTGCGCGCCGCGCTCACCCGGCTCGCCCCCGGTGACCACGTGCTCACCCTGGTGCTGCACCACATCGTCACCGACGGCTGGTCCTCGGGCGTGCTGCTGAGCGAGCTCGCCACGCTCTACGCCGCCTTCACCCGCGGCGACGACCCGGCGCTGCCGCCGTTGCCGGTGCAGTACGCCGACTACGCGGTCTGGCAGCGGGACCGGCCCGAGTTCGACGACCAGCTGAGCTACTGGCGCCACCGCCTCGACGGCGTCCCGATCCTGGAGCTGCCCACCGACCGGCCGCGCCCGCCGGTCCGCACGAAGAACGGCGCGCTGCACGAGTTCGGCGTCCCCGCGGGCACCACCGCGCGGCTCAAGGAGCTGTCCCGGCAGCACGGCGGCACGCTGTTCATGACCCTGCTCGCCGCCTGCCAGCTGCTGTTCGCCCGCTGGTCGGGGCAGGACGACGTCGCCGTCGGCACCGTCGTCTCCGGCCGGGAACGCACCGAGCTGGAAGGCCTGATCGGCTTCTTCGTCAACACCCTTGTCCTGCGGTCCACTGTGGACCTGAGCCGCGGGTTCGACGCCTTCCTCGAAGACGTCCGCGACACCGTGCTGGACGCCTTCGCCCACCAGGACGTCCCCTTCGACCGCGTCGTCGACGATCTGCAGCCCGAGCGGGACACCAGCCGCACGCCGCTGTGCCAGGTCATGGTCGTGCTGCACAACACCCCCGACGCGCGGCCCACGCTGCCCGGGCTCGCCGTCGAAGAGCTGGCCCCGCCGATCGTGACGGCCGGGTTCGACCTGATGGTCCACTTCCAGGAGACGGCCGGGCGGCTCGACGCGGTCGTCAACTACAACACCGACCTGTTCGACGCCGCCACGATCGAGCGTCTGACCGGCTGGCTGCGCGTCCTCCTGGACGGCATCGCGGCGACGCCGTCGCGGCCGCTCGGCCGGCTGCCCTGGAGCACCGCCGCCGAGCGCGAGCTGGTCCTGCGCGAGTGGAACCCGACGGCCGGGCCCCGGCCGGAACCGACGCTGCCCGAGCTGTTCGCCGCCCAGGTGACGCGCACGCCGGACGCCGTCGCCGTGACGCACGAAGGCACCGAACTGACCTACCGCGAGCTGGACCGCCGGGCGAACCGCCTGGCCCACCGGCTGATCGGCGCGGGAGCCGCGCCGGAGCGGCTGGTGGCCCTGCGGCTGCCGCGGTCGGCCGACCTCGTCGTCGGGGTCCTCGCCGTCCTGAAGTCCGGCGCCGGGTACCTGCCGATCGACCCGGACTACCCGCCCGCCCGCATCGAGGCGATGCTCGCCGACGCGCGGCCGGTCTGCGTCGTCGACGACGTCACCGCCGACGACCGGCCGGACACCGATCCGCGCGTGCCGGTCCGTCCGGACAACACCGCGTACGTCATCTACACCTCCGGCTCGACCGGCGTGCCGAAGGGCGTGCTGGTGCCGCACGCGAACGTGACCCGGCTCTTCTCCTCGACGGCGCACTGGTTCGGCTTCGGCGACCGGGACGTCTGGACGCTCTTCCACTCCTACGCCTTCGACTTCTCGGTGTGGGAGCTGTGGGGCGCGCTGCTGCACGGCGGGCGGCTCGTCGTCGTCGGCCAGGACGTCGTCCGCGCACCCGAAGACTTCCTGGCGCTGCTGGCCGAACAGCGGGTGACCGTGCTCAACCAGACGCCGTCCGCGTTCCACCGCCTGGGCACGCTGCCGTCCGCGCCGCTGAGCCTGCGGTACGTCATCTTCGGCGGCGAGGCACTGGAGCCCGCACGCCTGGCGGACTGGCGCCGCCGGCACCCGGACGGGCCGCGGCTGGTCGACATGTACGGCATCACCGAGACCACCGTGCACGTCACCCACCGCGTGCTCGACGGCGACCGGGCCGGCGTGGGCGTGCCGATCCCGGACCTGCGGTGCTACGTCCTCGACGTCGGCCTCGAACCGGTGCCGCCGGGTGTCACCGGCGAGCTGTACGTCGCGGGCGCGGGGCTCGCGCGCGGCTACCTGAACCGGCCGGGCCTGACCGCGTCCCGGTTCGTGGCCGATCCCTTCGGCGCGCCCGGCACCCGGATGTACCGCACCGGCGACCTGCTGTGCTGGACCGCCGGGGGCGAGCTGGCCTACCGCGGCCGCGCCGACCAGCAGGTCAAGATCCGCGGCTTCCGGATCGAGCTGGGCGAGGTCGAAGCGGCCCTGACCGCGCACCCGGACGTGACCGGTGCCGCCGTCGTCGCCCACGGCACCGGCGACGCGCGGCTGGTCGCCTACCTGACCGGGACGGTGCCCGGGACCACGGCGCTGCGCGAGTTCCTCGGCCGCTCCCTGCCCGCGCACATGATCCCGGCGGTGTTCGTCGGCCTGGAGAAGCTGCCGCTCAACGCCAACGGGAAGCTCGACCACCGGGCGCTGCCGGAACCGGGCGCGCGCACCGAAACCCGGTACACCGCTCCGCGCACCGACGCCGAGGCCACGCTCGCCGAGGTGTGGTCCGCGGTGCTCGGCGTCGACCGGGTCGGCGTCGAGGACAACTTCTTCGGCCTCGGCGGCGACTCGATCCTCAGCATCCAGGTCGTGGCCCGGGCCCGGCAGGCCGGCCTGACGCTCTCGTCGAAGGACCTCTTCCAGCGCCAGACCATCGCCGAACTGGCCCAGGTCGCCACCACGAACACCCCCGCGCCGGCCCCCGTGGAAGCGAGCGGGCCCGCGCCGCTGGGCCCGATCCAGGCGTGGCTGTTCGAGCAGTTCGACGACCCGTGGCGGCTGACCATGTCCGTCCACGTCGTCCTGTCCTCAGTGGACGTTCCCCGGCTGGTCGGCGCGCTCGCCCGCGTGGCCGAGCGGCACGACGCCCTGCGCATGCGCTTCTCGCGGGTGGACGGCACCTGGCAGCAGGAGCCCGCCGCGACCGAGACCGCGGACATCCTGCGGCACGTCGACCTGTCCGAAGTGGACGACGCCGGCACCGCGATGCACGTCGAAGCCGTCCGCGCGCAGACCTCCTTGGACATCAGCGAAGGCCCGGTGTGGCGAGTGGTGCTGTTCACCTTCGCCGGCCGCCCGCCGCAGCTGTTCCTCACCGCCCACCACCTCGTCATGGACGGGGTCTCCTGGCGCATCCTGCTGGCCGACCTCGACCACGCCTACCGGGGAGACGCACTGGAACCGGTGGGCAGCTCGTTCACCCACTGGGCCCGGTCGCTGGCCGCGCACGTGAAAATGGGACACCTCGACAAGCACGCCGCCTATTGGGAAACTGCTCCCGGCGGGGTGCGGACGGAGCTCCCGGTCGACCGGACCGGCCGCAACCGCGCGAAGTCGGCGCGCGCGGTCTCGGTGTCACTTGGCCGGGCCGAGACCACCGCGCTGCTGCACGACGTGCCTTCGGCGTACCGGACCGAGGTCAACGACGTCCTGCTGAGCGCCCTCGGCCGGGTGCTCGCCCGCTGGACGGGCCGAGCGCGCGTGATCGTGGCGATGGAAGGCCACGGCCGCGAGGAAATCGCGGCACCACTGGAACTTTCCCGGACGATCGGCTGGTTCACCGCCCAGTACCCGCTGACGCTCACCCTGCCCGAGGGCGACTGGGGTGACGTCCTCAAGGCGGTCAAGGAACAGCTGCGCGCCGTCCCGGACAAGGGCGCCGGCTATGGAGCCCTGCGCTACCTCGGCCCGCCCGATACCGCCCTCCGCGACGACCCCGCACCGCGGATCTCGTTCAACTACCACGGCCGCTGGGACGTCGGCGCCCCCGGCGACGGCTGGTACCAGGGCCGCGGCGAACCCCTCGGCCACGACAGCGACCCGGAGGGCACGCGGCCGTACCTGCTCGACGTCGTCGGCGTGGTCGAAGCCGGCGAGCTGCACCTCACCTGGGAGTACGCCGAAGACGTCCACGACGAGTCCACCGTCCGCGCGCTCGCCGAGGAGATGGCCGAGGCGCTGCGGGACATCGTCGTCCACTGCGCCGGCGCCGGTGGCCGCACGCCGTCGGACTTCCCGCTCGCCCGGCTCGACCAGGCCACCGTCGACCGCCTGGCCGGCGACGGCCGCGACGTCGAGGACCTCTACCCGCTCACCCCGCTGCAGGCCGGCATGGTGTTCCACAGCCTGGTCGACCGCGGCTCCGGCGCGTACTTCGACCAGTTCCGCCTGCGGCTGGGCGGCGTGCGCAACCCGCTGGCGCTGGCCGAGGCGTGGCAGCGCGTGGCCGACCGCACGCCGATCCTGCGCAGCAGCATGGTCTGGGACGGCGTCGACGAGCCGCTCCAGCGCGTGCACCGGCGGGTCCGGGTGCCGGTCGGGCAGCACGACTGGCGCGGGCTCACCCCGGACGCGCAGCAGGAAGAACTCGCGAAGCTGCTCGAAGCCGACCAGGCGGCCGGCATGGACCTGACGGCGCCGCCGTTGATGCGCCTGGAGATCGCCCGCGTCGCCGACGACGAGGTGCAGCTGGTCTGGACGTCGCACCACGTCCTGCTCGACGGCTGGAGCACCGCCCAGGTCTTCGGGGAGGTGGGCGAGCAGTACGCCGCGATCGTCGAAGGCCGGCCGGCCGAGCTCGCGCCGCGCCGCCCCTTCCGCGACTACCTCGCCTGGCTGGCCGGGCAGGACCACGCCGAAGCCGAACGGCACTGGCGCGCGGTGCTCGAGGGCTTCACCGCCCCGACCCCGCTGCCGTATGACCGGCGGCCCCAGGAAGCCCACCGCGCCGAGTCGGCGGCGGAGGTCCTGGTCGAGCTGTCCGCCGAAGAGTCCGCCCGGCTGCACGCCACGGCGAAGGCGGCCGCGCTGACGGTCAACTCGGTCGTCCAAGGCGCGTGGGCGGTGCTGCTGGCGCGCTACAGCGGCGAGTCCGACGTCGTGTTCGGCACGACGGTGTCCGGCCGGCCGGCCGAGCTGCCCGGCGTCGAGGCGATGGTCGGGATGTTCATCAACACCGTGCCCACCCGGATCGAAGTCCACAGTGGACAACCGGCGGGCGAGTGGCTGCGCGCGGTCCAGGCACGGCAGGCCGACGCCCGGCGCTACGACTTCCTCGCGTTGTCGCGGCTGCAGGCGTTCACCGGGGTCCCGGCGGGCTCGGCGCTGTTCGACAGCGTCGTCGTCTTCGAGAACTACCCGATCTCCGACAGCGGCCAGGACGGCGTGCACGTGCTGGACGTCGGTTCGCTCGACACGACGAGCTACCCGCTGAACCTCACCGCCTACCTGCACGACCGGCTGGGCCTCGAACTGTCCTACGATCCCCGGCTGTTCGACGAGGAGACCGCACGACGGCTCGCCGGGCAGCTCGCCCAGCTCGTCCGCGCGATCGCCGCCGACCCGGACCGCCCGCTGGGCTCTTTGTCGCTCTCGACGCCCGAAGAGCGGCAGTTGCTGCTCACCGCCGGCGAAGGCGCGAAGCTCGATGTCCCCGCGGGCACGGTGCTCGACGTCTTCGAAGGGACCGTGGCGCGGACGCCGCACGAGACCGCGCTCGTCTCCGGCGACACCGAGCTGGACTTCGCCGAGGTCGACGCGCGCGCCACCCGGCTGGCCGCGGAGCTGACCGCGCGCGGCGCCGGTCCCGAACGGGTCGTGGCCGTGGCGCTGCCCCGCTCGGCCGACGCCGTCATCGCCCTGTTCGCCGTGCTCAAGGCGGGTGCGGTGTACCTGCCGATCGATCCCGGCCTGCCGGCGGAACGGATCCGGTTCCTCCTCGACGACGCCGATCCCGCCGTGGTCCTGGGGTTGCCGCACGAAGACCGGCCCGGGGCGCCGGCCGCGTCGTCCCCGGCCGCGTACGTCATCTACACCTCGGGGTCGACCGGGACGCCCAAGGGCGTGCTCGTCGAGCACCCCGCGCTGATGAACCTGCTGGTGAACCACCGCGCGGTGTTCGGCCGAGACCGGATGCGGGTGGCGCTCACGGCGGCCTTCTCGTTCGACACGTCGTGGGAAGGCCCGCTGCTGCTGGCGGACGGGCACGAGCTGCACGTCATCGACGACGACACCCGGCTCGACCCCGCGGCCCTGGTCCGGTATGTCCGGGACCGCCGCATCGACTTCCTCGACGTCACGCCGTCCTACGTCCGCCAGCTGCTGCCCGCCGGCCTGCTGTCGGGCACGCACCGGCCCGCGCACCTGATGCTCGGCGGCGAGGCCACTCCCGAGCCGCTGTGGCGCGAGCTGGCGGCGTGCGGAACCGCCGTCCACAACTACTACGGGCCCACCGAGACCACGGTGGACGCCGTCCGCGCACCCGTGACCGGGGACCGGCCGGTGATCGGGCGGCCCCTGGCCAACCTGCGGGCCTACGTGCTCGACCCGGCCGGCGAGCCGGTGCCGCCCGGGATGCCGGGGGAGCTGTGCCTCGCCGGCGGCCAGCTCGCCCGCGGCTACCTGAACCGCCCGGGGCTCACCGCGGACCGGTTCGTCGCGGACCCGTTCGGTCCGCCGGGCGGCCGGATGTACCGCACCGGCGACCGCGTCCGCTGGACCGCCGGCGAGCTCGACTACCTCGGCCGCGTCGACGAGCAGGTCAAGATCCGCGGCTTCCGCGTGGAGCCGGGCGAGGTCGAGGCCGTCCTCCGGCGGCACCCGGCGGTCGCCGACACCGCGGTGGCCGCCCGCGACGGCCGGCTCGTCGCCTACGTCGTCGGCGACGTCCGCGGCCTGCGCGCCTGGCTGCGCGAGCGGGTGCCGGACCACCTCGTGCCGTCGGTGTTCGTGGCACTGGACGCGATCCCGCTCACCCGTCACGGCAAGGTCGACCGGCGTGCCTTGCCGAGTCCCGAGTGGGAAACCTCGGCCGAGTACGCCGCGCCGCGGCCCGGCACCGAACGGCGGCTGGCGGCGATCTGGGCCGACGTGCTGCGCGTCGACCGGGTGGGGCGCACCGACAGCTTCTTCGAGCTGGGCGGCGATTCGCTGCTGAGCATGCGGATCAGCTCGCGGGTGCGGGCGGAGCTGGGCGTCGAGGTCTCGCCGCGGGCCCTCTTCCAGACTCCGACGCTCGCCGCGTTCGCCGCCGCATTGCCCGCCGGCGAGTCCGCCGCGGCCCCGATCCCGGTCGTGCCGCGGGGCGGCCCGCTGCCGCTGTCGTTCGCCCAGCAGCGCCTGTGGTTCCTCGACGAGTTCGAGCCGGGCGGCAGCGCCTACCTTTCGCCCACGGCGTTGCGGCTGCGCGGGTCCCTCGACGTCGACGCCTTGAGCCGGGCTCTCGACACCCTGGTCGCCCGGCACGAGTCGCTGCGCACGACGTTCGACGCGGTCGAGGGCCGCGGCGTCCAGCACGTCCACGAACCCCGGCCGGTGGAGCTCCCCGTGCGGGACTTCGACGAGGAGGCACTGGCGGAAGAGGCGCGGCGGCCGTTCGACCTGCGCACCGGGCCACTGCTGCGGGCCCGGCTGTTCCGGCGGGCGCCCGACGACCACGTCCTGCTGCTGGTGCTGCACCACATCGTCACCGACGGCTGGTCGTCCGGCGTGCTGGCCGCCGAGCTCGACGCCTGCTACGCCGCCCACGTCCGCGGCGAGGAGCCGGACCTGCCGGAGCTGCCGGTGCAGTACGCGGATTTCGCGACCTGGCAACGGGACTTCCTGGACGGGCCCGCGCTCGCCGGGCAGCTGGACCACTGGCGCGACCGGCTGGCCGGGCTCACCCCGCTCGAGCTGCCCACCGACCGGCCGCGGCCCCCGGTGCGCACCACCGAAGGGCGGTGGCTCGGCTTCGCCATCCCCGCCGAGGTCGCCGCGAAGCTGCGTGACCTGGCGAGCGCGCGGGACAGCACGCTGTTCATGACGCTCGTCGCCGCGTGCCAGGTCCTGCTGGCCCGCTGGGCCGGCCAGGACGACGTCGCCGTCGGCACGGTCACCGCCGGGCGCGACCGGGCCGAGCTGGACCGGGTGGTCGGCTTCTTCGTCAACACCCTGGTCCTGCGGTCCACAGTGGACCATCGCCGGACGTTCCGGGAGTTCCTGGCCGGCGTGCGGGAAACCGTGCTCGACGCCTTCGCGCACCAGGAGGTGCCGTTCGAGCGCGTGGTGGACGCGGTGCAGCCGGTCCGCGACCCGAGCCGGACGCCGTTGTTCCAGGTGATGGTCGCCCTCCAGAACACCGGCGACCGGCCGGGCGGCGGCACGCTCGTCGCCGGCGAGGTCGCGCTGCCCGCGACGACCGCGAACTTCGACCTGCTCGTGCAGTTCGAAGAGGACGGCGGCGCGCTGCACGGCGCGATCAACTACGCCACCGGCCTGTTCGACGCCGCGACGATCGAACGGCTGGCAGCCCGCTTGGAGACGGCGCTGGCGGCCTTCGCCGCGGAACCCGACCGGCCGATGACGGCGCTGCCGCTGTTGCCGGACGCCGAACTCGACCTGCTGCGGGCCGGGAACGACACCGCACGGGCCGTCGCACCGGCGTCGCTCGCGCAGTTGGTCGAGGCACGGGCGGCGCGCACCCCCGACGCGCCGGCGCTGGTCTCCGACCAGGGCGGCCTCACCTTCGCCGAGCTGAACGCGCGGGCGAACCGGCTGGCCCGCCTGCTCGCCGGCCGCGGTGCCGGTCCCGAGCGGATCGTCGCGGTCCGGCTGCCGCGGTCGGTCGCGCTCGTCGTCACCGAACTGGCCGTGGCGAAGACCGGCGCCGCGTTCCTGCCCGTCGACCCCGGCTACCCGGCCGAGCGGATCGAGTTCATGCTGCGTGACGCCGATCCGGTCGTCGTGGTGGACGACGAGCCCGACGCGGGAGGCTTCGACGACACGAACCTCGGTGTCCCGGTGGACCCGGACCAGCCGGCGTACGTGATCTACACGTCCGGCTCGACCGGGCGGCCCAAGGGCGTCGTCGTGTCCCACGCCGGGCTGGCCTCCCTTTCCGCGGCCGAAATCGCCCACTTCGAGGTGCGTCCGGGCGATCGCGTGCTCGCCTTCAGCTCGCCGAGCTTCGACGCGTCGGTGCTGGAGCTGGCCATGGCGCTGCCCGCCGGCGCCGCGCTCGTCGTGCCGCCCGAAGGCCCGCTGCTCGGCGCGCAGCTCGCCGAGGTACTGGCCGGGTACCGGGTCACGCACGCGCTGATCCCGCCGGTCGCGCTCGCGACCGTGCCCGAGGTGCCGCTGCCGGACTTCCGCACGGTGATCGTCGGCGGGGACGTCTGCCCGGCCTCGCTCGTGGACCGCTGGGCCCCCGGCCGGCGGATGATCAACGCCTACGGGCCCACCGAGTCCACCGTCGTCACGTCGTGGAGCGAGCCGCTGGTGCCCGGCGGCCCACCGCCGATCGGCAAGCCCATCCCCAACACCCGGGTGCACGTGCTGGACGGCGGCCTGCGCCAGGTGCCCGTCGGGGCGCCGGGCGACCTGTACGTCAGCGGCCTCGGCCTGGCCCGCGGGTACCTGAACCGGCCGGGCCTGACCGCGGACCGGTTCGTCGCGGACCCCTTCGGCCCGCCCGGGTCCCGGATGTACCGCACCGGCGACGTCGTGCGCCGGCGGGCGTCGGGCGACCTCGAGTTCGCCGGGCGCGCGGACGACCAGGTCAAGGTCCGCGGGTTCCGCGTCGAGCTCGGCGAGATCGAGACCGCCCTGCGGCGGGACCCGGACGTGCGGGAAGCGGTCGTCGTCGCCCGGGAAGCCGACGGGCACAAGCGGCTGGTCGCCTACGTCGTCGGCGACGTGACGGACCTGCGCGACCGGCTCGGCGACACCCTGCCGGACTACCTAGTGCCGTCGGTGTTCGTGCCCCTGGCGGAGCTGCCGGTGACGCCCAACGGCAAGGTGGACCGCGCGGCCCTGCCCGCGCCGGACCTCTCGGCGCTGCGGACCGCCGAGTACGTCGCCCCGCGCACGGAGCTCGAAGAGCTGCTGGCGACCACCTGGGCCGAGGTCCTCGGCCTCGACCGCGTCGGCGCCGAGGACAACTTCTTCGACCTGGGCGGGGATTCCATCCTGAGCATCCAGGTGGTTCACCGCGCCCGGCAGGCGGGCCTCGCGATGCGGTCGAAGGACCTGTTCACCCACCAGACGGTCGCCGAGCTGGCGACCGTGGTCCGGCCGGCCGAAGCTGCGGACGGCGCGCGCGAGGCCGTCGTCGGCGACGTCCCGCTGACGCCGATCCAGCGGTGGTTCCTCGACTCCGGACCGGCCAACCCGGCGCACTTCAACCAGTCCGTCCTCGTCGAGCTGGCCGCGCCGGTGGACGAAGAGGCGCTGCGGCAGGCGATCGACGCCGTCGTCGCCCACCACGACGCGCTGCGCCTGCGCTTCGAGCGGACCGCCGCCGGGTGGACCCAGCACAACGCCCCGGTGGAGCCGGGATCCGTGCTGCGGTCAGTGTCCTTTGTGGACCTGGAACGCGCCGCGGACGACGCGCAGGCGAGCTTCGACCTCGCCCGGCCGCCGCAGCTGCGGGCGCTGCTGTCCGGGCCGGGGGAGAACGGGAACCCGCGGCTCTTCCTCGCCGCGCACCACCTGGTCGTGGACGCCGTCTCGTGGGGCATCCTGCTGGAGGACCTGGAGAAGGCGTACCGGCAGATCGAGGCGGGGGAGAAGCCGGACCTCGGCGCGAAGACGACGTCGTTCCGCGACTGGGCGCACCGGCTGCGCGCGTTCGCCGAAAGCGGGGCGCTGGACGGCGAACGCGAGCACTGGGCCCGGGAGCTCCCCGGGCGCGAGATCCCGTGCGAGGAAACGGGGATCGCGCCGGGGCCACCCGAGCTGGTCACGGTCGCCGTCGACGAGCGCGACACCGACGCGCTGCTGCACCGGGCGCCCGGCGCCTACCGGACGCGGATCAACGACGTCCTGCTGACCGCGCTCGCCCGCGCCCTCACCCGCTGGACGGGGGAGCGCGCGGTGGCGGTCGACCTGGAAGGGCACGGCCGCGAGGAGGTCCTCGACGACGTCGACCTGACCCGGACCGTCGGGTGGTTCACCACGCTGTTCCCGGTCGCACTGGAAGTCGACCCGGCCGCGGGCTGGCGGCAGCTCGTCAAGAGCGTGCGGCGGCAGCTGCGCGCGGTGCCGGGCAACGGGTTCGGGCACGGCGTCCTGCGCTGCTTCCGCGACCCGGACCTCGGCCGGGACGCGCCGCGCGTGGCGTTCAACTACCTGGGCCAGGGCGAGCACGGCGGTGCCGCCGGCGGCCTCTACCTGCGGGCGCACCCGCCGCTGGGCCGCGAGCAGGACCCGGCGAACGTGCCGGCGCACCTGCTGGAAGTGGTCGGCGGCGTGCGGGACGGCCGGCTGGAGTTCTCCTGGTACTACCGGCCGGACCGGCACGAACGCGCCACGGTGACCGCCGTCGCAGCGGACTTCGCGGCCGCGTTGCGCGCCATCGCCGCCGACTGCCGGGGGGACGACGCGTGACCCGCGACTACCGCCTGCTCTGGATCGGCCAGGTCGTCTCCGAGGCCGGGTTCAGCACGACGGCGATCGCCTTCCCGCTGCTGGTGCTGGCCCTCACCGGATCGGCGGCGCAGTCGGGGCTCGTGCTCGGCGCCGTGGCGGTCGCCCAGCTGGTGGCCGGCCTGCCCGCCGGCGCATTGGTGGACCGCTGGCACCGCAAGCGGATCATGCTCGGCTGCGAAGCGGCGCAGGCGCTCGCGGCGGCCGGGCTCGTGCTCGCGCTGTTCTGGGACGTCGCCGGGGTCGGGCTGCTGGTGGCGGTCGCCGTCGTGATGGGCGTGAGCCGTGCGCTGTTCGAGCCGGCCGAAGAGGCGAGCCTGCCGCGGCTGGTGAAGGAGGAGCAGGTGCCGTCGGCGGTCGCGCTGAACGCGGCCCGCACCAGCGCGGGACAGCTCTCCGGCACGGCGCTCGGCGGGTTCCTGTTCGCCGTGGGCCGGCTGGTCCCGTTCGCCTTCGACGTCGTGGCGCACGTCTTCGCCTTCGTGGCCTTGCTGTTCGTGCGCCTGCCGGGCCGGCCGGAGCGCACGCCGGACCAGCCACCCGCGCACCTGGGCCGGGAGATCGCGGAGGGCCTGCGCTGGGTGTGGGGCCAGCCGCGGCTGCGCGTCACGGTCCTCTGCGTGGTGAGCCTGAACCTGTTCTTCTCGGCCTACTACCTGGTGATCATCGTGCTGGCCAACGAACGCGGAGTGCCCGCCGGCGAGATCGGCGTGATGGCGGCGATGCTCGGCGCCGGGGGCATCCTCGGCTCGCTGGCCGCGCCCTGGCTGCACCGCCGGGTCAGCCCGCACCTGCTGATCGCCGGCGTCTTCTGGGCGCTGACGGTGCTGACCCCGCTGGCGGTGTTCGCGACCAACGGGTACGTGCTGGGCGCGCTGTTCGCGGCCATCGCGTTCCTGCCCCCGGCGGCCAACACGACGATCAGCACCTATCAGCTGCTGTTCACCCCGGACGCGTTGCGCGGCCGCCTGGGCGGGGTACTCGGCGTGACGGGCGGCCTGGCGGCGGCGCTCGGCCCGGCACTGGGCGGCTGGCTGGTCGAGGTGCTCCCCGGTACAGCCGCCGTCCTGACCTGCGCCGCGGCGATCGCGGTGGTCACCCTGCTGACGACGTTCAGCGGGACACTTCGCGGGTTCCCGGCCGTGGACCGGATCCGTGAGCTCGAAGAAACCCCTGGCCCGTAAGAGAAAGGAACCCCGATGGACGAGAACACGACATTCCAGGTCCTGGTCAACGACGAGGAGCAGTACTCGCTGTGGCCGGCGGACAAGGAGGTCCCGGCGGGCTGGCGCCCCGACGGCACGCGCGGAACCCGCGAGGAGTGCATGGCCCACGTCGACGAGGTGTGGACGGACATGCGCCCCCGCAGCCTCCGGGAGCGCATGGCCGCCGAGTGACGGTCCGGGTGCGGCCGGGGAAGCCCGGCCGCACCCGGCTCACGCGTCCAGGCCCAGGTGCTCGCGCAGGGTCGTCCCGGTGTACTCGGTGCGGAAGGAGCCGCGCTCCTGCAACAGCGGCACCACCTGGTCGGCGAACGCGTCGAGGCCGCCCGGGGTGACGTGCGGGACCAGGATGAAGCCGTCGCTCGCGTCGGCCTGGACCAGGTCGTCGATCGCCGCCGCGACGGTCGTGGGCGAGCCGATGAACGTCTGCCGGCCGGTGACCTCGATGATCAGGTCGCGCGTGGACAGGTTCTTCGCCTCGGCGAGCTGCCGCCA
The DNA here is from genome assembly GCF_055633595.1 of Amycolatopsis sp. NPDC114504. NCBI lineage: Bacteria > Bacillati > Actinomycetota > Actinomycetes > Pseudonocardiales > Pseudonocardiaceae > Amycolatopsis > Amycolatopsis sp. NPDC114504. The sequence goes on along the minus strand of NZ_JBVKDU010000001.1, from coordinate 997,519 downwards.
CTCGCGGGCGGTGGCCAGCGGGTCGCGGTACATCCGGACGCTGGCGCGGCCGGGCGCGATCGTCGACCCGTCGACCACGGGATCCGTCGACGGCAGCGGGCCGTCGGGGTCGTGGTCGGCGAGGTCGGTGTTCCAGACCTGCTCGAGGAACTTGATCGCGGTCTGCGCGCTGACCTGCTGCCGCCGCACGACGTGGGCGAGCTCGTGCGCGTCGGCGTCGGTGTCGCCGAGCACGAACGTCGCCGCGGGCAGGATCACCAGCTGCTCCGAGGTCCGGCCGTACTTGGCCAGGCGGCCCTTGACGTCGGAGTAGAACGCCTGCCCCGCTTCGAGGGTGCCGTAGCGGCTGAAGATCGCGTCGGCGGTGGCCGCGGCGAACTCGCGGCCCTCCTCCGAGTCGCCGGCCTGGATGATCACCGGACGGCCCTGCGGGCTGCGCGGCACCGGGAAGCGGCCTTCGATGTCGAAGTGCCGGTCGTGGTGGGCGAAGGCACCCGCGGCCGGGTCCGGCAGGAACACGCCGGTTTCGGCGTCCGCGGTGATCTCGCCGCCGCGCCACGAGTCGAACAGCTCCCACGCGGTGCGCAGGAACGTCTCGGCGCGCTCGTACCGCTGGTCCTGCGGGAGGAACCCGCCGCGGCGGAAGTTCTCGCCGGTGAAGGCGTCCCACGACGTGACGACGTTCCACGCGGCGCGCCCCGCGGAGAGGTGGTCGAGGGAGGCGAACTGGCGGGCCACCTCGAACGGCTCGTTGAACGTCGAGTTGATCGTGCCGGCCAGGCCGAGCCGGTCGGTGACCGCCGCCAGCGCGGACAGGACGGTGAAGGTGTCCGGCCGGCCGACGACGTCGAGGTCGTAGATCTGCCCGCCCTGCTCGCGCAGCCGCAGGCCTTCGGCCAGGAAGAAGAAGTCGAACTTCGCGCGCTCGGCGGTCTGCGCGAGCTTGACGAAGGAGCTGAACTCGACGTGGCTGCCGGCTTCGGGGTCGCTCCACACGGTCGTGTTGTTGACGCCGGGGAAGTGCGCCGCGAGGTGGATCTGCTTGCGGGTCATTGCGCGGCCTCCTCAGACGGCGGCGTAGCGGTTGGCGGGGCGGGCGAGTCCGAGCAGCCCGCGCAGGGTGTCCGCTTCGTACTCGGTGCGGAAGGCGCCGCGGGACTGGAGCTCGGGAACGAGGCCGCGGGTGATCGCGGTCAGGTCGTGCGGCACGGCACCCGGCCGCAGCCGGAAGCCCGAGAGCCCGGCGTGCTGCCAGTCGAGCAGCAGGTCGGCGAGCCCGGCCGGGGTGCCGGTGAAGACGTGGGCGTCCGAGGTGTACTCCGCGCCGGCCAGCTCGTCGAGCCGCGCCTTGCGGTCCGCGGCGGCCTGCTCGGTCTCGTCGAGGAACACGACGACGTCACCGAAGACGTGCAGCGTGTCGCCACCGCGTCCGGCCCGGTCCTGCTCGTCCCGGACGGCGGCGACGATCGTGGCGGCCTGCTCGCGGTCGAACGGCGTCACGTAGACGACGTCGGCCGAGCGGGCGGCGAGCCGGTAGGGGACGGCGGCGTGCGCCAGCGCGGTGACCAGGGGCTGGCCCTGCGGCGGCCGCGGCGTGATCGACGGGCCCTTGACCGAGAACCAGCGCCCGCTGAAGTCGATGTAGTGCAGCTTCTCGCGATCGACGAACCGGCCGGTGGCGACGTCGCGGATCTCGGCGTCGTCTTCCCAGCTGTCCCACAGCCGGCGCAGCACCTCGACGTAGTCCGCGGCCTCGTCGAACAGCTCGTTGAGCGGGCTGGGCCGGTCCGGCTCGGCGGCGTCCTCGAGCCGGAACTCGCCGAACTCACGGCGTCCGAAGTGCCGGTTGTCCTCGGCCCGGCCGGCGACCTGCACCCGCACACCGGCCCGGCCGGTGCTGACGTAGTCGAGGGTGGCGATGGCCTTCGAAATGTGGAACGGCTCGGTGTGGGTGACGACGGCGGTCGGCACCAGCCCGATGCGCGAGGTCAGCGGCGCGACCCGGGCGGCGATCAGCACCGCGTCGAGCCGCCCCTGGACGATGTCGGTGCGCTCGCCCGGCCGGTCGAGCGGGTGCGCCGTCTGCAGGGCGAGGGAGTCTTCGATGGTGACGAAGTCCAGCTTGCCGGCCTCGGCCTCCTGGACGATGTCGGCCCAGTAGCCGGCGGTGAGCAGCTCCCGCGGCCGCGCGCCGGGTTCCCGCCAGGCGGCGGGGTGCCACCCGGCCCCGTCCAACGCGACGGCGATCCGTGGTCCGGTTCCTGAAGCCATCCCGGCGTCCCTCCTGTCGGCCTGTGCCCGCAGTGTGCGCCGGATTCCGCGACCCGGGCGGGAACGGCCAACTGCTGGGACGGCGGGGGGTGGCGGGAATAACCGCGGAGGCCGGTTACTCGACGGTGCGGGCGAGGATGCCGAGGGTGGCTCGCAAGGCGGCCTCCGGGATGATCGGGAAGTCGATCTTGTCCCGGTAACGCGGCTCGATCTCGCTCCAGTCGTAGTACGACGTCACGCGGGTTCCGGTGCCGTCGGGCTCGAGCCGGTAGCCGTACAGGTGGCGGATCGGTGGCTGGATCGTGCCCGAGATCGTCCATTCGAGCAGGCTGTCCTGCTCGTGCTTCGTGATGACGACCGTGACGTCGTACTTGCCCATCGGCAGGTCGTTGAGGGCCTCGCGGTCCATGTGCACGGTGAACTCGTCGCCCGCGCGCCGGACCGGTTCGCCGTCGGCGGACTGCAGCATTCCGGAACTGTCGATGGCCACGTGCCCGCGCGGGTCGCACAGCAGCGCGAACACCTTCTCCGGGGCGGCCGCGATGGTGCGGGTCACCTCGAACCGTTGCGTCGTCATGGTCGCGAGCCTGCCACAGTCCGCCGCCGTCAGCCGCCCGTCTGCCGTCGATAAACTGAACCGAGTATGATTCTGGACCGAGTCTGATATTATTGCCGGGTGGCAGGACTGCGGGAGCGCAAGAAAGAGCAGACGAAGCGCCGGATCGCCGCGGTGGCGGTGCGGTTGTTCGCCGAACGCGGTTTCGACGCGGTGACCGTCAACGAGATCGCCGAAGCCGCCGAGGTGGCGAAGGCGACCCTCTTCGCCTACTTCCCCGGCAAGGAGTCACTCGTGCTCCAGGGCGTGGGCGAGGACGACCTGGCCGGCGTCGTCGGACGGCGGCCGCCGGGGCAGTCACCCCTCGATGCCTTGCGGGCGCACTACAGTGCGTTCGCCACTGGTGAGCTGGGCGCGGTGGACCGCGACGAGATCGTCACGCGGATGCGCGTGATCTTCGACAGTCCCGCGCTCTCCGCCGCCGCCAACACCTTGCTCTACCGGCAGCGCCAGGATCTGGCTCGGGTGCTGGCCGAGGACTACGGGCAGCCGGCCGCCACCCTGATCGCGGCCCAGCTCGCCGCGACCGTGCTCACGCTGCAGGAGTCGTTCTTCCACCGCTTGGCCGGCGACGCGTCACCCGAGCAGGCGGCCCGCTGCCTGGCCGAGGACACCGAGCTCGCGTTCGACCTGCTGGAACACGGCATCGACCACCGGAAAGGGCAGTGACGTGCGCGCACGCGGCATCAACTACGACACCGGATTCCTCCCCGGCGACGGCCTGTCCCGGAAGGTCTTCACTCCCGAGGCGGTCCGCCACGACATGGCGGTGATCGCCGGTGAGCTGCACTGCGACGCCGTGCGCGTCTCCGGCCGCGAGCCCGAACGGCTCGAGGTCGCCGCCGGGCTCGCCGCCGATGCCGGCCTCGAGGTCTGGTTCGCCCCGTTCCCCGTCGACCTCCCCGCCGACCGGCTGCTCCCGTTCTTCGCCGGCTGCGCCCGGCGAGCCGAAGCCGTCCGGCGGACGGGCGCCGAGGTGGTGTTCGTCGCGGGCTGCGAGATCAGCGCCTTCTGTCCGGGGTTCATCCCCGGTGACACCTACAGTGCGCGCCTGCAAGCCATGGCCACCGCCGACCTGGCCTGGTGGACCTCCCTCGGCCCGGTGCTGCGGCGGCTCGACGACTTCCTCGCCGAAGTCGCCGCGACCGTCCGCGCGCACTTCGCCGGGCAGGTCACCTACGCCGCCGCCCCGTGGGAGTCCGTCGACTGGGCCCCCTTCGACATCGTCGGCGTCGACGCTTACCGCGCCGCCTACAACGCCGGTACCTTCCGGGACGAGCTGCGCCGGCACTTCGCCCACGGCAAGCCGGTCGCGGTGGTCGAGTACGGAACCTGCGCCTACCGTGGCGCCGGCGAGCGCGGCGGCATGGCCTGGCAGGTGCCGGCCGGCGCGATCCCGGACGAGGACGAGCAGGTGCGCTACCTCACCGAACTGCTCGACGTCTTCGAGGAAGAAGGCGTCGACACGGCACTCTGGTTCACTTTCGCCGCCTTCAACCGGCTCGCGGACCAGGACCTCGGTTCGTACGGGGTGGTCCGGATGCTCGACCGGACCGGCTGGGAACCGAAGAAGGCGTTCCACGCCATGGCGGCCCGGTACCGGCGCGGCTGACCGTCAGCGGTACAGGTCCTGGTGCGTGGCCCGGAGCTGGTACTTGAGCACCTTCCCGCCGACGGTTTCGGGCAGGGCGTCGGCGAGCACGATCGCCTTCGGGGTTTCGTAGCCCGCCAGGCGTTCACGGCAGTACGCGATCAGGTCGTCCGCCACCGGGTCGCTGCCCGGGCGCGGGACGACGACGGCCGTGACCGCTTCGCCCCAGCGTTCGTGCGGCAGGCCGATCACCGCCGCGCGCAGGACGGCGGGGTGCTCGTGCAGCACCGCTTCCACGCGCATGCTCGAGACGTTCTCACCGCCGGTCTTCACGATGTCCTTGTAGCGGTCCACCATCACGCGCAGGCCGTGCTCGTCCACCACCGCCGAGTCGCCGGAGTGGAACCAGCCGCCGCGGAACGCTTCCCGGGTCGCGGCGGGGTCGCGGTAGTAGCCCGCGGTCATCACCGGCGACCGGTAGACGGCCTCGCCGGGGGTGCCGCGGACCGGCTCGCCCCGTTCGTCGACGACGTCGGAGGCCAGCAGCCCGCTCGGCACGCCGACGTAGTTCATCGCGGGTGCCGTGCGGGCGTGCACCTCGGGCCACGCGCTCGGCCAGAACCGGTGGCAGGCGATGGCTTCCGTCTGCCCGAAGATCCCGATCGCGACGAACCCCGGCGCCGTCCGGGCTTCGAGGCGGTGCAGGAGCGTGGGGGAGAGGGCACCCCAGCCGTAGACGAGCGCCGTCAGCGAGGTCAGGTCCAAAGTGGAGTCGGCGTCGATCGCGTCGGCCAGCGCGGCGACGAACTGGGGTGAGCCCGCCCAGACGGCGGTGGCTCGCGACCGTGCCAGCGACTCCGCGACCGGACCGGGCACCGGACGGCGGCCGAGGATCAGCGTGCCGCCGGCGAAGAACGTCGAGTACGTGAACAGCGCGTCGCCGACGTGGTAGATCATCGGCAGGAACGTGCAGACGCGCAGGTCGGTCTCGTGCCGCAGGCCACGCGTGAGCGACAGGGCGAAGTTCAGCCCGGCGAGGTGCGCGTAGCTGTGCGAGAGCATCACGCCCTTCGGCAGCGCGGTGGTGCCGGAGGTGAACAGCAGCTGGAAGATGTCGTCGCCGTGGATCTCGACGTCGGGCTCGGTGTCCGGGTGCCCGTCGAGGAAGGCGCCGAACGCCGGGCTGCCGGCGACCGGGCCGCCGCCGACCGTGATGGTGGCGCCGACCCGCACGCCCGGGACGCCCTCCAGGCGCGGCCAGAGTTCCGCGTCGACGACCGCCAGCCGGGGTTCGGTCCGCCGCACGAGGTGCGCGAGGACGTCCGGGGCGAGACCGGGGTTCAGCGGGACGGCGACCATGCCCGCCTTGGCGATCCCGATCTTGGCCAGGAACGCCTCGACGGTGTTCTCGCAGAACAGCAGCACGCGGTCGCCGGGCACGAGACCCGCGGCGGCGAGCGCGTGCGCGAGCCGGTTGGCGGCCTGGTCGGCCTGCCGGTAGGTCACGGAGGCGAAGCGCTCTTCGCCGCAGACGCCCTCGATCGCGACCTGGTCCGGGCGGCTCCAGGTGAGCCGTTCGAAGACGTCGCCGATCGACGTGCGTTCCCAGCGGTGCACCGCGCGACGGCCGCGCAGCGTCTCGACGTCGATGGCCGCCTGCGTGGCGCTCTCACTGGTCGTGGTCATGCTGAGGCTCCTTCGCCGTCGCTGCCGCCGACCAGCATGCCGTGACCGCGGTCACCGAAGCAAGAAGAAAGTTATTCGCCATTCACTGAGAGGGCGTGACGCCGAGGCACGCGTGCGCCATCTCGTCCAGCAGTTCCGCGAGCCGCTCCGGGGCGAGGCCGCTGCGGAAGAACAGCGTCGACTGCACCGCGCCGATCGCCGCGTGCACGGCCAGGCGCAGCTCGCCGTCGGCGAGCTCGGGGCGCAGCGGGGCGAGCACGTGGACCCAGTCCTCGAGGTAGTGCCGCTGCAGCCGGCGCAGCCGCCGCCGGTCCTCCTCGGGCAGGTTGTGGATCTCGCGGTGGTAGACCGCGAGCACGGTCCGGTCCTCGATGGCGACCCGGACGTGGTCCCTGATCAGGCCGGTCAGCGCGATCCGGTCGGCGGGCGCGTCGGCGAGGATGGCCGCGGCGCCGTCCTGCAGGCGGGCCATCACGCGGTCGAGCAGCGCGACGAGGATCGCGTCCTTGTTCTCGAAGTGCCGGTAGACGCCGGAACCGACGATGCCCGCCTCCGCGCCGATGTCGGCCATGCCGATCGCGTGGAAGCCGCGCCGGGCGGTGAGCTCGGCGGCCGCGGTCAGGATCCGCTCCCGCCGGTCGGGGTCGCGCCGCCGTCGGGTGGCCGGGGAAGTGCTCGTCATCTTGTCATCATCGCAGCCGGGCGCTACGGTGCGCTATAAGTGAATGAGAAATCACTAAGGAGCGTCGGCGTGGACGTGCTCGACAGCGATGAGGCCCGGGATCTCCGGGCCGCGGTGGGCGCCATCGCCGCTCCGTTCGGCGGCCGCTACTACGTCGAGCACGCCCGTGCGGGCCGCGAGTGCACCGAGCTGTGGCACGCGCTCGGCGACGCGGGGTTCATCGGCGTCAACATCCCCGAGGAGTACGGCGGGGGCGGCCGCGGCCTGGCCGAGCTGACCATCGTGATCGAGGAGAGCGCCGCGAAGGGCGCCCCGATGCTGCTCCTGCTCGTCACCGAAGCCATCTCCGCCGAGGTGATCACCGAGTTCGGCACGCCGGAGCAGCGCAAGGAATGGCTGCCCGGCCTGGCGAGCGGCCGGCGGAAGGTCGTCTTCGCCATCACCGAGCCGGACGCCGGGTCCAACACCCACAAGCTGGCCACCACCGCCCGCCGCGACGGCGACGAGTGGGTGGTCGATGGCGAGAAGTACTACATCTCCGGCGTCGACACCGCCGACGCGCTGCTGCTGGTCGCCCGCACCGGCCGCGATCCCGACGGGACCGCGCAGTTGTCGCTCTTTCTGGTCCCGGTCGACGCGCCCGGCCTCGTCACGACGCCGTTGCCGGTCGACGTCATGCTGCCGGAGAAGCAGTTCACCCTGCGCTTCGACGGCGTCCGGCTGCCGGCGACGGCGCTCGTGGGCGAGGAGGGCGCGGGGTTCCGGCAGGTGTTCCACGGCCTCAACCCCGAGCGCATCACCGGCGCCGCCCTCTGCGTCGGCATCGCGCGCTACGCCTTGGACGTCGCGAGCCGCTACGCGCGGGACCGCACCGTCTGGGACCGGCCGATCGGCGCCCACCAGGGCGTCGCGCACACGCTCGCCAAGGCCAAGATCGAAACCGAGCTGGCCGCGCTGATGACGCACCGGGCGGCCGCGCTGCACGACCGCGGGCTGCCCGCGGGCGAGGCGGCGAACATGGCCAAGTACGCCGCCGCGGAGGCCGCGCTGGCCGCCGTCGACGCCGCGATCCAGACCCACGGCGGCAACGGCGTCTCGGCGGACTTCGGGCTGCTGCCGTACTGGGGGCTGGCCCGGCTGCTGCGGATCGCCCCGGTGAACCGCGAAATGATCCTCAACTTCGTCGCGCAGCACAGCCTCGGGCTGCCCCGGTCCTATTAGGAGGACTGATGACGGACCACAACCTCGTCCACCGGGTCAACGTCGGCGACGCGCTCACCCGCGTCGCGTTCGCCCGCCCGGACGCCCTCGCCGTGGTCGACGGCGAGCGCCGCTGGACCTACGGCGAGTTCGACGCGTGGGTCAACCGGCTCGCGAACGGCCTGACCGCCCGCGGCTACACGACCGGTGACGTCCTCGCGCTGGCCTCGGCCAACAGCGCGGAGTTCCTCGCCGTCTACTACGCCTGCGCGAAGCTCGGGCTCGTCTGCGTGCCGATCAACCTCGGCTGGCGAGCCGGCGAAGTCGCTTACGTGCTCGGGCATTCGCGGGCACGCGGCATCGTCGTGGAACGTCAGCTCTTCGCGGGCATCGCCCCCGCGGTGCCCGAGGGAGCCGACGTGTTCCTCGCGCCCGGCACCGGCGGCGACGCCGTCGGCCTGCATCTCGACGACGTGCTTTCGGACGACACGACGTCGCCCGAGGTGGTCGTCGAGGACCGCGCCCCACTGTCCTATCTGTACACCTCGGGCACCACGGCGTCGCCGAAGGGCGTGGTCGGCACGCACCTGGCGATCCACCTGGAGTCGATGTCGGCCGCGCTGGACTCCGGCTGGTCCGCCGCCGACCGGTTCATCGCGATGATGCCGATGTTCCACACCGCGCAGCTCAACGCCTTCTGCACCCCCGCGATCGTCGTCGGCGCCACGATCTTCGTCCACCGCGGCTTCGACCCGGACCGGTTCCTCGCCACGATCGAACGCGAGCGGATCACCCAGGTCTTCGGCCTGCCGATGATGTACCGCGCGGCTTTGGACCACCCGTCGTTCGGCTCCCGGGACCTGTCTTCGCTGCGCCGCGCGGTCTACGCGATGGCCCCGATGCCGGAAGCACAGATCAAGGCGTGCCTCGACGGCTTCCGCTGCGACTTCGCGCTCCTGTTCGGGCAGACCGAGATGAGCCCGATCACGACGCTGTTCCGGCCCGAGCACCAGCTTTCGCACGTCGGCGCGGTCGGCACGCCGCTCACCGGTGTCCAGGTCGGGATCATGGACCCGGACGGGACCCTGCTGCCCCGCGGCGAACAGGGCGAGATCGTCTACCGGGCGCCGTCGGCGATGCAGGAGTACCTGCACAACCCCGAGGCGACGGCGGAAGCGTTCCGGCACGGCTGGTTCCACTCCGGCGACGTCGGCCGGTTCGGCCCGGACGGCGTGCTGTGGTTCGCCGACCGCTTCAAGGACGTCATCAAGACCGGCGGCGAGAACGTCGCCTCGATCGAGGTGGAACGGGCGGTCTACGACACCGAGCCGGACGTCGCCGAGGTCGTGGTCGTCGGGCTGCCGCACGAACGGTGGACCGAGGCGATCACCGCGGTCGTCGTGCCGAAACCGGGGGCGCGCATCGACGCCGACGACCTGCGGCGGCGGCTGAAGGACCGCCTGGACGGTTACAAGGTCCCGAAGGCCGTGATCGTCACCGACGAGCTGCCGCGCACCTCGACCGGGAAGATCCAGAAGAACGTGGTCCGGGAGACGCACGCCGGACACTACGGGGGAACCGCATGACCCTGCTCAAATCCCTGCTCGACGTCTCGGCCGAGAGCTACGCGACCAACCGCAAGGCCCAGCTGGAGGCGCTGGCGAAGCTGGAAGAGCAGCTGGAGCTGGCCGTCGCCGGCGGTGGTGAACGGTACGTGCGGCGCCACCGCGACCGGGGCAAGCTCCCGGTCCGCGAGCGCCTCGAACTGCTGCTCGACCCGGACAGCCCGTTCCTGGAGCTGTCCGCGCTCGCCGCGTGGGGAACCGACTTCACGGTCGGGGCGTCGGTGCTCACCGGCATCGGCGTGGTGTCCGATGTGGAGTGTGTGGTCATCGGGCACGACCCGACCGTCCGCGGCGGGGCGATGAACCCGTACTCGCTGCGCAAGACGTTGCGGGCGCTGGAGATCGCGCGCGTCAACCGGCTGCCGGTGATCAACCTCGTCGAGTCCGGCGGCGCCGACCTGCCCACCCAGGCCGACCTGTTCGTGCCCGCCGGCCGGATCTTCCACGAGCTGACCGGGCTGTCCGCACTCGGCATCCCGACCCTGGCCATCGTGTTCGGCAACTCGACCGCGGGCGGCGCGTACGTGCCCGGCATGTGCGACTACGCGGTGCTCGTCGACCGCCAGGCCAAGGTGTTCCTCGGCGGCCCGCCGCTGGTCAAGATGGCCACGGGGGAGGAGGCCGACGACGAGTCGCTCGGCGGCGCGGACATGCACTCCCGCGTCTCCGGCCTGTCCGACTACTTCGCGGTGGACGAGCGCGACGCCATCCGGCTGGGCCGGCGGGTCGTCTCCCGGATCAACTGGCGCAAGCTCGGCCCGGCCCCGAGCCGGCGCCCCGAGCCGCCGCGCTACGACCCAGACGAGATCCTCGGCATCGTGCCGCCGGACACCAAGGTGCCCTTCGACCCGCGCGAGATCCTCGCCCGCACCGTCGACGGCTCCGACTTCGACGAGTACAAGCCGCTCTACGGCACCTCGCTGGTGACCGGCTGGGCGAGCGTCCACGGCTATCCGGTCGGCGTGCTCGCCAACCACCGCGGCGTGCTCTTCAGCGAGGAAGCCAAGAAGGCCAGCGAGTTCATCCTGCTGGCCAACCAGACCGACGTCCCGCTGGTGTTCCTGCAGAACACCACGGGCTACATGGTCGGCACGCGGTACGAGCAGGGCGGCATCATCAAGGACGGCGCCAAGATGATCAACGCCGTCACCAACAGCACGGTGCCGCACCTGACGGTGAACATGGCGTCCTCGTTCGGTGCCGGCAACTACGGCATGTCCGGCCGGGCCTACGACCCGCGGCTGATGTTCGCCTGGCCGGGCGCGAAGCTCGCGGTGATGGGCGCGCCCCAGCTCGCCGGCGTCATGTCGATCGTCGGCCGGGCCTCCGCCGCTTCGCAGGGCCGGGAGTTCGACGAAGGCGCCGACCGCGAGCGCACGGCGGCGATCGAGAGCCAGATCGAGGCCGAGTCGCACGCCTTCGCCGTCACGGCAAGGCTTTACGACGACGGCATCGTCGACCCCCGCGACACCCGCGACGTGCTCGGGATGTCGCTGTCCGCCGTCCACTCCAACCGCGTCGAGGGCCGGCGCGGCTTCGGCGTCTTCCGGATGTGAGGCCGATGATCACGAAACTGCTGGTCGCGAACCGCGGGGAGATCGCCGTCCGGATCATGCGCACCGCGCACGACCTCGGCATCTCGACCGTCGCGGTCTACTCCGACCCGGACGCGGGCGCGCCGTTCGCCCGGCTGGCCGACGAGGCCGTCCGGCTGCCCGGCACCGCGCCCGCCGACACCTACCTGCGCGGCGACCTCGTCATCGCCGCGGCCCGGGCCACCGGCGCCGACGCGATCCACCCCGGTTACGGCTTCCTGTCGGAGAACGCCGGCTTCGCCCGCGACTGCGCCGGCGCCGGGCTCACGTTCGTCGGCCCGTCGCCCGAAGCCATCGCTTCGATGGGTTCGAAGATCGAAGCCAAGGCGCTGATGGACGCGGCCGGCGTCCCGGTCCTGCCGGGAGCGACCGTCACCGACGACACCGACCTCGCCGCCGTGGCCGCCGAAATCGGGTTCCCGGTGCTGGTCAAGGCCGCGTTCGGCGGTGGCGGCCGGGGCATGCGCGTGGTCCACGACGCAGCCGGGCTCGCCGACGCCGTGGCCGGCGCCCGCCGCGAAGCCGCGTCCGCGTTCGGCGACGGGACGGTGTTCCTCGAACGGTTCGTCGTCGACCCGCGGCACGTCGAGGTCCAGATCCTCGGGGATTCCCGCGGCGAGGTGGTGCACCTGTTCGAGCGCGAGTGCTCGATCCAGCGGCGCTACCAGAAGATCGTCGAGGAGTGCCCGTCCCCGGCGGTCGACGACGCCCTGCGCGCCGAGCTCGGCGCCGCGGCCGTCGCCGCCGGGAAGGCCATCGGCTACACCGGCGCCGGCACGGTCGAGTTCGTGCTGGACCACGACGGTCGGTTCTTCTTCCTGGAGGTCAACACGCGGCTGCAGGTCGAGCACCCGGTGACCGAGGTGGTCACCGGCCTGGACCTGGTCGAGCTGCAGCTGCGGGTCGCGGAAGGGGAGCCGCTGCCGCCTTCGGTGACGGGGGCCCGGATCGACGGGCACGCGATCGAGGTCCGGCTCTACGCCGAGGACGTCCCGGCCGGGTTCCTGCCCGCCACCGGGACGCTGCACCGCTTCCGCGTCCCGCCGCTGCGTGGCGTGCGCGTCGACTCCGGAGTCGCCGACGGTTCCGTCGTCGGCCCCCACTACGACCCGATGCTGGCCAAGGTGATCGCCCACGGCCGCACCCGCCGCGAGGCCGCCCGCACGCTGGCCCGCGCGCTGCGGACCGCCGAGCTCCACGGCGTGACGACGAACCGCGACCTGCTCGCCGGCATCCTGGGGGAGGCCGAGTTCCTGGCCGGCCGCACGGACACCGGCTACCTGACCCGCCACGATCCGGCCGCTCTCGGCGCGTCCGACGGCGGCGCGCGACAGGCGGCAGCGGCCGCGTTGGCCGCGCAGGCGCGCAACCGGCTCGCCGCGCGGGTGGTGCCCGAGATGCCGTCCGGGTGGCGCAACGTCGGCCGCGCACCCCAGCGGATCTCGTACACGGCCGGTCCGGAAACCCTGGAGGTCGCGTATTCGCTGCGGCGGCGGGGTTTGGACGTCACCGTGAACGGCGAGCCGCTCGGTGGTGCGGTGCGGCTGCTGTCCGCGTCACCTTCGCTGGTGGAGCTGGAGATCGACGGCGTCCACCGCACCTACGCCGTGCACACCGAAGCCGGAGTGTCCTATGTGGATGGTGCGGACGGGTCGGCGGCCCTGACCGAGGTGCCGCGCTTCGCCGACCCGGACGCCGCCACGGCCGCGGGGTCGTTGCTCGCCGCCATGCCCGGCGCCGTCGTGCGCGTCCTGGCGGGTGCGGGCGATGCCGTGACCGCGGGGCAGCCGCTGGTCGTCCTGGAGGCGATGAAGATGGAGCACACCGTCACCGCGCCGGCCGACGGCGTCCTGTCCGACCTGCGGGTGAGCCAGGGCGACCAGGTCGACACCGGGCAGCTGCTGGCGGTGGTGTCGTGAGCGTCTCCTACGAGGTCCGCGCCGGCGTCGCGTGGCTGACCATCGATCGCGCCGAAGCACGCAACGCACTGTCCAAAAAGGTCCGTGACGGCCTGTGGGAGGGGACCCGGCGGTTCGTCGCCGACGACTCCGCCGCCGTGCTCGTGCTGACCGGGGCCGGCGACCAGGCGTTCTGCGCCGGCGGCGACCTCAAGGAGATGGCCGAGTCGGCCCTCGAAGTCCCGCCGCCGGACTTCCTGCCGCAGTTCGGCCGGAACATCGACGTGCCCAAGCCGACGATCGCCGCCGTCAACGGCGTCGCCTACGCGGGTGGGTTCCTGCTGGCCCAGCAGTGCGACCTCGTCGTCGCGGCTTCCCACGCGCGCTTCGCGGTGACCGAAGTGAAGGTGGGCCGAGGTGCGCCGTGGGCGGCGCCGCTGTCCTGGCTCGTCCCGCCGCGGGTGGCCATGGAGATCCTGCTCACCGGCGACCCGCTCGACGCACACCGGGCCCGCGAGGCCGGGCTCGTCAACCACGTCGTCCCGCTGAGCGAGCTGCGGTCGCACACGCAGGAGCTCGCCGAACGGATCGCCGCCAACGCACCGCTGTCGGTGCACGCGGCCAAGCGCACCGCCTACCTGTCCCGCCCGGACGCCTACGAGCGGGCCGAGGAGATCTGGGCACCGGTGTACCGCTCGCGCGACGCGCAGGAAGGCCCGGCGGCGTTCCGCGAGAAGCGCACCCCGGTGTGGGAAGGACGCTGACATGCCCGTCTCCCTGGACGCGCTGCTCGACGACCTGCTGGCGGAAACCGCCGACGTCGAAGCGATGCTCGCCCCGCTCGACGACGCGGGCATCGCCCGGCCCACCCCCGCGGCCGGCTGGGACGTCCGCGACCAGGTCACGCACCTCGCCTTCTTCGACGAGTCCGCGACCCAGGCGGCCGTCGACCCCGACGGCTTCCGGCAAGCGGCGGCGGCCCTGATGGCCGGCGGGATGGACTTCCCCGACCGCGTCGCTGCGCGGTACGCCGGGCTGAGCGCGGCCGAAGCCCGGACGTGGTTCACGCGTGCGCGGTCGGCGTTCGTGACGGCGTTCCGCGGGCGTGACCCACGAGCCCGGCTGCCCTGGTACGGGCTCGACATGAGCGTGGCGTCGTCGGTCACCGCGCGGATCATGGAGACGTGGGCGCACGGCCAGGACATCGCCGACACGCTCAGCGTGACGCGCGTGCCGACCGACCGGTTGCGGCACATCGCGCACCTGGGTGTGTCCACGACGGCGTTCAGCTTCGGGCTGCACGACCGCCCGGCGCCGTCGGTGCCGATCCGGGTGGAGCTGCGGGCGCCCTCGGGTGCCCGGTGGGAGTGGGGCGACGCGGCCGCGACCGACCGCGTCGAAGGCCCCGCGCTCGACTTCTGCCTCACGGTCACCCAGCGCCGGCTCGCCGAGGACACCGATCTGCTCGTGTCCGGGCCCGTCGCGCGGGAGTGGATCGGTCTCGCCCAGGCATTCGCGGGCGCGCCCGGCCGGGGACGCGCATGATCCGCCCGGTCCGGATCGCGAACTGCTCCGGCTTCTACGGCGACCGCCTCGCGGCCGCGCGGGAGATGGTCGAGGGCGGCCCGATCGACGTCCTCACCGGCGACTACCTCGCCGAGCTGACGATGCTGATCCTTTGGAAGGCGCGCCGGAAGGATCCCGGCGCCGGCTACGCGAAGACGTTCCTCACCCAGCTCGAGCAGGTGCTGGGCACCTGCCTGGATAGCGGCGTCCGGATCGTGTCCAACGCCGGCGGGCTGAACCCGCCGGGACTGGCCACCGAGATCGCCGCGCTCGCCGGACGGCTGGGCCTGCACCCGAAGATCGCGTACGTGGACGGCGACGACCTCGTCGACCGGCTCGACGAGCTGCAGGCGGCCGGACACGACCTGGCCCACCTCGACACCGGGCGCAAGCTCGCCGAGGCCGGGGTGACGCCGGTGACGGCCAATGCCTACCTCGGCGGCCGGGGCATCGCCGAAGCACTGGGCGCCGGGGCCGACATCGTCGTCACGGGCCGCGTCACCGACGCGTCCCTGGTGGTGGGTCCTGCGGCGTGGTGGCACGGCTGGGCGCCCACCGACTTCGACGCGATCGCGGGCGCGATGGCCGCGGGACACGTGATCGAGTGCGGCCCGCAGGCCACCGGCGGCAACTACGCGTTCTTCGAAGAGGTCACCGACCGCCG
Organism: Amycolatopsis sp. NPDC114504; assembly: GCF_055633595.1. NCBI lineage: Bacteria > Bacillati > Actinomycetota > Actinomycetes > Pseudonocardiales > Pseudonocardiaceae > Amycolatopsis > Amycolatopsis sp. NPDC114504. The sequence goes on along the minus strand of NZ_JBVKDU010000001.1, from coordinate 982,125 downwards.
CTACCCGGGCTTCCCGATCGCCGAGGTCGAGGCCGACGGTTCGAGCGTCATCACCAAGCACGACAACACCGGTGGGCTGGTCTCGGTGGGCACGGTCACCGCGCAGCTGCTGTACGAGATCGCCGAACCGGCCTACGCCGGACCGGACGCGGTGGCCCACTTCGACACCGCGCGGCTCGAGCAGACGGGCCCCGACCGCGTGCGGATCAGCGGCACGCGGGGGAGCGCGCCGGGTGATCGGCTGAAGGTGGCCCTGAACCACGACGGCGGCTACCGCAACACGATGACCCTGGTGCTCACCGGCGGCCGCATCGAGGAGAAGGCCGCGTGGGCCGAGCGGCAGCTGTTCGAGCTGCTGGGCGGCAAGGAGCAGTACGCCGAGGTCGACGTGACGCTGCTGCGCTTCGACCACCCGGACGCGGCGGTGAACGCCGAAGCCACCGCCCACCTGCGGATCACGGTCAAGGACCCGGACCGGGCCAAGGTCGGCCGCCGCTTCTCGAACACGACGATGGAGCTGGCACTCGGCGGCTACCCGGGCTTCCACACGACGACCCCACCGGCCGCGGAGAGCGGGTTCGGCGTGTACTGGCCGGCCTTGGTGCCGGCGGCCGAGGTCCGGCACAGCGTCACCCTGCCCGACGGCACCCGGCGGGTGATCCCGCATCCCGTGTCCGGGCTGTCTTTTTCCTCGGCGCATGCTGCTCCCGAATCGCGTGGCTTCCCGGGCTCCGCGTCTGGGCCGTCGCTGTCGTCGGCGCACGCGGCCCCCGAGCCGCGTGGCTTCCCGGGCCCCGTCCGTCGCGCGCCCTTGGGCGAGGTGGCGGGCGCCCGTTCCGGCGACAAGGGCGGCAACGCCAACATCGGCCTCTGGACCCGGACCGATGAGGAGTACGCCTGGCTCCGGCAGTACCTCGACGAAGCCCGGTTCCGGTCCCTGCTCCCCGAAGCGGCCGGCCTCGAAGTACGGCGCTTCGAGCTGCCGAACCTGCGCGCGCTCAACTTCGTCGTGGTCGGCCTGCTCGGCGAGGGCGTCGCCGCGTCGGTGCGTCCCGACCCGCAGGCGAAAGGTCTCGGCGAGTACTTGCGCAGCCGCATCGTCGACGTGCCGGAGGTGCTCCCGCGCCGATAGACCCCCGCCGTACCGACCGGATGGTATGTTCACCGCGTGATCGAAGCGGCGCGCCGGACCTGGCGGTTTCTCGAGCCCTACCACGGAATGATCTACTTCGCCCCGGAAGCGACTGCGGCTTACGCGGAGCTCGGTCTCACCGGCCGGGCCGGCTATTTCGCGTCGAGGTCGGCGGCGCTCGGCGCGGTCCCGGCGCCGGTCGTCGTCGCGACCTTCTTCAACTTCAACCCGGCCCTCGTCGAGGCGTCGATCGCCACCGCGTGGTCGACGACCGACCCGGCCGCCGTCCTCGCCGCGCGCTACGCCGCGGCCGACCGGACCTTGCGCGCCGTCCTGGGCGACGCGATCACGTCACCCGAGATGGCCCGGGCCGCCGCACTCCTGCGTGAGGCCGCCGAGACGATCACCGGCGACGTCACCGGCCGTCCGTTGTTCGCCGCCCACGCGGCCCTGCCGTGGCCCACCGAGCCCCATCTGGTGCTGTGGCACGCACAGACGCTGCTTCGCGAGTACCGCGGCGACGCCCACATCGCCGCGCTGCTGACGGCCGGCCTGCGGGGGATCGAGGCGCTCGTCACGCATGCGGCGTCCGGCGCCGTCCCCGCCGAGACCCTGCGCACCTCACGGGCGTGGTCCGAGGACGAGTGGAACCAGGCTGTCGCCGGTCTCCGCGAGCGAGACTGGCTCACCGACGACGCGGCCCCGACGTTCACCCCCACGGGCGCGGCCCGCCGGGCGGAAATCGAGAAGGTGACTGACGAGAACAGCGTGACGCCCTACGCTCACATCGGCGAGCCCGCCTGCGCGGAACTGCAAGCGCTGGTGCGCCCGTACAGCAAGGCGCTCGCTGAGGAGCTGATGCCCTGGGCGGTCGCGAGGCAGTAGTGGGGGAGGACGACCGATGAGTCCCGAGCTGAGCGCGGAACGCTGCCGGCAGGCACTCCAGGACCACACGCGGCAGCTGGCGGAGTCCGCCGGCGCGGCGGGTCCGGACGCCGCGGTGCCGACCTGTCCGGACTGGACGGTGCGCAGTCTGGTCGAGCACGTCGGCCAGACCCTGAACTGGGTGTCCGAGATCATCGAGCGCCGCATCACCGACCCGGCCGAGCTACCCACCGAGGTGGCCGAGCTGCCCGCGGATCCCGAGACCTGGCCGGAGTGGCTGTCCGACGCGGCCGCCCGAGCGGCCACGGCTTGCTCCGACACGGCACTGACGGCGGCGGTGTTCAACGCCGCGGGCGACGACCGGACGGGCGCGCAGTTCTGGCTCCACAGCTTGCTCAACGAGGCGGTCATCCACGGCTTCGACGCGGCGGCGGCCGCCGGGCGCGACCACGCCCTGGACGCGGACATCGCCGCGGCGCTGATCACCAACCACCTGGCCATGCTGACATCACCGACGTGGACGGCCCGCCGCCCCGAAGCGGCGGCCGCGCTGCGCGGAACGGGCGAGACCCTGCACTGGCAGTCCACGGACAAGCCCAGCGTCGGCGACTGGCACATCGAGCGCCACCCCGACGGCGCGCGCCCCGAGTCGGGCGGCGGTGGGGCAGATGTGACGGTGCGGGGTCCGGCGAAGTCGCTGTTGCTGGTCCTGACCCGCCGGAGTCCCCTGACCGCGACCGCCATTGACGGCGATGTCGAGCTGGCCCGGCATTGGGTAGAGAACACGGCCCACGTGGCGGGCTAGCCGCGGTCAGTCCCGCTGTCCCCGAGCCTGGTCCAGCACCGCCCGCGGGTCCCCAGGCGAGGTCTCCCCGCGCCAAGCGACATACCCATCAGGCCGAACCAACACATACCGAGCCGCATAAAGCCCACGCAGATCCGGCCGGTTGAGCCGATACCGCCGCAGCGGCACCCCCGCCACCACCGCGGCGGTCTCCCATTCCGGAGCAGGCTGCGCCGCGATCTCCAACAGCGTGAACCCCGCACCAAGCTCATCCTGCAACGACCGAGTCCGATCCAGCCACTGATGCGGCAGCCGGTTACCCGGCGCACCGGAAGGCCGGTAGTCCGTCCCGGTCGACGCGGGTGCCGGGCCGTCGTCCGGGACCACCAGCGGGGAGTCCGGGTACGCCGTGCCGAGCACGAAGCCGAGTGTGTACATCTCCGCGGTCTTGGCCTGGCGGATCAGCTCCGCCGTCTTCGCACGCAGGGCTTGCCCGTCCGGTCCGTCGTCGTCCAGGCCCGGGACGGCGAGTTCGCCCGTCAGCACCCGCATGTTGCGCTCGGCCTCGGCGATGGCGCGCCGCGCGATGGGACGGCGTTCGGTCTCGTACGAGTCGAGCAGGCCGTCGCCGGCCCAGCCGCGGACCGCGGCCGTGAGCTTCCAGCCGAGGTCGGCGGCGTCGCCGATGCCCGTGTTGGCACCGAACCCACCCCACGGCGGGTTCTGGTGGGCGGCGTCGCCGGCCAGGAAGCAGCGGCCGTCCCGGTAGCGGTCGGCCACCAGCATCCGGGCCGTCCAGGGATCGGTCGCCGTGACGGTGATGGGCTCCTCGGCGCCGATCATCCGGTGGACGGCTCGTTCGTACCACGCGGCGTCGGCGTCTTCGGGCGCGTTGATGATGATGGCCCACCACAGGTCTTCGGTGTCCAGCGTGCCCATCAGGCCGTTGACGTCCGGGTTGACCACCCAGTACTGCACCGCGCGCCCCAGCCGGTGGCGGGCGGACAGCCCCGGCGCGTCGAAGATCACCTGCACGTTCCGGATCTCGTGGCTCCGCCCGGTGAGCGGGATCCCGCACGCCCGCCGGACCGCGCTGCGGGCGCCGTCGGCTCCGACCAGGTATTTGCCCCGCACCACGCGCTCCCGGCCCGCGTCGTCGGTCGCGGTGGCGGTGACGCCGTCGGCGTCCTGGGTCACGCCGGTCAACGTCCAGCCCCAGCGCGCACTGACCGTCTCCCGCCCGGCGAGTGTGGTGCGCAACGCCTCCTCGACGTGGTTCTGCGCGCACCACAACGCGGGTTCGGCCAGCTCCGGGCGCTGGACGTCGCTGAGGGCGAAGACGCCGTCGAAACGTTCCAACCGGTGCCCGGTGAGCGACGTGCAGAAGACCGCCGAGTCGGACCAGCCGAAGGGCAGCCGAGCCGTGGCGCGCACGGCTCCGGCGATGCCGAGGCGCCGGAAGATCTCCATCGAACGGGGGTTCATCTGCTTGCACCGCGGGGAAGCGAGGCTCGGTTCCGGCCGCGGTTCGAGCACGACGCAGCCGATCCCGCGGCTGCCGAGCTCGTGGGCGAGGGTCAGCCCGACCGGGCCGCCCCCGGCGATGACGACCTCCGTGGTCTCAATGCTGTTCGTCATGGCGAAGCTCCCCAGGTCTGATCGTCTGTCCGCAGACTACGAGGCCGGGGCGCGGAACACGTAATCGCCGGAACCGACCTGGAACGCGGCGTACCCGTCGCGCACGCCCTCGAACCGGGCACCCGGGGGAGCCTGGACGGACCGGGCGTCCCGCGCCGGGACGAAGATCTCGGCCGTCGTCCCGGCCGGGACGCCGGCGCGCAGGGTGAACCGGCCGTGGTCACGGGTCCAGGCCGAGCTCACCCGGCCGAACGGCGAATCGACGTGCGCGGACGCGTTCGTCAGATCACCGACCGGATACGGCTGGATCTTGACCGCCGCGTAGCCGGGCGCGGCCGGCTGGATCCCGGCGACGCGCTGGTACAGCCAGTCGTCGACGGTGCCGAGGAACGCGTGGTCGTGCGACCGTGACGTGGCCGGCCACTCCTCCCACATCGTCGTGGCCCCGAGCCCTTGGAACCAGTAGCCCCAGCCGGGATAGGTCGGGTTGGTCGCCACCTGGTACGCGAGATCGCCGTAGCCGGCGTCGGTGAGCGCCGGGAGGATGAGCTTCGTGCCCAGCGCACCGGTGTTCAGGTGGACTCCGCGCGCCTTGATGTCCTGGACGAGATTGGCCACGACGGCCGGGCGATCCGCCGCGGGCACGATGCCGAGGCTCAGCGGCAGCAGGTTGGACGTCTGGCGGTACCCGGCCGCGCGGTCGTCGTAGTAGGCGCCGGCCGCCTTGTCGAAGAACGTCGCGTTGAGCGCGTTCGCGATCGTGCCCGCCAGGGTGTCGAAGTGCTTCGCATCGGCGTCGTGGCCGAGTGCACGCGCGATCCGCGCCATGGTGCCGGCGGTCTTGTTGAGATAAGCGGTCCCGGAAAGCCGCGTGCCCTCGGGCGGGTTCGCGGCGCCCGGCGCGAGCCAGTCACCGTAGCTGAAGCCCGTGTAGATGTTGCCGGTCTTGGCGATGTCGCGTTCGTAGAAGCCGAGCCACGCCTTCATCGCGTCGTAGTTCTCCGCGAGCGCGCGCGTGTCGCCGTAGTACCAGTACAGGTCCCAGGTGATCAGGACGAAGCTCGCCGACCACACCGGGTCGGTGACCTTCTTGCCGCCCACCGTCGCGGGCACGGTCTGGCCGATCGAGCCGTCCGGGTTCTGGTCGTCCCGGTGGTCGCGCATCCAGTTCGCGTAGAAGTCCTGCATGTCGAAGTGGGCGATCGCGGCGTCGGCGGACAGGTGCGCGTCCGCGGTGTAGGGCCGCTTCTCGTACATCGGGGTGTCGGTCGGGACGGAGTGCAGGTTGTTCAGGATCGTGTTCGCTTCGGCGTCGTCGTACCGGTTGAGCAGCCCGCTGGAACTGGTGAAGCCGCCGGTGCTCGCGACCGCCGTGTGGACGCGCTGCGCGTCGGCCGAGTCGACGGTGACGCCCGCCGGCGCGGTGACCTGGAAGTAGCGGAAGCCCGCGTAGCTGTAGCTCGGCTGGAAGCTCTCGGGCCCGCCGCCTTTGAGGACGTAGGTGTAGGACTGCAGCTGCATGCCGAAGCCGCCGATGTTGTCGACAGTCCCGTCCGGGCGCAGCTTTTCGCCGTAGGTGATCTTCACTTCGGCACCGGCGGGCCCGTGCAGGGCGACCCGGGCCCAGCCCGCCGTCGTCGTGCCGACGTCGTAGACGTGCACGCCCTCGCCCGGCGTGGTGACGGCGGCGATCGGCAGGTGATCGGTCGCCTTGACGGGCGGGAACGACGCGGCGCGCAGCGTCCCCGCGGGGGCGGCCACCGGCAGTGCGGGCCGCCAGCTCGTGTCGTCGAACCCGGTGCGGTTCCAGCCGGGCTGCTCCAGGCGCGCGTCGTAGGTCTCGCCGAACCAGAGCGACTCCGAGCGCGTGGGCCCGTCGGCGGTCTTCCAGGTGCGGTCGCTGGTCACCCGCTGGGTGCTGCCGTCCTGGTAGGTGACGTCGAGCTCGAGCTTCAGCTTGGGCTCGCTGTGCCACGGGGAAGCCAGCCACTCGTCGGGGTTCGTCATCGCGTAGTACCCGCGTCCCAGGCTGACGCCGACCGCATTGCCGCCCGCTCGCAGGGCATCGGTGACGTCGTAGGTCGCGTAGAGGTCGGTCTTGTCGTAGACGGTGAACGCCGGGTCGAGCTCGTGGTCGCCGATCCGGGCGCCGTTGAGGTAGAGCTTGTAGTAGCCGAGACCGGCGATGTAGGCCCGCGCGGACCTGATCGGCCTGGTCAGGGAGAAGTCCTTGCGCAGCAACGGTTCCGCCGGCGGCTGCGTGGTGACGGAGCTGCCCCACGGGCCGGCGCCGTACGCGGCGGCCACGAGCGCCTGCGGCCAGGCGGAGTCGTCGAAGTCCGGCTGCTGCCAGCCGGTCGCGGTGGTGTCGGCGGATTTCCAGGAGCCGTCGGTGACGACGTCCGCGGGCGCTTGGCCTTCGACCCGGAGCTTGGCCAGGAATCCGGCCGGGCCGGGCAGGGCGTTGGCCGCCTCGGCCGCGATCACGTTGCGGCCGGGACGCAGGGCGGCCGCGATGTCGACGACGGTCGCCGTCCGCCAAGAGTCGGCGACGCGGGGCGAGGCGGCGAACTGCTGTCCGTTGACGTAGACGGTGAAGCTGTCGTCGGCCGTGAGCTCGAGCTGTGCCGCGGTGATCGGACCCGCGGGCAGGTCGAACGCGCGCCGGAAGTAGCGCGTCCCGGCCGGCGCGGAGTCGGCCGGGGCGCCCTCGGGGAACCAGATCCAGCTCGCGCCGTCGAACGAGGGCGGGGCCGCGGTCGTGTGCGAGCCGATCCAGTCGCCCCGGAACTCGGCGGGGTCCGGGAAGGCCGTCTCGAACCACGCCGGCTCACTCCACCGCGACGCGTGCCGGGCGGCGTCCCAGACCTGGACGCGCCAGAAGTACCGGGTGCGCGCTCGCAGCCCGGGTCCGCCGTAGGCGACGTCGAAGGACTGTGCCGACCGCACTTCGCCGCTGTCCCAGACGTCCGCCCGCCCGCCGGGCTGGGTCGACACCACGATCCGGTACGCCGACTGACGAACGGCGCGCGTGTCCAGGGTCCAGCCGAACCGCGGCCGCGTGACGTCGACGCCGAGCGGGTCGACCTGGTGCTCGACCTCCAGCCCACCGACCTGGACCCCGCCGGGGTCCGCCGCGGCGGGTGCCACCGTCAGGGCCAGAAAGGTCACCAGTGCCAGGGAAACCCTCATCAGGCGCGAAAGCATCGCGGTCCCTCTCTGCGGTGAAAGGTGGCGGCCGAGCAAAATTGAATCGTTTCAATCAAGCGACTGGAGTCATCGTAGGCCGAAGTTCTTCACGCTGACAAGACACGGCGGCCGGAGCCGCCGTCGATCAGGTCGGCCGAGACGGTCCAGAGGCGTTCGGCGAGCGCGGGGTCCAGCGCCCATTCCTTGACGCCGTGGGGGTGGTCGGCGAGGGCGGCGTCGTCGGGGACGGGGTACGCCTCCTGGGCGTCGTCGAGGTAGTGGCCGCCGGTGCGGGCGAACTCGGGCCTGACCGCGGCGACAATCGTCGTCGCCGCCCCCTGTGCGACGGTCTTGTAGCTGAAGATTCCCGCGGCTTCGGCTGCCGCCAGCGACTCTTTCTGGGCGTCGGTGAAGTCGCGCTGCAGGCCGGTCGCGACTCCGCCGGGGTTCACGGCGTTCGCGAAGATGCCGTCGCCCGCCCAGCGTCGCGTCGCTTCGACCGCGAAGAGCGAGTTCGCCGTTTTCGAGCGGGCGTAAGCGATCTGGGGGTCGTAGGGCCGGCGCGTGAAGTGGAGGTCGTCGAAGTCGACGCCGGCGCGCATGTGCGCGGTCGAGCTGAGCGAGACGATCCTCGCTTCGCCCCGTTGCGCCGCGCCGTCCGCGAGCGCGTCGTGCAGGCCGGTGGCGAGGGCGAAGTGGCCGAGGTGGTTGGTCGCGAACTGCAGCTCCCACCCCTCCGGCGTGCGGGCCAGGCCACCGGTGACGATGCCCGCGTTCGCGACCAGCAGGTGCAGGGGTCCCCGCCAAGCGCCGGTGAACCGCCGGACGGACGCCTGGTCGGCGAGGTCGAGCCGGGCGACCCGCGAGTTTTCACCGGGGGTGACGGCGGCCGGGTTCCGGACGGCGAGCGTCACTTCGGCTCCGGCCGCGGCCAGCACGCGGGCCGTTTCGGCGCCGAGGCCGGACGACGCGCCGGTGACGATCGCGCGGACGCCGGCCAGGTCGACGCCGGCCAGGACCTCGGCCGCGGTGCTGCCGGCGGTGAACGGGGTGGTGATCAGTGCTCGGGAGGACATGCCATCGACTATACGAACTAGACAGAACTTGTAAAGTACGTCTGACTCTCGTAGGGTCGTCGGATGGCTTCCGAATCGGGCGACGGCAGCGGCCGTCGTGACGCGGTGCTCGACTCGGCGTTGCTGACGTTCGCCCGGCACGGCTACCGCAAGACCTCGATGGACGAAGTGGCGCGCGCGGCCCGGATCTCGCGGCCGGGCCTGTACTTCCTGTTCGCCTCCAAGGAAACGCTGTTCCGCGCCGCGGTCACCCGGGCGCTGGAGGAGGACCTCGCCGCGGCCGGGCGCATCCTCGCCGACCCCGGCAAGCCGTTGCGGGAGCGGCTCGCCGGCGCGTTCGACCGGTGGGCCGGCCGGTACGCCGGGCCGTTCGGCCGGGACGTGACCGGGGTGATCGAGCAGAACCCGGACCTGCTCGGCGAGATCGTCGAGACGGCTCCGGCCCGCTTCGAGGAGCTCGTGACGGACGCGATCGCCGAGGAGTCCGGGCGGTCCGCGGCGGTCCGCGTCGCGCAGACGTTGATCAGCGCGTCGATCGGGCTGAAGCACCAGGTCGAGACCCGCGAGGCCTACCTGAGCCGGTTCACCGCGGCGGTCGAGCTGCTGGTGCCCTGACGGCGCTCGCTCCCGTCAAAGGTAGGAACTCTGAGTGGTTTCAGGTCGCGGAATGCTCCGTTGAACGCTGGGTCGGGCTATATTCATCAGATGTCTGCCCGCTGACCCGCCGGAGAACCTTGATGCGAATCGTCACCGTCGTCGCGCACCTGGTCACCGCCACAGCCGTCGTCGCGGCTGTCGGCGCCACGCCCGGAAGACCCCCGGACGTCCTCTACGCCGCCCCTTCCGGGCACGGCTCCGCCTGCGGCTCGTCCTCCCCGTGCGACCTGGCCACGGCCCGCGACCGCGTCCGCGGGCTCGTCCCGCGGGCCGCCGGGGACGTCGTGGTCGAACTGCGCGGCGGCACCTACTCGCTCACGACGCCGTTGCGCCTCGGCGTGCAGGACTCCGGCCGGCCGGGGCACCGCGTCGTCTACCGCGCGGCCGCCGGTCAGACGCCGGTCTTCAGCGGCGCGATGAAGATCGGCGGCTTCCGGAAGACGGACGCCGCCAAGAACATCTACCGCGCGCCGGTGCCGAAGGGGACGGCGAGCCGGGAGCTGTTCGTGAACGGCGTCCGTGCGGCGCGGGCCCGCACCGCACCGGACCCGGGCGGGTTTTCCGTGTCCGCCACCGGTTTCACCACCGCCGACGCGTCCTACACCGGCTGGACGAACGCCGCCCGGGTCGAGGTGGTCGCCAACAACGGCTGGAAGCAGCTGCGCTGCCCGCTGGCCTCGATCACGCCCGGCGCGTCGGGCGGCTCGGCGCTGACCGTCGACCCCGGCTGCTGGACCAACAACCACACCTCGGTCCCCAACCCGAGCTTCCCCTTCAACGGCGCCGGCCTGCCGAGCCTCGACCGCGTGACCTGGCTCGAAAACGCTTACCAGCTGCTCGGCACGCCCGGCCAGTTCTACCTCGACGGCGACGCCGGCTTCCTCTACTACGTGCCCAGGCCCGGTGAGGACCTCGCGAAGGCCGACGTCGAGCTGCCCGTCGCGCCGGAACTGCTCGACCTGGCCGGCACCCCCGGGCACCTGGCGCCGCTCAACGACACCGACTGGCGCGCGACCTACACCGGCAGCTGGAACTACTCGAACGGCCGGCACCTCGGCGACCTCGGCGCCGACGTCCACTACACCCAGACCGACGGCGACGCGTTCGGCTACTCCTTCACCGGGACCGGCATCCAGGTCCTGACCGAGACCAACTCGGACGAAGGCGACATCGACGTCTACGTCGACGGCGTCAAGAAGCAGACGGTCTCGGCCAAGAGCACCGAACGGCTCGCGCAGCAGGCCGTCGTCTCGGTGACCGGGCTCGCCAAGGGCGAGCACACCGTCCGCGTCGTCAAGGCCGGTGGCGACTACCTGCTGATCGACGCCTTCACGGTCATCCCCGACGTCGTCGCGCCGGTGCACGACATCGCCTTCGAGGGCATCACCTTCGCCTACACGACCTGGAACGCCCCGACCACCGCGGGCTACATCGACAACCAGGCCGGCATCCTCTGGGATCCGACAACGCGGACGCCGACCCGGATCCCGGCCGCCGTGCAGGTGCACCGCGGCGCGCGGATCGCCTTCACCGGCGTCACCGTGCAGCACACCGGGACCAGCGGCATCGACCTCGCCGACCAGACCCAGGACTCGACGGTGTCCGGCGGCTCGATCACCGACCTCGGCGGCAGCGGCGTCGCGGTGGGCGAGGTCGACGACTACTACCAGACCCAGTCCGCGCTGATGACCAGCGGCAACACCGTCGCCGGCAACGTCGTCCAGCGGCCGGGGCAGGAGTACCAGGACGCGGTCGGCGTCTGGGTGGGGCACAGCCGCGGGACCACGTTGTCCCACAACGACATCGGCTACACGCCGTACTCGGGCGTGTCGATCGGCTGGGGCTGGGGCTGGGCGTCGAGCTGCGCGCTGCAGGCCAAGCAGGGCCTGCCCGACCCGTGCCTGCACGGCACGACCTACACCGGCGGCAACCACGTCGTCGGCAACCACGTGCACAGCGTGATGGGCGTGCTGTTCGACGGTGGCCCGGTCTACACCCTCGGCGGGCAGGCGTCGGGCTCCGAGTTCGTCGGCAACGTGCTGGGGGAGTGCGTCAACGGCTGCAACATGATCTACCACGACGAGGGCAGCTCGCTGTGGAACACCCACGACAACGTGGTGGAGTTCAGCAACGGCTCGCTGTGGCTGAACCTGTGGACGCCGACCATCCACGACGACTCCATCCACGGCAACTTCACCGACACCGACCGCTACAACAACAGCGGCACGGACATCGACCTGACGCCGTCCACTGTGGTCACCGACGGCCGCTGGCCGCCCGCGGCGCAGGCGATCATCGACGCGGCCGGGCCGCGGCTCCCGCCCGCCAAGGTGCTCGACGACGACGATCTGCGGATCTCCTACACCGGGAGCTGGGCCTCGAGCGGCTCGCGCACGTACGGCGACCTCGAAAACGGGGTGCACTACACCCAGCAGGACGGCGATTCCGCGTCGATCACCTTCACCGGGACCGGGATCGACTTCCTCACCGAGACGAATTCCGACGAAGGTGACATCGCCGTCACCCTCGACGGGGTTGCGAAGGGAACCGTCAGCGCGAACACCGCCCAGCGGCAAACCCGGTTCCCCGTTTATTCGGTGACCGGGCTCGCCGCCGGGCGGCACACGCTGACCGTTTCCAAGAAGAGCGGAACCTATTTCCTGGTGGACGGCTTCCGCGTTTCTTGAGGGTCGAGCGGTTTAAGGGTTGATCAGCCGCAGGTCGACCGCGTCGGCCATGGCCTGCATGCCGGCTTCGTTCGGGTGGAGGTGATCACCCGAGTCGAAGCCGGCTCGCAGGGCCGCGGGATCGGAGGGGTCGTGCAGAGCCTGGTCGAAGTCGACGACGCCGTCGAACTGTCCGCCGGTGCGGATCCAGGCGTTCGCCGCTTGGCGGATCGCCTCGGCGGGTTCGCTGTAGTAGCCGGCGCCCTTGTCCGGCAGCATGGTCCCGCCGAGGATCCGCACCCCGGCCGCGTGCGCCTGGCGGATCAGCTCGCGGTAGCCGTCGATCAGGTGCTGCGCGGTGAGCGGGACGCCGCCGGGGCCGGCGTTGTTCCCGATGTCGTTGATGCCCTCCATGAGGATCACGGTCCGGACGCCGGGCTGCGCCAGCGCGTCGTGGCCGAACCGCTTGAGGGCGCTGACGCCCTGCCAGATGTTCGGCACGTCGGTCAGCACCCGGTTGCCGCCGAGCCCGGCGTCGACCACCGCGGTCGGGTGCGGCCCGGCGAGCCGGCGGGCGAGGTCGTCCGGCCAGCGGTGGTAGACGCTCGCCGGGGTGTTGTAGCCGTCGGTGATGGAGTCGCCGAAGGCCACCACGGTGCCGCGCGCCGCGGGGGCGACGACGTCCAAACCGGACAGGTAGTACCAGGAAGTCGTTGCGGTGACGTAGTTCCCGTCGTCGGTGTCGGCCGCGTGGTCGCCCGGCTTCGAGAGGTAGGAGACGTCGAACGCGTCGGAGTGCCAGGTCGCCGAACTGGTCGCCTGGGGCAGGTACAGGCTGACGAGCAGGTTCTGCTCCGCGCGCACCGGCAGCGACACGGGGTCGCTGACGACCTCCTGGCCCGCCGGGATCGTGAGCGTCTTCGCGTGCGAGAACGTCACGGTGCGCCGGGAGCCGTCGGCGGCGGTCGCCCGGTCGGCCTGCAGGGCGACGCTCACTGCGCCGACGGCGAGCGGGGTGGTGCCGCGCAGGTTCGACAGGTGCAGGCGTAGCGCGGTACCGCCGACGCTCGGGTGGACGACCATCCGCAGCGTCCGGTCGGTGAAGTTCGGGCCGCCGATCGTCATGCTCGGCGACCACGCCGAAATCGGGCCGGAATCGATTTCCGCGAAGGCTGTGTTCGTGCTGCTCGAAATCAGGGAAATGGTGGTGAAAACGGCAAGGAGTATCCGTTTGGTCATTTTCGGAAATCACCTCTTCGGTGGGGGAGGACCAGTATTGCCACGCAATGCCGAAAATAGCCAGAGAAACACCCAGTCACAAGAGGGTAACAACTCTGCATCTCACTCTTTCGAGTGGACTGTTGCTCACGAAGGGTCGTTCGGCCTGAAGCTGGTAACTCCGATGGCGGATTACGCGACTGTCGGGACGTCTCTCATTCGTGGTCGGTCACGGTCCGTGGCTGATCTTGGACGAAAGGTCGGTCGCCGTGGGTGTTCATGGTCCGCTGTCCCTGGTCGCCAAGGCGCAGGTCGCCGGCCGGTGGCGGCCCCGGCCCGCCGCGCGCAACCGGTGGCTGCTGTTCGCTCTGGTCACGGTCGCGGTGGTACCGGCCGATGATGGCGGGGACGTGTGGGCGATGGCCGCGGTGTTCGCCGTGTCGGCGCTCGCGGCGCTGGCTTATCGGGCGCTGGTGCGCGCGGCGGCGAAGGTCGACGCCGCACTGGACGACGAACTCGACCACCGCTGATCCGGGCCGCGCGTGCTCAATCGAGCCCCGGGTCCCCTCTTGAGCGCCTGCATGTGCCGGATCCGGTCGAGTACCGCTTCACTCGCGGGGCCTGGCCGGATCGGGGAGGCCGTAGCGGGCGTTGAGCACCTGCATCGCCGCGCCGGCGGCCACGACGTCCGTGCCCAGTGCGGTCAGGGAGACCTCCACCGTCAGCCAGTCGGCGCCCGGCAGCTGGGTGCGCACGGCGTGGTCGACGGCTTCCCGGTACAGCTCGCCGTGGGGGAGCAGGTCCGCGCCGCCGAGGACGATGTGGCCCAGGTCGAGGGTCTGCAGGAGGTTGACCACGCCGGTCGCGAGCACGGCGGCCGCCGCGGCGGGATCGGGTGCCTGCTCGTGGACGGCTTCCAGGCAGCCGTGCCGGCCGCAGGCGCAGCGCGGCCCGTCGAGCTGGACGACAGCGTGGCCGAACTCGCTGGCGTTGGTGTGCGACCCGCGGTGGGCGGCACCGCCCAGCCACAGCCCGGCGCCGACCCCGGCGTCGACCACGACCAGGGCCGCGTCGCGGAAGGCGGTGCCGCGGCGCCACGCCTCGGCCGTGACGCCGGCGGTGACGTCCTTGTCCACGAGCACGGGCAGGCCCAGGCGCTTCTCGGCGAGCTCGGCCAGCGGGACGTCGCGCCAGTGCCGCAGCCGGTGGGCGCCGCGGACGGTGCCGGTCGACTGGTCGAGCGGCCCGATCATGCCGATGCCGACGCCGGCGAGTTCCGGGGTGCTGAGGCGGTGCTCGGCGATCATCGCCGTGACGCCGGCCGCCAGCTCGTCCAGCAGCTGCTCCGGCGTGAAGTCGCCCGGCAGGGGCGTCGTGATCGACGCGCGGACGGTGCCGGCCAGGTCGGCGAGGACCAGGCGCAGTTCCCGGCGGGTCACGTGCGCGCCGATCGCCCAGCGGCTGCCGGGGACGAGCCGGTAGACCGCGGCCGGTTTGCCGCGCGCCGGGCGTCGCACGCCTGCCGGCTCGAGCAGGCCGTCGTCGACCAGGCGGGCGAGCACCTTCGACACGGCCTGCGGAGTCAGCCCGGTGACCTCAGCGACGGTGCCGCGTTCGAGCGTGGGCATGGTCCGGGCCAGCGCGATCACCAGCGCTTCGTGGTATTCCCGCAGGTAGGCCAGGTGCACCGAGCCACCTTACCGCCGGGTTCTGGTATTAACGCAACAGCGTTGCTAAAGTCGCCGGAATGGACGATCTCACCCGGCGACGCCGATGGGCGGCCCTGCTCGCCCTGGCCCTCGGCTCGGTCGCGATCGGCCTTACCGAGTTCGTACCGGCCGGGCTGCTGCCCGAGATCGCGCACAGCGTGCTCGGGAACGCCGAACCGGATTCGGTCGCGCGGGCGGGGTGGATGATCACCGCGTACGCGCTGGGCGTGGTCGTGGGCGCGCCCGTGCTCGCCACGATCACCGCGCGGATGCGGCGCAAACGGCTGGTGCTCGGGCTGCTGGTGCTGTTCGTGCTCGGCACCGTCGCCTCCGCGGTGGCGTCGACGTTCGGCCTCGTGCTGGTGGCCCGGTTCGCCGCGGGCCTGCCGCACGGCGCGTACTTCGGAGCCGCGGGCCTGCTGGCGGCGACGCTGATGGGGCCGGGCAGCGAGGGACGCGGGTTCGCCGTGGTGCTGAGCGGGCTGACCGTCGCGAACGTGGCCGGCGTCCCGGTGATCACCCGGCTCGGGCAGGCGGCCGGCTGGCGGACGGCGTACCTGATCATCGCCGGGGTCTTTTTCCTCGCCCTGCTGGCGGTGGCGGCCACGGTGCCGGACGCGCCGGCCGCGGGCGGGTCACCGGCCGACGAGCTGCGCGCGCTGCGCCGGCCGCAGGTGTGGCTGGTCGCGGTGACGGCGTCGATCGGGATCGCCGGGTTCTTCGCCGTCGACAGCTACCTCGCGCCGATCACCACGTCGGTCACGGGACTGTCGCCGGGCGCGGTCCCGTGGGCACTGGTCGCCGTCGGGCTCGGCATGACGGCGGGGAACATCCTGGGCGGCTGGCAGGCGGACCGGAACCTGCAGCGGGCCATGGTGGTGGGGTTCGCCGCGGTGATCGCCGCGAACGTCTACTTCGGACTGACGGTGGGCTCGGCGTTCGGCCTGTTCACCGGCGCGTTCCTGATCGGCGGGACGATCCTGTTCCTGGGCCCGGTGTTGCAGGCCCGGCTGATCGCGGTGGCCCCGGGCGCCCAGCTGATGGGAGCGGCTTTGAACCAGTCGGCATTCAACACGGCCAACAGCCTCGGCGCGGCACTGGGCAGTGTGGTGATCGCGGCAGGCTTGGGCTACCGCGCAACGGCCTGGGCGGGCGTGGTGGTGAGCGCGATCGGACTGGCGCTGGCGGTGGCCGGCTTCGCGTTGGCTCGCCGCCGCGCGGTGGGGACGCCGGAGCTCGTGCTCTGAGTGGCCGGCGCCGCCGCCGTGACTCGCCGGGTCAGCGGGCCGGCGCCGCGGTCCGGGCACCGGCAGCTCACGCCCTGAGCGGCCGCCGCGACTCGTTGGGTCAGCGGGGCCCGTCGCGCAGCACGCCGCGCACCTGGTCGACGGACAGCGCCTCCGGGTCGAAGCCGGTCAGCAGCCAGGTCGCGCCCGCCCGCTCGTACGGCGAGCTGTCCACGCCCGGCCCGACCTCCGCCACGTAGTCGAACGGCCCCGTCCCCGTGCGCAGCGCCTCGACCTGGGCCACCGCTTCGGCGAAACGGTCGGCCGAGTCGAGGTTCACCGGGAAATAACCGTCGAGGCGCGCGGCGCGGCGCATCGGGCGGGGCTTGCCCGGGAAGCCCGCCGCCCAGACCGGGATGCGCCCTGCCGGCGTCGGCAGGAACCGGATGCCGTCCACCGTGTAGTGCTCGCCGCGGTGGTGCACGACCTCGCCGGACCACGCGGCGGCGAGGACGTCCAGTGCCTCGTCGAGCATGCCGGCGCGCACCCGGTCGTCGCACTCCTCGCCGGTACGGGAGAACTCCTCGCCGAACCGGTCGCTGCCGAGGCCGACGCCGAGCGTGAGCCGGCCGCCGCCGAGGCGGTCGAGGGTCGCCGTCTCGCGGGCGAGCTTGGCCGGACGGCGGCGGGTGATCGCGCTGACCATCGGCCCGAAGCGGACCTTCGACGTCGCGGTGGCGACCGCGGCCAGGGTGATCCACGGGTCGGCCGCGGCGGTCACCGGCTCGCGCCAGCGGAGGTGGTCCCAGACGAAGACGCCGTCCCAGCCCGCTTCTTCGGCCTCGGCGGCGAGCCGGGCGACGAGCGCCGGGTCGGCCAGGTCGTCGAAGAGCGGGAGCCAAAGCGCGTGCTGTGCGGTCATGCCCGGAACGCTACCCAGGCGGGGTCCGTTACGACATCCGGTGGTAATTCGCGCACCGAACGGCAGAAAACGCGGTTCCTCGGTCCTCAGGGCAATACGCGTGGTGCCGGAATACGCGGTTGCCGTCGCTCTGGAGCGTGACGCCTTTCCGGATTTTCCCACCCTTCGGCGTATTCCCGCGATCGTCTGCGTAGCCCGGAATCGGCCCCGCTAGCCCGTTGAGGCCCGGACACAGGGCGGTCCGGGTGACGATCTCCCCATCCGCTAACGAATTCACGCGCATTTCGTCTCTCTCAGGCAACCCACAGGAATCCGGCCCTTCGCCGGGGCTCGAAAGGGACGTCCATGTTTCGAAGATCAGTCTTCGTCGCGCTGACGGCGGCCGGTGCCGTGCTGGCCTCCACCGTCGTCGCGGCCGCGGCACCGCCGGGGGTCGACCCGGCCACCGTCGACCTCACGCTCGCCGCCGGGCAGAGCACCACCGTCACCAAGCACGTCACCACCTCGGCCGTACCGCCGAACCCCGACCTCGTCCTGCTCGCCGACACCACCGGAAGCATGGGCGGCGCCATCGCCGACGTCCGGGCCAACGCCAACGCGATCACCGGCGACGTGCTCGCCGCGCAGCCCACCGCCCAGTTCGGCGTCGCCGAGTACAAGGACTTCTCCGACTCCGTGCCGTTCAAGGTCAACCAGGGCATCACCACGGACACGGGCGCGGTCCAGACCGGCATCAACCAGTGGCAGGCGGGCGGTGGCGGCGACGGGCCCGAAGCCGACCTCAACGCCCTCTACGAGCTGGCCACCGGCGCCGTCTCGTTCCGCCCGGACGGGACCCGCATCATCGCGTGGTTCGGCGACGCGCCGTCGCACGACCCCAGCGGCGGCCACACCCTGGCCGACACGATCGCCGCGCTGAAGGCGGCGAACATCCGCGTCGTCGCGGTCAACGTCGGCGCGCTCGACGCCTCCGGCCAGGCGAGTGCCATCGCCTCGG
This sequence comes from Amycolatopsis sp. NPDC114504, assembly GCF_055633595.1. Taxonomy (NCBI): domain Bacteria; kingdom Bacillati; phylum Actinomycetota; class Actinomycetes; order Pseudonocardiales; family Pseudonocardiaceae; genus Amycolatopsis; species Amycolatopsis sp. NPDC114504. The sequence continues at coordinate 964,026 of NZ_JBVKDU010000001.1, read as the reverse complement.
CCACCGGCGGCGTGCTGCTCAACAACGTGCCCTCGGACCAGGTGTCCCAGGCCATCCTGGCCGGCATCAAGTCCATCGAGGTGACGGTCGCGCCCCACGTCACCACCTGCGACCCGCAGCTGACGCTCACCAACGCGCCGGCGAGCGTCAAGGTGAGCAGTGGTGACGTCGCGACGTTCACCGAGACGATCGCCGCGGCGGCCAGTGCCGCGCCGGGCACCTACCACTGCACGGTCGACTACCTGGTCGACGGCGTCTCGCGCGGCTTCGTCGAGACGACGACCGTGCGCGTCCTCGGCCTGAGCGTCAACGACGTCACGGTGGACGAAGGCTCCGGCGGTGCGCCGGTGCCGGCCACCTTCACGGTGTCCCTGCTCGGCGGGACGAGCCCGAACCCGGTGAGCGTCCACTACGCCACCGCGAACGGCACCGCGACCGCGCCGGCCGACTACGCCGCGGGCAGCGGGGACGTCACCTTCGCCCCCGGTGAGACGGCCAAGCCGGTGACGGTGCTGGTCAACCCGGACACCGTCGACGAGCCGGACGAGACGTTCACCGTGAACCTCTCCGCTCCGGTCGGTGCCGGGCTGGTCGACCCGACGGGGGTCGGCACGATCGTCGACGACGACCGTGACGGCGCCTTCTCCTGCACCGGCACCGCCGCGAACGTCATCGGCATCACCGCGGCCGTGGCCAACCCGGCGAACCTGCCCTGCGCCGACGACAGCAAGACCGTCCTCGACGCGACGCTGAACGCCGGCCTGATCAAGGTGCAGACGCACGCGCTGAACTCGTCGACCGACCTGACCCCGGACAACCAGTCCGCGGCGCCGGCGGCCGGTGACCACGCGCAGGCGTCGGCCAAGATCGACAAGACGGTGATCAGCACGATCGGGCTCACGATCGAGCTGGGCGTGATCCAGTCCCAGGCGGCGGCGACCTGCCAGCCGGTCCCGGGCGGGCTCGCCCCGGCCCTGACCGGCAGCTCGAACGTCGCCTCGCTGAAGATCAACGGCGTCTCGGTCACCGTGGGTTCGGCACCGCTGACCATCCCGCTGGTCATCGGCTCGCTGAAGATCAACGGCCAGACGATCTCCAACGGTGTCGTGAAGCAGCAGGCGGTCGCGCTGGACACGGCGCTGGCGAAGATCGTGCTGGCGGAGTCCCAGGCCGACGTGCACGGATCCACCGCGCACCCGGCCGGCAACCCCTGCCGGCGCTGATCCGGTGAACCACCCGGGGCGGGCGGCTCCCTGCCCGCCCCGGGTGGGCTTCAGCGGCAGTGGACGTCGCGGCGGTGGCACTGCCGGCGGGCCGGGACGGTCACACGCGCGGCCGCTTTGAGCCAGATGTCCTGCACCACTTCGCGGCCGTGGACCAGGACCGTCGCGGCGGCCGGTGCGTGCTGGAGCGCCGCGGTGATCAGGACGTAGGAACCGGTGCGCGGTGCCTCCAGCGCGAAACCGCCGTCGCGAGCCGACGTCGCCCGGGCCGTTTGCCTGCCGTCGGCGTCGACCAGGGTCAGGGTGGCGCCCGGCAGGGGCGAGCCGGTCGCGCCGTGGACGTGTCCGCGGATCGGCGTGACGAGCGGTGGGGCCGGCTCGGCGAGCAGGCCGGGTTCGGCGCCGGTGGCGATCTCGTGCAGCAGGCGGCGCAGGTGGATCAGCTCGAGCAGCGCGGGTTCGTCCGCCTCGGCGCGGTGCCCGGTGAGGGCCGCCTCCGCCAGGCCGAGCGAGGGGAGCACGTCCGTCCCCGGCTCGGCGACGGCGGTCGCGACGGCGGCCAGGGACCGGGCGGGCGCGGCGAGGGAACGATCGGTCGCGCCGCCGCGGCGGGGGCGCGCGACCAGCCGGTGGGTGTGCTGCACCAGCGTGGCGGTCAGCGTCAGCCGGTGGCGCGTGGTGCGGGACCCGCCACCCCACGGCACGGCCGCCACCAGCGGCGCGGCCACCAGCCGCAGTTGGCGCAGGTCGTTGTCCAGCACCCGGATCCGCGCGTCCAGGTCGGGGGCGGTCGCGTGGCCCTCGATCCGGTCCGCAACGGCGTCGAGGAGCTCGGCCAGGGTGCGCGCGAGGGCGCGTTCGGCGGTGCGGACGGTGTCGCGGGTGCTCAGCGGCGTCAGCAGCAGGCCGACCCCGACGCCGACGGCCGCGCCGATCGCCGTCTCCTCCAGCCGCAGCACGAGCAGGCCGGGGGAGAACTCGTTGAGGACGCTGTAGAGCTGGCTCACCATGATCGTGACGAAGAAGATCATGTAGGCGTAGGACAGGCGCTGCAGGTAGAAGCCGCAGAACATGCTGCCGACGATCACCGCGAGCACCGCCGCGGTGTTCCCGGCGGTCAGGTGGGCGAGCGCGATGCCCGCGCCGAGGCCGACCAGCGTGCCCAGCACGCGGTTGACCGACTTGAGGACCACCTCCGACCGGCTCGCGGTGCCGGTGAACGCGACGAACGCGGCGATCACCGCCCAGTAGTAGCGCTGCTCGGACAGCAGCCGGCCGAGCACGATCGCCAGTCCGCCCGCCACGGCGACCTGCACGGCCTGCCGGGTGGTGAAGTCCAGGCGCCGCAACGGGTTCCACGCGCGGCCGCGGGGTTCGACGTCGCCGGCCGCGGCGGCCGAACCCGGCAGCGCGCCCATCGCGATCGTCACCGCGGGTTCGAAGCCGGTGGTGACGGCGAGGCCGTCGCGGTCCGCGCGGCGGACGACGCCGAGGTAGTCGGTGACGGCCGCGGCCACCAGCCGGGCGGGGGAGGTGCCGGCGCGCGCCAGGAGTGCCTCGGCGGCGAGCCCGGCGGCGGCGTAGTCGTTGCGGGCGAACAGGTCGAGCACCCGCACCGCGCGGACGACGAGGTCCCGGTCCGGCTCGGCGGCGAGCTGCGCGCAGGCGGTGACGAGCAGGTCGATCGCGAGCTGTGCGTCGATGGTGGTGCGCCGGATCGCCGCCGCCGGGACGGCGTCCGGCAGCACGGGCACCTCGGCCGACCAGGCCTCGATCATCAGCGCGGATTCGGCGAGCCGGGCCTGCGCCGCGTGGACCCGGCGCGGGGACTGGCCGTTTTCCAGCAGGGTGGCGCAGCGCCGGACGACCGTGCGGGCCCGGGCGCCGAACGCGCGGCGCGTGCGGGCGAGCGTGCGACGCGGGTTCCCGCGCAGCACCGTCAGCGACAGCAGCAGCACCCAGCCGCTCGCGATGACGACGGCGACGAGCATGGCGGGCAGGCCGGCCAGGGTCGCGTGCAGGAACGCGGCGAAGAAGTAGCCCATCCAGACCATGAAGCCGTAGAAGAAGAACGGGATGCCGAACCGCCGGACGAACACGGCGGCGAACATCACGACGACGAACACCGCGAGCATCAGGTCGGTGTGCGGCGCGACCAGCACGCCGACCACCATCCCGAGGCCCATCGCCACCGGGAACAGCGCGGCGGTGCGCACCTTCCGCCAGACCCCGGTGCCGCTCAGGGCCATCGAGCCCATCATCGCGGTGATGGCGCCGAGCAGGGCGGCGACCAGGGTGGCCTGCGGCCCGGCTCCGGTCAGCGTCGCGTAGCCGTACTCGACGGCGAGGCCGGTCGTCATGGCGACGGCGGCCGAGGCCGCGCTCCACAGCCGGGTCAGGCCCGGATCGGAGCCGATCGCCTTGTCCCTGATCCGGTGGATCGTCGCCGTCGCGCGTCCCATTCGAGTGACTTCCCCCGCCTTCCGCCGAAGATATCGGTATCATGCCGACATTTATCGGTATGATACCGACATCAGCTGCGGCGAGGCAATCGGCCGGGCGGTAGGTTCACGACATGGACGCGCTCGACCTCATCGAGGCCCACACCGCGGTCATGGTGCGCAACTTCGAGCTGCTCAGCCGCCGCACCGACGTCTACGACGAGGTCGACCGCGCCGGCTACCTCCTCCTGCGCACGCTGGAGGTGACGGGCCCGGCGGACATCACCACGCTGGCGGCGACGCTGGGCCTGGACCCGTCCACGGCGGGCCGGCAGGTGTCGGCGATGACGGCCGCCGGCCTGGTCGAGCGGACCCCGGCCCCGGGGGACCGCCGCCGGAGCATCGTCGCGGCGACCGACGAGGGCCGCCGGCGCGCCCACCGCGTGCACGAGCGCCGCCGGGCCAACCTGGCCGCGATGTTCGCCGGCGTCCCGGAGGACGAGCTGCGGGTGATCGGGGAGTCGTTCGCCCGCTACAACCGGGCGGTCGCGCGCGAGTACGACGTGAGCCTGTTACCCGAGTGACGGGCGCACCCAGCGCAACGCGGCGTCGACGCAGTCTTCGGGGCTGGTGTTGAACGCGATGGCCGCGGCGGGCGCGTGCTGCCGGACCAGGTTGAGCACGCGTTCGAAGAGCTCCAGCAACGGTTCGTGCGTGCGGATGCCGCCCCCGATGACGACGCAGGCGTAGGTGTCCCCGGTCAAGGCCCCGGCGATGGTCTGTTCGGGATGGTCGTCGGGGGAGACCAGGCAGTAGTCGGCGGCGATGGCGTGCTCGTCGAACCGCGCCCGGCCGCGGGCGATCGCGGCCTGGACCGGCACGGGGTCCCAGCCGTCCAGCTTGGCGGGGTCGAGACCGATGACGAGCACTCGTGTCATCGACGGGACGATACGCGGCTGCGACCATGGGGTGGTGCCCGTTCCGCCGCTGGCGGGGGAGGACCACGCCTGCGCCGCGTGCGGGCTCTCCTACCCCACGCTCACGATCGAAACCGCCCGCGCGCTCATCGGGTCGCTGCCCGGCGCGGTGGACGCCGTGCTCGCGCAAGCACCGCCGTCGGACCTCCGGCACCGCCCGCGGCCGGACCACTGGTCGGCGCAGGAGTACCTCTTCCACCTGCGCGACGTCTGCGTCACGTACACGATCCGGGTGCACCGCGCCCGCACCGAGGACCGGCCCGTCCTCGAGCCGATGCTCAACGACCTGCGAGCCCGCCGTTTCCACTACAACGACCGCACCCTCGACGGACTCCGCGACGACCTCGCGGCGTGCGCGGAGGGGCTCGACGCGGAGATCGACCGCCTGACCCCGGCCGACCACGAACGCACGGTGACCCGCCTCCCGGGCGAGCACCGCACGGCCCGCTGGCTGGTCCGCCAGGCGGCCCACGAGGTGACCCACCACCTCGGCGACATCCGGCAGTGCCTGGCCGAGGCCGCACGTTAGCGGCCGTCACGAGGCCGCAGGTGCCGGTCGACATGTGGGAATTGGCCGCCGGAGGAGAGGAAATCCCAGTAGCCGCGCGTGAAGCCGGGGAAAGATCGACCAGCAGCCGCGACCACTGGGGCTCACCGGCAGCCTGGCCGAGATGCGCATGCCCGCCATCATCCCCGGACCAGCGACAGACTGTCCACACCGGACACCGGCTCATGATCCGGACATCGTTGACACCGTACGCACGTGTCCCTACTTTCGGTGCATGGGAACCAGGCGGATCTGTTGTCGCTGAGCGGATCCGGGCGATCCGGCGGCCGGCTGGTCGTGCTCGGCGGGCTGCCGGGCACGGGCAAGTCCACCGTGGCCCGTCCGCTGGCTCGCGCGCTCGGCGCGGCCTACCTGCGGATCGACACGATCGAGCAGGCGCTGGCCGACTCCGGCGAGCTCACCGCCCGGCCGCGGGCCGCCGGCTACGTCGCCGGTTACGCCCTGGCCCGCGACCAGCTCGCCAACGGCGTCGACGTCGTCGCCGAGTGCGTCAACCCCCTGACACTCACCAGGGACGCGTGGCGCGCGGTCGACCCTCGGGTGCTGGAGGTCGAGCTCGTGTGTTCCGATCCGCGCGAGCACCGGGCCCGCGTCGAGGGGCGGGTCAGCGACATCGCCGGTCTCGCGCTGCCGACCTGGTCGGACGTCCTCGCGCGGGACTACGAGCCGTGGGACCGTGACCACCTGGTGGTCGACACCGCCGCGGTGAGCGCGGCCGAGTGCGTCCGGCTGGTTCTCCGGCACCTCACCCGGGTTTGACGGCGTGCACCGCGTCGGCGACCGCGCGCAGCGTGGCGATCGGGTCGTCGCCGAGGGGGTAGACGCCGACCTGGTCCGCGCCCGCGGTGCGGTGGGCCAGCAGCCGCGTCGCGACCGTGGCCGGGTCGCCGTGGGCGACCAGCGCGTCGATGAGGCGGTCGCTGCCGGTGCCGGCCAGGTCGTCCTCGGTGAAGCCCAGCCGCCCGAGGTTGCCCGCGTAGTTGGCGACGCCCAGCGCGGTCCCGGGCGGGGCGGACCGGGCGATCGCGCGCGCCCTGGCAGCGTCGGGTTCGACCAGGGCGAAGTGGCCCGGCAGCACCAGCTTGCCTGCGCCGAGGACCGACCGCGCCAGGCGGGTGTGGTCCGGGGTGACCAGGCACGGGACCGTCCCGGCGGTGCGGTCGCGGGCCAGGCGCAGCATCCGCGGCCCGAGCGCGGCCACCACCGTCCGGTCGGCGGGCACCCCGCCGGCCGCGAGACGGTCCAAATAGGACACCAGGGTGTCGTACGGCGACGCGTACTCGGCATGGACTTCGCGGTGCCCGATCCCGACGCCCAGCAGGAAGCGGCCGGGGTGCCTCGCGACGATCCGGTGGTAGGACGCGGCGACCGTGTCCGCGTCGGCGGTCCACGCGTTCACCACGCTCGTGCCGACGACCAGCCGCGTGGTGGCGTCGAGCAGCTCTTCGGCGAAGGCGAGGTCGGCCGGCGGCGAGGCGTCCAGCCAGAGCGTGCCATAGCCGGCCCGTTCGACTTCGGCGGCGCTTTCCGGGGTCACTTCGTGCTCGCGCAGGTGGGCGCCGAGCGGACCTGGATCAATGCTCATGCCGCGACTTCAGCACGACGGCCCGGCGCGAACCAGGGCCGGTGCCGACGCGCAGCGATAACCTGACGGCATCGTCCCAGCCCAGGGGAGAACCAGTGGAACTACGGGCCTTGCGGTACTTCGTCACGGTCGCCGACGAGCTGCACTTCGGCCGCGCGGCGGAGCGGCTGCACATCGCGCAGCCCGCGGTCAGCAGGCAGATCGCGCAGTTGGAGCGCGAGCTGGGGGAGCGGCTGTTCGACCGCTCGCCACGCCGGGTCCGGCTGACCGCGGCCGGGCACCGGGTGCTCACCGCCGCCCGCGACGCGCTCGCGGCCGCCGACCGGGTCCGGAGCGCGGCGGCCGGCCCGGCGGGGGTGATGCGCATCGGCACAGCCCCCGGGGTCACCGCCCGGCTGGAGCGCGGGATCGACGCGCTCCGGACGTGGTCGCCGGCCTTCGACGTCGTGCTCGTCGACCTGCCGCCGTCCGAGCGTCTGAACGCCCTGCGCCAGGGGGAGATCGACGTGGCACTGGCCCGCGGCGTCGGCGCGGCGCCGGGGGTGCGGGTGCTGCCCGCCTGGACGGAGCCGCTGTTCGCGGTCGTGTCCGCACGCCATCCCGCCGCCGGGCGCGAGACCGTGAGCGTGGCCGAGCTGGCGGAGGGCGGACTGCGCGTCCACGACCCGTCGGTGCTGCGCGAAGCGGGTGTCGCGGTGCGGCCCGGGCGTCCGGCGGGGACGGTCCAGGACACGATCGTCGAGGTGGGCTCGGATCCGGCCGCCTGGACGGTGCTGCCGGCCGGCCAGGTGACGGAGATCAGGTCCACGCGGGTACGCGCGATCCCACTCGCCCCGCGGACGACGACCACGGGCAGCGTGGTCGTCCCGGACGACCTGCCGCACACGTGCGCTGCGGCTCACCGGGCGGCGTTCGGTGACTGACGCCGGCCCGCGGCTGGTCGCTCCCACCGCGCGGCTGCACATCGCCTGGCTCGACGCGCACGCGGAGTGGGGTCCGGGCTCGCACGAGGACGGCTTCGGCCTGCTACCTTCCGACGAAGTCCTTTCGCCGGAAGGGTTTTCGGCCTGGGTCGCCCGGCTCGGCACGGACCCGAACTGCACGTACCGCTGGATCGTCGAGGACGGCGAAGTGCTCGGCGGGATCGCCTTGCGGCACGCCACTCACGAGTCGGTCCGGCGGGCCGGGCACCTCGGCTACGGCATCCGCCCCACCGCGCGCGGCCGTGGCCTGGCCGGGTGGGCGCTGGGCCGGATGCTGGCTGAAGCCCGCCGTCTCGGCATGGACCACGTGGTGCTGGTCTGCGAGGCCGGCAACATGGCTTCGGCGAAGACGATCGAAGGCCACGGCGGAGTGCGCGAAGAAACCGGCGCCACCTGGCGCTACCGCATCCCGCTGCGCTGAGCCCGGCGCGCCGCTACCAGGGCAGCTCCCCGGTTTCGTCCTGGAAGGTCCCCGTCGGGCCGTCCGCAGGGAGGGTCGCCAGGCGCACGACCGTCCGGGCGCTTTCCTCCGGGGACCGCCCGATCCCGAAGGCGGCGGTCATGTCCGTGGCGGTCGTACCGGGCTCGACCGCGTTGAACTTGATGCCCGGCTGGGACTTCGCGTACTGGACCGTCAGCATGGTGGCCGCCGACTTGGAGGCGGAGTACAACGCCAGCGGCAGCCCGAACTCCGGCCGGTCGGGGTTGGTGACCGCCCAGAACGAGCCGGCGCTGCTCGACACCGTGACCACCGTGGGGTTCGACGACTTGCGCAGCAACGGGAGCGCCACCTCGGTGACGCGCACGATGCCCACGGCGTTGGTGTCGAAGACCCTTAGCGCGGTGGGGCCGTCGAGGGCTTCGCTGCCCAGGACGCCCGCGTTGTGCACCAGGACGTCGAGCCGGCCCTCGGCCGAGTCGATCGCGGCCAGTGCGCCGCTCACCGAGGCGTCGTCGGTGACGTCGAGCTGGACGAACCTCGCGCCGAGGTCCGCCGCGGCCTTCTCGCCGCGCTCGGTGTCGCGGGCTCCGATGTAGACGGTGTGTCCCAATGCCAGAAGGTGTTTTGCCGTCTCGAAACCGATGCCCTTGTTGGCTCCGGTGATCAGGGTGACAGTCATGCGCGTCCCTTTCGGTCGGTCAGCTGCCGGCGGAGCTCGCCGGCGTCGTGCAGGGCGGTCATGTGGACGAACCGGCCGTCGCGGACCCGGTAGATGGCGTACTCGGCGATCTCGAACGAGGCGCCGCTCGGCGCCACGCCGAGCCACTCCTTGGCCGGCGTGCCCGTGTTGACCAGGCGCGCGGCCAGGCGGTCGCCGTCGAAGAGGAGATCCTCGAGCCGCCAGTGGAGGTCGGGGACCGCGTCGACGTCGGCCCGCTGGACGGCGATGAGGTCGTCCCGGGTGGCCGGCTCGCCGTTGAGCGTGGTCCGGTCGGCGATGAACTCGTCCATCCGGTCGAACCGGTGGGCGTTGAGCTCCTCGAGGTAGCGCAGGTAGAACGCGCGCAGAGCCACGGCGACCCCTGTTCTCGTCGGGTACTTCCGCATCGATCGATGCAGAACTCGACTGTAGCAGATTCCGCATCGATCGATGCGGAAGTCCGAAAGGGCTACAGGACCGGCCAGCCGCGCAGGGCGGCGTCGGCCATCTCCTGCAGGTCGCCGCGGTCGACGCCGCTCGCCGCTTGCACCGCGATGCCGTACGCCAGCGCCGTGAGGTAGCGGGCGAGCAGGGCCGGGTCGGCTTCCGGGGGCAGGTCGCCGTCGTCGATGGCTCGGTCGAACCGGTCGCGGAGGGTCGCGTAGCCGTCGTCGCGCCAGCCGATGAGCAGTTCGCGGGCGCCGCGGCCGGCGTCGCCGGTGGCCAGCGCGCCCTGGACGCCCAGGCAGCCGTTCGGACCGGACGGGCGGGTGGTCGTGTCGATCGTGCCCGCGATGATCGCGGTGGCGACGTCGAACGCGGTCGGCTTCTCCAGCGCGCGCACGACGTAGGCGCTCGGGCCCTCCGTGTAGCGCTCCAGGGCCTTGCGGAACAGCTCTTCCTTGTTGCCGAAGGTCGCGTACATGCTCGTGGTGGAGATGCCCATCGCCTCGGTCAGCGTGGCCAGGCTGGCCCCCTCGTAGCCCTGCTCCCAGAACACCAGCAGGGCGCGTTCGAGGGCCGCGTCGGGGTCGAACCCCCGCGGCCGGCCGGTCGGGCGTCGCTTGTCCGTCTCCACGGCCCGCAGTCTACGCGCTTCCGCATCGATCGATGCGGAAAAGGCGGGGTGGTCCCGGGGGACCACCCCGCCGCGGTCAGAACCGGTAGTGCAGCAGGCGGTGCGCGTACCGCAGCGGCCGGGCCAGCTTCATGATCGACGCCGTGACGCGGTCCTGGGCCCGCGCGTCGGCCAGGTGCGGCGAATCGAGCAGGGACCACTCCTCCAGCAGCCGCAGGCCGGGCACCAGGTTCTCGAGCGAGCGGGGATCGCCGACCGCCCAGCCGAACGACGCGCCGGTCGTCCGGACCAGGCGCGAGTACCGGGCGATCCGCAGCGTCCACGGCAGGACCGCGTCGAACGTCATCTCGCCGTGCGGCAGGTGGCCGGCCAGCCTGCGCAGCATCGTCAGGCCGTCCGCCTGCTGCAGGTACGGGGTAAGACCCTCGGCGATCACGAGCGTCGGCCGGTCCGCCGGGACGTCGTCGAGCCACGCCTGTTCGGTGACCGACGAGGCGATGACCCGGTAGCCGTCGCGCGGTTCGTACAGCTTCTCCCGCAGCTCGACGACGTCGGGCTGGTCGACGTCGATCCACTGCACCCCGGCGGGCAGCGGCAGCCGGAACGCCCGGCTGTCGAGCCCGCACGCGAGGTGCAGCACCAGCGCGTCCGGGTTGCGGGCCACGAACCGGGTCGTCCACTCGTCGAGCTTCTTGGCCCGGAACGTCACCGTGCGCCGGTCGCGGCCGATGAACTTCATCTTGCCGAAGTCGTAGTCGAGCCGGCTCATCAGCCGCTCGGCGCTCCCGTCGCCCAGCACCGGCCGGGGCGAGCGGTTGTCCAGCGCCTTGGCGTACAACGTGGCGAGCAGGGTCTCCTGCGCACCGGTCAACCGAATCTTTTCCACCGCGGTGCCCTCAGTCCTTGTATCCGACGACGAGTGTGTCCAGCGACCCCACAGCCGCGACCTCGACCGTGCCGAAACCCGCTTCCGCCAGCCACTTCCGCGCCTCGGCCGGGGTGTACTCGGCGCCGCCCGGCGACGTCAGCAGCATGTTGAGGCTGCCGAGCAGGCTCAACGGCCGGCCCCGGCGGCCGTCGTCGATCATCCGGTCGTACACCAGCACCGCGCCGCCCGGCTTGACCGACTCGTGGACGCGGGCCAGCAGCTCCCGGCGGCCGGGCAGGTCGAAGTAGTGCAGGATGTGCCCGGCGACGAAGACGTCCGCCGCCGGCAGCGGGTCGGCGAAGAAGTCGCCGGCCACGAACCGGATCCTCCCGGCCAGGCCGAGCGCGGCCGTGTGCTCGTCGAAGAACCGTTGCACCGGCGGGAGATCGAAGCAGGTCGCGTCGAGGTGCGGGTGCTCGCGCAGGAGCGTCGCCGCGAGGTTGCCCCGCGCGCCGCCGAGGTCCACCACCGACGAGTACCGGCTCCAGTCGAAGACCGCCGCCAGCGCCGCCCCCACCCCGCCGTTCACGGCGTCCATCGCCCCGAGGAACCCGCGGGTGGCGTTGTCGTCGCGGTACCCGTCGAAGATGCCCCGGCCGCGGGGGACCTGGGCCTCTCCGGTGCGCAACGCGTCGGTCAGCTTGCCCCACACCGGGAAGAGCATCCCGCCGGCCATGCGGGCGTACCCGCCGACGTAGCCGGGCTTCCCCGCGACGAGGTGCCGCTCCGCCTCGGGGGTGTTGGAGTACCGGTCGCCGGTGCGCTCGAGCAGCCCCAGCGACACCAGCGCGTCGAGGAAGTCGGCCGCGCCGCGGGGGTGCAGCCCGGCCCGCTCACCCAGCTCGGCGCCGGTCAACGATGTGCCCGCGAGCGTGCTGAACAGGTCCAGCTCGACGGCCGAGATCACCGCCCGGGAGCGGTAGAACGCCATGATCAGGTCCAGGATCCCGCCCGCGCTGTCCGGAACCTCCGTCGCGGTCACGCCGGGACGCATTCGAGCATGGACCACCGGCTCGCCGTCGTGGTCGAGAGGGTGAAGCCCGCCTCGGCGAACAGCGTCCGCCACTCGGCCAGGGTCCGCTCCCGCCCGCCGAACAGCACGAGCATGTCGATGTCGAGGAACTTCGCGTGGTCCCAGACGTTGCCCGCCGCGACGACCTGGTCCCAGACGAGCAGCCGGGCCCCGGTGTCCCCGATGGTCGCGCGCACCCGCCGCAGCACCCGGCGGACGTCCGCGTCCGACCAGTTGTGCAGGACGCCCTTGAACAGGTACGCGTCGCAGCCGCCCGGGATCGGGTCGGTGAAGAAGTCGCCCGGCACCACGGTGACGCGCTCGGCGACCCCGTGCTCGGCCAGCACCGGCGCCGACGAGGACGCGACCCGCGGCAGGTCCATCAGCACGCCGGTGCCCGCCGGGTTGGCCAGCAGGACCTGCGTGAGGAACCACCCGTCGCCGCCGCCGAGATCCGCGATCCGCGAGAACCGGTCCAGCCGGTAGCCGGGCAGCTCGCGCCCGACGATCACCCGGCTGAAGTGCATCATGAAACGCTCGAAGAACGCGCCGGACTCGGGCTCGTTTTCGAGGTGCTCGAAGAAGGTTCGCCCGTGCACCTGGTCGAAGGCGGGCTCGCCGGTCCGCACGCTGTGCATGATCCGCTCGTACGGCTGCCAGGTGAGGTCCAGGTTGTTGTACTTCACCAGCGGCAGCAGCCCGCGTGGGTTGTCGGCCCGCAGCGCGTCGGACACCGGGGTCCCGGAGAACGCCCCGTCGGGTCCTTCGGCGAAGGCCCCGACGGACGCCGCCGCCCGCAGCACCCGCAGCAGCGCGTCGGCGTTCGTCCCGGTTTCGGCGGCCAGGTCCTCGACCGTGCGCACGCCGTCCCCGACGAGGTCGGCGATCCGCAGCTCCACCAGCACGTGCACGACCTTGGCGAGCCGGCCCGCGCTGGCGAGCAGGAACAGCTGCCGGGCGTGGACGTCGTCCAGGGACGGCACGAGGTCTGCCGCCGCCGGGTTGTCTACTGTGGTCACTCGGACTCCTTCCGGGTACCGGTCGGGACGGACGTTTCGAGGATCTTCTTGATGTGCGCCATGTTCTTGCGGGAGCCGGTGTTCAGCCGCTCGACCATCGCCGCGTCGTCGAACGGGGCGTCGGCGCGCAGCGCGAACTCCTGGACCCACCGCATGGTCGTGCGGCCGCCGGACTCGGTGTAGAACCACCGCAGCCGCATGTACTCGAACGGGCCCTTCTCCAGCCGATGGGCCCGCACCGTGCGGGTCACCGGGTCGGCGGTCCGGCGCGACACCCACGACCACTCCAGGCCCTGGGCGTCGGGTTTGGTGGTGAGCCGGAAGTCGATCGTGTCGCCCTCCCGGCGCAGCACCTCGACCGCGGCGTACTCGTCGAAGTACTCCGGCCACGCCTCGACGTCGTTGGTGAACTCCCACACCACTTCCAGCGGCGCGTCGATGGTCACCGAGTTTTCCGTTCCGGCCGCCATGTCACGCCACCTCGCGTTCGCGCGTGCCGTTGATGAGCTCCAGCGCGACGCGCGGGCTGGCCAGCTCGGGGATCTCGTCCAGCTCGATGCCGTGGTCCTGCCGCAGCCGCGCCGACACCTCGATCAGCGCGAGCGAGTCGTACCCCAGGTCGTCGAACGAGACGTCCAGGATGTCGCCGTCCAGGTCGTGCTCGTCCGGGTCACCCGCGCACGCGCGGATCACGTCGACGAATTCGGCCAGTGTCATGTGCCACCTCCAGTAAGGGCGATGAGTTGTCAGTGCTCGCGCAGGACGAGCGCGGAGTTGAAGCCGCCGACCCCGCGGGCCACGACGAGCGCGGTGCGCACGGGAACCTCCCGCGGCCGGTCCAGCACGAGGTCCACATCGGACGATCCGCGAGTGCCGACCGACGGCGGCACCACGTCGTCGCGGATGGCGAGGAACGCGGTCGCCACGTCGAGCGCGGCACCCGCGGACAGCCGGCCGGTCATCGTCTTCGGGGCCGTCACCGGCACCGCTCGGGGCCCGAACACCTCGGCCAGCGCGGCCGATTCGGCCGCGTCCCACGCCGGGATGCCGGCGGCGTCGGCGAACACCACGTCCACGTCCCGCGGCTCGACCTCGGCCTGCCGCAACGCACCCCGGATCGCCCGCGCGAGCCCCGGCGGCCGGCCGGACCCCGGCTTCGGGTCGAACGTGGCCGCGTGCCCCGCGATCCGGCCGTAGATCCGGTCCACACCGCGAGCGCGAGCGGCGCCGGCCTCTTCGACCACCATGATCGCGCCGCCCTCGCCGGCCACCCACCCCGACGCGTCCCCGTCGAAGGGCAGGTAGGCACGAGCCGGATCCGGCTCGGTGCTGAGCAGCCCGCTGGGGATCTGCGCGACCAGGCCCCACGGGCACAGGGACGCCTCGAACCCACCCGTGACCGCGAGCCGCAGCGTTCCTTCGTCCACCAGGCGCGCGCCCTGCGCGACGGCGTCGATCCCGCCCGCCTGCTCGGTGACGACGACCGAGCTGTGGCCCCGCAGGCCGTGGCGGATCGAGATCTGGCCCGTGTTCACCGCGTAGAACCAGGCGAACGACTGGTAGGCGCTGACCCGCTCCGGCCCGGTCCGCCACAGCTTCTGCAGTTCGTGCTGGCCGAACTCGAACCCGCCGGATCCGCTCGCGGTCACCACGCCCATGGCGTACTCGTCGAGCTCGGCCGGCTCCACGCCCGCGTCGGCCAGCGCCCAGCCGGTCACCGCGAGCGCGTGCTGGGTCATCCGGTCGGTCTGCGTGAGCAGCCGGCTGGGCAGGTGGTCCCGCGGTTCGAACGCCAGCACCTCGCCACCGACCCGGACCGGGTAGCCGGCGGGGTCGAAGCGGCTGATCACCCCGAGCCCCGAGCGGCCGGACAGCGTCGCCTCCCAGTACTCCTTCACCCCGATCCCGGTGGCCGCGATGACGTCGAGGCCGGTCACCACCGCCGTCATGAGCCGGCCTTGGTGAGCACGGCGGCGCTCTGGAAGCCACCGAAGCCGCTGCCCACGCTGAGCACGGTGTCCAGCGCCACCGCCCGCGCGGTGTTCGGCACGTAGTCGAGGTCGCAGTCCGGGTCCGGTTCGGCGTAGTTCGCCGTGGGCGGCACGACGCCGTGCTCGATGGCCAGTGCGCACGCGGCCAGCTCGATCGCCCCGATCGCGCCGAGCGAGTGGCCGATCATGGACTTGATGGAGCTGACCGGCACCCGGTAGGCGTGGTCGCCGAGGCTCCGCTTGAACGCGGCGGTCTCGTGGCGGTCGTTCTGCTTGGTGCCCGAGCCGTGGGCGTTCACGTAGTCGACGGCGTCCGGCGCCCGCTTCGCCTGGCTGAGCGCCACGGTGACGGCCTCGGCCAGCTCCCGCCCGTCCGGCCGCAGCCCGGTCATGTGGTGGGCGTTGCACCGGGTCGCGAACCCGGAGACCTCGGCGTAGATGTGCGCGCCCCGGCGACGGGCCGCCGTCAGCTCCTCCAGGACGAACATCGCCGCGCCTTCGCCGAGCACGAACCCGTCCCGGCCCCGGTCGAACGGCCGCGACGCGCCGGCCGGGTCGCCGTTGTTCGCCGACGTGGCCTTGATGGCGTCGAAACAGGCCACGGTGATGGGAGAGATGGGGGCCTCCGTCGCCCCGCCGAGCATCACCTCGGCCCGGCCGTCGCGGATCCGCTCGACGGCGTGGCCCACGGAGTCCAGCCCGGACGTGCACCCCGTCGACACCACGGCCACCGGCCCTTCGGCGCCGACCTCCCAGGCGACGTCGCGGGCCAGCGAGCTGGGGACGTAGTGGTCGAACAGGTTCGGCGCCGCGAGCGTGTGGTCGACGAGCCACGTCGCGCCGCGGGAGCTGACCCGGGCGTACTCGCGGTCAAGGCTCATCGTGGCCCCGACCGCGGTGCCGACGCTGACCCCGGTCCGCTCGGGGTCGAGCGGGCCGGCGCCGCTGTCGGCAAGCGCTTCCCGGGCGCACGCGAGGGCGAGCAGCGCCGCCCGGTCCGCGGTGGCCGCCTGGCCGGCCGTGAACCCCTCGGCGATCGGGTCGAAGTCGATCTCGGCGGCGATCCTGGACCGGAACGGCGCCGGGTCGAACGTCGAGATCGTCCGCGTCGCCGTGCGCCCCGATGTCAGCAGGTCCCAGAACGCGGCCGTGCCGACCCCGCCCGGCGCGCGGACCCCGACTCCGGTGATCACCACCCGCCGGCCCGTCACAGCCCACCGACCCGGGGCGGACCCGCGTCCGGGAACGGGACCGGCTCGGTGTCGACGTGCCCGAGCTCCGGTTTCGGTGCCAGCGGGGAGATCTGGAACACCGCCCGCGCGGGGACGTCGCCGGTGTTGACGATGCGGTTGCGCGTGCCCCGGACGACCAGGACCGCTTCGTCGGCCCGCAGCTCGATCTCCTCGCCGTTGAGCACCACCAGGACCGTGCCGCTGATCAGGTACAGGTACTTGTCCGAGTACGGGTGGTAGTGCTCGGCGACGAACTCGCCGGGGGCGAGGTCGATCGTGCCCAGGAAGCCGGACGTCGCCCCGACCGAGACCGGGGTGAGCAGCGCGCGCGTGCTGCCGCCCTGCCGGTGGTTCGGTGCGACGTCGGCGAGTGCCACCTTGGGTGTGTTCACCGTGCGCTCTCCCAGCTGTAGAAGACCTCCGCCTTGGAGTCCTTGAGCTCGCTCCAGTCCGCCGAGTACGGCGTCAGGTACTTGCCGACCTCGTCGTTGACCTTCCGGAAGTCGGGGTTGCCACGGGCGGCCGACAGCGCGGGCATGACGTCCTCCTCGGCCTCGATGAGGTGGAAGTACAGGTCGTGGAACCGGAACAGCGTCCGGCGGGTGACGCCGAGCTCGCCCGGCAGGCTGGTCCGGTCGTGTTCGGCGAACGCCGCGGCCACCTGGCCCGCGTCGTCGGGGTCCATGCGCAGGACCATCAGAGCCCGGTAGGCCACCGCTCCTCCTCGCGTCGGGTGCTGCTCTCCACCCCTACTTTTCCGGTTCGTCCTTGGACTGCGCTTGTAAGCCGGTTTGTCCCGCGCGCGGAGTGTCCACAACGGACGGAAGCCGGTGTGCGGACCTGAGTCCGCACACCGGCTTCCGGTGGTACCGCCGATCAGTTCGTTTCGTGCACCGACGAAACGTCGCAGGGGATCGAGCGCGGTGCCGAGAGCGCGCGGCAGAAGTCGAAGTGCGCCTTCAGCCGCGGATCCGCGTGCATGGCCCGGAAATGCGCCTCGCTTTCCCACTGGGCGTAGTTGACGACGTGCTTGCCGTCGTGACTCAGGTGGAAGTTCGCCGACACGAAGCCGGGCAGGTGCTTGATCAGCGTCTCGGTCGCCTCGACCAGGTGCTCGTACAGCTCGGTCCGCCGATCGGGCTCGACCGGGAAGACGTTGATCAGCGTGTAGACGGTCGACGGTGCGGTGATGCTTCCCATGTCCGGTCCTCTCAGTGCTTTCCGGTCGGCTTTTCACCGAGGTCGAGGGTGTGCGCCAGCACGTCGCCGAGCTTGCCCGCGGACTGGGCGTTCTCCCCGCGCCAGGCCACGAACCCGTCCGGCCGCACCAGGAGCGCGCCGTCTTCGGCGAGCCGCGCGGCTTCGGCGAAGGTGCGGTCGAGGACGTGCACGCTCAGCGGCACGGTGCCCGGCAGGGATTCCGCCGCCTCCGTCCAGGCCGCGCCGTCCGGGCCGGTCATGAGCACGTACGAGTTCACCGCGAGATCCACTGTGGACACCCCCGGCCGCACCCACACGTGGGGCACCCGGTAGCCGGGCCGGCCGGTCAGGTCGAACTCGCGCGGCACCGCGGTCGGGTAGCCGTCGCCCTCGATCGCGCCGGAGGTGTAGCGGTAGCCGTTGCCCACCACGGCCGCGTCGATCAGCGCCTCGCCGTCGACTCCGCTGTCGAGCCGGAAGGTGTGCCGCAGCAACGCCTGCTGCGCGACGGCCGCGCCGACCGGCAGGCGTTCCTGCTCGTAGGTGCCGAGCAGGTCGGGGCCGGCCCAGCCGTTCAGCACGGCCGCGATCTTCCACGCGAGGTTGTGCGCGTCCTGGATGCCGCCGTTGGCGCCGAACGCGCCGGCCGGCGGGTGCACGTGGGCCGCGTCCCCGGCCAGGAACACCCGGCCGGCCCGGTAGGAGCCCGCGACGTTGTGGGACATCACCCACGGCATCGTCATCTCGACGTCGACCTCGAGGTCCGCCACGCCGAGCGCGGTCCGCACCAGCTCGGCGCACCGCTGCACGGTGAGCTCGGCCGGATCGGTGGTGCGCGGGTCGTAGAAGAACCCGTAGACCCAGCGCTGCTCGTCGAACAGCTGCAGCACGCCGGGCGCCTGCTCGTTGGCGAGGTAGCAGATGACGAACCGCCGCCCCTGGATCGCCGGGTTCAGGTCGGCCTTGAACAGCACGCTCATCGCCGCGCCGACGACGCCGTGCCCGTCGAGGCCGATGCCGAGCTGCTCGCGCAGGCCGCCGCCCACGCCGTCGGCCGCGATCGCGTACCGGGCCCGCACGGTGGTGCGTTCGCCCGTGCCGCGGTCGAGGACCACCGCCGTGACCCCGTCGTCGTCCTGCTCGAGCGATTCGAGCAGGGTCCCGAACCGGATGCGGGCGCCCCGGCCGGTGGCGGCGTCACGCAGGATGGGCTCCAGCCGGTCCTGGCCGCACCAGTGCGGTTTCATGGGACTGACCTCGTCGAAGTCGAGCGACGGCTCCTCGATCACGACCGCGTTCTCCATGTCCGCGACGCTCGTGGAGCGCAGCACCACCCACGGGATCTGGTCGCCGGGCTGGCCCAGCTCGCGCCAGCGGTCGCCCTGGACGAGCTTGGGCCCGCGGTCGGCGACGACCTGCGCGAGGCCCGCGTTGCGCAGCAGCTCCATCGTGCGCGGGCTGATCCCGGAGGCCCGGGTCAGCACCGTCGTCGACTCGTGCTTCTCCACCAGGGAGGACCCGATGCCCTGCTGGGCGAGGAACAACGCCGCGGCGAGGCCCGTCAGCCCGCCGCCGACGATCAGCACGGGGGTTTCCTCATACTTCATGATCGACTCCATTGATCGAGGGTTTACGACCCTGCGAAAAGAACGGTCAGGACCGGACGGCGGCGAGCTCGGCGTCGATGGACGGCCGGGCCGCGTGGCCGTACCACTGGGTCCACGCGATGAGGGCGAGAATCGAGGCCGCGCCCATTGCCGGGCACACCAGCGTGGCGATGTCGAGTGGCGTCCAGAACGCCAGCCCGATTCTGGCCGCGGACTCGGCCAGCAATCCCGCCGTCCACACCGCGGTGGTCAAGCGGTTCGTCCGGCGGAATTCGGCGGACCGCGCCCACGATTCTTCCCAGGATTTCCGGTCGCCGCTGAAATCGCGCCGGATGTAATAGGTCAGCGGTCTGGCCAGGAACAGCGAGACCAGCGCGGCCAGCCCCACCGAAGCGGTCACCAGCGAGTCCTTGACCAGGACGACGCGTGCGTCCCCCGACAGGACACCCAGCAGCACCCCGAGCCCGAACCGCACCAGGACCAGCACGGCCAGCGCGCTGACGGTGCGGTCGGTGGCGTAGCCGATCGCGACCCGGACCAGGGACACCCCGCCGGCGACGACGAGCGCGACCACGGGGGAGACCCCCAGCCGGCTGAGTGCCAGGTAGACCGCGTACGGAATCCCGACATCGACCAGCACCACCTTGCCGACCCGCGGCAGCGACGAGCCGCCGCTCACCACTTCGCGGCGAGCTGATCGAGGAGCGGCTCGATCCGCAGGCGCCGGTCGTCGAGCAGCGGGTCTTCGGCGAGCAGCGCCCGGTGCAGCGACTGCAGCCGCCCGGACGGCCGGAGCCCGAGGTCCTCGCGCATCCGCTCGGCGAGCCGGCGGAACACCGACAGCGCCCCGGACGTGCGGTCGCTGCGGTGCAGCGCGATCATGAACATCGCGTGCACGGTCTGCTGGGAAGGCGCCTCCACCTGCAGCGATGCGAGCTCACCGACCACTTCGAGGTGCCGCCCCGCGCAGAGCTCGGCCTCGAGGAACATCAGCAGGGCGCGGTAGCGGCCCTCGTCGAGCCGGGCGGCGTGCGCGCGGGCCTTGGTCCCGACCGACCAGTCGACGCTGATCGGCCCGCGCCACAGGTCGAGCGCCCGCCGCAGCGTGGCCGACGCCTGCTCCACCTCGCCGGCGGCGAGCTCGAAGGCGCCCCGGTCGACGAGGCATTCGAACTCGCGCACGTCGAACTGGCCGTCCCCGACGCGGATCAGGTAGCCGTCCATGTGCGTGACGAGCACTTCCCGCATCACGTGCTTGGACGACTCGCCGAGGACCTGCTCGAACAGTTTGCGCAGGTGGAACACATAGGTCTGGAGGGTGCCGCGCGCACTCGGCGGCGCCGCGCCGTCCCAGAGCTCGTCGAGGAACACCGACGTCGGGACGACCCGGTTGGCGTTGAGCACCAGCAACGACAGCACCGCACGCAGGCGTGGCGCGGTCGGCGTGACGTCGAGATCGCCCACCTTCAGGGCGAGCGGGCCGAGCAGTTCGAAACGCGGTGCGCGAGGCGCGACCGCGGCCGCGCAGCCCGAGGACGTGTCTTTCGGATGTGGACCGGGCAGAATGGTCCGGCCTCGCCCCAGCGCGACCGAATGGGCGCGACAAGCGCCGCCCGTAAAACTATTGTGTACCACTGATAAACCCCCATCGCCGCGAATCAACGCGTACGAGGAAATCCGCGCGAACGAAATTCCCCCACCGCGCCGTCTGTTTCAACGTTACGCGGTAACGATTCGCGTGCCATCGCCCGATGGGGTGAACCGACCCTCACCTGGAGTTGCAGCAGATTATTGTCGAATGTCACATCCGCCTTTCTTCTGTCAACCGGATAACCGCGGCGATTTCCGTGTGCCGTTCAGTGGTCCGCGGCGAGCCGCCAGAGTGAAGTGACCTCGGCCGAACGCGCGGCGTGCAACGGATCGTCCGGATCGGACGCGCGGGGGTGGCGCGGCCGGGTGTCGGTCTTTCCGAGCACCTTCAGCCCGGCGGCGCCGAACGCTTCGAGGAGCTCGTCACGCGAGCGCAGCCCGAGGTGCTCGGCGAGGTCCGACAGCACCAGCCAGCCCTCGCCGCCGGGTTCGAGGTGCTTGCCCAGCCGATCCAGGTAGCCGCGGAGCATCCGGCTGCCCGGGTCGTACACCGCGTGCTCGATCGGCGACGTCGGCTTGGCCGGCAGCCACGGCGGGTTGCAGACGACCAGGGGCGCCTCGCCGGGCGGGAACAGGTCGGCCCGCTCGAGCCGCGCGCGGCCGCCGAACCCGAGCCGGTCGAGGTTGTCCCGGGCGCAGTCCAGCGCCCGCTGGTCGGAATCCGTGCCCACCACGGATTCCACCCCGCGGGCGAGCAGCACCGCGGCGAGCACGCCGGAGCCGGTCCCGATGTCGAACGCCAGCCTGGTCGACGGGAGCGGCGCCGCCGCCACGAGGTCGACGTACTCGCCGCGGGCCGGCGAGAACACCCCGTAGTGCGGGTGGATGCGAGCGCCGAGCCCGGGCACCTCGACCCCCTTGCGCCGCCACTCGTGCGCGCCGATCACGCCGAGCAGCTCGCGCAGCGACACGACCGAGGCCTCCTCCGCCGGGCCGTAGGCCTCGGTGCACGCCTCCCGCACGTCGGGCGCCCGGCGCAGGGGGACGACGTGCCCGGGGTCAACGGGCACGAGCAGCCGGCCCAGCAGCTGGGCCTGCCGGGCCTGCCGCTGGCGGTGCAGGTGGAACGCCTCGGTGGCGTTCTTCGCCGGGCGCCGCTTGCCCGCCCGGTCGACCCGCCTGCCCACGGCCTTCAGCAGCTGCCGCGCGTTCTGGAAGTCACCGCGCCACAACACGGACGTGCCGTCGACGGCCAGGCGGTAGGCCTCGTCGGCGGTGAGGTCGTCGTCGCCCACGACGACCACCACCGGCGCCGGCGCGTTGTTCTCCGACCGCCATCCGGCGGTCCGCTCCTCGCCGTCCTCGACCCAGCGGACGAGCATGACTTCCCCCTAAACCGCGGTTTCCTGAGCTGGCACGTCCACCATTTCAGGTGCGCGCTCGGCCCGGCCCGGCGCCCTCCGCAGGAGCAGGGCGGCCGGCACCGCGGACACCACCATGAAGACGAGCCCCCAGGTGAACGCCGTGCCGAACGAGCCGGCGGCGGCCGTCGCGGCGGCGTCGTGGGTCGCCGGGTCGGCGAGCGCGGCACCCGCGGCCAGCTGTCCCTGGCTGGTCGGCACGCCGAACTTCGCCGCGAGCACGCCGGCGAGGATGATCGACATGACGGCCGAGCCGATGGCCCCGAACATCTGCTGGATGATGTTCGTCGCCGTCGAAGCGCGGGCGACGTCCCGGTGCCGCAACGTCTGCAGCGCGGCGACCATGATCGGCATCATGGCCGCGCCGACCCCGAGGCCGACGACGAACAACGCGGCCAGCAGCTGCCAGTACGGCGTCTCGGCGCCGACGCCGGCGAACAGCGCCAGCCCGGCGGCGATGGCCAGAATGCCGGGCAGGATCACCTTGCCGGCGCCGACCCGGTCGGCGAGCTTGCCGGCGACGGGCATCGTGAGCATCGCGCCGATTCCCTGCGGTGCCATCAGGAGCCCGGCCCAGAGGGCCGACTCCCCGCGCACCAGCAGGAAGTAGCTGGGGAACAGCAGCATCACGCCGAAGAACGACACCGAGAAGAACGCCATCGCCAGCACGGCCACCGAGAACGTCCGGTCGCGGAACAGGCCCAGGTCGAGCAGGGGATTCGGGATCCTGGTGGCCCGCACGACGAACCCGGCGACCAGGACCACGCCCAGCCCGACCGGCAGCCACACCTTCGGGTGACTCACGCCGCCGGCACCCGGGACGTTCGCCACGCCGTAGAGCAGGAGGGCGAGCCCGGGCGAAAGCATCAGCATGCCGGGGAAGTCGAAGCGGTCCGTGCGCTCGGGGCGGTCCTTCGGCAGGAACGCCGTGGTCGCCCAGAGCGCGACCAGTCCGATGGGGACGTTGATGAAGAAGATCCAGCGCCAGGACACCGTGTCGACGAGCCAGCCGCCGAGGATCGGGCCGCCGATCGGGCCGAGCAGCATCGGCACGCCGAGCAGCGCCATCACCTGGCCGACGCGCTGCGGCCCGGCCGCCCTGGTGAGCATGGTCATCCCGGCGGGCATCAGCATGCCGCCGCCGAGTCCTTGCAGGACACGGAATCCGATCAGGGACTCGATGTTCCACGACAGCCCGGCGAGCACCGAGCCGAGCAGGAACACCGACAGCGCGACGAGGTAGAGGCGCTTGGTGCCGAAGCGGTCGGACGCCCAGCCGGTCACCGGGATGACCGCGGCCAGCGCGAGCAGGTACCCGGTGGAGATCCACTGGATGGTGTCGAAGGAAGTCCGGAATTGGACGGTGAGTTCTTGCAGTGCGACGTTGACGACGGTGGTGTCGAGAATCGCCATGATCGAGCCGAGCACGACGACGGCGGCGACCTTGAGCACGTCACGATCGAGCTTGCCGGCGGTGTCGCCGGACGGGGAGTGAGACATGAAGTCCGTTCCTACGGGAGCATGAAGGAACCACGCGCCACGGCGAACAGGAACGAGTCAGCGTTCACGATCGACGAAAGTGGGCACGAACGGTTCGCGGATTCCGGGGTACGACAAGAGCAAGGACGGCGGGTGGTCAGCCGATCGCTTGCGCCGGAAGGCGGCGAACCAGCGTCAGAGTATGACTGCTGCGTGCACGGGGGTCGTCATTCCACGAACAGTAGCAGCACGGTGACGAGACGAGCAACTCCCGTCCCGCTGTGAGCCCCGCCACCATGAGAGTCCACTGTGGACGGACGCGGAAATGCGGGGCACGGCGGTTTTCGCGCCGTGTCCCGCACTTCCGCCGGCCGGATCAGCGGGTCAGCTCACCGGTCAGGTAGCCGCAGCGCGCCATGCTGTCGGTGAAGTCGTCGCCGGGGGTCGCGAACTCGTCGCCCAGCGGCGTGCCCAGCGCACGCGCGCAGTCGCCGAGCGACCGGAACCCGACGCGCCAGCCGAGCCCGTCCAGCAGGCCGGCGGTGTCCTCGCGCGGTTCGGCGTTCCACATCTCCCGGATGGGCACGCCGAGGGTGTCGCTCGTGACCTCCAGCCGCGGGTGGTCGCGGAAGGTCGCGACGACGTCCGGTGGCATGTACTCGAGGCACACGCGGCTGCCCGGCAGCGACCGGGCGCCGAGGGTCCGCAGCAGGTCGCCCTCTTCCCGGGCGCCGAGGTAGGGCAGCAGACCTTCGGCCATCCACGCGGTCTTGCGCCGCGGGTCGAACCCCGCGGCGTCGAGCACCGCACCCCAGTCCCCGGCCAGATCGGCCCGGACCACGTGCCGCCGGCACGGCGGCTCGGCGCCGATGTCGCCGAGCACGGCGTCCTTGAAGTCGAGGACGTCCGGGTGGTCGACCTCGTAGACGTCGATCCCGGCGGTCCACGGCATCCGGAACGCCCGGGCGTCGAGGCCCGCGGCGAGGATCACGACCTGGTCGGCACCGTCGCCGGCGGCCTGGCGGAGGAAGTCGTCGAACACCCGCGTCCGCACACCGGCGAACCGCGACGAGAGCATCGACTCGCGCTCGACCTCGTCGACGGTCAGCGGAAGCCCGGTGTCGAGCTTCGCACCGTGGATGAAGCCGGCGGCGAACGGGTCTTCCATCAACCGATCCGGCCGGCTGCCCTCGACGGCCCGCGCCGAGCAGGCCGCGAAGGCGGTCAGCCCGACGCTCGCGGGCACATCGAACTTGGTCTGAGTCATAGCGGCTCCCCATGATCACGCTGCACGTGACGGCGAGTATCGCGGGGCCCGATTGGATCCTGGTTGGATCACGGCGCCGACGCCCGGCTGCGGCGCGGGCGGGTCATCGGCGGCGTGCGGCGGCCGGCACGCGTGCGCCTGGCTGCCCGGACCGCGGGCGAAAGCCGCGAGTTCGCCTACCCGAGGCGCGCCGCGGTGTCGTGGAACGCCTGGCGGACTGTCGACACGTCCTGGGTCCGGCTCGGGTGCACCCGATTGGTCAGCAGCACGTAGTACCGGCGCCGACCGGGCTCCACCCACAGGCTCGTGCCCGTGAAACCCGTGTGGCCGTAGGAATCCGGCCGTAGCGCCGTGCCGACCGGTGAGCCCGGGACGTCCAGGCCCTGCCACGCCAGGCCGCGGCGCAACCCGCGCGTGTGGCACGCGATCATCTCCGCGTGCGTCTCCGGCTTCAGCAGCGGGGACGCGCCCGCCGCCAGGGTCCGGCCCAGGCTTGCCACGTCCGCCAGCGGCGCGAACAGGCCCGCGTGCCCGCAGATGCCGCCCAGGACCACCGCGTTCTCGTCGTGGACCTCGCCGGTGACGACCCGGCCGCGCCACGGGCAGTCCTCCGTCGCCACCGCGTCGGCCACCGGGCCGAACGTCGTGCCCGGCATGCCCGCCGGTCCCGTCACCAGGTCCCTGACCAGGCGATCCAGCGGCTGTCCCGACGCCGCCGAGGCGATCAGGCCCAGCAGGATGAACCCCTGCGACGAGTACTCGACGCGGCTGCCGGGCGGGGCCGGCAGCGGGGTCGTCCGGATCGCTTCCAGCAACGCCGTCCGTGTCGGGAACGTGCGCCACAACGGCGTTCCGCCGGGCAGGCCCGACGTGTGGGTCAGCAGCTGCCGCACGGTGATCGACGCCTTGTCGGTCCCGCGGTACGACGGCAGGTGCCGGGACAGCGGGTCGTCCAGGGACAGTGCGCCGCGCTCGGCCAGTGCCGCCACCGCCAGGCCGACCACCGGTTTGGTGACCGACGCCAGGTCCCAGCGGCTCGCCTCGGTGACCGGCGGCCCGTCCCACCGGCGCGTGCCCAGCACGCCCTGGTCGAGCACGCTGTCCGCCGTGCCGACCGACCACGCCGCCGCCGAGAAGACCCGTGCGTCCCGGGCGCGGGCCAGCAGCTCAGCGAGCATCGACCGCTCGCAACGCCGTCCCGGCGAGCACCGCCGAGAGCCGGTTCGCCGCCTCCGCCACCAGCGGGCCCAGCACGTCGTAGCTCGACGGCTGCAGCGTGAACGTCAGCCCGGACACGCTCACCGCGCCCAGCACCGCGCCGCCGGCGTCCAGCACCGGGGCACCCAGGCAGCGCACGTGCGCCTCGAACTGCTCGTCGTCGACCACGTACCCCGCGCTGCCCGCGGTGGCCAGCTCGGCCCGCAGCGACGCCGGGTCGGTCACCGTCTTCGCCGTACGCGCCTCGAGAGGGGCGCGGAGGACAGCGTCCACTTCGGACTCGGGCAGGCGCGAGAGGATCGCGCGGCCGACCGCCGTGCAGTACAGCGGCACCTCGCCGCCCGGCCGGGTGTTGAGCTGGTACGCCTGCTCCGGCTCGAGTTTCTCGACGTAGACCGCCCGGTCGCCGTGGCGCACCGCGTAGTGCACCGTGTGGCCGGTCCGCCGCTGCAGGTCCGCCAGCACGGGCCGGGCCGGCTTCAGGCCGGCGAGCGCCGCCGCCGAGAGCCCCAGCAGCCGCGGTCCCACGGCGTAGTGCCCGCTGCCCGCGCCGACGGCGTACCCGGCCTCGGTGAACGTCTGCAGCATCCGGTGCGCGGTCGGTTTCGGCAGGTCACAGGCCTGCGCCAGGTCGGCCAGCCGGTGTGGCCCGCCGGGGCCCGCGAGCGTCGCGAGCACCTCCAGGGCCTTCTCGACCGCGCCCCGCGAGCCGGGGGAAGCGTTGACAGCGTTGTTCACGGCGCCTAGCTTAGCGCAATCGCGTTCCATCTGACGGAACGCTCTTCCGTGAGACGGAAAGGAGGCGCCGTGTCCCCACTGTCGCGCCGCGACGCTCTGAGGCTCGGCGGGCTCGCGCTCCCCGCGCTGGCCCTGCCGGGACTGCTGTCCGCGTGCGGAACCGCCGTCGGCGCCACCAGCGGCGTGCTGCGGGTCGCGCAGACGTCGGACCCGAAGACGCTCGACCCGCAGAAGCAGGGCGACATGACCTCGATGAACGTGCTGACCAACATGTTCGACACGCTCACCACCCGCGGGCCGGACAACCGGCTCACGCCCGGTCTCGCCCTCGAGTGGTCCTCGCCCGACCCGCTGACCTGGCGTTTCAAGCTGCGTCCCGGCGTCAAGTTCCACAACGGCGAACCGTGCGACGCCAACGCCGTCGCCTTCAGCATCAACCGCCTGCTCGACCCCGCCACGAAGTCGCCGATCGTCGAGCTGCGCTACGTCAAGCGGGCCGTCGCGGTCGACGCGCTCACCGTGGACCTGCGCTGCGCCCAGCCCGACCCGATCATCCCGGCGAAGGTGTCGCTGTTCGGCGGCGTCGCCGTGCCGCCCGGCTACCTCAAGCAGGTCGGCAACGCCGGGTTCGCGAAGCACCCGGTCGGCACCGGCCCGTTCACGTTCGTCGAGTTCCAGCGCGACCACCGGCTGCGGATGCGCGCGAACCCCGCGTACTGGGGCGGGAAGCCGGCCTACGACGAGCTGGTGTTCCTCCCGATGGCCGACCCGTCGTCGGCGCTGGCCTCCCTGCAGAGCGACGAGGTCGACATCGTCGCCAACCTGACCCCGGACGCCGCCCTGCAGCTGAAGGGCTACAAGGGCGTCGCCATCCGGAACTTCCCCGGCATCCGCACGTCGTACCTGTCCCTCGACACCACCAGCGGCCCGCTGCGCGACGTGCGCGTCCGCCGGGCGCTCAACCACGCCGTCGACGTGCCGCTGCTGATCAAGGCGGTGCTCGACGGCAAGGCCCGCGAGGTGCCGACGATGTTCCCGCGCGAGTCGTTCGGCTTCGACCCGTCGATCGCGCCGTTCACCCGGGACGTCGGCCTGGCGAAGCAGCTGCTCGCCGAGGCCGGTTTCCCGGACGGCTTCGACACTTCGCTCACCGCGCAGACCGCCGACGGCAACCTCGCCGAGGCGATCTCCGGCCTGCTCGCCCGCGTCGGCGTCCGGGCCCGCGTGGACCTGGTCGACGCGGGCACGTACAGCAGCCGGCTCACCTCCAGCAACCGCGGCGCCCTCGGCCCGATCTACCTGGCCGCCAGCACCGGCTGGACGCTCGACGCCGAAAGCCTCGTGCAGTCCAACGTCCGCCACGACCGGCGCCAGAGCCGGTGGCAGAACGCCGAAGCCGACCGCCTGGTCGACGCCGAAGAGCAGTCGCTCGTGCCCGCCGACCGGCAGCGGGCCTTCACCGGCCTGCAGCAGCTTCTCAAGCAGGAGGCGCCGTTCGTGTTCCTCTACCAGATCGACAGCGTCTGCGCGGTCAACACGCGTCCACAGTGGACACCGGGTGTGGTCGGCGTGCTGAACATGGCGAAAGCCGAGGTGGCCGCGTGACGACCGTCGCCCTCACCCGCCGCCCGGCGGCCGGCACCGGCGTGCTGCGCACGGTCGTCACCAAGGTGCTGACCGCCGTCGTCGTGCTGTTCTTCGTGGCCACGGCCGCGTTCTTCCTGGTCCGCCTCTCCGGCGACCCGGTGAAGCTGATCCTGCCGCCGGACGCCACCGCCGCGCAGGAGGCCACGCTGCGCGCGAGCCTGGGGCTCGACCGGCCGCTGCTCACCCAGTACCTCGACTACCTCGGCGGCCTGCCGCGGCTGCGCCTGGGCACGTCGCTCGTCTACGACCAGCCGGTCGCCGACGTGCTGCTCGCCCGCGTCCCGGCGACGCTGGAGCTGGCCGGCGCGG
Source organism: Amycolatopsis sp. NPDC114504 (assembly GCF_055633595.1). NCBI lineage: Bacteria > Bacillati > Actinomycetota > Actinomycetes > Pseudonocardiales > Pseudonocardiaceae > Amycolatopsis > Amycolatopsis sp. NPDC114504. Next base: position 935,371 of record NZ_JBVKDU010000001.1, on the reverse strand, counting down.
CCCTGCTGCTGGCCCTGCTGGTCGCGGTCCCGGCCGGCACGTTCGCCGCGCTGCGCCGGGGCCGCGCGGGCGACACCGGCGTGATGACCGGGGTCCTCGTCGGCCAGTCGACCCCGGCGTTCTGGGTCGGGATCCTGCTGGTCCTCGTCTTCGCCGTCCGGCTGCAGGTTCTCCCAGCCTCCGGCTACGGCGGCTTCGAGCACCTGGTGCTGCCCGCGGTGACCCTGGCCGTGTACTCGGTCGCGGTGATCGCGCGGCTGCTGCGGACGTCGCTGATCGACGTGCTCGGCGCCGACTACATCCGCACCGCCCGCGCGAAAGGCCTGGGCACCGGCGGTGTCGTGTTCGCGCACGGCCTGCGCAACGCCGCGCTGCCGGTGGTCACGGTCGTCGGGCTGGAGGTCGGCTCGCTGCTCGGCGGCGCGATCCTCACCGAGCAGGTGTTCTCCTGGCCCGGCCTCGGCCGGCTCACCGTCGAGGCCATCCAGAACCGCGACTTCCCCCTGGTCCAGGCCGCGGTGCTGTTCTTCGCCGCCACGTTCGTCGTGGTGAACCTGCTGGTGGACCTCTCCTACACGCTGCTCGACCCGAGGGTGAGGGTGACCGCATGACCGCCATCGCTGTCCCGGCGGCCCGGGCCGCCCGCCCGAACGCGGTGCGGGCCGTGCTGCGCAGCAAGCTGGGCGTCGTCGCCCTCGCCGTGCTCACGCTCATGGTCCTCGTCGCCCTGTTCGCGCCGCTGATCGCGCCTTACGACCCGGGCGCGCAGGATCTGCTGGTGCGGCTGCACCCACCCGCGTGGGCGGTCGGCGGCGACGCCTCGCACCTGCTCGGCACCGACCAGCTGGGCCGCGACATCCTGTCCCGGCTCTGCTACGGCGCCCGCGTCTCGCTGCTCGTCGGCGCCTGCGCGGCCTTGCTCGCCGGGATCGTCGGTGCGGCGATCGGCCTGGTCGCCGGGTTCCTCGGCGGCTGGTTCGACCGGATCCTCATGCGGCTGGCCGACATCCAGCTCGCGTTCCCGTCGATCCTGCTCGCACTGGCCATCGTCGGGTTCCTCGGCTCCGGCCTCTGGTACGTCGTCCTGGTGCTCGGCTTCACCGGCTGGGTGTCCTACGCCCGCGTGATTCGCGCCGAGGTGCTTTCGTTGCGCACCAGGGAGTTCGTCACCGAAGCACGCGCGATCGGCGTCACCGACCTCACGATCATGCGGCGGCACCTGCTGCCCAACGTGCTGGCGCCGCTGGCGACCATCGGCACCCTGCACGTCGCCGCGGCGATCGTGGCGGAGGCGTCCCTGAGCTACCTCGGCCTCGGCGTGCCGAAGCAGACCGTGACCTGGGGCGGCATGCTCGCCGACGGCCAGCTGTACCTCGGCACGTCGTGGTGGGTGGCCGTGTTCCCCGGGATCGCGCTGATGCTCACCGCGCTGTCCGTCAACATCACCGGCGACGTGCTGCGCGACGTCGCGGACCCGAAGGCGTACCGCTCATGAGCCTGCTGGAGATCAACGACCTGCGCGTCGAGTTCCACGTCGACACCGGTGCGGTCACCGCCGTCGACGGCGTGAGCCTGTCGGTGGCCGAAGGCGAGACCCTGGCGCTGGTGGGGGAGTCCGGCAGCGGCAAGACGGCGACGGCGCTGTCGGTCCTGCGGATCAACCCCGAGCCGCCGTGCGTCTACGCGGGCGGCTCGGTGCTCCTGGACGGCCGCGATGTCCTGCGGCTGCCCGAAAAGGAGCTGCGCAAGATCCGCGGGAACGACGTCGCCATGGTGTTCCAGGACCCGATGACGAGCCTGAACCCGGTGAAGCGCGTCGGAGCCCAGGTCGCCGAGGTCGTCCGGAAGCACCGGGGCGCGTCGCGGGCTGCCGCGCGGACGGCCGCCGTCGCCGCGCTGGCGGAAGCCGGGATCCCGGACCCCGAGCGGCGGGCTTCCCAGTACCCGCACCAGCTTTCCGGCGGACTGCGCCAGCGCGTGATGATCGCGATGGCGCTGGTCGGCCGGCCGCGGGTGCTCATCGCCGACGAGCCGACGACGGCGCTGGACGTCACCGTGCAGGCCCAGATCCTCGAGCTGCTGGTGGACCTGCAGCGGCGGCACGGCATGGCGATCCTGCTCATCACCCACGACCTCGGTGTCGTCGCCGAAGTCGCCGACCGGGTCGTGGTCATGAACGACGGACGGGTCGTGGAGACCGGGGACGTGGTGCCGCTGTTCGAGGCACCGCGCGAGGACTACACGCGCGAACTGCTGCGTGCGACACCGAAGCTGGAGCGGGCATGACGAACCTGGTCGAGATCCGCGGGCTGCGCAAGGACTACGGCGCACTGTCCGCTGTGGACGGTGTCGACCTCGACGTCGTCGCGGGCGAAACCCTGGCCGTGGTGGGGGAGTCCGGCAGCGGCAAGACGACGCTGACCCGCCTGCTGCTGCGGCTGGCCGAGCCGACGGCGGGCACGGTCTGCTTCGACGGCGAGGATCTGTCGGCCCTGCCGCCGCGCCGGCTGCGGAAGGTGCGGCGCGAGATGCAGGTGGTGCTGCAGGACCCCTATTCGAGCATGAACCCGCGCCTGCGCGTGACGGCGATCGTGGCCGAGCCCCTGGTGACGCACGACGCGGCGTTGCGTGGCCGCCGGGGACGTGCCCGGGTACGCGAGCGCGTCGCGGAGCTGCTGGACGCGGTGGGGTTGCCGCCGCAGGTGCAGGACCGCTACCCGCACGAGTTTTCGGGTGGGCAACGCCAGCGCATCTCGATCGCGCGGGCGCTGGCGCTGGAGCCGCGGCTGGTGGTGCTCGACGAGCCGACCAGCGCGCTGGACGTGTCGGTGCAGGCCCAGGTTCTGGACCTGCTGGCGGGCTTGCAGAAGCGGCTGGACCTGACGTACGTGTTCGTGTCGCACAACCTCGCGGTGGTGCAGCAGATCGCGGACCGGGTCGCGGTGATGCGCGCGGGGAAGATCGTCGAGCTGGCGCCGGCGGGGGAGCTGTTCCGGGCACCGTCGCACGAGTACACGCGCAGTTTGCTGGACGCGGTGCCTAATCCGGATCCACGGCTGGCGCGTCGGCGGGTGTCGGCGTGAGTGGGGCGGTGGTGGCGGAGCTGGAGCCCGGCGCGGCCGGCGATTTCTTGGGACGCGTCGCCGAACCCGCGGCTGGCGCGCCGGCGGGTGTCGGCGTGAGTGGGGCGGTGGTGGCGGAGCTGGAGCCCGGCGCGGCCGGCGATTTCTTGGGACGCGTCGCCGAACCCGCGGCTGGCGCGCCGGCGGGTGTCGGCGTGACGGCCTCAGTGGTGCGAGAGCACGAGCCCCGCGCCGCCGAGCAGGGCGACGTCGTCCGCCGGGCCGGGGCTCACCACCACCCGGGGTGGCTCCGCGCCACTCGCCCACGACGAGTCCTCCCGCAGCCGTTCCTCGATGCGCGAGCGGAAGTGCTCGCCGCCGTCCGCGGCCTCGCCGTGCAGCACGAACAGGCCCGGGGCGAACAGCTGCTGGATGTTCACCAGCCCGAGCGCGATGTTGGCCGCGTACTCGTCGAGCAAGGGATGCCCCGCCAGCTCGCGCACCGACTGCGCGCTCAGCCCCCGGCGCGCGGCCTCGGCGCGCAGCCACGGCGTCGTCGCCACCGTCTTCCAGCAGCCCCGCGCGCCGCACGTGCAGGGGCGGCCGCTCGCCGCGACCGTCATGTGCGCGCCGCTGCGGCCGCCCGGCGGGGCCAGTACCTCGCCCGCGTAGAGGATGCCCACGCCCAGCACCTCGCCGGTCGAGACGGACGCGAACGCGGTGCGGCCGCGGCCTTCGCCGAACCAGCGGTCGCCGAGCACCTGCAGCCGCGCCCGGTGCTCGACGTGGACCGGCACACCGGACACAGTGGACAGGAAGTCCGCGACCGGATACCCGTGCAGCGCGGGCACTTCGCTGACTTCGATGATCACGCCCGCCGCGGCGTCGACCAGCCCGGCCGCGGCCACCCCGACGCCGGCCGGCCGGGTGGGGAACTTCGCGACCGACGCCAGCGCCGCGTCGATTTCGGCCCGGTCCGCGGTGTCGCGCGGGTACGTCGCTTCCGCGCGCCACACGACCGCGCCGGACAGCTCGACCAGCGCCGCCCGGACCCGGCCGGGCAGCAGCTCGACGGCACCCAGCAGCGGGCCGCCGGCCTCGGTCGTGGCCGGCGCCGGGACCAGCCGCAGGGCCGGGCGTTCGCCGGTGCTCATGGGGCCACGATGCCACGACCGGCCGAGAGAGGGGAGAGCAGATGCCCGGACTGACCGGGATGACCTGGCGGGAGGTGCGCTCGGCGGCGCGGACGGCGATCGCCGTGCTGCCGATCGGCTCGCAGGAACAGCACGCCGGCCACCTGCCGATGGGCACCGACACGATGCTCGCCGAGGCCGTCACCGACCGCGCGCTCGAGCGTCTCGGCGGCGAACCGGCCGCGGTGCGGCTGCCCGCGTTGCCGTTCGGCCACAGCCCGCACCACCTGTTCGCCGCCGCGGTGTCGCTGCGCGCGGCGACGCTGCAAGCGGTGCTCGCCGACGTCCTGGACTCCCTGGTCGCCAGCGGGTTCCGGCGCGTCCTCGTGGTCAACGGCCACGGCGGCAACGACGAGATCATGCGCCTGGCCGTCAAGGAGTACGCGTTGCGCGCCGACGTCGCTCTCGGCGCGTGCTCCTACTTCTCGCTCGGCGAGCACAGCGGCTCGCCCGGGCACGCGGGGCACTACGAGACGTCGCTGATGCTCGCCGCGCACCCGGACCTGGTCGGACCGCGCGAGCCGCGGCCCGACGTGATGCCACCGCCGCTGTTCGCCGAGCCGCCGTACCCGGGCCTGACCGCCGAACGCCACGGCGAATGGGCCCGCGCCGGCGGCAGCACCGACGACGCCACCGAGGCGACCGCGGAAGGCGGCGCCGACCTGCTCGAAGACCGGGTGACCGCCGTCGTCGACGCGATCCGCGCGTTCGACGCGGCCACCCGCGCAACCCACGCCGAAGGGGAGGCATGAAGATCACCGAAGTCGACGTCCGGGTCGTGAACCTGCCGTTGACCAACCCGTTCACCAGCTCGTTCGAGACCAAGACGGGCGAAACCCGCACAGTGGTGCGGCTGCGCACCGACACCGGCGTGACCGGCTGGGGCGAGACCATGTGGGGCCGCCCGGTCGCCGAGCTCGTCCGCAAGCTCGGCGCGGAGCTGGTGGGGCAGAGCCCGTTCGCGCTCGAGGCGTTCCACCGGCGCCACCACATGGTGCCGTTCTTCCACGGCTACCTGGGTTACGCGGCGCTGGCCGCCCTCGACGTCGCGTGCTGGGACGTGATCGGGCACGTCACCGGGCAGTCCGTGACCGACCTGCTCGGCGGCCGGGTCCGCGACGACGTGCCGATCACGGCGCTCGTCACGCGCGCCGACGCCCCCGGCGCGTCGGGCCGCGAGCTGGCCCAGGGGATCGCCGAGCACGCGGCGAAGGTCGTCGCACAGGGCGGGTTCACGGCGGTGAAGCTCAAGGGCACCACCGACGTCCGCGGCGACGTCGCGATCATGCGCGAGCTGCGGAACGCCCTGCCGGACGTGGAGCTGCGCGTCGACCCGAACGCGGCGTGGTCGGTCCCCGACTCGATCCGCGCCGGGCTGGCGATGGAGGAGCTGGACCTGGAGTACCTCGAAGACCCCTGCGTCGGCATCGAGGGGATGGCCCAGGTGCGCGCGAAGGTGCGGATCCCGTTGTGCACCAACATGTGCGTGGTCCGCTTCGAGGAGTTCGCGCCGGCGGTCCGGCTCGGCGCGGTCGACGTGATCCACGGCGACGTCTACAAGTGGGGCGGGATCGCGGCGACGAAGGCGCTGGCCGCGCACTGCGAGACGTTCGGCCTCGGGATGAACCTGCACAGCGGCGGCGAGCTCGGCATCGCGACGGCCGCGCACCTGGCGGTCGTCGCGAGCACGCCGGTGCTGTCGAGGGCGATCGACAGCATGTACTACCTGCACGAGGACGACATCGTCGAGCCGCTGGAGCTGGTCGCCGGCCGGCTGCGGGTGCCGTCCGGGCCGGGGCTGGGCGTGACGGTGGACGAGGACAAGCTGGCCCACTACGCGCAACGCAACGAACGCGAAGGCGACCTGACGGGCTGAACGGGGGTGGCCGGCCGGGCCCGGCTTTTTCTACTGCGAGCGCAGCACCCGGACGTCGGTGTCGTTGACGGCGATCAGGTCCGCGTCGCCGTCGGCGTCGACGTCCGCGGTGAGGGTCTTCTTGGTGCTGTAGAAGGGAGTCGTCGTCCACTGCGCGGGAGGGTCGAACCAGCGGTTCGCGGTGCCCGGCACCACCCTCGTGCCGTCCGCGTCGACGAGGATGAAGTCGGCCTTGCCGTCCCCGGTCGCGTCGGCCGCCAGAGTCGCCTTCCCGCCGCGGATGGGCGGGGCCCACGCCGTCAGCGGCAGCGTCGCGGTGCCGTTCGATCGGGCGGCCAGGGTGGGCACGTCGAACAGGCCGATCACGTCGGTGTCCCCTTCGCCGTCCAGGTCCGCCGCCAGGTTCCCGTAGTCGCCGGCGATCGTGTTGTTCAGCCACTGCGTGGGCGTCCCGAACCGTTCGACGCCGTAGTAGTCGACGATCGACCGCCACGAAGATGCCGCGCGGGGTCGAAGCCGTGGGCCGCGGGACCGCGATGGCGTCCGCGCGCCCGTCGCGCGGGTGTCCCGGTGGGGCCGCAGCGCACGCGGGGCGTCACGCCCCAACTCGGGCCGGCCCGCCGCAGCCCGGGGTCCGCGTGAGCACGGGTGCCGCCGCGGTGACGCGGCCTTGACAGGAGCCGTCCGAGGCTCCATGGTTGGTTACATGAGTAATGAACCGACGAACCGCCTCGTGCGGTGGTCGGCGTGAAGGACGACGGACGCCCGCTGTTCCTGCAGATCGCCGAGCAGATCGAGAACTCGATCGTCGACGGCAGCCTGGCCGCGGACACGCAGGTGCCCTCCACCAACGAGCTCGCGGCCTTTCACCGGATCAACCCGGCGACCGCGGCCAAGGGCATCAACCAGCTCGTCGCCGACGGGATCCTCTACAAGAGACGAGGCATCGGCATGTTCGTCGCCACGGACGCCCGCTCGCAGCTGCTCGAGCGGCGGCGGCGGGACTTCACGCGGCAGTTCGTCGCCCCGCTGATGGCGGAGGCGGGCAAGCTCGGCCTGGGTGCCGAGGAGATCAAGAAGCTGATCGACGTCTGGGAGCCGCAGCGATGAACGTGGTGCGCACGACCGGGGTGACCAAGCGCTACGGCCCCCTCGCCGCGCTCGACGGCGTCAGCCTCGAACTCGCCGGAAACACGATCCACGGCCTGCTGGGCCGCAACGGCGCCGGCAAGACCACGCTGATGCGGATCCTCACCGGGCAGGACTTCGCGACCGGCGGCACGGTGGAGGTCTTCGGGCAGCACCCGTACGAGAACGCCGATGTGCTTGCGCGGGTCTGCTTCGTCAAGGAAAGCCAGCACTACCCGGAGAAGTTCCGCGTGAAGCACGCGCTGCGGGCCGCGGGACTGCTCTACCCGAACTGGGACGAGGCCTGCGCCGCGGCGCTGCTGGCGGACTTCGCCGTCCCGGCCGGCGGGCGGATCGCCCAGCTGTCACGCGGCCAGCTCTCGGCGGTCGGGGTGATCATCGGGCTGGCTTCGCGGGCCGAGCTGACGCTGTTCGACGAGCCGTACCTCGGCCTCGACGCCGTCGCGCGCCAGCTGTTCTACGACCGGCTGCTCGCCGACTTCGCCGAGCACCCGCGCACGATCGTGCTCTCGACGCACCTGATCGACGAGGTCAGCGACCTGATCGAACACGTCGTGCTGCTCGACCGGGGCCGCGTGCTCATCGATACCGACGCGGAGTCGCTGCGCGGCGAGGCCGTCGCGGTGACCGGGCCCGCCGAAGCCGTCGAGCGCTTCGCCGCCGGCCACGAGGAACTGCACCGCGAGCGGGTCGGCGGTGCCCTGCGCGTCACCCTCACCGGCGCCCGCGACCGGTACGAGCCCGGGCTGGACTTCGAGCCGGTTTCGTTGCAGCAGCTGGTCGTCCGCACCACCCAAGGCCACGGCGGCCCGGTCGCCGCCGGGAAGGAAGCCCGATGAAACGCGTGCTCGACGTCGCGCGGATCCAGCTGGTCCACTGGCCGGTCCTGCTCGCCTACCCGCTGGCCATGCTGGCGGTGCTGCCCCTGCTTGGCTGGGGCATCGACGCCTCCAACGGCGTGGGCGCGCTCGGCGCGCACGAGATCTACCTGCTGCCGGCGCTGTGGGGCGTGGTCGGCCCCGCGCACCTGCAGTCGATGACGCAGGTGTTCCCCTTCACGCTGGGGCTGGGCGTGACCCGCCGGACGTTCGCCGCGGCCACCGCGCTGGTCGTCCTCGGCCAGGCCCTGCTCCTCGGGCTCGTCATGGTGGCGTTCGACGTCGTCGAGCGGTCGACCGGCGGCTGGGGCCGGGAGGCGCGGATCTTCGGGCTGGAGGCCTGGGGTGAGCACAACCCGTTCGCGTTGTGGCTTGTCTACAGTGGACCGCTGGTCGCGGTGTCCGCGATCGGGGTGCTGGCGGGCGTGGTGTTCCAGCGCTGGCGGCAGACCGGGATCTACCTGGCCCTCGCCGGCGCGGTCGCGCTGATCGCCGGCATCAAGGTCCTGACGGCGAAGCGGAACTGGTGGCCGGCCATCGCCGACTTCTTCGGCGGCCAGCCGTCGTTGGCGTTGTTCACGGTCTATCCACTGGTGTTCGCGCTGGCACTGGGCGGCGCGACGTGGCTGGTCCTCCGGCGCGCGACGGCGTGACCGGCGGCTGATTTCCGCAGGTCACAGCAGTTGACGAGCCCCGGCCGCGAGGTGGGGGCTCGTTGCCGTTCGCGGCACGCGGTTGACGTAGGCGGTCTGAAATTTCACCCCGCCGCGTGGTGCGCCAGCCGCTCGACGGCGGCGGCGGTCGCCGCGACGACGTCCGCGGTGCCCGGGGACAGGCCGTGCCGCCGGGCGATCCACTCGACCTCGTTGTAGGTCACCTGGGTCCGGCCGTGCTCGTCTTCCCAGACGAGGAACTTCAGCGGCAGGTCGATGCCGGCGACCTGGTTGTCCTGCATGAGCGTGGTGCCGCCGCGGGGGTTGCCGAAGATGAGCAGGAACGTCGGCCGCAGGGGCAGGTCGACCTCGGCGGCGTTCCGCGCGTGGTCGACCCGGGCGAACACGACGAGTCCGGCGCTCGTGATGGCCTGCTCGAGCCGTTCGACGGTCGTGTCCACCGGCCACGCGCTCGGGACGGTCGCCAACCCCTGCTGGTCCACGCATCCTCCTCGGGCAGGCGAACCGGGCGGTCACCACGGTACCGGTCCGGCGGCTCCGAAGCCGGGCCGCCGGACCGGTCCCGTCAGGCCCCGCGCACTCCGGCCGCGAGCCGTTGCGTGAGCCGTCCGAGCGCGGCCGGTCCGCCGTCGTCCGCCTCGAGGAGCGTCTTCACCAGGGCCGATCCGACGATCACCCCGTCCGCGAACCCGGCGACCTCGGCCGCCTGGCCCGCGTCCGCGATCCCCATGCCGACGCAGACCGGCAGCTCGGTGACCGCGCGGAGACGGCGTACCAAGACACCGGCGGCCTCGTCGACCGACGCGCGCGTGCCCGTGACGCCCATCAGCGCCGCCGCGTAGACGAACCCGGTCCCGGCCGCGACGGTTTCCGCCAGCTGCGCGTCCGTGCTGCTCGGCGCGACCACGAACACGGTGGCCAGCCCGTGTTCGGCGGCGTGCCGGCGCCACGACGCGGACTCCGCCACCGGCAGGTCCGGCAGCACGCAGCCCGAGCCCCCGGCCGCGGCCAGCTCGCGGGCGAACCGCTCGACGCCGTAGCGGGACACCGGGTTCCAGTACGACATCACCAGCACCGGTTTGCCCGTGGCCGCGTGGACTTCGCGCACCGTGCGCAGGACGCCGGCGATCCGGACCCCGCCGCGCAGCGCGATGTCGTCGGCCATCTGGATGACCGGGCCGTCCAGCACCGGGTCGCTGTGCGGCAGGCCGACCTCGACGATGTCCGCGCCGGCGTCGAGGGTGGCCCGGAGCGCCTCGATCCCGCCGTCGACGGTCGGGAAGCCGGCGGGCAGATAGGCGATGAGCGCGGCCCGGCCGGCCGCCTTCGTCCCGGCGAGGGTCTCGGTGAGCAGAGGCAGGCTCATCGCGCTTCCTCCAGTCCGAAGTGGACGGCGGCCGTGTCGAGGTCCTTGTCGCCGCGGCCGGACAGGTTCACCAGGAGGAGGGCGTCCGGGCCGAGCTCGGCGCCGACCTCGAGGGCGCCGGCCAGCGCGTGCGCGCTCTCGATCGCCGGGACGATGCCCTCGGTCGAGGCGAGCAGCCGGAACGCGTGCATCGCTTCGTCGTCGGTGACCGGGCGGTAGCCGGCGCGGCCGGAGTCGTGCAGGTGCGCGTGTTCCGGTCCGACGCCGGGGTAGTCGAGCCCGGCCGAGATCGACCAGGCTTCGCGGATCTGGCCCTCGTCGTCCTGCAGGACGTAGGAGCGGGAGCCGTGCAGGACACCCGATTCGCCCGCCGACAGCGACGCCGCGTGCTCGCCGCTGCCCACGCCGTGGCCGGCGGCCTCGCAGCCGACCAGCCGCACGCCGGGGTCGTCGAGGAAGGCGTGGAACAGGCCGATCGCGTTCGATCCGCCGCCGACGCAAGCGATTGCGGCGTCGGGCAGCCGCCCGGTCCGCTCCAGGAGCTGGCGGCGCGCTTCGACGCCGATGACGCGCTGGAAGTCGCGGATCATGGCGGGGAACGGGTGCGGCCCGGCGACCGTGCCGAACAGGTAGTGCGTGTCCTCGACGCGGGCGACCCAGTCGCGGAACGTCTCGTTGATGGCGTCCTTGAGGGTGCGGGACCCCGACGTCACCGGGACGACCTCGGCGCCGAGCAGCCGCATCCGCGCCACGTTGACCGCCTGGCGCTTCATGTCCGTCTCTCCCATGTAGACGGTGCAGGCGAGGCCGGTCAGCGCGCAGGCGGTGGCGGTCGCGACGCCGTGCGAGCCCGCGCCCGTCTCGGCGATGACGCGGGTCTTGCCCATCCGCTCGGCCAGCAGTGCCTGGCCGAGCGCGTTGTTGACCTTGTGCGAGCCGGTGTGGTTGAGGTCTTCGCGCTTGAGGAAGACCCGCGCGCCCCCGGCGTGCGCGGCGAAGCGCGGCACCTCGGTGAGCGCGCTCGGGCGCCCGACGTAGTGGGCGAGCAGGTCTTCGAACCGGGCGACGAAGGCGGGATCGTCTTTCGCCCGCGCGTATTCCGCGGCGACCTGGTCGACGGCGGCGACGAGCGCCTGCGGGACGAATTGCCCGCCGAAGGCACCGAAGTACCCGTCGGCGGTGGGCAGGGTTCCCGGCGCGGCCGGGAAGAAGAAGTCGTGCGTCATGGCAGATGTGCTCCTGACCCGGGACGGAGTCCGTCCGGGTGGGTTCGTGGCTGGTCGGGGATCACCGGAGCGCACGAACACGCGGGATCACCGGGGGAGCGGCTCCCTCAGCGACCCGGCGTGGTGCGCGGCGCACGCTGCCATCGCATCCCGTCGACCTGGCCCGCCTCGGAGCCGATCGCGTACCGCACCCGCCGCCCGCGCACGCGCCGGGCGGGCGCCTGGCAGCCACGCGGCCGGCGGCCACGGGCGAAGCGGACGGTGAGGGGCACGAGGCCACCTTAACCCGCGGGTGCTCGCCGGTGTACCCGTTTCCGGCCGTGACGACGGATGTCGTGCGTCACCCCGGCGGCAGTCGCCATTCGTCGGGTGTACTCCGCCCCCGCGCGAACCCAAGATGGGAGGAAACGAACGCTGGAGGTGTGGTGGAAGACCTGGAGACGACCGAGGTCCACCGGAAGGTCGCGGAGCACCTGCGGGCGGTGCACGAGCCCGCGTTCGGCCGGCCGCACTCGATCCGCGAACCCCACGTGACGGCCGACGGCACGCGGGCCGTGGTGACCGGCGCCGTGTTCGACGAGCTGGCGGGCGTACCCCGGACCGCCGTCTACACGGCCGAGGACGGCGAGCTCCGGCCGGTGACCGCCGGGCAGGGTTCGTCGCGGGGCGCGCGGTTCTCGCCGGACGGGAGCACGCTCGCGTTCCTGTCCGACCGTCGCGAGGCGGGCGTGTTCCAGCTCTCCCTGCTCGACGCCGGCCGGTTCGGGGAGGCGCGGCCCGCGCCGGACGTCCCCGGCACCGTCGAGTACGCCCACTGGTCCCCGGACGGCGCCAAGGTCCTGCTCGGCGTGGCCGGGCTCGGCGCCGACCTGGCCGGTGGCCAGGGTTCGGGCACGAACTCGAAGGAGACCGCGGAAAAGCCGTCGTGGTTCCCGGAGCTCGACGACGGAACCCACGACGGCGGGTGGCGGAGCCTGTGGGTCTACACCGTCGGGACCGACGAGGTGACCCAGGTGTCCCCGGCCGGGCTGAACTGCTGGGAAGCCGGCTGGTGCGGCTCCGACCGGGTGGTGGCGATCGCGTCGGACGCGCCGGGTGAGGACGAGTGGTACGCCGCCCACCTGACCCTGATCGACCTCAGCGGCGACGCCCGCAAGCTGCTCGGCAGCGACGTCCAGCTCGCCCTGCCCGCCGGTTCCCCGGACGGCGCGTGGGTGGCGGTCGTCGAGGCCGTGTGCAGCGACCGGTGGGTGGTCGCGGGTGACCTGGTGCTCGTCGAAGCCGCGACCGGGGCCGTGCGGCGGATCGACACGCTCGGCGTCGACGTCACGCAGGTGCAGTGGATCGACGCCGAGCGCCTCGGGTACGCCGGGTTGCGCCGGCTCGACTCGGTGGCCGGGATCGTCGAGGGGGACAAGGTCACGGAGGTGCTCTCGACCGGGCTGTCCTGCAGTGCCGGCGGGTTCCACCCGCAGGGCGCGTTCACCGCCGACGGCCGGTTCCTGACCGTCCAGGACTCCTACGAGCTGCCACCGGAACTGGTGCTGGACGGTGCCCGGCTCGCCTCCATCGCCCACCCGGGGACCGACTTCGTCCGGTCGGTGGCGGGGACGGCCGAGGCCGTGACCTGGACGGCGCCGGACGGCCTGGAGATCGACGGGATCCTGTGCCGCCCGGCCGGCGACGGCCCGTTCCCGCTGGTCGTGAGCATCCACGGCGGCCCGATCTGGTCGTACCAGAACTCCTGGTCGATGCGCTACGCGTGGGTTCCGCTGCTGGTGGAGCAGGGGTACGCCGTGCTCAGCCCGAACCCGCGCGGCAGTTCCGGGCGCGGCCAGGAGTTCGCCGCGCGGGTGGTCGGGGACATGGGTGGCGCCGACACCCACGACTACCTCTCGGGCATCGACGCGCTCGTCGAACGCGGGGTCGTCGACGGCGCCCGGGTCGGGCTGATCGGAGGCAGTTACGGCGGGTTCATGTCGTCCTGGCTCGTCACCCAAGACACCCGCTTCGCCGCCGCGGTCCCGATTTCGCCGGTGACGGACTGGTACAGCCAGAGCTTCACGAGCAACATCGCCGCGTGGGGCAACCGCTTCCTCGGCGCGGACCCCGAGCAGCCCGGCACCCTCGCGCACACGCGCAGCCCGGTCCTGCACGCGAGCAAGGCCCGCACGCCGTGCCTGAACATCGCCGGTGCGCGGGACAACTGCACGCCGCCCGGCCAGGCGAAGGAGTTCCACCAGGCGCTGCTCGCGCACGGGGTGCCGTCGGTGCTGGCGATCTACCCCGAGGAGGGCCACGGCGTCCGGGCGTTCCCCGCCCAGCTCGACTTCCTCGCGCGGACGCTGCAGTGGTTCGAACGCCACATGCCCGCGTCCTGACGAAAGCCGGCCGCGGCACCCCGCCGCGGCCGGCAGGTGCCCATCCGGTGTGAAGTGCCTGCGCCAGCACCAAAGGCGGTCTCCGCGACGGTGGTCATTTTCCTCCTCGGGCCGGGTGCCGGGGCGTCATGCCCAGCTGTTTCATCACGAAGGCGAGCCACGAGGTGTGCTCCTCGATGGCGACGTCCTTGTCGGTGGCCCAGCCGTGGCCGACGTCGCGCCAGACCCGCAGCAGGACGGGGTTCGGCCCGGCGGTCGCGGCCTGCACGCGGGCGGCGAACTTGCGGGCGTGCCACGGCGGGCAGCGTGGGTCGGTGTCCCCGGCGTCGAGGTAGATCGCCGGGTAGTCGACGCCGTCGCGGACCAGGTGGTACGGCGACAGCGACGCGAGCCGGCGGACGTCGTCCGGGTCGTCGAGGTCGGCCAGCTCGAGGTCGACGACGTAGCGGCCGTACCCGTCCCGGGTCGCCCCGATGGCGTCCAGGAACGGCACTCGCGGCACGGACACCGCCCACAGCTCCGGCCGGAGCGTGGCGGCGACGCCGGCCAGCAGCCCGCCGTTGGAGCCGCCGCTCACGGCGAGCAGGCCGGGGCTCGTGACGCCGGTGGCGACGAGGTCTTCGGCGATGGCGTGCAGGTCCTCGTAGCAGTTCTTCTTGTTCTTCTGCTTGCCCTGCTCCCACCACTCGCGGCCGAACTCGCCGCCGCCGCGCAGGTGGACGTGCACCAGCACGCCACCCGCGTCCACAAAGGACGACATCGGGCCGAGGAAGACGGGGTGCCACGGCGCGTTGAAGCCGCCGTAGCCGAAGACCATGGCCGGGCGCGGCCGGGTGAGCCGCAGGTCCGTGCGCCGGACGAGGTGGTACGGGACCCGCGTCCCGTCCGGTGAGGTGGCCCAGCCGTCCTCGACCACCGTGTCCGGAATCGTCGTCCGGGGTGCGGACAGCTCGTCCACAGTGGACCCCGGCCGGTGCCGGTAGTAGCCCGCCGACGTCGTCAAGGTGGTGAAGGCGAAGGCGTACTCGTCGTCGAGGCCCTCGGGGTACAGCGCCATCAGCGGGAACGGCAGCTCGACCACGGCACCGCGGCCGGGCAGTGGCACGTGCCCGGCGAGCTCGCCGCCGGCGGTGAAGATCCGGACCTGGCTGTAGGTGTCGTCCAGGCCGAGGACGTAGAGGTGGTCGCCGACCGGCGTCACCGACCGGAGCGCGACGCGGGATTCGGGCACCAGCTCGTCCCAGGTGGACGGATCCGACGGCGCCGGGCTGTCCAGCGCGATGGCGACCACCCGGCCGCGGGGCGCGCCGAAGTCGGAGACGGCGATCCACCGGTCGCCGACGAGGTGCCCGTACAGGCCGCCGACGGACGCGTCGGTGACGAACGGCCGCCAGACCGGTTCGGGGGAGCCGTCGAGGTCGGCCACCGCGACCGGGATCGGGGCCAGCAGGTGCTGGACGGCGATCGCGCGCTTGCCGTCGGTGGAGAACACGACGGTCCGGTAGTCCTGGTCGGGCAGCCACGGCGCGTCGACCGTCGTGGTCTTGCCCGATTCGGGCCGGTGCAGCAGGACTTCGTGCCGCAGGTCGGTGTTCTCGCCGAGCATGGCGGTGAAGACGAACCCGCTGGAGTCGGGCAGCCACCGCGCCCCGCCGGTCCAGTTGTCGAGCAGCGGCTGCGCCGGTGCGGGCAGGCGTTCGCCGCTGACGGTGTCGAGCAGGCGGATGGTGTTGCGTTCACTGCCGTCGTCACAGACGCCGACGGCGACGTACCGGCCGTCCGGCGACGCGGTCACCCAGGAGACGAACGGCGCCTTGGCCGGGTTCTCCTGGGCCGCGTCGAAGATCACCTCGCCGTCGCCGAAGCGCTCGTCGGAGAGGATCACCCGCGCCTGCGTCGCGCCTTCGGGGATCTCACTGCGCACCCACCGCCGTCCCGCCGGCGCGGGGTACGACCCGGAGCGCGCGGTGAAGAAGTGCCGGACGCTCTCCCGCAGCGTCTCGAAGTGCGGCCAGTCGCGGACGTGGGAGTCGGCGAGGGCGGCCTGCTCGTCCTGCCAGCGATCGACTTCCGCGGTGCGGTCTTCCAGCCACTGGTACGGGTCGGGGAAGTCGACGCCGGCCACCTGGACGATGCCGTCCACGGTGCGGGTCTCGGGGTAGCGCGTCATCGGATGTCCTTCACGACGCGGCCGCGCTGGAGCACGACCTGCACTTGCGCGGGGTCGTCGAAGACGAGCGGGTCGGCCAGGGGATCGCTCCCGAACACCGTCAGGTCGGCCAGCTTGCCGGGCTCGATCGTGCCGACCTCGTCGCCGATCCGCAGCACCCGGGCGTTGTCCCGGGTCGCCGAGACGAGCGCCTGCATCGGCGACTCGATCTCGGCGCGGAGCACCAGCTCGTACCCCCGGTGGTCCTGGTTCGGCCCGACGTAGTCCGAGCCGGACCCGATGAGCACCCCGGCCGCGCGGGCGGCGCGGATGGCGTCGGCCTGCCCGTCGATGACGTTCCCGACCCGCTCGCCGATGTGCGCGGGCAGCCCGGCCTCGGTCGAGTCCTTGAGGAGGGCGTGCGCCACCGCGAGGGTGGGCACCAGCGCGACGCCCTTTTCGGCCATGAGCGCGGCCATGTCCGCGTCGACCGCGGATCCGTGCTCGACGCACTTCGCGCCCGCCTCGATGGCCGTGCGCAGGCCGGCGTTGTTGTGGGCGTGGACCGTCACGTAGGTGCCGCGTGCCCGCGCTTCGGCCACGGCGGTGGCGATTTCGTCGTGCGTGAACTGGGTGTCGCTGAGCTTGTCGTGCCGGGACACGACCCCGCCGGTGACGCACATCTTGAGGAAGCCCGCGCCGCGCCGGAACGCCTCCCGGGCGTTGCGCCGCACGGAGTCCGGGCCGTCGGACAGCAGGGACAGCGCCACCAGGCCGGGGATCTGGCGGGCGTCCCAGTCGTCGGCGGAGTCCCACTCCGCGCCGAGGTAGCCGTGGCCGCCGGTCTGCGCCAGGAGTGGTCCACAGTGGAGGATGCGCGGGCCGGGGATCCGGCCGTCCGCGACGACCCGCGCGAGGCCGTCGTCCACGCCGCCGGTGTCCCGCACGGTCGTGAAGCCCGACTCCAGGGTCCGGCGGCAGTTGGCGAACATGTCGGCGGCGATCTCCGCGACCGACAGCTGCCGGGACGTGCTCAGCTTGTCCAGGTCACTGGAGAGGCCCAGGTGGACGTGCGCGTCGATGAGCCCCGGGGTGAGGTACTTCCCGGTGAGGTCCAAGACGTCCGCGCCGGGCGGCGGTGTGCCGCCGACCGCCGAGATCCGGCCGTTCTCGACGAGGACGGCCTGCCCCGGGACCGGATCCGCGCCGGTCCCGTCGATGACGGTCGCTCCTGCGAGCCACATGAAGTACTCCCGTCCGTGCGTGGGTGACACCCCCACTCTCGGCCGTGACCCCGTCCTGGGCCAATCAACATCCGTTGCTCGCCGCGGGCCGGGATCGCGACAGGTGTCGGGCGACGGCGGGCGGCGGGCCCCGCACACTGGGTCGCGGGGAGCACAGGGAGGACGAAGACGATGAGTTCGGAAGTCAGCGCGGACGTCGTGGTGGTCGGTGCCGGGGTGATCGGCGCGGCGATCGCGCTCGAGCTGGCCAGGGCGGGCCGCCGGGTGGTCGTGGTGGACCGCGCGAGCGGCGCCGGGCAGGGCTCGACCAGCGCGTCGAGTGCCGTGGTGCGGTACAACTTCTCCACCCTCGCCGGCGTGGCCGCCGCGTGGGAGTCGCACTTCTGCTGGTCGGCGTGGGGCGAGCACCTCGGCCACGACGTCGGCGCGCTGGCCCGGTTCGAACGCAGCGGTCTGGTGATGCTCGACGTGGCCGCCGCCCCGCGCGCCGGCTGGCTGCCGCTGTTCGACGAAGTCGGCGTGCCCTACGAGGAGTGGGACAGCGCGACCCTCGCCGACCGCGTCCCCGGGATCGGCACCGGCCGGTTCTGGCCGCCCAAGCGCATCGACGACGACGCGTTCTGGGCCGACACCGCGGAGACGCTGGGCGGCGTCTACACCCCCGACGCCGGGTACGTCACCGATCCGCAGCTCGCGGCGCAGAACCTGGCCGCGGCCGCCGCCGAGGAAGGCGCGTGGTTCCGGTTCCGGAGCACGGTGTCCGGAGTGGAGTCAGCCGGCGGCCGGGTGCGCGCCGTCGTGCTCGCGGACGGGGCGAAGATCACCGCCCCGGTCGTGGTCAACGCCGCGGGACCGTGGTCGGGCAAGCTCAACGCACTGGCCGGGGTCGGGTCGGACTTCACGATCGGCGTGCGGCCGCTGCGGCAGGAGGTCGCCCACGTGCTCGCGCCCGAGGGCTACCACCCGGCCGGCGGGGTGGGCCCGTCGGTGGCGGACATGGACCTGGGCACCTACTTCCGCGGCGAGGTCGGCGGCGGCCTGCTCGTCGGCGGCACCGAGCCGGAGTGCGACCCGCTGCAGTGGCTCGACGACCCCGACGACGCCGCCCCGAACCCGACCATGGCCGTGTTCGAAGCCCAGGTGACGCGGGCGGCGCGCCGGCTGCCCGGGCTGCGGGTGCCGAACCGGGCCCGCGGCGTCGTCGGCGTGTACGACGCCGCGGACGACTGGACGCCGATCTACGACCGCACCGAGCTCCCGGGGTTCTACGTCGCGATGGGCACCAGCGGCAACCAGTTCAAGAACGCCCCCGTCGTCGGCAGGCTGATGGCGACGCTGATCGACCAGGTCGAGGCGGGCGCCGACCACGACACCGAACCGGTCCGCTACAAGGGCGTCCACACCGGCCTGGAGATCGGCCTCGGCGCGTTCTCCCGCAGACGCGCGCGCAACACCGGCAGCTCGGGCACGGTGATGGGCTGAGCGGTCCCCGCTGGGCTACCGTGGAGGGAAGCCGGGAAGGGGGCGCCGTGCCCGACCGCGATCTCCAGTCCATCGTGGACGAGCTCGCCGAGCGCCTGCGGCGCTCGGTCGCGATCGACGACCCCGCCATCCGCCTCTTGGCGGCGAGCCGCCACTTCGGTGACGAAGACGCCCTGCGCGTCAGCTCGGTCATGAACCGGTCGGTGGAACCGCGGATCGTCGACCACAT
Organism: Amycolatopsis sp. NPDC114504; assembly: GCF_055633595.1. Lineage (NCBI taxonomy): Bacteria > Bacillati > Actinomycetota > Actinomycetes > Pseudonocardiales > Pseudonocardiaceae > Amycolatopsis > Amycolatopsis sp. NPDC114504. The sequence continues at coordinate 916,462 of NZ_JBVKDU010000001.1, read as the reverse complement.
CCTCGCCCAGGGCATCGCCCGCTGGGTCGCACCCGGCGTCGTCGACGTCGAAGGCGCGGCCCCGCGGCTGTGCGCGCCGGTGCGCTGCAACGGCATGCTGCTCGGCTACCTGTGGCTGATCGACAAGGACGGCACGTTCACCGAGAAGGAGATGGCGGCCGCCGGCGAGGCCGCCGCCACCGCCGGGGCGATGCTGCTGCGCCGGCTGCTGCTCCACGAGCGTTCCAAGGCGCGGCAGGAAGGCATCCTGCGCGAGCTCGTCTCCGGCGACCTCGCGGTGCGCGCGCAGGCGATCGAAGACCTGCGGGCCGAGCAGCTCTTCGGGGACGAGAGCAGCCACTTCACCGTGCTCGCCGTGCAGTGCCCGGCGTCGCAGGCCACCGCCGCGCCGCAGGAGGTCGCGTTCGAGGCGGCGGTCGAAGACGGGGTCCGCGCCGTCGCCGACGACGTCGCGCTGATGGCGGCGAACCGGTCGCGCGCGTGGATCCTGCTCGTGCACCGGGTTCCGCCGTCCCGCGGCCTGGCCGAGTCGATCGCCGAGCGGATCACCGCCCGCTTCCGGCGGCTCGGCGACGAGCACGCCCGGCCGGTCTTCGGGCTCGGCGGCACCGTCACGACCCTCGGCGAGGTCGTCACGTCGTACCAGCAGGCGGTGCTGGCCGCGCGCGCGGCACTCCTGCTGCCCAGCATCGGCGCCTTCGCCCGCTGGGGCGAACTGGGTCCGTACGAGCTCCTGCTGAAGCTCCCGGCCGAAGACCTCCTCGACGCGTCCTCGGTGCCGGCGCTCGCGGCGATCGAGCAGGAGGACACCCACCACGTGCTGATCCCGACGCTGACCGACTTCTTCGACCACGGCGGGAACATCCAGCGCACGGCTGACTCGCTGCGCATCCACCGCGCGACGCTGTACCAGCGGCTCAAGCGGATCGAGCAGATCACCGGGTGCAGCCTGGACTCCGGCGACGACCGGCTCATGCTGCACCTCGGTCTCAAGCTGCGGATCATCGCCGCCGCGTACCGCGACCACCCGGGCCGCTGAAGGTAGACGAACGTCGTCCCGGCGACCGTCCGGACGCGACATCCGGCGCTGGTTGCCGGCCGGGCCACCACCGCACACTCGAACGACTTCAGCGAGCACCACCCATGGAGGCGTGATGAGCGTGCTTTCGTCCGACCGGGCTCGAACCACGAAGATGCGACGCGGGGTCCTGATCGCGTCGTCGGTGGGGAACTTCGTGGAGTGGTTCGACTTCACGTTGTACGGGTACACCGCCGGCGTCCTCGCCCTGACGTTCTTCCCGCCGGGCAACAGGACCGCGGCGCTGCTGGGCACGTTCGCCGTCTACGGCGTGGCGTTCATCGCCCGGCCGCTCGGCGCGGTCGTGTTCGGCCGGATCGGCGACCGCCGCGGCCGCCGGAACGCGCTCAGCCTGTCGATCATCCTCATGGGAGCGGCGACGGCGGCCATGGGCCTGCTGCCGGGGTGGTCGTCCGCCGGTGTCCTCGCCCCGGTCCTGTTGCTCGTCTGCCGCCTGGTGCAAGGGTTTTCCGCGGGCGGCGAGTACACGGGAGCCCTGACGTTCACCGTCGAGCACGCCCCCGACGGCCGCCGGGCGTGGTACATGGGCCTGGTCGGGTCGTCCACGATGCTCGGCGCGGTGGGCGCCACCGCCACGGCGCTGATCTTCCGGTCGGCGTTCGGCGACCGGTTCGCGGCCGAGGGCTGGCGGTGGATGTTCGTCCTCGCCGGGCTCGTCGCGCTCGTCGGCCTGGTCCTGCGCCTGCGGGTCGAGGAAAGCCCGGTGTTCACGGAGATGCGTGCTTCGGCCCCGGCCCGCCCGTTCCGCGAGCTGGTGCGCGGGCACTGGCGGACGCTGCTGGTGCTGTTCGCGTACTTCGCCGTGCTCGGCCTGCTGACCCACATGTTCCTGGGTTACCTGCCCACGTACCTGAACGAAGCGATCGGGATGCCGAGCGGAACGGTGCTGGCGCTGACGACGGCGGCGAACCTGGTGTCGATCCCGGTGGCCCTGTGGTTGTGCGTCCTGGCCGACCGCCACGGCCGCCGCATCCAGATCCGCCTCGGCGCGTTCGCGGCGGTGGTCCTGATCGTGCCGGCGTACCTGCTGATCGGCACGGGCAGCCTGGTCGCGGTGGTGGTGGCGCTGCTGGCGTTCGTGTTCGCGGTGTCCCTGCTCCAGATGGGCGCGCTGTCGGTGCTCGAGCTGTACCCGACGAGCGTCCGGTTCAGCGGGATGGCGTTGCCGTACAACGTGGCGTACGCGGTGTTCGGCGGCACGGCACCGCTGGTGAGCGAGCTGCTGGTGAACGGGACGGGGACGTTGATCGCCCCGGCGGTCTACGCGAGCGTCGTGGCGCTGATCGCGTTGCCGGTGCTGGTGAAGGGGATTCCGGAGACGAAGGGCGCCAGCCTGCGCGATGTATAACGCCCTATGCGCCGGGGACCGGCTCGATCACCGTGGTCCCCGGCGTCGGAAATCGGTACTTGACAAGCCCGCGGCCGCCGTTCAATCTCTCTAATTAACCGTACGGTACATACCTGACCGGTTAGTTACCTGGACTGCACCGGCGCACCCACGGAGGAGATTGACGTGACCGATCGTCCGGAGGGTGCCGCCGCGCCCGTGGGCAGGCCCGCCAAGGCGGCCTTGGCCGCGTGGATCGGCAGCGCCCTCGAGTACTACGACTTCTTCATCTACGGCACGGCCGCCGCGCTGGTCTTCAACAAGATCTTCTTCCCGGCCTCCTCCCCGGCGACCGGCACGCTGCTCGCGCTGTCGACCTTCGGCGTCGGCTACGTGTCGCGGCCGCTCGGGGCGCTGCTGCTGGGGCACCTGGGGGACAAGTTCGGCCGCAAACGCGTGCTGCTGGCGACCTTGCTCCTGATGGGACTGTCCACTGTGCTCGTCGGCTGCCTGCCGGGCTACGGGACGCTCGGCGTGGCCGCGCCGATCCTGCTGGTCGCGCTGCGGTTGCTGCAGGGCCTGTCCGCCGGCGGTGAGCAGGCCAGCGCGAACTCCATGAGCCTCGAACACGCTCCCGAGCACCGCCGCGCCTACTACACGAGCTTCACGCTCAGCGGCACGCAAGCCGGGCAGATCCTGGCCACCGCGGTGTTCCTGCCGGTCGCCGCGTTGCCGCAGGAAGCGCTGCTGTCCTGGGGCTGGCGGGTCCCGTTCTGGCTCAGCGCCGTCGTCGTGCTGGTGGGCTACTACATCCGCCGTTCACTCGACGAGACGCCGGTGTTCCAGGAAGAGGTCGCGAGTGGCGAAGTCGTGAAGCTGCCGCTGGCCGTGCTGCTGCGCGACCACTGGGCCGACGTCCTGCGCGTCGTCGTGGCCGCCTTGATCGCTTCCGTCAGCACGATCTTCACCGTCTACGCGCTCAGCTACGCCGTGAACACCGTGGGCCTGAACAAAACCCCGATGCTGTGGGTCGGCGTGCTGGCCAACGTCGCCGCCGTGGTCACGATCCCGTTGTGGGCCAAGTTCTCCGACCGCTTCGGCCGCAAGCGGATCTTCATGGCCGGCTCGCTGGGCTGCGCGATCCTGATCTTCCCGTACCTGGGCGCCATCGCGGCCGGCAGCTACCTCTGGATCTTCGTCGTCGGCATCGGGATGTTCGGCATCGTCTACACCGCCACGAGCGCCGTGTGGCCGTCGTTCTACGGCGAGATGTTCCCCGCGCGGGTGCGCCTCTCGGGCACCGCGATCGGGACGCAGATCGGGTTCGCGATCAGCGGGTTCCTGCCCACCATCGCGGTCGGGGTCACCGGGACGGGCCCGGGCGCGTGGATCGGCGTCGCCGTCTTCACCGCCGCGCTGTGCCTGGTCAACATCATCGCCGTGGCCACCGGGAAGGAGACCTACCGGGTGCCGACCGCGCAGCTGGGGCTCAAGGAACCGGTGCGCGACGAGGTCGGCGTCGCGCGATGAGCGAGTTCGAGGTCTACGCGCTCTGCTACGGCCGGCGCACCGGGTACCGCGGTGAGCACTTCCTGGGCTACGACGGGGATTCCGCCGAATCCCACCCGACCGCCTACTACGTCTGGCTGGCGGTTTCGCCGGAGCACACGGTGCTCGTCGACGCGGGCATCCGGGCGGACCGGGCGCGCGAGATACCCGGGCTGGACTACGTCGAACCCGTCCGGCTGCTCGCCGACCTCGGTGTCGACCCGGGGACCGTCGACCACGTCGTCCTCACGCACCTGCACTACGACCACTGCGGCACGGTGGCCGGCTTCCCGGGCGCGCGGTTCGTGGTCCAGCGGTCCGAACTGGACTACTGGACCGGTCCGTGGGCGAAGCGGATCGAGCGGGAGCGGTGGCTGCTCGACGAAGTGGCGCTCGACCACCTGCGGGCCGCGCCGGTCGACCTGGTCGACGGGGACGCCGAGGTCGTGCCCGGGATCAGCGTGCACCTCGTCGGCGGGCACACCGCCGGGATGCAGGTCGTCCGGGTCGAGACCGCGGGCGGTCCGGTCGTGCTGGCCTCCGACGCGTGCCACTTCCACGAGAACCTCGAGCGCGACCTCCCGGCACCGCTGCTGCACTCGATGACCGGCGTGTACGGCGCCTTCGACCGGGTCAAGGAGCTGGCCGGAGCGGGTTCGGTCGTGCCGGGCCACGATCCGGCGGTGCTCGCCCGGCACCCGCCGGCGGGGGAGCGGATCGTGCGGCTCAGCGCGTCGTCAGGTAGCTGACGAGCATGTCGGCGACCATCCGCCGGTGGTGGTCGCGGAGGGCGGGGTCGAGCATGTCGCGGTCGAAGATGGCGTTGAACGTGTAGCGGTTCGCGGTGCGGAACACGCAGAAGGCGCTGATCGCCATGTGCACGTCGAGCGCGTCGACGTCTTCGCGGAACTGCCCGGCTTCGCGGCCGCGCGCGAGGATGCGGGTGAGCACGTCGAGCGCCGGGTTGGCCAGGTTCGACAGCGCTTTCGACCGCGCGATGTGCTCGGCGCGGTGGATGTTCTCGATGCTGACCAGCCGCACGAAGTCCGGGTGGGACTCGTGGTGGTCGAACGTGAGCCCGGCGAGCTGCCGGATCGCCTCGGCCGGGTCGAGGTGGTCGACGTCGAGGTCCTGTTCGAGGGAGCGGATGACCGTGTAGGCGCGTTCGAGGACCTCGACGAACAGCTGGTCCTTGTTGGTGAAGTAGTAGTAGATCATCCGTTTGGTGGTGCGGGTCTTCGCGGCGATCTCGTCCACGCGGGCGCCGTCGAAGCCCTTCTCGGCGAACTCGCGGGCGGCGGTGTCGAGGATCTCGGCCCGCGTCCGGTCCGCGTCGCGGATGCGCCCGCTGTTCGCCACTGCGTCCGACGATGGTGCTGCCACGGACTTCCTTCCTCGCGCCGGCTGGTGTTCCCACTGTAGGACGTTGTCGCGGCCCTTCACGGCGGCGACACCATGAGGTACAAATAACGTACTGGTTCGTACATTACGGGAGTGCTCGTGACCTTGTCTTCAGCGATCGACGCGATCCGCGCGCACGCCGCGCGGGCGACACCGGGCACGGTGCTCACCGGGCTGATCGGTGCGGGCATCGGGCCGTCGCTGAGCCCGCCGCTGCACGAGACCGAGGCGCGCCGGCTCGGCGTGGAGCTGGTCTACGCCCGTTTCGACCTCGACGACTTCGGCGTGCCGGCCACCGCCGTGGGTCCGCTGCTGGCCGCGGCTCGCGAAGCGGGGTACCGCGGGCTGAACATCACGCACCCGTGCAAGCAGGTGGTGCTCGAGCACCTGGACGAGCTGTCCCCCGACGCGGCCGCGCTGGCGGCGGTCAACACGGTCGTGTTCGAGGAGGGCCGCGCGACGGGGCACAACACCGACTGGTCCGGCTTCGCTCGCGGCCTCCGCACGGGACTGCCGGACGCGGCGCTCGGGTCGGTGGTGCTGCTGGGCGCGGGAGGTGCCGGTGCCGCGGTGGCCCATGGCCTGCTCACGGCGGGGGCCGGCGAGGTCCGGGTTTTCGACCTCGACGCCGGCCGGGCCGCGGAACTCGCCGCAGCGCTTGCCGGCCGGTTCGGGGAGGGCCGCGCGTCGGTGGGGGCGGGGCTTGAGGCGGCGCTTGGCGAGGGTAGCGGCTCGGCGGGCCTCGAGACTGCGCCCGGCGCCCGGTCCGGCAACAGCCGCGCGTCGGCGGGGGCGGGGCTTGAGGCGGCGCTCGGCGAGGGTAGCGGCTCGGCGGGCCTCGAGACTGCGCCTGGCGCCCGGTCCGGCAACAGCCGCGCGTCGGCGGGCACAGGCCTCGAGGCGGCGCTGGGCGAGGGTAGCGGGGCGGCGGGGCTCAAGCCGGCGCCCGGCGCCCGGTCCGGCAACAAACGCGCGTCGGCCGGCACAGACCTCGAAGCGGCGCTCGCCGCCGCCGATGGGCTCGTGCACGCCACCCCGACCGGCATGGCCGCCCACCCCGGGCTCCCGCTGCCGGCCGCGCTGCTGCGCTCCGACCTGTGGGTCGCCGAGGTCGTCTACCGCCCGCTCGAAACCGAGCTCGTCCGCACCGCCCGCGCCGCCGGGGCCCGGGTGCTCGACGGGGGCCGCATGGCGGTTTTCCAAGCCGCCGAAGCCTTCCGGCTGTTCACCGGCACCGAACCCGATGCCGCGCGGATGCTGCGTCACTTCGCCGCGCTCACCACTTTTCCCGAAAGGCAGCCCGCCGATGTCCTCGACTGAAGCCCGCCGTTCGATCGCCACCGTCTGCCTGTCCGGCACCCTCGAAGACAAGCTGACCGCGGCTGCCCGGGCCGGGTTCGACGGGGTCGAGATCTTCGAAAACGACCTCGTCGCCTCGTCCTGGTCGGCGAAGGAGATCGCCGAACACTGCGCCGAGCTGGGCCTGTCGATCGACCTGTACCAGCCGTTCCGCGACTTCGAAGCCGTGCCGCCGGACGTGCTCGCCCGCAACCTGCGGCGCGCCGAGCTCAAGTTCGACGTCATGGACCAGCTCGGCGCGGACACGATGCTGGTGTGCTCGACGGTGTCGCCGGACGCCGTCGACGACGACGACCTCGCCGCCGAACAGCTGCACCTGCTCGCCGAACGCGCCGCCGCGCGGGGCATCCGGATCGCCTACGAAGCGCTGGCGTGGGGGCGGTTCGTCAACACCTACGAGCACTCGTGGCGCATCGTCCGCCGCGCCGCCCACCCCGCGCTCGGGCTGTGCCTGGACAGCTTCCACATCCTCTCGCGCGGCAGCGACCCCGCCGCGATCCGCACGATCCCCGGTGAAAAACTGTTCTTCCTGCAGCTGGCCGACGCACCAAGGCTGCAGATGGACGTCCTGCAGTGGAGCAGGCACCACCGGCTCTTCCCCGGCCAGGGCGCGTTCGACCTGACCGCGTTCACCGGGCACGTGCTGGCGGCCGGCTACCGCGGCCCGTTGTCGCTCGAGGTGTTCAACGACGTCTTCCGCCAGGCCGACCCGGGACCGGCGGCGGTCGACGCGATGCGGTCCCTGCTCAGCCTGCAGGAAACGCTCGGGGTCACCGACCTGCCGCCCGCCCCGGCGCTGTCCGGGCACGCGTTCGCCGAGCTGGCGGTCCACGACGCCTCGGCGCCCGGACTGGCGGAAGCGTTGCGGGGACTGGGTTTCGCCGAGACCGGCCGGCACCGGTCCAAGCCCGTCCGGCTGTGGCGGCAGGGCGACGCGCGGATCCTGCTCAACAGCTCCGGTCCCGGGGGCGCATCGGTCGGCGCGATCGCCGTCGAGAGCGCGGACCCGGTCGCGTCGGCCCGGCGCGCCCAGCGCCTGCTCGCTCCGATCCTGCCGCGCGGCCACCGCGCGGACGAGGCGGACCTGTCGGCGATCGCCGCGCCTGATGGGACGTCAGTCTTCTTCTGCCGCACCGGCGCCGACACCGCGGACAGCTGGCTCGGCGACTTCACGCAGACCCCGTCGGACGGCGACGGGGCCGGGGTGACCGGGATCGACCACCTGGCCCTGACCCAGCCGTTCGACCACTTCGACGAGGCGGCGCTGTTCTACCGCGCCGTCCTCGGCCTGGAACCGGAGCCGGTGACGGAGTTCGCGGCGCCGTTCGGGCTGGTGCGCAGCCGCACGGTGGCCGACCCGTCCGGCCGGGTCCGCATCGCGCTCGAATCGGCCCTGCTGCGGCGCGGGGAGTGGGCGCCGGGGGTGCGTGAGCCGCAGCGGATCGCGTTGAGCACCGGCGACGCGCTCGCGAGCGCCCGCCGGATGCGCGAGCTGGGTGCGCCGCTGCTCGAGATCCCCGGCAACTACTACGACGACCTCGACGCCCGGCTGGCCCCGGACCCCGCGCTGCTGACGGCGTTGCGGCAGCAGTCGGTGCTCTACGACCGTGACGAGCGGGGCGAGCTGCTGCACTTCTTCACCGTCGTGCTCGGTGGCCGCGTGTTCTTCGAGGTGGTGCAGCGCATCGGCGGCTACGCGGGCGATGGCGCCGTGAACTCGCCGGTGCGGATGGCCGCGCACCGAAGGCAGCGGCGGGATGCGTAGCCCACAACATCGTGCGGCCCACCGGTGGGCACGCGGTCGGGAACGCCGCGCTCAGCCCGGCGGCCAGCGCTGGTCGGCGAGGTCGGCCAGCGGGGCGTTGACCAGCTGACGGCGGCGCGTCGGCGTGAGCCGTTCGTAGGCCGGGAGCATGTCGGTCTCGATCCACTTCCACCGGTCCGCGAACACCGTGATGTCGCCACCCGGCACCACTTCCCGGAACGGTTTCCCGCCGGGGATCGGGGACTGCGCCTCGGCCGACATGCGTTTCGGGATCTGGTCGAAGTCCGGGATGGCGCGGATCGACGCGTAGAACGGCGCCAGCACCACTTCCTGTTCCCGGCGCAGCAGCGCCCGGTTGCCTCGCCGGACCCGGTCGGGGTCGCCGGTGGCGATGTCGCGCCAGGCATCGATCAGGCCGGGCGGAGCGGCGGCCTCCAGCGCCGGCAGGCCGTCTTCCACGAACGCCTGGTGCTGCCAGGCCAGGTCGTCGAAGATCGCGCGCTGGGCGAAGAGCAGCTTCACCTGCACGCTCGAGGCGTAGCCGATCAGGACGTCGGCCGTGACGACCTGGTCGGCCGTCATCGCGGCCGCGTCCATGGTGGCCTGGGTGACGCCCAGCCCGCGGTACACCTGGGCGCCGGCCAGCTTCGCCATCCCGGCCCACCGCAGGTTCTCGTTGCGGTTGAACAACTCCATGTCGTAGGCGTAGACCCGCTCGACGATCGGCCGGGTGGCGGTGAACCCCGCGTCCGGGTCCCACCGGGCGGGGTCGATGCCGGCCGCCCGAAGCGCGCGTTGCCGCCAGTCCGCCACCGACCGGGCCGGCGGGGTGGAGACCACCGGAGCGGGCGGGGCCGCCAGCGACGGGTGCACGACGCTCGTCCGGATGGCCTGCCATTCCCGGGCCAGTGCCCGCTCGGCGGGCCGGATCGTCCGCCCGCGCAGTTCGGGGTGGCGGGTGTGGAACACGACGTCGGTCAGCCAGTTCTCGTCCCGCCTGCCCCCGGCGACGAGCAGGCGGACGGCCTCCTCCGCGTGCCCGGCCCGGATCGCCGTCCGCACCCCGGCCGGCAGCCGCAGGAGCGTGTCCGCCCAGCTCTCCAGCTCGCCCTGCACGGAGAACGTGACGGTCACGGCGTCCTCGCCGAGGCCGGGACCTGCGCGCGGAGGGCGGTGATCTTCTGCGTGAACTCGGTGTTCTTCAGGTGCGTTCCCGCCGACTCGTACTCGAAGTCGGCGCTGACCAGCGACGGCGCCGCGGGCAGCGCGCCCTGCCCGATCCGTGCCGCTCCGTGCTCGTCGATGAGCCAGGGGACCGCGGTGAAGTTCCGCTTCCGCAGCGGGGCGTCCCCCCACCACGCCGACGCGGGACCCCACCAGCCCCGGGCGGCCGCGGCGGCCTGCACCGCCGTCGCCATCGCCACCTGTTGCGCGCCGGCCGTCTGCAGCAGCTGCTTGAACTGCTGTGTGAGCGCCGCGTCGGTACCACCGTCGGCGCGGAAGGCGGCCGCGGCGACCAAGGTGCCGAAGAGGTTGGACGGCAGGTCTTCCGGCGAGAACGACGAGTTGTCGAGACCCGGGCCGGGGACGCCGAACGTCGCGATCTCGTGCTCGACCGAATCGACGTATGCCAACTGTTGCGCGAGCGCCAGCCTTCGTTCGAGCGGGATCTCGCGCAGCAGGCGGGCCGAACCGTGGAACAGGTCGACAGTGGTGCCGGCGGTCGCCTGGCGTTGCAGCTGGTTCAGCGCCCACAGCGTCACATCCGCGGTCTCGCGGGCGTGGCCGAGGTCGACGAAGCCGAGCTTGCGCGTGTAGACCTCGCCCAGCGGGTCGACCGGGGCGGTCCCGTGCGTGCCGAGACCGGCCAGGTCGAGGACGGCGGGCCCGAAGAGCAGGCAACACAGGCGCCCGAACGGTTTTCCCCGCGGTACCAGCCGGTCGAGACCCGTCTTCTTCAGCCGGAGGAACGGCCGCACGACGTGGTCCCTGATCCGGGTCCACCGGTCCTTGAGCTCCGGCGGATCGCCCGCCTTGATCTTCGCGGCCGTGCCCGGGAGCGCCCGGTAGCCGAGGTCCGTGAGCTTGTTTTCGTCGCGCTCACCCCCGGCGAACGCGGCGTGCACGGCGTTCGCCGCCAGGACTTCGCCGACGAGGTTGCCGAAGAACCCGCCGGTGTTCTCCCCTTCGAGCCGGGGCCGGACCTCGTCGTCGCGGATCGCCCGCCACTCCTGCGCCAGCGCGGCGTCGCCGGGCTCGATCGGCCGGCCGCCGAGCTCGCGGTGCCGGGCGTGGAAGACGAGGCCGGTCAGCCAGTCCGCGTCCCGGACCCCGCTGTCGACGAGCAGCCGCACGGCGCGGGCCTCCTCCTGCCGGTCGAACGCCGCGCGGACCTGTTGCGGCGCTTGGGTCAGCTCGGTGGCCCACAGGAGGAGCTCGCCCTCGACGGAGAACGGGCCCGGCTCCGCCTCCTCCTCGTCGGCGACGGACACCGCCGGCCCTTCGGGGGCGGCCGCGAACGGGCTGACCAGCTCGCCCGCCCACCGCCGCTCCGGCTCCTCGGCGAGCGGGCCGCCCGGCTCGTCGTGCCACTCGGGCTCGTAGCCCGAGTCCTCTCCCTCCGCCAGGGGATCGGGCGGGGTCCACGCCCAGGTCGTCGCGCTCTCGGCCGGCACGGCGCTCACCCCTTCAAGGCCGGGGCCGAGCCGTTGAGCGGCGCCATCGCGGCCGGCGACGCCGCCGGCACCGGCACCCGCAGCGGCTGCCCGCCCGTCGGCAGGGCCCGCGCGGGGCTCTCCTTGACCCGTTCACCGGTGGCCGACTGCCAGTTGTTGATCGTGTCGAGGACGTCCCGGAAGATGTTGGTACCGCTCGTGAACAGCGTCGTCGCGGTCGTCTCGGTGTCGAACAGCCCGAGCTCGATCCCGCGCAGCAGCGTCGACATCGGCTCGGCCAGGTCGAACAGCTCCCGGGACCGCAACGCCGGCGTGATCCCGACCTTCTGGCCCAGCGCCCCCAACCGGTCGGCCGCGCTGCTCGCCTGCGCCTGCAGGTCGACGATCAGCGACGTGTCGCTGTCCACGGTCAGGTGGAACCAGTTCAGCATGGTGACGTAGGCGAACTCTTCGCGGGCGAGGGCGCCGCCGCGCCGGCGGTTGCCGAGCAGATCCTTGAGCGCGCGGGAAAGCAGCGCGATGTAGCTCGGGTCGGTCGGGTTGGCGCCACTGTTGTTGGCCCGGTTCTCCACGCCGATCCAGATCTGCCGCAGCAGCTCGCTCCACTTCTGCCGGAAGTCGTGGTTGACCGGCCCGGTCAGCTCCTTCCAGTCGGACAGCGGCCCCGAGCCGGCCCACAGCGGCGGCACCGCGTGCGCGAGGTCGAGCCCGAACATCCGCCAGTAGGCGTTGCGGCGGTTGGTCCGGTCGAACGGGCGGACCTGGCTGAGCACGCTCGCCACCGAGAACGTCGGCAGGTCGCGGAAGAACAGCTGCTCGGTCGCCCGCAGCCACGCGATGCTGTCCGGGGACAGGACCCCCATCGTCTCGCCGACGACCAGCCGCCGGACCACCTCGGCGAAGATCTCGACGATGCCGGTGCTCTCCAGGACGTAGGCGTAGGCGAGGTGGTGCCACAGCAGCGGCGGGCAGAACAGCTCGTTCGGCCGGCCGCTCCACTCGAACGGGCCGGTGGTGGTGATGCCGGACGGGGCGAGGAAGGCGTCGAGCCCGTCGGTCGAGAAGAACGGGTCGTCGCCCGGCTGGGTCGGCAGGTCCAGCGCGTCGAGCACGGTGTCGTCGAAGAACCGGGCGAAGAAGACCAGGTCCTTCTCCCCGGACGGGTCGGGGATCTGGGGCGTTCTTCGCGCCGAGTCCCAGATTTCGTCGAGCAGGAAGGCGAGCTGGTTCGGGTGGAGGCGGAACACGCGCTGGGCCCCGAGTTCGGCGTTCTGGTTGCCGAGGGCCTTGGCCAGTGGGAAGAACATGGTGGTTTCTCCTGTCGTCTATCCGACGCCCCCGCCGACCGGGCCCAGGCACGGCCCGATCGCCACCGGCGTGCCGCCGCGGACGGTGAACGTGATGATCGAGTCGATCCGCCGGTTGTCGGCGATGGCCTGCGGGCCCTGGTCGATGGTGACGGGCATGCCGTCCCGCAGTCCCTCCAGGAACCGGACGGTGTTGTCGGCGGCCCGGATCTTGGCCGCCGTCGCCGCGCCGAGCCCGGTGAAGGTCAGGGTGCCGAAGTCGCGCACCACGGTCACGGTCGTCAGCTGGAACACGCTCGGCGCGCGCCGGCCGAGCACGACACCCAGGAAGTCGTAGGCGAAGACGACCCGCGCCTGCTCCGCCGCGTCGGTGTCCGCGGTGGTGAGCTGGTCATCCCTCGCCCCGACGTTCTGCTGGACGAGGTCGCCGATCGAGCGGGTGAGCGCCACCAGCTGGTCCAGCACCGGGTTCTGCCCGTTGTGCGCCGGGCCCGCCGGACTGTCCTCAGTGGACTTCGTGGCGGGCTGTTTCTCGGTCTTGGCCGCCGGTGCGGCGGCCGCTTTCGGCCGTCCCGCGGCGACGCGGGATTCGGCGGTCTTGGGATTGGTCATGGCGTTTTCCTGTTCCCCTCCGGGTCAAGCGGCGTGGTGGTGGGAGCGCGGTGCGGCGTCGGCACCGACATCGGTGACCCAGGCCAGGAGCCGGGCCTGGTGCTCGGCCGCGGCGGCCGGTTCGAGCACCGCGCGGGTGGACAGGTGGGCGAGGATCCGCAGCGGTTCGCGCCGCCTCAGGTACGCCGAGGCCAGCAACGACGGACCGGCCTGCCGGGCGAGCGACTCCAGCGCGGCGGGGGACACCCGGCGCGGGTCGAGCAGCGCCGACAGCGGTGCGCCGCCGAACGCGGCCATCGGCCGGCGGGTGCACACGTCGACGACGTCCGGCAGCGCGGCGAGGCTCAGCCGGGTCAGCGCGGCCACGTCCCCGGGGGCCTCGGCGAGCGGGTTGCGCTGCCGCCAGACGGCGGCGACGTCGTCCCACGGCCCGGCCCCGAACCAGCTGCGGCACAGCTCGGCGTTGAACAGCACCCGCAGGAACGGGAACGGGTGCGGGTCGTTGAAGCGGATCCGGAACACCGCCTGTGGTGGTCCGTCGACGACGTTGGCCAGCGCCGCCACCGGCGCCCACCCGGCCTGGGCGAAGGCGTGGACGTCGGCGGCGATCTCGCCGGCCCAGCCGCGCCACAGGTCCGCCAGCTCCGCCGAGCGCGGCGTGAGCACGGCGCCCAGGGCGTCGGCGAGTTCGGTGGTCCAGCCGGTCAGGTGCGCCACCTGGTGACCGGTCTCGTGCAGCAGCGCGGTCGGGTAGGCGAGGTTGTGCCGGGTCAGCTTGATCGCCGCGGCCGGCGACGGGTGGCTGTGGTCCCACAGCCGGATCCCGGCGCGCAGGATCGCCGCGCCCAGCCCGCGGTCGAGGTAGATCAGCGCGGGCGGCGACTCGATGCCCAGCCGGTTCAGGACGGCGGCCATGCTGTCGCCCGCCAGCGTGTCGTACCCGCGCAGCAGCGCTCGCAACGCCGGGTTGGTCCGGCTGTTCACCGCGTCGCCGTAGAAGTCGAGGATCGTCTCCACCTGCAGGTACCGGGCGCGCAGCCGCAGGACCGCCTGCCGCACCCCGGCGGGATCACCGTCCGCGCCGAGCCTGCGGTGCAGGGCCCGCCCCTCGGCGACCAGCACCGCGACGACCTCCGCGAGGCGCCCCCGGACCCGGCGCTGCAGGTAGTCCTCCAGCGCCTGCCACGCCTCGGGCGCGGCCACCGTGTCGAGGTCGGCCAGCGCTTCGACCGCGAGCTGCCAGTGCACCAGCTCGGCCTCGGTCTGCCGGTCCGCCGCGAGGTCAGTCACGGTGCAGTCCCGGCCGGATGGTGACGGCCGGATCGCCGGCCGGTGTGCCCGCGGCGACCGCGGCGCGGTCGGCGAAGGAGAACGTGAAGGTCAGCGTCGCTCCGGGGGCGGGATCCTGAGCCGCCTGGGCGAGCGTCTGGGCCGACGCCGGCAGCTGCTCCGACACCGTCCGCAGCATCCCGTCGGCGAGCCGCTGGGCCAGCTGCCTGCCGACGCCGGCCGGGGCAGTGAGGCCGTGCTTGGTCATCAGCCGTTCCAGCCGGGTCGTCATCGCCTGGAGCGCGGCGTCGTCGAGCAGCCGCCGCACGGTCGAGACGACCTGGACGAGCTGCCGGCGCTGGAGCTGCGCCGCGAGCTCGTGGGTGTCCCGCTCGCCGATGAGCAGGCTGACCCGCAGCACCGGCTGCGGCGCGGTCAGGTCGAACCCGATGACGAAGCCCTGCCGGTGCCCGCGGTGCAGCGGCCGCCCCTGGCGGCGGAACCGGAAGTAGCGGCTGCCCGCCCGGCGGTGGTGGTGCCCGTGCCCGCCGTGCCGGTGGGTCCCGGCGAAGCGGGGGTTGCCCGTCAGCAGCGTCGCGGCCGTCTGCGTCAGCTCTTCGAACTCGGCCGCGTTCGCGCCGTCGGCCGACTCGTACGCGGCGATGTGCCCTGGCCGGCCGCCGGGCAGCAGCTCGTACAGCTCGACCTCGCCCTCGACCGGCCATGCCTGCACACCGGATTCCAGCAGCCGCCGCTCGAGCGTGTCGCCCCCGGCGAGGACGATCGCGCGGGCCATCGGCCGGGTGAGCCGGACCGGGATGACGCGGCCGTACTTCTTGTAGCGGAAGCAGGGTTTGGTGGCCCGCGGCATCATCACCCAGACGCCGTGCTCGGGTCCGACCAGCTCGGCCCGCAGCACCGCGGCGGGCAGGTGCCGGGCGGCCGCCTCGGCGAAGGCGTCCTGCACCTCGGTCTCGACGAGCAGTTCGTGCCCCAGCGACTCGGGTGGCAGCGTCATCACCTGCCGGACGGTGTCCTCGGTCGCGGCCACGAGGGCCTCGCCGCCGAGGGTTCCGTCCCCGCCGGCCTCGAGCCCGAGCAGGCCCAGCCCGGCGCCGGCGATGTGCCGGGACAGCAGCTTGGCCGCGTCCGCGCCGACCATGCCCGAGATCAGCTGCGAGAGGGGGCCGGCGATCGCGTCGACGACCTTGTCGCGGCCGATGATGCCGATGCCCGTCCGGATCAGCGGCAGCGCCGCCATCACCACGGGGATGAACTGCTCCAGCTGCTCGGTGGGCGGCACGCCGGGGTCGGCGGTGGCCAGCTCGCGCGCCAGCCGCGCGCGGGCGTCGTCCAGCTCGTGGCCCGGCCCGGGATCGTCGCCGGTGAACTCCGGCTGCCCGTCGGGCGGGCCGCTTTCGCCGGTCACGGCCGCGGCGAGCTCGCGGTCGAACTCCTCCGCGAAGGACTCCTCGGCGGACAGTTCGCCGCTGCCCCGCAGTTTCGCCGCCAGCTGCGTGGCCAGCGGGCGCAGCGACTCGGGCAGCCGGCCGATGGCGCTGTCGAGCACCTTCCGCAACAGTGGCCGGACGAGCTTGCGGAGGATCCCGAACAGCGGTCCCAGCGCGAGCTTGCCGGCGAAGGCGAGCCCCTTCTGCGCGAGCTTGCCCACGCCCCTCGCCAGTTTCTTCGCCTTGTCCAGCAGACCACCGAGGAAAAGCTGCTGCGAGGTCAGGGGATTGGCGAAACCGTCCGCCTCGCGGTAGCCGGCGACCGCGTCGATCTCGCTCTCCTGCACGGAATCCGCCGGCCGGTCCCCGAAGTGTTCTTCCAGGGCACCGAGCATGCGGTCGGCCTCTTCGGCCAGGTCCGCCATCCACCGCGCGCTGTCGGCCGTGGCGAGGACGGGCGCCGCGGATTCGCTCGACCAAGTACCGACGGACTGGAGGTGCCGCGCGGCGACGTCGTCCTCCAGCTGCTCCAGCACCTCGGCGAACCGGACGTCGTCCAGCTCGGCCAGCAGCGCCCCGGCCGCCTCCGCACCCAGGTCCGACGCGCCCACCGCGGACGCGGCCTCGGCGAACGGGGAGTGCAGCACCTGCCCGGGCGGAGGAGCCGATCGCGGCTCGGCGCCGCCGGACAGGGTCACCGGCGCGAAGGGCGAAATCGCGCCCGCTTCGGTCGTCACGGGGTCGCCGGCCTCGCCGGCCGGCCCGTACGGTCTGAGCACTGGCATGCTCATGGGGAACTCCCTCGCCTCGCCGGACTCCACTGATACCGGACCACGGTTCCACGCCCCGTCGACAATCCGTCGACAACGGCGGTCCGGCAGGCGACAGTGGACATCGGACTCGGGCCCCGCGCCGGAAAAAGCCGTGCGGGCAGGCGGATCCGAAGTGGATTCGGCGGTGGGCGCCGGTGTCCGCGCGCGTTAACTCGTTAGGCGAGACCGGCCGGCTCGACGCGAATCCCTTCCGCGACAGCCAATCCCAGCTCGGCGTACCGCGCGATCGCCAGTTCGTAGCGCTGCCGCGCGGATCCCGCGTGCGTTGTCGCGGGCCGTCTCCGGGTAGCCGCCCTCGGTTCACCTCGGTTCGGGCGTTCGGTCCCGTCTCCATTCGAGCAAGGAGGAAATTTGCGCACAGCAAAGACAATCTGCGCGGTCGTCGTCGTGCTGGCCGCCACTCTCGCGGGCCCCGCGGCGGCGGCCGCCACCGGGTGCGCCGAACTCTTCCGCACGCAGGTCGACCCGCGCACGAACATCACGATCGGACTCCAGTACCTGGGCGGGGTGTCGCGGTCCGGTGTCCGAGCCCGCCGCGGCGGCGAGGTCGGCGGGCGAGCTGGTCGCGTTCGTCCGGGGCGGTGAGGTGCGCACGCCGATCTGGCGCAACTCCTCGTCCGACGGCGGGGCGAGCTGGTCGGGGTGGATCAGCGTCGACGTGGGCTACGGGACGCCGTCGCCGAACAACCCCGAAGCGACGGCGAACGCGTCCGGCGGCTGGTCCGTGGCCGCGACGAACTTCCCCCGCCGGCGCGCGGGTCGGGCCGCTGCGGGTGTGTTCGGCCACGCCGTGACGAGGGCGGGAGCCACGGCCGCGACCCGGCCGTGGCTCCCGCGCGGGTCAGCTCTTCCAGACCAGCGGCGACTTGTCGTAGCCGTCGCCCTTGTCGAACGTCGCGGCGCCGACCTCGCTGCCTTCGCGGGCGCCCTGCAGCGTGCACGTCTCGAACTTCGCGCCGGCCGAGGTGAAGTCCTTGCCCGCCGTGCCGGACTTGCACCGGTCGGTGCTGCCGGTGATGATCACGCCGGTCGAGCGGCCGTCGGCGCCGAGGGCGCGCAGCGTCACCGAGGAGTAGGCCAGGTCGGCGCCGTCGACGTTTTCGACCGTCGCGCGCAGGTAGTACGGCGTGATGCCCCGCGCTTTATCGCCGTACTTCGCGAGGTCGGCGTTGGCGCCCTTCTCGATCGCCGTGACGGTGATCGCGATCGTGCCGGACTTCGTCGTGCCGTACTTGAACGGGACCACCGCGCGCTCGCCGAGCTTCAGTTCGGTGCCGGGCTTGGTGACGTCGCCGGCCGGAGTGGCCGCGCCCGTCGAAGACGACGGGGAGGCCGAGTCCGACGCCGGGGCGGCCGGGGCGCTGGTCGGGGCGGCGGGCGCGGCCTGGCCGGACTCTCCGCCGCACGCGGACAGCAGCAGGGTGGCGGCGCAGGCGGCGAGCAGGGCGGTGGTGCGGACGTGCTTCATGGATCTCCTCGGACGGCCCGCCGGACGGGTTCCGGCCGGGCGGAGCCGAGCGCCGCGGCCGCCCCCGGGACAGTCGCGGCGGCCGGTACGGGGCGCCCTCGCGGCTCCGTCAGCCGGACGCTAACCCGGACGCGGCACCGGTGGTGTGGTCCGTTCGCACCACACGGAGGTCACAGATCGTCGACGCCGATCAGGCCGTCCTGGATGGCGCGGGCGACCAGCGCGGCCTTGGTCGGCGCCTCGCGGCCGATGCGCGCGTACTTGACCCGGATCCGCTCCAGGTGGGAGTTCACCGTGCTGGCCGAGATCCCCAGCCGGTGCGCGACGAACTCCTTCGACTCCGACTGGAACCACTCGACGAGCACCTCGGCCTCCCGCGCCGAGAGCGCGGGCCGCGTCTCCGAGCGGTCGCCGGCGAGCGCCCCGGCCAGCGACGGCGGTGTGTAGGGCCGGTCCTGCGCCGCCGCCCGGGTCGCCTCCACCAGGTGCTCGGCCCCTTCGGCCTTCGTCAGGTAGCAGAGCGCGCCCAGTTCGAGGCACTGCAGGGCGACGTCGTCGTCCGCGCGCATCGAGTACACGACCACCCGGCGCCCGGCCTCGGCCAGCCGTCGCAGGTCGCCGAACGCCGGCGCGGGGCCGCCCAGGTGCAGGTCGAAGATCACCACGTCGGCGGTCGCGCCCTCGCCGAGCCAGGCGGCTTTGACGTCTTCGCCCTCGGCGACGACGTCGATCGGCGGGTCGCCGCCCGCCAGCCAGTACGTCACGCCGGCGCGCACCGCCGGGTGGTCGTCGACGACCACGGCCGTCACTCGGGTCGCCACCGCGCCTCCATCCAGGTCTGCCCGTCCCGGGAGTGGGACGTGACGGGGACCGCCGAAGATCCCTCCGGCGCGCTGTCACCATCGGTGATCACGGCGACGCGCACCAGTTCGGGCGTGCGCAGCACGCTGACGCGCGCCCGGGCGCGGGCCGCCGCGAGCGCGGTGAGCACGGGCCCGGTCAGCGCACGGCGGGCGTGCGCCGGGACGTCGACGACGTCGCCGCTGACGGCGAGCGTCACGGCGACCCCGCGCCGCTCGGCGACGTCGAGGCAGGCGGTGACCTCGTGCACGAGCGGGTCGGGCACGTCGTCGTTCTCGGCGAAGAGCCGCCGCAGCTGCGCGGCGGCCAGCGCACAGCGGGCGCGGGTGTCGGGCGTGCGGGGGTCGGCGGTGCCGTCGGCGAGGCCGGCCAGCAGCGGCAGGGTGGCCCCGAGCTGTTCGGCGAACCCGGCGCGCAGATCCCGCCCGGCCTGAGCGGCGAGGGCGGCCCGCATGGCAAGACGTTCCCGCCCGGCGGCGGCCGCGGCGGCCTCACCGGCGCGACGGTCGAGCAGCCGGATCAGCCCGGCGATGGCGAGCTGGAAGACGGTGACGCCGAAGAGCACGATCGCGGCATCACCGAGTTCGGTGCGCGTCGGGGTCCCGCCGAGCAGGAACTGGGTGACGCTGGCACCGGTGTGCACGGCGAGCGCGATCAGGAAGGCGGGCGGCCGATCGGCGAGCAGCACGAGAAGGTGCCACCCGACGAGCCCGAAGGACCAGTGCGGTTCCCGGAAGAAGGAGTCCGGCGGCAGTGCGGCGGTCGCGGCGGAGGAAGCGACGAGCACGACGAGTGTGCCCCCGGCCGCGACCGCCGCGGGGATCGCCTTGCGGCGCAGCACCCAGAGGGCGCAGAGAGCGGTCACGCCGGCGAGGACGCCATAGGCGAGATCGGCGACGAGGGCCGGCTGGTAGGCGGCTTGGTTCCGGAGGAGGGGAGCGAGGCCGAGCCCGGGCTGGATGATCGCGGTCACGCCGAGCAGCACGATCCGGATGGCCGCGGCGAGCCGCACGGCGGGATCGGCGGTGGTGGCGGGCGCGGTTTCGGCGAGG
Organism: Amycolatopsis sp. NPDC114504; assembly: GCF_055633595.1. Classification (NCBI taxonomy): domain Bacteria; kingdom Bacillati; phylum Actinomycetota; class Actinomycetes; order Pseudonocardiales; family Pseudonocardiaceae; genus Amycolatopsis; species Amycolatopsis sp. NPDC114504. Next base: position 896,435 of record NZ_JBVKDU010000001.1, on the reverse strand, counting down.
GCGGTTGTCCCCGCGCCGGGGCTCGACGTGCCTTCCGCCGCGGCTTCGGCGGGCGCGGGGTGCGGTGCGGTTACGCCCGCGGGTTCGCTGAGTGTGCTGCGTGCGGCGGTCGGCCGGGAGGTTTCGGCGGCCGCGGGGTGCACGCCCGCGGGTTCGCGGGGTGCACTGCGCGCGGTGGCTGGGCGGGAGGTGGTCTCGGCGATCGAGAAGCCGCGAGTCGCCGTTTCCTCGGCCGTCCCTTCACCTCCGGCCGCCCCTTCACCTCCAGCCGGCTCACGCACGGGACCACCTCAGCGTCACAGTCGTCCCCGCCCCGGCACTCGACGCAACCTCCGCCGTCCCGCCCGCCGCGCGCATTCGCTCGACCACCGAGCCGCGTACCCCGCGTCGCGCCGGCGGGACCGCGGCCGGGTCGAAGCCCTTGCCGTTGTCGGTGATCGTGACCGTCACCCCGTCCGGCGACCCACCCAGCCGCACCGAAACCGACTCCGCGCCCGAATGACGTTCCGCGTTGCGCAGCGCCTCCTCGGCCGCGCGGACCAACGCCAACGCCGCCGACGCCGGGATCAACGGCACCGGCTCCCAGACCGCGTCGACCGGCAGCGCGCGCCCGGCGAGCGTCGCGCGCAGGCCGGCTTCGAGGTCGGCCGGGGTGTCCTCCTCGCGGTGCGAAGCTGTCAGGATCGCCAGGTCGCGGGCCGCGTACTCGGCCACCGCGGACGGGTCGGCCGCCGCGCCGGACGCGACCGTCAAGAACGTTGCCGACGCCGTGTCGTGCAGCAGAGCCAGGTACTCGCGCTCGCGGCGGCGCCGGTCCTTCTCGAGGGCCGCCGCCTGCTCGAGTGCCGCCTGCTCGGCGCGTGCGGCGTCCGTCCGGGCCGTCGAGCGGACCAGCAGCACGAACGCCAGCCGCGCCAGCACGCTCTCCACGACGACCCGCAGCGCCGCCGGCAGCCAGTCGCCGCCGCCCGCGACGGTCCCCGCCGCCAGCAGCACCACCAGCGCCGGCGCGGTCAGCCGCGGTGGGTGCTCCCACTGCCAGGTGATCGCCGTGATCGTCAGGACGTTCACCGCCCACAGGCTCGCCTCGCCCGGCACCGACGTGATCCACGGCTGGCACGCGCCCACCGCACCCGCCCGCAGCACCGACAGCGCGAACGACACCCGCCGCCCGCCGCGGACGTCGGCGACCCCCGCCACGAGCGTCAAAGCCAGCAGGCCGTAGGCCACCCAGCCACCGGGCGCGGCGACCACGCCGAAGACGCCGACGGCCGTGGTCGCGACGGCCCGCGCGGGCCCCGCGAACCGGGTGACGGACGCCCGGAGCTGCGCCTCGACCGGCCCCGGCGCGCTGGCCGTCATCACACCCCCGGCGAACTGCGGAAATCGGACGTACTGTTTCTACCAGGCGCCGCCCGACGCACAATTCTGTCCAATAAGGGCGAACTTCCTGCACTATCACGCACTTGACATGCCCGGTGTTGCTCGCTTTACTGCTGAGCACGTCGGAACGGACGCCCGACGTCAGAGGTACGCCCAGCCGGTATGTCGGCCTCCGCCGCGAGCCCGGACTGAGTCGCCAGGACGCGCACGTGGTCCGAGGCGGGGTCGTGCCCACCATCATCCGGAGCTCGATGATGCCCTCTTCCCGCGTTCAGTTCCTCGCCGGCGCCGCACTGGCGGCCGTCGTCGTGGCCGGCACCGCGTGCTCGGCCTCCGCGGCGACCGAAACCCAGGCCGCGGTCACCCCACCGCCCGTCAAGGCCGGCTTCGACTACCAGATCGGCGGCGCCTACACCCCGGCGAGCGACGTCAAGGTCGTCAGCCGCGACCACACCGCCCAGCCCGCCGCCGGGCTCTACAACATCTGCTACGTCAACGCTTTCCAGGCCCAGCCCGGCGCCGAGAGCGAGTGGGGCGACCTCCTTCTCCGCGATGCCAACGGAAAGGTCGTCATCGACGAGGACTGGGACGAGGCCCTGCTCGACCTCCGCACCGCGGACAAGCGCACCCGCGTCGCGGCCAAGGTCGACACCTGGGTCGACGACTGCGCGGCGAGGGGCTTCCAGGCCATCGAGCCCGACAACTTCGACAGTTACACGCGCTCCAAAGGACTTCTGACCGACAGCAACGCCCAGGCCTACATCCGCCTGCTGTCCGCCCACGCCCACGCGAAGGGCCTGGCGATCGCGCAGAAGAACACCTCCGAGCTGTCCGATCAGCGCCAGGCGAACGGGCTCGACTTCGCCATCGCCGAGGAATGCGGGCAGCAGAAGAACTGCGGTGAGTTCACGCCCGCGTTCGGCGACCACGTGATCGTCATCGAATACACCGACAGCGGGCTCAAGACCGCCTGCAGCCGCTGGAGCTCCCTGAGCATCGTGCGGCGCGACCTCGACGTCGTCCCGAAGGGCGAAGCCGGCTACGTCCGCAAGACCTGCTGATGGACCGCCGCGGATTCCTGCGCGGCGCCGGCGGTCTGGCCCTCGGCGCCGCCGTGGCCGGCTGCGGCCCGGCGCGCGCCACCGGCGGCCCGGTCACCGTCGAGATCTGGCACGGCCAGACCGACACCGGCAAGAAGGTCCTCGACGCGCTCGTCGCGGACTTCCACGCGACGCACCCCGGGATCCGGATCGACCTGGGCGGCGGCGTGCTCGCCGACGCGATGCTCCAGAAGGTCACCGCGGCGCTCGCGTCGGGGTCGTTCCCGGACATCGCCTACGTCTTCGGTTCGGACCTCGCCAGCGTGGCGCGCAGCCCGAGCGTCGTCGACGTCACCGACCTCGTCGACGCGGGTCCCGGCTTCTGGGCCCCGGCCCGGGAGGCGGTCACCGTCAACGGCCGCGTCCGCGCGGTCCCGGCGCTGCTCGACTCACTGGCCGTGGTGTGCAACAAGACGTTGTTCGACAAGGCCGGGATCCCGCTGCCCGCCGCGGGCTGGACCTGGGCCGACTTCGTCGGCACGGCCGAGAAGCTCACTGACGCCGGCGACGGCACCTTCGGCACCGCGTGGCCCGCCACCGGTGACGAGGACACCGTGTGGCGGATCTGGCCGATGGTGTGGGACCTCGGCGGCGACGTCATCGGCGCGGGCGGGCGCGGCATCGGGTTCGCCGACGAAGGGGTGCGGGCCTTGGAGGTCGTCCGCGACCTCGCCGCGGCGAAGGCCGTCTACCTCGACCCGAAGACCGGCAGCGAGCAGATGTACCAGGCGTTCGAGGCGGGCCACATCGGCATGGTCCCGACCGGCCCGTGGCAGCTGCCCGACATCACCGACGCCGGGGTCGACTACGCGGTCGTGCCGCTGCCCAGCTTCAGCGGCCGGCCGGTGACCATCTCCGGCCCGGACACCTGGACGCTCTTCGACAACGGCGAGGAGCGCGTCGAGGCGGCGCGCACCTTCCTGTCCTGGCTGGCGGACCCGGCCCAGGACGTCCGCTGGGATGACGGCGCGGGCAGCCTCCCGCTGAGCCGCCGGACGCAGCAACTGCCCGCGTGGCAGCAGAAAACCGCCGAGACGCCGGGCCTGCCGGTGTTCGTCGACGCGCTGGACAGCGCCCGCGTCCGGCCGGTGCACCCGGCCTACCCCCAGGTGTCGGCGGCCGTCGGCACCGCGATCGTCGCGGTGCTGCTCGGTCAGGCGACGCCGGCCGACGCGCTGCGCGACTGCGCCGCGGCCGCGAACGCCGCCCTGATCATTCCGCGATAGGGAGCCGCCATGCCCGGACTGCCGAGGCCCATCACCGTCACTCCTGTACAACGCAGGCGGCGCCGGGAAACCGCCGCCGCCTGGGCCTACGTCTCGCCCGCCGTCCTCATCATCCTCGGGCTCGGCGTGGTGCCGGTGGCCTGGTCGCTGCTGCTGTCCTTCCAGGCCGACGACCTGGTGACCCCGAGTCATTGGGTCGGCCTGGACAACTACGCCGCCCTCGCCCAGGACCCGCACTTCGCGCAGGCGGTCGGGAACACCGTGCTGTACACGGTGCTCTACGTCCCGCTCAGCATCCTGTTCGGGTTCCTGCTGGCGCAGGCGCTGAACCGCCGCATCCGTCTCGTCGGGGTCTACCGGACGCTGGTGTTCGTCCCGTTCGTGCTCTCGGCGACGGCCCAGGGCGTGCTGTTCTCCTTCATCCTCGACCCGCAGTTCGGCGCGGCCAACTCCCTGCTGCACCACCTCGGCGTGTCCCCGCAGGGGTTCCTGACCGACCCGGCGCAGGCGCTGCTGGTGCTGGTCGGGATCACGCTGTGGAGCGGCACCGGCTTCTGCGTCGTGGTGTACCTGGCCGCGCTGCAGGACGTCCCGCCGTCGCTGGTCGAGGCCGCGCGCCTCGACGGCGCCGGCACCTGGCGCGTGCTGCGGCACGTGACGCTGCCCGCGATCACCCCGGTGACGCTGTTCCTGGTGCTGTGGCAGCTGATCACGTCGCTGCAGGTGTTCGACCTGGTCTACGTGACGACCAAGGGCGGCCCGCTCGGCTCCACGACGGTCATCGTCTACTTCGTCTGGGAACAGGCGTTCAAGAACTTCACGGCCGGCTACGGCGCCGCGTCGGCCTACGTGCTCGCGCTCGCCCTGCTCGTCGTCGTGGTCGTCCTGCGCGTGCTGCGCCGGCCGGGGAAGGCACTGCGATGACGGCCCGGCTCGAAGTACCCGCGACCCGCGTGCTGTCCGTGCCGCGCCGGCCCCGGCTGCCGTTCAGCCCGTGGCACCTGCTGCTGGTGCCGCTGGCGCTGCTGTTCGCGGCGCCGCTGGTGTGGCTGCTGCTCAGCTCCGTGATGAGCAACGCCGAGATCAACCGGTTCCCGCCGGCGCTGTGGCCGTCCCATGTGGACTTCGTCGGGTACCGCTACGTCTTCGAGAACGCGCTCTTCGTCCGCTGGTTCACGAACTCGCTCATCGTCTCCGCGGTGACGGTGGTGTCGAACCTGCTCTTCGGCGCGCTGGGCGGGTACGCGTTCGCGCGGATGCGGTTCACCGGGTCGCGGACGATGCTCGCGCTGATGGTCGCCACGATGGCGATCCCGTTCCAGCTCACCATGATCCCGACGTTCCTGGTGATGAAGAAGCTCGGCCTGATCGACACCCTCGGCGCGCTCATCGTGCCGTCGCTGGTGACGCCGTTCGCGGTGTTCCTGCTGCGCCAGTTCTTCCTGTCCCTGCCGCGCGAGCTGGAAGAGGCGGCGTGGATCGACGGCTGCTCGCGGCTGCGCGTGCTGTTCACGATCGTGCTGCCGTTGTCGCGGCCCGCGCTGAGCACGGTGGCCGTGCTGACGTTCCTGAGCACGTGGAACGACCTGACCTGGCCGCTGATCGCGATCAACCACGACACGACGTACACGCTGCAGCTGGGACTCACGACGTTCCAGGGCCAGCACCACACGAACTGGGCCGCGGTGATGGCGGGCAACGTCATCACGGTGCTGCCCGTGCTGCTGGCCTTCCTCGGCGCGCAGAAGACGTTCGTCCAGTCCATCACCTCCAGCGGGCTCAAGGGCTGACGTCCGCGCCCACCTCCACCTCACCCCGATCGGACCTCGCATGACCCCCAAGATCACCTTCGTCGGCGCGGGCAGCGTCGTGTTCACCCAGGGCCTGCTGGCCGACCTGTTCGCCTACCCGGAGCTCGACGGCGCGCACATCGCCCTGCACGACATTGACCCCGGCCGGCTGGCGACCGCGCTGGCCGCGGCCCGGCGGATCGCCGCCGTGCGGGGCGTCAAGCCGGTGCTCACCGCGCACGCGGACCGCCGGGAAGCCTTGGCGGGCGCGGACTTCGTCGTGAACATCGTCCAGATCGGGATGGCCGAGGCGACGCGCACCGACTTCGAGGTCCCGGCGCGCTACGGCCTGCGCCAGACCATCGGCGACACCCTCGGCATCGGCGGGATCTTCCGCGCGCTGCGGACGTTCCCCTTCCTCAAGGCGCTCGGCGCGGACATCGCCGACGTCTGCCCGGAAGCCTGGCTGCTGAACTACACCAACCCGATGGCGATGAACGTCCAGTACCTGAGCGAGGCCACCGGGCTGACGCGGGTCGTCGGGCTCTGCCACTCGGTGTACTGGACCGTGCACGGCCTCGCCGAGCTCGTCGGGGTGCCGTTCGACGAGGTCACCTACGTCGCGGCGGGCGTCAACCACCAGGCGTGGGTGCTGCGGTTCGAGCACGCGGGCACCGACCTCTACCCGCGGTTGCGGGAGCTGGCCGAGACCGACGGGCAGCTGCGGCGCCGCGTCCGCTTCGACATGCTGCGGCGGCTCGGCTACTACCCGACGGAGACCAGCGAGCACTCCGCCGAGTACGTGCCGTGGTACCTCGGGCACGACTCCGAGATCGAGCGCCTCCGCCTGCCGATCGGGGCCTACCTCGGCATCGTCGCGGAGAACGAGGCCGAGTACGAACGGACCCGGCGGGCGATCGCGGCCGACGAACCGCTGCCCGTCGAAGGCACGGGCGAGTACGCGCCGCAGATTGTCCACAGTGTCCTGACCGGTACCCCGCGGACCGTCTACGGCAACGTCGTCAACCGGGGCCTGATCGAGAACCTGCCCGCCGGCGGCGTCGTCGAGGTGCCGTGCCTGGTCGACGGCACCGGCGTCCGGCCGACCCGGATCGGCGCGCTGCCGCCGCAGCTCGCCGCGCTCAACCGGACGTACCTGAGCGCCAACGACCTCGTCGTGCGCGCGGCCGTCGAGGACGACCCCCGCCACATCCGGCACGCCGCGATGATCGACCCGGCCACGGCGGCCGCACTGCCGGTCGAGCGGATCTTCGAGCTGTGCGACGACCTCGTCCGCGCGCACGGCGACCGGCTCCAGCCCGCACTGCGCGCCGTCCTCGGCCGCTGACCATCGAGACCAGGAGAACCATGTCGCACACCCTCGACGAGATCACCAGCCAGCCGTCGTGCTGGGCTCGCGTCCTGCGGGAGCTGCCGGACCACGCGCCCGCGCTGCCGGCGCCGGGCGAGCGCGTCGTGGTCATCGGCTGCGGGACGTCGTTGTTCATGGCCCAGAGCTACGCGCGGCTGCGCGAAGACGCGGGTCAGGGCGTCACCGACGTCTTCGCGGCGTCGGAAGCGCGGCTCGACCGCCCGTACGACCGGGTGCTCGCGATGACCCGCTCCGGCACGACGACGGAGATCCTCGACGCGCTCGGCCGCGTCCGCCCGGGCACCCGCGTCACGACGATCACCGCGGTGGCCGATTCGCCCGCGGCCCGCGCGTCGGACGACGTCGTCTGCCTGCCCTACGCCGACGAGCGTTCGGTGGTGCAGACCCGGTTCCCGACGACGCAGCTGCTGCTCCTGCGCGCCCACCTGGGGCTCCCGGTGGAGCGGGCCCTCGGCGACGTCTCGCGGGCGCTGGCGGAGCCGCTCGACGCGTTCGTGGCAGCGTCCCAGATCTCCTTCCTGGGCACGGAGTGGTCCGTGGGACTGGCGAACGAGGCGGCGCTGAAGGTCCGCGAGGCCGCGGCGTGGTGGACGGAGTCGTACTCGGCGATGGAGTACCGCCACGGCCCGATCGCGGTGGCGGCCCCGGGCCGCGCGGTCTGGAGCCTGGCCCCGCTCGACGCCGACCTGGTGTCCCGCGTCGAGGCGACGGGCGCTTTCCTGCGGCAGGGCAGGCTGGACCCGCTGGCCGAGCTGGTCGCGATCCAGCGGCTGGCGGTCGTGCTGGCGGAGCGGGCGGGCCGTGACCCGGACCGGCCGGCCCACCTGACCCGGTCGGTGGTGCTGGCGAGCTGACGGACCGGAGGTAAGGTCGGCGCATCGTTCCGCGGTTCAGCCCAGCAGCCGTAGCCCGGCACCGAGCCTCACGGCCGGTGCACGTACTCAGCTCGCGGAGGTCGCCCATGCTCGGTGAGTACACCGGCGAGGGCGGCACGTTCCCCCGGTACTCGCTGGACGCGGCCGGAGTCCGGCCGTGGTGGGCCCGCGACGAGCCGCCGGCGGTGATCGCCGGGCGCTACGAGGTCGGCGGCCTGATCGGCAGCGGCGCCACGGCCCGCGTCTACCAGGCCTACGACCAGCTGCTGCGCCGGGACGTCGCGGTCAAGGTGTACGACCGGGGCGCGGTGGCCGTGGACCAGCTGCGCCGGACCCGGGAGAAGGCCATCCAGGCCAGCATCGACCACCCCCGCGTCGTCGCCCTGTACGACAGCGGCACCGACGGCGACCGCCCGTACCTGGTGATGCAGCTGGTGTCGGGGGAGAACCTCGCGCAGCGCCTGCTGGCCGGGCCGATGCCGGTCGAGCGGGTGACGGAGCTGGCGGCCGAGCTGGCCGGAGCGCTGGCCCACGTCCACGACCGGCGGATCGTGCACCGGGACCTCAAGCCCGCCAACGTCCTGCTCGGCGGCGACGGCCCGCTCATCTCCGACTTCGGCATCGCCCACGAGCTGGGGTCGACGCACGTCACCGGCACCGGCCTGGTGACCGGCACGGCCGCGTACCTGGCCCCGGAGCAGGTCGCCGGCGAGCGGGCCGGGCCGGCGGCCGACGTCTACGCGCTCGGCCTGATCCTGCTGGAGTGCCTGACCGGCCGGCGCGAGTACCCCGGCACGCCGGCCGAATCGGTGACGGCGCGGCTGCACCGGTCGCCGCGCGTTCCCGGGGATCTGCCCGCACCGCTGGCCCACGTCCTCGACCGGATGACCGCCCGGGAACCGGATCGGCGTCCCACCGCCGGTGAGGTTCTGCGGCTGCTGCGGGAGCCGGTGGCGGCGCGGGCACTGCGTCGGCGCAAGCTCGTCGCGGCCGGCGGTCTCGCGACCGCGGCCACCGCGGTGGTGCTCGGCGTGCTGCTCACCGGTCCGGACGCCGCGGCGCCCGGTGCGGGTGGGGAGCCCGTCGCCGGATCGGTCGTCCCGGGCAGCCCGGTGCCGCCGTCGGTCGCCGTGTCACCGCCCGCGTCGACCGTCCTGATGGGGTCGCGCGAAGCGGCGGTGGTGCCCCGGCCGGTCACGTCGGACGCGGTGGACGGACCGCCCGCGAACAACGGCAAGGCCAAGGGCAAGACCCGGGGGAACGGCCCGGCGAAGGGCAAGGGCCCGGCCGGTCACTGACGCTTCACGGCGCTTCGGCCGGGCGCTGCACGCCGAGGGCGACCGCCCGCAGCAGCGTCGTGAGCTGTTCGCGGAACCGCAGAGCGCTGTGGGCCCACCGGGGGACTTCGTCGTAGAGCCGGCGCAGGGTCGGCGACGGCCGGGACAGCTGGAACAGGTACGCCGCGCAGCTCATCGCCGCCGTCAGGAGGGTCCGGGCGCCGTCGGCGTCCAGGCCGTCGCCGGCCTCGACCAGGGCCGCCGTCATCGCGTCGAACGCCTCGGAGGCGGCGGTCTTGTAGCCGCGCGCCCGCTCCAGCCGGACCGCGCCCTCCAGGCTGAGCCCGACGTGCGTCTGCAGGTCGCAGAACAGGGGGAGCGCGTCCAGTGACCCGGCGACGGCCTCCGCGACCTCCACCGGGCTCAAGCGGTGGGAGCCCAGGTCGGCCAGCAGCCGCGAGCGCCAGTCCGCCCAGCCCTGTTCCGCCAGTTCGAGCAGCAGCTCCTCGCGGGATTCGAAGTACCGGCGCAGCGCCGATGGGTGCAGGCCGACCCGGCTCGTCACCTCGGTGAGGGTGACCTCGCGCACGCCACGTTCGACCGCGAGCTCGCGCGCGGCGGTCAGCAGGGCGGTCTTGCGCACCTCTTTGTCCTGGTCGGAGCGGGCGCGCTGGCGGGGCTGGGTCACCTCACCACGATAACGCAACCGCTTTGACTTAACTCCGCGGCGCGCGTACGTTCGAATTAACGCAAAGGCATTGCGTTAACGAAGGAGCTTCCATGGGTTCAGTGTTTTTCGTGACCGGCTCGTCGCGCGGCCTCGGCCGGCAGATCGCCGAGCGGGCCCTCGTCGCCGGCCACCGCGTCGTCGCGACCGCCCGGGACCCGCGGTCCCTGGACGACCTCGTGACCCGCTACGGCGACCGCGTCCACGTCGAGCCGCTGGACGTCACCGACCCGGCGGCCGCCGAAGCCGCGGTGGCCGCCGGCGTCGCCGCGTTCGGCCGGATCGACGTCGTGGTCAACAACGCCGGCCAGGGCGACCGCGCGTCCCTCGAGGACACGACGCTGGACGTCTTCCGACGGCAGATCGAGACGAACTTCCTCGGCACGGTCTACGTCACCAAGGCCGCGGTGCCGGTGCTGCGCGGGCAGGGTGGCGGCCGGATCATCCAGATCTCGTCCGTCGGCGGCCGCGTCGGCAGCCCGGGGATGACGGCGTACCAGTCGGCGAAGTGGGCGGTCGGCGGGTTCACCGAAGCGCTCGCCGCCGAGGTCGCCCCGCTGGGCATCAAGCTCACGGTCCTCGAGCCGGGCGGGATGCGCACCGACTGGGGCGGCGCGTCGATGACAACGCCGCCGATCAGCGAGCCGTACGAGGCGACGGTCGGCGCGTCGGCCCGGGCGATGGCCGACTTCGAGCGGCACGCGAACAGCGACCCGCGGAAGGTCGCCGACCTGGTGCTCACCGTCGCGGGCCTCGACGAGCCGCCGCTGCGCCTGCTGGCGGGCAGCGACGCCTACGAGTACGGGCGCGAGGCGTGGCAGCACCGCGTCGACACCGACGCGAAGTGGGCGCACCTGAGCACGTCCACCGACGACGCCGAATCCGGCGACGCGTGGCGCCGCCAGCGCGGCAAGAGCCTGCCCGACGTGCGGGCCTGACCGACACCGACGAGTGGTCGGAGGTTCCGGAAGGCCGATTGGTGGGTAGCCCACAGGTGTGAGGCTGAGCAGGCCCTGCCTGCGGGACTAGTGAGAGGTGATCACAATGAGCCAGGGCGATGCTCCGGTCGGGCGATCGGTGAAGACGGCGGCCGCCGGTGTCCGGGATCTCGCCGCGGAAGCGGCACGAGTGGGCGCGGCCGCGGCCGTGCGGGCGGTGGAGATCACCGACCGCAAGCTGTCGGAGAGCGCGGACGAGCTCGCGAAGGTCGGCCGCTCGGCGACCAAGGACTTCGACAAGAGCACCCGTTCGTCCCGCCGTGACGTGCGAAAGCACTCGGTCGCCGCCCGCGACGAGGTGCTGTCCCGCGCGGTGAAGCTGCGCGACCCGGGCCGCAAGGCGGCCCAGGCGATCGCGACGGTGGCGGGCTCGACGGGCGAGTCGAACCGCAAGCGGCGCAAGGCGGTCGCGACGGCGAAGCGCGACCTCGCGGTGGCGCTGGAGGAAGCGAAGAGCGTGGCGCGCGGAAACCGGTCCCGCCGGTCCCGCTGGCCGTGGCTCCTGGCACTCGGCGCGGTGGCCGCGGGAATCGTGGCCGTCGTGCAGGTGCGGCGGTCGAACCCGCTGGTGGAGGAGGAGAAGGCCACGGAGCCGGCGGCGACCCCGGCGCCCGCTTCCGTGCCGGCTTCCGTGCCGGCCGACAAGGCGGTCCCGCCGGCGCCCACACCGCCCGCGGCCCCGAAGCCGCCGGCCCCGAAGTCGCCCACGGGAACCAACGGCCACGCGGCGGCGGGCAAGACGGAGAACAAGAGCCGGTAGCCGAACCGGCCCGGAGCCGGGGCGCTGTCCGAGAGGACGGCGCCCCGGCTTTTTCGTGTCCGAATTGTCGACGGATTGTCGACGGCCCCTGGCACGGTGGGCTTCCTGTTCCGGGAGGGAACACGTCGGCCGGGTTCCGGCCGACCGACTTCGGCGACTGCCGGTGGGGAGTACCAGGGTGAAAGTACGGATGAGCGGGCCCCGATCGCGGGGTCTGCGGATGGTCATGAGTCTCGCGGTGGTCGCGGGAGTGTGCGTGGGGCTGCCGGTGGCGGCCGCCGCGCCGGCGGCGGCGGTCGGCACGGTGCAGGTGGTCGTGGGACCGCTGTCGGTGAGCAACTCGGCGTCGCCGAAGTTCGCGCCGTCGGCCGTGTGCCCGGCCGGTACCAAGGTGCTCGGCGGGGGTGGCTGGGCGCAGGTCCAGGCGCGGACCCCGGAGTCGGAACGGGTGGTGCTGTCCGAAATGCGACCCGCACCCTCGACGACCGGCGGCCGGGACACCTACGAGGCGGGCGCGTTCGAGCTGTCGCCCGGAACGACCGCCGACTGGTCGGTGCAGGCGTTCGCGATCTGCGCGCCGCCGATCGCGGGGATGCACCTGGTCGTCGGCCGGTCGATCTCGTCCAACTCGACGCAGATCGCGAGGGCGGACTGCGGGTCGGACAACGAGGCCGTGCTCGGCCTCGGTACGCAGGTCCTGGGCGCCGACGGGCAGGCCACGCTGGTCTACGAGTTCGCCGAGACGTTCCGGGTGGCGCAGGCGAAGGCGCTGGAGGACGCCGACGGGTTCGCCGGCATCTGGGAGCTCGACGTGTTCGCGGTCTGCGCTCCCTTCCCGCGCAACTACGGGACCAGCTTCGGGCTCTCGACGCCCACGACCCCGAACTCCGACCCGGTGCAGGTCGCGTTCTCCCGCTGCGGCAACGGCAACGGCAGCAAGACGCTGGGCGTCGGTGCCGCGGTCAACAGCCCGCTGCCCGGCATCGGCCTGCAGGTGGTCTTCCCGGGCAGCCAGCTGGAGTCGGCGGCGGTCGAGGCGACGCCGACCGGCGCCACCTGGGGACCGACGGCGGTGCAGGGCATCTGCGGCGACTGATCCGCGGCCCGGGATGGGCGGGCCGGCGCCGGCCCGCCCCTCCCGGGAAGATCCGCGGCTCGTGCGCGCAATGCCACTCTTCTGCGAAATCCGGCGTCCGATCCGCGGATGAGCGCGCGAAGTCGTAGCCGCCGGGTTACTGTCTTCCCTGCGGGCCGGCGCGCCCCCTCCCCCTCGGCGCGCCGGCCCGCTCCTTTGCCTCAGTAGGGCCAGCCCGGCACATTCAGCCGAACGCTGTAGAGCCCGAAGTTCCCGCTCTCGTTCCCGGCGGACGGCGTGCCGGACGTGATGTACAGCGTCTGGCCGTCCGGGCCGCCGAACGCGGCGTTGGTCGCGTTCGGCCCGGCGGAGATCGAGCCCAGGGCCTGACCGGACGGGGCGAACACGTGGACGACGCCGTCCCCGTAGGTCACCTGGTACACGTTGCCCGCGCAGTCGATCGTGCCGCCGTCGGTGCCGCCCAGGGACGCGAAGTCGCCGCGGGCGCCGGTGCTGCCGTCGGAGTCGACCGGGTAGCGGTAGATCTTGCCGGTGGCGTTGCCGCCCACGTAGAGCGTCTTGCCGTCGGGGGACAGCTCGATGCCGTTGGGTTCGCGGATGGTGTCGTCGATCAGGGAGACGACGCCGTCGCGGACGCGGAACACCCCGGTCTTGCCGGCCATCCCGTCCGGGCGGTCCGCCCGCTGGAAGTCGGGGTCGGTGAAGTACACCGTGCCGTCCGGGCCTTCGGTGAGGTCGTTGGGCGAGTTGAACGCCCGGCCCTGGAAGTTCGCCGCGAGCGTGGTGCGCTGCCCGGTCGCGAGGTCGTAGCGGGAGACGCTGCGCCGGTCGTGCGTCGCCGCGATGAGGGACGTGCCGTCGCGGCCCAGCGCCAGCCCGTTGCTGCCCGCGTCCGCGATGACGGTGGTGAACGCGCCGGTCGCGGGGGAGTAGCGCAGGACGTCCGACGGCTGGACGTTCTCCGCGCCCGCGCCGTCGTGCATGTTCGTCAGCAGCAGCGTCTGGCTCGCCTTGTCCCAGGTCGGGCCTTCGAGGAAGTTGAAGCCGTCGCGGATCTTGGTCGCGTTGAGGTGGGCCGACGGCAGCGGGGAGCCGAACGGGCCTGGCGGGCACGGGCCGCCGGCCGGCTGGGTCGTGCCGCCGGGCAGTTGCCACGTCTGGTTCGCGCCGCCCGTGCAGGTCCAGGTCTGCAGCCGGGTGCCGTCCGCGCCGGAGCCGCCGGTGGCGTCGAGGCACTTGCCGGACGCGGTGGTGACGAGGCCGCCGCCCCGGTCGGCCCAGCGCTGGGCGCCGGTGCCGTTGCAGGCGTAGACCTGCACCGCGGCGCCGTTCTGCGCCGACCCGCCCGCCACGTCCAGGCACTGGCCCGACGCGGCCACGACCGTGCCGTCCGGGCCGGGAGTCCACTGCTGGGCCGCTCCGCCGGTGCACGACCAGAGCTGCACGCGGGTGCCGTCGGCGCTGCCGGGGACGTCGACGCACTTGCCGCCGATGCCGGTGATCGGGCCGGGGCCGGCCGCCGAGGCCGGGACGGCGACTGCCAGGCCGCCCGCGGCGAGGGCGGCGGCCACGGCCCACCGTCCGAAGTGGACTCTCACACGGGCGCGCGGTTTTCGTGAACTGGACGGGGAGACCATGCCACTCCTCACGAATGCGGAGACAGTGGCGGCTGTCGGGGGAAGCTCGAAGAACCGGCCCGGCTTGAAGGCGTGAGGATGATCGTAAGTACTCGTGATTTTCGGTGTCAAGACTCGCGCTTCCACTGGGCGGAAGAGCCGGCCGGATCGCGTCCGGTGTGACGTGGGTCGGCTTGAGAGGATGACCCCATCGCGCATAATGAGCACCTGACCGACCGCTTAGCATGTGCCGGGTACCACACCGCGAAGGAGACACACAGCCGTGAACTCGTTCAAGGATCGCGTCGCGATCGTCACCGGGGCCAGCCGGGGCATCGGCCTCGGGATCGCGAAGACGCTCGTCGAGCGCGGGGCCAAGGTGTGCATCACCGCGCGCAAGCCCGAGGCCCTCGAGGAAGCCGTCAACGAGCTCGGCGGGCCGGACGTCGCCATGTTCGTGCCCGGCAAGTCCGACGACACCGACCACCAGGACGAGGCCGTCGCGAAGACGATCGAGACCTTCGGCCGGCTCGACTACCTGGTCAACAACACCGGCATCAACCCCGTCTACGGGTCCACCCTCGACATCGACCCCGCCGCCGCGGCGAAGATCCTCGGCGTCAACGTCCTCGCGCCGCTCGGCTGGACCAAGCGCGCCCGCGACGCGTGGATGGGCGAGCACGGCGGCGCCGTCGTCAACGTCGCCTCCGTCGCCGGCCTCGGCGCGTCGCCCGGCATCGGCATGTACGGCGTCAGCAAGGCCGCGCTGATCCGGCTGACCGTCGAGCTCGGCGCCGAGCTGGGGCCGAAGATCCGGGTCAACGCCGTCGCGCCCGCCGTCGTCAAGACGAAGTTCGCCACCGCGCTCTACGAAGGCCGCGAAGAAGAGGTCTCGGCGGCCTACCCGCTGAAGCGCCTCGGCGTGCCGGCCGACATCGCCGGCGCCGTCGCGTTCCTGCTGTCCGACGACGCGAGCTGGATCACCGGCCAGACGATGGTCCTCGACGGCGGCGTGACCCTGGGTGGTGGCCTGTGACCGGCGTCGTCGTCACCGGGGGTGGCGGGGGCATCGGTGCCGCGCTGGCCCGCCGCTTCGCCGCGGACGGTGCCCAGGTCGTCGTGGCCGACCTCGACGGCGACAAGGCCGCCGAGGTGGCCGCGGAGGTCAAGGGCACGGCGTTCGCGGGCGACGTCGCGAGCGTCGACGGCGTCGCGAAGCTGATCGAGAGCGCGCGGAGCACGTTCGGCGGCGAGATCGACGTCTTCTGCGCCAACGCGGGCATCGCGCCCTTCGGCGGCGCGGAAAGCCCCGAAGAGGTCTGGGCGCGCACCTGGGAAGTCAACGTCATGTCCCACGTCCGCGCGGCGAACCAGCTGCTCCCGGCGTGGCTCGAGCGCGGCCGGGGCCACTTCATCGCGACGGTCTCCGCCGCCGGCCTGCTCACCAGCCTCGGCTCGGCGCCGTACTCGGTGACCAAGCACGGCGCGCTGGCGTTCGCGGAGTACCTCTCGGCGACCTACCGGCACCGCGGCATCACCGTGCAGGCGATCTGCCCGCAGGGCGTGCGCACCGCGATGCTGGAGAGCACCGGCACCGCCGGGCAGCTGCTGATGGGCGCGTCGGCGATCGAGCCCGAGCAGGTGGCGGACGCGTTGTTCGCGGCCATCGAGGCGAAGCAGTTCCTCGTCCTGCCGCACCCGGAGGTCGCGGACTACTACGCGGCCCGCGCGACGCAGACCGACCGCTGGCTCGGCGGGATGAACAAGCTGCAGCGCAAGGTCGAAGCGGCCCTCGAGGCCGAATGAACTGGCAGCCGGAGGTCGACGAGATCGCGCGGCGGCGGGAGCTGGCCGAGCGCATGGGCGGGCCGGAGAAGGTGGCCCGCCAGCACGCCGCCGGGCGCTCGACGGTCCGCGAGCGGATCGCCGCCCTCGTCGACCCCGGCAGCTTCGACGAGATCGGGGCGCTCGCCGGCACGGCGTCCTATGTGGACGGCTCACTGGAGTCGTTCACCCCGGCCAACTTCGTCATCGGCACCGCGAAGCTCGACGGCCGCCGGGTCGCCATCGGCGGCGACGACTTCACCGTGCGCGGCGGCGCCGCTGACGCCGCGATCATGGAGAAGCAGGTCCACGCCGAGCGGCTCGCGAACGAGCTCGGCCTGCCGATGGTGCGGCTGATCGAGGGCACCGGGGGCGGCGGCAGCGTCAAGATGCTGGAGCAGCACGGGTTCACCTACGTCCCGGTCAACCCGGGCTGGGACCTCGTGGTGGACAACCTTTCGACGGTGCCGGTGGTCGCGCTCTGCCTCGGCCCGGTCGCCGGGCTCGGCGCCGCGCGGGCGGTGATGGCGCACCTGAACGTCCTGGTCGAGGACGTCGGGCAGCTGTTCGTCGCCGGGCCGCCGGTGGTGAAGCACGCGACGGGGGAGGACCTCACCAAGGAGGAGCTGGGCGGCGCGGACGTCCACCGCCGCAGCGGCGCGATCGACCGGATCGTGGCGTCCGAGGCCGAGGCTTTCGCGGTGCTGAAACAGTTCCTGTCGTATTTGCCGTCCTCAGTGGACGCACTGCCGCCGGTCGGGTCCACTTCGGACCCGGCGGACCGGCGTGACGAGGCGCTGCTGTCGCTGGTGCCGCGCAACCGCCGGCACCCCTACCGGCTGCGTCCGCTGCTCGACGGCGTCTTCGACGAAGGTTCGGTGTTCGACTACGCGGTGTCGGGCGGCTCGGCCTACGCGGGACTCGCGCGGCTGAACGGCCACCCGGTCGGCGTCCTCGCCACCGACCCGTACCGCGGCGCGACGCTGACCCCGGAGGGCGCCGACGTCATGACGCGGTTCGTCGACCTCTGCGAGACGTTCCACCTGCCCCTGGTGTCGCTGACCGACCAGGCGGGCATGGTGATCGGCGCGGCGGCCGAACGAGCGGGCGCGATCCGCCACGGCGCCCGCGCGGTGACGGCGGTCTACCAGGCGAAGGTCCCGATGGCCGAGGTGATCGTCCGGCGCGTGTTCGGCGTCGGCGGCGCGGGCCAGGTCAACCGCCACCGCCTGGTCCGCCGCTGGGCGTGGCCCTCGGGGGACTGGGGATCGCTCCCGGTCGAGGGCGGCATCGAAGCGGCGTACCGAGCCGAACTCGACGCGGCCGACGACCGCGAGGCGCGGATCGAGGAGATCCGCGCCCGCCTGGACGCGGTGCGCTCGCCGTTCCGCACGGCGGAGCGGTTCTCGGTCGAGGACGTGATCGACCCCCGCGAGACCCGCGCCCGCCTGTGCGACTGGGTGCCGGACGCGTACGCGGTGCTGCCGAAGCTGCTCGGCCGCCCGTCGTTCGGGATGCGGCCCTAGACCACCCGGTACCAGTGCGGCCGCAGCTCCTCCAGCCCCACGGGTTTCCCACCGGGGCGGTCGAACATCCGGACCCCGTCCCCGAGCAGCACCGGCACGGGCATCGCGAGGATCTCGTCGAGCAGACCGGCTTCGAGGCACTGCCGGGCGACGTCGGCGCCGAGGACGTTGACGTACTTCTCGCCGGCCGCCTCCTTCGCCGCCGCGACCGCGCCGACAAGGTTGTCGGCGAACGTGACGCCGGGCGCCGGGTCGGCCGGACGGTGGGTGAGCACGACCTGCGGGCCCTCCCAGCCGCCGCCGAAGGCCTTGCCCTCGCGCTCCGGGTCGCCGCGGTGCGGGTCGTCGCCGCCGTACGTCCGGCGGCCGACGAGGAGCGCGCCGATCTCCGGGATCAGCTCGTCGACCAGCGGGTCCGGGCCCAGGTACGGGGTAAGCCAGGACATGTCGCCGCCGGGGCCGGCGATGAAGCCGTCGATCGAGCAGCTGAAGCCGTAGAGCAGTTTCGCCATGATGTCTCCTTTGGGCCGGTTCGCGGACTTCAGTACTGACGGCCGGGGCCGGGAAAAGTCATCGGCTTCACCCGGCCGTGTCCGGAACGCGACAGGATCACCACGGACCGTTGACAACGGTGTCAGCCCGCGAGGACCGTTCCGGAACGCAGTGGCTCGATTACTTGTGCTCAACGGCGAAGGACAAGTGACATGGTCTTGCGTACCCTCCTGCGGCTCACCGCCGCCACCGCCCTGGCCGCCGCCGGCCTGATCCCGACGCCCGCGTCCGCGGCGCAACTGGTCACCGATCCGGCGTCCCTGGTGAACCCCTTCATCGGCACCTCCAACGCCGCCGACGACTTCCCCGGCGCGGACGTCCCGTTCGGGATGCTCCAGTGGAGTCCCGACACACCCAGCCGCCCCGACGGCGGCGGGTACGAGTACAAGGACTCGTCCATCACCGGCTTCAGCCTGACGCACCTGTCCGGCCCGGGCTGCGGCGCCGACGGCGACGTCCCGATCCTGCCGACGGTCGGCGCGGTGAACACCGGCGCGAGCGTGTCCTTCAGCCACGGCAACGAATCCGCGAGCCCCGGGGCCTACTCGGTGAACCTCGGCAACGGCGTGAACACCGAGCTGACCGCGGCGCTGCGGTCGGGGATCGGCCGGTTCACGTTCCCGTCGACGTCCCAGGCGAACCTGCAGTTCAAGCTCAACGGCAGCCAGAACGGCACGTCGAACCAGACGTGGACGGTGGTCAGCCCGACCGAAGTCTCCGGTTCGGTCACCTCCGGGCACTTCTGCGGCGCCGGGTTCACCTACACGCTCTACTTCGACGTCGTGTTCGACCGCGCGTTCAGCTCCAGCGGCACGGCCGCGGCGACGGCGGTGACCCCGAAGGCGTCGCCGGGCAAGCTCCACGGCACCGCGGCTTCGAAGGTCGCGGCCGCCCCGGACGCCGGCCCGGGCAGCGCGTACGTCCGGTTCGACACGACCAGCAACCCGACGGTGCAGGCCAAGGTCGGCATCTCCTACGTCTCGGTGGCCAACGCCGTCGCGAACCGCGCCGCCGACATCCCGGCGTTCGACTTCGCCGGGACCAAGCAGGCCGCGCACGACAGCTGGAACTCCCTGCTCGGGCGGATCCAGGTGGCCGGCGGCACCGCGGCGCAGCAGCGCGTCTTCTACACCGCGCTGTACCACTCGTTGTTGCACCCCAACGTGTTCTCCGACCGCAACGGCCAGTACATCGGCTTCGACAACCAGGTCCACACCGTCGCGAGTGGACACTCGGCGCACTACGCCAACTTCTCCGGCTGGGACATCTACCGCACGCAGGCGCAGCTGTCCGCGTTGCTCGCGCCCGCGCAGACGAGCGACATCGCGCAATCGATGATCGCCGACTACGCCCAGGGCGGCGGGCTGCCCAAGTGGTCGCAGAACAACGGCGAGACGTACGTGATGGTCGGTGATCCCGGCACGGCGATCCTCGCGAGCTACTACGCCTTCGGCGCCCGGAACTTCGACACTTCGGCGGCGCTGCAAGCGATGCTGAAGGAAGCGAGTGTGCTCAACAACGTCCGGCCGGGGCTCAACGCGACCAACGCGCCGGGCTACCTGCCGGCCAACGGCACCTACCAGTGCTGCAACTTCTACGGCCCGGTCTCGACGCAGCTCGAGTACGACACGGCGGACTTCGCGCTCTCGGCGTTCGCCGGCGCGCTGGGGGACACCTCGAACCAGCAGTTCTACGCCGGGCGCGCGCAGAACTGGAAGAACACCTTCAACCCCGCCAGCGGGTTCATGCAGCCCAAGGACGCGGGCGGCGGCTGGACCGGCGGCTTCAACCCGGCGAGCGGCTCGAACTTCGTCGAGGGCACGTCGTGGCAGTACACCGGCATGGTGCCGTTCAACGTGGCGGGCCTCGCCGCGGCGCGCGGCGGAAACGCGTCGCTGATCAGCTACCTGGACAGCGTGCTGGCCGGGTTCCACGGCAGCGGCGGGTCGCAGGCCGACCTCGGCAACGAGCCGAGCCTGGAGCTGCCGTGGGAGTACGACTACGTCGGGCAGCCGTACAAGACCCAGAAGGTCGTCCGGCAGGTGCAGGACCAGATCTGGACCGACGCGCCGGGCGGGCTGGCCGGCAACGACGACCTCGGCGCGATGAGCGCGTGGTACGTGTTCTCGGCGCTGGGTTTCTACCCGATGACGCCGGGGACGGCGGACCTGGCGCTGGGCAGCCCGTTGTTCACGCAGGCGGTGGTGACGCTGCCGAGCGGGAACACGCTGACGGTGAACGCGCCGGCGGCGGCGGACAACGCGCCGTACGTCCAGAGTGCGTCGTGGAACGGCTCGGCGTGGAACAACGCCTACGTGCCGACGTCGGCTCTCGTGTCGGGCGGGACGCTGGCGTTCACCTTGGGGACCTCGGCGAACACGTCCTGGGCGGCGTCGAACCCGCCACCGTCGTACGACGGGACGCTGCCGCACCTGGGCCCGTTGTCGTCGGGAGTCGCGGGCAAGTGCGCGGACGTGGCGACCAGCGGAACGGCGAACGGGACGCACGTGCAGCTGTACACGTGCAACTCGAGCGGCGCCCAGAAGTGGTTCGCCGGCCCGGGCGGGACGTTCCAGGCGCAGGGCGGCTGTCTCGACGTGAGCAACAGCGGCACGGCGAACGGCACGAAGGTCCAGCTGTGGCAGTGCAACGCCTCCGGCGCCCAGACGTGGCAGGCGGGCGCGGGCGGGTCGCTGGTGAACCCGCAGTCGGGCCGCTGCCTGGACGACCCGGGCAGCACGACGACCGACGGGACCCAGCTGCAGATCTACGACTGCAACCAGAGCGCGGCCCAGAAGTGGACCCACGGCTGACGCCGTCGTGCGGCCTCCGGGGCCGGGTCGCTTAGGCTGAGGCCATGAGCGACTCGACCCCGGAGGAACTGGCTCGAGGAGCGCAAGCGAGCCCAGCAGGCGGCGAAGGAACGAGAAGCCTTTGATCGATCTCCGGCCGGCCGTGCTCGGGCCGGGTTCAAACGAGGCGATCACGTGTTCCAGTACTCCATCGACGTGATGAACCAGGCGGCGGTCATCGTCGCGATGGTGGGAAGCTCGACGAGCCAGCGGACGAGCGATCCAGTGGCGGTCCTCAACTCGGTGTGCCGGGAGGGCTGGGAGCTCGTGAACGGTTCGTTCGTCTTCGTCGAGCGGGGACAGCAAAGCCGGGACAAGTTCTTGTCATCGGGTCAGAACGTCGCTGTCAAGGGCGAAGTCGTCGGCTACTACCTGTTCAAGCGCTGCGAAGCGAACCAGCGCACTCAGTCCGCCGGATAAGGCGGGAACTTCGGCTCCCGCCGCTCATTCCAGCTGGCCAACCCCTCAACCAGCTCCGGACGCCCGAACGACTCGATCATCAAAGCCGTAGCCTCCCGAGCCGCCTCCTCCAACGGCAACCGAGCCTCCCGCGGGAACTGCGCCTTCATCACCGCCATCGACCGGGGCGCGCTGTACGTCGCCAGCTCCGTCGCGTACGCGTGCGCCCGCAACGGCAGCTCCTCCGCCGCGACGACCTCCTGGACCAGCCCGTACTCCCGCGCCTGCTCCGCCGTGAACGTCCGCCCCGAAAGCAGCAGGTCACGGGCTCGCCCCTCGCCCACCAGGGACGGCAGCAGCTTCGCGATCCCGTACTCCGCGATCAGCCCGCGCCTGGAAAACGCCGTCGTGAACTTCGCGCCCGCCGCGGCGAAGCGGACGTCCGCCGAGCACGCGATCACGAACCCCAGGCCCGCGCAGCCGCCGTTGATCGCCGCCACCACCGGGACTCCCACCGACGATGCCGCCAGGACGTCGCGGAAGTTCTCGTGTCCGCCGCCGGAGGCCGGGGGTGCGGCCGCGATGTCGTCCAGCAGCCCCAGGTCGGCGCCCGGGCAGAACGCCTTGCCCGCGCCCGTCACGACGACCGCCCGCACGTCGGGGTCCGTGTCCGCCTGGCGCAGCAGCCCGCCGTAGCGGGCCTGCATCGGCACGTCCATCGCGTTGCTGCGCTCCGGTTTGTCGAACGTCAGCGTGGCGACCCGGCCGTCCGACGCGTACCGGACTCCGTCCACAGTGGACATGGGACCTCCTCGGGGTCGCCACCATACTAAGCGGTCGCTTGGAAGAAGGCCAGGTGCGTCACGACTCGCCGAGCCGGGTGCCCCGCCGCCACACCGCGCGCGTGTCGAGCGTGTGGTCGATGTCCGCCGTCGGGTCGCCGTCGACGAGCAGGAGGTCGGCGCGGAGTCCCTCGGCGATGCGGCCCCGGTCGCCGAGGCCGAAGCGGCGAGCGGTGGTCGCCGTCGCGGCGCGCAGTGCCTTCTCGGGCGTCAGCCCGGCGGCCACGAGGTACCGCAGCTCTCGGTGCAGGCTGGCTCCGTGCGCCAGGCCGCCGAAGAAGGTCTCCGCCATGGAAGCGTCCGTGCCGGCCAGGATGTCCACGCCCGCGGCGTCCAGCGCCCGGACGGTCTCCAGCACGTCCTCGAGCTTGCCCTGCGGGTAGCGGTCGTAGCTGGCCCGCAACGTTTCCTCCCACTTGCCGTCGAGGCGGCGGGCGACCCGCGGGTCGTCGGCGAGGTCGCTGCCGGTGATGCCCATCATCGACGCGTCGAGGCAGATGCACGGCACGACGAACATCCCCGCGCCGGCGACGAGGTCCACGATCTCCGCGGTGTGCGGCCGGTCCATGAACACGTGGACGACCCCGTCGATGCCGGCTTCGGCGGCCATCCGGGTCGCGTCGAGGGTCAGCGTGTGGGCCACGGTGAGGGCGCCGTACCTCTTGGCCTCGGCGACGCCGGCCTCGAGCGTGGCCTGGTCGAGCATCGGCAGCCCGGGATGCCCCTCGACGCTGCCGTCGTCGATCATGAACTTGATGTAGTCGGCCCCCCTCGCGAGCAGTCGCGGGATGAACGCGGCGGCCTCTTCCGGCGTGGTGGAGAACGGCATCAGCGGCATCACCGGCGGCAGGTCGCCGCCGGGCCGGAACCCTTCCGGCATCAGCTCGCTGGGGTGGCCGCCCGGCGGGGTGATCGCGAAGCCGGACGACCGGATGTCGGCCACCGTGTCGTCCTCGGCGAAGCGCGCCCGGTTCTCGCGGGTGTTCATGCCCTGCATCTCCAGCTCGGTGGTGACGCCGAACCGCAGGGCCAGCGCCCGGGAGCCGGGCGCGGAGTGGACGTGCGCGTCGATCAGCCCGGGCAGCAGGGTGGCGCCCCGGCCGTCGACGACCTCGGCGCCGGCGGGCACGTCGCCGCCGATCCGGCGGATCTTCGGGCCGTCGAGGACGACGGTCCGCACCCCGAGGGCCTTCTCCCCGTCGAAGACCCGGGCTCCGGTGATGGCGGTGGTGGCCATGGTGGCCTCGCTTTCTCGTTCGCAGTTACATACCCAATGCTATGCAGTTTACGACTGGCATGCAAATGCGGGGGGTACTACGCTTCAGGGGTGGACAGCGCTGAGGACTCCTTGCTCGACCGGATCGGCCCGGCGCTGTCGCGGCTGCGCCGCCGCACCCCGGCCTCGGGCCGGGACCTGTCCCGCAACCTGGTGCTGAACGTGGTCGCCGACGCTCCGGGCGAGCTGACGGTCGGCGGGCTCGCCGCCGAGATGGGCGTCGCGCAGCCGGTGGCCAGCCGCACGGTCGCGGCCTGCATCGCCGACGGCCTGGTGCGGCGGGCGGCGTCCCAGGCCGACGGCCGCCGGACCGTGCTGGAGCTCACCGAACGCGGCGAAGCGGAGCGAAACCGGTTCGCGGCCGAGCAGCGCCAGGCGTTCGAAGCCATCACGGCCGGCTGGTCGCCGGAGGATCGCACCCAGTTCGCCCGGCTCCTCGTCCGCTACAGCGCCGACGCGGGCGCCTGGTCCCGGAGGCAGCGAAGCCGTTGACGGCGTCGCGGTTCGAAAATGTCGAACCCTTTGTCCGCTCGGAAACCCTTGTGCAATAGTGCTTTCCGCCGCGTCCGCCCGCCGGAAGGACTTCGCCGATGCCGACCACTCCCAGCAGGCGCCAGGTCCTCGGTGGCCTCGGCGCCGCCGTCGTCACCTCCGCGCTCGCCCCGGCCGCGAACGCCGCCGAAACGGATGCCGGAACGCACCTCGGCCGGGAGATCGACCTGGGCACGGACTGGCGGTTCGCCCTCGCCAACCCCGACGGCGTCACCGACCCGGACGGCCGCTTCGCCGACGCCGCGAAGCCCGCCTTCGACGACTCGAAGTGGCAGGTCGTCGACGTCCCCCACGACTGGAGCATCGAGCTCCCGCCGACCGCGCGGGGTACCCAGAGCGGGTCCGGCTTCTTCCGTGGCGGCCTCGGCTGGTACCGCCGGACGTTCACCCTGCCGCCGTCGCTCGCGGGCAAACGCGTGTCGGTCGAGTTCGACGGTGTTTATTCGGACGCGCATGTTCATGTGAACGGTGAGCTGCTCGGCAACCACCCGTACGCCTATACCGGCTTCGCCTTCGACCTCACCGGCCGCCTGCACGCCGACGGCCGGACCCCGAACGTCCTCGCCGTCCGGGCGACGAACCCGCTGCCCAGCAGCCGCTGGTACTCCGGCAGCGGGATCTACCGCAAGGTCCGGCTGGTCGTCACCGAGCCGGTGCACGTCGCCCGGCACGGCACCTTCGTCACCACCCCCGACGTCGCCGGCGGCCGCGGCACCGTCAAGGTGGCCACGGACGTCGTGAACGACTCCGCCGCCGCGGTCACGGCCGAGGTGCGCACCACCGTCACCGACCCCGCGGGCCGGGTGGTGGCGAAGGGCGCGGTGACCGTGTCGGTTCCCGCCGGGAAGACCACCACGGCGGTCACCACGCAGACCGTCGCCGGCCCGCGGCTGTGGTCGGTCGAGAAGCCCGCGCTGTACCGGGTGCGCACGGAGGTCGCGGCCGGGCGCGTGCTCGACACGACCACCACGGACTTCGGCTTCCGGTACACCGGGTTCCACCCGGACCACGGGTTCTCGCTCAACGGCGTGCCGATGAAGCTGCGCGGGGTCAACCTGCACGCGAGCCAGGGCGCGCTCGGTGCCGTGATCGACGCCGCCGCGCTGGAGCGGCAGCTGCGGCTGATGCTCGCGATGGGCGTCAACGCGCTGCGGACCGCGCACAACCCGCCCGCGCGCGAGCTGGTGGCGGCCTGCGACCGGCTCGGGATCCTGATGATGGTCGAGGCGTTCGACTGCTGGCGGACCGGGAAGCTCGAGTTCGACTACCACCGCGACTTCGACGCGTGGAGCGCGCGCGACATCGCGGAAATGGTGCACGCGGCCAAGAACTCGCCGTCGATCGTGCTGTGGTCGATCGGCAACGAGGTGCCGGACGCGTCGATGGCGGGCGGCCCGGCCATCGCCGCGGAGCTCATCAAGATCGTCCGCGGCATCGACAGCACCCGGCCCGTCATCATGGGCTCGGACCGCTACCGGAGCGTGCCCGCGCCGGGTTCGCCCCAGGACCTGATCCTGCGGCAGCTCGACGGCCTCGGCGTCAACTACAACACCGCCCAGTCGATCGACGGGCTGCACGCGGCCTACCCGGGCAAGTTCTTCTTCGAGTCCGAGTCGTCGTCGGAGACCTCGACGCGCGGGGCGTACCAGGACCCGGACCTGCTCAACACGGGGGAGAACCACACGCCGGGCAAGCGCGCGACGTCGTCGTACGACAACAACCTGGCCTCGTGGACGTTCAGCGGCGAGTACTCGCTGAAGAAGGACCGCGACCGGAAGTTCTGCCTGGGCCAGTTCCTCTGGGCCGGCCAGGACTACCTGGGCGAGCCCACGCCGTACGACGTCTTCCCGGTCAAGACGTCGTTCTTCGGCGCGGTCGACAGTGCGGGCCTGTCCAAGGACGCCTTCCACCTCTTCCGCAGCCAGTGGACGACCGCGCCGATGGTCCACCTGACGCCGATGGACTGGACGACCCACCGCCCCGGCGAGCCCGTCGCGGTGTGGGTCTACTCCACTGTGGACACCGTCGAACTGGTCCTCAACGGACGTTCGCTCGGCGTCAAGAAGTTCGACCGCAAGACCACTGTGGACGGACGCTCGTACCTCGAGACGACCGAACCGGTCGGCGACGACAAGAACGACCCGTCCGGCAGCTACACCAGCCCGAACGGCGGCACCGGCAAGCTGCACCTGACGTGGTCCGTGCCGTTCGAACCCGGCACGCTGACCGCGATCGCCCGGTCCGGCGGCCGGGAGGTGGCCCGCGACCGGCTCGTCACGGCCGGGCCGCCGCACGCGGTCTCCCTCACCGCCGAGCCACGCGGCGACGGCGCGATGGCGTTCGTGACGGCGTCGGTCGTGGACGCCCGCGGCGTCGTCGTGCCCGGCGCCGAGCCGGTGGTGCGGTTCACCGTCCGCGGTCCGGGCCGGGTCGCCGGCGTCGACAACGGCCGCCAGGAGCTCGCGCAGAGCTACCAGCAGCCGACGATCCCGGCGTTCCACGGCCAGGCCGTCGCCGTCATCGCCGCGACCGGCGGCCGCGGTCCGATCACCGTGACGGCGAGCGCGCCGGGCCTGACGCCGGGGACGACCACGGTGCCGGGGACGAACCTCGGGCAGCGCAACGGCCCTGGGGCGCGAGCCGGGGAGCGGCCGGAGGTTCCGGTCGTCCTG
Source organism: Amycolatopsis sp. NPDC114504 (assembly GCF_055633595.1). NCBI lineage: Bacteria > Bacillati > Actinomycetota > Actinomycetes > Pseudonocardiales > Pseudonocardiaceae > Amycolatopsis > Amycolatopsis sp. NPDC114504. The sequence continues at coordinate 869,699 of NZ_JBVKDU010000001.1, read as the reverse complement.
GCCGCCGACGCGAGCTATTCGGGCGCCCCGGACACGTTGCCCGCGGCGATGCTGGACGGCGACCCGGCCACCGGCTGGTCGAACCACTACGTCAAGCAGGCGACGGCGGCGCTCAAGGCGGTGAGCCGGCCGCGGCCGGAGGACTGGGTGTCGCTGGTCTGGCCGCGGCCGCAGCGCTTCGGCGCGCTCACGGCGAACTTCGTCGTGGACGCGACGCTGGTGCTGCCGGAGACCGCCGAAGTCGCGTACCGGACGGTTCGCGGCTTCGAACCGGTGCGCGGCTTGAAGATCGCGTGGGGGACCGGGCCGAACGACCCGACGACGTTCTCGTTCGAGCCGGTCACCACCACGGAGGTCCGGATCACCCTGAAGACCCGGGGTTTCCTGCGGATCAGCGCGCTGGTCGCCCGCTGACCGTCACAAGCCGCAGGGAGCGAGGGCGTCGAGGCCCTGCGGCTTGTCGGCGGTGCGGCCGATCGCCGTGGCGATGCGGTTGATCGTCGCGACGCGCTTGTCCTCCAGCGGGCCGAGGATGGCGTTCTGGACGAAGTTCGCGCCACCCTCGCCGGCGCTGGTGACGAGCCGGTTGTTGGCTTCGGTGATCTGCGTGTTCAGCAGGTCGAGGTTGCGCTGGACCTCGGCCTGGGCCGACGCCGGGATCGCGGGGAGCTGCGAGGCGACGTCGGGGCAGGAGATCTGCCCGGCGGTGCCGCCCGCGTTCCCGGTGTTGCCCGTGTTGCCGGTGTTTCCCGTGCCTTGCGCCGGTGCGGTCGAGCCGGTGACCGTGCCCGCGCCGGTGTTCGCCTGCCCGCCCAGCGAGCACGCGGCGAGCCCGCCGAGGTTCTGCGGCTTCTCGCCCTGGCGGCCGATGGCGATGGCGATCCGGTCGATCGTCGACGTCCGCTTGTCCTTCAGCGGGCCGAGAATGGCGTTCTGGACGAAGTTCGGGCCGCCCTGACCGGCCGTGCTGACCAGCCGGTTGTTGGCTTCGCCGATCTGCGTGTTCAGCAGGTCGAGGTTGCGCTGGACCTCGGCCTGGGCCTGAGCGGGAATCGCGGGGAGCCGCGAGGCGACGTCGGGGCAGGTGATCTGCCCGCTCGAAGCGGCGCCGGCGGCGTTGGCGGCGCCGGGGTCGCCGACGGTCGTCGCGATGACCAGTGCCCCCGCCGCGATCCCGAGGCCGAGGGCCGCCGTCGCGATCTTCGTCCGCCGCGAGAGGCGGTGTCGTCCACCGGTAGCAGGCATGAATCACTCCAAGTTAGCGTGAACATAGAGGGTCCACACGGGCAGCGCGCGGTTGTTCCGAATGGTGCGGCCGAGCCGGTCGCGGATGTCATCGTGGCGGCTCCACCAGGGATTTGTCCAGAGTGAGAAGAGAAAAGGAGAGATGCTGAACCATTTCGAACCGGCATCCGTATTCAGCGGTGAAACGCGTGGTCTGCATTTCCCCGCTCCAGCCGGGTCTTGACGCGGACCGCCGCGGACTCCTAGCGTCGCCATACCGACCGGTCGGTGTCCAAGGGAGGTCACTGGATGAGCTGGTACGACGCGAAGCCCTGGCTCGCGAGCTACGACGAACGGGCGCGGACCGCGGAACCGGCGAAGCCGACGACGCTGCCCGAGACGTTCCGCCGCGCCGTGGACCACGTGCCCGACCGGGCCGCGATCGCTTACTTCGACGGGCGGCTGAGCTACCGCGAGGTCGACGAACTCTCCGACGGCGTCGCGCGCTACCTGACGCGGAACGGCTTCGCCCGCGGCGACCGGCTCGCCCTGGTGCTGCAGAACATCCCGCAGTTCGTCGTCGCGCTGCTCGGCGCGTGGAAGGCCGGCGGGATCGTGGTGCCGGTCAACCCGATGTACCGCGAGCGCGAGCTGACCCACGTCTTCACCGACGCCGGCGTCAAGGCGGTCGTCTGCTCCCAGCGCGGCTGGAACGCCTACATCGGCAAAACCGCGGCCGACAACGGCGTCGCCATCAAGCTCACCACCAGCGAGCTGGAGTTTCAGACGCGGAACGACGAACGCGTGCTGGGCAAAGTCACCCGCGAAGAGACGCCGGGCGCCGTCGAACTCCTGGAAGCCGCCGCCACGCCGGGCCCGAAGCCGCCCGAACCCGCCTTCGCGCTCGACGACGTCGCGCTGATCAGCTACACCTCCGGCACGAGCGGCACACCCAAGGGCGCCACCAACACCCACGGCAACGTCGGCACCAACGCCGCGGCGCTCGGCTCGTTCAGCGGCCTGCCGGAGGGCTCGACGCTCTTCGGGCTCGCGCCGCTGTTCCACATCACCGGCATGGTCTGCGAAGTCGGCTCGGCGATCGACATCGGCGGCACGCTCGCCCTCGCCTACCGCTTCGACGCGGGGGTCGTGCTCGACGCGTTCCTCGAGCACCGGCCGTCGTACACGGTCGGGCCGTCCACGGCCTACATGGCGCTGATGGCCCACCCGTCCTTCAGCCGCGACCACTTCGCGTCGTTCGCGCTGCTCTACTCCGGCGGTGCCGCGCTGCCGCCCGCCGTCGTCGAGGCGTTCCGCGCGAAGACCGGGCACTACATCCACAACGGCTACGGCCTCACCGAGACGACGGCCGGCTGCGTCGTCGTCCCCGGCACCCTCGAGGCGCCGATCGACCCCGAGTCCGGCACGATCTCGATCGGCTTGCCGGTGCCGGACACGATCGTGCGGATCCTCGGCGAGAACGGCGAAGAACTGCCGTTCGGGCAGCCGGGCGAGATCGCCGTCGAGGGCCCGATGGTCGTCTCCGGCTACTGGAACCGCCCGGACGCGACGGCCGAGGCGCTGCCCGGCGGGCGGCTGCTCACCGGCGACATCGGGTTCATGGACGAGCGCGGCTGGGTCTACGTCGTCGACCGCAAGAAGGACATGATCAACGCGTCCGGCTTCAAGGTCTGGCCGCGCGAGGTCGAAGACGTTCTCTACACGCACCCGGCCGTCCGCGAGGCCGCCGTCGTCGGGATCGCCGACGAGTACCGCGGCGAGACGGTCAAGGCGTACGTCAGTCCCGCGCCCGGCGTGACCGCCGACCCGGCGGAGCTGGTGGCCTGGTGCAAGGAACGGCTCGCCGCCTACAAGTACCCGCGCACCATCGAAGTCCTCGACGAGCTGCCGAAGACGACCAGCGGCAAGATCCTGCGCCGCGAGCTGCGGGCGCGTGGCTGATGGTCGAAACCGTTCGCGGCGCGATCGCGCCGGAAGCGCTGGGCAAGGTCCTGATGCACGAACACCTCTTCGTGCTGAGCCCCGAATTCGCCGTCAACTACCCCGAGCACGAAGGGTTCAAGGAGGACGAGCACGTCCCCGAGGCGATCCGGCGGCTCAAGGAGCTGAAGGAAGCCGGGATCGACACGATCGTCGACCCGACGGTGATCGGCCTGGGGCGCTACATCCCGCGCGTGCAGCGGGTCGCCGCCGAGGTCGAGGTCAACATCGTCGTCGCGACCGGGCTCTACACCTACAACGACGTGCCGCACTACCTGCACTTCCGCGGGCCGGGCACGATGCTGCAGGGGGAGGACCCGCTCGTCGGGATGTTCGTCGGGGACCTCCGCGAGGGCATCTCGGGCACCGGCGTCAAGGCGGGGCTGCTCAAGTGCGCCACCGACGAACCGGGCGTGACCCCCGGCGTCGAGCGCGTGCTGCGGGCGGTCGCGAAGGCGCACGTCGAGACCGGCGCGCCGATCATGACGCACACGCACGCCGGCACCCGGCGCGGGCTGGAGCAGCAGGCGATCTTCGAGGAGGAGGGCGTCGACCTGAGCCGGGTGCTGGTCGGGCACTCCGGCGACTCGACCGACCTGGGCTACCTGACCGAGCTGGCCGACCGCGGGTCGCTGCTCGGCATGGACCGGTTCGGGCTCGACCTGCTGCTGCCGTTCGAGGAGCGCGTGAACACGGTCGCGGCGCTGTGCGAACGCGGGTACGCGGGCAGCATGGTGCTCTCGCACGACGCGTCCTGCTACATCGACTGGCTGCCCGAGGACCAGCTGCCGGTGCTCACGCCCAACTGGCACTACCTGCACATCACGCGCGACGTGCTGCCCGCGCTGCGGGAGCGCGGGGTGTCCGAAACGGACATATCGACGATGCTCGTGGACAACCCGCGGCGGTTCCTGTCCTGGGCGGACTGAGCCGTTATCCTGTGCGTTCGATTCGAGCCAGCGGCGCGCAGCGCCTCCGTTGAGGGTGGCGGCGGGGGCATGGATGGAGGGAAGGGGGTCTTGCCGTGACCCGAGCAAGCACCCGCAAGCCGGGCGAAGCGGGTGGTGACGACCAGGCCGCCGTGCCGCGGCGGCTGCTGGAGCACGCCACGAAGCTGTTCGCGAAGAAGGGCTTCGACCGCACGTCGGTCCAGGAGATCGTCGAGGCCGCCGGCGTCACCAAGGGCGCGATGTACCACTACTTCGGCTCGAAGGACGACCTGCTCTACGAGATCTACGCCCGCGTCCTGCGCGAGCAGACCCGCCAGCTGGAGAGCGTCGCCTCCTCGAGCGCCCCGCTGCGCGAACGCCTCGGCGCCGCCGCGTCCGACGTCGTCGTGTCGAGCATCGACAACCTCGACGACAACACGATCTTCCTGCAGTCGATGCACCAGCTGTCGCCGGACAAGCAGAAGGCGGTGCGGGCGGAGCGCCGCAAGTACCACGAGCGCTTCCGCGGCCTGGTCGAGGAAGGCCAGGCCTCGGGCGAGTTCCGCACGGACAAGCCGGCCGACGTGGTCGTCGACTTCTTCTTCGGCTCGGTCCACCACCTGGGCTCGTGGTACCGCCGCGGCGGGACGCTGTCGGCGCGCCAGGTCGGTGACCACTACGCGGACCTGCTGCTGGACGCGCTGCGGCCGCCCGGGTGACGCTGCCCGTCCTCGACAAGCTGACCGCAGCCGAGCGAGAGCTGGTCGACGCCGCCCGTCGCGGTCTCGCGTACGAGACCGACGCCCCGGTGCGGGCCGTTGTGCTGCGCGAGCTGCTGCTCGGCCTCCGCGGTCCGGTGGACCCCCGCGGCGTGCGCGTCGGCGGCGCCCGGATCGCCGGGACGCTGAACCTGGACCACGTCGAGGCCGGCACCGGCCTCGCACTGGCCGGCTGCGTGGTCGTGAACACCATCAGTGCGCGCCACGCCCGGCTCCCGTGGCTCGACCTGTCCGGCAGCCGGATCGCCGGGCTCGACGGCACCGGCGCCCGGATCGACCACGACGTCGACCTCACCGGAGTCCGCGCGACCGGCTCCGGCGACTTCGGCGTGATCTGCCTGCGCGACGCCCGCGTCGACGGCCTGACCAACCTCGCCGACGCCGAGATCCGCAGCGGCGACGGACCCGCGCTGTACCTCGACGACCTCGAGTGCCGGGCCCTCAAAGGCGGTGGTCTGCGGGCGACCGGCAGCGGCGAGCTCGGCGCGGTCCGGCTGCTCGGTGCCCACGTGGCCGGCCGGGCCGACTTCGACGACGCGGTGCTCACCAACGAATCCGGGCCCGCGGTGCACGCCGACGGCATGGTCGTCGACGGTGACCTGAGGCTGGCGGGGGCCACGGTGGTCGGCGCCGGTGACGACGGTGCGGTCCGCCTGCTCGGCGCCCGGATCGGCGGTGAGCTCGAGCTGGGCGGAACCGTCCTCACCAACGACAGCGGGCCCGGTCTGGAGGCCGACCGCCTCCGGGCCGGTGACCTCCGCTGCACCGGCGTCACCGTGACCGCCGGTACCGGCGCCGCGATCGAGCTGACCGCCGCCCGGATCGGCGGCCAGGTCGACTTCGGCGGCGCGGTGCTCACCACCGGCCGGGGCCGGGGGCTGAGCGCCGACAGCATCCGGGTCGAGGACAGCTTCTCCGGCGAAGGCATGAAGGTGCGCGGCTCGGGCGAGTACGGAGCACTCTGCCTGCTCAACGCGCATGTGGGCGGGAATTTCTACCTCGAAGGCGCGGAGCTGGCCAACGACGCCGGGGCGGCGTTCAGCGGCGACCGGCTCCGGGTCGACGGCAACGTGAACCTCAACGAGGTGAGCGCGACCGGGTCCGGTGCGCCGGGGACGATCCGCCTGCTCAGTGCCCACATCGCGGGGGAGCTCTACCTCGAACGCGCCCGGATCGCCAACGACGCCAGTCCGGCGCTGCACGCCGACAGCCTGTCCGTGGGCGGCAACCTGGACCTGACGGGCGCGTCCGTCGCCGGAGCCGGGGAGGAAGGGGCACTCCGGCTGCACAACGCCGAGGTCGGCAGCCAGCTGCGGCTCCCCGGCGCGGAACTGGCCAACGCGACCGGCCCCGCCTTCAGCGCCGACGACCTGCGGGTCGGCAGCTACCTCGAGCTGCTCGAAGTGAAAGTGACCTGCTCGTCCGAGCTGGGCGCGCTGAGCCTGCGGTCGGCCCGGGTCCAGGGCTCGGCCACCCTCGCCGACGCCGAGGTCACCAACGAAGCGGGTCCGGTGCTGGTCGCCGACCGCTGCGAGGTCCGGGACAGCCTGACGCTGGGCGGCCTGCGGGGGACCGGCGCCGGCGAGGACGCCACGATCCACCTGCTCGGGGCGCACATCGGCGGTCAGCTGACCTTCTCCGGCGCCACGCTGGCCCACCGCGACGAGGGGACGCTCGTCAGCCTCGAAGACGCCGTCGTCGACGGCCCGATCTTCTTCCCCGCCGAGCTCGTGGGCGCCACCGGTCAGGTCGTCCTCGACGGCTTCCGGTTCGGCTCGCTCGGGGAGGTCACCTGGCGGGAGTGGCTGACGCTGATCCGCGACCACACCGAGACCTACCGTCCCGGGCCCTACCAGCGCCTCGCCGCCGCGGAACGATCCGCGGGGCAGGACGGCAACGCCCGGCACGTGCTGATCGCCCAGCAACGGGACCTCCAGCGGTGGGCACCCGAAACCATCGGCGGCTGGCCGGCGCGGCGGTTCCACTGGCTGTGGGGCGCCCTCGCCGGGTACGGCTATCGGGCAAGGCGCACGGCGGCGGCGTTGCTGCTCGCGGTCGTCGCCGCCGGGGGACTGGGGCTCTGGGCCGGGCACGTCGGCGACGGCGGTCATCGCGCGGCCGAGCGGACGGCCGACCTCACCGCCGCCGCGGGCACGCCCTGCACGACCGTGGAGCTCGTCGGCGTCGGCCTGGATCGCGGGCTGCCGTTGTCGCCGGGGGTGCGCGGGCGGTGCGACCTCAACACGGGGATCCCCGCCGGGCAGGTCTTCACGGTGGCGATCTGGCTGGTGCAGGCCGCGATCTGGGCGCTCGCGACGCTCGCCCTGGTCGGCTACACCGGGCTGGTCCGCAAGACCGCCTAGTACTGCCGGAGGTGGTCGAGCAGGAGGGCGCTCACCTCGTCGGGGGCCTCCATCGCCATCCACTGGCTCGCGCCCTCGACGATCTGGAAGCGGTACTCCGCGTCGATGTGGTGGACCGTCAGCTCCGCGGCGCTCTGGCCGAGGTACGGGTCCTCGCTGCCCCACAGGTAGAGCGTCGGCACGGTGATCCGGCCGGCCGGGACGTCGAATACGTCGTTCGTCGCGCCGCGGTACCAATTCAGCGTCGCGGTCAGCGCGCCCGGTTCGGAAAGGCGGGCGACGGCGCTCTCGACGAATTCGACCGGAATCCGCCGGTTGTAGACAGCGCGTAATTGCGCGGCTTCGTCGCGTAAGAGGAATTTCTCGGCTTTGCCGACGCCGCGGCGGAAGAAGCGGATGTAGCCGAGGTCGTGGAACTGCCCGTCGTCGGTGGCGGCCGCGCGCTGCAGTGCCGACGGGTGCGGGGTCGAGAGCACCGTCAGCGACCGCAGCCGGTGCGGGTGCGCGGTGGCCAGCGCCCAGGCGACCATGCCGCCCCAGTCGCGCGCGACCAGGTGGAACCGGTCGGCGCCCTGGCTGTCGGCGAAGGCGAGGGCGTCGCTGACCAGGTGCTCGATCGAGTAGTGCTCGACGCCGTCGGGCCGGGCCTGGCGGGCGTAGCCGCGCTGGTCGACGGCGATGGCGCGGTAACCGGCCTCGCCGAGGGCGTGCAGCTGCTCGGTCCAGGCGTCGGCGAATTCGGGCCAGCCGTGCAGCAGCAGGACGAGCTCGCCCGATTCGGGCCCGGCCGCGAGCGCACTGTGCCGGTGACCGCCGACGACGACGGTCGATTCCTCCAGCGCGGCGGGCGTACCGGCATCCGTCGGCGCGACGGCGAATTCCATGGCGCCAGGCTAGATCGCGAGAGGTGGGGAGAACCATGGGAACCCGGGCACTTTTGCCACCCTTTTGCCCTACGAGTGGTCTGGCTCACAGAATATTCGCTCAGATGAGCGAAAATTCGGAAGAAAAATGAAGAGTATTCACGAACGGGGGCTCCCGGCCGGCCGGGAGCCCCCGTTCACTCAGTCGCCCGTTTCCGCCTCGACCCGATACGCGACGGAGAACGTGTAGTACGCCGCCTCGGTCAGGCTGCCGTCCGCTTTGCGGCCCTGCACCGCCACCGAGTAGCTGCCGCCGTGCCGCGGGGTCCACTCGGCCGACGCCTTCCCGGCGGCGTCCGCGAGCGTGGTCTGCTCCGGCTCGTCGGTGCCCTGGTTGTCGTCGTGCACGTGGAAGACGTACGCGGTGACCCCCGCGACGCCCGGGGCGAACGCGAACGTCCCGGTGACGCCGGGGCCGCCGGCGTAGTCACCCGGGTAGTCGGCCGAGGACACGAGCGGCCGGTCGGTCACGGTGAACGAGTAGTACCCCCAGCCGGACGTCCGGCCGTCCGCCGCGCGGGCCCGCACGTAGACGGTGTGGTACCCGGAAAGGCCCGGCGTGTAGCTCACGCTCGCCGTGCCGTCCGGTCCCGCGGGCACGTCCGCGGTGGTGTAGCTGTCCACCGCGAACTCGAACGCGACGGTGCCCGCGAGCCGCGACCGCAGCTGGAACGAACCCGGCAGCATCGGCCCGTAGGGCCAGCTGACGAAGTCCGCCGAGGTCACGACCGGGCTGTCGTAGACGGTGAAGGACGTCGAGCCCTCGGACGACAGGACGCCGGCGGTGTTGCGGGCCTGGACGGTGAGCCAGACGTTCCCGGCCTCGGCCGGTGTCCACGTGGCCTCCGCGGAGCCGTCCGGCCGGGCCGGCACGGTCAGCTTGTGCGCGGGGTCGGTGGACGACCAGTAGACGTACTCGGCGATGTTCTTCATCGGCGACCGGAACGTGAACGTGCCCGCCTGGCCGGGTGCGTCCGCGCCACCGATGCGCGTGACGTACGGCGCCGCGCCGTCGACCATGAAGCTCTGGTAGCGCCGCTCGGACTGCGTGCCGTCCGCCGCCGTGCTGCGCACCTGCACGGCGTCCGCCCGGGTGTCGAGCGGGGTCCAGGTGAACGACGCGGTGCCGTCCGCGGCCGCGGGGACGGTGACAGGGTCGCCGATCGGCCCGCTCTGGAAGTTGCTGAACGTGTAGGTGTACGACGTCGTGCCGGCCAGCCGGGGCGCGAGCCGGAACGTGCTCTCCGAGCCGACCTGCAGCCCGCCCTCGATGGTGACGTCGGGTGCCGTGTCGACCTGGAACTTGTACTCGCGGTAGCGCGAAACCGTTCCGTCGGCGCCGGTGTTGCGCACGTACAGCACGTTCTCCCCGCCGTGCGTCGGCGCCAGCGTCACGTGGGCGTTGCCGCCCGCGTCGGCCGCCACCGTCTGCTCCGGCGCGTTCTCCAGGTGGTAGGTGTAGCTCACGGTGTCCGGCAGCCCGGGGCTGAGGTCGAACACGCCGGGCACGCCGACGTTGCCGTCGCGGCTGGGGTATTCGGGCGGGTAGAGCGTCGACCACACGTACGGCCGGATGTCCTTGACGGTGAAGCTGCGGTACTGCTCCCAGGAGTAGTTGTTCCCCCGGTCCACACTGCGCACCCCGACCGAGAACGAGCCGGAGTCGGCAGGCGTGAACGTCACCGTCGCCGGTCCGCCGAGGGATTCGGCGGGCACCGAGGTCCACCCGGACTGGCCGGTGAAGGTGTACTCGTAGCGAGCCACGTCCGTGGACCCGTGGGCGGTGAAGGTGAACCGCCCCGGCACGCCGATGCCGCCGCGCGGCTCCCACGGGTTGTCGGTCAGGTAGACCTCGGAGGTCACGTCCGGGATCTCCGGTTTGACGCTGTCCGGGGTCAGGTAGCAGGTGGGCGACCAGTCCGAGGTGTCGACGCCGTCGGTGACGCGCAGCCGCCACGCGTAGGTGTGGTCCGGTGGCAGCCCGGGGTTGTCGAACTGGGCGTAGGCGCGTCCGTCGGTCACTCCCCAGTCCGCTTCGAGGCGGACCGCCGGGTCGTCGACGGACCACATCTCCCAGTGCGAGGTCAGCTCTTGGCCGGGATCGGGGTCGGTGACGTCGGCGTAGTGCCCCGTGATCTCGTAGGCCCGCGTGAACACACCCGGCGCGGTTGTCGCGCACGGCGCGTCCGGAGAGGCCGTGCGCAGGTTCGCCGGGATGCCCGGCGGCGTGTTGTAGGTGACCTTCAGGCTGACGTCGTTGGCGAACCAGCGCCCGTAACGCGGGTCCGGTTCGTGGGCGGACGCGACGCGCAGCTCGAGCGTGAGCGTCTTTTCCCCGGCCTGCACGGCTTTCGCGACGGCGGTGGTGAGGTCGAGATCGGTCAGGTCGGCCGGGCAGCCGCCGGCGGGCGCCCCGGCCGTGGCCAGCCGGGTCAGCTCGGCGGGCGGCTTGGCCCACGACGACTTCCCGGTGACCGGGGCGGTCGACCACAACTCGACCGCGCGGCGCGCGCAGTCGGTGGCGCGCTTCTCCGGGATGGTCAGGGCGGCGGCCGTGACGTGCTTGCCGCGCAACGACGTCAGGTCGAGCGTGTAGTACGCGCGTGAGAGGTGCGGCCCCTTGGCGTCCACACTGGCGCCGACGGGGGCGTCACCGGAGGCGTTCACCTTGACGTGCAAGGGATCCGCTGCGTCGGTGTAGGCCCACGACGACCGCGTCAGCGTCTTCACGGGCAGCGGTGGCGGTTCGGCGGCCGAGGCGGTGGCCGGCAGCACGGCCGCCGTCCCGGTGAGCAACAGGGCGGCGGTCAGCAGCGTGACCACGCGTCTTCTTCGTCCGGGCAGCGTCGAGCGCCGCACGTCGGTGCGCACCATCGGTGGATCCCCCTCGAAAACGCGGGGGCAACCGGTAGCCACCCCCAGGCGTGTTCACCTCAGCACCCGGACGACCGGGGCGTCAAGGGATCACCGGGACGGACCGGATCACGCGTGACACAACCGGAACACCGGGTGTCACGGCGGTGCCACGCGCGATCGAACGGGTCTCAAGCGGGCAGATCCACCAGATCCGCGAGCCGGGCCCGGTGCTTGCCCGGCGTCCCCAGCGCCAGCTCGTCCGCCTTGGCGCGCTTGAGGTACAGGTGCGCCGGGTGCTCCCACGTCATGCCGATGCCGCCGTGCAGCTGGATCGCCTCCTCCGTCGCGTGCACCGCGATCGGAGAGACCCGTGCCTGCGCCACCGCCACCGCGATCGGCACGTCGACGCCCGTGGCCAGCGCGTCGGCCGCGTTGCGGGCCGTCGCGCGGGCGAGCACCAGGTCCGTGTACAGGTTCGCCAGCCGGTGCTTCAGCGACTGGAACCCGCCCACCGGACGGCCGAACTGGTACCGGCCCTTCAGGTACGTCACCGTCTCCGTCAACGCCCATTCGGCGACGCCGGTCTGCTCCGACGCCAGGATCCCCGCCCCGAACAGCAGCGCCTCCTCCAGCGCCGACGCCGCGTCCGGACCCGACGCCACCAGCGTCGCCGGGGCGTTGTCCAGAACCACGTCCGCCACCCGGCGCGTCAGGTCGAACGACACCAGTTCCGTCACCGAAGCGTCGGCGGCCGAGACCACGTACAGCGCCGGCCCGTCCGGACCCGCGGCCGGGACGACCAGCAGGTCCGCCACCGACGCGTCGGCCACCGTGCCGACGCGGCCGCTGAGCCGGCCGCCGGAAGCGGTCACCGAAGACGGGAAGCCTGCACCCGGCGCCGTCGACAGCGGCACGGCCAGCGCACCGATCGCCGAACCCGAAGCCAGCTGCCGGACGAAGTCACCGGCCGAAGCACGCACCAGCGCCGTCGTCGCGAGCACGACGCTCCCGAGGAACGGCACCGGCGCGACGCTGCGGCCCAGCTCCTCGGCCACCACGGCCACCTCACGCGCCGACGCGCCGTGCCCGCCCAGCCCCTCGGGCACCGCCAGCCCGGCGACGCCGACCTCTTCGGCCAGCGTGCGCCACAGGGGAAGGTCGTAGCCCTCGGCCGTCTCGACGCGCGCGAGCAGCGCCTCGGGCGAGGCCTTCGCCTTCAGCAGGTCCCGGACCGAAGCCCGCAGGTCTTCCTCGACGTCCGAATACAGCAGGTCAGTCATCGGGGGAGGTCCTTCCAGGCGACGTCCTTGTCGACGCGCGGCTCCGAGGGCAACCCCAGCACGCGCTCGGCGATGATGTTGCGCAGGACCTCCGAGGTGCCGCCCTCGATGGAGTTCCCCTTCGCGCGCAGGTAGCGGTAGCCGGCTTCGCGGCCGGTGAAGTCGACGATCGCCGGGCGCCGGAACGTCCAGTCGTCGTAGGCGAGCCCTTCTTCGCCGAGCAGTTCGACCTCCAGGCCGGTGAGCGCCTGGTTCAGCTCCGAGAACGCGACCTTCATGGCCGAACCCTCCGGCCCGGGCGCGCCCGCGGTCAGCTGCTGGCGCAGCCGGGTGCCGGCCAGCCGCAGCGTCTCGGCCTCGACCCAGCGCTGGACGAGCCGGTCACGCAGCTCCGGCGTGCGCAGCTCGGGCCGTTCGCGCCAGGTCTTGGCGACGATGCCGATCAGTCCGCCTTCGCGCGGCTGGACGTGCCCGCCGATGGCGACGCGCTCGTTCATCAGCGTCGTCTGCGCGACCTTCCAGCCCTCGCCGACGGCGCCGAGGCGCTGGGTGTCCGGGATCCGGACCTCGGTCAGGAAGACCTCGTTGAACTCGGCCTCGCCGGTGATCTGGCGCAGCGGCCGGACCTCGACGCCGGGGGCGGTCATGTCGCACAGGAAGTACGTCATGCCTTGGTGCTTCGGCACGTCGGGGTCGGTGCGGGTGACCAGGATCGCCCACTGCGACTCGTGCGCGCCCGACGTCCACACCTTCTGGCCGGTGACGATCCAGTCGTCGCCGTCGCGCACCGCGCGTGTCCCGAGAGCCGCGAGGTCGGAGCCGGCGCCCGGCTCGCTGAAGAGCTGGCACCACACCTCGTCGCCGGTCCACAGTGGACGCAGGAAGCGCTCGTGCTGCTCCGGCGTGCCGAAGGCGAGGATGGTCGGCGCGGCCATGCCGAGGCCGATGCCGATCCGGCGCGGGTTGTTGTCCGGCGCGCCGGCGTCGGCGAACACACCGTCCACAACGGACTGCAAGGCGCGCGGCGCGTTCTGCCCGCCGAGGCCGGCGGGGAAGTGGATCCAGGCGAGACCCGCGTCGAACCGGGCGCGCAGGAAGTCCATCCGGTCGGTCGTCCGGGGGTCGTGCGAGGCGAGGAACTCCGTCGCCTGGCGGGTCAGGTCTTCGGCGGTGACAGTCACTTCGCGCCCTCCGAGAGGTACTTCTTCAGCTCGCGCCGGGCCAGCGACCGCTTGTGGACCTCGTCCGGCCCGTCGGCCAGGCGCAGCGTGCGGTTCCCGGCCCACATCGCGGCCAGCGGGAAGTCCTGGCTGACGCCGCCGGCGCCGTGCACCTGGACGGCCTTGTCGAGGATCCACTCGACGGCGGCCGGCGTCGAGATCTTGATCGCCTGGATCTCGGTGTGCGCGCCCTGGTTGCCGACGGTGTCCATCAGCCACGCGGTCTTCAGCACGAGCAGGCGCTGCTGCTCGATCTTCACGCGCGACTCGGCGATCCAGTCCTGCACGACGCCCTGCTGGGCGATCGGCTTGCCGAACGCCTCACGCGAGATCGCCCGCTTGCACATGAGCTCCAGCGCCCGCTCGGCCATGCCGATGGCGCGCATGCAGTGGTGGATGCGGCCCGGGCCGAGGCGAGCCTGGGCGATCGCGAAGCCGTCGCCCTCGCCGGCGATGAGGTTCTCGACCGGCACGCGGACGTCCTCGAAGAGCACCTCGGCGTGGCCGCCGTGGTCGCTGTCGTCGTAGCCGAAGACGTGCATGCCGCGCTTGACCGTGACGCCCGGGGCGTCACGCGGGACGAGGATCATGCTCTGCTGCTTGTGCGGCGGGCCGTCCGGGTCGGTCTTGCCCATCACGATGAAGATCTTGCACGCGGGGTTCATCGCGCCGGAGATGTACCACTTGCGGCCGGTGACGACGTACTCGTCGCCGTCGCGCCGGATGGCGGTCTCGATGTTGCGGGCGTCGGAGGAGGCGACGTCCGGCTCGGTCATCGCGAACGCGGAGCGGATCTCGCCGTTCAGCAACGGTTCCAGCCACTGCTTCTGCTGCTGCTCGTTGCCGAACATCGAGAGCACTTCCATGTTCCCGGTGTCCGGGGCCGCGCAGTTCACCGCGGTCGGCGCGAGCCGGATGCTGCGGCCGGTGATCTCCGCGAGCGGCGCGTACTGCAGGTTCGTCAGGCCCGCGCCGTGGTCGCCGGGGAGGAAGAAGTTCCACAGGCCGCGCTTGCGGGCTTCGGCCTTGAGCTCGTCCATGACCGGCGGGATGGCCCACGGGTCGTCGCGTTCGGCCAGCTGCTGTTCGAACACGGGCTCGGCGGGGTAGATGTGCGAGTCCATGAACTCGAGGAGCCTCCCGCGCATCTCCTCGGTCTTCTCGTCGAACGCGAAGTCCATTTACTTCTCCTCTTTGAGAATTTCGTTGCCGTGCGTGATGAGCAGCGGGACGCCGGCCCCGACACCCTCGAAGCCCGCCCCGACCGTCTGGCCCTTCTGGTGGCGGTAGTAGATGCCCTCCAGGATCACGGCCAGCTTGAAGAACGCGAAGCTGACGTACCAGTTCAGCTGCGAGACGTCGCGCCCGGAGCGTTCCGCGTAGCGCCGCACGACCTCGTCGGTCGTCGGGTAGCCGGGCGCCGAGCTGGCGTTGGAGACGAACTGCAGCGACACCTTGTCGCGCTCGGCGTAGGCCACCAGCAGCGCGAGGTCGGTCAGCGGGTCGCCGAGCGTCGACATCTCCCAGTCGAGCACGGCGGAGATCCGGTCGTCCCGGTCGACCAGCACGTTGTCCAAGCGGTAGTCGCCGTGGATGATCGACGGCGTCCCGGACACCGGCACCGCCGCGGCGAGCCGGTCGTGCAGCTCCTCGATGCCCGGCAGGTCGCGGCTGCGGGAGGCGTCGAGCTGCTTCTTCCAGCGCCGCAGCTGCCGCTCCAGGAAGCCCTCGGGCCGGCCGAAGTCCCCGAGCCCGACGGCGGCCGGGTCGACGGCGTGCAGGTCGACGAGCGTGTCGACCAGCGCGTCGGCGATGGCCCGGGTGCGCGTTTCGCCGAGCTGCGCGAGCTCCTCCGCGGTCCGGTAGGGCGTGCCCTCGACGAAGCTCATGACGTAGAACTGCGCACCGACGATGTCGGCGTCTTCGCAGAGCAGGAGCGCGTCGGGCACCGGCACGGCGGTGTCGCGCAGGCCCGAGATCACCCGGAACTCGCGGGTCATGTCGTGCGCGGTCGGCAGCACGTGCCCGAGCGGCGGGCGGCGCACCACCCAGCGTGACCGGCCGTCACCCACCACGTAGGTGAGGTTCGACCGGCCGCCTTCCACGACGTCCGCGGTCAGCTCCCCGGCGACCAGGCCGGGCCGGTGCGCGTCCAGGTGCGCGCGCAGGCGGTCCAGGTCGAGTCCTGGCGGGTTCATCCGGCCTCCTCAAGCTCAGTCAGGGGAGCATACCGACTAGTCGGTATGACGTACAGAGACGTGGTGAGCGGCACTTCTCGCCGAAGTGCCGCTCACCACGCGGCGTCACGCCAGGAACCGCGTCACCCATTCGGCGACGCAAGCGGGCTTCGCCTCGCCGTCGATCTCGACCGTCCACTTCGACACCGCCTGCTTGCCGCCGGGGATGTCGGTGATCTCGATCAGCTCCGCGCCCGCGCGCAGCTTCGAGCCGACCTTCACCGGCTGCGGGAAGCGGACCTTGTTGAGGCCGTAGTTGATGCCCATCTTGATGCCGTTGACCTTGTAGATCTTCGGCCCGAACGCCGAGAGCAGCGACAGCGTCAGGAAGCCGTGGGCGATGGTGCCGCCGAACGGGCCGGCGGCGGCCATCGCCTCGTCGACGTGGATCCACTGGTGGTCGTCGGTGGCGTCGGCGAACTTGTTCACCCGGTCCTGGGTGATCGTGTGCCACTCGCTGTAGCCGAGGTGTTCGCCGACCGCGGCGGCGAACTCGTCCAGGGAAGCGAACTCGCGCATCTGCCTCAGTCCTTCGGTCCGCCGGCGGCGTAGATGACCTGGCCGGAGATGAACCCGGCGCCTTCGCTGACCAGGAACGAGGCCAGGTTCGCGATGTCGTCGGGCGTGCCGACGCGCTGCACCGGGATCTGCGTCGCGGCGGCAGCCTTGAAGTCCTCGAAGCCCATGCCGAGGCGCTCGGCGGTCGCGGCGGTCATGTCGGTGGCGATGAAGCCGGGCGCGATCGCGTTGGCGGTGACGTTGAACTTGCCCAGCTCGATGGCGAGGGTCTTGGTGAAGCCCTGCATGCCGGCCTTGGCGGCGGAGTAGTTGACCTGGCCGCGGTTGCCCAGCGCGGAGGTGCTGGAGAGGTTGACGATCCGGCCGTACTTCTCCTGGGTCATGTACTTCTGCACCGCGCGGGTCATCAGGAACGAGCCCTTGAGGTGCACGCCGAGCACGGAGTCCCAGTCCTGCTCGGTCATCTTGAAGAGCAGGTTGTCGCGGGTGATGCCGGCGTTGTTGATGAGCACAACGGGCGGACCGAGCTCATCGGCAACCCGGGTGACGGCCGCCTCGACCTGTTCGGCATCACTGACGTCCAAGGCGACACCGACGGCCTTGCCACCCTTGGCGACGATGGCTTCGGCACCCTGCTTGACACCGGCCTCGTCCAAGTCCAGCAGCGCGACGGCGAAGCCATCATCGGCCAGCCGCGCCGCAACGGCGGCGCCGATGCCACGGCCGGCACCGGTGACCACGGCGACACGGGAAGGGGAATCGGTCACGGGGACCTCCTCGTCGTTGAGAAACGGGCTCGTGCTCGTCAGCCTACTAAGCGGTTGGTCACCTGACGATACGCGGGAGTGACCCCCGAAGTGGCGACACCATGCGCAGGATCATAGCCACGGCCGAGGGCCGGAAGGTGATTGCTCCGCTTGGGCGAACCGCTTCAGGTAGTCCGGTTCACCGTGGTCTTGACTCGCCATAGTCGGCTCCTGTAGAGCCGCACGCCCGGCCGCTCTCGAGCCCTGCTGTGGTGGCCGCTAGTGGGTCAGGCAGGCGTGGTCGGGCAGTCACCCTGTGGCGGCGTTCGAGAGCACCGCCGCCCCGCGGCGGTATCGTCTCGGGGCGTGACCGTCGATCCCCTCCAGCCGTACGGCCAGCTGATCGACTCGCGGCTTCGTTTGCTTACTTGGAATGTCTGGGGTCGGTTCGGGCCTTGGGAGCAACGACAGGCCGGCATCTCCGCGGTCCTCGCCGAGCACGCACCGGACGTCGTGGCACTCCAGGAGGCGTGGTCGGCGCCGGATCGCGACCAAGCGCGCGAGCTTGCCGCCGCGGCGGGGCTGCACCACTACCGGTTTTCCGGCGACCGGGTGGAAGACGGTGTGACGTCGGGAAGTGCGGTGATCTCGCGTTGGCCGATCGGCACGGTGGAACCTTGGGTTCTGCCCGGACCCGCGGGCCACGAGGGCAGCGCGGTCCGGGTCGACATCGACGGTCCACGCGGCCCGGTCCGGCTGGTCAACGTCATGCTCGACTGGCCGTTGCACCACACCCACGTCCGGCAGGAACAGGTCACCGAGCTCGCGCGGCGGGTGCGTGAACTAGGTCGCGGCCCGGTGACCGTGGTGTGCGGCGACTTCAACGCCTCGCCGGACTGCGACGAGATCCGGATGCTGACCGGCCGCGCGGCGGGCACCAGGACGTGCTGGCACGATGCCTGGGAATTCGCCGGTGCGGGCCCGGGGTACACCTGGTCCACCGGAAACCCTTGGGCTGCGGCGGTGTTCCCCCGCGACCGGCGCATCGACTACGTCTTCTCGACATCGTTCCACCGGGGCGGGGCCGGACAGCCCCTCTGGGCGGAGACCCTCGGCACCGCGGCAGCCGGCGCCGCAGTGCCCTCCGACCACTACGGGGTGCTGGCCGAACTGCGCTACTGACGCAGACCGAACACACTCAGCGGCATGAGAGTGCGTTCAGGGACAGTGCGAGATGCGCTGGAACGATCGAACGCCGTCTTTCGAGCCTGCGGCGTTGCGGCCTCAGGGCGAGTGTTGGACGGTGACGTCCGGATTGGCCCACTCCGCGAGCCGGCGCTCGGCGAGCAATGCGCTACGTCCGCAATTCGGCAGTAGCGGATTTCAGCGGCGGAGTGCGCGCGAGACCAAGCAGCTCCTCACTGCCGGCTACGGGTGGCGGCTGTCGAACGCTCCGCACTCCAGCGGCGTGGGCAGGCGGGCGAAGTGGCCCGCGCAGCGCTCAGGAACGGACCCGGTCCGTGGGCGCGGTCCAGCCGGTGGAGCGGATCCACTCGGCCAGGTCTCGGGTGGCCGGCTCGATCGCCCGCACCGCCGCGAGGTCCGACGGGTGTTCGGACGCCGTGGCGAACTGGCGGAACATCGCCTTGTCGAGGTCGTTGCCGAGGACGCTCAGCGGTAAGGCCTCGTAGCGCGCCGGGAGCCCGGCGTGCGCGCCGAACGCGGCGGCGATCTGGCTGCCCGTCAGCTCGTCGCCGACGAGCTCGACCGCTCCGCCGGGCACGTCCGCTGTGCCGAGCAGGATCGAGGCGGCGACCTGGCCGATGTCCTTGACCGAGATCATCTTCAGGGCGATGTCGTTCGGCAGCGGCAGCTTCAGCACGATCGTTCCGTCCTCCACGCTCGGCGCCATCACGGTCGCGAAGTTCTCCATGAAGGCGGTCGGGCGGACCATCGTGGCCCGCAGACCGGAATGCTTCAGGTATTCCTCGATCCGGTGCTTCGAGTCGTGGTGCGGCACGCCCGTTTCGCGATCCGCCCCGAAAACCGAGTTGAACACGACGTGTGGCACGCGCGCCGCGGCCGCCGCATCGACGAGGGCGGTGCCCACTCGGACCTCCTCCTCGACCTCCTCGAGGCTGTTCGCCTCCGGGGTCATGAAATAGAACGCGTCGACCGCCTCCAGCGCGGCGACCGTTGATGCCGGGTCGTCGATCCGGACGGTCGACAGCTCGACGCCTCGGGCGGCCAGCGCCCGCGCCCGGTCGGAATCGGGGGAGCGGACGAGGGCCCGCACCCGCGCTCCTCGGGCCAGGAGTGCGTCGACGACCGCCCCGCCCTGCTGCCCTGTCCCGCCGAAGACCGCGATCGCGCCGGTTTCCTGCGTGTTCATGTCGCCCACCTCTCATTGGTTCACGTCGTGAACAACATTAGTTCACGGCGTGAACCTCCGCAAGGCGCACGGGTCCGCCGAGGGTTCCGCGCGGTAGGTCAGGAGGAGGCGGACCCCGGAACGCCCGCCGCGTCCACGATGGCGGTGGCGACGCGTTCGAAGTCGCGCTGATCGTCGGCGTCGAGGTTCTCCGCGACGTCGGGCAGGCGCTTGGTCGTCTCGGCGTAGATGGCTTCGGCGAGCACCTTCCCCGCGGGCGTTACGCCGAGCATGATGACCCGCCGGTCCTGCTCCGAGTTCGCCCGGCGGACCAGGTCGCGCCGCTCGGTGCGGTCGACGAGCTGGCTCAGCGCGTTCTTGGTCATGCCGAGCGAGGTGGCAAGGTACGCCATCTGCCGCGGCTCGTCCTTGATCGCGCACAGCAGTGTGGCCTGCGAGGGGGTCAGGTCGTACTCGGCGCAGATCTGCGCGTACCTGCGCTGGATCAGGACCGAGAGCCAGAACAGCTTGTCGCCGTAGTCCACACCCGCCCCCTCTCTTCCGATGCCGAACGCCCAGCCTACCGGCCGCGGACCGGCCCGCCCGACCGCTGGCTTGCTGGTGAGGTCCGGCTTCAGCGTTCACGAGCGCGCGCCGCGTCGAGCGCGTGCTGGTGCGTTCCCGACCACAACGTGCACGTGGTGCACGGCGAAGAACACCTCGTCGGTACGCCTTCCGTCGCACCAGCGAGCTCGACGAGTACCTGGCGCGCCTGCTCGCCGACCGCGGTCTCGCTCCGCGGACGGTCGGCCGGGCTTCGCGGATCTCCACCGCGGTGCGGCCGGCCGCGGAAGGTCTCGGTGTCACCGTCGCGCCGTCCTCCGCGGTCTCCGACGGCTTCGAACGGCCGGCCCGCCCGCTGTGCCCCGCGCTCTCGGAGCCGGTGGTGCGCCGCGCGCCGGACCAGCTGAAGCGACAGGACCGGTCAGGCGCAGGTGTCCCGACGCGGTGAGCGTGGCCGCGCCTACTGCCTGATCGACCGGGCTTCGCGGCGGGCGAGGACGTCGTCGAGGCGGGAGCCGACTTCGGCGCAGTTGGCGCGGACGACGTCCAGGAACGCCGCTAGCACAGGTGAGTCGTCGGCCGCGCGGAAGGACAGCTGCAGGTCCGGGAGGCGGACGTGCGGGGCGATGTCGCAGAACCGGACGTCCTTGCGGGTGACGAGCCGCATCCGGGCCGGGCCGAGGCCGACGCCGACGCCGCACGCCGCCAGGCCGATGATCGTGTGGACGTCCCGGGAGATCGTGGCGGCGTCCAGCGCGGCCGCATCGGCGCCGAACAGGTCGCGCAGGCGCGCGGCCACGGCGGGTTCCTGCGCGGGCGCCGACATGATCAGCCGCTCGGCCGCGAGCTGCTCCAGCCGGATCTCCGCGTGGCCGCCGAAAGGGTGCGCGGTGCCGACCACGGCGACCAGGTGGTCGGCACCGATCGGGACGGTCACCAGGCCGTCCACCCCCGCGCCGCGCGGGGCGCCGCGGCCGACCGCCACGTCGAGCTCGCCCGCGACGAGGGCCGCGGTCCCGTCGAGGCTGTTCATTTCGCGCAGATCGAGCCGGACGTCCGGCCGGGCCACGCGGAACCGGCCCAGCACGCCGGGCAGCGGATCGAGCAGGGCCGAGCCGATGAAGCCCATGCGCAGCTGCCCCGTCTCGCCGCGGGCCGCGCGGCCGGCTTCGACCGCGGCGGCCGTCATCTCGCTCAGCGCGCGCCGGGCCCGGGCCAGGAAGGCGGTGCCGGCCGCGGTCGGGAACACCCCGCGGGGCGTGCGGTCGAACAGCCGCTCGCCGACTTCGCGTTCGACGGCGGCGATCTGCGTGGACAGCGGCGGCTGGGCGATGCCGAGGGACGCGGCCGCGCGGCCGAAGTGCTGGTGCTCGGCCAGCGCCAGTGCGTAGCGGAGATGACGGGACTCCATACGTACAGAATATCGCTCAAGGATGATTCAGTTATGAAACTGGATAGCGTTCCGGGCGCGCGGTGAAGTGGGTGTCATGAACGAGACCACCGCCTGCGTGTTCGTCCACGGTGCTTGGCACTCCTCACTGCACTGGGCCGCGACCCAGCGGGCACTGGCTGCCCAGGGCACCGCCGGCATCGCCGTGGACCTGCCCGGCCACGGCGTGACGGCGCCGCTGCCGAGCGGCTACCTGCGGCCCGGGCAGCCCGGGCTGGCCACCGAACCCTCCGCGCTCGCCGGGCTCACCACCGAGGTGCTCACCGACGCACTGGTCACCGAGCTCGCCGAGGTGCGCCGCCGGTTCGCCCGCGTCGTCCTCGTCGCGCACAGCGCGGGTGGTGGCCCGGCTTCGGCCGCGGTGGAACGCCATCCGGACCTGGTCGACCACGTCGTGTACCTGTCGGCGTTCGTCCCCGCCGGACGCCCGCGCTTCGGGGACTACGTGACCGACCCGGTCAACGCCGGCGCGGCGCACGCCCCCCGGACCGGCGACCCCGAGGTCCTCGGCGCTTTCCGGATCAACCCGCTCTCACCCGACCACGCCGAGGTCGAGGCGATCCGGCGGGCGTTCCTGGCCGACTGGCCCGCGGACCGGCCCGGCTGGCGGCTGACGCTGCACCCCGACGAGCCGGTGGCGTCGCTGGCGGGGACGTTTCCGGTGACCGCCGGGCGGTGGGGCCGGGTGCCACGCAGCTACGTCCGGCTGACCGGCGACCTGGCGCTGCCGCCGGCCACGCAGGACCTGATGATCGCCGAGGCCGACCGCCTGACGCCGGAGCACCCGTTCGCGGTGCATTCCCTGCCCGGCGGCCACTCGCCGTTCCTGACCCGGCCGGTCGAGCTCGCCGAGCTCCTCGGCCGGATCGCGAAGCAGGCATGAGGCCCGCGGCTCAGGCCGTGCTGCTGTCGGGCACGTTCGTCCAGCTGATGAGCGTCACCGTCATGCAGCTGGCGGTTCCGCGCATCCGCCACGACCTGGCCGCCGGCTCGGGCGCCGGTCAGCTCGCGCTGGTCGGCTACACGCTGACCTACGCCTGCGCGCTGATCACCGCGGCCCGGCTCGGCGACCGGTTCGGCTACCGGCGGGTCTTCGTCGCCGGCACGGTCGTGTTCACGCTGGCGTCGCTGGCCGCGGCGGCCGCGCCGGACGCCGGGACGCTGGTGGTCGCCCGGCTGGTGCAGGGGACCGGCAGCGGCCTGGTCGCCCCGCAGATCCTGTCGCTGATCCAGACGGCGGTGCCCGCGGACCGGCGGGCCGGCGTCCTGGGCCGCTACGGGGCGACGATGGCCGTGGCGTCGCTGGCCGGCCCGCTGTGCTGCGGCGTCCTGCTGCACTTCGACCCGTTCGGGGTGGGCTGGCGGCTGGCACTGGCCCTGCCGGTACCGGTGGGGGTCGTGTCGCTGGCCCTGGTCCGGATCCTGCCCGGCGGGCGCGGTCCGGCGGAGGCGAGCCGGGTGGATCCGGTCGGCGCCGCGTTGTCGCTGACCGGGCTGATCCTGCTCGTGCTCCCGCTGACCCTCGGCCAGGACGCCGGCTGGCCGGCCTGGACGTGGGCGAGCCTGGCCCTGGGGCTGGGCCTGCTCGCCGCGTTCGCCGTGTCCCAACGGCGGGTGCGGCATCCGCTGGTGCGCCCGGAAGCCCTGACCGCGGCGACGACCCGGTGGGGCATCGGCGCGGTGCTGCTGTTCAACGCCGGGATCCCGTCGTTCAGCCTGCTGCTGTCCCTGCACCTGCAGGGCGTGCTGCACCGTGACCCGCTGGTGACCGCGGCGACCGTCGCGCCGTACGCGGTCGGCGCCCTGCTGGGCAGCGCGATCGCGGAGGCCGCGGCCCGCCGGTTCGGCGCCGCGGCCCTCGCCGCCGCGTCCGGAGGGCTGGCCGTGGTGTCCCTGCTCGTCGTGCCGGCGCTGGCCGGGCCGGCGCCGGTCCTGTGGATGGTGCTGGGTGCCGGCGGCTTCGCGTTCGGGGTCTTCACCGCGTCGGCGTTTTCCCTGGTGCTGAACCGGGTTCCGGTGCCCGTGGCCAGTTCCGTGTCCGGGTTGCTGCCCACCGCGCAGCAGCTCGGCGGCACGCTCGGGGTGGCGCTGGCGGGAGTCGTCTACGCCGCCGGAGCGATGGACGCGGCCATGGTCTATGAAGCCGTCGTGTTCCTGCTCACGGCGGTGGCGACGGCACGCCTGCACCGGAAACCGGGACCAGGCTGGTCAGTGGCGGATGACGACCTTGCCGAAATGCGCCTAGAACGCGAACCGTAGCCAGAGCGAGGCGTCGCGGCCGGATCACCGGGCGGTCGGCGAAACCCGCGGCGTTTCCCTCAACGGATCGCGCAGCAGCCGCTCGAATCCGAGCTCGCCGGCGCCGATCAGGGTGGCGTCGTCCCCGAGCGCCGACACACTCAGGCGCACCTTTTCCTTCGCCACCGGCAACACATTGCGTGCGACGCGACTACGTACCCGCGGCAGTACACCGGCATACACATCCCGCAACATTCCGCCGAAGACGACCACCGCCGGATTGAAGAGATTGATGAGATTGGCCACGCCGATGCCCAGCCAATCCCCGACGTAATCGAGCGCGTCCCGAGCGTCGGCATCGCCCGCGGCAGCGTCGGCGGCCACCTCCCGCACGGCGTCACGACCGAAGACCTCCGGCGGTCGGCGTGCGGCGTCCAGCAAGGCCCGCTCACCGGCTTCCGCCTCGAGGCACCCGCTGGAGCCGCAGCCACAAGGTCGCCCGCCGTGCGGGTTGACGACCATATGGCCCAGCTCGCAGCCGTACCCCGCGTCGCCGTCCAGCACCGTGCCGCCGACGATGATCCCGCCACCGACGCCGACGTCGCCGTGCAGGTAGACAAGGTTCTGCACCCCCGTCCCGGCCCCACGAAGGTGCTCCGCGAGCGCTCCGAGATGCGCCTCGTTTCCCACCGGCACCCGCAGCCCCAGCCCCAGCCGGAGCGCCAGTTCAGCGCCGAACGCCTGGTCCACCCATCCGAGGTCGGGGCCGAAACGGACGGTCCCGTCGTCGGGACGGATCATTCCGCAGTACGAGGCCCCGAGCCCCACGCAGGTCGACGTCGACGGCGCCGCCTCGGTCACCTGGCGGCCGAGCTCCGCGAGCGTCGTGACCACGTAGTCGAGATCGACTCCGGACCGGCGCCGGGCAGCGACCTTGCGGTCCAGGATGACACCGCCGAGGCCGATCCGGGCGGCGACCAGCCGGTCCACCGCGACGTCGAACGCCAAAACATGGAAACGCTGAGTCTCCGGCCGCACGATGAGCGAAGGGCGGCCCTGCTGACGATTGTCCGTCTGCGACACTTCCCGGACCAGGCCCGCCGCGCTCAGTTCCGCCGTCAACGTCTTGATCGTGCTTCGGTTGAGGTTCATCCGTCTCGCGAGTTCAGCCCGCGAGATTCCGTCGCTCAGGTGGACAAGGCGAAGAAAAGTACCGCGATTGTGCCGACGCATCTCCTCCTGGTCCAACCCGGTTCTCGAGCCGTCCCATGGCGTCAATTCCATGTCGTGTCCGATGCGTAGGGTGTGCGGGCCAGACTCGCACCAACGCGCCCTGCGCGCAATCCCGCGATGCGGCCGGACGCGGCCGCCGCTACCGGCCGCTCGAGTACCTCTGGCGTCGGGCGACCTGGCTCCGCACGTCGTGACTCGCGGGGAGCCGGACCGTCACGACGAGGCCGCCGGACCGGCCGGGCCGGACGTCGAGGTCGCCGCCGTGTGCGGTGACGATGGCCGCCACGATCGGGAGGCCGAGGCCGAGCCCGTCGCGTGCGGTGCGTCCCCCCGTCAGGCGGGTGAACGGCTGCAGCAGGCGGTCGACCTCACCCGGCGGGATCACCGGGCCCGTGTTGGTCACCGTCAGCGTCGTGGTGGCCGCCTCGGACTCCGTCGTCACCTCGACCGTCCCGTCCGGGATGTTGTGCCGGACGGCGTTGTCCACGAGGTTGGCGACCATGCGTTCGGCCAGCCGCGCGTCGCCGAGTATCGGCGCCGGCGACAGGCACGTCCGGATCTCCGTGTGCGACGACACGACCGCAGCCGTGACGGCGCGGAGGTCGACGGGGTCGCGGCGGGCGAGGCCGCGTTCGCTGCGTGCCAGCGTCAGCAACGCCTCGATCAGCCGTTCCTGCTGCTCCCCGGCCGCGAGCACCCGTCCGCACACCGTCCGCAGCCCGGTCACGGTCGCGTCGGGGTCGGCGAGTGCCACCTCCAGCACCGTCCGCTGCCTGGCGAGCGGCGTCCGCAGCTCGTGCGACGCGTTGGCCACGAACTGCCGCTGCGCGGTGAACGCGTCGTCCAGCCGGGCGAGCAAACCGTCGAACGTGTCGCCGAGCTCGCGCAGCTCGTCGCGGCGGCCGGTCATCGCGAGCCGCTGGTGCAGGTCGCTCGCGGAGATGTGCCGCGCGGCGGCCGTGATCACCCGCAACGGCCGTAGCGCACGTCCGGCGAAGAACCAGCCGAGACCGACCGACACCACGGTCATGATCGCGAGCGCGGCGCCCGACCGGAACAGCAGCAGCCGCAGTGTCTCGTCCTGCTGTGCGGCGATCAGCCGCTGGGCCCGTGCGGCGCACGCGTCGAAGCCGGTGCCGGTCGCGGTCGTCTCACCGGACAGTGTGCAGACCTCGATCACGTCCGCCGGGCCCGCCCGCAGCTTCACCACCGGGAAACCGCCGGCCACCAACAGGTACGTGATGAGCAGCAACCCGGCGCCGGACAGGAGGAAGAGTCCGCTGTGGACAGCGGTGAGCCGCCACCGCACGGTCGGGGTGAACCTCATGGGCCGATCCGGTACCCGGCCTGCGGCACGGTCTCGATCAGCGAGGGCTCGCCGAGTTTGCGCCGCAACCGGCTGACCGTCACCTTCACCGCGGTCGTGAACGGGTCGGCCATCTGGTCCCACACCCGCTCCAGCAGCTCCTCGGCGGGCACGATCCTGCCCCGTGCGGCCAGCAGCAGCTCCAGCACGCCGAACTCCTTCGGTCCGAGGTCGAGAAGCCGGCCGTCGCGGCTGGCGGAGCGCCGTGCGGCGTCGAGCACGAGACCGCCCGCCTCGAGGACCGGTGGCAGCGCGGGCTGGGCCCGCCGGAACAACGCCCGCAGCCGCGCGACCAGCTCGGCGAACGCGAACGGCTTGGGCAGGTAGTCGTCCGCGCCGAGGCCGAGACCGTCGACGCGGTCCTCGATGGTCGCCGCTGCGGTCAGCATGAGCACCCGGCCCCGGCAGCCGTCGGCGGCCAGCCGCGCACACACGTCGTCGCCGTGCCGGCCGGGCAGGTCCCGGTCGAGCACGATCACGTCGTAGTCGTGGACCTGCGCCGCCGCCAGTCCCGTCACGCCGTCGAACGCCACGTCGACGGCCATCCGCTCGCGACGCAGCCCGGCGCCGATCGCCTCGGCCAGCTCCACGTCGTCCTCGATCACCAGCACGCGCACACGCGACAGCGTGCCGCACCAGACGTTGCACCGTGGTTACGTCGCGGCTGTAACCACGGTGCAACCACGACCCGCGTACTCCTGGTGATCATGACCCACCACTCACGACGCGCCGTGCTCGGCATGCTCGGTGCGGCACCCCTCGCCGCCGGACTCCTTCCCGGCCTCGCCACGGCACACGCCGACACCGGCCTCGCGGGCCGGATCCGGGCGGTCACCGACAGGCCGGAGTTCGCGGGCTCACGCTGGGGCATGCGGTTCCAGGTGCACGGCGCCACCGAGCCCGTCCACGTGCTGAACCCGCAGCAACGGTTCGAGCCCGCCTCCGCGGTCAAGCTGTTCATCGCGGGTTCGGCGTTCGACGCCCTCGGGCCCGGTCACCGGTTCCGCACCACGGTGCACCGCACCGGCCCGGTCGTCCGAGGCACTCTGCGGGGCGACCTGACGGTGGTGGCCGGCGGAGACCTGCTGCTCGGCCCGCGCGTCCAGCGGGACGGCTCGCTCGCGTTGCCCGTCCCGGACCACTCCTACGGCACCGCCGGCCACCCGATCGCCGGCGATCCCCTCCAGCAGCTCCGCCACCTCGCCCGCCAGGTCGCCCGCCACGGAGTCCGCCGCGTCGACGGCACCGTGCGGGTGGACACCTCGTTGTTCCGGCAGGGCACCGAGGCACTCCCGCAGGGCGACCTCCGGCTGCCGGTCTCTCCCATGATGATCAACGACAACATCGTCGACGTCGTGGTACGCCCCGGCGACCGGATCGGCGCGCCGGCCACACTCCGGGTGACACCGGAGCTCGGCTACGTGGACATCGTCAACGAGGTGACCACGGTCGCGACCCCGTCGCGGCGCTTGGCCTTCAGCACGTCCGCCGCAGTGGTACGGCTGACCGGGGAGGTCGCTCTCGGCGCGTCACCCTTGCTGTGTCCGTACTTCGTGCCCGACCCCGCCGGTTTCGCCGAGGTCGCGTTCACGCAAGCCCTCGCCGACGAGGGCATCGATGTCGCTGGAAATTCAGTGACCACAGTGGACCGTTGCGTGGTCAAGCTCGCCGAGCACGTCTCGCTCCCGCTCTCGGAGGAGGTGAAGGTGATGCTCAAGCTCAGCTCCAACGTGCACACCGTCTACTTCCCCTACCTGGTCGGCGCGATAGCCGGCGGTGACCCGGACACACCGAAGGCGACGGGCCGGCGGCTCGGGCGTGAACTCGTCGTCCGGGCCGGCCTCGACCCGGACGACCCGGCGAACGGCGGCTACACGCCGGACTACTTCGTCCGGTTCCTCGAGCACATGGCCCGGCAGCCGTACTTCACCCGGTACCGGGAGGGGCTGCCGGTCATGGGCCGGGACGGCACCCTGGCCGACGTCCTGCCGAACTCTCCCGCCGCGGGACGCGTGTTCGCCAAGACCGGCACCGGCGGCACCGGCACCGGCCTGTACAAGGCGATGGCCGGCTACCTGTGCCTGCCCGACGGCACGCTGGTCGTGTTCGCGGAGTTCACGGAGAAACCGGTCAGCTCCCCGGAAGAGGCGTTCGCGCTGGAAGGGCGCGTCGGCGTCGCGCAGGGCGAGATCGTCACCGCCGTCTACGAGTCCCTTGTCCACTGAGAGGAAACCCATGACCCTCCACTCCCGACGGTCGGCGCTGGGCCTGCTCGGCGCGACCGGCGGTCTGCTCGCCATGGCCGGTCCGGGTGCCGCGCAAACCGGCTCCGACCTGCGCCCCGGCGGACGCCTCGACCGGTTCGTCGCCGACCGCGCGGCTGCCGACCAGTTCTCCGGCACCGTCCTGGTCGCACACCGAAACCGCCCCGTGCTGACCAGCTCTCACGGCATGGCCGACCGGAGCCGCGGCATCGCCAACGACCAGAACACGGCCATCGACCTGGCGTCGATGACCAAGTCGTTCACCGCGGTCGCGCTCACCCAGCTGGTACAGCGGGGGGAAGTGGCACTGCACGCGCCGTTGGGTGACTACCTCGACGGCTTCCCGGCCGACGTCGCACGGGTGACGATCCACCAGCTGCTCACCCACACCGCGGGCGCCGGCCGGCCCGGTCTCACCGACCAGCGCCCGCCCGGCGAGGACGAGTGGGACAGCGAAACCGATATCTGGCAAGGCATGCTGGCCTACCTGCGCACACTTCCGCTGCGCTTCACGCCGGGTTCGCAGTGGAGCTACAGCAACGACGGCTACTTCCTGCTCGGCGCCGTGACAGCGGCGGTGGCCGGAGTGACCTACTACGACTACATACGCCGAAACGTGTTCGCGCCGGCAGGCCTGGTACACACCGACTTCTACACACGGCCGCAAGTCATCGCGGACCGAACCATCGCCCACGGCTACCTGAGCCAACCGACAGGCGACCGCGTGGACATCACGACCACGCCGTACCTGCCCTACGTCGGCAGCCCGTACCACGGCGCGTTCTCGTCGGCGCCCGACCTCCTGCGGTTCGCCACCGCACTGCACGGGGAGAAGCTGCTCGACCCCGCCTGCACACACCTCGTCGCCAGCGGCAGGCACCCGCTCAGCCCGACCGACCGGCCGGCATTCGCCGGACAGCTACAGCTCTACGGCTACGGCCACGTCGAGACGATCGCGGGAAAGAACCGCATAGTCGGCCATTCCGGCAGCGGCCCCGGCCGATCGACCAATATCGACGTGTTCCCGGAGGCCGGCTGGGTGGTCGTCGTGCTGAGCAACTACGACACCTCCATCCGGCCGATCGTCGAACTGGCACAGGAGCTGGTCAGGTCGGCGGTCTGTCGGGAGTGAGCCCGCAGCCGAGGATCCGCGCCTGGATCTTGTCAAGCTACGTCGGTTCGACCGGCTGGCTGATCTCGTCGGATGTCGCGGTGCCGGTCGGTCATGACGTGCTGGTCTCTCGCAAGCTGCCGATCCCCAAGGAGCGGTCCGGACGAACCTCGGTGCCCGCTGCGGCCTCGGTCGTGGTGGGTGCCGGCGGGTTCTCGAGGAAGTCCTCGGTGGGCACGAAGAACAGGCCGCCGGTGACCGCCGTGGAGAAGTCGAGGATCCGGTCGTGGTTTCCCGGCGGGGAGCCGAGGAACATGTTCCGCAGCATTTGCTCGATGATGGCGGGATGGCTGGTGTAGCCGATGAAGTAGGTGCCGAACTCGCGGGTGCCGATCGTGCCGAAGGGCATGTTGTCCCGCACGATCTGGAGCTGGGTGCCGTCCTCGTCGGTGATCGTGTTCAACGCGAGGTGCGAGTTCGGCGGCTTGGCCGCGTCGGGCAGTTCGATGTCGCTGAGCTTGTGCCTGCCGATCGCCCGTTCCTGCTCTTCGACCGGTAGCGCCGCCCAGGTGTCGAGGTCGTGCAGGTATTTCTGCACGATGACGTAGCTGCTCCCGGCGAAGTCCGGGTCCTCGTCGCCGACCTGCACCGCGGCGATGGCCGCCGCGCCGGACGGGCTCTCCGTGCCGTCGACGAAACCCAGCAGGTCTCGTTCGTCGAAGTACCGGAACCCGTGCACTTCGTCGGCGACGTCGGCGTGGCCGTCGAGTGCGGTCATGATGTGGCCGGCCAGCTCGAAACACAGATCGAGGCGCGTCGCACGCAGGTGGAACAGCAGATCGCCGGGTGTCGACACCGCCTTGTGCGTGGCGCCGGTCAGTTCCCGGAACGGATGGAGCTCCGCCGGGCGCGCCGAGTCGTACAGCCGGTCCCACAGCTTCGCGCCGATCCCGACGACGCAGCTCAGATCGCCCTCGGGGGCGCGGAACCCGACGGCGCGCGTCAGGCCCGCGATGTCGGCGAGCACGTCGCGCGCGTCGTCTTCGGCGCCCGCCCGTACGGTGACCACCATGAAGATCGCCGCCATGGCCGGCGGTGCCACTACTCGTTGCGGTTGCGCTCGCCGTCCCACCGCATCACCCTGTCACCTTCTGCGCGGGTTCCCCACGCTCCGGGCCAGCCTGGCACGCCGGCCGGTGTCTCGCACGTGGTCATCCATCCACGGGCGAGTCCTGGCGCCACCGACAGCGGAGGTTGTGCCGGCCGACAACGGCCGGTCACGGTTCGGGAGTGCGGCGGCTGGGCGCCAGCTCGGCGACCGCGCGGGGGTCGGTCAGCGACCGGCCGGTGAGCTCCTCGATCCGCCGGAGCCGGTACCGGACGGTGTTGGCGTGGCAGTGCAGGGCCTGTGCGGCCCGGTCGGAGGACCCGCCGCAGGTGAGGTAGGCGTGCAGGGTTTCCAGCAGGATGTCGCGTTCCTCCGCGGGCTGGTCGAGGACCGCGCCCAGGACGTCCTCGGCCAGCCGCTGTCCCTCGTCCGGGTCGTAGGCCAGGAACGCGGCGAGCGGGCTGGGACTGAACGCCCGGACCTCCGGCTTGCCCGGGGGGAGCCCGGCGAGCGCGGTCCGGGCCAGGTGCAGCGCTCGCGGGGTTTCGGCGAGCGACCGCGACGTCCTGGAGCACGGTCAGCATGGGGTCGCGCTGGTCGTCGCGCAGCGACACGACGCGGGTGCGCTGGTGATCTTCGGGATCACCGGCGACCTCGTCACGAAGATGACGTTGCCCGCGCTGTACCGGCTGGAACGGCGCGGCGCACTCCAGTGCCGGGTCGTCGGGATCGCGTCCGGCGAGCGTGCCGAAGCTGGTGTGCGTGTCGTCGAAGCGCGGCATCCGGCTGTTGACGTGGTCCGGGTCAGGCCGGCACCGTGTCCTGGACGCTGCTGGTGTTCGCCGTCGTCCAGCAGGAACGCCGTGTCCAGGCCGTAACGCTGGCCGACTTTGTCCGGATTTCGTCGGCCGGCGCCGGCCGGAGCTACTGGCGTACGACCCCGACCTGCTGGGCGAGCTGGTCGGGATTGATGTCGAGCCACTGGTAGCCGATGCTGTTCCACAGGTCGCAGTGCTGCGCGGCCGCGAACGCGGTCGACGTCACCGTCGAGCTACCGCCCTGCTGGAGGACCATCGCCCGCTTCTCCTTGACGCTCGGCCATTCCGCCTGCCCGGGCGCGTCCGGGGTGCCCTGGCGGACGAACGCGCCCCAGTACCTGACCATTTCGGCCGACAGCCGCAGTTTGTCCCGGTCGTAGAGGCTGGTCGCGGTGGGCCAGAGGTAGGCCTGGTCCGCTGCGTGCGAGGCGCCGACGTCGAAGGCGCCCGGAGCAGCGGGGGCGGTGGGGCTTCGCGCGTCGAAGCGGTACAGGAACGTCTTCGGCTGGTACTTCGACACCTGCTGCGCCAGCTGGGCGTACTGGCACCCGCCCAG
This sequence comes from Amycolatopsis sp. NPDC114504, assembly GCF_055633595.1. Lineage (NCBI taxonomy): Bacteria > Bacillati > Actinomycetota > Actinomycetes > Pseudonocardiales > Pseudonocardiaceae > Amycolatopsis > Amycolatopsis sp. NPDC114504. The sequence goes on along the minus strand of NZ_JBVKDU010000001.1, from coordinate 837,543 downwards.
TCCATAAAAGACACTCGAGTCCGTCCACACGGCACCCAAAGCATATGCCGCCGTGTTCTGGGCCGGGTAGTTGCTCAGCGGATACACCTTCTCGACGTCCGCCGCGCGATCGCCGAAGAGGTACTCGAGGCTTTTCGAGTACTGGGCGGGAGTCGCGGTGGCGAAGGACCCCGCCCAGCCCCGGACCTCGTCGCGGGTGCTGCCGATCAGGAGCGGGACTCGCTCGAAGCGACCCGTCCGCACGGCATCGGACGGAGGGATGGGCAGTTCGGGCACGCCGGCGGTGGGCAGCGGCCCGGTGAGGATGCCGCCGCGGAAGCCGGCGCTCGCGGCTTGGAGCTCGGCCGCGGACTTCGAACGTAGGCAGCTCACCGGGGCGGTGGTGCAACCGGCGTCGGTGGCGAACCGCGCGCCCGCTGCCTGGGACTCGGCGACGGTGTGGCTCGGGCAGCCGCCGCTCTGGATGATGGCGCCGTCGATCAGGCCGTGCGTCAGGGGCGACGAAAGCAGCGCGCACACCGAGTGGCCGCCCGCGGAGAGCCCGGAGACGGTCACGGCGTCGTGGTCGCCGCCGAAGCGGTCGATGTTGTGGTTGGCCCAGTTCAGGGCGGCGACCTGGTCGAGTAGGCCGTAGTTGCCCGCACCGGACTTGCTCAGGCCCGGCAGGTTCAGGAAGCCGAACGCGCCGAGCCGGTAGTTGATCGTCACGACGACGATGTTGTTCGTTTCGGCCAGGAGCGACCCGTCGAACGCACTGCCGGAGCCGGACGAGAAGCCGCCGCCGTGGATCCACAGCAGCACCGGCAACCGCTCGTTGGTCGCGCGCGCCGGGCGGTAGACGTTCAGGTAGAGGCAGTCCTCCGTCGAGCCGGAACCCTGCGGGCACTCCGGACCGTAGCTCGTCGCGGGCCGGACACCCGGCCACGACGGCGCGGGCTGCGGCGGCTGCCACCGCAGCCCGCCGACCGGTGGGGCGGCGAACGGGATGCCCAGGAACGAATCCACCGCCCCGCTGGTCTTCCCCTGGACCTTGCCCGCTTCCGTCTGGACGACGAGCGAGTGCACCGCGTTCGCCGCCGCCGGGGCGCCCGCGGCCACGGACGCGGCGGTCACCGTCAACGCGACCGCGGCACCGAGCCACTTGAGTCTTTTCCGCACCGATCCTCCCGGAATTGAGTGGGGTGTCGGAGAAGGATGGGGTGCCCGGGCTCACCGGGTGGCCGACGTGGTCCGATCACCGGACCGCAGGGCGCTGACCGTCTTCGTGATCCGGTGGCCCACCATCGTGAGCAGCCCGGCGTACTTGCCGACGTCGGCGCGGTACAGCGGTGCGGTAATGGACAGCGCGCCGGTCGTCAGGCCGGTCGCGCCGGTCAGCGGAATCGCGACGCTCACGAAGCCGACGCGGGTCTGTTCGTATTCGACCGCGTAGCCGTTCGCGCGGGCCCGGGCCAGCTCGTTGAGCAGGAGGCCGGGAGCGTTGACGGTGTGCGGGGTGACCCGGTCGAGGGGCGACGCGATCACCTCGTCGACCAGCGCCCGCGGCCCGAAGGCCAGCAGGACCTTGCCGGTGGCGGTGCAGTGCATCGGCATCCGGCCGGCCACCCGGGACGGCTTGGTCACCTGGCTGTGGCCCGACACCTTCTCCAGGTAGAGGACTTCCCGGCCGTCGGGGACGGCGAGGTGGATCGTCTCGTTCGTGGCCTGGTAGAGGTCCTCCATGTACGGCCGGGCGGCATCGCGCAGGATGCGCTGGCGGGGCACCCGCTGGCCGATCTCGAACAGGCGGATGCCGAGCCAGTAGTCGCTGCCGCGCCGCTCCAGCACGCCCCAGGTCAGCAGTTCCTGCGCCAGCCGGTGCACCGATGCCTTCGCGACGCCGGAGCGGCGGGCCAGTTCGGTGAGGCTCAGGTGCTCGTCGTCGGGGCCGAAGGCCTCGAGGATGAGCTGGACCTTGCCGAGGACGCTGTTCGCTTCCATGGCACCAGGTTCGGTGAGCGGAACCGGTCCGGCCAACGGACCGGTCCGCTCACCGAACCGCTAGGGGACGAGCACCGCGCGGCCGCGAACCCGGCCGGCCCGCAGGTCTTCCAGGGCGAGCGCCGCGTCGGCGAACTCGTACTTCTGCACGGCCAGGGACAGCTCACCCGCGGAGAGCTTCTTCACGAGGTCGCCGGCGATCTCCCGGGCCCGGCGCTCCTGTCGGATCATGTTCACCGGCAGCAGCGCGACGTCGTCGAGGAGCCAGGACGGCAGGTCGACGCGCACTTCGGTGCCGGTCACGTACCCGATCACCGCCGCCCGGCCGCCCTGGCGCACCCACCGGGTCCGGGCCACCAGGCCGTCGCCGCCGAGCGTGTCGACCAGCAGGGACGCGGGCCGGTCGGCGGCGAGCCGTTCGATGTCCTCAGTGGAATCGAGGCAGACGCCGGTGACGCCGTCGGGGACGTCGGCGAGCTGCTCCGCGCGGCCCACGATCCCGGTGACCTTCGCCCCGGCGAGCACGGCCTGCTGGGCGACCATCGACCCGACCGCGCCGGCGGCGCCGACGACGACTACGTGCTCGTCCTCGCTCAGCCGGGCCACGTCGTGCAGCACCACGAACGCGGTCGTCGCCGGCACGTAGAACGTCGCCGCGACCTCGGGGGGCAGCGGGGCGTCCAGCTTGTTCACGGCTTTCGCCGGCACGCTCAGCCGCTCGGTCCAGGTCCCGTCACGCAAGAGCCCGAGACCGGCGCCGCGCAGCATGACCTGGTCGCCCGGAGCCAGGCCGGAGTCCACATCGGACTCGATGACGACCCCCGCGCCTTCGACGCCCCCGGCGTAGGGGAGGGGTGGCTTCAGGTTGAAGGTGCCGCTGGCGACCGTGACGTCCAGGTGCGCCACCGCCGCCGCCTGGACGTCGACCAGCACCTCGCCCTCGGCGCGGACCGGCTCGGGGACCTCGTCGACGACCGGGGCCGAGCCCCACGTGTGGAACCGCGCGGCCCTCACGCGGCGGCCTTGCGGAGGAACTCGACGCTCAGCGGGTTGTAGCGGGCGGCCTGCTCGTGCTGCGGCCAGTGACCGCACTCCTCGAACAGCTCCAGCTGCGAGCCGGGGATGTTCTCGTGCATCTTCATGGCCTCCGGAACCTCGCCGAACGGGTTCTGGCGGCCCCACACGATCAGCGTCGGCTGCGTGATGCGGGCCAGCTGCTCCGGGCGCAGCAGGTTGCGCTGCCGCCGTTCGATGTCCTGCAGCGAAAGCAGGTTGTCCACATTGGCCACGAACTCCGGCGTGTGGTAGATCGCGTGCCGGACCTCGACGAGTTCCTCGGTCGCGTTCTCCTCGCTCGCCATGAGCAGGCGCAAGCGTTTGCGGGTGAGCTCGATGTCGTCGGTGGCGACGGCGTTCTTCGTGCTGGTGCGGATCCGGTCCATCACCTCGGGGTTGGCCACGGTTCCGCCGGCGCACAGCAGCTGCAGGCTCAGCACCCGCTCCGGGTGGTCGACCGCGGCGCGCGCGCCGACCCAGCCGCCCAGGGACTCGCCGACGATGTGCGCGGCCCGGATGCCGACGGCGTCGAAGTAGTCCAGGAGGTGCTTGACGTAGTCGGCGATTTCGTACGGCTGGGCGGGCTTGCCGGTGTAGCCGTGGCCGAGCATGTCGATGGCGTGCACGTCGAACTCGCTGTGGGCCACGATGTTGCGGGCGAACGCTTCCAGGTGCCCGCTGGTGCCGTGCAGGAACACCACGGCTTCGGCGTCCGGGTTCCCGGCCCGCAGCGTCCGCGTGGGGACGCCGGCGGCGTCGACGTACTCGACGCGGTGCGGGATGGGACTGAGTTCGGTCCAGATGCTCACGCGTGCTCCTTGGTGTTGATGCGGTGGACTTGGGTGTTGCTGTACGCGGCGAGCTTCCGCAGGGCGGCCAGTGTCGCCGCGGTAGCGCTCAAGACGAGCAGGACCTTCATGCCGGAACTCCTTGCGGGACCAGGGAACGGAAGAAGCCGTCGACGACGGCGTGGTAGGCGTGCGGCCGTTCTTCCTGCAGGTGGTGGGAAACGTGGTCCATGACGTGCAGGGTGCCGTGGGGCACCATGCGCGCCAGCATCAGCGGGTAGTCGGGGGTGAGGAACGCGTCCTGCATGCCCCAGATGAACAGCGTGGGCGCCTGGACGCGGCCCAGCTCGTCGGTCAGGTCCTGCCACTCGCCGCGAGGCGAGTCCGACATGGCGGCCAGCTCGCGCTCGCCGGGGTCGAGGCTCTGCTCGTAACGCAGGTCCAGGGTCTCGTCGGGGAGCCGGTCGGCGTCGTACCACTCGAGGGTGGTGATCAGGTGGCGCATCTTCTCGCGCGTCGGGCCTTCGCCGCCGTAGTAGGCGTCACGCGCGTTACGGCCTCGGCGGCCGCCCTCGGGCAGCGGGGCCAGGGGGCCGTAGAAGACCGGCATGCTGCCGGTGACGACCAGCGAGCGCACCCGGTCCGGGTACTTCGCGGCGAGGTTGAGCGCGATCGTGCCGCCCCAGGAATTGCAGACGAAGTCGGCGCGCTCGACGCCCAGGGTGTCGAGCAGGGCGACGGTCTTGGCCGCGTGGTGGTCCCACATCGGGCCGGTGATCGGGGTCTTCGCCGAGCGGCCGTACTGGTGGATGTCGACCAGGAGACACCGCCGGTCTTCGGCGAACAGCGGCGCGACCGGGCCGAAGTCGCTCCACCCGGTGCAGCCGGGGCCGCCGCCGTGCAGGAACACGGTGTCCGGGCCGGCGCCGAGGTCGTGGTAGTGGTAGGTGACGCCACCGCCGTCGGCGTAGTGGCTCTCGGGTGGTGGGGTCATGCTGTTTCCTTCCCGGTGGTGGACAGGGTCGTGCGGGCGAGGACCTCGCACAGGCGGCGCATCGCGCGGACGTCGACGGTGTTCATGCCACGGCTGAAATCCTCGGCGGTCGCCTTCGGCATGCCGGTCCGGACGGTCGGGATGCCGCGGGCGCGCAGGATGTTCGCGTCCGTGGCCCCGCTGTTGTCCGGCACCGGCTCGTGGGGACGGCCGGAAGTGCGTTCCCAGGCCTCGATCGCGGTACGCACGATCGGCGAGCCGGGCGGGGTGGACGTGCCGGGGATGGCCAGGACCATCTCCAGCTCTACGTCGAACTGGTCCAGGAACGACGCCAGCTCCCGTTTGACGGACAACGGTGTCGTGCCCGGCGCGATCCGCACGTCCACGCGGATCCGGCAGGCCGCGGGGGTGACCGCGAGCATCCGTTCCCAGCCGCCGGCGATCGATCCGATGATGCCCTGGGGAGCCGCGGTGGCCGTGCGGTGACGGGCCGGGTAGTCGGCGAGCCACCGCTCCAGGCGCGTCACCACGTCGGCGGCCGTGACGATCGGGTTGCGGTACGGCAGCCGGTGGCGGCTGCCCACGTAGGTGTGGATTCCGGGCACGGTGATCTCGAACCAGCACAGCCCGACCTCGTCGTGGGCGACGAAGTCCCCGGGCTTCGCGATCACCGCGTAGTCGGTGTGCCACCCGCGTTCGAGCAGGAAGGAGCAGCCGACGCCCTGTCCGGTGTTGGCCCGCGCGGGATAGCCCGGCGCTTCGACGGCGTTGGTGGGCATTCCACCCGCGCCGAACGCCACGACGACGTCACCGGCCAGCTCGGGCCGGACCGCGCCCAGAGCCTCGGCGAGCACCAGGATGCACGCCGCGTGGCCCTTCGGGTTGCTCGCCCCGAGACCGACGACGAACGAACCTTCGTCGCGGGGCTCGGGTTGCATGTCCGCCCGCAGCTCAGGCCCGATCCAGGGGACGTCCAATTCGGACTGTCCGGTGGTGAGGGTGTCGATCGGGGCGTAGAGCATCAGGTCCTCGCCGCCGCCGGACCCGCGCAGGCGGCCGACGGCATTGGCCTGGAACTCGTCGAGGTGCTGGGCTTGAGCGGCGAACCCGGCCGCGGACAACCGCGTGGCGAGCATGCGGGCCAGGGGTGCTTCGCGGCCGGTCGGGCTCGGGATCGCCGTGACCGCGTGCGCGGCCGCGCGGAGCCGGTCCTCGGTGATCCACGCCAGCACCGCGTCGACGGTCGTCACGGCCGGATCACCGCGACACCCATCCCGGTCAGCCACTCGGGCATGGGGGAGTAGGCCAGTGCGCGGCCCGGCTTGAAGCCCAGTGCGGCGGCCATGACGAGCCAGGTGCGTAGCTCCTGACCGCCGTTGCCGGCCGCCTTCCCGATCTCCTCGGTGGTCAGTGACGTGTACTTCTCGAGTTCGCCGCGTTCGAGGTCGGCCAGGAAGGCTTCGTCGAACTCGGGGAACAGCACCGGGCGGGCCGTGGTGATGATCTCGCGACGGCGGCCGTCGTAGCTCTCCCAGTCGCCGCGGCCGTTGAGCCACGCCTCCACGAGGAACTCCTCGTCCTCGCCTTCGGGGGCTCGCCAGTCGTCGGGCCACGGCAGCTGGTGCGACAGGCCACCGGACGCGATCACGACCACTCGCAGGTCTTCGGGCAGAGAAGCGATCGCTAGAGCGATGTTGCGGCCCAGCTCCGCGCAACGGTCGGTGCGGGGAAGCGGGGCCGCGAACACGTTGACCACCAACGGGACCACGGGCACGGCGATGCCGTCGAGGAGGTACTGGATGGCGTGGGTTTGGCCGTGGTCGATCTGCAGCCGCGCCGAGATCGCCACCTCGGTGCCACGCTCGACGAGGTCTTCGGCGAGCCGCTGGGCGAACTCCGGCGCGGTTTTCTGCGGCCCTGACGGCGTTTTCGCCTCACCCGAGCCGATGACCTCGCCGACGCCGAGGGTGAACGGCGGGATCATGTCCAGCCAGAACCCGCGGAAGTGGTTCGAACCCACGATGATCGCGAGGTCGGGCTTCGCCGCGGCGATCTCGTCCCGCGCCTCGCGCAGCGCGTCGCGGAAGCGTTCCGCGCGGTCGGTGTGCACGACCTTGTCCCAGTGGGTGTTCATCAACGTCGAGTGGGACGCCCCGACGCCGAGCGCCACGCGCGCCATCAGTCGGCTACCGGAACCGGGACGGTGACGCCCTGCGCGCCCAGCCGGTCGACGCGTTCCTCGCAGGTGTCTTCGGCGAGCTTGCGCCACTTGAGCAGCGAGTCGTCGGGCCGGTAGAGCTTCTCCGGCGGGGCGTCGGTGACCTCGACCATCCACTTGTCCTGCCCGGAGAACTGGCCGTGGAACAGCCACCGGACGAAGCCGAGGTACTTGGCGTAGAACGGCAACGCCTTCAGCCCGCGCTGGAAGCTCGCCAGCACGCCGACGTAGAGGTGGTTGTCGGCGTCGACGGGGACGTAGAACTCGTAGTGGATGAACGTCGGGTAGACGATCCGCAGCACGCCCGGCATGCTCACCGACGCGAAACCGGGGAACTCCTGCGCCGCGATCACCGGGTTGGTTTCGCGGTGGGTGCTGGTGTTGCCGACGTTGCCGACCTCCTTCGGCGGCCGCAGCTTGAACCACGCCTGGTTGTCCCACTTGCCGAGGCCGGGGAAGTCGGCGGTCCAGTACTGCTTGTCCTGGACGCGGTAGATCCAGCGACCACGCTGGATGATCCGGGTCTCGTTCCACACCGGCATCGCCTTGAACAGCCGCCACAACGCCGTGCGGTGCAGGTACTTCGCGTGGCCTTCGTCGTAGCCGTTCTCGCAAGCGAAGCGCCAGTTGCCTTCGCGGGGCTGGATGCGGGAGCCGACGATGGCCTCGTTGTGCACGAGTTCCTCGGGGAGCTGCTCGTCGATCGGCGGGGCCTCTTCACCGTCGCCGACGAACACCCACACCATGCCCAGGCGTTCTTCGACCGCGTACGTGGGCTGCTTGACCTTGCCGCAGATCGGGGAGGCCGGGCCGTCGGTGATCGCGGCCTTGAGGTCGCCGGACTTCAGGTCGAACGTCCAGCCGTGGTACGGGCACGAGATCGTGCCCGGGAACTGCTGGTTGCCCTCCGACAGCGGCACGCCGCGGTGCGGGCAGCGGTCCTTCAGCGCGTACACCTCGCCGCCGTCGCGGACCAGCACGATCTTCTGCCCGAGCAGCGTGATCTGCCGGGGCTTGCCGGTGAACCGCGACGAGTACCCCACCGGGTACCAGTAGCCGCGGAACCCGGCCGCCGCGGCCTGGTAGTGCGGCCAGCTCGACCAGTCCTGCCGGCCCGGGAGCCTCGCCGGTCGCCGGCTCCGCCGGGCCGGGGTGGTGGCCGTCTCGCCGTTCTGCACGCTCATGACCGCTCCAAGTTCGTTGTGCCGAAGCCGACGCGAGTCCACCACCGCCCGCGCCGCGGGCCAACGCCTCCGGTCCGCTCACCGAACCCGATCCGAAAACCGGGACGTGGTCCGCTCACCGGTCCGCGATCCGGGCCCGCGCCACAGTGCCCGCCTAACGTCCGGTGTTGTCCACTTTCGACACTTCACGGAGGACTCATGGCCCTCGACACCGACATCCTCCTGGTCGGCGCCGGACCGACCGGGCTCTACGGCGCCTACTGCGCGGGCTTCCGCGGGCTGCGCACCGTCGTCGTCGACGGGCTACCGCAGCCGGGCGGGCAGATCGCGGCCCTCTACCCGGAGAAGGAGATCCTCGACGTCGCCGGGTTGCCGCGCGTGCGGGGCCGCGACTTCGTGATCGCGCTGCTCGACCAGGCCGGCCGTTACGACCCCGAGTACCTGCTGGGCCGTCAGGCCGTGGCGCTGGGCCGGGCCGAGGACGGACGGCCCGAGGTGACCCTGTCCGACGGCTCGGTCGTCCGGGCCGGCGCGGTGATCCTGACGGCCGGGATCGGGACGTTCACCCCGCGCAAGCTGCCCGCCGGGGAGGACTACCTCGGCCGGGGCCTCAGCTACTTCGTCACCGACCCAGACCGGCACACCGGGCAGAACGTGCTGGTCGTGGGCGGCGGGGACAGCGCGGTCGACTGGGCACTGGCCCTGGAACCGATCGCGAAGTCCGTCACCCTGGTGCATCGCCGGTCGGCGTTCCGCGCGCACGCGGCGAGCGTCACGGCCGTCATCGAAGGCGGAACGCAGATCGTCACCGACGCTGAAGTCGAAGCACTCTCCGGTGAGGAGGCGCTGCGGCTGGCCCACGTCCGCGTGCGGGGCGAGGAGCGGCCACGGCTGTTCGAAGTGGACAGTGTGATCGCCGCCCTCGGCTTCGTGAGCAACCTCGGGCCCCTGGTCGGCTGGGGGATGGAGCTGCGCGGCCGGTCGATCCTCGTCGACTCGCGGATGCGCACCAGCCTCGACCGCGTCTACGCCGCCGGGGACGTCACCGAGTACGAGGGCAAGGTCCGCCTGATGTCCGTCGGCTTCGGCGAAGTCGCGACGGCGGTCAACAACGCCGCGGTCGCCCTCGACCCCGAGCTGTCCCTCTTCCCCGGCCACTCGACCGAGAACTCCTGAACCCGGAAAGGTTGACCATGGCCTACGTCATCGGCGCCAACTGCATCGACGTCACCGACCGCGCCTGCCTGGACGTCTGCCCCGTCGACTGCATCTACGTCGGCGAGCGCAAGAGCTACATCAACACGAACGAATGCATCGAATGCGGTGCCTGCGAGCCGGAGTGCCCGGTGGACGCCATCTTCGTCGACCGCAAGGCCCGCGGCGACGAGAGCAAGGCAGTGTTCGTCACCGACTCGATCGCCTTCTTCGAGCAGCCCCTGCCCGGCCGGGACGCGCCGCTGGGCGACCCCGGCGGCGCCGGCACGGTCGGCGACCTCGGCGTCGACACCCCGATGGTCGCGCAGTATTGAGAAAGGGGCGGCGCCGCGAAGGCGCCGCCCCTTTCTCAGCGTCCAGTGAACGACGGCGGGCGCTTGTCCAGGAACGCTTGCAGCCCTTCGGCGGCATCGGCGGTGCGGGTCAGCTCCGCGACGCCCTTCTCTTCGCGCAGCAACGCGTCCTCGATCGGCAGGCCGTGGCCCTCGTCGACGACCCGCTTGAGGATGCCGATCGCCGCGGTCGGTTTGGCCGCGAGCAGCTGCGCCTCTTCGGCGACCGCGGCGGCGAAAAGCCCGGGGTCGACCACGCGGTCGACCAGACCGAGCTCCAGGGCCTGCTGGGCGGACAGCCGGGTGCCGTCGATCATCAGCCGCTTGGCCCGGTGCGGGCCGACGAGCCGGGGGAGCCGCTGGCTGCCGCCGGCCCCGGGGAAGAGGCCGAGGGCGATTTCCGGGAACCCGAAGCTCGCCGTGGCCGAAAGGATCCGCAGGTCGCAGGCCAGCGACAGCTCGGCGCCGCCGCCGAGGGCGTGACCGTTCATGGCGGCGATCACCGGCTTGGGGGCGAGTTCGAGGAGTCGCTGGACCTCGATCCAGCCGCGCATCCGGGCCTGGTTCGCGTCGGACAGGTCCCGCATGACGGCGATGTCCGCCCCCGCGATGAAGAACTTCCCGGTGCCGGTGATGACCAGGCACCGCACGTCCGGGTCTTCGGCCAGCGGCAGCAGCACCTCGAGGAATTCCGCGATCAGAGCCGGGTCGACGGCGTTGGCCGGGGGCCGGTCGATCCGGATCGTCGCGACCCCCGCGTCCCGGGTGATGGTCAGGACCGGCATGCGTGTTCCTCTCATTCGGTGATCCCGGTGGCGCGCAGGGCCGCCAGGCGGTCGTCGTCGAAGCCCAGGAGCTCGCGCAGGACCGGCTCGGTGTGCTGGCCCAGCAGGGGAGCGGGCGAGGTGAGCGCGCCCGGCGTCGCCGTCAGGCGGGCGACGATGCCTTCGTGCAGCACCGCGCCGGCGATCGGGTGGTCGAGGCGTACGTAGAAGCCGCGGTCGGCCAGGTGCTCGTCCTGGACGAGGTCACGGCCGGTCGCCACCACGGCCGCGGCGACACCCGCGGCCTGCAGCCGGGCGGCGAGTTCGTCGGCGTCCTGAGTTCGGGTCCACGCGGCGAGAGCGGTGTCGTCCTCGGACGACCCCGTCAAGTTCCTCAGCGCGCCCCGCTGCGTCTCGTCTTGCGCGGTGATGGCCACCCACCGGTCGGTTCCGGCCGCGGGGTAGACGCCGTGCGGGTCGCTGCCGACGCCGAGCACCGCCGGGCCCATCGTGGCGGCCATCGCTTCCAGCTGCGAGAGGTCGACGTGCCCACCGTGCCCGCGAATCAGCAGGTCCAGGGCCCCGAGCACCGCCGCGTTGGCGGCGACCATGTCGCCCAGGCCGAACACCAGGCCCTGCGGTGGCTCGCCCGGATCGGCCGTTTCGGCGGACAGCCCGGACATGGCGGCGAGCGTGTCGGCGAAGGTGACGGCCTTCCGCCACGGCCCGGTGTGCCCGACCCCGGACATCGACACCAGGACCGCGTTCGGGTCGATCTCCCGCAGCGACTCGTAGTCCAGACCCCACTTCGCCAGGACACCGGGGCTGAAGTTCTCCACGACGACGTCGCACCGGGCGGCCAGCTCCCGCAGGACTTCCTGTCCCTCGGGCGTGCGCAGGTTGAGCGCGACGCTGCGCTTGCCGCGGTTGAAGTTGAGGAAGTACCCCGAGTCGTCCGGGCCGGCGCCCGGCCGCAGCCGCATGGACGTCGAGAACCGGGTCGGGTCGTGCCGGTGCTTCGACTCGATCTTGATCACGTCGGCGCCGTGCTCGGCGAGGATCTTGGTCGCGTAGGGCCCGGCCAGCACCCAGGTCAGGTCCAACACCCGGACGCCGTCGAGCGGGCGGCTCTTCGCAGGGCGTTTTCCGGTCGACGCGGTGGTCCACGTGCCCTCGGTGAGCGGGGAGAGCGTGACCGGCCGGGGCAAACCGGGAGCGTCCCAGGGGAACCCGGCGTCCTCGGTGCCGTCGACCGAGACCAAGAACTGCCGGTCGCGCAGCTGCGGGTTGCGGGTCAGCTCGGCCGGGGGCGTCACCTCGGCCCACGGCAGGGACCGGGAACGGCCCTGCTCGGCGACCTCCGCGGCTGTCCGCTTGGCGACAAACCGGGCGATGACGTCGTCGACGTGCGGCCGCTCGGCCCAGCGCACCACCTGGTCGGCGAACCGCTCGTCCAGCAGGTCACCGGCTTCGCCCTCCTCGGCCAGCCAGTTCAGCAAGCCGGTCCACATGCGCTCGCTGCCGGAGTAGCCACCCGCGACGTACCCGTCGGCGGCCGCGAAGATCCGGTGCGCGACGTGCTCGTAGACACCGCCGTTGCGGACCGGGAACGTGCCGGCGTGGATCCACGAGATCGCGGCCGTTTCCAGAGTCGCGGCGACCGCTTCCTGGGCCGAGACGTCGATCAGCTGCCCGGTCCCCGCGAGGACACCCAGCAGGGCGGCGATCGCGCCGTGCGCCCCGGCCAGCTGACAGGCCTGCTCGCGCGGTGGCGGCTTGGGCCGGCCGTCCGGCTTCCCGCCGAGCCAGGTCATCCCGCCGGCGGAGGCGAGCACGAGGTCGCCGCCGACCCAGTCGCGACGCGGGCCGGTGAGCCCGAACGGTGTCACGACCACGTGGACGGCGTGCGGCCACCGTGACGTTCCGTCGGCGTGCAGGCCGCGCAGCTTCGCCACCGGACCGCTTTCCAGGACGACGTCGGCGTCCCGCGCCAGGGCGTCGAGGTCTGACGCCAGCTTCTTCCCGGCGTGCCAGTGGACGCGCTCGGGCCCGGTCAGGTCGTCGTCGACGCGTACGACGTCGGCACCGAGCCCGACCAGCAGCCGGGCGCCCTGCCGGGCGAGTTCGTCGGTGAGGTCGAGTACGCGCAACGGTGTCCTCCTGCGGAACGGGGATGTCGGCCGACCGTAGGCAGCGACGGCCCTCGTCCGGTCAGCCACGGTTCACTGAGCGGACCGGGCTTCGGCGTCCCAGGTGAACTCGTCCACAGTGGACGGCAGCAGGGCCTTGACGACCTTGCCGCTGCCGTTGCGCGGCAGTTCGCGCGCGATCCGCACGTACCGCGGCTGGGCGTGCCGCGGCAGCCGCGTGCGGCACCAGTCCCGGACGGCGGGCCCGTCGAGCGGCCGGTCGGTGGCCAGCACGACGAGCAGCTCCTGTTCGGTGAGGTCCGACTCGACCCCGACCGCGGCCGCGTCGACCACGCCGGGCAGTGCCCGCAGCACCTGCTCGACGTCCCAGGTCGCGATGTTCTCGCCGCGCCGCCGGACGACGTCGCCGCGCCGGCCGGCGAACGTGAGATAGCCGTCGGCGTCGAGGCGGCCGCGGTCGCCGGTGCGGAACCAGCCGTCCCGCAGCACCGTCGCGGTGGCGCCGGGTTCGTCCGCGTAGCCGCGGAACCGCATGTGCGGCAGCTTGGCCCGGACGGTGATCTGCCCGGTCTGTCCCGGTGGCAGGGGACGTCCGTCCTCGTCCAGGATCGCGACGTCGTACTCGGGTACCACCCGGCCGGCTGTGCCCGGCCGCCAGTCGCCCGGGGTGTTCGCGGCGACGTCGCCGAGCTCGGTGCTGGCGTAGGCCTCGAGGGCTCTCACGCCGAAGCGGTCGAGGAACCGTGCGACCAGTTCGGCGGGGGCCGGGGCGCCGTAGGCCAGGCGGACGGCGTGGTCGCGGTCGGTGCCCGGCCGCCGGTCGAGGATGGCCAGCATGGCGCCCATGAAGTTGAACGCCGTGACGCCTTCGTTCCGGCAGGTGTCCCAGAATCCGGAGGCCGAGAACCGGCGGTGGGCGACCAGCCGGGCACCGGTCAGCAGCGCGGGCAGGAGCGCGGTGTGCCGGACGTTGACGTGGTGCCACGGGAAGACGTTGAACAGGACGTCCCCGGGGCCGTAGCCCATGGTCGCCGCCACCCGCTGCGCGTGCCGCAGAGCCGCGAAGTGCGGGAGCTCGGCGGCTTTGGCCCGGCCGGTGGTGCCCGAAGTGGACAGTACGACGAGCACATCCCCCGGCGCGGGACGGTGTTCCGGGACGCCCGCCGCGGGCAGTTCGTCGAGGAACGGATGCCCGGCCGGTCCAGGGTCGTCCTCGCGGACCAGCAGAACGAGCTCGACGAGGTTCAGCAGGGCTGGGTTGGCGGTGAGCGCCGACGTTCCGGCGATCAGCACCGAGGCCCTCGTGGAGCGCCGGATCGCTTCGGCGGCCGGGAGCGTGACGTCGAGGGCCAGCGGCACCTCCACCGCTCCTTGCCGGGCCAGCCCGAACAGCAGCTCTACAGCGGCGCGTCCCGGCCGCACGCAGGTGAGCACGCGAGTACCAGGCGTGACGCGAAGCCGGGAGGCGAGCGCCCGAGAGCCGTTGTCGACGTCGCCGATCCGCAGGCGCGTGCCATCGTCGAAGCGGACCAGCTCGCGGTCCGGATCCTGCCGGGAGCGGACGTTCAGCAGGTCGACCAGGGTGCTTGCCCGAAGTTCACTCACCCGGGTGATCGTCGTTCTGGCGCGGAGAGGGCCCAACCGGCCGGTCCGCTGAGCGGACCGGTCAGCCGGCCGCCCGCTTCGCCGGGGCCTGGACGACGGTGAACGGCTCGTTGCGCACCTCGGAGGCGGTGAGCAGGGCGCGGTCGAGCGCCCGGGCGATGGCGGCGGCGGCCGTGCGCAGCTCGGGCAGCAGGCGTTTCGGGGCGAGGCGGGCGACCGGCGCGGTCGTCGAGACCGCCGCGTGGACCGTGCCGTCGGCGCCGGTGATCGGCACCGCGAGGCTGCCGACCCCCGGCATCGTCTCCTCGATCTCCAGGGCGAACCCCTTCGCCCGGACCACGGTGAGCTGCTTGCGCAGATCGTCCACCGAGGACACCGTGCGCGAGGTCAGGTGCGTCAGCCCGGCCGCGTCGAACCGGGCCAGCTGCTCCTCGACATCGGGGGAGGTGGCCAGCAGCACCTTGCCGGTCGCTGTGGCGGATGCGGGCAGCCGCCCGCCGATCCGGGAGTGCGAGTGGATGTTCGCCTCGCCGGCGACCTTCTCCAGGAAGAGCACGTGGGCGCCGTCGAGCACGGCCAGGTGGATCGTCGCGCGGGTCGCGGCGAACAGGTCGGCCAGCGCCGGCCGGGCGACCGCGCGCAGCACCGCCGACGCCGGCACCCGCTGGCCGAGCTCGAACACTCGCAGGCCGAGCTGGTAGCAGTCGCCGCGGCGCTCGAGCAGCCCCCACTCGACCAGCTCCTGCGCCAGCCGGTAGGCCGACGCCTTCGGCACGCCGGACCGACGGCTCAGATCGGTCAGCCCCAGCTGGTAGGCGCCGGATTCGAAGGCGCCGAGCAGCAGCTGCGCCTTGCCGAGCACCGAATTGGGCCGGCCTTCGTCCTCGGTGGACATGGCACCTCCTCGCCGCTTCGGATTATCACCATCCGGAAAGATCCAAGTCCAGCCGTGGTCACCCTCCGTTACCCGCGCGTTTCCGGCCGGCACCGTCGTGAAACGGTCTGGTGACGCGGTTCGGTAGGCGGACCGTGGGGGTGGGTCCGGCGGCGGTGAGGGCGAACACTCCCCGCACGTCCTTCCGAACCCCCCAGGGAGCCGCAGTGGAATACGGCTACGCCGAGGTGCCCGGCGGCCAGGTGCACTACGCGGTGCAGGGAAGCGGCCCGGCCGTGCTCCTCCTCCACCAGACCCCCCGCTCACTCGACGAGTTCCGCGAGCTGCGGCCACTGCTGGCCGCGGAACACCGGGTCATCGCGATCGACATGCCGGGGTTCGGCAACAGCTCCCCGCTGCCGGCTCCTCAGCACATCGAGGACTACGCCCGCGGCATCCTCGCGGCGCTGGACGCCCTCGGGGTGGACCGCACGGCGGTGGTCGGCCACCACACCGGCGGCGTGGTGGCGGTCGAACTGGCCGCCGCGGCGCCCGACCGGATCACGGCCGTCGTCCTGTCGTCCACCCCGTGGGCCGACGCGGGTTACCGTGCGTCGCATGTGGACGGACCCGGGGTCGACGACGCCGCCCGCGAACCCGGCGGCGGACACCTGCTCGCGTGGTGGGAGCAGCGGCGCCCCTACTACCCGAAGACCGCGACCGGCCTGCTCGACCGGTTCGTCCGGGACGCCTTGGCCCCCGGCGTCGACCCACGCGAAGGGCACCTGGCGTGCGCGCGGTACGAAATGGAGCGCCGGATCGGCGAGGTGCGTGCACCCGTGCTGCTCCTCGGCGCGGGCGACGATCCGTTCGCTCTGCCGGCCCTCGAACCCCTGAAGCAGAACCTGACCGCGGCCGCCGTCGTGGACCGAGCGGTGATCGAGCGGGGCACGGTCGCGCTCATGGAGGACAAGGCCGACGAGGTCGCGGCCGTGGTGCTGCCCTTCCTGCGCCGGTTCACCCGGTCCGCTGATTGAACCCGCGCGTTGCCGATGCCCCGGCACACCAACAAAAGTACGGCAACTCGACCGGCTCTCCCGGAGGCAGCTATGACACAACCACAACGGCAACAGACCAGGGCCGCGCTGGCCGGGTGGTTCGGCACCGCCGTCGAATTCTACGACTTCTTCGTCTACGGCCTGGCGGCGTCGCTGCTGTTCCCGAAAATCTTCTTCCCCGCCGCCGATCCGGTGGTGGGCACGCTGATTTCCCTCTCCACTTTCGGGGTCGGGTACGTCGCGCGCCCGTTCGGCGCCCTGCTGTTCGGGCACCTCGGCGACCGGATGGGCCGCAAGTCCATCCTGATCACCACACTGATGATGATGGGCGTCGCGACCACCGCGATCGGGCTGCTCCCGTCGTACGGCACCTGGGGCATCGCCGCGCCGGTGCTGCTGGTCGCGCTCCGGATCGTGCAGGGCGTGTCCCTGGGCGGTGAGTCCAGTGGCGCCGTCCTGCTCACCGTCGAGCACGCCGAGAAGCACCGGCGCGGGTTCTTCGGCGGGATCCTCAACACCGGCACCGCGGTCGGGACGATCCTGGCCAACGCGATGTTCCTGCTCGTGGCGCGGCTGCCCGAGGACGACCTGGTCGCCTGGGGCTGGCGGATCCCGTTCCTGGTGAGCGTGCTGCTCGTCATCGCGGGGCTGGTGATCCGGCTGGGACTGCGGGAAAGCCCGGAGTTCGCCGACGTCAAGGGCGCCGGCGCGGTGCACAAGCTGCCGCTGGTGGACGTCCTGCGCAAGTGCGGTGGCACGGTCGTCCTGGTGACGCTGGCGACGCTCGGCGCGGGCGTCATGATCACCGTGACATCGGTGTACGTGCTGACGTACGGCAAGACCGCGCTGGGACTGAGTACCTCGGCGATGCTCGACGTCCTGCTGCCCGGCTTGGTCGTCGTCGTGATCGGCGCGCCGTTGTACGGCAGGCTGGCCGACCGGATCGGGCCGAAGCCGGTCTTCGTCGCCACCGCGGCGTCGATGGTCGTGCTCCCGTTCGTCTGGTTCACCCTGCTGAACACCGGGAATTCGTGGTTGATGCTGCTCGGCTTCGCCCTGCTGTACGCCGGCTACGCGGGCAACTACGCGATGTTCCCGGTCTTCTTCTCCGAGGCGTTCCCGGTTTCGCTGCGGTTCAGCGGGATGGCGATCGGGTTCACCCTCGGCACGATCTTCGGCAACGCCTTCGCTCCCGCGATCAGCGCGTCGCTGCTGGAGTCGACCGGCACCTGGGTGTCCATCGCCGCGTACATGGCGGCCGCGTCGGCGGTGAGCCTGGTCGCCGGGCTGTTCCTCAAGGAAGCGCGGTCCGGGCAGCCTGCGGTCCTCCGCGAGGAGTCCGGAGCGCCGGCGGTATGAGGATCGGCGTCCGGGTTCCGCCGTGCGTTCCGCTGCCCGAGCTGGTGGCCTTCGTCCAGGAGGTCGAGCGACTGGGGTTCGACGACGTGTGGTTCCCGGACTCGCAGCTGCTGTGGCGGGACGTCTTCGCCACAGCGGCTGCGGCCGCCGCCGGCACGTCGAGGATCGGGCTCGGCACGGCGGTGACGAACGTCGTGACCCGGCACCCGTCGGTGGTCGCGGGCGCGGCGCGGACCGTGGCCGAGCTCGCACCCGGCCGGTTCGCACTCGGCGTCGGCGTGGGCAACAGCTCGGTCGTCCCGGCCGGGCTGACGCCGTCGACCCGGGCGGAACTCCGGTCCGGGCTTGAGGTGATCCGGTCCCTGCTGGCCGGTGAAGAAACCGAGTTCGGCGACGTCCGGTCGCGCCTGCGCGACCCGGTGGCCGTGCCCCTGCACTTGGCGGCGAGCGGGCCGCGGAACCTGCGGCTGGCCGGGGAGGTCGCGGACGGCGCGATCCTGCTGTCCGGCGTGGCTCCGGAGCCCCTGGAAGCCGCGATGCGGCAGGTGGCGGCCGGTGGGTCCGTGCCGATCACGGTGTCGGCGTTCTGCCGCGTCACGGACTCGGTGCGGCTCGACGCCCGGGAACTGAAGCCGGTGTGCCTGAGCATCGCGGCCAACGGCGGAGCGGCGTTCCTCGCCTCGGCGGGGGTGCACGTGCGCGTGCCCGAGCGGCTGCCGCAGCTGCGTCCGGACTTGCTGCACGCCGAGTCCTGGGACTCCGCGGTCCGGGCTTGTGAGTCCTTTGTGGACGACGAGACCGCCGAGCTGTTCGCCCGGCGGTTCTGCCTGTACGGCCCTGCCGCCGAAATCGCGGCGCGGCTGACCGAGCTGGCCCGGTCCGGCGTGTCGGCGGTGCTGCTGCAGCACGTCGGTTCGTACGACTTGCCGCGGCAGCTGGTCGCCGACGTCGCCGGCCGGGTGCTGCCCGCGGTGGGGCGTTAGCCGGCGAGGTCGAGCGCGATGTCGGTGATCATGTCCTCCTGACCACCCACCATGCCGCGCCGGCCGACCTCGACGAGAATCGCGCGGGTGTCCAGGCCGTACCGCACCGCGGCCGCCTCGGCGTGGCGCAGGAAGCTCGAGTAGACGCCCGCGTAGCCGAGGCTCAGCGTCTCGCGGTCGACCCGGACTTCCCGATCCTGCAACGGGCGCACCAGATCGTCCGCCGCGTCCATGAGCGGGAACAGCTCGCAGCCGTGGTCCCAGCCCATCAGGTCGGCCACCGCGATGAACGCTTCGAGGGGGCAGTTGCCCGCTCCGGCGCCCTGCCCGGCGAGGGAGGCGTCGACCCGGACCACGCCGTTCTCCACCGCGACCACGCTGTTGGCGACGCCGAGGGCGAGGTTGTGGTGGGCGTGGATGCCGATCTGCGTCTCCGGCTCGAGGACCTCCCGGTACGCGCGCACCCGGTCCCGGACGCCGTCCATGGTGAGCCGGCCGCCGGAGTCGGTGACGTAGACGCACGCGGCGCCGTAGGACTCCATGAGCTTGGCCTGCTTCGCCAGTTCGTCCGGTTCGGCCATGTGGGACATCATCAGGAAGCCGGCGACATCCATGCCGAGGTCGCGGGCGGCGCCGATGTGCTGGGCGGAGATGTCGGCTTCGGTGCAGTGGGTGGCGACGCGGACCGAGCGGACGCCGAGCCGGTGGGCCTCCCGCAGGTCGTGCAGTGTGCCGATGCCGGGCAAGAGCAGCGTGGTGGGAATGGCGTTTCGGGCGACGTCGCAGACCGCTTCGATCCACTCCCAGTCGGTGTGGGCGCCGACGCCGTAGTTGATGCTGGAGCCCGAAAGCCCGTCGCCGTGGGCGATTTCGATGGCCGCGACGCCGGCCGCGTCCAGTGCACCGGCGATCGCGCGCGCCTGCTCGACGGTGTAGCGGTGGCGGATGGCGTGCATGCCGTCCCGCAGGGTGACGTCCTGGATGTACAGGTCGCTCATCGGAGTCCCTCCTGGTGGGTTGCCATGCGTTCGGCGGTCCGCAGCGCGGCCGAGGTCATGATGTCGAGGTTCCCGGCGTAGGCGGGCAGGTAGTGCGCGGCGCCCTCGACTTCGAGGAACACCGAGACCTTGACCGCGTCGCCGGCGGGAACCAGGCGGTGCAGGGGGTCGTCGGCGGCGACCGTTTCGAACTGGACCTTCTGCTTGAGCCGGTAGCCGGGGACGTAGGCTTGCACCCGGCCCACCATCTCTTCGACTGACGCCGTGATGGCCCCGGTGTCCACAGTGTCCACTTCGGACACCAAGCAGTGCACGGTGTCGCGCATGATCAACGGCGGTTCGGCCGGGTTGAGGACGATGATCGCCTTGCCACGCGCGGCGCCGCCGACCTTTTCGATGGCGGCCGAGGTGGTTTCGGTGAACTCGTCGATGTTGGCCCGCGTGCCCGGGCCCGCCGAGCGCGAGGAGATGGAGGCGATGATTTCGCCGTAGTGCACCGGCGTCACCGCGCCGACCGCGGCCACGATCGGGATGGTGGCCTGGCCGCCGCAGGTGACCATGTTGACGTTGGGGGCGTCGAGGTGCTCGCCGAGGTTGACCGGCGGGACGACGTAGGGCCCGAGCGCGGCGGGGGTGAGGTCGATGACCGTGCGTCCTTCGCCGCGCAGCACCTCGTCGTGTCGGCGATGTGCGCCCGCGGAAGTCGCGTCGAAGACGTACTGGACGTCGGCGAACTCGTCGAGCCGGACGAGACCGTCGACGCCTTCGTGCGTGGTGGCGACCTTGAGCCGGCGGGCGCGGGCGAGCCCGTCGGAGTCGGGGTCGATCCCGGCCATGGCCGCGATGTCGAGGTGCTCGGACAGGCGCAGGACCTTGATCATGAGGTCGGTGCCGATGTTGCCCGAGCCGATGATGGCGACTTTGGCGCTCATGCTGGTTCCCCTTCGAAGCTGATCCCGACCTCGCCGAGGCCGGAGATCCGGGCGGTGAAGACGTCGCCGGGGGAGGCGGGCACCATCGGGCCGAGCGCTCCGGTGAGGACGATGTCGCCGGCGCGCAGCGGTTCACCCCGGCGGGCCAGCGTGGTGGCGAGCCAGGCCGCGGCGTTGAGCGGGTCGCCCAGGCAGTCCCGGCCGGTGCCCTGCGAGACGAGTTCGCCGCCGCGGTGCAGCTGCATCTCCACGTCGGCGGGCTCGACGTCGTCGAGGGCTTCGCGGGTGTCGCCGAGGACGAACAGGCCGGAGGAAGCGTTGTCGGCGACGGTGTCGACGATCGTGATGTCCCAGCCGGCGATCCGGCTGTCGACGATCTCCAGGGCCGGGGCGAGGAACGCGGTCGCCGCGCGGACGTCGGCGACCGAGCACTCCGGGCCGGGGAGGTCGGCGCCCAGGATCAGCGCGATCTCCGCTTCCACCTTGGGCTGCAGCAGCCGGCCGGCCGGGACGGTCCCGCCGTGGTCGAGGGCCATGTCGGAGAACAGTGCGCCGAAGTCGGGCTGGTCGACGCCCAGCTGCCGCTGCACGGCCGGCGAGGTCAGGCCGATCTTGCGCCCGACCAGGCGGTGCCCGGCCGCGAGCACGCGCTCGGTGGTGATTCGTTGCACCGCGTAGGCCGCGTCGAGGTCGCCGTCGGCGAAGAGATCGCGGATCGGCGGACACGGCGTGGCAGTGGCGGCCGCGGCCGCGAGCACCGCCGCGGCCTTGGGGACGGCCTCGTTCATCAGGGACCTCCGGAGCAGGGATCGTGACCCGCCAGGTATAGGCGGCGAGCCGGAGGTATGCCAAAGTCTGTTCCGTGACACGGAACGGCGAGAACGGAAACATGCTCGACAAGGCGGCCGCTGTGCTCACTGTCTACCGGCCGGACGGTGGTTCGTTCCGTTTGACGGAACTCGCTGCTCGGACCGGACTGACCAAGACCACGACGTTCCGCCTGGTCGGTGACCTCGTCCGGCTCGGGTTCCTGGAGCGCGTGGGGGAGAAGTACCGGCTGGGCGGCACCCTGTTCGAACTGGGTTCGCTGGTGCCTCGGCGTCAGGACCTCCGTGAAGCCGCTTTGCCGTTCCTGCAGGACCTGTTCGAGAGCACCCGCCAGACCGTCCACTTCGGCGTCCGCGAGGACCGCGAGGTCGTCTACGTCGAACGCATCCACGGCCACGACGCGGTACCGCTACCGTCCCGGATCGGCGGCCGGCTCCCCCTCACCTGCACGGCGATCGGCAAAGCGCTGCTCGCGTTCTCCGAGCCCGCGCTGACGGACGCGATCCTCGCGGATCCGCTGCCGCAGCTGACGCCGTTTTCGATCCTCGACCCGCTGCGGCTGCGTACAGCGCTGGAGCAGACGCAGGTTGCCGGCTTGGCGTACGAGGAGCAGGAGGCGGCGTTGGGGGTGAGCTGCATCGCGGCCCCGGTGTTCAGCGGCGCGTCGGTCGTGGCGGCGCTGTCGGTGGCGGTCCCGCGCGAACAGTTCCGGCCGGCGAACCTGGCCCCAGCGGTCCGGACGGCCGCGCTGGGCTTGTCACGGACACTGCGCCTGACCGCATGATTCGGACGCTCGATTACCCCATAGAGCCGCGTGTCGCGGTCAGGTCTACGCGGTGATCACCGCCGCATCGTCACCGACGATCTCGCAAGAGGTCACTGAAGCGGTGCGCGCCGCCGAGGACGCGGCCAAGAGGCGGGGTGCACGCGTCGATCGGCCCCGCCGGCCATGACGGCCGGGGCCGGCGGCGCCACGACGAACCTCAGGGGACCGGCGGGGAGGCCCCGAGTGCCGGCACGGCGCGGCACTCCGCACGGGTCAGGGCCATCCCGGGCCGCTTCAAGTCAGCTTCGCCGCCAGCACATCGAGCTGCGCGACGTCGGGTGGCTTCGCGAACAGCTCGTCGGCCCTCGCCCCGAGCGCTTGGCCGACCTTGCCCTGCAGATGGGCCGTGCGGCCGGCGTCGTCGGGAAAGAAGTCCACGATCGCGTACGTCGTCGGCCCGAGCTTGACGGCGAACCAGGGGTAAGTGGCCGGCTCGTCCTCGACCAGCGTGCGACCGGCGTTGAGGAACTCCTCGACGTCGGCCTCCTTGCCCGGCTGTGCTTCCAGCGTCACCAGCAGTCCCACCGTGACTGACATGCCTGCCTCCTGCGGTTCGTTCGATCTCTGGTGCGAACTGTGCGGAGGTGAGCATCAGGCGGTGCGGGCGGGCGGCGCATCGGCCCGCCGGGCCCGATATCGAGCGTGGTTGTCGACCTCTTGGGCCAGGCCGATCATCCCCGCTGACGTCGTGCTCGCGGCCGAACATCGACACCGGCTCGGCCAGTTGATGATTTGTGGCGCACGGCGGTTCGCCGCGACCCGCCGAACCTGAGAAAGGCGTGACCCATCACAGCAGCAACCAACCAACGACGCGCGCGGCTACTCCTGGAGTGAGTGCTTCCCGATCTCGAAGTCGCCGCGGGCGGCGCGTTCGCACACGCCGCGCCAGAATTCGAGGGCGGCGTACTCCATACCCAGCCCGAGTTCCAGCGTGATCATGCGGCCGGCGACCTCTTCGATGTGACCGAAGCGGCGCTGCATCTCTTCGTACTCGGCGATCCGGCGCTCGTGCTGCTCGACCTGCCCCTTCGCCAGCCGCGCGACGTCGTCCGGGCCGGCCAGCTCGCTGAAGAAGAGCTTGATCTCCGCCACGTCGCGCAGTTCGAAGTGCTCGTTCACCGGCTCAGCGACCCAGTCGCGCAGCACCTTGCGGCCGGCTTCGGTGATCGAGAACGTCTTGCGCCGGCGTCCGGAGTCCTCCTCGTCGAGCTCCAGAAGGCCGGCCTCCTCGAGCCGCTTGGGCTCCGAGTACAGCTGCGCGTGCGGGAAGTTCCAGAAGTAGCCCACCGATCGGCCGATCGCGCGCTTGAGGTCGTAGGACGTGGACGGCCCGCGCAGGGCGATCATCCCGAGCACCACGTACGACGTCGTCGACAACCGAACCGTTGACATGCTCCGAACCATATCGTAGGTTCGCAACCATCCGAAACAGATGGTCTGTATCGTACTGTCGCGACGGAGGGACGGTCATGGATCTGGGCACGGTTCTGCGCTGGACGGCGGAGCGTTATCCCCGGCGCCGCGCGGTGGGTGGCGCACGTCCCATGACCTACGCCGACTGGGACGCGTACACCGATCGGCTGGCCCGGGCGCTGGCCGCGCTCGGTGTCCGGCCCCGCGACCGGGTGGTCCTCTCGCTGGCCGGCGGGGAACCGCTGGCCAGCCTGCACCTGGCCGCGCAGAAGCTCGGTGCCGTCTCGGTGCCGCTCTCGTACCGGTTCGCGCCGCCCGAACTCGCCTACTGCGTCGCCGACGCCGAGCCCGCCCTGGTGATCACCGACGCCTCGACCGCGGCCCTCGCGGACGAAGCGCTGGCCGGCCTGCCCGCGGTGCCCCGGATCGCCTCCGGGCCGCCGGACGAGGACACCATCGAGCGCCTGGCACTGCGGCAGCCGAGCGGCGCCCCGGACGTCCGGGTGGCCGACACGGACATCAGCGTGATGCTCTACACCTCGGGCACCACCGGGAAACCGAAGGGCGTGCCGCGCACGCACTCCGCCGAGCACCACGCGGCGATCGCCCATCTGATCCAAAGTGGACAGTCCCGCTTCGACGCCACCCTCGGCGTGATGCCGCTGTTCCACACGATGGGGCTGCGCACCCTGCTGGCCACCCTGGTCGGCGCGGGAACCTGGGTGCCGCAGGTGAAGTTCGACGCGGACGAGGCGCTAGAGCTGATCACCGCCGAGGGGATCGGCTCGCTGTACCTGGTGCCGACGATCTACTGGTCGCTGGTGCGCACCGGCCGGCTCGCCGAGGCGCGGACCGTGCGCCGGCTGGCCTACGCGGGCTCGTCGATGACCCCGGCGCTGGCCGAGCGGCTCGCCGGAGCGCTGGAACCGGAGTCGTTCGTCAACCACTTCGGCAGCACCGAGATCTACACCTTCACCATCGGCCCGGACGTGCTCGCGAAGCCGGGGTCGGCGGGCCGCGCCGGCATCTTCTCCCGGGTCCGGCTGGTGGACCCGGACCCCGCCGCGCCGCCGGACGCCGAGGTGCGGCCGGGGGAGCAGGGCCAGATCGCCGTCTCGATGGCCAGCCCCGAAGCGTTCGCCGGGTACTGGCACCGGGCGGACGCCAACGCCAAGTCCATCCGCGACGGCTGGTACTTCCCCGGCGACCTGGCGAGCGCCGACGAGGACGGGGACCTCTGGGTCGCCGGCCGGGTCGACGACATGATCAACTCCGGCGGCGAGAACATCTACCCCGACGAGATCGAGGACGCGCTGATCCGCTGCGCCGCGGTGCGCGAGGTGGTCGTGGTCGGCATGGCCGACGACCGGTGGGGCCAGGCCGCCACCGCGTTCTTTATCCCCGCCGAAGGCATGACCCCCGAGCACGCGACGGCGGTGCTGGAGGCCTTCGTCCGCGAGCAGTCCGGGCTGCCGTCGTTGAAGCGCCCCAAGCGGTTCGTCGCCGTCGACACCATCCCCAAGTCCGGCGTGGGCAAGATCCTGCGCCGCGAACTGAGCTCCGGTAACTACCGCGCGCTGTCCGACAGCGCCGCAGAAGCAGGCAGGTGAGCCGCATGACCGCAGTCGCCGACAAACCGGCCAGGAGGACCGCCCGGATCGAGGACCCCGCGCTGCTCACCGGCCGCGGCCGGTTCCTCGACGACCTGGACCCGTTGCCGGGCACGCTGACCGCGGCGGTGGTGCGCAGCCCGCACCCGCACGCCAGGATCCGAAGCGTCGACCTCGAGCGGGCCCGCCGGCACCCCGGCGTCGCCGCGGTGATCGGCCCCGAGGAGGTCAAGGCGACCCTGCGCCCGTTCCCCTTGGCGCTCAAGGCACCCATGCCGTACTACCCGACGGCCACGGACAAGGTGCGTTTCGTCGGCGAACCGGTCGCGGTGGTCGTCGCCAACGACCGGTACCTGGCCGAAGACGCCGCGGAGCTCGTCGAGATCGACTACGAGCCGCTGCCGCCGGTGGTCGACGTCGAGAAGGCGCTGCTGCCGGACGCGCCGCGGCTGCACGAGGACGCGGACGGCAACGTCGCCACCGACCGGACCTTCAGCTTCGGCGACGTGGACGGCGTGTTCGCCCGGGCGGATCACGTGGTGAAGGGCAAGTACGACTTCCCGCGCTACTCGTCCACACCGATGGAGTGCTACTCGGTCGTCGCCGAGTGGCAGGACGAAGGGGACGGCCCGGCCATCCAGGCGTGGGCGAACTTCCACGGCCCGTTCTCCATGGTCGCGGTCCTGGCCGGCGCGTTCGGCCTGCCGACGTCGCGGATCCGGCTGATGATCCCGGCCGACAACGGCGGCAGCTTCGGCATCAAGGCGGGCATCTACCCCTACGTCGCGCTGATGGCGCTGGCCAGCAAGCACGCGGGACGGCCGGTGCGCTGGACCGAGGACCGCATCGAGCACCTGCTGGCCAGCTCGGCCGGCTCGGACCGGGCGATGTGGTTCGAGGCCGCCGTCTCGGCCGACGGCACGGTGCAGGCGCTCCGCGCCGACCTGGTGGACAACGTGGGGGCCTACCTGCGGCCGCCGGAACCCAGCACGCTCTACCGCTGCTTCGGCAACATCACCGGCGCCTACAAGATCGACGCCGTCGAGATCCGCTCGCGGGCCGTGGTCACGAACAAGACGCCCACCGGGCTCAACCGCGGCTTCGGCGGCCAGCAGCTGTACTTCGGCCTGGAACGGCTGATGGACAAGGTCGCCGAGACCTGCGGGCTGGACCCGGTCGAGCTGCGCAAGCGGAACTTCGTGCGCCACGAGGACTTCCCGTACGCCACCCCGACCGGCGGCATCTACGACTCGGGCGACTACCACCGCGCGCTCGACATGGTCGTGAAGAACGCGAACTACCAGGCCCTGCGCGAAAAGCAGCGGGAAGCGCGGGCGCGGGGCGAGTACTTCGGCCTCGGCGTGGCCACCATCGTCGACCCGTCCGCGACCAACATCGGCTACGTCGGCCTGGCCACTCCGGCCGAGCAGCGGGCGTCCGGGCGCGGCAAGTCCGGTTCCACCGAGCACGTCCGGATCAGCGTCGACCCCAACGGGCTGGTCTCGGTGCTGCTGGGCACCGTGCCGCAGGGCCAGGGCCACGCCACCGTCGCCCAGCAGGTGGTCGCCGACCAGCTCGGCCTGCCGCTGGACCAGGTGCGCCCGCTCGTCGAGATGGACACCGCCACCACCCCGTGGACGATCAGCTCGGGCAGCTACTCCTCGCGGTTCGCACCGCTGCTGACCAGCGCGCTGGTGGAGGCCGCGGAAAAGGTCGCGGAGACGATCAAGATCGCCGGTGCCACCCTGCTCGGCGTCACGGCCGACGAGGTGGAGCTGGCCGAGGGCCGGATCCGGCTGCGCGCCGAGCCGAGCCGGGCGGTCTCGTTCAAGCACGCCGCCGGGCTGGTGCACTGGGACCCCGGCTCGCTGCCGGAAGGCACCTCCGCGCGCCTGTACGAGGAGGCCGCGTTCACCCCGCCGCAGTCGAAGGCGGCCAGCCGCTCGGACCAGATCAACTCGAGCCTGTGCTACGGCTTCGTCGCCGAACTCGCCGTCGTCCGGATCGACGCGGAGACCCGCGAGGTGAAGCTCGAGCAGGTGGTCACCGTGCACGACGCCGGCACGATCCTCAACCCGACCCTGCTCGAAGGCCAGGTGCACGGCGCCCTCGCGCACGCACTGGGCGGCGCGCTGTTCGAGGAGATGCGCTACACCGACGCCGGGCAGCCCACGGCCACCTTCATGGACTACCTGTGCCCGACCTCCGCCGAAACCACGTTCGAGCTGAACAGCGACCACCTGGAAACGCCGTCGCCGCTGACCCGGCTCGGCGCGAAGGGCTGTGGCGAAGGCAGCTGCATGAGCCTCCCGGTCGCGATCGCCAACGCGGTCGCGGACGCGCTCGCCCCAGCCGGCGTCGACGTCACCAGCCTGCCCCTGCACGGAAACGTGCTCCACGAGCTGCTGACCGGCAGCACTCCGGAAGACGAAAGGAACCACTGACGATGGCACTCACCGGAGGCGAGATCAGGCTCGACCGCGGCCACGAAGGCCGGGTCGCCTACCTGACCCTCGATCACGGCAAATACAACATCATCACCTGGGAGACCCGCCAGGTGATGGCCGACCGGTTCGCCGAGATCGACGCCGACGACGAGATCAAGGTCGTCGTCGTCCAGGCCGCAGGGGAGCACTTCTCCTCCGGCGGCGACATCGCCGGGTTCATGGAGGTCGACCCGATCGACTTCACCGACCTGGGCCAGAACGTCACCGCCGCGGCGCGCAGCCCCAAGCCGGTGATCACCGCCGTCGACGGCTACTGCTTCGGCGTCGGGCTCGAGCTCGCGCTGTCCACCGACATCCGGGTGGCGACCAAGCGCGCCGAGTTCGCGCTGCCGGAGATGCGGCTGGGCATGATCCCCGGCTCCGGCGGCACGCAGCGCCTCGCCCGGCTGATCGGCCTCTCCCGCGCGAAGTACCACGTGATGACCGCGTCGCGGATCAACGCGCAGCAGGCCGGCGACTGGGGCCTGGTGGCGAACGTGGTCGAGGACCGCGCCGCGCTGGACGCCGAGGTGGAGCGGATCGTGGGCGCGCTGCTCGGGTTCTCCCCGCTGGCCGCCCGCACCGCCAAGGAGGTGCTCGACAAGGGCATCGACGCGCCGCTGTACTCCGGGATCGAGCTGGAGCGCAAGGCGTACTCGATGCTGCGCTCCAGCAAGGACTTCGCCGAGGGCGTCGCCGCGTTCACCGACAAGCGCGCGCCGAAGTTCCAGGGGCGGTGAGGTGAAACCATGAAGGCCGCACCGTTCGCTTACGTCCGGCCGTCGAGTCTGCCCGACGCGATCGCCGAACTGGCGGGCACGGGCGGCGGCGGCAAGGTCATCGCCGGTGGGCAGTCGCTGGTGCCGGTACTGGCCATGCGGCTCGCCCGCCCGGAAACCCTGGTGGACATCAACTCCGTCGCGGAGCTCGACCGGATCGGCACCGTGGGCGGGTACCTGGAGATCGGCGCCACGGTGCGCCAGCGCCGGGTCGAGCGGGACCCGGTCGCCGCCACGGTTCCCTTGCTGGGCATGGCCTTGCCGTGGGTCGGGCACCGGGAGCTGCGCAGCCGGGGCACCGTGTGCGGCAGCCTCGCGCACGCCGACCCGGCCGCCGAGCTGCCGGCCGTGGCGTGCTGCCTGAACGCCGAACTGACCGTGACCGGCCCTGGCGGCGCCCGCCGGGTGCCGGCGCGGGAGTTCTTCTCCGGCGCGATGACGACCGCACTCGGGGCCGACGACATCCTGACCGCGGTGCGGTTCCCGGTCGCGGGGACGGGTGAGGGCTTCGGGTTCGCCGAAATCGCGCGCCGGCACGGCGACTTCGCGCTCGCCGGGGTCGTCGCCCGGGTCCGGGTGCGCGGCGCGGAGACCGACGCGGAGCTGACCGGGTTCGGCGTGTCCGACCGCCCGGTCACCCGCTCGGTCAGTGGTGAGCTGGGCGCCGCGCTGAGCGGCGGCGACGTGAGCAGGGCCCTGGCCGACCCGCTCACCGCGGTGGCGGAGGAGCTGGTCGACACCGAAGGCGACGCCCACGCGTCGCGCGACTACCGCCGCCGGCTGTTCCGGACGCTGGCGGTCCGGGAACTGGGCAAGGCATACGAGCGCGCTCGCCGGAGCGCCGGTGAGGTGGACTCGTGACGACCGAAGCGTTGGCACAGAACGGAAAACCCCGGGCCGTCAAGGCCGCGGTGGACGACCTCGTCGAGGTCAGGATGACGGTGAACGGCACGCCCGCCGTGCTCAGCCTGCCCGCGCGGGTCACGCTCGCCGACGCGCTGCGCGACCACCTCGGGCTCACCGGCACGCACGTGGGCTGCGAGCACGGCGTGTGCGGGATGTGCACGGTGCTCGTGGACGGCGAGGCGGCCCGGGCCTGCCTGCTGTTCGCGGTCCAGCTCGACGGGACGGACATCGTCACCGTCGAGGGCCTCGGCCGGCCGGACGACCTGCACCCGCTGCAGGAATCCTTCGGCCGCAACCACGCGCTGCAGTGCGGTTTCTGCACGCCGGGCTTCTTGATGAGCTCGTACGACCTGCTGACCACCAAGCCCGAGGTGACCTCGGAGGAACTGCCCGAGGAGCTGTCCGGCGTCATCTGCCGCTGCACCGGTTACCGCAACATCCTCACCGCGGTCAAGGAAACCCAGGAGGCACACCCCGACGGCCTTCCCGCCCCGGGCAACTGCGCGCACCGCGCGCTCGTCGGCCGGGCCACCGGGCAGGCGGGCGGCAGCACCGACGGCCGCGAGGCCGCCGAGCACACCGAGGACACCCGCCGGATCGACATCGTGCTGCCGGCCGGGGATCCGACGATCGCCGTCGACATCAAGACCGAGATCGGCGTACCGGTGGACGCGGTGTGGCGCGTGGTCGACGACATCTCGTTGCTCGCCCGCTGCCTGCCCGGCGCGGAGCTCACCGAAGACCTGGGCGACGACCACTACGCCGGCCGCGCGCGCGTGTCGGTGGGTCCGATCAAGCTCGCCTTCAAGGGCGTCGCGCACGTCGTCGAACACGACCGCGCCGGTCAACGCCTGCGTGTCCTCGCGCAGGGGCAGGACACCGGGGGCGCACAGACCCAGGCCGACATCGTGTTGCGCACCGAAGCCACGGCCACCGGCACCGCCCTGCGGGCCGAGGCGAAGGTGTACCTCACCGGGCGCATCGCGCAGTTCGGCCGGGCGCTGGCCGGGGACGTCAGCCGGCGCATGTTCGAGCAGTTCGCGGACGCCCTGGGCGAGGCCGCGACGTCCGGGCAGGCGCCCAGCGGCCCGGTCAAGGCGCCGAGCGCGCTGAAACTCCTGTTCGCCCCGCTGATCGACCGGATCCGGGCCGTCCTGCGCCGGAAGTCCCGCTGATCCCGGTCCCTATCCCGTAAGGGGAAAACCTTGGCACCCGATATCGCACCACGGTCAAAGTCGCCTCGTGCCGCGGTATTCGCTTCCGTCGCCGGCTGGTCCTTCGACCTGTTCGACCTGTTCCTGCTGCTGTACGTGGCCGGGCCGATCAGCAAGAACATCTTCCCGAGCTCCAGCCCGACCCTGGCCATCGCCGCGGTGTTCGGGTCGTTCGCGGTCACCGTCGTGATGCGCCCGGCGGGCGCCGCGATCTTCGGTGAGCTGGCGGACCGCAAGGGGCGCAAGGGAACCATGGTGCTCGTGATGGGCGGCGTCGGCGTCACCACGGCCGCGATGGGGCTGGTCCCGTCGCACGCCGCGGTGGGCGTGCTCGCGCCGATCCTGTTCCTGGCGCTGCGCGTCGCGCAGGGTCTGTTCGTCGGCGGCGTCACCGCGACCACCCACACCCTCGGCACGGAGAGCATCGGCGCGCGCTGGCGCGGCCTGATGAGCGGGCTGATCGGGGCCGGGGGAGCGGGTCTCGGTGCGGCGCTGGCCAGCGTGGCCTACATCGTGGTGACGGCGCTCTTCCCCGGCCCGGCGTTCGACCAGTGGGGCTGGCGGGTGCTGTTCTTCTGCGGCCTGCTCAGCGCGCTGCTGAGCCTGTTCGTGCTGCGCAAGGTCGAGGAATCCCCGGAGTTCCGGGCGAAACGGCGCGCGCCGGTGGCGTTCCGGGAGCTGGTCCGCGGCCGCGGCAAGAAGATCCTCGCGCTCAACGTCGCGGTGGCCGCCGGTGGCGGTGCGCAGTACTACCTGACGTCGGGGTATCTGCCCACGCTGCTCAGCGAGGTGGTCGGGGTCCCGGCCGGGCAGCGCGGCACCATCCTGCTGGTCAGCAGCGTCCTGGTGATCGGGGCCGCGATCGCCGCGGGCCACTTGAGCGAACGGCTCGGCCGCCGCCGGACCATGCTCGGGTTCGGCCTGGTCAACCTCTTCGCGTTGCCGTTGCTGACCTGGGGCATCGCCTCCGCCGGGAGTGGTCGCGGCACGGTCGTGGCCCTGCTGTGCGTGGTCATGGTGATGCTGTCCAACGCCGCGTACGCGCCGCTGATGATCTTCCTCAACGAGCAGTACCCGACCGAGCTGCGCGCCCGGGGCACCGCGGTGAGCTGGAACCTCGGCTTCATGCTCGGCGGGCTGATGCCGACCCTGGTCAGCTTGCTCAGCCCGGAGCTGTCGGACGTCCCCTCGCGGCTCGCGATCTTCTTGGTGGGGGTGACCTTGGTGTTCGTCATCGCGCTCCTGGCCGGCCCGGAAACCCGGGGAGCGCTCGACCGCGAGCGCGGCGCCCGCGCTGTCGCCGACGACGTCACTTCCGCCTGACGGCGGCCGGGCCGCGGTACGGCGAAGGCCTTCCGCGCGACCACGCGGTCCTGGGACGCCGACGGTCTCGACGCGAGTGTCGTCGCGGACCCGGTTTCGAAAGCTGCGTTGCCCGGGGCGTTTGTCGCCACGGGAGACCGGCAGCACCGAACCCAGGCTCGCGGCACTCCGCGCGACCGAGCGCCGGTCGTCCAGTTCGGACCTTGACACCTGCCAGGACCGACCATAAGCTCCCGACTTACGTTCCGTTCCGGATCGTAACGTATCTCAGGGAGGTTCCTGTGGCTGACCCCGGTCGAGATCTCCGTGACGACCTCGTGCTCGGTTACCGGATTCTGGGCCTGCGCGGTCTCGGTCTCGGCCTGCTCGCCCACCTCACCGCGCGGCTGCCCGGATCCGAGACCTTCTGGACCTACCAGTTCGGGCAAAGCGTGGAGGAAGTCCGGATCGAGGATCTTCGGGAGGTGGACTTCGAGCTGAACGTCGTGCGCGGGGAAGGAGCGATCAACCCTTCACTGCGTCTGCACGGCGAAATCTACGCCGCCCGCCCGGACGTCCTGTGCATCGCGCACCACCACGGTGACAACGCGGTCGCCCTCGGCGCGCTGAATCGGAATCTTGTTCCGTTCGATCGCAACGCGGCGCGATGGGCGGGCGAGATCGATCTCACGGCCGACATCGAAAGCCTGCCGCTCGCGGAGCAGGGACCGGTGGTCGCCCGCCTGCTCGCGAAGAACAAGGCCCTGCTGATGAAACACCACGGCGTGATCGTGACCGGGACGTCGGTCGCCGATGCCGTGGTGTCCACCATCGAGCTGGAACGGTCCTGCGGAGTGCAGCTCAAGGTCATGGCGTGCGGGGAGCCCGAGCTGATGACCTCGACGGAGATCGAGGACTCCCGGGTCCTCGGCGGCGAGGTGATGATCAAGGGGACCTGGGACTACCACCTCCGGACCCTGCACCGGCGTGGACTCGCCGGCGACATCGACTGATCCGACGCTCGAACGGGAGCCCAGCATGAACCACAAGACCTCGACGACCCACCGCGTCTTCGACCGGGAAACGCCGATCGCCCTGACCATCGACGACGGTGACACCGTCGATTTCGACTGTCCTTCGATCTTCGACTGGGGGCCGGACGCGTCCGTCGACGACCTGCTGGGCATGGACTTCGTCCACCCGCACATCCTCACCGGCCCGGTGGCCGTCCGCGGCGCGGAACCGGGTGACGCGCTCGCGATCGACATCCTCGACGTGCGGGTCACGACACCACAGGGGATCACCGCGTTCATGCCCGGTTTCGGGCTGCTCGCCGACGACTTCGACGAGTGCCACGTCCACGTCGTCCGGTACGTCGACAAAATGGCCGAAATCAAAGAGGGGGTGCGGGTTCCCCTGGAACCGTTTCTCGGCATCATGGGCGTGGCGCCGGCTGCGTTCGGGGAACATTCCACCATTCCGCCCCGGCCCATCGGCGGTAACCTCGACAACCGCCATTTCCGTCCGGGAACCCGGCTGATCCTGCCGGTCGAGGTCTCCGGCGCCCTGTTCTCCTGCGGGGACGGGCACGCCGCGCAGGGCGACGGAGAAGTGTGCGGCACCGCCGTCGAGACCAGCGTCGCGGCGACCCTGCGGTTCCACGTGCTTCCCGGCGCGGCACCGTCTTCGCCCCGCGCACTGGTCAGCGAACCCCTCGAACGGACGCCGGACCGTGGTCATCTCGTCACCACCGGCATCGGTGACGACCTCCACGAAGGTGCCCGTCAGGCCGTCCGGTCGATGATCGATCTTCTGGTCGCCGAGCGAGGGCTGACCCGGCAAGAGGCGTACGTCCTGTGCAGTGTCGCGGCTGATCTGAAGATCAGTGAGATCGTCAACGCGCCGAACTGGATGGTCAGCGCCTACCTCCCGCTGACGGTTTTCCCGGAAGGATCCTGACAAATGGTGAACGCACAGAACATCGCCGATCGCTGTGTCGATGCCTACAACGAAGCCGATCGAGCCGCGCTGGCCGGGGCGGTCGCCTCGTTGTGGGCCCCTGATGGTGCCCATTTCGGTGGGTTTTCCGCCCAGGGGCACGACGATCTGGTGCGCGGAATCGATCGGATGCGCGTCGAAAAGGTCGAGCCCGCCGGTCTCGCCTTCCGGCTCGGGTCCAAAGTGTACAGTCAAGAGAACCTCATCATGTTTCTCTGGGACGCCGTCACCGAGTCTGGCCCTCCCCTCGCGACCGGTGCGACGGTCATCAAGACGACGCCGGACGGCCGAATCCAGACCGACTACAGCTTCACGTTCGTCGATGACGATCCTGATCAGCGTGCCGCCCAGGAGCTGGCAGACGGGTTCGCCGCCGTCTTCAACGAACCCGATCCGGGAGCCCGGGCCGGCCTGGTCGGCAAGCTCTGGACGCCGGAGGGCCTGCACCACGGACACTTCGTCGCCGAAGGACACCAGGCGATCACCGGCGGAATCGCGCAGTCCTTCCAGCAGAACAACGTGGAAGGCCGGATCCGGTTCGGGTCGCGCCGGCACGCGATGCGCAAGGGTGACGCGGTTTTCTTCCTCTGGGACATCATTCCGCTGGACAGCCCGGATTCCTCCGTGGCAGTGGGAGCGGAAATCCTCTTTCTCGCGGACGACGGCAGGGTCGCCGCGGACTACACCATCATGCTCGAAGACGGCTGAGCCCTACCCCCGAACAACCACGAGAAGGTGAGCACGGATGAGCGTGCGGGTCGAGGGTGTCACGAAGAGCTACGGGGCGACGGTGGTGCTGAAAGGTGTCAGCTTCACCGCACCCACCGCTCGCGTCGTGGGTGTGCTCGGTGAGAACGGCGCGGGCAAGTCGACGTTGGTCAAGATACTCGCCGGCGCCATCCGCCGCGACGCCGGGCGAATAGCGGTCGGTGACGTTCCCTTGCGGGCGGGTAGTCCGCGCGAAGCCCTGCGTGCGGGTGTCGCGCTGGTACCGCAGGAACTCGCCTACCTGCCGAACCTGAGCGTGGCGGAAAACATCCTGCTCGGGCGGTTGCCCAGGCACAACGGCGTCGTTTCCCGGCGCGGAATGCTGCTTCAGGCCCGGCACTTCGCCGATCGGGTGGGGTTGCGGGTTTCCCTCGACAGACCGATGTCGCAGCTCTCCCTCGCGGACGCGCAACTGGTCGAGATCGCCAAGGGGATCGCCCGAAACGCTCGTGTCCTGCTTCTCGACGAACCGACGGCGGCGTTGTCGCAGCAGGATTCCGAACGTCTTTTCGCGACGGTGGCCGCCTTGGCCGGCGAAAACGTCACGGTGCTGTGCATCTCCCACCGCCTCGACGAGGTCCTGGCGCACACGGACTCGTGCGTCGTGCTCCGGGACGGCCGGGTCGCGTTGGACTCGCCCACGTCGGAGGTCACCGAGCGGGATCTCGTGGGCAGCATGCTCGGCCGCTGGAAGACCGCGCCCGGCCGGCGAGCACGATCGGTTCGGACGGACCGAGCCGTCATCGAACTCCAGGGTGTGAGCCACACCGGCGCGAACGGTCTGCGAGACGCCTCCTTCCACGTACGCGGTGGGGAAGTCGTCGGCCTTTTCAGCGCGCGCGGCGGCGGACAGGAGGCGGCGCTGGAGACGGTGACCGGACTGCGCCCGCACCAGCGGGGCCGGGTGCTGGTCGACGGCCGGGACACCGGGACGATCCGGAACGTTCGTGAAGCCAGGAAACGGGGAATCGTCGGGGTGCCGCCGGATCGTCAACGCGGCGGCCTCGTCCTGACCGGCAGCGTGGTGCACAACGCCGCGCTGCCCCAACTCGGAAAACTCGCCCGTGCCGGCATCATGAGACCCCGTCTCGAGCGTGCGGTGCTCGACGGGATCGCGACGGGGTTCGCGCTCAAGTTCCGGGCGCCGGACCAGCCGGTCGGGGCACCTCAGCGGGGGGAACCAGCAGAAGGTGCTGGTGGGTTCCCGCATCGCGGTCGGGCACCGGCTCATCGTCCTGCACGAACCCACCCGCGGTGTCGATGTCGGTGCCCGGCGGGAAATCCACCGGCGGCTGTCCGTCCTCGCCTCCTCCGGTTCGGCGGTGCTGTTCGCCAGCACGGACGTCGAGGAAGCCGTCGAGCTGGCGGATCGGCTCTACATCCTGAGGGACGGAAAGGTCATCGGCGAGCTGACCGGTGATGAGAAGACACCCGCCAGAGCCCTGTCCTTGGCATCAGGAGGTCCGCTGTGAAGTCCGGTCGCACGGGCGCGGGTATCCGGGAACGGGGAGCTCGCGCGGCCATCCAGTCGGTCGGCATCGGCCTGTTCTTCGTGGTGGTGTGCGTGTACTTCTCTGCACGGTCGGACACGTTTCTCACCCTGTCGAACATCGCGGGGATAGCGGCCGTCGCCGCGCCGCTCGGAATAGTCGCGATAGGACAGACGATCGCCGTCGTCTCCGGCGGGTTCGACCTCTCCGTCGGAGGTTCGCTACCGCTGGGCGCGGTCGCGTTCGGCATCGCGGCCGACTCGATGCCCTTCGGGTGGGCCACGCTGGTCGCGGCCTCCGTCGGCGGTGGGGTCGGTCTCCTCAACGGGGTGATCATCGAGAAGCTGCGCATCAACCCGTTCATCTGCACGCTGGCGACCCTGTCGGTCACGGGCGGGGCGGCCTTCGTCCTGACCGGCGGGCGGCCGAAGGAGCTGCCCGGCGACGCCGGGTTCTGGGGAGATCGCGTCGTCGGCGACCTTCAGTACTGCGTGCTGGCGTTCGCGGTGGTCGCACTGGTCGTCCTGGTTCTGTTGCGCTATTCCCGGCTGGGTCGGGCGATCTACGCGATCGGGGGAAACCGGGAGGCCGCCGAACTCGCCGGGATCCGGTGTTCCGCGATCACTCAAGGCGTCTACGTGTCCAGCGGCATCTTCGCGGGTTTCGCGGGCGCGGTCACGGCCAGCCAGTTGCTGGCGGCGGCGCCCAACGTCGGCGCGAACGCCGCTTTGGGATCCATTTCGGCGGTCATCGTCGGCGGAGCCGCGCTGACCGGTGGATCGGGTGGTGTGGTCGGTACCGTGCTGGGCATCCTGCTGCTCGGGGCGATCAGCAACGGCCTCACCATTCTGCAGGTGAACAGTTACAGCCAAACGATCTGGACCGGCGTCATCCTGCTGGTCGCCGTCGCGTTCGGGCGCGTGCGCGAGGTACTGCTCCGAAGAATTCCCTGATGGCCAGACCCCGCCCGGCGTCGTGCGGGAAAGGAGATGTCATGACTCGTGATCATCGGATCCCACTCTCCATGCTGTCGCTCACGGTCGCGCTCGCGCTCACCGCGTGTTCGACCGGAAGCCATGATGCGGTCGCGGGCGGCGCGGAGTCGCTCAGCGTGGCCTACGCCGGGGTGACCGACGCCGACCCGCTGTACAAGGCGCTCGGCGACGGCCTTGCCCAGCTCGCCGCCGCCAAAGGTGTGAAGCTACAGCGCTACGACAACAACGCCGACGCCGCGCAGGCGCTTTCCAACGCGAACCTCATCGCGCAGCAGAAGCCCGACGTCGCGATCGACTGGGACGGCGCCGGAAACACCAGTTCCGTCGGTCAGGTCTTCGCGAGGGCGAAGATTCCCTGTGTCGCGGTCAACCTTCCCATCGCGGGGTGCTCGCTCTACGACCTGGACCAGGCCGGCGCCGGCAGCCGGCTGGGCGCCGAGGTCGCCGGGATCGCGGCGGCGCGGGGCTGGGCCGCCGACGACATGTTCGTCTTGCTGGAGGGCGTGACGACCGCCGGAATGGCTCCGATCACCAGTGTCGGTGGGTTCTACTCCGAGTTCGCCAAGCGTTTCCCGAGTCTCGACCAGCGCGCTGTATCCGACTTTTCCCTGACCACGACCAGTATCGGGGCCAGCGGTCAGTTCGTCGACGGCGTCGGCACCGTCGACGGCGCCTACGCGGCGACGCAGCGCGTCCTGCAAACCATTCCGCCCGGCAAGAAGCTCGTCGTCGACGTGCTGAACGACGCCATGGTCCCGGGTGTCCTCCGGGCGCTCGAGCAGGCCGGCCGGGCGCAGGACGTCCTCCTCGCGTCGACGGGTGCGGTCCCCGGTGCCCTGGCCGGTCTGCGCACAAACCCGGTTTGGGTGGCCGAGGGAGACCCGGGTCTGTCCGAGTGGCCGCGCTACCTCCTCGCGATGAGCCGGGCGATCGCGGCCGGCGAGAAGATCCCGGACCGCACGCTCACCCCGTTCCGGGTCGCGACCAAGTCCACTGTGGACACGCTGTTCGACGGCGACACCTCGAAGGCCCCCCTTCCGGTCCCGCCCGCCGACTCCTACCTGCTGAAGTACGACGATCTCGGTCGGTAGGGCACTGAGAAGGGAAACCAGATGAAAGCCGTGCGGTTGCACGATTACCACCGGCAGCCGGTCGTCGAGGACGTGCCGGAACCGAAGCTGACAGGCCCGGCGGACGTGATCGTGAAGATCGGTGGCGCGGGCGTCTGCCGCACCGATCTGCACATCATCGAGGGGCAGTGGGCGGAAACGATGGGGCCGCGGTTGCCCTACACGATCGGCCACGAGAACGCGGGCTGGGTCGAAGCCGTGGGGGAAGGGGTGACCCAGGTGAAGATCGGGGACACGGTCATCCTGCATCCCCAGCCGTCGTGCGGAGCGTGCCCGGCGTGCCGGAGCGGGCGGGATATGGGATGCGCCAACGCCGTCTTTCCCGGCGTGTCCGATTACGACGGTGGCATGGCGGAGTATCTGCTCACGACCGAGCGGGCCTGTGTGCGGTTGGATCCCGAGACCGATCCGGCGGAGGTGGCCGCCTTGGCGGACGCGGGCATCTCGGCGTACCACGCGGTGCGGCGGGCGGTGGCGTTGCTGCCGCCCGGATCGGTCGCGGTGGTGCAGGGAGCCGGTGGCCTCGGGCACATCGGGATCCAGGTGCTGGCGGCGTTGACCGCGGCGCGGATCATCGTGGTCGACCGCAGCAGGGAAGCGCTCGACCTGGCCGCGCGGATCGGCGCGGACGAGACCGTGGTCGCCGATGGTGATCACGTGGCGGCGGTGGCGGATCTCACCGGGGGTCGGGGTGCGAACGTGGTGTTCGACTTCGTCGCCGAGCAAGGCGCGGAGAACGACGCGTGGGCGATGACCGCTCCGGACGGTTCGCTGTTCGTCGTCGGTTACGGTGGACAACTGCGGATTCCCACGGCGGATCTGGTCGCCGGGCGGAAGAACGTGGTCGGCACCATGGTGGGTTCCCACACCGATCTCGTCGAGCTGATGGCGCTCGCCCAGGCCGGCAAGGTCACCTTGCACACGCGCCGGTACGCGCTCGAGGACGCTGTCGAAGCGCTCGGCTCGGGGACCTCGCGGCCGGCCGGGTCCGGGGCCGCGCGATCCTGGTGCCCTAGTCATTTCTTTCACGGTGTCCAGCGAGGACGTCGAGGACGGGAAGCCGCTGCCCCTCGAGGGCACGCGCCGACCGGCTCCGGGCAGCTCCTGCCACCCGGCGCGACGAGAACAGCACCCCCGCGTTTCTCGGGTTCACCTTCCTCGGCCACGTTCTCGGCCGGGCGATCTTGTGCCCGACAGCCGAAGCCGTCGGCTGAGGAGCTTCGCGGGAAACCGAACCAGGAGGTGGCCATGCTGTCCGTACGGGATCCGCACTGGGGGATCCAGACCAAGCTCACGGTGGGCAGGCAGGTTTTCGACCTGTCGGTGGCCGGTGAGGGTGAGCCGATCCTGCTGTTGCACGGTTTTCCGCAGAGCCGGGCGTCCTGGACCGGTGTCGCCCCACCGCTGGCCGCGGCCGGGTACCGGGTGATCGCCCCCGACCAGCGCGGCTACTCACCGGGCGCCCGCCCCGTGGGGCGGGACGGCTACCGCATCGACGCGCTGGTCGAGGACGTGCTCGGCCTGCTGGACGTCCTGCGCCTCCCCAGCGCCCACTTCGTCGGCCACGACTGGGGCGCCACGGTGTCGTGGTTCGTCGCCGCGCGGCACCCGGACCGGGTGCGCAGCCTGACCGCCGCCTCGGTCCCGCACCCGGCGGCCTTCGGCCGGGCGCTCGCCACGGACGTGGACCAGCAGGAGCGATCGGCCTATTTCAGCCTGTTCAGGTCCGACAAGGCCGAGCGCGTCATGCTGGAGGACGACGCACGCCGGCTGCGGGCGTGGTTTCCCCCGGCGGTGCCGCGGCACCTCGTCGAGCACTACCTGGACGCGGCGCGGCGACCGGGAGCGTTCACCGCCCAGCTCGGCTACTACCGCGCGATGAGTCGCGACTTCGCGAAGCTGGGTCCGGTCCCGGTGCCGACCACCTACCTCTGGGGCAGCGGTGATCTCGCGTTGCGGCGCGCGGGAGCCGAGCTGTGCGGCGAGTACGTGACCGGTGACTACCGGTTCGTCGAACTGAGCGAGGTCGGGCACTGGATCCCCGAAGTCGCCCCGGGGGCGCTGGTGTCGGCGGTCCTGGCCCGCCTTGACAGGGATCGTTCCACTGAATAACGTTCTGATACGGAACGGAACGAATTAGGAAGGTGCACCCATGAAAGCGGTGGTCGTCGAGGCCTCGCAGGAACTCGCTTTGGCCGACGTGCCGGAACCGGTTGCCGGTGCCGGGCGGGCCGTGGTCGATGCCGAGGCGATCGGAGTGGGGTATGTCGATGTCATGGCCCTCCGGGGCCAGTACGCGCCTTTTGCCGGTGCCGGGTCCGTCCTGGGCCTGGAGGTCGTGGGCCGGGTGCGGACAGCCGGCCCCGGCGTGCCGCGGGACCTGGTCGGGAAGCGGGTGCTGGCGCTCCCCGAGTTCGGGGGTTACGCGGAGCGGGTCGCCGTCAGTGCGGATCAGCTGCTCCTCGCCCCGGACGGCGCCGACCCGGCCGACGTGGTCGGGCTGGGCCTGAACGCACTGGTCGCCGAGGGTGCGCTGAACCGGACCGGGGTCACCGCCGGTGAACGGGTGCTCATCCGTGGTGCGAGCGGCGGGATCGGCGTGCTCGCCACCCAGATCGCGCACGCCCGCGGCGCGGAGGTCACCGTGGTGACCTCGTCCGCGGAGAGCGGGGAGCGCTTGCGGCAGCTCGGGGCCGCGAACGTCGTCGACCGCACCCGGTCCGCCCTGCCCGGTGAGACCTATGACGTCATCGTGGACACCGTGGCGGGCCCGCAGGTGCACGAGTACCTGGAACTGCTGCGCCCCAACGGGCGTTACGTGCTCTGCGGCGGCGCCGCCGGGGCCCCGGGGGCCCAGGTGCTCGACTCGCTGCTCCGCGGCTTCCACAATTCGCCGACGCTGCTGGCGTTCAGCCTGAACTCGTTGGCGGCGGAAGATCGCCGTCGGTCTTGGGATCGCGTCGTCGGCCTGCTGGCCGGTGGCTCGCTTTCCGCCGTACTCGACCGGAGCTACCCGCTCGCCGACGCCGCCACGGCACTCGAGCGGGTGGAGCAGGGGAAGTCGTTCGGCAAGGTCGTCCTGCGCCAAGGGTAGGATCGCGCGAGCGGTGGGCGCGATCACGGGTGGGAGAGTTCGATGGCACGCCAGCGGGACGAGCGGATCGACCAGGCCGTGCTGGCCACCGTCATCACGCTCTTGCGCGAGGTCGGCTACCCGGGCCTGACCATGGAGGCCATCGCCCAGCGCGCGGGCACCACCAAGCCCGCCATCCGCCGCCGGTGGAAGAGTCAGAAACACGTCGTCGTCGCCGCGCTGGCCGAGGAGCGCACCGGGGTGGTGGAGGTCGACACGGGGTGCACCTGCTGTGACCTTTTCGGACACCTCGAGGCGCTCCGGCTCGGGATGTCCGACCCGGCTTTCGGCCACGTGCTGCCGGCCTTGATGGCCGACCTGGCCGACGACCCGGAACTGCGGGAGACCTTTCTCGCCGTCGTCTGGGAGCCTCGCCGCGAGGCGTGCGTCGAGTCCCTGAAGAAGGGCGAGGCGCGTGGGGACATCCGCCCCGGACTCGACATCGACCTCCTCA
The DNA here is from genome assembly GCF_055633595.1 of Amycolatopsis sp. NPDC114504. Classification (NCBI taxonomy): domain Bacteria; kingdom Bacillati; phylum Actinomycetota; class Actinomycetes; order Pseudonocardiales; family Pseudonocardiaceae; genus Amycolatopsis; species Amycolatopsis sp. NPDC114504. The sequence goes on along the minus strand of NZ_JBVKDU010000001.1, from coordinate 795,721 downwards.
TCGACCTCTTCGCCGCTCCGATCGTGTTCCGCGTGCTCTTCGGGCACCGGAAACTCGACCAGGAGTTCGTGCGCGACGTCATAGGCGGCGTCCTGTCCGGAGTGGGCACGGCCGACGGCGGCCGCCTCTGTGCGCACATCGGTCCTTGATGGACATCAGCGCTTCGACGGGCGCGAGTGCGACGTACGGCTGGTGCCCGACGAACTGGTCGGTGGCGCTGCAGTTGCAGCTCGGCTGGCCGGCTTGGCCCCGCACGTCGGCTACAACCTGCTGCGCCGCGACGGCGAACGGGAAGGGTGGACGGTTCCCCTGTTCGTCACCGTCGGCTCTCCGCTGGCCGTGACGGCGGTCAAGCGCCAGTTGAGCCCGGTGCGGCACCCGGACTGCGTCGGTCGGTGGTTCAACGCGTTCGACCCTCGCGATGTCGTCGCGCTCCACCCGCTGGATGCGGCCCATTTCCCGGTGGAGCCGTTGGTGGAGAACAAGACGGACGTCGACAACCCGACCGAGAACCGGCACGGAATCAGCGGCTACCTCGAGGACGCGGATGTGGCGCGGTGGATCCATGCCGGGCTAACCTGGTCGTGAGTTGACGTCCCCGGCGAGAAAAGTGGCGGCAGATATGTCAAGTAAACGCAATGGGACATACGCCGCGGGGTCGTTCGTCACGTTTCTTGTAATTGCATTTGCCGGGCGGAGTCTAATCGACTCGGAACCGCTTCGTACGCTATGGATTCTGATCGCCGGGTTGCTGTCTTTCGCAATCTGGCTGCTTGTCAGGCATGTCGTCGATCGACGTTCGTAGCGACCTCCCTTACTTCACGGTGTGGACGAACGGGTGCCGGGCCGCCGTTCGGCGCTTTACAGCCCGGACGGAACACGCCTACGGTGCGCTCGCATCCACGCGGCCGGTCCGTGCCGACCACGGCTGAAGGAGGTCAGGTGTTCCGCAAACACAGACGCAGTACCCGCGCCACCGTCACGGTGCTCGCGGCGGCGGTCTCACTCGCGGTTTCCGCGTTCACCGCCAGTAGCAGTGCCGCCATCGATCCGGGCGCCACGCCCTGGCTGGACACCCATCGCCCGGTGCCGGCGCGGGTGGAGGCGCTGCTTCGCGCGATGACGCTGCCCGAGAAGGTCGGCCAGATGGACCAACAACTGGTCACCACGCTGACCGATTCGAACAGCGCGACGTGCGGGAACAACGGATTCAACCTGCCGAACCCCGAATGCATGCGAAAAATCCTGGTCGACGCCAACGTCGGTTCGATTCTCGCGGGTGGTACCGAGAATCCGGTCGACACCACGGGCAAGGGCGGCGTGGGCAACACCGGCTACGACTGGGCCACCGAATACAACATCATCCAGCAGTTCGCGATCAAGAACTCCCGCCTGCACCTCCCGGTCGTGTTCGGCGTCGACGCGGTGCACGGCTTCGGCCACCCGTGGCAGGCGCCGCTGTTCCCGCAGTCCCTCGGCATGGGCGCCACCTGGGACCCCGCGCTCGCCCAGGCCGGTGGCAAGGCGACCGCGGACGCCCTGCGCGCCACCGGCTGGAACTGGAACTTCGCCCCGGTCCAGGACATCGCGCGCGACAACCGGTGGGGCCGCACCTACGAGACGTGGGCCGAGCAACCGGTCCTGTCGGCCGCGATGGGCGCCGCGAACATCAAGGGTATGCAGACGCCCGGCAAGCGCGGTGAGCTGAACGTCAGCGCGACGGTCAAGCACTTCGCCGGCTACTCGCAGTCGGTCAACGGCCACGACCGGGCCGAGGCGCTGCTCCCCATGAACTACCTCCAGACGACGATCCTGCCGCCGTACGCGGCCGGGATCGACGCCGGCTCCGGGACGGTGATGGTCGACTCCGGTTCGATCAACGGCGTTCCCGCCACCTCCTCGCACTACCTGCTGACCGACGTCCTGCGCGACCAGATGCACTTCCAGGGCGTCGTCATCAGCGACTACCAGGACGTCACCGCGTTGCAGACCGCCTACCACATCGCGGCGGACCTCCCCGGTGCCATCGCCGCCGCCGTGAACGCGGGCGTCGACATGAGCATGCAGGTCTCCGACGCGGCCGGGTGGCAGGCCGCGATCCTGCAGGCCGTGAACACGGGCAGGATCTCGCACGCGCGGATCGACCAGGCCGTGCGCCGCATCCTCACGCTGAAGTTCCAGCTCGGCCTGTTCGACCAGCCGTGCGTGGCCGACCCGGCGAAACCGTGCGTCGACGCGAACGCCGCCAATGCCGCCGTCACGGCGGGCCGCGATCAGACGCTGAAGGCCGCGCGGGAGTCGATCACCCTGCTGCGCAACGAGAACAACGCGCTGCCGCTGCCGGCCGGTGCGAAGGTCGTGGTGACCGGCCCGAGTGCCGACTCGATGACCAACCAGCTCGGCGGCTGGAGCGTGAGCTGGCAGGGCGTGGCCGGTGCCGGGCACGTGTGCTGCATGGGCCCCGACAACCAGATCCCGCCGGGCACGACCGTGCTGGGCGGCATCCGGGCCGCGAACCCGGCCGCGGTCTACGCGCCGGACCAGGCCAGTGCCGTCGCGGCCGCGGCGGACACCAGCGCTTATGTGGCGGTGGTGGGGGAGAAGGCCTACGCGGAAGGGCTGGGCGACAACCCGGCTCCCGCACTGGCGCCCGACCAGCAGGCCCTCATCTCGGCCCTGCAGGCGACCGGCAAGCCGGTGATCGTCGTGGTCGTCGCGGGCCGGCCGGTCGGGCTGGGCCCGGCGGAGAAGGCGAACGCGGTGCTGATGGCCTACCAGGGCAGCACGGAAGCCGGCACGGCGGTGGCGGATGTGCTGTTCGGCAAGACGAACCCCGCGGGCAAGCTGCCGATCAGCTGGCCGTCCGACGCGCCGGCCGTCGGCGGTGACTTCGCCGGCACGGCGCCGTCGCCACTGGGTGACCAGCCGAAGTTCTTCGACCAGTTGCCCAGCACCGCGTCCGGTCAGGGCAACGCGTACAACCCGCAGTTCCCGTTCGGTTACGGCCTGTCGTACACGACGTTCAGCCACACGAACCTGGCGGTGACGCCGAAGGTCGCGCGCGACGGCACCGCCACGGCGACGTTCACGGTCACCAACACCGGAACCCGCGCCGGCACCGACATCGTGCCGGTGTACGTGGCCCAGCCGGTGAGCCCGGTGGTCGTCCCGCCGCAGCGGCTGGTCGGCTTCGCGCGGGTCACGCTCGACCCGGGCCGGTCCCAGGTCGTGCGCGTGTCCTTCCCGGCGACAGCGCTGGCCGAAAGCGCGGGGGACATCAACGCGTCCGGTCCGCCTGCCGTGGTGCCGGGCAGTTATGTGCTGCAGCTCGACAAGAACGGCACGACACCGTACGCGGTGGACGTGTCGGCGCCGTTCGTGATCCGGTAGCGGGGGCCCAGTTGCGGGGCGACGGCGGCGCGTCGCCCCGCGATGCCGGGCGGTCCGGAAACGGCTCGACCCTGACCGGGACGTTCCCGAGGACCTGATCCGCGGCTGCGGGCGGCGGTGGCGACGATCTACTCCGACGTCTACCAGAACTCCTACCGGGCCTCAGCCGGTTACATCGGCCGGGTCGAGACGACGGGGAATGCTCGGCGGGCGTGCTGCCGGCGACGTGGAGCTTCATGCTCGCGGCGCGCGCCCGCGGCCTGGGCACCTGCTGGACGACGATGCACCTCTCCCGCGAGAAGGACGTCGCCGAGCTGCTGGGCATTCCGTACGAGAGCGTGCAGCAGGTCTGCCTGACCCCGCTGGCGTTCACGCGAGGGGAGAAGTTCAGCCCCGCCAAGCGGCCGGACGCCGACGAGATCATCCACTGGGACCGATGGGACGCCACCAAGCTCAGCGCGCCACCGTTGAGCGGCATCGCCGCGTCGTCCACGCCTTGAACGGTCCGGTCACAGCGTCGCGCTGTGCCGGAGGTGTGGTGGCAGGCGGATCCACCACGTGGCCGCGGTGCGGACGTTGCCCGGCAGCGTCTGGTCCGTGGCCGCCCGGCGGAGCAGACCGTCGTTGTGGTGAATTCCGAAGGCGTAGACGAGCCGGTCGAGCACGCTGGCGTCATGCGCCTCGGACGCGCGGGCCCAGTGGGTCGAGTATCGCGAGAATGCCGTGCGGTAGAAGGTGACGGTGCTCCGGCCGCCGATGTGGCCGAGCGTGTAGGCGGCCATGTCGTGGATCTCGGCGGGCATGTCCCGGGCGAGCAACAGCCGTTCGACGAACGCACGCTGGGGTGGTCCGCCGAGCACGCGTAGCGATTCGAGGATGCGAAGCGTGCGAAGGCGGTCGGTGCGGCGACGCAGCAGCGTGACCAGCTCGGTGGCCAGTGCCCGGGCGAGGTGTGGTCGGTAGGGACTGGCGTAGAGCAGGAACATGGCGCAGAGCCGGACGTCGAAGACCGGGTCGGCCAGCATCTCCTGGACCAGCAGCGGGAGCACGGGATCCGGCGGCAGCGGGTCTTCGCCGGCTGCGGCGCTGACCACGCTGTCGCAGAGCCGGACGACCGATTCGTCCGCGGTGGCGGCCGCGGCGAGGTCGGCTGCCGTGCGGATTCGCCGGGGCAGCTGTGCGCGCAGGTCACCCGGCAGGGCGGCGACCATGCGCGCCGCGAGCCCGGCTTCCTCCTGGCTTCCGGTGAGCAGTTCGAGCAGGACGGGGAGCAACGACCGGACCTGCGCGTGGCTGAAGTGGCCGTAGCGCAGCTTCTTGACGCTGGTCAGCAGGGCACCGTAGAAGGTGCGGATCGTGGCGGGATCGGTGACGTGCCGGATGACGGAGCTGCTGGCCGCCGGGTGGGAGCTGGCCGTGAAAACCGACAAGTGCCCGATCATGCTCTGCGCCGAGCTGTCGTCGGCGGCGGCGGTCGCGGTGAAGATCGCGGGTCGCTGGCCGTTCGGGTGGGCGATGAGCCGGTGGTAGGCCTCGGCTCGGACCATCCACTGCACGCCGTCGGCGATGCTCAGCTCGGTCAGCAAGCGCTCGGTCAGCCGGGACCAGGTCGTCGCGGGTGAGAGCACGAGGTGCGGGCGCCGGGCGATGAGCTCGCTGAGCCGGTCCCAGTTGCCGGCGGTCATCGTGTCGTCGCCGACCGCGCGGTCCATCAGCTGGTCCAGGACGGGTCCGGACGTGGGCCGTCGCTGTGCCCGGTTCGGGGTCGGCGCGGAAGGCCGCGTGTGGTACCGGTAGGACGTGTCCGCCGCGGCCGAGAGCAGCATGGGCGGCAGGGAAAGCGTCGCTTCGTAGCGCGCGGGCACCCAGTGGGGGATGGTGACCTTTCCCGTTTCCCAGCGCGAGAGGGTGCTGGGGGCGATGCGCTGGTCCGGCGCGAAGTCGTGCGCGAAACCGTTGAGGCTTTTGTGACGCGAGTGGGTGCCGAGAGTCCGGTTGACGCGCAGAAGCCACCCGACCCGAGCCCGCGCGGAAACCGGAGACGACGGGGCGGGCCGGCGCCTGATCGGCTGGGAGGTCGACGTCATCGGGGTTCCGCGGTGCTCGACGGGGGCTGGACCAGTCACCGTCCCTCGGTTCGCTGCCGGTGGCAAGCCGCTGAACGGGCGCCGGGTGCGTTCGCCTGTAGCGCTTCCGCGCCCGGGTGTCCAGTGGTGTTGCACGGAGTTTCGGACGGGGAAACGGTGCCGCTGACTCGTCGCGCGGCCGGTTGACTTGGCCGTGCCGCCGATGGGGCGGATGTCGGTGAAGTATCCGGGAAAGTCGTCTTTGTCCGGGAGGGTGTCATGGAGACACATTGACGTCCCGCGTGCCGGGGCAGTCGGCGGGGTCAGGCCTCCAGCGCGGCGATCGCCCGGCGGCCGAGGCTGCCGAGGACGTGCTTCTTCATCGTCCGTTCCGCTTCCCTGGCGTCGCCGGAGATGACGGCCTCGGCGATCGCGATGTGCTCGCGGCGGACGCGTTCCCGGTCCTCGGCGGAGTCCGGTTTGGACTGCAGCCCGACCTGGCGGTACCGGTCGGCCTTGTCCCACAGGCCTTCCAGCAGCGACGACAGCAGCGGGTTGTGCGACGCGGTGTAGACGCTGCGGTGGAAGGCGCGGTGCACGAGCAGGGACTCGAAGCCGGTCGACGCGCTGAGCGGCTCGAGGTCCTTCAGCGCCGACCCGATGGCCGCGACGTCGGCGTCCGTCCGGCGGGTCGCGGCGAGCTTGGCGGCGAGCGGGTCGAGCTTTTCGCGGATCTCGAACAGGCTGCGCGCTTCCTCGGCGTTGAGCCGTGTGACCCGCGCGTCCCGGTGCGCGTCGAGGGTGACCAGGCCCTCGGCGTCCAGCCGCCGGAGCGCCTCGCGCAGCGGCGTCGTGCTGACGCCGAGCTCCGCCGCGAGCTGTTCCTGGGAGATGGTCTGTCCCTGGGTCAGCTCGCCGGCGAGGATGCGGCGGTGCAGCTCCTGGTAGACGTAGGCGTTCTTGGTGAGGGCCGGGCGGGGGAGCGCGCTCATCGGCCGATCCTATAGCCCATAGCCTCGCGGCGCCCGCACCGACAGGACGATGCCGGCGCCGACCCGCGGACCGAGCGGCCGCGGTCCTTCCTGTCGCAGGTGCTGAGCGCCGGCGCTTTCTCACGTCCGGGGAAGGGCTTCGGCCAGCCTCGCGACGAACTCGTCCGCGTGCGCCCGCTCCCACACCAGCGGCGGGCGCACCTTCAGCACGTCGCCGCCGGGACCGGTGAGGCCCGCGAGCACCCCGCGGCCGACCAGGTCGTCCAGCAGCTTCCGCGCCACCTCGCGGGACGTCGAGCCGCCGGACGCGAGCACGTCCACGCCGGCCAGCAACCCCGTTCCCCGCACCGAGCCCAGCACCGGCGAACCGTCCGCCAGTGAGCGCAGGCCGCGGCGGAGGTGCTCGCCGACCGTCACCGCCTGCTCCGGCAGGCCGGTCAGCTCGAGGACGTCGAGGACCGCGTGGCCCGCGGCCGCGGCGGCCGGCGTCGCCGCGAACGTCGAGAAGTACTCGTACCGGCCCGCCAGGACGTCGGCGATCTCGCGGCGGGTCACCAGCGCGCCGATCGGGTAGCCCGCGCCCATCGGCTTGCCCAGCGTCACCAGGTCGGGCGTGATGCCGGCCAGTGCGAACCGCCACAGCTGCGGTCCGCTGCGGCCGTAGCCGGACTGGACTTCGTCGGCCAGGTACAGCGCGCCGGCCGCGTGGGCGCCTTCGACCAGCCCGGCCAGGAACTCGGCGGGCACGTCGAGGATGCCTTCCGAGGTGAACTGCGAGTCGGCGAGCACCAGTGCCGGACGCAGGCCTGCGGCGTCGATCCGTGGCACCGCACCGGGTTCGCGCGGTGCGGCGAAGGTGCCCACGCCCGCGGGCCGGTACCCCGGCGGCCACTCGTTCGAGCTGAGGTCCGCCATCCACTTCGACGAACCGTGGTACGCGTGCTCGGCGATGATCGCCGCGTCGCCGCCGGTGTACTCGGTCGCCAGCCGCCAGGCGAGCTCGTTCGCTTCGGTGCCCGAGGTCGTGAACAGGCACGTGTCCAGCTCCGGCGGCATCGTGGCGAGGATCCGCTCCGCGAGCCCGACGATCCCGCCGTGCAGGTACCGCGAGTGCGTGTTCAGCTCCGCCAGCTGCCGCCCGACGGCCCGGGTGACGGCGGGGTGCGCGTGCCCGATGACCGCCACGTTGTTGTACGCGTCGAGGTAGCGGGCGCCGTCGCGAGCGTACAGCCAGGCGCCTTCGCCGCGGTCCAGTTCGAGGGGCCGCCGGTAGAACAGCGGGGACAGGCCGCCGCCCATCGCCGCCGCGCGCCGTCCCGGTAGTTCGAGCGCGGGGATGGCCTCGGCGAGGTCGCGCGTGCCGGCCAGGCGGGCCAGCCGCTCGCCCAGCTCGGCCGGGGTGAGCGCGGCGAGGAGGTTCAGCACGCGCTCGCTCGTGTCGTCGTACTGCGTGATGTACCGCTCGTTGTCGCTGTGCGCCTCGCGCCGGGTCGCCGACACCGCCAGCGTCGTGAGCAGCCGGGCGATCACCAGCTCGCCGAGCACGGCGACCTCGGCCGTGCTCAGCGCGCGGTGCCGCTGGTAGCCGCGCAGCACGGCTTCGGTCGCGTGCCAGACGTCCTCGGCCCGGCGCAGCACCGACGTCAGCGTGACGGCCAGGTCGGTGACGGCGGCCGTGTGGTGCGTGTCGCCGAAGTCGATGACGCCGGTGACCGCGCCCGCCTCGGCCAGGACGTTGGTGAGCGTGACGTCGGCGTGCTGCACCCCGGCCGGCAGGGTGGCGGTCGCGGCGAGCGCCGGCGTCACCCGCGCGACCAGTTCGCCGAAGCCGGTGAGCCCCGAACCGGCCACCGCGGCCGGCATCCGGCGGACGTCCCACAGCAGCTCCCGGCCCGCCGCGGGGTGAAAGAACCCTTGCAGCGCAACGGAAACCCGCGCGGCGACGGCACCGACCCGTGCGGCCGTCGCGGCGTCGACCCAGCTCCCTTCGAGCGGCCGGCCGGGCAGCAGCGTGATCAGCCGGGCGAGGCAGGCGCGGCCCGTGTCGTCGGTGAGCTGAGCGACGTCCCCGACCGCCGCCGGCACCGGCAGCCCGGGGTCGGCGACGTGCACGTGCTCCAGCGCGCGGACCTCCATGTCGACCACGTCGGCGCGCTCGGCGGGATTGGAGATCTTGAGCACGAACCGGTCGTCGACGAGGACGTTGAGGTCGCGTTCGCTGTCGAGCGGTTTCAGCACCGGGTTCGTCAGCCGCCAGTGCTCGCGCAACGCGGTGCGCAGGCTGTCGGGGAAGAACGCCGGGGCCGGTTCGGTGAAGGTGCTCATGCGGGGAGGTCCTTTCCGGGGGTGCCGGCTTCCAGGGTGAACGGCCGGTCGTGGCCGGGGTAGACGACGTCGGCGCGGGCGCGGACCAAGGCCACCGACCGTGCCGCGGCCTCGTCGTCGACGGCGCTGCTGGGACGTCCCCGCCGCAGGGCGCCGGCGGACGGCACGGCGTCACCGGTCAGCAGCGCCGTGCCCGCGGCGGTCGTGACGGTCAGCCCGATCGAGCCCGCGGTGTGCCCGGGCAGCGCGATGACGGTGACGCCGGGGGCGAGTCCGAGCCCGTCCGACGCGGGCGACACCGAGAGTCCGCCGAGGATGGACCTGGTCCACGGCGGCAGGACGGGATTTCCCCGTGGCGCAAGGTCTTCGTCCGGGTGGATGAGGACCTCCGGGAAGAGGTCGGCGTTCTGGATGTGGTCCCAGTGCGCGTGGGAGAGCACCAGCAGGTCGATGTCGCGCGGAGCCAGCCCGCGGTCGTCGAGGGCGCGCAGCAGGGCCCGCCGTCGCCCGGCGTGGCCGGAGTCGAAGAGGATCCGCCGTCCGCCGGCGTGCACCAGGTACACCCCGCAGAAGCCGATGCTGCCCTGGTCCGAGCTTTGTCCCCGGCCGTGGAGCAGGGGATCGACGTCAGGCACGGAACTCACCGAGGATGTAGGGGAGGACGCCGCCGTGGGCGTAGTAGACCGCCTCCTGCGGGGTGTCCAGCCGGGCGCGGACCTCGAACGCGAACGCGGGCGCGTCCCGTGGCCGGACCCGCACGGTGATCGGCCGGGTCGGATCGTCGACGGCCTCGGGGATGCCGAGCAGGTCGAACTCCTCGGTGCCGTCCAAGCCGAGCGAAGCCACGCTCTGCCCGTCGGCGAACTGCAGCGGCAGCACGCCCAGCTGCACGAGGTTCGAGCGGTGGATCCGTTCGAACGACTCGGCCAGCACGGCCCGCACCTTCAGCAGCGCGGTGGCCTTCGCCGCCCAGTCGCGGGACGACCCGGTGCCGTACTCCCGGCCCGCGATCACCAGCAGGGGAGTGCCCGCGTAGGACTTCGCGGCTTCGTACACCGGTGCGGCGGCGCCCTCGGCGTCGAGCGTGGTGCCGCCGGGTGCGAGCCGGTTCTTCAGCCGCGGGTTGGCGAACCCGCCGCGCACCATCACCTCGAAGTTGCCGCGGCGGGAGGCATAGGTGTTCAGGTCCCGCTCGCCGAGCCCGGTCAGGTACTTCCCGGCGCAGCTCGACGCCGGGATGCGCCCGGCCGGGCTGATGTGGTCCGTGGTCACGGAGTCGCCGAGCATCAGCAGCACGCGCGCGCCGCGGAGGTCTTCCGGTGGCGGCGCGACCTCGTCGAGGAACGGCGGGCGCCGCAGGTACGTCGAGCCGGCCGCCCACTCGAACCGGGCGCCGCCCGCCGCGGGCACGCCGGCCCAGAGATCGTCGCCGTCGAAGACGTCCGCGTAGGCGTCGCGGAACAGCTCCGGGGTGAGGTGGGCGGTGACGACGGCGTCGACCTCGGCGTCGTCCGGCCAGAGGTCGGCGAGGAACACCGGCTCGCCGTGCGCGTCGCGGCCGAGCGGCTCGGTGGTGAGGTCGTGGGTGATGGACCCGGCCAGCGCGTACGCGACCACCAGCGGCGGCGAGGCGAGGTAGTTGAGCGAGACGTCGTTGTTGATCCGGCCGTCGAAGTTCCGGTTGCCGGAGAGGACCGACGCGACGACCGTGCCCCCGGCGACCGCCTCGGCGGCTTCCGGCAGCAGCGGCCCGGAGTTGCCGATGCACGTCATGCAGCCGTAGCCGACGAGCTGGAAGCCGAGCTCGTCGAGCGGCCCGTCGAGCCCGGCCCGGTGCAGGTACCCGGTGACGGTCTTCGAGCCCGGCGCGAGACTCGTCTTCACCCACGGCTTGGCCGTCAGGCCGCGGGCGCGGGCGTTGCGGGCGAGCAGCCCGGCGGCGACCATCACGTGCGGGTTGGACGTGTTGGTGCACGACGTGATCGCCGCGATGGCGACCGCGCCGTCCGGGACCGGACCGTCCGATGTGGACCCGAGGGCCGCTCGCGCGTTCGCCGGGACGCCGGCGAGCGCGACGCGGTCCTGCGGCCGCCGCGGCCCGGCGAGGGACGGCGTGACGGCGGCGAGGTCGATCGAGACCCGCTCGTCGTAGCGGAGGCGGGCGGCGGGGTCGTGCCAGAGGCCCTGTTCCTTGGCGTAGGTTTCGACGGCGGCGACGTGGCCGGGTGCGCGTCCGGTGAGCCGCAGGTAGCCGAGCGTCGCGTCGTCGATCGGGAACATCGCCGCGGTGGCTCCGAACTCGGGGCACATGTTCGAGATGGTGGCCCGGTGGGCGAGCGGGATCCGGGCGACCGCGGAGCCGGTGAACTCGACGAACTTCCCGACGACGCCGTGCGCGCGCAGCGTTTCGGCGATGGTGAGCACCAGGTCGGTCGCGGTCACGCCGGGGCCGAGCTCGCCGGTCAGCTCGACGCCGACGACCGGCGGGACGAGCAGGCTCAGCGGCTGCCCGAGCAGCGCGACCTCGGCCTCGACCCCGCCGACGCCCCAGGCGAGCACGCCCAGCGCGTTGACCATCGTGGTGTGGGAGTCGGTGCCGGCGCAGGTGTCCGGGAACGCCCAGCCGTCCCGCCGGTCGACCACCGTGGCCAGGTACTCGAGGTTGATCTGGTGCATGATCCCGGTGCCGGGCGGGACGACGTGGACGCCGTCGAGCCGCTCGCCCCACTTGAGGAAGCGGAACCGTTCGGCGTTGCGCGCGTACTCGATCTCGACGTTGCGGCGCAGCGCGTCCGGCCGGCCGGACACCTCGGTCGCGATCGAGTGGTCGACCGTGAGGTGGCTGGGGATCCGGGGCCGCACCGCCGCCGGGTCGCCGCCCGCCTCGGCCACGGCGTCGCGCAGCGCGGCCAGGTCCGTCAGCACCGGGACGCCGTTGGTGTCGTGCAGGAAGACCCGGGACGGAGAGAACGCGACGACGTCTCGCTTCCCGTCCACGAGCGAGGCGATCTGCCCGGTGGTCACCGTGTGGCCGTCTTCGTGGCGGAGCAGGTTCTCCAGCAGGATCTTGTGGCTCAGGGGCAGCCGTTCCGAGCCGGGCACGGCGTCGAGGCGGTGCACGCGGTACCGCTCCCCGGCCAGCTCGAGCCGGGCGAGGCTGGCGTAGCTGTCCGCCCTGCTTGTCGTCTTCACGCTGATCCCTTCCGCATAGCTTATAGGCTATAATATCAGCATGCCTTCTCTTCTGGACCGGATCATGGACGCGCACCGCGGCATCCGCCCCGACGTGCCGGTGAGCACCCTCGAACGCGGCAGGCTGCTGTCGGACGAACTGGGCTGCGACGTCTGGCTGAAGACCGAGCACCTGATGCCGACCGGCTCGTTCAAGGTGCGCGGCTCGGCGAACAAGATCCGCGTGCTCGGGGAGGCGGCGAAGCGCACCGGGGTGATCACGGCGTCGACGGGCAACCACGGCCAGGGCGTCGCGCGGGCCGGGAAGCTGGCCGGCGTGGCGGTGACGGTCTACGTGGGACAGACGACCACCCGGGCGAAGATGGCCGCGATCGAGGCACTGGGCGCGGAGCTGGTGGTGGTCCCCGGCGGCGCGCTGGACGCCGAGGTGGAGGCGCGCCGGCAGGCCGAGCGGCGGGGGAAGCCGTACGTGGCGCCGTACAACGACCTCGACACGGTGGCGGGCCAGGGCACGCTGGGAGTCGAGCTGGCGGAGCAGGCCCCGGACCTGGACGCGGTGTTCGTCTGCGTCGGCGGCGGCGGGCTGATCGGTGGCGTGGGGACGGCGTTGAAGGCGCTGAGCCCCCACACGCGAGTGGTCGGCGTCTGGCCCGAGGCGTCGACGTGCCTGCTGGATTCGCTGAAGGCGGGCCGGATCGTGGAGACACCGGAGTTCCCGACGCTGTCGGACGGTTCGACCGGCGCGGTGGAGCCGGGATCGGCGACGTTCCCGATCTGCCAGGACGTGATCGACGAGACCCTGACGGTGTCCGAGGACGAGATCGCTCGCGCGATGCGCCGGATCGCCGAGGGGGAGCGCTGGATGATCGAGGGCGCGGCGGGGGTGGCGGTCGCGGGTCTGGTGCGGAGCGCGGAGCGGTACCGCGGGAAGAAGGTGGCGGTGGTGCTGTGCGGCCGGAATGTCACTTTGGCGACATTTCTCGACGCGATGGCTCGCGCGGAGAGCTGAGCCCACCATGGGAACTCCGGAACCGCTCTCGCTGGCCGGCCGCGTCAACCACCAGTGGAGCAGGCTGAGCGAGACCGAACAGGTCGTCGCGCGCTACCTCGTCACCGCGCCGCCGCGGCGGATCGTGTTCGCGACGGCGGACGAGCTCGGCCGCCGGACCGGCACCAGCGACGCGGCCGTGGTCGGTACCGCGCGCCGGCTCGGGTACCCGGGCCTGACGGCGCTCAAGGCCTCGCTCGGGCCGGCGGCGGCCGCGCCGCAGCTCGGTTTGCGGCTGCAGCTGGCCCAGGACCTGCCGAGCGCGTCCGCGCACGTGGTGCGGGACGCGCTGGGCCGGATCGGCGCGTTCGGCCGCGGCCTCGACCCCGCGGAGCTGGCCGAGGCGCTGCGGCTCGTCGGCTCGGCGTCGCGGGTGTTCTGCTACGGCTGGGGCGTCAACGAACTGAGCGCGCGCTACCTGGCGCTCAAGCTCGGCCGCGCCGGCAAGCCCGCCGACGCTTCCGGGGCCACCGGCGTGGCCTTCGCGGACGACCTGGCCGACCTCGCGCCGGGGCACGTCGTCGTGGCGTTCGCGCCGGGACGGCTGCTGCCCGAGCTGGAAGTGCTCGCCGCGCAAGCGAAGAAGGCCGGCGCCCGGCTGATCCTGGTCACCGAACACCTCGCCGGCGAGCTCCCGGCTGACGTCGTCCTGCGCGACCCGGGTTCGCCGGGCAGCCTCACCGCCGAACCGCTGTGCTCGATGCTCGTCGCCGACCTGCTCGTGCTCGGCACCCTCGGCGACGGCGGCACCTACGCCCTGTTGACGAAACTGCGTGAGGACCTTCAATGACGTTGTCCACTGTGGACCTCGGCCGGATCCGCGAGGTCGCTTCCCGTGACCTCGTGTTCGCGGCGGTCCGCGACGCGCTGATCGCGCACGCCGAGGGCCGTACGCAGCTCCCACCGCCGATCGCCATGGTGTTCCCGTCGGTGGACGGCGACTGCCACGTGAAGGCCGGGCACGTGACCGGCTCGCCGTACTTCGCGGTGAAGGTGGCCGCGGGTTTCTACCGCAACGCCGAGCGTGGCCTGCCCAGCAACAACGGCCTGATCCTGGTGCTGGAAGCGGAAACCGGCGTCCCGGCGGCGGTCCTGGCCGACGAAGGCTGGCTGACGGCGTGGCGCACGGCCGCGGCGGGCGCCCTCGTGACGCACGCGCTGACGCCGCCGGACGTCGACGAGGTGGGCGTCCTCGGCACGGGCCTGCAGGCCCGCTTGCAGGTGGAGTGGCTGCACGCGCTGCGGCCGCTGGCCCGGGTCCGGGTGTGGGGCCGCCGGCCCGAGGCGGTCCGGGAGCTGTGCGCGGAGCTGGACCTGGACGCCCGCCCGGCGACGGTCGAGGAGGCGGCGGGTTCGCCGTGCGTCATCACGGCGACGCCCGCCACGAGCCCGCTCGCTCCGGCATCGGCGTTCGCGGGGGCCTTGCACGTCACCGGGATCGGCACGGACCTGCCGGGCAAGGGGGAGCTGCCGCCGGAGCTGTTCGCCGGGGCCGGCCTGGTGGTGACCGACGATCACGCGCAGTGCCTCGACCACGGCGACTTCGGCAACGCGGTCCGGGCCGGGACGATCGGGTCCGAAGTGGACATCGCCGCGGGCGCCGTCCTGCGCGACGGCATCGTGCGGTCGGGGCTGAGCATCGCCGACCTGACCGGGGTGGGGGTCGCGGACGCCGCGGTCGCCTCGGCGGTGTTCACTTCGCTTCGCGCGTAATGGAAAGCCTCGCCGGGGCGGTGGTGGCAAGCCGCCCCGGCGAGGCCGGTCTGAAGGGGACTCAGGAAACGCTCTCAAGCTCGGGTGCCGGTGAGTCCACCGCAACCACCCGGGCCCGGCGGCGGCGTCGTCGCGGCGGCCGGTCCATCAGCTCCGCGATCCGGGACAGCCCGAAGTTGATCACGATGTAGAACGCCGCCGTCAACGCGTACGCCTGGATGAAGTTCGCGTTGTACTCACCCAGGACCTGCCCGTTGCGCAGCAGCTCGGGGTAGCTCACGACGTACCCGAGGCTCGACTCCTTGAGCGTCCGGATCACCTGCGTCACCAGCGCCGGCCGCAGGGCGCGGAACACCTGGGGGAGCACCACCAGGCGCAGCGCCTGACCGCGGCGGAGGCCGATCGCCGCCGCCGCGTCGAACTGGCCGCGGTCCAGGGAGTTCACGCCCGCGCGGACGATCTCCGCGAACACCGAGCCCGCGTGCAGCACGATCGGGATCGACAGCACCCAGAACGGCGGCAGGTTCCAGCCGAACGCCGGCAGGCCGATCAGGAAGAAGTACACCAGCAGGATCAGCGGGATCGCCCGGAACAGCTCGATCGCCGCCGCGGCCGGGACCGACAGCCAGCGGCGCGGCGAAAGCCGGCCGAGGCCGAAGACCGTGCCGAACACCAGGGACATCGCCGCGCAGGCCAGGCCGATCCGCAGGGTCATGCCCAGGCCGTCGAGCAGGTAGCGGATGTTGGGCCACGACGCCAGCGGCGCCCACAGCCGGCCGTCGAGCTGGCCGACGTGCCGCAGCTGCAGGAAAACTCCGACGAGCGCGCCCAGCACGACGACGACCGCGACGATCGTCGCGATCCGCAGTCGCTTCTTCCCGCGCGGGCCGAGCTCGTCGAACAACACCGTGGTCTTCATCGGCGGATCCGGACCTTCCGTTCGACGACCCCGGTCAGCTGGCCCGCGGTGAGCGTGATCAGCAGGTAGCCGATCGCCGCCGCGACGAAGCTCGGGATGGGCTGCGCGTGGTCGAGGTTGAACTGCCGCGCGGAGCCGGTGAGCTCCTGCACGCCGACGGCCGCGCCGAGCGCCGACGCGAGGCAGACGTTGATGAAGATGGAGCCCAGCGGCTGGGCCATGGACCGGAACGCCTGCGGCAGCACGACCTGCCGCAGGACGCCGGCGAAGGTCAGCCCGAGCGCGCGGGCCGCCTCGATCTGCCCGGTGGGGACGGCCGCGACCCCCGAGCGGACCGTCTCGCAGACGTACGCGCCGAAGTACAGCCCCAGGCCGAGGACGACCGAACCGAACAACGGCACGGTCGCCCCGACGTAGGGCAGCCCGAACACCACCATGACCAGGACGAGCAGCAACGGCGAGTTGCGCAGGCACTGGACGTAGAACCCGGCCACCGCCCGCAGCGGGCCGATCGGGCCGACCCGGCAGACGCCGAGCACGGTGCCGATCAGCACCGCCAGCGGGAAGGCGAGCACGGCGATCTCGAGGGTCACCAGCAGACCGGTGAGCAGCTCACCGATGTGATCGAACAGGACGGACATGGTGGTGGCCTCTCAGGAACCGGGCACGGAGCCGATCTGCGGCGGCTGCGGCGCGGGGGTCTTGATGAGCTTGCCGACCGTGGCCTGCCAGAGCTTCGTCCACGTCCCGTCGGCCTCGATCGCCTTCAGGAAGCCGTTGACGACGTCCTTGAACGCCGGGTCGTCCTTCGGGAGGCCGATGCCGAACGGGTTCGACCCGAACGTCGCGTCGAGCAGCTTGACGTCGCTCTTCGTGGCGACCACGCCGTACAGCGACGCGTTGTTGAGCGTCATCGCTTCGGCGCGGCCCTGCTCGACGGCGGCCACGCACTGCGCGGCGGTGTCGAACAGGACCGGCTGCGCGGTCGGCACGGCCTTCAGGAGCGCGTCCTTCGCGGCACCGGACTCGGTGGCCACCTTCTTGCCGGCGAGGTCGCTCGCCTGCTTGGTGGTCGTGTCCGACGTCTTCACGACGATGCCGCTGGCCGCCATGTAGTACGGCCCGGCGAAGTCGACGAGCTTCGCGCGGTCTTCGGTGATCGTGTAGGTCTGGATCGCCGTGTCGATGGTGTGGTTGCCCAGCAACGCTTCCCGCGTGTCCGAGCCGCCGCTCTGCAGCTTGGCGTTCGGCTTGCCGAGCAGGTACTTCGCGAGCAGCTGGGCGATCCCGGCGTCGAAGCCGGACAGCTTGCCGGACGCGGGGTCGAGCTGGGAGAAGCCGATCGTGTTGCGGCTGCCCGCGAACGACAGCTCGCCCTTCTGGCGGATCTTGTCCAGCATCGGCGTGCTGGGCAGGTTCTGCCCGACCGGGCCCGCGTCCACCACGGACGTCTGGTCGATCTGGCCCGCGATCTCCGCGCCGGCCGGCTTGGCGGCGGCGCCGGGCGCCTGGTTGGGGGCGCTGCCGCACGCGGTGAGCGTGGCCAGCAGGGCGGTGGTGACCACCGCAGTGGTGCGGATTCTCATGATGGCTCCCGGATTCGTGGCGGTCAGTGCTGGAGGACCTTGGACAGGAAGTCCCGCGCCCGGGCGGTGCCGGTGCGGTCGAAGAACTCTTCGGGCGTGCCCTGCTCGGCGATCCGGCCGTCGCTCATGAACACGACGCGGTTGGCGGCCTTGCGGGCGAAGCCCATTTCGTGGGTGACGACGACCATCGTGGTGCCGTCGGCGGCGAGCGCGGTCATCACGTCGAGGACCTCGTGCACCATTTCCGGGTCGAGCGCGCTGGTCGGCTCGTCGAACAGCACGAGCTTGGGGCTCATCGCCAGCGCGCGGGCGATCGCGACGCGCTGCTGCTGCCCGCCGGAGAGCTCGGCGGGCCGCTTCTCCGCCTGGTCGCCGACGCCGACGCGGTCGAGCAGCCGCCGCGCTTCGGTTTCGGCGTCGCGTTTGGACAGCCCGCGGACCTGGATCGGGCCGAGGGTGACGTTGTCGAGGATCGTGCGGTGGGCGAAGAGGTTGAACGACTGGAAGACCATCCCCACGTCGGCCCGCAGCTGCGCGAGCCGGCGGCCTTCGGCGGGCAGGGGTTCGCCGTCGAGGGTGATGGTCCCCGAGTTGATCTGTTCGAGGCGGTTCACGCACCGGCAGAGGGTCGACTTCCCCGAGCCGGACGGCCCGACGACGACGACCACTTCACCGTGGTGGATGTCGAGATCGACGTCGTGCAGGACTTCGATGTCACCGAAGCTCTTGCACAGACCGCGGATGCTCACCAGCGGGGTCATCGGCTTCCTCCGGGTTTTTGGAAGCGTTCGCTACAGTTCACAAGTTGTTGTAGCATCAGCTACCGATAAGATAGACGGTGCTACCGAGATGTCAACACCTGTCGTAGTCGCTACACCCGCCGCCACACCCGAGGAGCAGTCAATGTCGAGTCCGCGCCCGAGCGCCGACGCGCGCGTCCTGGATCCGGTCGAGTACTACCACTCGGGCCCGACCGCCTTCTTCGCTTCGCAGCGGGACCAGCGCTTCTCCTACTGCCTCTACGTTCCCGGCGTGCACCGCACGGCGACGAAGCCGCTCCCGCTGACCGTCGTCGTCCACGGGACGCAGCGGATGGCCGAGCGCTACCGCGACGCCTACCGCGGCTTCGCCGAGGAGAACGAGACGGTGGTGCTCGCCCCGCTCTTCCCGGCCGGCATCGGCGAACCGGGCGACCTGCACGGCTTCAAGCGGCTGAGCTTCCGCGGCGTCCGGTTCGACCAGGTCCTGCTCGACATCGTCGAGGAGGTGGCGCGGCGCTACCGGGTCGACGCGACGCGGTTCGCGCTCCACGGCTTCTCCGGCGGCGGCCAGTTCGTCCACCGCTTCGCCTACCTGCACGCGTCGCGGCTGTCCGCGCTGTCGGTCGGGGCGCCGGGCCGGGTGACCCGGATCGACCCGGAGGTGCCGTGGTGGCCGGGTACGGCCGACCTGCGCGAGCGGTTCGGCACCGACCTGGACCTCGACGCGCTGCGGGCGGTGCCCGTGCAGATGATCGTCGGCGCCGAGGACACCGAGACGTGGGAGATCGCCGAGCCGGGCGTCGACGCCGGCGGCGAGACCCGCGTCGAACGGCTCACCGCCCTGCGCGACAACTGGGCGGCGCACGGCGTCGACGTGCGCCTGGACGTCGTGCCGGAGCTCGCGCACCGGGGCCTGCTGCTGCAGCCGGTCGTCCAGGAGTTCTTCGCCGGCGTGCTCGCCGGGCGGTGACCACTACGATGCGGCGGTGCCGAGGGGAGACCAGATGAGCGAGCCGGCCGGCGAAGACCTGTCGCTGAGCGCCCGGATCAACCGCAACCTGGCCGGGATGTCCCGGGCGGAGCGGATCGTGGCCGAGTACCTGCGCGACCACGCCCGGCACGCGATCTTCGCGACCGCCGAGCAGATCGGCAGCGCGACCAAGACCAGTGACGCGACCGTCGTCCGCACCGCGAAGTCGCTCGGCTTCAGCGGCCTGCTCGACCTGCGGCGCACCCTGGCCGCGGAGGTCGTGGTCGAAACCAGCCCGGTGCGGCAGTTCCACAACGAGCGGGAGAACGGCGGCTCGGCGGTCGCGCGGGTGTTCACCGAGGCGGCCGAACGGCTCGCGGCGACCTGGCGGCTGGTCGAGGAGGACGACTTCGCGGCCGCGGTCGGCTTGCTCGACGAAGCGCGCGAGGTGCTCGCCTTCGGGCTCGGCGGGTCCGGGCTGCTCGCCCGCTACCTCGCCCTGCGGCTGACGCGCATGGGCCGGCGCGCCCGCGCGAGCTGGGCCACCGGGTTCCAGCTCGCCGACGACCTGCTGGGCCTGCGCGCCGACGACGTCGTCGTGCTCTACACCCCGGCCCGGCTGCTGGCCGAGATCGAGGTCGTGCTCGACCACGCGCACGCCGTGGGCGCCCGGGTGCTGCTCGTTTCCAGCTCGCTGGGGGCGCAGTTCGCCGACCGCGTGGACGTCACGCTCGCCGCGCCGCAGTCGACGAGCAACTTCACCGGCGAGATGCTCAGTGCCGAGGTGCTGACCGACGCTTTGCTGCTGCAGCTGGGGTCCGGCGACGAGACGCGGGCGACGCGAGCCTCGGAGCTGCTGACGTCGCTGCGTTCGGAGCTGGTCCAGGGCGACGAGCGTTCGGCCATCCCGAAGCGGCGGCGCAAGAAGCGGGCCTGACGCCGGTTTCCGCACACCGCCGGGCGACCGCCCGGCGGTGCCGCCGGCGCGCGCTCGATCCACAGTGGACGAACGATGATCGTTGCCCGTCAACGATGTAGTGAATACTTCGTACTTCCAATTATCGAAGTTTCAGCTACGATCGGATCACCCCAGCCCCCGCCGAGGAGATCGCCGTGATGTCGTTCCTGCTCGCGC
The DNA here is from genome assembly GCF_055633595.1 of Amycolatopsis sp. NPDC114504. NCBI lineage: Bacteria > Bacillati > Actinomycetota > Actinomycetes > Pseudonocardiales > Pseudonocardiaceae > Amycolatopsis > Amycolatopsis sp. NPDC114504. The sequence goes on along the minus strand of NZ_JBVKDU010000001.1, from coordinate 775,624 downwards.
AAGTTCCGGCCGCCGTCGCCAACCCCACGCCCGCGCTGTGGCGGATCGTCACGAAGATGGCCTACTTCGCCGGCCTCATCGGGACGATCGGCGCCACGATGCTCCATCTGATCGTGCTGCGGCCCGTCCTCAAGCGACCGTCCGTCGACGAGGCCGACCGCACGGTGCTGCACCGCCGGACGAGCCTGCTGCTCGCGGTCGCCGGTTCCTGGTTCCTCGTCGCGCTGTATTTCCAGATCGCGGGCAAGGCCGCCCGCGTCAAGGGTGTCGAGATCCCCTACGGCCGGGCCTTGCAGCCGGGCAGCATCTGGAAGTACGTCACCGTGCCCGCCAAGAAGGGGGAGTGGCTCTCGACCGGGGCGCAGACGCTCACCCAGTACCTGCTCTGGGCGGCGTCGGCGCTCGTGCTGATGCTCCTGTGGTCGCCGCGGGTGCGGGCGCACCTGACCGGCGTCGCCTTGACCTCACTGGTCCTCAACTTCGTCGCCTACCAGGTCACCCTGCTGCCGACCGACTTCTCGAAGGAGACGGCCGACACCCTCGTCGACGGCCTGCTGGACCACACGCACGTCTCCGCCGTCTCCACGTGGGTCGGCGGGATCGCCGCCCTCGTCGTGCTCGCGACGGCCCGCCGCCGGCTCACCCCGCGCGCCGGGGCCACGTGGGCGCAGATCTGGACGCGGTTCAGCACCGTCGCCCTGTGCGCCGTCGGCTGCCTGCTGATCAGCGGCCTGTACCTGGCCTGGAGCCTCGTCGGCAGCCCCGGCGAGCTGTTCACCACCAGCTTCGGCCGGTTCCTGCTGGTCAAGGTCTGCCTGGTGGCGACCATGATCGCCGTCGGCGGGCTGAACGAGTTCGTGCTGATGCCCCGGATCGCCCGGGCACGCGCGGCCGGGGACGACGGTTCGGTGTTCCGGCTCGCCCTGCGCGTGTTCCCCGGCCTGGTCGCCGTCGAGGTGGTCCTCGCGGTCGGGGTGCTCTTCGTCCTGTCGTTCCTGACCGGTTCGGCCCGCGTCGAGGCCGGCGAGCCCGACCCGACGCTCAGCGGCGGCATCATCGGGATCGGCGTCCTGCTGGCCGTGCTGCTCGCGGTCTCCTTCGTCACCACGGCGAAGGTGAGCGCACGGCTGTCCCGGCCCGCCGCCCCGGCGCCCGCCGCCGAAGCGGTTCCCGAGTACTCGAACCCCTCGTCCTAGGAGGACACCTCTCCATGACCGGCACGACCGACCTCGCCTCCGAGCGCGCCCACTTCGTCGGGGGCACGCCCTTCTTCGCCTCGCAGCACGACCAGCGCTTGTTCTACGCGCTGTACGTGCCCAAGGACCACACACCGGAGGCCGATCCGCTGCCGCTCGTGGTCATCCAGCACGGCACCGGGCGGTCGGCCGAGCTCTACCGCGACCGCTGGAAGAAGTTCGCGATCGAGCACCGGTGCGTGATCCTCACGCCCCTGTTCCCGGCGGGCCTGATCGACAAGGGCGAGCTGCACAGCTTCAAGTTCCTGGAGTACCAGGGGATCCGCTTCGACGAGGAGCTGCTGCACATCGTCGACGAGGCCGCCGCCACGTTCAACGCGCGCGGCGACCGGTTCTACCTCCACGGTTTCTCCGGCGGCGGCCAGTTCGCGCACCGCTTCTTCTACGCGCACCCGGACCGCCTCGCCGGCGTGTCGATCGGCGCGCCGGGCCGGATCACCCAGCTCGACGACAGCCTGCCCTGGTGGCTGGGCACCGGCGGCTTCGAAGAGCGCTTCGGCATCCGCATCGACCTCGACGCGCTGCGCCGGGTGCCGGTGCAGCTGGTCGTCGGCGCCGAAGACGTCGAGACCTGGGAGATCATGAACCCCGGCGGCCCCAACTGGATGGACGGCGTCGAGGCGACCGGCGACACCCGGGTCGCGCGGCTGGAGACCCTGCGCGACAACTTCGTCTCGCAGGACATCCCCGTCCGCTTCGACGTCGTTCCCGGCGTCGCGCACCGCGGCACCGGCGTCGTGCCGGTGGTGCAGGACTTCCTCGGCGGCCTGCTGGCCGAAGCCCGGAGCACACGGTGACCGGAACCGTCGGCTCCCTTTTGGACACCCTCGCCGCGCGCGGCATGCGGGTGCACTCCCTGCTGGTGCACCGGCACGGCGAGCTGGTGCACGACCTGTGGCAGTGGCCGCACGAGCCGTCGCTGCGGCACAAGCTGCACTCGGCCACCAAGAGCTTCACGGCCACCGCCGTCGGGTTCGCCGAGGCCGAAGGACTGCTCGAGCTCGAGGACCCGGTCGCGGACTTCTTCCCCGGCAGCGACCTCGACACCAGGATGCGTGTGCGCGACCTGCTGACCATGCGGACCGGGCACGCGCGCGGGCTGTCCGGCGCGACGACCCGGCTGCGCAAGACCGGCTGGGCCGGCGAGTTCCTCGAAGAACCCGTCGTCGACCGGCCCGGGCGCGGGTTCCGCTACAGCAGCACGACGAGCCACGTCCTGTCGGCGATCGTGCAGGAGGTCGCGGGCGAACCGATCGACGAGTACCTGCGGCCTCGGCTGTTCGAGCCCCTGGGCATCACGGACTCCACGTGGGAACGAGACCCGGCCGGCGTCTCCAGCGGGGGCAACGGGCTGTCGCTGCGGCCGCGAGATCTGCTGTCTTTCGGCGTCCTCTACCTGCAGGACGGCGTCTGGGACGGACGTCGCGTGCTGCCCGCCGGGTGGGTGCGCAAGGCGTCGGGCCTGCACGTCCGGAAGGCGGTCAGCGGGGAGTGGAACGGCACCGAGCTGGTCCCGCCCGGCCCGGACGCCGTCGCCGACTCCGGGTACGGCTACCAGTTCTGGGTCAGCGAGAACGGCGTCTACTCCGCGTCCGGCCTGTTCGGGCAGGAGTGCATGGTGTTCCCGGAGCACGACGGGGTCGTCGTGGTCACCGGCGCGATGCCGGACCCGACGTACCACGATCTGCCGGGCCTGCTGCGCGAAGCCTTCCGCCAGGCGTTCGCCGCCGACGAGGTCGAATCCCTCTCGCACTGGGTCTCACGGGCCCGCGAACCGGAACCACTCGAGTCCGCTGTGGACAGTCCGCGGTCGCCGCGGGCGTACGACTTCGAGCCCAACGACCAAGGCGTCGGCTCGCTGTCGGTCGAGGTCGGCGACGGCGTCGTGCGCCTCGGGATCGAAGACGACCGGGGAACGCACAAGATCGAGCACGGCCTGGGGGAGTGGGTGCGGCAGAGCACGGGCGTGAGCGTCTGGCGGCTGCACCACTCCTACCAGGAGGACGCGGCGCCCGTCCTGGCCGGCGCGCGGTGGGCCGAGGCGGACGTGCTGGAGCTGACCTGGCACTTCCTCGAGGGCCCGTTCATCGACCGGCTGACGCTGCGGTTCGAGGGCGACGACGTCGTCCTGGAGCGCCGGGTGAACTGCAACTCGGGCCCGACGGTGCTGCCGCCCGCGAGGGGGACCGCCCGTGCTTGACGCCGTCCTCGACCGGGCGTGGGAAGTCGTGTCCCGGCACCTGCCGCCGACGCCGCTGATCCCGTACCCGCGGGCGGGGCTCGACGTGCCGGTGTACCTGAAGTACGAGGGCGCCCAGCCGATCGGTGCCTTCAAGATCAGGGGCGCGCTGGCGGCTCTCACGGCGTACGCGGGCCAGCCGGTCGTGACGGCGTCGGCGGGCAACCACGCGCTCGGGATCGCCTACGCTGCGCGACTGCTGTCGGGCGAGGCGACCGTGGTGGTGCCGAAGACGGCGGCCGCGGTGAAGGTCGAGGCGCTGCGGCGGTACCCGATCGACCTCGTCCTGGCGGGCGACGACTTCGACGGCGCCGAGCGGCACGCGCTCGGGCTGCCCGGGCAGTACGTCTCCGCGTACGATGACCCGCACGTCATCGCGGGGCAGAGCACCCTCCTCACGGAGGTGGCTCGCGTGCTGGACGAAGACTTCACGGTGGTCGTCCCGGCCGGCGCGGGCGGCCTGCTGTCCGGCGTGGCGCTGGGCGCGCGCCGGGCGGCGCGGGACGTCCGCGTCATCGGCGTGGAAGCCGAGGCGTGCCGCGCGCTGTCGACCGCCGTGGCGGCCGGGCGCGTGGTGCCGGTGGAGATGGGGGAGACCATCGCCGACGGGCTGGCCGGCAACCTCGAACCGTCGTCCCGGACGCCGGGCATCGTGCGCGACCGCGGGGTGACCATGGTCGCCGTGGCCGAGTCGTCGATCCGGCGGTCGGTCCGCGAGTTCGTGACGACCGCCGGGCTCGTGGCCGAGGGCGCCTCGGCGACGTCGCTGGCGGCGTTGCGCGACGGGCTCGTGCCGCTCGACCGGCCCGTGGTGCTGGTCGTTTCCGGCCGCAACATCGACCTGGGCCTGCTGACCACCATCCTGGGAGAGCGATGATCACGACGACCGACTACCACACCGCCGGCGAGCCCTTCCGGATCGTCACGGCGGGCGTACCGGAGATCCCCGGCGCGACCGTGCTCGAACGCCGGGCCGCCGCGCAGACGTCGGCGGAGATCGACGCCGTCCGGCAGCTGCTGGTGCGGGAGCCGCGCGGGCACGCGGACATGTACGGCTGCTTCCTCGTCCCGCCCGACGACGACGGCGCCGAGTTCGGCGTCCTGTTCTGGCACAAGGACGGCTACTCGACGGCGTGCGGCCACGGCACGATCGCGCTGGGCGCGTGGGCGGTCCGCACGGGCCGGGTCCCGGCTTCGCGCGACGGCGTCACCGAAGTGGTGATGGACGTCCCGTCCGGCCGGGTCACGGCGGCGGTGACGTGCGTCGCCGGTGTCGTGCGGGAAGTGGCGTTCCGGAACGTGGACGCGTACGTGATCGGCCGGGACGTCCCCGCGGGCCCGGCCCGCGCCGACATCAGCTACGGCGGGGCGATCTACGCGTCGGTACCGGCTTCTTCGGTGGGGCTGACGGTTTCGCCGTCTTGTCACACGGAGCTGATCGCCGCCGGACGCGAGATCAAGGGCGCGTTGAACGCGACGTCGTGGGCGTCCCACGAGGACAGTCGCTTGAGCGGGATCTACGGCACGATCTTCTACGACGACCTCGGGGACACACCTTCGGGGCCGCACCAGCGCAGCGTGACGATCTTCGCCGACGGCCAGGTCGACCGGTCGCCGTGCGGCTCGGGGACGTCGGCCCGGCTCGCACTGCTGGCGGCGGACGGCCGGCTGCCGTCCGGCGCGGTGCTGACGCACGATTCGATCATCGGGACCCGGTTCACCGGCCGGGTCCTGTCGGGCGGCTCCGCGGTCGCCACCGAGGTGTCGGGAAACGCTTACCTGACGGGCGAGTGCACGTTCAGCCTCGATCCGGACGACGAACTGGGAAGGGGGTTCGTGCTGCGATGAGCACAACCATCGTGGGCGGCGGGAACATGGGCGAGGCCCTGCTGGCGGGACTCGGTCCGGAGGTGACGGTCGTCGAGCAGAACCCGTCGCGGGCCGCGTACTTGAAGTCGCGGTACGACGTTTCGATCGCTTCTCTGGAGTCGGCGGTCGCTTCGGCTTCGACTGTTTTCGTTGTGGTGAAGCCGTATCACTTCGCGGCTTTGCTGGATTCCCTGGCACCGCATGTTCGGCCGGGGCAGCTGATCGTGTCGGCGGTGGGCGGGACGCCGATCGCGCGCATGGAGGCGAGCCTGCCGGACGTGGCGGTGGTGCGCACGATGCCGAACCTCCCGGTCGCGGTGGGCTCGGGCACGATCGCGCTCGCCGGCGGCACGCACGCGGTACCGGCCGACCTCGACCGCGTCCGCACGATGCTGTCCCCGCTGGGCCGGGTGATCGAGGTGGCGGAGAGCCAGCTGGACGCGGTGACGGCGTTGTCGGGTGGCGGCCCGGCGTACTTCGCGCTGATGGCGGAGGCGATGATCGACGCGGGAGTGCTCGCGGGGCTGCCGAGGCCGTTGGCGGAGGAGCTGGTCCTGACGACGGCGGAGGGAACGGGCCGCATGCTGGGAGCCCCGGACGCCGACCCGGCGGGGCTGCGGGCGGCGGTGTGCAGCCCGGGCGGCACGACGATCGCGGCGATGAGGGAGCTGGAGGGGCGTGCTTTGCGCGCGGCGGTGATGGCCGCGGTGGTCGCGGCGCGGGACCGGTCGAGCGAGATGGGCCGCTGACCGGCTCGACCCCGCGCCCCCGCCCTTCGGCGGTTTCTAGCGGTCGTTGCAACGCTGCTGCTGGTGGGTGGTGCTGAGCAAGCGTGTCATGCGTTCAGCCGGACTGTCCCAGCCGAGAGTCATCCGGGGACGGTCGTTGAGTTCAACCGTGACGGCATCGAGGCGTCCGGCGGTGTGCATGGCGAGGTCGGTGCCTTTGGGGAAGTACTGGCGTAGCAGACCGTTGGTGTTCTCGTTGGATCCGCGTTGCCAGGGTGCGTGCGGGTCGCAGAAGTAGACCGGCATGGTCGTGGCCTGGGTGAACTGGCTGTGCAGGTGCATCTCGCTGCCCTGATCCCAGGTCAGCGACCGCCGCAGTTGCTCGGGCAGCGTGGCGATCTTGGCGATGAGGGCGTCGCGGACCAGGGTCGGGGTGTAGCCCTCGGGCAGGTGCAGCAGCATCACGTAGCGGGTGTTGCGTTCCACCAGAGTGCCGATCGCGGACCGGTTGTGGGCGCCCATGATCAGGTCGCCTTCCCAGTGCCCGGGCACCGCCCGATCCGTGACCTCCGCGGGCCGGTCGCTGATCAGCACCATCGGGGTGGCCATTCGCGGCCTGCGCTGATCCGGGCGGGCATGCGGGCGCCGCTGGATGCGGCCGGTGCGTAGCCAGCCAGCGACTTCGCGCCGCAGCCCGCCCCTGGCCTGCATATACAAGGCTTGGTAGATCGTTTCGCAGGTCACATGCCACTCCGGCCGGTCGGGATGGTCACGGCGGAGCCGGCGGGTGATCTGCTGCGGACTCCATCGCTGATCCAGCCCATCCTGGATGATGGCCCGCAATGCCGGGTCCGCGGTCAGTTTGCTGACCTTCGGGCGGGTCCGCCGCGCGGTGGCCAGCTCGTGGGCGGTGTGGGGCTGATAGGTGCCATCGGGCTGCTGGTTGCGCTCCAGCTCCCGGCTGATCGTCGAGACCGGCCGGGCCAGCTCGGTCGCGATCGCCCGCAGCGAGATCCCGGGCTGGCGGAGGCGGTCGGCGATCCGGATCCGCTCGTCCAAGCTCAAGAACCGCGAGGACACCTCGGTCGGCGTCGTCGCGGCCTGGGCGGCCTCGGCGCGCCAGCGTTTCGCGGTCCGGTAGTTGATCCCGACCTGCCGGGCCGCTTCCCTGCTGCCTGTTCCTGCGTCCTCCAGGGCAAAGTAGGTCACCCGTTCGATGGTTAACGCTTGGCCACGCCGATCAGGTCTACATGCGGCGCTGCTCAAGGCCCGGTCTCGATCGTGTCTGGACATGAGGCAACTCCTGAACACTCAGGTGTTGCAACCACCCCTAGAAACCGCCTTCCCAAGGGGGGCGTGCCCTGCTCCAGTCTACCGGCGCACACCGACAACGCGGCCGGAAAGCTCTTGCGGCGGCGGGTTTGTGCACAACACGCCCGCCCTGTGGAAAGCTGCGGAGTCGGCCGCGCTGCCGCTGAGCCGCGTCGGGTGTGGCGTGAGCGCGTGTCGCGTGGCGCTAGCCGGTCGCGCAGGTTGGCTAGCCGTGGAGTTGGCCTTGCTGCTGCTGTCCCGTGTCAGGTGTGGCGTGAGCGCATGTCGTGTGGCGTCAGCCGGTCGCGCAGGTCGGCTAGCCGCGGAGTCGGCCGCGCCCGCCACTGAGCCGCGTCAGGTGCGGCGTGAGCGCATGTCCCGCGGCGCCAACCGGTCGCGCAGGTCGGCCAGCAGTTCCGTGTTCGCCGACACCGCGCCCGGGTCGCGCTTCGCCACCGCCAGCAGCAGGCAGTCCAGCACCAGCGTCGTGCTGAGCCCCTCCTGCGTCAGCCCCGTCGACGACCGCACGGCCGGCAGCGTCACGTCGACCTGACTGTCCAAAGTGGCCCCCAGCGAGTCCGTCAGCAGCAGGACCCCCGCGCCGGACGCGCGCGCGTGGCGGAGTGCCGTCGTCATGTCCGGGAGCAGGCGCTCGGGGGCGTTCAGCACGAACACGTCGCCCGGCTCCAGTGGCAGCAGCTCGTCCGCGAGCCGGAACCCCGTCGCCGACGTGCTGCGTGCCCGGCGGCCGAGGCGCTGGAGCCGTGTCGCGAGGTAGCGCATGGGGAGCTCCGCGATGCCGAGGCCGTACGCGAGCACCTCACGCGCGCCGGAAAGCAGGTCGACGGCCCGGGTGAAAGCGGGCTCGGTGAGCAGCCGGCGGGTCTCCGTCAGGCGGTCGACGGACTCCGCGAGCAGCTGGTCGAGCTGGGAGGCGGTGTCGTCGCCGGCCTCCTCGACGCGGTGCCGCAGACGGGTGGCGGGCGTGTCGGACACGACGTGCCGGCCCACCGCGCGCTTGAGCTCGGGCAGGCCCGAGTAGCCGAGGGACTTGACCGTGCGGATGACGGTGGCGTCGCTGGTGCCGCTCAGCTCGCCGAGCTCCCCGGCGGTCGACAGCACGATCATCCCGGGGTGCTTCCACAGGTACTCGGCCACCCGCCGCTCGGCGGCCGACAGCCCGCCGATCCGCTGCCCGATCCGCTCGGCCAGCGGGCCCCGACCTTCTTCCTGACCACTCACCCCGGAAGCGTACCCACGACCCCGTGCTCGAGCAGACTCCTGCCGCAGTCCACGACGCTCGTCCGCGCCGGCCGCGGGGTCCACCCCAGCGCCGAACGGGCCTTCTCGATGCTGTGCCGGTTGCGCCGCTCCAAGCCCGGCATGATCTCGCGAAGCGAACGTCGAACAGCGCCGCCGCCCGCACGGCGATGTCCGGCAGTTGCCGCTTCGGGACCTTCCGGGCGGCGTCGCCCAGACCCGCCAGCAGGCGCGCGATGATCCGCGTCGAGCCCAGCGTGTCCGCGGACAGGATCGGGCCGAACACCGCGCCGGGCAGGACCGTCGTCAGCGTCATCGGCCCGTCGAGTGCGACCATGAACTCCCACGCCGCAAGCTCGGCGGCAGTCTTCGAGCGGCGGTACGCGGGCAGGCCGGGGGCGTTGAGGTCCGTCCACAGTGTCTCGTGGAGCACGTACGCGCAGCCGTCGTCGGACATCAGGTCCGCGACCGCGAACTCGAGGGTGCCGGCCCGCGAGCCGAGCGGCCGCCGGACCCGCTCGCCCCGGCTCGCGTCACGGACCGTGGGGCGCACGTCGTAGCCGTCGTCCAGCAGCCGCGCGACGCACAGCCCGCGACGTAGCCCGTGCCCGCCTGTGACCCGATCGTGCGCCGTCACGAGAAGATCGCCCGCGAGCTCGACGCCCTGGCGCCGACGGTCGGCCGGCAGGCCGCGTACTGGGCTGATCAGCGACCTCGGCGTGGTCAACCGCCGGCTGGACCACCTGAGCCAGGACGACCTGCGCGCGACCCTGCTCCGGCTGTGCCGGTCCGCGGTCCTCGACGCCGGCTGAGCGCTACCACGGCACGGGCTCGCCGTGCCGGTCCAGGAACCGCAGGCCGGGCGTGCCGGCCTGGGCTTCGAGGACGTCGACGACCGCCGGGACGCTCTCTTCGGGCGCGAGTGGCGCGTCGGGGCCGCCGAGGCGCGTCCGGTTGTGGCCGGGGTCGATGAGCAGCTTGGTCCGCCCGTCGCCGGCGGTCCGCGTCGCGTAGCTGCGCATCAGCTGGTTGAGTGCGGCCTTGCTGGCCTTGTACAGCTCGTAGCCGTCCTCGGTGTTGAGCGAGACGCTGCCCTGCTCGGACGACATGACCGCGACGGTGCCGCCGGGCACCACGAGGTCGCCGAGGGCCTCGACGGTCCGCAGCGGGCTCAGCGCGTTGGTGACCATGACCTCGGTGAACACCTCGACCGGGACGTCGCCGATCGGCGCGTTCCCGCGGTCGATCGCGGCGTTGACGAAGAGCAGGTCGAGCCGGCGCCCCGCCAGGCGCTCGCGCAACGCGGCCAGCTCGCCGGCGCTCGTCATCTCCAACGGCTCGATCTCGAGCCGGCCGCCGGAAGCGAGGGCGCGCAGGTCGGCGCTGTCGCGGCGGGTGGTGGCGATGACGTGGCGGCCGCGGCGCACGAGCTCGGCGGCGAGGACGAGCCCCAGGCCCCGGGAGGCGCCGACGACGAGGGCTTGGTTGGGGGACACGGGTACTCCTTCGGTGGGTCGGAACCCCGAGACTAGACGCGACGTTGCGTCTAGACAAGACGTTGCGTCTCGACAGAGGCGCTATCGTGTCCGCATGACCGACCGCCCCCGCTCCGGCAACCGGCGCGACGAGGCCGCGCGCCTGGCCGTGCTGCACGCCGCCGACGACCTGCTCGTCGAGCACGGCTTCGCCGCCCTGACCGTCGAGGCGATCGCGCGCCGGGCCGGCGTCGCGAAGCAGACGATCTACCGCTGGTGGCCGTCCAAGGTCGAGATCCTCCTCGACACGCTGATCGAGGACAGCGCCAAGCGCTTCCCGGTCCCGGCCGACAAGCCCACGGCGGACGGCATCCGCGGCTACCTGCGGGCGTTCGCGCGGTTCCTCACCCGCGACCCGGCGGGCAAGGTCCTGCTCACACTGCTCGCCCAGGCGCAGCACGACCCCGCCACGGCCCGGAGCTTCCACGAGCGCTACCTCGGTCCGCGCCGCGACGAGGAACGCGCCCTGCTCACCCGCGCGATCGACGCGGGGGAGATCTCACCGGGGCTCGGGCCGGACGCCGCCCTGGACGCACTGGTCGGCCCGATCGTCTACTGCGCCCTGACCGGCGCGAGCATCCCCCGCGGCATGGTGAGCACGCTCGTCGAGGACGTCCTCAAGCCTCGCGCGAGCTGACGCCGTCCGGGCACGGCCCGAAGAACAGGCACTCGACGAGCGCTCGCGGGTCCAGCTCCCGGGCCCGTGGCTCCCAGACGTCGAGTTCCGCGGCGATCCGCTCGACGTCGACGTGCCGCTCGTCCGTGTCGTGCTCGGGACAGCCGTTGCGGAGCACGTTCCCGGCCGGGAGGAGCGCGACCACGGCGGCGCCTTCGCCGTCGAGCGTGAAGTAGCACTGCAGCCGCGACGGCGTCGCGGAGCCGATCGCGTTGAGGTGCCGGCCGCCGAACGTGGCCGGGTAGTGCCAGCCGGCTTCCGGGTCGTCGGGGAACGCCGGGTCGCCGGGGTCGCGTTCGCCGTCGAGGGACCAGCCGCGCGCGCTGAGGAGCTCGTGCAGGTCGGTCGGCGAGGGGGTCATCGGAGTCCTTTCGGGGCGCTGCGGCGGTCCCCCCAGTGTCGTCCCTGTCTTGTTGCCACGAACGGGTGACCAGCCGTCCGGGAACCGAGACGGGACCCGGCCGTGAGTCTCGGTACCCGGACGTAGCGTCGGGGGACCGGTGCCGAGGACGAGGAGCGGGGTGCATGCGCGCGGAGCCCGAGGCCGCCGAGGAGGTCGTCCTGTCGACCGGCCGCCGCGCGTGGACGGTCGGCGTGATGTGCACGGCGGTCGGCCTGGTGATCGCCATGGTGACGATCGTGAACGCGGCGTTGCCCGCGCTGGCCGCCGACACCGGCGCGAGCCAGGCCGGGCAGACCTGGATCGTCGACGTCTACACGCTGGTGCTGGCCGCGCTGGTGCTGCCGGCCGGCGCGCTGGGCGACCGGTACGGGCGCCGCGGGGTGCTCGTCCTCGGCTTGCTGGTGTTCTCCGCCGGCTGCGCCGCGCCGGTGTTCCTCGGCACGGCGTCGTGGATCATCGCGGCCCGGGCCGTCACCGGGCTCGGCGCGGCGATGATCATGCCGGCCACGCTGTCGATCATCACCGCGAGCTTCCCGCCGGGACGCCGCGGTCGCGCGGTCGGGATCTGGGCCGCGGTGGCCGGCGTCGGCGGGCTCGGCGGGCTGGTGCTCGCCGGGGTGCTGCTGCGGAGCTTTTCGTGGCATTCGGTGTTCCTCGGGCCGGCGGTGCTGTCGGTGGTCCTGGTGGCCGCGAGCCTGACGGTGCCGACGTCGCGCGACCGCCGTCCCCACGGGTTCGACGTCGTCGGCGCGGTACTGAGCGCCTCGGCGATCGGCGCGGTGGTGTTCGGCATCCTGCGCGTCGCCGATCTGGGCTGGGGCAACGGAACCGTGCTCGGCTCGATCGCGGGTGGGCTGGTGCTGGGCGCGCTGTTCGCCGGGTACGAGCTGCGGCGCGCGTCCCCGCTCCTGGACGTCCGCCTGTTCGGCGACGCGGCTTTCGCGGCCGGCTCGGTCTCGGTGACCGTGCAGTTCACCGCGGCGTTCGGGATGTTCTACGCGCTGGCCCAGTACCTCCAGCTGGTGCGGGGGTATTCGGCGCTGGCGTCGGGGCTGGCGCTGTGGCCGGTCGCGGTGACGCTGTTCCCGCTGTCGCTGGCTTCGGCGCCGCTGGTCCGCCGGTTCGGGCTGCGGGCGGTGACGTGCACCGGGCTCGCCGTCGTCGTCCTCGGGATGGTCCTCATCGGACAGTTGGACGCGGGAAGTGACTACGCCGCCTTGGCGATCGCGGTGTGCGTCCTCGGCGCGGGGATCGGGGTGACGGCCCCGGCGGCGACGAGCGCGATCCTCGACAACGTGCCGCCGTCGCATTACGGCGTGGCCTCGGCGGTCAACGACGCGACGCGCGAAGTCGGGGCGGCACTGGGGATCGCGCTCGTGGGCAGCGTCCTTTCCGCCGGCTACACGGATGCGGTCCGCCCGGCGACGGCGGCGCTGGCACCGCCCGCGCGCGAGGTGGCGGAAGGCTCGCTGGCGGGTGCGCTCGCGGTCGCGACGGGCCCGGCGGGGGAGCGCCTGGCGGCGTCCGCGCGCGCGGCTTTCGCGCACGGCATGGGGATCAGCATGCTGGCACTGGCGGCCGTCGTGGTGGCCGGCGCCGCCGCGGCGGCGGTACTGCTGCGCCGCTAGGCGTGTATCTGGGAGCGGCCGCCGGTCCCTTGGTCTTCAGTACAACCACGATTGTCCTGGAGGGACCATGACCCAGCTCCACATCAAGACCCTGAAGTGCGTCAAGAAGGACGACGTGATCGGGAAGGACGACGTCGTCGTGCAGATGAACGGCGTCACCGTCTCGGGCCCGCACAAGCTGGGCAAGGGAGACGACGTCACGCTCAACACGCTGCGCGCGTTCACGAGCTCGGTGAAGGTGACGCTGATCGACGAGGACAGCGGCAAGGACGACAACCTCGGCACGGTGACGATCACGGACACGCAGGCGGGAATCGGGACGCTGACGGCGTTCTTCAACGCCTTGAAGGGCGCGGACTACCACCTGACGTACGACGTGCACAGCAGCTGAGCCGGGGCGCCGGTCCGGCTGCGGACCCGGCGCGCCACAGCCCGTTCACGGCCGTCGACGTCAGCAGGGATCGCCCGGCTCGATCAGGGTCGGCGCCCGGCGGGTTCGGCCGTCCACGACGCCAGGATCCGCAGTGCTTCGTGGGCGGGCGAGCCCGGCTCCGCCGTCAGGACCATCAGCCGCTGGCCGCTGCCGTCCGGGCTTTCCCACATGTCGCAGTCCAGCGTCAGGTCGCCGACCACCGGATGGCGGTACCGCTTGACGCCGTAACCCGCGCTCGTCACGTGGTGGGCCGCCCACCACGTGCGGAACTCCGGGTGGTGCACCGCGAGCTCGCCGACGAGGTCGGCCAGCTCCGGCGCGTCCGGGTCGCGCGCGGCCTCCAGGTGCAACGCCGCCACCGCCGTGCGGGCCGCTTCTTCCCAGTCGGTGTGGAGGGCGCGCACCTGCGGGTCGGCGAAGAGCAGGTACACGTAGTTGCGGCGGTTCGCCGGATAGCGGGCGAAGTCGGTGAACAGCGCGGCCGCCGACTCGTTCCACGCGAGCACGTCGAGGCGGTGACCCAGCACGATCGCGGGTGTCTCCGCCAGCCGGTCGAGAAGCCTTTTCATGGCGGGGCGCAGCTTTTCACCCGCCCGGCGCCGCGGCCGGCGGAAGGGCTTGCCGGCCAGTTCGTACACATAGGACTGTTGATCGTCGCTCAGCCGGAGCGCGCGGGCGAGCGTGGCGAGGACCGACGAAGAGGCCTGCACGCGTCCCTGTTCGAGCCGCGTCAGGTAGTCGACGCTGATCGCGGCGAGCTGCGCGACTTCCTCCCGGCGGAGTCCGGCCACCCGCCGCGGCGCGGCCGCGTCCGGCAGGCCGACGTCGTGCGGGGTCAGCTGGGACCGGCGTGCCTTGAGGAAGTCGCCGAGCTCCTTGGGCCGGCCGGTGGGCTCCATACCCCCGATTGTCCCCCGGCCGCACCGGCCGTGGGTGGGCGAGTTCCTTCCCCCGGTCGACCGCGTAGTTCGGCCGCTTGCTCCCGCAGCGCGCTGACCACGGCGGTGGCGCCCGCCGAGCGGCCCGGCCGCGTAACGACCACCGCGGACCGCCCGCGCCCCCCGCTCAGCCGCGTAGCTCGGCCGCTTGCTCCCGCAGCGCGTCGACCACGGCGGTGGCACCCGCCGAGCGACCCGGGCGGGTGATGACCACTGCGGACCGCCCGCGCCCCCGCTCAGCTGCGTAGCTCGGCCGCTTGCTCCCGCAGCGCGTCGACCACGGCGGTGGCGCCCGCCGAGCGGCCCGGCCGCGTAACGACCACCGCCGACCGCCCGCGCCACGCCGGGTCCTCGACGGACACGACCGCGACCCCCGCGGGCACAGACGCGGCCGCCACGCCCGGCAGCAGCGTGATGCCCAGCCCGGCCGCCACCATGCCCAGCCGCGTGGTCCAGCTGCGGACCGCGTGACCGACGCGAGGCTCGTCCAGGGTCGGCCACGCGCCGAACTGCGGCTCTCCGCGTCCGCCGCGGCCCGCGATCCACGTCTCGTCGCGCAGGTCGGTGACGTCCACCCGGCGCCGGTGGGCGAGCCGGTGCCCGGCCGGGACCGCGACGCGCAGGTCGTCCTCGGTCAGGACGTCCTGGTGCAGGCCGGCGAGGTCGTAGCCGGGCAGCCCGGCGCCGACGCCGATCACCACGACCTCCGTGCGCCCGCCGCGGAGCCGGGCGAGCAGCGCCGGGGTCGCCCCCTCCTCGAGCGTGACGGCCAGCCCGGGATGGCGGGTCCGCAGGACGGCGAGCGCCCGGGGGACCAGGACCGCCGCCGCGGCCGGGAAGGCGCCGATCGACAGGCGCCCCGCCAGCCGGTCGGCCAGGCCGGCCAGCTCCTGCTCCGCGGTGTCGACGACCGCCAGCGCGGTGGTGGCGTGCCGGGCCAGGAGCGCCCCGGCCGGGCTCGGCCGCACCCCGCGGGCGTGCCGCTCGAACAACGCCGTGCCCGCGGCGGCTTCCATCATCGCCACCTGCCGCGAGATGGCGGACTGCGTGTACCCCAGGGAGGCGGCCGCCGCGGTGAACGAACCCGTGGCCGCCACCTCGCGGATCACCCGCAGGCCGGTCAGCGTCACTTCTGCCATGCCGTCAGCCTAGCCATGCGCAATGCGCACAGCAGATGTGCGAAGACATCGCTGGTGCTCATGGCTGGACGGGCTCACCATGGAAGCATGATTTGGTTCATCACAGGATCCTCGAAGGGCTTCGGCCGCCACTGGGCCGAAGCCGCCCTCGACCGCGGCGACCGGGTCGCCGCGACCGCCCGCAACCCCGCCGACCTGGCCGATCTCGCCGAGCGCTACGGCGACGCCGTGCTGCCGCTGCGGCTGGACGTCACCGACCGCGAAGCCGCGTTCGCCGCAGTCCAGCGCGCCGCGGACCACTTCGGCGGACTGGACGTCGTGGTCAACAACGCCGGCTACGGCCACTTCGGCCGCGTCGAAGAGCTGAGCGAAGACGACGTCCGCGCCCAGCTGGAGACGAACTTCTTCGGCGCGCTCTGGGTCACGCAGGCGGCGCTGCCGATCCTGCGGGCGCGGCGCCGCGGGCACATCATCCAGGTCACCAGCGAGGGCGGCGTCGTCGCGTTCCCCGGCATCGGCGCCTACCACGCGTCGAAGTGGGCGCTGGAAGGGCTTTCCCAGTCCCTGGCCCAGGAAGTCGCGGAGTTCGGCATCCACGTCACCAACCTGGAGCCGGGCCCCTACGCGACGGACTGGCTCGGCGTCGGCTCGCGCCGGAGCACGGCCAACCCGGACTACCCGGCCGTCGAAGAAGGCCAGTGGGACGTCGGCGACCCGTACGCGACCCGGGCGGCCGTCCTCGAGCTCGTCGACGCCGCCGACCCGCCGCTGCGGATGTTCCTCGGCAAGTCCCTGCCGGCGGTCACCGAGGAGTACCAGGACCGGTTGAAGACGTGGGAAGACTGGCAGGACGTGGCGGTGCGGGCGTTCGGCTGAGGCCCGCGTGCGGGTCGTCCGCGGGCACCCACCCGGTGTCGAGGTCCAGCGGGCCGACGTCCCGGGCCAGCGCCGCGATCGTCGCCAGGACCGGGGCGCGGGTTTCGTCGCGGCGGGACACCAGCGACCACGTCCACAGCGGCGCCGGGCCGGTCACCGCCCGGCGCGCGAGGTCCGGCGGCACCGGCGTCGTCTGGCCCTTGGGGGAGTTGAGCACCGGGCGCCGCAGCCGGCGGACGTGGTCGAAGAACGCCGGGCCGGTGACGCCGCCGTCGTGGGTGGGCACGACCTGGGCGCCGGTGACCCGCGCGAACTCCTCGGCGTAGTCGTTCCAGGAGGCCCAGCTGGCGGTGTCGGCGTCGACGAGCACGACGACGTCCTTCGCCGCCACCTCGGCGCCGCCGGTGCCGATCGCGTGGAGGCGGTCGGCGCCGAGCAGGCGGGCTTCGAGGTCGTGCTCGGCCAGGTCGGCGGCCCGCGCCCAGCAGATCGCCAGGTCGATGCTCTGGTCGGCGACCCGCCGCAGCTGGGCGTGCGAGGGCAGCACCCACGTGTCGACGTGCAGGTGCGCGACGCCCGCGACGCGGTCGAGCAGGTCGGCGGGGTGCCAGTTGACGTACCCCAGCCGCACTGGCTCGCGCGCGGCGATCCCCGCGGCCGAGCGGCGCAGCTCGTCCGCCTGCTCCAGCAGCGCGAGCACCCGCGGCAGCAGCGACTCGCCGCACTCGGTGAGCGTCACCGAGCGGCGGTCGCGGTCGAAGAGCCGGACGCCGAGGTCGCGTTCGAGCGCCTTGATCTGCTGGGACAGCGAAGGTCCGGCGATGCGCAACCGCTCCGCGGCCCGGCCGAAGTTCAGTTCTGTGGCGACCGCCACGAAGTACCGAAGCTGGCGTAGCTCCATACGGGCAGCTTAGTGCGGTGGGAGCCGGGGCCTCCCAGCTGTGAGCGAACCGGTCGTGGCGCACCGGTTCACACCCGGCACATCCTCGGCTCAGGAAGTCCACTCACCAGGAGGAACCATGAACACGCAGAAGGTCGCGGTCGTCACCGGCGCTTCCCAGGGCATCGGCGCGGCCGTGGTCGAGGCGTACCGCAAGCTCGGTTACGCCGTCGTCGCGAACTCGCGCTCGATCACCCCGTCGGGCGACGCCGGGATCCTGGCCGTCCCGGGCGACATCGCCGACCCGGCCGTCGGCGCCCGCGTGATCGACCAGGCACTCGCGACGTTCGGCCGCGTGGACGCGCTGGTCAACAACGCCGGCGTCTTCATCGCGAAGCCGTTCACCGAGTACACGGCGGCCGACTTCGACCTCGTGACCGGCGTCAACCAGCGCGGCTTCTTCGAGGTGACCCAGCGCGCGATCGCCGCGATGCTGGAGGTCGGCGGCGGGCACGTCGTCACCATCACGACCAGCCTGACCGACCACGCGAACAGCGCGGTGCCGTCGGCGCTGGCGTCGCTGACCAAGGGCGGCCTGAACGCGGTCACGAAGTCCCTCGCCATCGAGTACGCGACGCGCGGGATCCGCGTGAACGCGGTGTCGCCGGGCATCATCCGCACCCCGATGCACCCGGCGTCGACGCACGACGCGCTCGCGGGCCTGCACCCGGTCGGGCGGATGGGCGACACGAGCGACATCGTCGACGCGATCGTGTACCTGGAGGGCGCGCCGTTCGTGACCGGCGAGATCCTGCACGTCGACGGCGGCCAGAGCGCGGGACACTGACGTCATGAGCATCCTGACCGGAGTCTTGGACGCCTGGAAGTCGGCGGTCGACGCGCACGACCCGAAGCGGGTGGCGGAGAACTTCACCGAAGACGCGATCTTCCAGGGCCTCCACCCGTACACGGTGGGCCGCGACGGCGTGGCGGCGTACTATGACTCCCAGCCGCTCGGCATGATCGCGGAGTACCGGATCGTGGAGACCCGCACCTTGGCCGACGACGTGGTGCTCGGGTACGCGAGCGTCGACTTCACCTTCCCGGACCGGCCGACGATCTCGGTGCAGCTCGGCGTGATCGTCCGCCGGGCCGGGGAGAAGTGGCTGATCGCGCACTACCAGGTATCGCGGCTCTGACGGTCACACGGTGAGGACGACCTTGCCCCGGAGGTGACCGCCGTCGAGGAGCCGGTGGGCGTCGGCGACGCGCTCGAACGGGAACGTCTCCTGCACGTGGACCCGGAGCCTGCCCCGCTCGACGAGGTCGACGAGCCCGCGCAGCGCGATCGGATCCGGGTCGACCGCGATGCCGCTGAAGCGCAGGCCGGCTGCCTCGAACTTGGCGATGAGCGCCGAGTCCTCCTCGGCGACCGCCGTCACCAGGTGGCCGCCGGGGCGGAGCACCGCGAGCGAGCGCTCGGCGGTGTCGCCGCCGATCGTGTCGAGCACGACGTCGACGTCGCGGACCACCTCGGCGAAGTCGACCGTCGTGTAGTCGATCACCTCGTCGGCGCCGAACCCCGCGACGAACTCCCGGATGCTCCCGGCGGCGGTCGTGATCACGTGCGCGCCGCGGGATTTCGCGATCTGGATGGCGACGTGGCCGACCCCGCCGCCACCGCCGTGGACCAGGACGCGGTCGCCCGCGCTGACGCCGCCGAGGTCGACGAGGCCCTGCCACGCCGTCAGCCCGACGATCGGCAACGCCGAAGCCTCGACGTGCGAGAGTGACGCCGGCTTGCGCGCCAGGTGCAATGCCGGCGCCGCCACGAATTCGGCGTATGCGTTGGCCGCCTGCGGGAACAGCGGCATCCCGAACACCTCGTCGCCGGGCCGGAACCGCCAGGTCTGCGGCGCGTCCTCGACGACGCCGCTGATGTCCCAGCCGAGGGTGAACGGCGGCGGGCCGAGCAGCGGGAACTCGCCGGCGCGCAGGCGCGCTTCGAGGGGGTTCAGCCCGATCGCCTTGACGCGGACGAGGACTTCGGTCGGCCGGGCGCGCGGCTCCGGCGCGTCCACGACGGTGAGGACGTCGGGGCCGCCGAGCGTGTGCTGGGTGATGGTTCGCATACCTCGACGATGATCGTCACGGCGCGGGCGTACCACCGGTGTCGCGCCAGGAAACGCCGGAAACCCGCCAAAACTTGGTTAGGGTGGGTGGCGTGACCGAACGTGTTCAGGAGTTTTCGGGCGCCTGCGGGCCCCTGGTCCACGGCGAGGAGGTCGCCCCGCACTGCCACGATTTCGGACAGCTCAGGTACGCAGCGTCCGGAGCGCTGGTCACCAAGACCCAGGTCGGCACGTGGGTGGCGCCGGCGAGCCGCATCACATGGGTGCCCCCGTTTTACGTCCACAGCAGCCGTTCCCACGGCGAGACCGACATCCGCCTGCTCCGGGTCCCGGCGGCCTCGGCCGAGCGGCTGCCGTCGGAGCCCTCGGTGTTCGTGGCGAGTGCGCTGATGCGGGAGGCTTACCTGGCGTTGCTCGGCGACGACGACCCCGCTCGTGTCTGTCTGCTGCTCGAGGTCGTCATCTCGGAGCTTTCCCGCGCCTCGCGGGAACCCTTGCGCCTTCCGGAGCCGGGGGACCCGCGCCTCAAGGCCGTCACCGATGTGCTGCATGCTGACCCGGCCAGCCCGGCGACGTTGGCGGAACTGGGGCACCGGACGGGGTCGAGCGAGCGAACCCTCAGCCGGTTGTTCGGCAGCGAGCTGTCGATGAGCTTCCACCAGTGGCGCACGCTGCTGCGGATCCAGCGGGCGTTGCTCGAACTCGGCGACGGAGCGTCGGTCACGGACACGGCGATTCGGCTGGGTTGGGCGAATCCGACCAGTTTCATCGAAGCGTTCACGGATCTGGTCGGGCAGACTCCGGGCCGGTACCGCTCCGCGGTGGCTCAGAAGCCGGAGGGATGAACGGAGAGCCAGCCGGTGTGACGGCGTTTCGGGGCGTCGGGGCGGCGGCGCGGAGCAGGTCGTCCACGAGACCGGGCCCCCAAAGCCTGCGGCTGGCGTACAGGTGGATGTAGGTGAGGAAGTCCGGGTCGGTTTCGACCTCGTCGCTTGTCGTACTCGGCGTCGACGTCGGGATAGCGCTTGGATTCGGGCAGGCTGTGGAAACGCACCCACCGGTCGTTGCCGGCACAACTCCGGATAAACCCTTCGCGCCGCAGCGGCGTGTAACTCCGAGCGGGATCTTCCCGCCTCCGGACGAAGGGGAGTCGTGTCGATGTTCTCCAGTTTCAGACAACCCATATTCATCGCGGCGGCATGCTCGGCCGCCCTGCTCGCGGGCGCGCTGCCCGCCGTCGCCGCGACCGCGGAACCGAACGTTCACGTCGTTTCCACCCGGTTCGACAAGCTCACCTACCACGCCGGTGACACCGCCACGGTCACCTACAAGTTCGCGAACTGGGGCTCGGTCGACGCCGTCAAGGTCGTCAACGACAGTGGCGGGAACGGCGACTCGTGGGAGCTGGAGATCACCGACTGGGCCGGCGTCGGCCACGACCAGGAGGGGATCACCATCCCCGCGGGTCAGACGGTCAGCGTCGTCCTGCGCGGCATTGTGCCCGCCGGCTCCGCGAACGTCGGCCGGGTGACGATCGCCGATGGCTTCACCGCTCAGAACGGCGACACCGACCCGCGGGACAACATCGGCGTCGCCCGGGCGTCCGTGCCCGGACTGACCGGCGAGTCGGAAGGAGCCGGCTACTACGACAAGAACGAAAACCAGCGCAAGGACCCGGGCGAGGGGCTCAAGGGCATCAAGATCACCATGGTCGGGCTGTACGACATCGAGCGCCGGGCCACCACCTACACCGACCGCAACGGCGATTTCCGGTTCACCGGGCTGCCGGTCGGCGAGTACGAGGTCCGCGTGACACCGCCGGCGGGCTGGTGGCTGACCTCCGGGGGCAACGTCGGGACCACCGAGGTCAGCGCCAACGGGCTCCTCTACCTCGACTGCGAAGTCGAGCCCCAGCCCTGAAAAACGGGCCGTCTCCCTCGGTTCGGGGGAGACGGCCCGGGAGCCTAACCGCGAGCAGCGGCCACCCCTGCCACCGCAGACTGATCGGCCGGCGGCATCAGCTTCGGGTACTCCTTCTGGAACTTCTCGATCATCGTCGCGGTCGGGACGATCCGGTTCGGGTTGCCCTGGCTCGTCGCCTGCTTCTCGCCCCAAGCTCCGGCGGCCTTGCGCTGGTCGGGGGTGCCGTGGCTGTGGAAGCAGTCGCCGATGGACGCGTCGAGGTAGGTGACCTCCTGCTGGGTGCGGGCGTTCCACGCGAAGCCCTTGGCGTGCGCGACGAAGTAGCCGCCGTAGGCGTCGGGGCCCATCTCGGACGACTCGTTGCGCGGGTAGTTCTCGTGGGCGAAGTCGACCTGGTGGCCGTACTCGTGGCCGACCACGGACTCCACCGAGACGTCGTCGAAGCCGAGGGCGTTCACCGTGTCGAGGAGGCCGTCGCCGAGGGCCACGCGCTTGCCGCCCAGGCTGTCGGCCGGGGCGGAGAACGCGTTCAACGTCAGCAGCGGGTGGCGGCCGCCCTGCAGCGCCGGCACTTCGTAGAGCACCTTGGTCGCCAGCGCGGCGGCGGCCTTCACCTTCGCCGGTGCGAGGCCGAGGCTGAAGGTCTGCGCCATCTTCGCCTGGCTGCCCAGATCGGTGCCCTTCCAGGCGACGAGCTGGATGTTCCAGCTCTCGATGTCCCAGAAGCCGCGCAGCTTGTCGATGGTTTCGGTGGCACGCGGGGTGTACTGGCCGTCGGTGCCGAAGACCTGCGGGGTCTTGTCGGACGCGACGCCCTGGACGTACAGCTGGCTGAGCCCCGACAGCGCGTCGAACGCCTGGTTCTCGAGCGGCGTGAGCTGGGCCGCGAGCTTGTTCGCATACGTCAGCAGCGAACCCTCGGTGCAGCCCGGGATCGGGCCCTGCGCGGCCCGGCTCTGCGGGCCGATGTGCGGGATCGGCGACTCGATGAGCCGGTCGACACTGCGCAGCGCGTCCGCGGGCAGGCCGTTGTAGAGATCGGTGACGTCCTGGTACAGCTGCGCGACGTCCTGCTCGACGGTGGATGGCGCCGCCGCGGCCGCGGGAACGGCCGTGGCGAGCGCGAGTGCCGCCGCGGTGCCCGCCGCAGCGAGCGTTCTGCCGAGAAGTCTGGTCCGGTCGGGCAAGGTGGTTCCCCTCTTCGGTTCCGGTTCAAGATCACCAAGCACCGCCACATTAGGACGGTGATCGACAGCGGAAGCGGAGCCGAAGCGAGAACCCCGAAATGGCCCACGTCTTTCGGAGGGTTTTTGCGGACCGACATCGGCCGAAAGTACTACTTCGGTGCCTGGAAGCCGCCGATTTCCTGCTCCAGCAGTTCGGCCAGCCGCAGCGGAGTGCGGTCCTCGAACTGCGGACCGATCAGCTGCACCCCCACCGGCAGGCCTTCGGGGGAGCGGCCCGCCGGGATGGCGGTGGCGGGCAGGCCCGGCATGGTCGCCACACCGGCCCAGACGAGCTGGTCGAAGTACGGGTACTCGGCGCCGTCGATGTCGATGCGCCGCTCCAGGGGATTGGGGTGGTGGTCGTGCGGGAACGCGGGTGTCGGCGTGATCGGGCACACCACCGCGTCGAACTCGGTGAACAGCTGCCGCCAGCCGTGGCGGTGGACTTCACGGCGGTTGTTCGCCGCCATCCAGTCCGCGTGGCTGAACAGCATGGCGCGCAGCCGCACGGCGTCGAGACTGTCGTCCGCGCCCATTCCGGCGACGCGGGCGCGCAATTGCTCGATCGAATCGACGGGGAAACGCGCGGTGGAGCTCGAAATCAGCAGCTGCATGTAGAGCGTCGCGGCTTCGGACAGATCGGGCATTGACGGACTGTGCCGTTCGACGCGGGCGCCGCCGTCGGCGAGCGCGCCGGCCACCCGGTTCACGCCCGCGCGCACGGCGGACGCGGTCGGAATGAGCGGGTGCTCGTCGAGGACCAGGACCCGGAAGTCGCCGAGCCGCCCGTGGCGCGCGGGCGGCAGCGTCACGTCGTACGCCTTGCCGAGCGTCAGCGGGTCCGGTCCGGCCATGACGTCGAGCAGGAGCGTGAGGTCGCGGGCGCTGCGCGCCATCGGGCCGACGACGGCGAGGTCGAGGTCGACGGGCAAGGCCGGCTCGGACGGCGGGACCATGCCGCGGTTCGCCGCCAGCCCGAGCGTCGGCTTGTGGGCGTAGATGCCGCAGAAGTGCGCGGGGGTGCGCAGCGAACCGGCGATGTCGGAGCCGATGGACAGCGCGCCGAACCCGGACGCCAGTGCCGCCGCCGACCCGCCGGAGGACCCGCCCGGCGTGCGGCCGTGATCCCAGGGGTTGTTGGTGGTGCCGTAGATCTCGTTGAAGCTCTGGATGTCCTGCAGTCCCAGCGGCACGTTGGTCTTGCCGAGCACCACCGCGCCCGCGGTCTTGAGCCGCGACACCTGCACCGCGTCCTCGGCCGGCCTGAAGTTCCGGTGCGGCGGCATGCCCCAGGTCGTGGGGAGCCCGGCGACGTCGTAGGACTCCTTGACCGTCACCGGAATACCGAGCAGCGGCCGGTCCTCACCGCGGGCGCGCGCCTCGTCGGCACGGCGTGCGGCAGCCCGCGCACGGTCGAAGTCCGGCACACAGATCGCGTTGATCGCCTTGTCGTCCCGCTCGATGCGATCGATCGCCTCGTCGGTCAGGTCCACCGAGGTCACTTCACCGGCCCGCAAGGCGGCCGCGAGTTCTTCGGCCGTCCGAAAGTTCCACTCCATGAATTCGACACTATGGGCCCCTCCGGTGAGCCACAAAATGCGATTTCGTGCAACGGGCCGGAGGGAAACGGTAGAATCGGCCGATGTCGAGCGAGCGCAAACCGCGCTACCGCACCTGGATCCGCAGCACCCGGCTCGCCGTGTTCGCGGCGCTGAGCGGCGCCGTACTGCGGGTCCGGCGGCCGGGTGGTGGGTACGTCTTCTTGGATTTCTTCGGCGACCCGGCTTTCTACCCTTCGCTCGACGACGTCCGGGACGCGGTCGGCCGGGCCGGAGCCGCGATCGCGGAGTTCGGCAGCCTGGCCGACGCCGTGCCCCTGCCGTTCCCGCTGCGGCATCCGAAGGTGCTCGGGCACGCGATGCTGATCACGGGCACGAAGGCCGGCGTTCCCGGGTAGGCTGCCGCCGGCAACGGTGAGGGGGAAACGTCGATGTCGAGATTCGTCAGACCCGTGCTGTGGAGCTTCGGGCTGCTCGCCGCCGGTGGGCTCGTGTTCTGGCTGGTGCTGGCGATGAACATCCCGTACCGGAGCACGGCCACGCCGAAGACCACGTTCACGGAGCCGCCACCGGTGGTGGTGACTCCGCCGGTGGCGGTTCCGCGGGCGGACGAGTCCGCGTGGGTCACCGACATCCGGCCGGGCCCGGACGACCACAGTGCGGTGCTGCACGTCGACCTGCCCGGCTGTGCCGTCGGCCCGCACGCCCAGGTCACCGAGACCGCGGACAGGATCGACGCCGGCGTCGTGTTCCAGACCAAGGACGGCGCGGACTGCCGGCGGGTCCCGGCCGACTTCCCGATGAAGACGGCAGCCCCGATCGGCAAGCGGCCGGTGGTCGTCAACGCGGGCGACGCCTGGCATCCGGCCCCCGGCGGCTGGAAGCAGTGCGACAAGATGCTCGGGTGCGAACCGCCCGCCGACCACTGCGACAGGGCGTGGGTCGCGCTGGCGGAGTTCAGCGCGGAGGCGGAGTACCCGGGCACGACCCGGGCGTGCGACCAGAACTGGCTGATCCACGACCTGCAGCGGCACGCGGGTCAGTCCCCGAACCGCGTCGCCTACCGCTGGGCGGGGAACGGCTGGGCGAGCTTCGCCTCGGCCAAGGGCGGCGGCTGCGGCGAAATCCTGGCCGTGGAGCCGAAATTTCCCCCTGCTCTTTGCCAGAACCTCACGCCTTCTTCGTGAGAACCCTTGTGCCGGTTGCGGTTGCCGACCGTCGTCGAGCACTCCGCGCGTGGCCCTCCCGGCCGGGAGGATACGATCTCGGCAATGCCAGGGTCGTAGCGCAGAGGCAGGCGCCCCGGACTGCGGATCCGGTGCACGCCGGTTCGAATCCGGCCGCCCTGGCAGGCCCGGTCCTGGTGCGCGGAGCAGGTGCGCCGCCCTCCCGAGGCGAATCCGGCCGGAACCGCAGGAGGGAACCCGCATGGTCAGCGAAGCCGAGCTGGCGGCGTTCCACGAGACCGTCGCGCGGCTGCGGGCGTTGCCGGTGGACGATCCGGTGCGGTTGAAGGCCGAGCGGGTGGCGGAGTCGTTCGCCCGCGAGGGGCGGCAGCGCCGCAAGAAGGTGCGTACGTCGGAACGCGCCGAAGCGGACGCGGCGATCGACGCCGCCACCGCGACGGGTGCCCTGGACCGGCGGGAGGATGCGCCGCTGCGACCGGACCCGGAGGCGGTGGCACGCCCGTTGGCCGGGACGAGACGCTGTTACGTCTGCAAGGAGCCCTACCGGCTCGTGGACGCGTTCTACCACCGGCTCTGCCCGCCCTGCGCACGGGAGAACGCCGAGCGCCGCACTGCGAGCACGGACCTGACCGGGCGCCGCGCGCTGCTCACCGGAGGGCGGGTGAAGATCGGTTTCCAGCTCGCGCTCATGCTGCTCCGGGACGGGGCCGAGCTGCTGGTCACGACCCGCTTCCCGGGCGACGCCCAGCGTCGCTTCGAGGCGGTGCCGGGCAGCGCGCGGTGGCTGGACCGGCTGACGCTGCTCGGCATCGACCTGCGTGATCCACGCCAGGTACTCGGCCTGGCCGAGTCACTGCGCGCGGACGGCAGGCCGCTCGACATCCTGGTCAACAACGCCGCCCAGACCGTCCGGCGGCCACCCGAGTCGTACGCGGCGCTGATCGGCGGCGAGACCGGCGCGCTGCCGTCGAACGCCCTGCTGGCCCCGGGGTTCAGCCCCATGCTCGCGTTGGGGCAGAGCACGGGCGCACTGGCCCTCGCCGAGCTCGACGAGGCGGGGCTGCTGCCGGACACCTCGCCGGTCAACTCCTGGTCGGTCCGCGTCGGCGAGCTCGACGCGGCGGAGGTGCTGGAGACGCAGCTGGTCAACGCGCTCGCGCCGACCCTGCTGTGCGACCGGCTGCTGCCGCTGCTGCTGGCCTCGCCGCACCCGCGGCGGTACGTCGTCAACGTGACCGCCGTCGAGGGCCGGTTCGCCGTGCGGAACAAGACTGCCGGCCATCCGCACACGAACATGGCCAAGGCGGCGCTCAACATGCTGACCCGCACCAGTGGTCCCGAACTCGCGGAGCGGGGCGTCTACATGTGCTCGGTCGACACCGGCTGGATCACCGACGAGAACCCGATGCCGAAGAAGGACCGGCTGGCCGGGGACGGCTTCCGCACCCCGCTGGACGTCGTGGACGGCGCGGCGAGGGTGTACGACCCGATCGTGCGGGGCGAGCGGGGCACGCCGAGCGCGGGGGTGTTCCTGAAGGACTACCGGGAGGCGGCGTGGTGAGCAGGCTCGAACCCCTCCTGGCGTGGCTGCGCACCGGAACGGCCACCGCCGAACGGCGGGACTTCCCGACCGGCACGGCGCTTCCCGACGGCCGGCTCGACCTGTGCAAGTCCGCTCTCGGCCCGGCGGGCGCGGCCTTGGTGACGGAAGCGCTGCGTCCCGGCGTGATCAAGCACCTCCTGCTCGGCACCGACGGACTCGGCGACGGCGCGGCCGAGGTCGCCGGGCAGGCCGTCGAGCGCGAGGTGGAGACCCTCTACCTCGGCTGCAACGGCATCACCGCGGGCGCCGTGTGCCGGATCGCGGACAGCCTGCGGATGTCGCCGCAGGCCGGCACGGTGACCGGGGTCTGGCTCAAGCGCAACCCGATCGGCGACGGGGACGCGGCGGCCGCGATCGTCGAGTCCGCGCGGTCGTTGCGCACCCTCGATCTGGTCCAGACCGGCCTCGACGCCACCGGTGTGGCGACGCTGGTGGCGGCGATCCTCGCCGCGGCCGGGGCCGGCCGGCGCATCGAGCGGCTCTACGTGGGCGGCAACCCGCTCGGCCCGGCCGGCGCGACACACCTGGCGGCAGTGCTGGCCGCCGGCGCGGTGAGCGAGCTGTACGTGTCCGCGGCCCGGCTCGGCGACGAGGGCGCGCACACCATCGCCGAGGCGCTCGAGTCCGGGAACGTGCGCCGGATCTCCCTGGCCAGCAACGGAATCGGGCCGGCGGCGGCGGCCAGGCTGGTGATCGCGGCGGCCCGTGCCGGGGCGGAGGTGTGCGATCTCGGGCGCGTCAAGGCCGCGAGAGTCCTCGACGCCCCGGACAACCGGCTGGACGAGGCGGCCACCGCGGCCATCGCCGACGCGCTCGCGGAACGGCCGCATCGCCTGCGTTACCTCGTGCTGAGCAACACCGGGCTCGGCAGCCGAGCCGCCCACCGGCTGCTGGACGGCACCCGGCGAGCGGTCACCCCCACCCGGTTCGTGCTGGGCAAGGGGATCGCCACCAGCATCAGGCGCGGACTGGACGCGGCGAGTGCCGGGATCCCCGAGCGGCCCCCGGTGCCGGCCGATGTGGCGGCCGTGCGCAGCGTGCACCGAAGATCTAGTGTCGCGCGTCGTTAATTAGTTTACGGCTGTGGGTTTGCGATGATGGGTCATGCCTTCGTCGGGTTTGATGGTCAGTGACGAGGACCGGGTCATCCTGGAGTCGTGGACACGGTCACGGGCGATCCGGGCCAGTCACGTCGAGCGAGCCCGGATCATCCTGGCGGTCGCGGACGGACACGGAACCTCGGGCACCGCTCGGCTGGTCGGGGTTTCGCGTCCGACGGTGATCAAGTGGCGTGACCGGTTCGCGGTGCACGGCCTGGCGGGTTTGGACGACGAACCTCGTTCCGGACGGCCGAAAACCGTGGACGACGTGGGAATCATCGCGGCCACACTCGAGCCACCGCCGGAGGCGTTGGCGGTCACGCACTGGTCGAGCCGACTTCTCGGCCGGCACCTCGGTGTCGGCGACGCGACCGTGGCCAGGGCCTGGCGCAAGTATCACGTGCAGCCATGGCGGCAGGAGACGTTCAAGTTCTCCACCGACCCGGAACTGGAGGCCAAGGTCCGCGACGTGGTCGGGCTCTACCTGAACCCGCCGGAGAAGGCGCTCGTGTTGTGCGTGGACGAGAAGTCCCAGATCTAGGCACTCAACCGCACCGCGCCGATGCTGCCACTGCGTCCCGGGTTGCCGGAGAAGGCCACCCACGACTACAAACGCAACGGAACCACGACCTTGTTCGCGGCACTGGAGATCGCAACGGGGAAGGTCACCGATCAGTGCTACGACCGGCACGGCAAAGCCGAGTTCCTCGACTTCCTGGAGAAAGTGGCCAAGGCCTATCCCCGCCGCGAACTACACGTCGTGCTGGACAACTACCACACCCATAAGCACGCCGAGGTCAACGACTGGCTGGCCAGGAACCCGAGGATCACGCTGCACTTCACACCCACCTCGGGCTCCTGGCTGAACCTGGTCGAAGTGTTCTTCGGCATCATCACCCGCCAGGCGATCCGCCGCGGATCCTTCGACAACGTCACAGAACTCGTCGCCGCGATCCGCGGCTTCATCGACGGCTGGAACACCCGCTGCCACCCGTTCGCCTGAACCAAGACCGCAGATCAGATCCTGCCCCACGCCACCCGTCAACGAACCTCAGACGCGCGACACTAGATCAGCTTCGTGAAGACGTCGATCCAGAACCGCTGCCGGTCTTCGGTCACGCCGACGAGGTAGGTCGCCCGGAGTTTGGGCGGCAGCAACGCGACCAGCCGCGCGACGACCTTGCGGTGCCGGCGCAGCTGGGACAGCTCGGCGTTGGCCAGGACCTGGTGCACGACGTCGCCGCCGTCACCGCCCTCGGCCGACGCCGACTCGGACCGCAGCCGCTCCACCCACCGGCCGGCCTGCCTGGCCAGCTCGCCGAGACCGGTCACCGGCCGGTTGTTCAGCCGGTCCACCAGCGCGGTCAGCGGCACCGGCGCGTACTCGCCGTCGCCGAGGTAGATCGTGGCCAGTTCCAGGGGCAGGCCGCGTTCGTGCAGCTTGATGAGCCGTTCGATGGTCCGCTTGGTGATCCACTCACGGCCCTCGTCGTCGATGTCGTGCTTCCACCACTCGAGCACGGTCTCCGCCACGCCGCCGTACTGGCGGATCAGCCACTCGTTGGCCGGGATGTCGGCCGGCTCGACCACCAGCGACGCGGTGAACCGGGTCGCCTGCGCGATGTTGTTGCGGGACACCAGGAGCTTGCGCCCCAGGTGGTAGGGCGGGTTCTGGATCGCCACCTGGGCCCGCAGGTTCTCGATCGGCCGCCCGGTCAGCGACCACTCCTGGGTGATCTCCATCAGCCGGGCGAACGCCGCCTTGTCCTTGGGGCGGTTGTACTCGTCCCACACGATCGCCTTCGGCTCCCGGCCGGTGAACGGCCGCGCGATCAGGTTCTCCAGCGTCCCGTCCGAGGTCGGGATCGGGGCGCACAGGTCTTCGACGTTGGTCACCGGCATCGAGAAGTACAGCGGATCGCGGCCGAGCCCGGCCCGGATCGTCTCGCGCACCAGCTCGGTCTTGCCGCAGCCCGGCGGCCCCTGCAGCAGGACGCTCCAGCGGTTGCGCAGCGCGGCCCGCAGCACCTGCCGGACCGGATCCGGGATGGTGGCGGGGTTGCGCACGCCCAGCGCGTCGGCGAGCCTGCCGAGGATCTCGGCGGTGCGGTCGACGCTCTTCTTGCCGAGCGTCTCCGCCAGTCGCAGCCGCTCGCCGTTGACCAGCGGAAGCGCCCAGCTCAGCGGAAACTCCTCGCGGGCGAGGGCCAGGATGTGCTCCATCGTGCGGGGGGACAGCGCCTCGCGCAGCCCGGGCCCGAGGGAGCTCCACACGCCGAAGAACGCACGCAGATCCCGGTCACGGTGGCGCGCCGCGAGCGTGCCGCGCCAGGCCGTGTCGTTGGCGGTCACCCGCACGGTGACCATGCGGTCCAGGATCGCGAGGTCGCTGCGCCGCGCCGAGGTCTCGGCGAGTGATTCGTTGTCGGTCAGGAACACGCCGACGCAGCCGAGCGCGCGCAGGTCGTACTCGCCCAGCGTCCAGTTGCCCGCGATCTGCATGAGCTGCGACTGGATGGTCTCCGCCGCCTGCAGCGAGTCGTCGATCAGCAGCACGAACGGCTTCCCCGGCCTCAGCTGGCTCATCACCAGCTGCCGCAGCACGAACTCGCCGTCCTCCCGCACCGGGGCGTTGATCAGCAGGTCGTCCGGCGTGAGGTTGGCCGCGGGCACGAACACCAGTTCGGTGCCGGGGTGCGCCTCGGCGATGTGCGAGAAGAAGGTGGCGGTCTTGCCGATGCCGTGCGTGCCGAAGATCTGCCCGGTCTGGCCGATGTCGATCATCGCGTCGATGAAGGCGGTCAGCCGGGACCCGCTCCCGGGGTCGGTCCGGTAGGTCGCGTTGGGTCGCCAGGCCGGGCGCGCGGTCTCGGTCATCGGGTTCTTCCGGTCACGGGCCGCACGCGGTGGCAGGCCATGGGTGGGGTGTGCGCGTCGGGCCAGTCGTCGCCGCCCTCGGTGATGAGCCAGATCCACTTGTCCGGCTCGGCCGGTGTCACGGGCGGGGCGTACCCGTCGGTGAGCACGACGACGGCGTCCGGGCGTTCCTCGAAGTACCTGCCCGCCACCGTGGACCGTCCCTCGACGTGGTCCACCACGGCCTGGAAGCTGGTGCCGCCACCGCCGTACACCGGCTCTCCCGGCCGGAACGGCATCACCACACCGTCGAACGACAGCCAGTGCGCCTGCACGCCCTCGATTTCGCCGACCAGCTCGATCATCCAGTCCAGCACGCTCGCCGGCATCGACCCGGACGTGTCGTACGCGATCACCAGCACCTTGTCCCGGACCGGTCCGCGTCGCGACAGCATCGGCTCATGACCGAGCACCGCCAGCACCGCGCCGCGTTTCTTCGGGTACACCAGCCGCTCGCCCTCGCGCAGCTTCGAGCCGAGCACGTCGACCAGCCACCGCTGCCACCAGTCGACCTTGCCGGTCCGTGCGGTCACGCCCCGCAGCGCGCCCGCGCCGAGGTTCCCCCAGATCCGGCTCGCCGTGTCCTCGGTGCGTCCCATCAGATCGAGCAGCTCGGACTCCGCGACCGGGTTGCCGCGGCGGGCCGCCAGCAGCGAGTTCAGCAACGCCGACGACACGGTCGCGTCGACCGTCTCCTGGTCCACCGGAAGCCGGTGGGTCACGTGGACGCACAGCGGTGCCGGCACCGGCGGATGCTTCATGCGCTTGAGTTCCGTGTAGACGGTCAGGTCGGTGCCGGTGAAATCGTCGTACGCCAAGGGAAGCAGGTCCTGCGCGGTGAGGTCTTCGACGTACCGCGCGTGGATGTCCGCGGGGTCGATTCCGGTCGGTTTCCCGTCCGACCGGGGCAGCCCCCGGCCCAGCCGCACGAGGGCGACGTGGTTGATCACCACCTCGGCCGCGAGCGTGAACACCGGGTCCTCCCGCAGCTCGGGCTGGGCGAACAGGTGCCGGTGCACCAGGTGCCGGGCCTCGTGGAACAGCACGAACTTGACGCCGTCCAGCCCGATCCCGACGAAGAAGCCGGGGTTGAACAGCAGCAGGCACGTGCCGTCGCCGGACGCGACGACCGCGGCGGTGTCGATCGCCGTCGTGGCGATCTGGTACCGGCACTTGGTGTAAAGCCACGAGCCGACCACGGACTCGGCGAGCCCGAAGTCGAGCAGTGCGGCTTCCTTGAGCCGCTCTGCCTCGGCGATCACCGCGGGCGGGGCCGGCTGCCAGCTCACCAGCGCCCGCCGGTCGGTCAGGTCGACGACCGGCAACCGCGTCCGGTACCCCACTTTTCCCCCTGTAGCATCCGTGACGACGGGTCGTAGCGCAGAGGCAGTCGCACCTCTTCCGCAAGGAGGGACACGCTGGTTCGAATCCAGCCGCCCGTCACTCACACCCGCGCGATGGCGCCGCTGGTGGCCACCAGTTCGGGCACCGTCCCGGCGAACGTCGGCAGCAGCTGCGCCAGCACCGCCCACGCGTCCGGGTTCGCTCCGAGCTCGGCGCGCACCATCGGCGCCAGCAGGACAGCGGCCTCCTCCGCGCGCTGAGGGAACAGCCGGGTGCCCAGCCGCAGTACGGCCAGCACGTCCCCGGGCGGCCGGCCGAGCAGGACGAAGTCGCGCAGTTCGACGATGCCCGCCCGGCGGAGCCGGTTCGTGAACTTGGGGTGCGAGCCGAACTGCGCGCGCACCTCCGGCGGGCAGTCGATCCGCACCCCCAGCGCCCAGCGCGTGAAGCCGGGCAACGGCTCTTCCCGATCCGCCTCGGCGACGGCGGCCCAGTCGGGTTTGCCGACGGCGCGCACCGCCGTCCGGGCCGACCCCATCGTCCGCGCCTCGCGCAGCCCGCCGATCAGTCCCCGCCGGCTGACCGGGATGTCCGGTTCCCGGTGCGGGCAGTACGACCGCCCGCAGTCGATCCGCACCGGCAATGGCCCGGCGGCGGTGCCGAACGGCAGGCCGCGCAGGATGTCACGTTTGTGCGCCGCGTCGACGTCGGCTTGGTGGAACACCAGCCGGTTCGTGACGGGATCGTCTCGCTCGAGCATCCACAGCTGGACCGACCTGGGTGCGTCGAGCCGATCGAGCTCCCACGCGGCGTTCCCGTCGGTGAGCGGCTGCGGCTCGCCGATCCCCAGCCGCTGCCGCGCCGCGGCCGCGTCGCCCCGGTCGGCCATCGAGAGCAGGAAATGCACTCCCGGCATGGTGTTGCGACTGTTCACAGCGGTGATTATCGCAGAACGCCCGCGGTGGCCGCGCCGGGTTTTCGCCCCGGCTCGAAGCACCCGGTGACGTCCTGGCGCGGCCACCTCCCGGTGATCGCGGGGACTCAGACGCCCATGCTGCTCCCGAGGCTGTCCAGTGCCTTCTGGACCAGAGCCTGGGCGTTGGCGTTCAGGTTGGCGTTCGCACCGTTGACGACCCAGGACGAGCCCGAGAAGATCACCACGGTCACGCCGTTGTCGACGCCGCCGGTGGTGCCGCTGCTGGGGATGCCGAGGGACGACGCCGCCTTCACCGATGCCTCGCCCAGTTCGCGGGAGTCGTTGTCCGATGTGGTCTGGTTGTTCCCCGTCTGGGTGTCGCCGAAGATCGCGCCGATCACCTTGCTCTTGTAGAACATCAGCGCGAACTGGCGGCCCTTGATGCCGTGCTCCTTGTAGAAGAAGTGCGGGCACGGGCTCTTGCGGTCGTAGCAGTCGTCGCCCAGTACGTAGAACGGGACGTGGTGCGCGGCCAGCTGCTTGCCGTTGCTGTCCTGGAACGTCGTCTCGCCCTGGTGGTCCGGGTCGGGGTCGGGGTCGCTGCCGTCGTCGTCGACGGCCAGGGAAGAGCTGTAGGCGTAGACACCCGACGACACCTGGAACACGTTCACGTTCTGGGATCGCGTCATGGTGTTGATGTGGGGCTTGGAGTTGACCTTGTTCGCGGTCGTGCTGTTCTTCTTGACGCCGGCCAGCACCTCGGCGGCCGTGTACGTTTTGTCCGCCGAGGCCGGGGAAGCGGTGGTCGTTCCGGCCGCGTCGGCGGCCTTGACGCCGAGCGGCGGCGCGATGAGCGTCAGAGCCGCGGCGGCCACTACAGCGAAGCGCTTGCGGGATGACATGGGCGGGGACCCTCCGTCGTTAGTTAGGAAAGTTACCTAACAGAGGGAACCACCCGGTGACCCCGAGCACGCGGAATTTTACCAACATTTTTGAGAAATGTTCCGGTGTCCGGGGCATTCCCGGGCGAGAAACCGCAATCAGTGTGGCTCGCCGAACCAGTGAGCGAGCGCGGGTTCGAGGTCGTCCGGTTTCCCTGCCCAGCACACGTAACCGTCCGGCCGGACGAGCATCGGCTCGGTGTCGGCCCCCAGGCCCGCGCGGTCCACGCGGTCCTTCCACCGGGTGGCGACCTCGGCATACCTGTCGGCCGGATCGATCAGGACACCACGCCCGCTCCGCAGCAGCTCGTGCGAGCGGATCGGGCCGAGATCCCGGTCCGGTGCGGGAAGACCGACGAGCGGCTGGTCCTCGGCGCCCGGCATGGGGTAGCGGATGCCCATCCCCGACAGCATGTCGTCGAGGTGGTACTGGACCGCCGGCAGCTCCGCCAGAGCCGCGAACAATTCCTTGGCAGCCACCAGATCCGGGTCTCCGGTGCCCTGCTGGTCCATCAGCAGGCTCTGCGCCTGGACGTTGCGCAGGACGGCGGCCGCCACCGGGTGGCGTTCCGCGTGGTAAGTGTCGAGCAGGTGCGGCGGCGCCCAGCCGTGCACCGCGGCGCCGAGTTTCCAGCCGAGGTTCAGCGCGTCCTGGATTCCGGTGTTCATGCCCTGCGCGCCGATCGGGAGGTGGACGTGGGCGGCGTCGCCCGCCAGGAACACCCGCCCGTGCCGGTACTGCGCGGCTTGCCTTGCCGCGTTGGTGATGCGGCGCGCGTAACGCAGTTCCAGCAGCCGCACCCGGGAGCCGAAGACGGCACGCAG
This sequence comes from Amycolatopsis sp. NPDC114504, assembly GCF_055633595.1. Taxonomy (NCBI): domain Bacteria; kingdom Bacillati; phylum Actinomycetota; class Actinomycetes; order Pseudonocardiales; family Pseudonocardiaceae; genus Amycolatopsis; species Amycolatopsis sp. NPDC114504. The sequence goes on along the minus strand of NZ_JBVKDU010000001.1, from coordinate 740,781 downwards.
CCCCTCGCGGATCTCGTCCTCGGTGACCGGGGCCTCGCGGGGGAGTGACCGGCCCGGTCCGCCCAGTGCCAGCCGGCGCAACGGCCTGCCCTGGGGATCGGTGCCGAGCGGGAACACCGACACCCAGTGCCCGTCCTCGCTCCGGCCGTGCGTCATCGCCAGGTCGACGCCGCCCAGCCGGACGTCGGCGGCGACGGTCGTCATCGTGCCCGGCCGGCCGGGGAACTCCGCTCCCAGCAGCGACCGCACCGTGCTGCGACCGCCGTCGGCGGCGACCAGGTAACGGGCGCGGACGACAGCGCCGCTCGCGAAGGTCGCGGTGACTCCGTCGCCGTCCTGGGCGATGCCGGTCAGCTCGTGGTCGCGCCGCACCGGGAGGCCCTGTTCGAGGAATCCCTCGATCACCACCTGCGGGATGGACCGCCACGGATGACGGTGCCGGCCACGGGTGAGCGGGAGCGTGATGCCCGCGAAGTGGGCGGTGCCGGCCGGGAAGTTTCCCGTCGCCAGCAACGGTTCCAGCAAGCCGCGCTGGTCGAACGCCTCCTGCGTGCGGGACTGCACGCCGCCCGCCTTCGACAACGTGCTGCGCTGCGCCAGCTTGTCGGCCAGCACGGCCGACACCCCCGCGAGCCGCAGTTCGTGGGCCAGCGTCAGGCCGGTCGGGCCCGCGCCGACGACGAGCACGTCGGTGTCCATGAGTTCTCCCCTGGTTGTGCCGATCAGGACGAGAGCAACCCTCCGGCCACCGCGGCGACCAAGCCAGAAACGGACGCGAGTTCGCCGATATCCGGCGCGGACTACGCTCGGAGCGGTGGAATCCGACTACGACGAGCTGGATCGCCGGCTCGTGCACGCCTTGCAGGTCAACGGCCGGGCCCCGTTCAGCACGATCGCGGCGGTGCTCGGCGTGTCGGATCGCACCGTCGCCCGCCGGTACGCCCGGCTGCGGTCGGCGGGGGCGGTGCGGGTGCTCGGCGGGGTCGACCCGGTCGCGTTGGGCGCGGTGCTGTGGTTCCTGCGGGTGCGCTGCGCGCCCGCCGCGTCGGTCCCGGTCGCCGAGGCGCTGGCCCGCCGCCCCGACACGTCCTGGGTGAGCATCACCTCCGGCGGCACGGAGATCACCTGCACGGTCCAGACCGAGAGCGAAGCCGACAGCGAAGCGTTGCTGCTGACCAAGCTTCCGCGCACCCCACGCGTGGAGGGAGTGACCGCGCACTCCGTCCTGCACGCGTACTACGGCGGCCCGGACAGCCTGGTCGCGAAGCTCGGCTCGCTGGACGACGAGGCGGTCGACCGGCTGCGCCCGCCGCCGGTGCCGCACCGGCCGGGGCCGGTGCGGCTCGACGACGGCGACCGCAGGCTCCTCGCCGCGCTCGCCACCGACGGCCGGACCGAGTTCGAGCAGCTGGCCGCGGTGACCGGCTGGTCGTCGACCACGGTCCGGCGCCGGATGACCGAGCTTCGCGAACGCGGGGTGCTGTACCTGGACATCGACGTCGACAGCCGCCTGTTCGGGGTCGGCCCCCGGACCCTGCTGTGGCTCTCGGTCCCACCCGCGTACCTGGAGGAGGCCGGCACGGCCCTGGCGGAACACCCGGAGATCGCGTTCGCCGCCGCCACGACCGGGCCGACGAACCTGTACGCGAGCGTCGTCTGCGCGGACCAGCAGCACCTGTACCGCTACCTGACCACCCGGGTGGCCGCACTGCCCGCCATCACGCACGTCGAGACCGCGCCGGTGATCAAGACCGTCAAACGGGCCGTCACCAGGACCTGACGACCGAGCAGCGGACTACTCGCGATCGCGGTCGAGGTCCGCGTAGAACGAGCGCAGGGCGGCCGCGAGCCGGTCGGGTGCTTCCATCGCCACGTAGTGGCCGATCCGGTCGATGTGGACCGCCGTCACGTTCGCGGCGACCTGCCGCAACGTCGCCGGCGTGCGGTCCGAGAAACCCGCCACCGCCAGCACCGGCAGGTCCAGCTTCCGGGCCGCGAGCCGCCGGAGTTCGTCCCCTTCCGAGAGCAGGGACCGGTACAGACCGGCGGCGCCGGCGAACGCGCCGGGACGCGCGTACGAGCGGACCAGCTCGTCGATGTCGGCGTCGGTGAACGCGTCGGGGCTGGCGACCAGCGACGGGATCGCGTAGCCGGCGAGGAACGCGCGCTCGCGTCCGGCGAGGAGCATCTCCGGGATGCCGGGCGCGGCCAGGACGCCGATGTGCCAGGCGCCGCCGTGGGTGACGTCGGCGAGTGACTCGGCGCCGAATCCCGGGAGTGCCGTCTCGATTCCCGTGTAGCTGCGGACGAGTTCGGGGTGGGTCGCGGCGACGCGGAACGTCGTCGGCCCGCTGATGTCCTGGCCGGTGAGGTGGACCGGTCCGACGTCCAGGGACGCGATCAACTCGCTGAGGTCCTTCGCCGCCGTCGCGCTGTCGTGGTCCGGGGTGGCGGTGGCCGAGTCGCCGAAGCCGCGCAGGTCGGCCGCGAACACCCGGTGGTGCTCGCTCAGCAGGGGGATCAGCTTGTGGAAGACCCACCAGGTCTCCGGGAAGCCGTGCACCAGCAGGACGGGGGACCCGGAGGTGCCGGCGGCCACGTAGTGCAGTTCGGTTCCGTTGACGCGGACGCGGTGGTGATCGACACCGGGCATGGGGTTCCTCCGAGGCAATAGACAAGTGACTTGTCCAACCCTAGGTGATAGACAAGCCACTTGTCCATCTCGTCGGCCTCGTATGATCGGCCCCATGGCGCAGTCCAGCGGTGCCGAGCTCGCGCTTCTGCTGCTCGGCGGCTTCCACTCCATGGTCGACGAAGTGAACGTGGAGCTCGCGAAGCGCGGCCACGAAGGTGTCCGCCCGGTGCACGAGTTCGCCCTGCGTGCCGTCGACGCGGGCGCGGACACGGCCTCCGAGCTCGGGCGTCGGCTGTCGGTCACCAAGCAGGCCGCCGCGCAGACCATCGCCGTGCTGGAGGGGTTCGGCTACGTCGACCGCGAGCCCGACCCCGCCGACGCGCGCCGCAAGCGCCTGCGGGTCACGCCCCGGGGCCACGAGCTGATGACCGTCGGCGGCGCGCTGTTCGACGACGTGCGCAGCCGCTGGGCCGACCGGATCGGGCTCGGGCAGCTCGAAACCCTGGAAACGCACCTGGCCCGGCTCACCGGGCGCCGCTCGTTCACCGCCGAAGATCTGCGGGACTGACCCCGCTCAGCGGTCCTCCAGGTGGCGGGCGAGACGCTGCTGGTTCTCGGCGAGACGCAGGCAGAGGTGCCGCAGCTGGGTCGTTTCGGCGGCGGTGAAGCCGTGGAAGAGCGCGGCCATCGCCAGCTGCGACGGACGGCGGAACTCCTCGAGCCACGTCCGGCCGTCGTCGGTGATCCGGACCAGCACCGACCGGCGGTCGCGCGGGTCGGGGAGCCGTTCCGCGTGCCCGGCGCGCTCCAGGGTGTCGACCAGGCCGGTGACGTTGCGTGAGCTGACCCCGGCGGACGCGGCGAGGTCCTTGACGTTGGCTTCGGCCGTGCTCAGCCGGATGAGGATGTCGAGGGCGCCGGGGCTGAGGCCGCGGCTGTCGGTGCCGCGGGCCCGCAGCTGGTCGAGGCTGCGCGCGGCCACGCGCACCGCCGCCGCGGCTTCGAGGATGCCGGTGTCCTCACCGAGGGTGAACTCGGCCAGCGCACCGCGGACGTCGGGGGAGTAGAGGTGGTCGTCGGGGTCCTTCGCGAAGTCATTCATAGTGAAGCACTACATTAGTACGTGCTTCCCTAATCGTGTCAAGATCATGTCCGTCCGCAGTCGTTTACCAGGGTTTCGCCCGGCGTTAGCCTCGGGCCCGGCACAGGTTCTCGAAGTCCCGCACATACTGACCCGGCTCTCCACCACGACACCCCCGGAGTCCCCATGACGGACGTCAACCGACGGCGTTTCCTGCAGCTGGCCGGCGGCACCGCCGCCCTTTCCGCGCTCTCCACCAGCATCGCCCGCGCCGCCGAAATCCCCGCAGACCGGCGCACCGGGTCCTTGCGGGACATCGAGCACATCGTGGTCCTCATGCAGGAGAACCGGTCGTTCGACCACTACTTCGGCACGCTGCGCGGCGTCCGCGGCTTCGGCGACCCGCGGCCGGCGACGCTGGCGTCGGGCAAGTCCGTCTGGGCGCAGTCCGACGGCAAGCGCGACATCCTGCCCTTCCGCCCCGAAGCGGACAACCTGGGCCTGCAGTTCATCCAGGACCTGCCGCACGGCTGGAACGACACGCACGCGGCGTGGAACGGCGGCAGGTACGACAAGTGGGTGCCCGCGAAGGGCTCGACCACCATGGCGTACCTGACGCGCGAGGACATCCCGTTCCACTACGCGCTGGCCGACACGTTCACGATCTGCGACGCCTACCACTGCTCGTTCATGGGCTCGACCGACCCGAACCGCTACTACATGTGGACGGGCTACACGGGCAACGACGGCCAGGGCGGCGGCCCGGTCCTCGGCAACGACGAGAAGGGCTACTCCTGGACGACCTACCCCGAGCGCCTCGAAAAGGCCGGGGTGTCGTGGAAGATCTACCAGGACGTCGGCGACGGCCTCGACGCCGCCGGCGGCTGGGGCTGGATCGAGGACGCCTACCGCGGCAACTACGGCGACAACTCGTTGCTGTACTTCAACTCCTACCGCAACGCGAAGCCGGGTGACGCGCTGTACGAGAAGGCGCGCACCGGCACGAACGCGAAGGCCGGCGACGGCTACTTCGACCAGCTGCGTTCCGACGTCAAAGCCGGGAAGCTGCCGAAGGTCTCGTGGATCACTGCGCCGGAAGCCTTCTGCGAGCACCCGAACTGGCCGGTGAACTACGGCGCCTGGTACATCGCGCAGGTGCTCGACGCGCTGACGGCGAACCCGGAGGTGTGGAGCAAGACCGCGCTGTTCATCACCTACGACGAGAACGACGGCTTCTTCGACCACGTGGTCCCGCCGTACGCCTCGGCCGGGCAGTCCACCGTGGACACGACGGGCGAGATCTTCGCGGGCTCGGCGGCGAACCCGGCCGGCCCGTACGGGCTCGGCCAGCGCGTCCCGATGCTCGTCGTGTCGCCGTGGAGCAAGGGTGGTTACGTCTGCTCGGAGACGTTCGACCACACGTCGATCATCCGGTTCATCGAACGGCGCTTCGGGGTGCAGGAGCCGAACATCACGCCGTGGCGGCGGTCGGTGTGCGGCGACCTGACGTCGGCGTTCGACTTCGCGCGCACCGACGTGCGCGTGCCGGCGCTGCCGGACACGGCGGGCTACGAGCCGCCGGACCGCGTGCGGCACCCGGACTACGTGCCCGCGGTCCCGGCGCACAACGTGCTGCCGAAGCAGGAACGCGGGCTGCGGCCGGCGCGGGCGCTGCCGTACGACCTCTCGGCCGACGCCCGGCTGGCCGGCGGCACCCTGACGGTCACGTTCGCCAACCACGGCCGCGCGGGCGCGACGTTCTATGTCGTGACGCCCGGCGGTGAGCCGCGCACGTACACCGCCGGCGCCGGCAAGTCGCTGTCGGCCGCCTTGCCCGCGTCCGGGGCCTATGACTACACCGCGTACGGGCCCAACGGGTTCGTGCGCCAGTTCCGCGGCGGCGCCGCGGGGCCCGAGGTGAGCGTGCGCCAGGAAGGCGGGGAACTCGCGCTGGTCTTGACGAACAGCGGCACCACGACGGTGCAGCTGACGGTGGCGGACGCGTACGGCCGCTGCTCGTCGACGCACCGGCTGCGCCCGGGCGCGCGGGTCGTCGAGCACGTCGACACCCGGCGCAGCAACAACTGGTACGACGTGTCGGTGTCTTCGGACCGTGACCCGAAGTTCCTGCGCCGCCTCGCGGGGCACGTCGAGACCGGCCGCCCGAGCACGAGCGACCCGGCGACGCTCACGAAGTGACGTTCTCCCGGCCGCGGCGCCAGTCCGACGGGCTGGCGCCGCGGTTGCGTTTGAAGGCCACGCTGAAGGCGAACGGGTCTTCGTAGCCGACCGCCTTCGCCACCGCGGCGACGGTGTCTTCGGTGTCGCGCAACAGGTCCGCGGCCAGCGTCATCCGCCAGCCGGTGAGGTACGTCAGCGGCGGCTCGCCGACCAGGTGCGCGAACCGCGCGGCGAACGCGGCCCGGGACAGCCCCACCCGCGCGGCGAGCGCCGCGACCGTCCATCGGTGGGCGGGCTCGGCGTGCAGCAGGCGCAGGGCTTCCCCGACGCCGGCGTCGCCCAGCGCGCGGTACCAAGCCGGCGGGGCGTCGGTCGCGGCGCACCACGCCCGCAGTGCCAGGACGAGCACGAGGTCCAGCAGGCGGCGCAGCACGGCGTCCTGGCCCGGTTCGTCGCGGGCGACCTCGGCGGCGAGCAGGTCGAGGGCCGCGCGGGTCCGTGCCCCGGCGGGGATGACGGCCAGTGGCGGGAGCATGTCCAGGAACCGCTCGGCGACGACGCCGTGGAGCTCGTACGCGCCCCGCAACATCGTCGTGGCGCCGGGCGCGCCGTCGCCGTAGGTGCGCGGAGCGCGGGGGCTCAGGTCTCCGGTGCCGGTGACCGGGTACTTCCGCCCGCCCCGGATCACCACCTGGGGTGCGGTGGCCGGGTCGTCGGCGATCGTGTAGCCGGGCACCTTGACCAGCGCGATGTCCCCGGCGGCCAGGCGAACCGGCGGCCCGGCGCCGAGGTCGAGGAACGCGTGCCCGCCGAGCGTGGCGACCAGCGTGAGCGGCGGGGCATCGGCGAAGGTCAGCGACCACGGCGGCCGCTGGATCAGCTGCCGGACCAGCGCGTCCGCGGCGTGGGCCCGGTGCAGCAGGTCGCTCAGCACGTCCATGGACCGACCCTAGACGATCACAAAGGAATCATCGACTTTCTCCCATGGATCGTCTTGCCGGACCGCGGTTGGCTGAGGGCATGACCACCTTGATCCTCGGCGGCACCGGCAAGACCGGCCGCCGCGTCGCGCAGCGTCTCGACCATGCCCGGATCGCTTCGCGCGCCCACGGTTTCGACCTCGGTGACCCGTCCACCTGGGCCCTGGACGGCGTCACGGCCGCCTACCTCGTCGAGCCCGACCTGCGGGCGGAACCACGCCTGCCGCGGTTCGTGGCCGAGGCCGTCGAAGCGGGCGCGCGACGGCTGGTGCTGCTGTCCGCGCCACGCGCCGGCGAGGAGGGCCATCCGCTGCACACCGCCGAGCGGGCCGTCCGCGAGTCCGGCGTCGGCTGGACCATCCTGCACCCGAACTGGTTCGCGCAGAACTTCAGCGAAGGCCCGTGGGCGCAAGGGATCCGCGACGGCGTCCTGAGCCTGCCGGCCGGGGACGGAGGCGCGCCGTTCGTCGACGCCGAGGACATCGCGGAGGTCGCCGCGGCGGCGTTGACGGACGACCGGCACCACGGCGAGGTCTACGAGCTGACCGGCCCGCGGACGGTGGCTTTCGGGGAGGCGGTGAGCCTGATCGCCCGGGCCACCGGACGGAAGATCGGCTACGAAGCTGTCGACCCCGAGACGTTCGTCGAGCGGCAAACCGCTTACGGCGTCCCGGAAAACGTGGCGCGCCTGCTCACGGGTCTGCTGGCGGACCTGCGCGACGGCCGGGGCGCCGACCTCGGGGACGGCGTCGAGCGCGCGCTCGGCCGGCCGGCCCGGTCGTTCGAGGACTTCGCCGCCGCGACCGCGTGGGCCTGACGGTGCCGAGGAAGCTTCTTCTTCCGGCCGATCGGCGTGCGTGACGGTCAGCTGAGCCGCGTGATCGTCAACCGCAGGGAGCCGCGGTTGCTCGAATACCCGAGCCAGCTGTCGTTGGCGTACGCGTAGAAGTAGCCGGGCTTCTCGACGACCCACTTCTCCAGCCGGCTGCCGATCGGGAACGCCTCGTACGGCTGCTGCACGTCGTGGACGTCGAGGTCCCGGGCCGCCACCGTGCCGATCAGTGCCATCCACTGCGCGTCTTCGCAGCGGCGGCCGCCGAACGAGCGGGCGTCGGCGTCGTTGAGCCGGGCGAGCTGGGTCTGGAGCCAGGCCGACGTCGTCGCGAGCGCGTGCAGCACGTCCTGGAAGTCCAGGCGGGCGTCCGCCTCGGTGCCGTCCGGGTGGTGGGCGATCTTCCCGTTGAGCCAGGTGCCTTCGGCCTCGAACTCGTACTCGCCGGGCTCGAGGTGGATCCCCGTCCAGTTCCACGGCTTTCCGGCGTAGACGTCGACCGTCGCCGACTCGCCGGCGGCCAGGCGGCGCCCGTCGCGGTAGGGGCCGGTGGTGATCGGCGGCGTCGCCTGCCGGTCGACCGCGGACGGCGAGACGTCGGCGGAACCGGCGGTGATGAACGGGAAGGCGCGCGGCGCCGGGCACAGGACCGTGTACACGCTGTGGAGCGAGTTGTGCAGCACGTCCCGGGCGTCCGGCGCGATCTGCTTGTACATCGCGTCGTCGAAGACCAGGTCCGGGACGACCGCGCGGCATTCGTCGATCATCCACTGCAGTGCCGCGTCGGACAGGCCGGTGCGGTCGTGGCCGCCGCCGACGTCGCAGTGGTCGCCGGGGAACCAGACCTGCTTGGCCGTGCGTCCGTCGCGCACCTCGTGCAGGTTCGACCACAGGGTCGGCATGAACGGGCCGCGCATCTCGTCGATGGCCAAGGCTTGGCGGGCGTGCTTGACGTGCTCGCCGAGCTTCGTGTCGTGGAACCGGGGGAGGTGCCCGACGTGGTCCTCGACGAGCTTCAGCGGGCCGAGCCAGTCCGGGATGCCGAGCGAGCCGACGGTGTCCCAGACGCCGAGGAACTCGATCGGGACCGGGACGGCCGCCTCGCCGGCGCCGGACCGGTAGACGGTGGCGAAGAGCCGGTCGACCTCGGCCCAGAACTCGGTGGACCCGGCGGTCTTGAGCTCCGCGGGCAGGCCGCACCGGCTGATCATGCCGCCGAGGCTGCGGACGGTGAACGCCCCGCGGCTGAACCCGAAGAGGTGGATCGCGTCGCCGGGGGAGTAGGTGCGCGCGAGCCAGCCGTAGGCGCTCTTGATGTTCTCCGAGAGGCCTTTGCCGACGAGCCCGCCTTCGAGGTGGTCGAGCAGCCCGGGCCCGGTGCCGACGCCGGGGTGGTAGTACCGCGGCTGGGTGCCGAGGTCGGCGACGGTGTGGTGGAGCCGCGCGACGTTCGTCGGCGACGGCCGGCCCAGCTGCTCCTGGTCCGGGGTGTTCCACGTGCCGTCGCAGCAGACGACCAGGTGCCGCCTGGTCGGTTCCGGCTCGCTCATCCGTCCACCTTCGCTCCACTCGGGATGTCCGAGGGTAGGAGACGGTGAGCGGCCGCGGAGATACGGCCCGGTCGCTATGCTCCGGAACCGTGCCGGAGACGCGCCTCGACCTCGACCGGATCCGGGCCGCCCGGCGCGTGATCGACCCGGTCTTCCTCGACAGCCCGCTGTACCGCTGCGAAGCGCTGGAACGCGCACTCGGGTGCCGGGTGAGCATCAAGCTCGAAACCGCGAACCCCGTGCGCAGCTTCAAAGGCCGGGGTACCGAGCTCGTCGTCGACGGTCTCGCCGGGTGGGCCGCCGTGTGCGCCAGCGCGGGCAACCTCGGCCAGGCTCTCGCCCTCTCCGGACGGTCCCGCGGCATCGACGTCACGGTCGTGGCGTCGCGGTTCGCGCCCGCGTTCAAGCTCGAGCGCATCCGGGCTCTCGGCGCCGGACTGGAGCTGGTGGACGGCGACTTCGAGCTGGCCCGCGAACGGGCCGTGGCGCTGGCGAAGGAGCGCGGCGTCCGGCTGGTCGAGGACAGCCTGGACGTCGAGACCTGCGAGGGCGCGGCGACGATCGGCCTCGAACTCCTGGACGCCGGGCCGTTCGACGCGGTCCTGATCGCCCTCGGCGGCGGGGCGCTGGCCACCGGGATCGGGCACGTCCTGAAGTCCTGCGCCCCGGGCACGGAGGTGCTCACCGTCCAGCCGGCGGGCGCACCGGCGATGACCCTGTCCTGGCGCGAGCGGCGCGTCGTCACGACCGAGTCGGCCGACACGATCGCCGACGGCGTCGCGGGCCGGTTCCCCATCCCGGAGGTCCTCGACGACCTCGTCGCGGTCGCCGATGACGCCGTCCTGGTGCGGGAGACGTCGATCATCGCCGGGATGCGGCTGTTCCTGGAGCACGCGGGCCTGGTGGTGGAGCCGTCGGCGGCCCTCGGCCTCGCGGCGATCCTCGAGGACCGCGACCGGTTCGCGGGGCGGCACGTGGTGACGATCGTCTGCGGCAGCAACGTCGACATGGCCGCGTACCGGCGGTGGCTCGGCCTTTAGCGCCCTTCGCGCGTTCCGGCATGGCATCATGACCCTGGCCCGATCGGCAAACCGAACGGAGATGGGGCTCGATGGACGCTTTACCGAACGGCGGGACGCCCGTGGCCGAGCCGTCGATCCGCGACATGCTCGCAGTCAACCTGCGGGCCGCACGGGCGGCGCGGGGCCTGTCGCTGTCCGAACTCTCGCGGCGGTCCGGGATCGGCAAGGCGACCCTCTCGCAGCTGGAAGCCGGCACCGGCAACCCGACCATCGAGACCGTCTTCAGCCTGTCGCGCGCGCTGGAAGTGGCCATCTCCGACCTGCTCGACCACCGGCCCCGCGGCGGGCTGACGGTCGTGCGCGGCGCCGACGTCGAAGTGCTCCGCGGCGAGGGCATCGACCTGCGGCCGCTGCGCCGGATCGAGGCCGAGAACAGCGTGTTCGAGGTCTACGACCAGGTCGTCCGCGGGGACGCGCCGCAGCGGTCGCAGGGGCACGTCGGGGTCGAGCACACGATCGTCCAGACCGGCGGGCTGCGCGTCGAGGTCGGCGGGCGGACCGTCGACCTCGGGCCAGGGGACTACGTCGCCTTCGACGCCCGCGAGCCGCACAGCTACACCGCGCTCACCGCCCCCGTGCACTCGGTGCTGCTGCTGCAGTTCGGCGCCGACGAACGCCTCGACGGACGGCCGCACCCCGTCCTGCGGGATTGACACCTCCGTCCCGGGAGACTTAACCTCCGATCGTTCGCTTTACCGAACACCGGAGGGTCGATGAACCGAACGCGGGCGGTGGTGATCGGAGCCGGTGTCGTCGGGGCGGCGTGCGCCCGGGAGCTGAGCCTCGCCGGGTTCGATGTCGTGGTCCTCGACCGCGGCCGGCCCGCGGGCGGCACCACGTCGCACGGAGAAGGCAACCTTCTCGTCTCGGACAAGGGGCCGGGCGCGGAGCTTCGGCTCGCGCAGCTCTCGGCGCGGCTGTGGCCCGACATCGCGGCCGAACTCGGCGACGCCTGCGAGTTCGACCCCAAGGGCGGCATCGTCGTGGCCTCCACCGAAGCCGGCGCCCACGCGCTGAAGGCGTTCGCCGCCGAGCAGGCCGCGGCCGGTGTGCGCACCGAACCACTGTCCACAGTGGAGCTGGCGACGGCCGAACCCGCGTTGACCCGCGAGGTGACGGCCGCGGTCCACTACCCGGAGGACGCGCAGGTCCAGCCGGCCGGCGCGACGCTGGCCCTGCTCGGCGCGGCCCTCGCGAACGGCGCCCGTCTGCGCGTCGACACGGAGGTCGTCGGCGCCGTCGGCCGCGGTGGGCGGATCACCGGGGTCCGGGTACCCGGCGAGGTCGTCGACGCCGACGTCGTGGTGAACGCGGCGGGCCCGTGGGCGGGCGAGGTCTCGGCGCGCCTCGGTGCCCCGATCGCGGTCCGCCCCCGGCGCGGCGAGGTGCTGGTGACGACGCCGATGCCGGGAGTGGTGCGGCACAAGGTGTACGACGCGGACTACGTCGGCGCGGTCGGCTCCGGCGACGGCGAGCTGCAGACGTCGGCGGTCGTGGAGTCGACGTGGGGCGGCACGATCCTGATCGGCTCGTCCCGCCGCCGGGTGGGCTTCGACGACACGATCGTGCCGGACGTGCTGAGCGCGATCGCGGCGAAGGCGTTGCGACTGTTCCCGTCGCTGGCCGACGCCGCGGTGATGCGCGCGTACGGCGGCTTCCGGCCCTATGTGGACGATCACCTCCCGGTCCTGGGCGAGGACCCGAGGCTGGGAAACCTGTGGCACGCAACGGGACACGAAGGTGCGGGCATCGGCCTGAGCGTCGGCACGGCGAGGCTCCTGCGTGAGCTGCTGACGGGGGCGCCGCCGTCGATGCCGGTGGAAGAGTTCACTGTGGACCGTCCGGCGGTGGTCGCGTGATCGAGATCAGCGTCGACGGCGAGCCGGTGCGGGGCATCGAGGGACAGACGGTGGCCGGCGTGCTCCTGGCGGCGGGGCGGATGTCGTGGCGCACCACGCGTTCCGGGTCCCCGCGCGGGGTGTTCTGCGGGATCGGGGCGTGCTTCGACTGTGTGCTGACGGTGAACGGCGTGCCCGATGTGCGCGCCTGCCGCCGCCGCGCGGTCGATGGAGACGAGATCCGCACCCAGTCCCGGCAGGAGGAAGCATGACGCGGGTGGTGATCGTCGGAGCGGGCCCCGCGGGGCTGGCGGCCGCGGAAGCCGCACTGCGGGCGGGGGCCGAGGTGACGATCCTGGATCAGTCGGACGCCCCGGGCGGGCAGTACCACCGGACGTTGTTCGGGGAACGGCGGCCTGACTTCGAGCGGCTGCTGGCGCGGTGCGAGTGGTGGCCGGAAAGCACGGTCTGGGCGCTGCACGAACGACGGATCCACGTCCTGCGCGGCCCGGCCGACGGCTCGGCCCGCGAACGCCGCACCCTCGAACCCGACGCCCTCATCCTCGCCACCGGCGCGCACGACCGCACCCTCCCGTTCCCCGGCTGGCAGCTCCCCGGCGTCTACACCGCCGGTGCCGCGCAGGCACTGGCCAAAGGCGAGCGGGTCGCCGTCGGGCGGCGGGTGCTCGTTGCCGGGGCCGGACCCTTCCTGCTGCCCGTCGCCGAGTCGCTGCTCCACGTCGGCGCCGAGGTCGTCGCCGTGCTCGAAGCCAACCCCGTCACGACCGTCCTCAAAGGATGGGGCCTCCACCCGCGCAAGACCGGCGAACTCGCCCGCTACGCCGCCACCCTCGTCCGCCACCGCGTCCCGTTCCGCCTGGGCCGCACAGTCGTCGAAGCTCGCGGGGACGACCGGGTCCGCGAAGTCGTCACGGCCCGGGTCCGCGCGGACTGGTCCGTCGTACCCGGCACCGAACGCACCTACGCGGTCGACGCCGTCTGCGTCGGGCACGGCTTCGTTCCGCAACCCGAACTCGCCGTCGCCGCCGGGTGTGTTCTCGACCGTGGGTTCGTTCGCACCGACCAGCACCAACGGACCAGCGTTGCGAACATCTTCGCCGCCGGGGAGATCACCGGGATCGGGGGTGCCGATGCCGCACGCGCCGAAGGTGCCGTCGCCGGGTGTGCCGCCGCCGGGGGTACGCCGAGCCGGGAGCTGCTCCGCGAACGTGACCGTACCCGGGCCTTCGCGCGGCGGCTGCGCAACGCTCACCCGATCGGCGCCGCCTGGTCCGGCTGGCTGCGGGACGACACCATCGTCTGCCGGTGCGAGGAAACCACCTACGGCGACCTGAAGACCGCCGTCGCCGACCCCGTCATGCCGGGGCCGCACGCCCTCAAGCTCGGCACCCGGGCCGGGCTCGGTCCGTGCCAGGGCCGGATGTGCGGGCCGACCGTCGCCGACCTGTGCGGGGGCGCCGAACGTCACCACCGTCCGATCGCCCAGCCGATCCGCCTGGGCGAGCTCGCCGACCCGAAGGAGACCCGAGCATGAGCACCCGCGACCTCGGCGGCGTGGTCGTCGCCGCCGCGCTGCCGTACAAGACCGACGACACCGCGCCCGCCGGCCTCGCCGTCGACTACGACGCCTACGCCGAGCACTGCCGCTGGCTCGTCGAAAACGGCTGCCGCGGCGTCGGCCCGAACGGTTCCCTCGGCGAGTACTCCTCGCTCACCGACGACGAACGCCGCCGCGTCGCCCGGACCGCGATCGAGGCCGTCGGCGAAAACGGGATCGTCGTCGTCGGCGTCCACGGACCCGGCGCGCACCAAGCCAAGCAGTGGGCCGAGGCAGCCGCCGAGGACGGCGCGCACGGCGTCCTCTGCCTGCCGCCGACGCTCTACCGCGCCAACCATCGCGAGGTCATCGCCCACTTCGAGGCCGTCGCGTCGGTCGGGCTGCCGGTGATGGTCTACAACAACCCCTTCGACACCAAGGTCGACCTCACGCCCGACCTGCTCGCCGAAATCGCGCAGATCGACAACATCGTGGCCGTCAAGGAGTTCTCCGGCGACGTCCGGCGCGTGCTGGAGATTCGCGAACGCGCGCCGGAGCTGGCCGTGATCAGCGGCGCGGACGACGTCGTCCTGGAGAGCCTGCTGATGGGTGCGACCGGCTGGTTCGCCGGGTTCCCGAACGTCTTCCCGGCCGAGTCGGCGCGCCTGTTCGAGCTGGCCACGGCGGGCAAGCTCGACGAGGCCCGCGCGCTGTACGAGCCGCTGGTGGCCGCGTTCCGCTGGGACTCGCGCACCGAGTTCGTCCAGGCCATCAAGCTGGGGATGGACATGGTCGGGCGGTACGGCGGCCCGTGCCGGCCGCCGCGGGGACCGCTCTCGGACGTCCAGCGCGAGCAGGTCCGCGCCGACATGGGCCGCGCGCTGGCCTCGCTGGGGGTGGCGTAGGTGCGGTCCTCACGCGCGATCACGGCCGTCGACTCGCACACCGAGGGCATGCCGACGCGGGTGGTGACCGGCGGCGTCGGCCCGATCCCCGGCGCGACGATGGCCGAGCGCCGCCGGTACTTCATGGAGCACCTGGACCACATCCGGCAGTTCCTGATGCACGAGCCGCGCGGGCACTCGGCGATGAGCGGCGCGATCCTGCAGCCGCCGCTGCGCGACGACGCCGACTGGGGTGTCGTGTACATCGAGGTGTCCGGCTGCCTGCCGATGTGCGGCCACGGCACCATCGGCGTCGCGACGGTCCTGGTGGAGACCGGCATGGTCGAGGTGACCGAGCCGACGACCGTGGTGCGCCTGGACACCCCGGCCGGGCTCGTGCACGCGGAGGTCACCGTCCGCGACGGGCGGGCCGAACGGGTCAAGCTCCGCAACGTCGCGTCGTTCCTCGCCGAGCGCGACGCCGTCGTGGACGTGCCCGGCCTCGGCGAGGTCCGCTACGACCTGGCGTACGGCGGGAACTTCTACGCCATCCTCGAACTGTCCCAAGTGGACATCCCGTTCGAACGGTCCGAAAAGGACCGGATACTGAGCGCGGGCTTGGACATCATGGGGGCGATCAACGAGCAGCGTCCGCCGAAGCACCCGGCTGACCCGCTGATCGGCGGCTGCAAGCACGTCCAGTTCCTCGCTCCGGGTTCGGACGCCCGGAAGTCGCGGAACGCGATGGCCATCCACCCGGGCTGGTTCGACCGCTCGCCGTGCGGAACCGGCACGTCCGCCCGGATGGCCCAGCTGCACGCGCTCGGCGAGCTGCCGCTGCACACGCCGTTCGAGAACAGCTCGTTCATCGGCACGACGTTCACCGGCGAGCTCGTGGGGGAGACGGAGGTGGGCGGGGTGCCGGCGGTGATCCCCGAGTTCTCGGGCCGGGCGTGGATCACCGGCACGGCCACCTACCTCCTCGACCCGGACGACCCCTTCCCGACCGGTTTCGTCCTCTGATCCCGTGTGCGCGGATGGTCGACACGCGTGATCCGAGGGTCGACACGCGTGACGGGGAGGTCGACACGGGGGGCGGATGTCGTGTCGACCCTTCAATCACGCGTGTCGACCGCTCGATCACGTAAGCAGGCCAGGGCGTTGACGAGGCGCTGCTTCTCCGCGTGGTCGACGGACTCCGACACGTCGGTCACGCGCGCCGAGGAGAACTCGGTTTCAGCACCAGCATGAACGCCGTCACGGTCACGCGTACGCACCGCCTTCGATGTCCTCGACCAGCGTCGGCCCGGACGGGGTCCAGCCGAGCAGCTCGCGGGTGTGCGCGCTCGACGCGGACATGTCCAGGCCGAAGAACCGGCCGATGAAGCCGAAGTGCTCGACGGCGTTCTCCGGCGCGACCGAGACCACCGGCAGGTCGAACGTCCGCCCGATCGCCTCGGCGATCTCCCGCGTCGTGACAGCTTCTTCGGCGACGGCGTGCACCCGCGACCCGGCGGGTGCGCCTTCGACGGCGAGCCGGACGAGCTGAGCCGCGGACGGGCGATGCACCGCGGCCCACGCCGCGTCGCCGTCGCCGAGGTACGCCGACACGCCGTGCCGGCGGGCCGCCGCCGTGAGGGACGCCAGGAACCCGGGGTCGCCGGCGCCGTGCACCGACGGCGCGAAGCGGACGCTGACCACCCGGACGCCCTTGTCGACGTACTCGAGGGCGAGGTTCTCGCCGCCGCCGCGCATCGAGTCCGGACCGACCGCCGGGGACACGTCCGTCTCGACCGCGGGCCGGCCCTTGACCAGGCCCGCGAGCGCGCCGGCCAGCACGAACGGCCGGTCGGTGCCGGCGAGCGCGCCCGCCATCGTCTCGATGGCCGCCCGTTCGGTCCGGTTGTTCTCCGCCGGGTTGCCCCAGTCGTGCTTGTTGCCCAGGTGGACGACGGCGTGGGCGTCGATCGCGCCGTCGCGGAGACCGTCGAGGTCGTCGAGGTCGCCGCGCCGGACCCGGGCGCCCGCCTGGGCGAGCTTGAGGGCCGCGGCGTCCGAGCGGGCGAGGCCGGTGACCTCGTGCCCGGCGCCGAGCAGATCGCCGACGACGGCCGTGCCGATCCACCCGGTCGCTCCGGTGACGAACACGTGCATGGTGCTGCTCCTTCTTCGGGTTACTCGGTACGAGTACGAAGTTAGGAGCCGCGGTGGTGTTCGTGCCACGCAACTTTGGCAACTGACGATTGTGTCTAGCGCAAGCTGTGTTCGGCGTCGACGCGGGTGGTGACGTCGGTCTCGACGATCGTCCGCGTCGCGTCCGCTGACGCGTACGTCCACAGGATGCGCATCGGCTCGGTCGGCGACGCGTTGCGGAACCGGTGCGGGGTGCCCGCGTCGACGTACGTCGTGTCGAACCGCTCCAGGTGGTGCTCGGTGCCGTCGATCTCCACGATCGCCGAGCCTTCGAGGATCACCACGCTCTCCGGGCAGTTGTGCGTGTGCAGCGGGATGCCCGCGCCGCCCTCGAAGAGCGTCGTGCCGTTGAGGAACACCCGCGCGCCCAGTGCCCGCGTCACCAGTGGCACGGTGCTCGCGCCGCCGCCGCGGTTGTGCGCGGGCAGGGATGCCGGGCGCAGCACGGCCGGCGGGAACGACGTCGACCCCGGGCCGCGCCACACGGTCTTGGTGTTGGTGAACTCGCGGATCCCTTCCGCGCCCAGTTCGCGGCCGTACCCGGACTTCTTGATGCCGCCGAACGGCAGCCGCGGGTCGGACGCGACCATGCCGTTGACGAAGACCGCGCCGGCCTCGAACCGGCGCACCAGCACGGCGGCGCGGGACAGATCGCGCGTCCACAACGCCGCGCCAAGACCGAACTCCGTGCGGTTGGCCAACGCGATCGCCGCGTCCGCGTCGGGCACCCGCGTGATCGCCGCGACCGGCCCGAACGTCTCCTCGTCGAACGCCGCCATGCCCGGCGTCACGTGGTCGAGCACCGTCGGCGGGTAGAAGTACCCGGGCCCGTCGGCCGGTTTCCCGCCCAGCAAAAGGGAAGCGCCCGCGTCGACGCTGCGGCGGACCTGGTCGTGCAGCGTCGCGCGCAGGTTCTCCCGCGCCAGCGGGCCGACCTCCAGTGCGGCGGCCGCGGCGGTGAACTCCCGGACGAACTCGTCGGCGACGGCCTCTTCGACGATGAACCGCTTGGCGTTGACGCAACTCTGGCCACCGTTGACGAACCGGGCTTTGACGGCGGTGGCCGCGGCGGCGGGCACGTCGGCGTCGGCCAGCACGACGAAGGGGTCGGACCCGCCCAGCTCCAGGACCTGCTTCTTCAGCGCCGCCCCGGCCTGCGCGGCGATGATCGCGCCGACCTCCGTCGAGCCGGTGAAGGTGACGGCCGCGATCCGGTCGTCCGCGATGAGCCCCGCGACGGCGCCGGATTCCACCAGCAGCACCTGGACGAGCCCGTCGGGCGTGCCGGCCTCCCGCACGACGTCGGCGATGGCCAGCGCGCACTGCGGCACGTTGCCCGCGTGCTTGAGGACGATCCCGTTGCCCGCGGCGAGCGCGGGCGCGGCGAAGCGGAAGAACTGCCAGAACGGGTAGTTCCACGGCATCACGGCCAGCACCACGCCGAGCGGGTCGTGCACGACCACGCTGTCGGGCGGGATCGGCCGGTCGGCGAGGTAGGTGCCGGCCTGCCCGGCGTAGTGCTCGCACGTCACCGCGCACTTCTCGATCTCGGCTTCGGCCTCGCCGAGCGGCTTGCCCATCTCCGCGGTGATCAGCAGCGCGTACTTCTCCTTGCCCGCACGGAGAACGCGGGCCAGCTCCCGCAGCAGCCCCACCCGCTCGCCGACGTCGTAGGTGCGCCAGCGGGCCTGGGCGGCGGCGGCCGCGTCGAGCGCGGCTTCGACGTCCACAGTGGACTGCGGGGTGAACCGGGCCAGCTCGGTGCCGGTGGCCGGGTCGACGGACAGGATCATCGGGCGCTCACCTTCGTCAGTGCGTGGGCGACGGCCTCGGCGAACCCGGCCGTGCCGAGGGAGCCGCCGAGGTCGCGGGTGCGGGTGGCGGGGTCGTCGAGCGCGATGTCGACGGCCGCGGTGATCAGCTCGGCCGCCTTGACCAGGCCGGGGTGGTCGTCGCGGCGGCCGCGCCAGTCGAGCAGCATCGCCGCGGAGAGGATGAGCGACGTCGGGTTCGCGACGCCGAGCCCGGCGATGTCCGGCGCGGACCCGTGCTGGGCCTGCCCGACGCACAGGTCGTGGCCCGCGTTGACCGACCCGCCGAGGCCGAGGCCGCCGGACAGCTCGGACGCTTCGTCGGACAGGATGTCGCCGAACATGTTGGTGGTGACCAGGACGTCGAAGCGGTCCGGGGTGCGGATGAGCAGCGCGGCCGTGGCGTCGACGATCAGCTCCTCCAGTTCCACGTCCGGGTACCGCGAAGCGACCTTCCGGACCTCGCGCAGGAACAGCCCGTCGGACAGCTTGAGCACGTTGGCCTTGTGCACCGCGGTCACCTTGCGGCGGCGGCCGCGCGCCAGGTCGAACG
This sequence comes from Amycolatopsis sp. NPDC114504, assembly GCF_055633595.1. Lineage (NCBI taxonomy): Bacteria > Bacillati > Actinomycetota > Actinomycetes > Pseudonocardiales > Pseudonocardiaceae > Amycolatopsis > Amycolatopsis sp. NPDC114504. The sequence goes on along the minus strand of NZ_JBVKDU010000001.1, from coordinate 721,603 downwards.
CGGCCACGGCCACCCGCTCGGCCGCCTTCGCACTCACCTTGCGGACCGACAGCGCGAGATCGGGGTCGGGCATGAACTCGCCGGTGCCGGCGTGCATGTTGCGGTCGGAGTAGAAGCCTTCGGTGTTCTCGCGAACGATGACCAGGTCCATCGGGGCCCGCAGGACGCTCAGCTCCGGGCGCGAGCGGCACGGCCGGACGTTGGCGAACAGCTCGAACACCGTCCGCAGCTCGGCCGACGGGTTGATGCCGCCTTCGGCGCGCGGCGGGTACTCGTAGTGCGACACCGGGCCGAGCAGCACGCCGTCGACCTGCGGGATCCGGGTCATCACGTCGGACGGCAAGGTGGTGCCTTCGGCCGCCAGGGACGCCAGCCCGATGTCCCGGCGCTCGAACTCCAAACCGAGGCCCAGGAGGCGGTCGGCGGCGGCGAGGACGTCGAGGGTGGCGGCGGTGATTTCGGGGCCGATGCCGTCGCCCGGCAGGACGAGGATCTTCATGGGTGGTGCCCTTCGGTGGGGAGCAGCGCGGCGAGGTGGGGCCGCATCCGCTCGGCGATGAGGCGGTAGCCCTCGGCGTCGGGGTGCAGGCCGTCGGCGAGGAGCCCGGCGTCGGCCGGGCCGAGGAGCGACGGGCCGTCGACGACGGGCAGCCCGTGGGCGGCCTTCGCGACCTCGGCCCGCACGTCGGCGAGGGTCAGCCCGAGCGCGTTGGGCTGCTGCTCGCGCTCGGGGGCGTGCAGGGGAGTGGTGAGCAGGATCGGGGTGTCCGGGTGGCCGTCGCGGATCGTGTGGACGAACCCTTCGAGCGCGGGCCCGAGCGAGCGCGCGGAGAACGACGCGGCGCCGTGGATGTTGACGCCGACGCACAGGCTGATGACGTCCGCCTCGGTGTCGCGGATGTACCGCGCCACCGCGGGATCGAGGTGGCATTCGCCCGCGAAACCCAGGCAGCGCACCGACCAGCCGAGCTCGGTCGCCACCAGGGCGGGCCAGGTCTCGGACGGCCCGGCGGCGAGCCGGCACTGCGTGATCGAGCTGCCGTACGCGATCCAGCGCGGGCCTTCCGGCACCTGCGTCACTTCGCCGCTCAGCCGGAGTTCGCCGAGGCTGATGTGGCTCGACTGCGGCAGCCAGATCCGCACGCGCTTGCGTCCGGCGGGCAGGTCGCCGACGTGGACGGCGTGCGAGCGGCTGACCAGTTCGCCGTCGACCACCACGTCGATGAACCCGGTGGTCTCCACGTCCCAGTCGAACCCGCGGGCGTCGGTGTCGAACTCCAGCCGCACCCCGGCGGGCATCCGCGCGACCTCGTCGAGCCGCGGGTGCAGCGATCCGGCGGGCAGCCGGCGGGGGACGAACCGGCCGTCCTCCTCGACGAGTTCCGCGTGGCCGCGCAGGAACTCCTTCACGAGCCCAGCTCTTCGGCGAGCTGCGTGACGGCGTGGCGCAGGTCGTCTTCGTCGATCACCAGCGGTGGCGCGAGGCGGATCGTCGAGCCGTGGGCGTCCTTCGCCAGCACGCCCCGCCGGAGCAGCCCTTCGCACACGTCGCGGCCGCTGCGGCCGACGACGTCGACCCCGGCCCAGAGGCCGAGCGTCCGCACTTCCCGGACGTTCGGCAGCCCGGTGAGGAGCCCGGCGAAGACCGTGCCCAGCTCGGCGGCCCGGTGCTGGGGTTCGCCGGTCGCGAGCTTGCGGACCACGGCCGTGCCGATGGCACAGGCCAGCGGGTTGCCGCCGAACGTGCTGCCGTGCTGGCCCGGCCGCAGGACACCGAGCACGTCCCGGCGCGACACCACGGCAGACAGCGGGACGAGGCCGCCGCCGAGCGCCTTGCCGAGCAGGTAGACGTCCGGCACGACGCCGAAGTGCTCGCAGGCGAACGTGCGCCCGGTCCGGCCGAGCCCGGACTGGATCTCGTCGGCGATCATCAGGACGTCGTGCGCGGTGCAGGCTTCGCGGACGGCGGCGAGGTAGCCGGGCGGGGGCAGGAGCACGCCCGCTTCCCCTTGCACCGGCTCGATCAGCACCGCGACGGTGTCCTCGGTGACGGCCGCGCGCAAGGCGTCGGCGTCGCCGAACGGGACCGTGTCGAACCCCGGTGTGAACGGGCCGAAGTCCGCGGTGGCGACCGGGTCGTCGGAGAAACTGACGATCGTCGTCGTGCGGCCGTGGAAGTTGCCGCCCGCCACGACGATCCGGGCGCGTCCGGCCGGCACGCCCTTGACCGTGTAGCCCCACTTGCGGGCGACCTTGATCGCCGTCTCGACGGCTTCGGCGCCGGTGTTCATCGGCAACACCATGTCCATGCTCGCCAGCGCGGCCAGCTCTTCGCTGAAGGTGCCCAGCCGGTCGTGGTGGAACGCGCGGCTGGTCAGCGTGAGCCGGTCCAGCTGCTCGTGGGCCACCGACAGGAGCTCCTTGTCGCCGTGGCCGAAGTTCAGGGCGCTGTAGCCGGCGAGCAGGTCCAGGTAACGCCGGCCCTCCACGTCGGTGACCCAGGCACCGTGTCCTTCGGCCAGCACGACCGGCAGCGGGTGGTAGTTGCGGGCGGTACCGGCCTCGACGCGGCTGATCTCGTCGGTCGTCGCGCTCACGGGCTCTCTTTCCTGGTGCGGCGGGTGGTTCGGGTCTGGCTGAGCTCGGACCGCAAGCCGGTCAGCAGCTCGGCGCGTTCGGTGGCGCGGCTTTCGTCCCGCGCGCGCACCGCGAGCACGAGGGCGTCGGTGAGCACCTGGGACGGCAGGCCTTCGCCGGTGGATCCGGTGGTGCTGTCCACGGCGAACAGCGAGACGTGCACGCGGTCGGCGTACACGGGCACGAGGGAGTCGGAGATCAGCACGGCCCGCGCGCCGACGGCGGCGGCGTGGTCGAGCACGATCTCCAGCTCGGCGAGCAGCCGGCTGGGGGAGTACAGCACGACCACGTCGCCCTGGCCGAGCTCGAGGAGGTCGTCGGCCAGGCGGAAGCCGGTGGCCCCGCTGACCCGGGCGCGCCGGCCGATCCGGCGCAGCCGCAGGGCCAGGTAGGCGGCGACCGACTCGGACGGCCCGATGCCGAACGCGAGCACGTCGCGGGCGCCGGCCAGGGCGGCGACCGCCGTGCCGAACGCCTGCTCGGTGGTGAGCCGCCAGGTGTCCGCGAGCCGCTGCGCCGCCTCGGTGAACACCCGGTCGAGCAGGGCGGCGGTGGCCGAGACCCGCTCGTCCGGACTCCCGGGCGGGGGCGCCGGGCTCGTGGCCCGCACCACCTGCCGGGTCAGGCTGTGCCGCAGCTCCAGCAGGCCGGCGTAGCCCAGCGAGCGGGCCGTCCGGACGACGGTCGCGTCGCTGGTGCCGGCGGCCGCCGCGATCTGCTCGGCGGTGGCGAAGATGGCCTCGCGGCTGTGGGTGCGCAGGTACTCCGCGACCTTCCGCTCCGCCTTCGACATCATCGCCAGCCGGCCGGTGATCCGGTCCTGCAGCGACAGCTCTGTAGTGTCCATGTCAGTCATTGACTTCCCTGTAGGAATGACTACATAGTAGCGCATCAGTCATTCGCTGCAAGGTTTGTAATAGCCATTACATCCGCCGGAGGAGTCGCCCGTGCCGACCGTGCCCCTGCTGGAGCTCAGCGGACCGCCCGCCGAACGCGGCCGCCACCACGGTGAGGCCGCGCGGGCGGAGATCGCCCGCTCGCTCGACCACTACCGGCGCTCGTTCGCCCTCAAGCCCGGCCTGGCCTGGGCCGACGTGGTCTCCCGGGTCGGCCCGTGGCGCACGCTCGTGGCCGCCCACGCGCCGGACCTCCTGGCGGAGATGGACGGCATCGCGGCGGGTGCCGGCGTGCACCCGGACGAGGTGCTCGCGCTCAACGCGCGCGGCGAGATCGCGCGCAACCACCTCAGCGGCTTCACCGAGATGGACGGCTGTTCGTCGTTCGCGCTGCTGCCCGAAGCGACCGGTGACGGCCACGTCTACTGTGGACAGAACTGGGACTGGCGGGCGGAGACCGAGGCCACGACCGTGCTGATCCGGATCGTGCAGCCGCCCAAGCCGACCGTGATCATGCAGGTGGAGGCGGGGCAGGTCGGCCGCCACGGCGTCAACTCGGCGGGCCTCGCGCTCAACGCCAACGGCCTCGACGGCGCGTTCGGCACTCCGCCCGGCCTGCCGCAACCGGTGCTGCGCCGCCTGATCCTCGACAGCCCGACCCTGCGCGACGCGTTGCGCGTGCCGTTCGCGAACCCTCAGCACATCGCCACGAACCTGCTGTTCACCCACCGCGACGGGTTCGCCGTGGACCTGGAGACCACGCCGCTCGACCACCGCTGGGGATACGCGTCGGACGGCGTCCTGGTGCACGGCAACCACTACCAGTACGGCATCCCGCCGGCGCTGGCCGGGCGGTACCGGCCGGCCGCGGTCGACTCGCTCTACCGCGTCCCGGTCATCGAACGCGGGCTCGCGCGGGCGGTGGACGCCACGGACTCGGCGGGCGTGCGCAAGGTCGTGCAGGAGACCATGAGCGACCACTTCGGGCACCCGCACGGGGTGTGCGCGCACCCGCGTGACGACGATCCGGACGTGCGCCGCTACAAGACGACCATGAGCAGCCTGGTCGACCTCACCGCGGGGGAGTACCGGGTGCTGCGCGGGAACCCGTGCGAGGGCGAATACGAGGTGCTGCCGTGGCACATCGCCGACGGTCCCGGCGGGTCATGAGCCGGTTTCGACGTGGTCGAGGACGCCGAGCGCGTCCGGGACGAGGACGGCGGCGGAGTAGTAGGCGCTGACCAGGTAGGACGTCACGGCCCGGTCGCTGATGCCCATGAACCGGACGTTGAGTCCCGGCTGGTACTGGTCCGGGAGTTCCTTGGGGCGCAACCCGATGACTCCGGCGTCGTCTTCGCCGGTGCGCATGGCGAGGATCGACGTCGTGCCGGTGTCGGTGACCGGGATCTTGTCGCACGGCAGGATCGGGACCCCGCGCCAGGTGTGGACGCGTTTGCCGTCGAGGACGCCCGTGTCGGGGTAGACGCGGGCCCGCGTGCATTCGCGGCCGAACGCGGCGATGGCGCGCGGGTGGGCGAGGAAGAACTTCGTCTTGCGACGGCGGCAAAGCAGGTCGTCGAGGTCCAGTGGCGTCGGTGGCCCGGTGCGGGTCGTGAGGCGCTGCTTGAGATCGGTGTTGTGGAGCAGGCCGAAGTCGGTGTTGTTGACGAGTTCGTGTTCCTGACGTTCCCGCAACGCTTCCACGGTCAGCCGCAGCTGCTGTTCGAGCTGGTTCATCGGCTGGTTGTAGAGGTCGGTGACGCGGTTGTGCACCCGCAGGATCGTCTGGGCGACGGCGAGCTCGTATTCGCGTGGTGAAGGGTCGTAGTCGACGTACGTGCCGGAGAGGATCGGTTCGCCGTCGTGGCCGGCGGAGAGGTCGATGCTGGCTTCGCCCTTGGGGTTCTGCGGTTTCCGGGGTCGTCCGATGGCCTCGGCGACGTGAGCGCGGAGTGACTCGGACCGGCCGTTGAGGCGGGCGTAGGTTTCGGCGGGCAGAGCGAGCGCGATGACGTGGGTCGCGGCGCGGGCGGTGAAGCTCCACCGCGCGTCGTCGCGGGCGAGGAGCTCGGCGCCGAAGTGGTCGCCGTCGGTGGCGGTGCCGAGGGTGGTCTCGTCGCCGTACTCGCCGCGGCCGTGCCGGGTGACCTTGCCGTGGGCGACGAGGATCAGCGTGTCGACCGGCCGGCCCGCGGTGACGATCGTGTCGCCCGGCTCGTACTCACGTTGCTCGAAGGCCTCCGCGAGGGCGCTGAGGGCGTCCTCGTCGCCGAAGCCCCGCAACAGTTCGAGTTCGGTGAGCTCGGCGGGGACGACCTGGACGCGGGCGCCGGTGGTGTAGAAGGAGACTTTGCCGTCGCCGATGGTGTAGGTGAGGCGGCGGTTGACGCGGTAGCTGCCGCCCGGCACGTCGACCCAGGGCAGCTGGGAGAGCAGCCAGCGGGTGGTGATGCCGCGCATCTGCGGCAACGTCTTGGTGGTCGTGGTGAGTGTCCGCGCGGCCGTGACGCTCAGGGACAGCTGGAGCTCTTCCGTCACCGTCATCGGTGTCAGCCTTCTCGACCGAGTTCGGCGCTTTCGAGCACCGCGAGCGCGTCCGGGACCAGTACGGCGGCGGAGTAGTACGCCGACACGAGGTACGACATGATCGCCTGCTCCGAAAGTCCCATGAACCGGACGTTGAGCCCGGGCTGGTACTCGTCCGGCAACCCGGTCTGGTGCAACCCGACCACGCCCTGCGCCTGTTCCCCGGTCCGCATCAACAAGATCGAACTGGTGCGGGTCTCCGTCACCGGGATCTTGTTGCACGGCAGGATCGGCACCCCGCGCCAGGCCGGGACGTGGTGACCACCGAAGTCGACGGCGTCGGGGTAGACACCGGCCTTGGTGCATTCCCGGCCGAACGCGGCGATCGTCTTCGGATGCGCCAGGAAGAACCCGGGGTCCTTCCACACCAACGCCAGCAGCTCATCCAGGTCGTCGGGGGTCGGTGGGCCGGTGCGGGTGGGGATGCGCTGGGCGAAGTCGGCGTTGTGCAGCAACCCGAAGTCGGTGTTGTTGACCAGTTCGTGTTCCTGGCGTTCCCGCAGCGCCTCGATGGTCAGCCGGAGCTGTTGTTCGATCTGGTTCATCGGCTGGTTGTAGAGATCCGCCACCCGCGAATGCACCCGCAGCACCGTCTGGGCGACCGACAGCTCGTACTCCCGCGGTTGGGCGTCGTAGTCGACGAACGTCCCGGGCAGCATCGGCTCCCCGTCGTGGCCGGAGGCGAGGGAGATTTCGGCTTCGCCGTGGTCGTTGCGGGCCGAGGCGCCGCCGGCGACGAACGCCTCGAGATGGGCTTGGAGGGTGTCCGACCGGGACCGTACGTCTTCGAAGACGTCGCGGGGCAGGGAGAGGACGGTGCAGGTGGTGACGGCTTTGGCGGTGAACTCCCAGATCCCGTCGTCGCGGATGAGGGCGGTTTCGCCGAAGTAGTCGCCGTCGGCCATCGTGCCCAGCACGGTCTGGTCGCCGTAGGCGCCGGTGCCGACCTTGGTGATCTTGCCGTGGGCGATGAGGAACACCTGGTCGGCGCGGGAGCCGAACTCGACGAGGGTGTCGCCGGGGACGTATTCGTGCTGGGAGAACCGGGAGGCGAGTTCGGCGAGGACGTCTTCGTCGTCGTAGCCGCGCAGGGGGGCGAGTTCGCCGAGTTCGGGTGGGATGACGCGGACTTCGGCGCCGGTGGTGGTGAAGGTGACTCGTCCGTCGCCGACGGAGTAGGAGAGGCGGCGGTTGACGCGGTAGGCGCCGCCGGAGACCTCGACCCAGGGCAGGAGTTTGAGGAGCCAGCGGGAGGAGATGCCCTGCATCTGCGGGACCGACTTGGTCGTGGTGGCCAGGGTGCGGGCCGCGGCCCGTCCGAGGCTCTGCGGTGCCTGGTCGGTGTCCACCGGGTCGGTGACAGTCACAACGAGAACCACCCAATCATTCGAAGGTCAAGACTGGTAACGGGGATTGGTGGCGTGCCAGGTGAAGCCGCCGCCCATCCAGGAACGGACACCCACGAGGAACCGCTGCAGCTCCGGCGACGGCACCGCCATCAGCTCCCGGTGGCCGTCCTCGAACTCGTGGACGATCTTGTTGTGCAGCTCGACGGTGGCCTCGACCGCCTCCTCGACCGAACAGCCCCGGTCCGCGGCGATCTGCAGGACCATGTTGCAGACCGGCTTCTCGTCGGCGGCGTCCTTCGCCACCGAGTGCAGGTCGTTGACCAGCACCGACGCCGTCCCGGCCCGCATCATCGCCTCCCGCACGCGCGGGTCGTAATAGAAGGGCGCGGCCAGCTCGTAGCCGCCGACGGCGTCGACCAGGGTCATCGACGTGTAGAAGCTGTCGTGCTGGCGGGCCGCCAGGTACTCCCACGCGGGTGGGTAGCGGCCGGTGTGGCGCCACGCCGCGTAGGCGTCCCAGCTGACGAACATCGCGAACGTCGAGTAGCAGACCCGCTGGACCAGCACGGGGGAGCCGTGCCGGCCCAGGTGGTCGATCGCCGAGTGCAGCCCGACGAGGATCGGGTCCGCCCGCAGTGCTTCTTCGAGGGGCGCCGAGAACTCCCCGGCCGGCGCGACCGGGTCCATGGCCGCCATGACGAGCGCCAGGCGTGGCGGCAGTTCGGTCGGCGCCGCGCCCAGCGCGCTGTCGTCGGCGTAGAAGTCGTCGGCCGCCCACCAGACCGCGTTGAGCTGCGCCGCGACGAGCAGCCGGTCCGGGTCGTCGCAGTCGGGGTGGGCGAGCATCACCAGCCGGCCGAACCCGGCGTGGGCGATCTGGTCGAGGCCTTCGCCGGTGAAGCCGCAGTCCCCGGCCCACGCGACCAGCCGCCGGTCGACCTCCCCGGCGAGGGTGTCGTCGACGCGGCCCACGACCGGGCAGTACAGCGGTGTCGCGCTGCCGTCACCCCACGGCAGGTGGGCGTACGCCGGATCCTGCCCGGGCGCGGGCGCGAACTGGGTCGCGATCCGCGCCGCGGCCGTGCCGAGGCCGAACGGGCCCGCGAGCAGGCTCGCGGCACCCCCGTTCGTCCACTGTGGACACGCGGTCCCGGTCGTCATGGTGCTCTCCCTCGGCACGCCCGCCTCAGACGCGGTCGGCGGCGATGAGCAGGTAGTGGAAGCTGCCTTCGCGGTACGCGGTCAGGAACGGCTTCTCGACCCCGGTGGCGACCGAGGACCGCTCCCGCAGCTCCCAGTACGGGATCGTCGCGGCCGTCAGGTCGACGACGTTGATCGGGACGAACCCGTTGTCCGACAACGCCTTGAAGTAGTCGCCGCGGGCGTGGATGTTGCAGATGTAGTGCTGGTCGATCTGGCTCACCGCCCGCGACCGGCCGCCGGTGACGTCGTTGTAGCACCCGGTGATCGTGACGTACCGGCCGCCGGGCTTGAGCTGCCGCGCGTGCTCGGCGAACAGGTCGTGCAGGTCGACGTACATCGTGCTCTCGTTGTTCCAGATGCCCTGGAACACGCCGGACTCGAACCCGGTGTCGAGCATGTTCTTCAGGTGGTAGCGCACCGAACCGTCGATCCCGCGCCGGCGCACGTGCTCGTTGGCGAACCCGACCTGCTGCTCGGAGATGGAGATCCCGTCGACCTGACAGCCGAAGCGCTGGTGGGCCATGACGCTCGAGCCGCCCCGGCCGCAGCCGGCGTCGAGCAGCCGGTCGTGCGGCCCGATCGGCCCGAGGTGGTCGAGGAGGACGTCGGCCTGCGCGGTCTCGAGCCGGTGCATCTCGGCGATGATCGCCTGGTCGCGCCGGTCTTCGGGGGCGTCGAGGACGGCCGGGTCGTAGTCGCCGAGGCCGTAGTGGTGGTGGTAGAGACCGTCGACGTCGCCCAGCCGGAGGTTCACCGGGTCCTTTTCCGCGTTCCAGTAGTCGGCGACCGACTGCTGGTACGCGGTGCGGGTCACGGGCTGGTCGATAGCCGTCATCGAGAAACTCCTCGTTCGTTTTCCGGGAAGGGGCAAAGCCTTGGCGGGCAAGGCCCTGTCAGCCAAGGGAAAGCGCCGGGCGCCCGGCATTGTCCCCTCCCCACCGACGCTAGCGAGGAACGATTCACGCGGACAAGGAGCTTCACTCCCGCCGGCCGCGCCTTGCCCGCTTGGCCCAGCGGCACCCCTGCGCGCGGTGGTCCGCGACGCGCTCGACAGCCTCTTTCGGGACCGGCGGCGACTCGTTGGGATGACGCGGCGCGACCGTCGGTGTTCTAGGGGAGTGGCGCGCGGTTCTCGTCGAGCCCGGCGAGCAGATCACCGCGCCCGGCGACGCGGTCGAGGACGTCGTCGGCGGTGAACGTCAGGTGGTGCACGTGCCGGCACGCGCGGACCTCGGCCCACGTGACCGGTGTCGACACCGTCGGCCGGTCGCGGCCGCGCAGGGAGTACGGCGCGACCGTCGTCTTGGCCGGGTTGTTCTGGCTCCAGTCGATGAACACCCGTCCGCCGCGCTGCGCCTTGGCCATCACCGCGGTCACCGCGTCCGGCGTCTCCCGCGCGAGCTGCTGCGCGAGCCGCTTGGCGTAGGCCGACGGCGCCGCGGGGTCGTCGGTCCGGATGCCACAGTACAGCTGCATCCCCTTGGAGCCGGACGTCTTCGCGTACGGGGTCAGTCCGTCGGCGACGAGGACGTCGTGGAGGCGTTCGGCGACGCGGGCGCAGTCGACGATCGACGTCCCCGGCCCGGGGTCCAGGTCGAACACCAGCCGGTCGGGCGGCCGCCGCGTCGCGTCCGCCGTGACCGTCCACTGGGGAACGTGCAGTTCGAGGGCCGCGATGTTCGCCGCCCAGACCAGCGCGGGGAGGTCGTCGAGGAGCGGGTACTCGATGATGTCGCCGCCGCCGCGGGAACCCGTGCCGGCCAACCGGACCGTGCGCAGCCACGACGGGGCGCCCTTTGGGACGTTCTTGCCGAACCACTGCTCGCCGCCGACCCCGTCGGGGTAGCGGATGAACGTCACCGGCCGGCCGGCGAGGTGCGGCAGCAGGACGGCGGCGATCCGCGAGTAGTAGTTGATCACCTCGCCCTTGGTGAAGCCGTCCGCCGGGTACAGCACCTTGTCCAGATTGGACAGTGTGAGCTGCCGGTTTCCGGCCTGCACGGTGATCTTCCGGCTCACCGGCTCGGGTGCTGGCGGCGCGGGTGGTTCCGGTGGGGCGGCGCGCGGGGCCAGGACGTCGTCGGGCTTCTTGTCCGCCCGCAGGCCGCGCCAGGCGGTGTGGCGGACGCGGCCGGCGCGCGTGAACTGCCGGTAGACGATCTCGCCGACGAGCCGGGGTTCGACCCAGCGGGCGCGGACGGTGTCCTCGCGCGGCGGGGTCGTCACGAACGGGTGGGTGCGCCGCTCGAGCGGCTGCAGCTGGGCCATGAGGTCGGCGCGGGCGGCCTGGCTGAAGCCGGTGCCGACGTCGCCGATGTAGACGAGGTCGCCGGTGGCGGGGTCGTGGGCGCCGAGCAGGAGGCCGCCGAGGGTGCCGGTGAAGCTGCGCTGCCCGGGGCGCCAGCCGCAGACGATGACCTCCTGCGTGCGGATCAGCGGGTGCTTGAGCCAGGAGTCCGGCCGCTGCCCGGGCGCGTAGGCGGAGCTGCGCAGCTTCGCGACGACGCCTTCGTAGCCGGCGGACGCGGCGTGGGCGAGGAAGTCCGCCGGCGTGCGGCGGTCGGCGGCGAGCTCGTCGAAGGTGACGGCGCGGACCACCGAGACGCGGTAGGGATCGGGCATCGGCAGGCCGGCCAGCAGGCGGCGGCGTTCGTCGTACGGTTCTTTGGTCAGGTCACGGTCGCCCAGGCGCAGCAGGTCGAAGGCGAGGAAACGGACCGGGACGTCGTCGAACGTCATGCCCTTGGGTGCGCTCTGGTGCCGGACCCAGCGGCCGCGGCGTTCCTGCATGAGCTCGAAGTCGATCCGGCCGTCGTCGCCGTAGACGACGATCTCGCCGTCGAGGCAGGCGGCCTGCCCGAGGTCGAGCACCCCGGCGAGCTCCCGGAACTCCGCGGTGAAGTCGATGTTGTTGCGGCTGGTGAGGACGGTGGTGCCGTCGGGGGCGATCCGCATGGCGGCGCGGTAGCCGTCCAGTTTGTACTCGTAGGCCCATTCGGCGCCGCTGCGCAGCCGGCCGCCGTCGGCCTTGGCCAGCATCGGCTCGACCCACGCGGGGACGCGGGACGCGTCGTGAGCAGCCATGCCGGACCTCCGTCTGTGCTGTGCAGACGGTAACCCGTTCGGCCTAGTTCTGCTGGGTTTCCGCAGGTTGGCGGTGTATCAGGCCGGGAAGAAGTCCTCGACCGCGCGCCGGAGGGTGGCTCGCACCGTCTCCGCGTCGTCCAGCTCTCCGCCGTGTAGGGCGCCGTCGCGGAGGAGGACCAGGACCCGTGCCGCGTGGCTCGGTTCCGGGTGGCCCAGCGCCGTCGCTTCGCTGCGGAGCACCTCGAAGAACCACTGGCGGTGGTCGTCGATCACCCGGCGGACCTGGGAGTCGGCGTCGGGGTACTCCGCCGCCGCGTTGAGGAACTGGCAGCCGCGGAAGTCCTCGCCGCACGTCGCGTCGCCGACCACCGCCAGCGCCGCGGCGAGCGCTTCGCGAGGTGGCTTGCCCGCGCGGGCCGCGTCGACCGCCGCGCGGATCTGGCGGCTCGTCTCCGCGAGGTACGCCGCCACCAGGTCGTCCTTGGTGGGGTAGTGCCGGTAGAACGTCGCCCGCGTGACGGACGCCTCGCCGACCAGGCGTTCCACGCCGACCGCGTGGATGCCCTCCGCGTAGAACAGCCGCGACGCGGTCGCCAGCAGCCGGTCCTTCGGGTGCACCTCGGCAGACTTCATCCGGCCAGCATAGAGAAAGACTGGTCGTTCTGCCAGATCGGCTACGTCACATTGCCACGGCGTCCCCGGGCGGCCAGAGTAGAGAGACAGAAAGACCAGTCGTTCTCCCTGAGGAGCCAGTCATGAGCAAGCCCACCATCGTCCTGGTCCACGGCGCTTTCGCCGACTCGTCGAGCTGGACGGGCGTCGTCGCGAAGCTGCGGGAGCAGGGCTTCCCGGTCGTGGCGGTGGCGAACCCGCTGCGCGGCGTCGAGTCCGACGCGGCGTACGTGGCGGACGTCGTCAAGGGGGTCGAAGGCCCGGTGGTCCTCGCCGGCCACTCGTACGGCGGCGCGCTGATCACCCGCGCGGCGACCGAGACGCCGAACGTCCGCGCGCTGGTCTACATCGCCGCGTTCCAGCCGGACGCGGGCGAGAGCGTGTTCGAGCTGTCCGGCCGTTACCCGGGCGCCAAGCTCGGCCCGGAGACGACGAACGTCCTGGTCCACGACGGCGCGCCGGAGCTGTCGATCAAGCCGGCGGACTTCGCGGAGGTCTTCGCGGGCGACGTCCCGGCGGAGACCGCGGCGATCCTGGCGGTGACCCAGCGCCCGGTCGCACAGGAGGCGCTGGCGGCACCGTTCGAGGGCACACCGGCGTGGACGAAGCTCCCGTCGTGGACGCTGATCGCCAACCAGGACAACGCGATCCCCGCCGCGGCCCAGGAGTTCATGGCCGAGCGCGCGTCGTCGACGGTCCGCCGGATCGACGCGTCGCACGCGGTGGCGGTGTCCCAGCCGGCAGTGGTGGCCGAGGTGATCGCGGCGGCGGCCGACGCCGCGGAGTGAGTCACCGGGGCGGACCGGGACCGTCCCGGTCCGCCCCGGGTGACCTAGCCGACCGGTGGGAGGCCGGCGCGCGCTTCCCCGTACTCCCGCACGATCCGCGCCACGATCTCGGCCGCCGGCAGCACCGCGTCCACGAGCCCCGCGGACTGGCCGGCCTCCACCTTCCCCTCCGTCACGTCACCGTGCAGGGCGGCGTCCTTCAACGACGACGAAGAGAAAGTCTTGCGCCGCAACGACTCCTCGGCGCCGGAAGCCTCCAGCGACAGCATCCGTTCGGTGAACTCGTTGGCCAAGGCGCGGATGACGCCGAGTCCGGCGCCGACCGTCCGCGTGCCGTCCACACCGGCCGAAAGCACCGCGTCCTTGTACGCGGGGTGCACGGAAGCCTCGGTACTGGCCAGGAACCGCGTCCCGAACTGGGCGGCACCCGCGCCGAGAGCCAGCATCGCCGCCAAGCCGTAGCCGTCCGCGATTCCGCCTGAGGCGATCACCGGCAACGGCACCGCCCGGGAAACCGCCCGCACCAGCACCGACGTCGCCACCATCGCGGGCGGCGGGTGCCCGCCGGCCTCGGCGCCGACGACCACCAGGCCGTCCACGCCGGCCGAGGCGGCCTTGAGAGCGTGCGGCACCCCGGCCACCACGTGCAGGCAGCGCGTCCCGACGTCGTGAAACCGGGACAGGTACCGCTTCGGCCCGCCCTGCGAAGCGATCAACACCGGTGGCCGGTGGCGCAGGACCACGTCGATCACCTCGTCGACGCCCGCGCGGTACAGCGGGAGGTTCACCGCCCACGGCCGGTCCGTGCCCGCCGCCATCTCCTCCAGAACGCGGGAAAGGTCGGGCAGCCGCATCGGGCCCGCCGCCACCACGCCGAGGCCACCCGCGTTCGACACCGCCAGGGGCAGCGCCGAGCTCGACGACGCCCACGACATCCCGGCCTGCACGATCGGCAGGTCGATCCCCAGCAGCCGGGTCACCGGCGTGTCGATGCGCGTCACGCCTCCTCCAGCAGGGAACGCGCGTGGGCGGCCAGCCGGTTCTTCTGCACCTTCGAGCTCGCCGTCATCCCGATGCCCTCGAAACCCTCGACGATCCGCAGGTGCCGCGGCACCTTGAACCCCGCCATGCGGTCACGCGCCCAGCCCAGCAGCTCGGCCTCGGTGACCTCCGGCGACGTCAGCACGACGAACGCGAACGGCACCTCCACCAGCCGCGCGTCCGGGACGCCGACGACCGCCGCCTGCCGGACCAGCGGGTGCCGGTGCAGGGTGTCCTCGATGTCCGCCGGCGCCACGTTCTCGCCGCCGACGCGGATGATGTCCTTGGTCCGGCCGGTGAAGTGGAACCGGCCGGAGTCGTCGAGCAGGCCGACGTCGCCGGTGGACAGCCAGCCGTCCGCGTCGATCGTCTCGGCCGTCTTCACCGGGTCGTCGAGGTAGCCGACCATCACGTTCCAGCCGCGCACCAGCACCGCGCCCGGCTCGCCGGGGCCGCAGTCGCGGTCGCCCTCGAACGCGCGGATCCGCACCTCGACCCCCGGCTGGACGGCCATCGCCCCGGACGCGCGGATGTCCGCGGGCTCCCACCACGCCGACTGCGCGACGTTCGGCGACGCCTCGGAAAGCCCGTACCCCGCAACGCATTCGTGCGCGCCCAGCTCGTCGATGACGCGCCCGACCACGGTCGGCGACGCCGCCACCCACGCGCCGCGCAGGACCAGCCGCCGCTGTGTGCGCGTGGGGTGGTTGAGCAGCAGCAACGCGATCGTGTCGTTGCCGGAGAAGTGCGTGCAGCGCTCGGCTTCCAGCAGCCGCAACGCTTCCTCCGGCTCGAACTTCGGCATCGTCACCAGCGTCGTCGCGTGCTGGGCCGACGCGAGCACCGACAGCGTGCTGCCGGCGACGTGGAAGAACGGCCGCGCCGAGTGGAACCGGTCGCCCGGGCGCAGGCCCATCCGCGCGCCGGAGAAGAACGCGTTCGCGCACATGCTGCGGTGGGTGAGCAGGACGCCCTTCGGCCGCGACGTCGTCCCGGAGGTGTACTGCACGAGCAGGACGTCGTCCGGCGACGCGGCGGGAGGCGGAGCGACGCCGTCGGCGAGGAAATCGGTCCACGAAGTAGCGAACGAAGGGACGTCGTCGCCCAGCACGACGACCTTCTCGAGAGCGGGAAGCGTCTCGACGTCGATCTCCCGCAGCATCGCGGCGAAGTCCACATTGAGCACCCGCGAAGCGACGAACAGCGTCCGCACCCGCGCGTGCTCGAGGGTGTAGCGGACCTCGTCCGCGGTGAACCGCGTGTTGACCGGCACGGCGACCGCGCCCGCCGCGCCGATCGCGTGGAACAGCGCCACCCAGTCCGGATCGTTGCCGAGGCAGATCCCGACGCGGTCGCCGCGGCCGATCCCGGCGGCGGCCAGCCCGGCCCGGATCCGCTCCACGCGGGTCGAAAGCTCCCCGTAGGTGATGCGTTCCGAAGCGGTGACGACGGCTTCGACGTCCGGCGCGAGCATCGCCGCGCGGGCGAGCACCTCGTGGGTCGTCAGCGGGCAGGCGGTGCGCAGGTCGGTCATCGCGGTTCTCCGTTCCCGGCGGTGAAGCGGGCGACGCCGTCGCGCCAGCCGCCGTCGGCGAGGCACTGTTCGATGGCGGCCAGCTCGATCCGGATCCCGCGGTCCAGGTCGGTTTCCGAGCCGAGGTCGACCGCGCGCTTGGTGAGCGAGATGGCCAGTGGCGGCGCCTTCGCGATGCTCGCGGCCGTCTCGTCGCCGGCCGCGGCGAGCGAGTCCGGCGGGACGACGCGGGTGACGATCCCGAGGTCGGCGGCCTCTTCCGCGTCGAGCGCGCGGTTGGTGAACAGCAGCTCCTTGGCCCGGCGCTTGCCGATGGCGCGCTGCAGGCGCTGGGTCGCGCCGACGGTACCCCAGTGCGGCTCGGGGAACCGGAAGACGGTTCCCGAAGCGGCCAGCGCGAAGTCGGCGGCGAGGGTGATCTCGCCGCCCGAGCCGACGACGGCGCCCTGCACCAGGGCGACGACCGGCACCCGGCACTGCTCGATGGCGGCGTACGCGGCGAAGGAGGCGAGACGTCGGCGTCGCACCCAGGCGGCGTCCTTGCCGGTGCGTTCCTTGAGGTCGGCGCCCGCGCAGAACACCGGCCCGCGCCCGCTCAGCAGCACGACCCGGACGTCGTCTTCGAGGGACTCGAACGCCTCCCGCAGCTGGTGGCACATCGGCAGGTCGAGGGCGTTGCGGGCCTCCGGACGCGCGAGCTCGACGCGCGCGATCCCGTCGGTCACCTCGACACACACGCGCTCGGTCATCGGGTCACCCCCTCGGTGCGCAGGTCCTCGATCTCGGCCGGGGAGAGCCCCAGCTCGGCCAGGACGTCGTCGGTGTCGGCGCCGAGCAGCGGTGGCACGCCCGGCACCGGGGCGTCTCCCGCAGTTTCGCGCAACGGCGTCCGCAACGCCGGGAACGTCCCCTCGGAAGGGTGGGTGAACTCGCCGACGACCCCGCGGGCGACGGCGTGCGGGTCGGCCAGGGCTTCCCGGACCGAGCGGACCGCACCCGCCGGGACGTCGGCCGCGCGCAGCTCCTTCACCAGCGGATCCCGGTCGTGCTGCGCGATCGCGCCGCGCAGTGCCTTCATGACGCGGGCGCGCTGCTCGACGCGGCCGGAGTTGTGCCGCAGCAAGGGATCCGCGGCGAGGTCGTCGAGTCCGAGGACCGTACACAGTGGACCCCAGTGCTGGTCGCTGCCGCTGATGTGCAGCCACTCGCCGTCGCCCGCTTGGAACGCTGCCGACGGCACGCGGCCGGGGTGCTCGGTGCCGGTTCGCACCGGGTCCTCGCCGAGCGCGAAGAGCCGGGCCGCGTTGAGCGCGTGCAGGCTGAGCTGGACGTCCATCATGGACACGTCGAGGTGGCGCCCGTGGCCCGAGGAGGCCCGCCCGGCCAGCCCGGACAGCACCGCGATGACCACCCAGAGCCCGGACGTCAGGTCCGCCACCGGGATCCCGGTCTTCGATGGCGGCCCGTCGGGTTCGCCGGTCATCGCCATCACGCCGGACAGTGCCTGGAACACCGTGTCATAGCCCTTGCGGTCGCGGTCCGGGCCGGTCTGCCCGAAGCCGGTGGCGGAGACGTAGACCAGGTCCGGCCGAGCCAGGTCCGCGTAGCCGAGGCCCAGGCGGTCCATCGCGCCGGGCAGGAAGTTCTCGACGACGACGTCGGCGCGCTCGGCGAGTTTCCGGGCGAGGGCCTGGCCGCGCGGGTCCTTGAGGTCGAGCGTCACGGACTTCTTGCCCCGGTTGAAGGCGAAGAAGTACGCGCTCTCGCCGTGGGGCAGGCGGGGTTCGAAGCCGCGGGTCTCGTCACCGGACCCGGGTCGTTCGACCTTGATCACGGTGGCGCCCAGCTCGGCGAGGATCTGCGTCGCCAGCGGTGCGGCGAGGACGCGGGAAAAGTCCAGGACGGTGATCCCGGACAGCGGGCCGGTCATGCGCGGAACCCCCGCATCAGCGCGTTGACGTCCTGCCCGGCGCGCATCGCGGCGTCCGTCGGCAGGTCGGCGACGCGGTGGAAGAGGTCCTTCGCGGCGGCGATCGCCCGCGGCTCGACCTCGGCCCAGTGCTCGGCGATCTCCAGCGCGGCCGGCAGGATTTCGGAAGGGTCGACGACGCGGTTGACCAGGCCGTGCTCGAACGCTTCGGCCGCGGTGAGCAGGCGGCCGGTGCTGACCAGTTCGAACGCGAGCTTGCGGCCGAGGTGCTGGACAAGTCCGGTCATCACCAGCGCCGGAACGATCGAGTGCTTCAGCTCGGGATAGCCGAACTTCAGGTCGGTGCCGGCGACGACCATGTCCGCGCCGATCGCCAGGCCCGCGCCGCCGCCGACCGCGGCCCCGCGCACGGCCGCGACGACCGGGATCCGCAGCTGCCGGGCCTGGACCTGCAGTTTCGCGGTCAGCGCGGCGCGTTCCAGGACGGCGTCGGCGTGGGCGGGCGTCAGCGAGGAGAACTCGCCGAGATCGGCTCCGGCGCAGAAGCCGCGGCCGGCGCCGGTGAGCACCAGCGCGCGGACGTCGCGGTCGGCGTCGGCCGCGGTGAAGGCGTCGCTCAGCGCGCGGGTGAGGGCCGTGTCGAGGGCGTTGAGCTTGTCGGGCCGGTTCAGCGTCAGGACGCGGACGGCGCCGTGGTCCTCGGCGATGACGGTCACGGGTTCTCCTGGTTCGGGGTCGGGGTGAAGCCGGCGCGGGCCACCATGCTGTGCAGGGGACGGCCGAGCGCGTCTTCGCAGGCGGCCGAGGCCTTCGCGAGCAGGTCGAGGTCGATCCCGGTCTCGACGCCCATCGCGTCGAACAGGCTGACCAGGTCCTCGGTGCAGACGTTGCCGGTCAGCCCGGCGCCGTACCGGATCGCGCTGGGGTGACCGCCGACGCCGCCCATCGCGGTGTCGAAGTTCCGGCAGCCGGCGTCGAGGGCCGCGACGGCGTTGGCGATGCCGGTGCCGCGGGTGTTGTGGAAGTGCGCGACCACGGGCACGTCCGCGTCCAGGCGGCCGAAGAGCGCCCGGACCGAGGGCGGCGTCGCGACGCCGGTGGTGTCGCCCAGGGTGACCAGGTCGGCGCCGAGGTCGGCGAAGCGGGCGACGTCCTCGGCGACGCGGCCGGGGTCGACCTCGCCTTCGAACGGGCAGCCGAACGCCACGGAGACGACGCCGACCAGCTTGAACCGGCCGTCGGCCAGCCGGACCATCTCCTCGACGCGCTCCCACTGCCCGGCTCTCGACGTGCGCAGGTTGCGCTCGGTGTGGCTTTCGCTGGCCGAGACGAGCAGGCTCAGCTCCTCGGCGCCGTGGCCGGCGTCGAAGTCGTCGAGGGCACGGCGCACCGCGCGCGGGTTCGGGCAGGTCGCCTTGAACGCGACGCCGGGGCGGCGCCGGATCTTCGTCAGGACCTCGGAAGCGTCCGAGAAGCCGGGAACGCGCTCGGGGTGGCTGTAGCTGGTCGCCTCGATCCGCCGGAACCCCGCGTCCGCGAAGGCGTCCAGCAGCGCGACCTTCGTCGCGGTCGGCACGAACTCCGGCTCGTGCTGCAGCCCGTCGCGGGCGAAGCACTCGCAGATCGTGACGGCGTCGGGCATCGGGCCACCTCCTGTTCGGTGGCTCCAGAACTACCCGGCCCTGTTGATAAAGTCAACAGTACTTGACGGCGTTAGTCGTCGGAGTGGGCGCGCTCACGTTCCTCGACGGCCAGTGCCAGGTCGGCCAGCTTGTCCAGCGCGTCGCTCAGGGTCGCCGCCTCCTCGGCGGTCAGCGTGGCCAGGAACTCCGCGTCGCGCTCGTTCGCCGCGGCGATCAGGCCCCGGTAGACGCGGGTGCCCTCGCCGGTCAGCGCGAGCTGCGAGGTGCGGCCCGAGCCGGCCGTCCGGTCGACCAGTCCGCGCTCGGTCAGGCGGCTCACCACCCGGCTCATCTGCGCTTTGTCCAGGCCGGCCCGGCGGGCGAGGCGGTTGAGTGTCAGGGTGGGGTCGGCGGCGATGAGCGAGATCGCGCGCCATTCGCCGAGGCTGACGTCGAACTCCCGACGGTAGCGCAGGGCGGCGCTGCGCGACATCGCCGAGGACGTGCGGGAGAGCCGGTAGGAGAGGAGTCCGGAGATGGGCACCAGGTCTCGGCCGTCCGCGCGTTCCGCCATGGCGGTCATCGTAGCCGTTGCCGATCCGGTGTTGACAAACACAACACCAGATGTCGAGACTGGCGCCGCACGCCCCGCCTGACGAAGGAGTCGAGTAGCCGTGGCCGAACACCCCGCCGTCACCGGACGGCCGCCCGCGATCGGCGGCGCCGACCGCGCGTCCACCTACCGGACCATCGCCCTGCGGGTCATGCCGCTGCTCGTGGTCTGCTACGTCGTCAGCTTCATCGACCGCACGAACATCGGCATCGCGCAGCAGGGCCTCAAGCGCGACCTCGGCTTCGGCTCGGCGGTCTACGGGCTCGGCGTCACGCTGTTCTTCGTCGGGTTCATCCTCTTCGAGGTCCCCAGCAACGCCCTGCTGGCGAAGATCGGCGCCCGCAAGACGCTCGTCCGGATCATGGCGACCTGGGGCGTCGTCACGATCGTGACGCTGTTCGTGCGCGACGAAACGACGTTCTACATCGCCCGGTTCCTGCTCGGCGTCGCCGAAGCGGGCTTCTTCCCCGGGGCGCTCTACCTGCTGTCGCGGTGGTTCCCGTCCGCGCGCCGGACGCGGATGACCGCGGTGTTCTTCATCGGCGTCCCGGTGTCGGGTGTACTCGGGTCGCTGGTCTCCGGCTGGATCATGCACGCGCTCGGCGGCGTCGCCGGCCTGGCCGACTGGCAGTGGCTGTTCCTCATCGAAGGTATCCCGCCGATCCTGCTCGCCGTGCTGGTCGCGTTCTTCCTCGTCGACGAGCCGGAGCAGGCGAAGTGGCTCAGCCCGGCGCAGAAGGCGTTGGTGCGGGCCGATTTGGAGGCCGAGCGGAGCTCGAAGGGGGAGTCGTCGGCTCGGCACGGCGGCATGCTTTCGGCGTTGCGCGACCCGAAGGTCTGGATCCTCGGGCTGTGCGCGTGCGGGGCGTACACGCTCGCCAACGCCGTCTCGTACTGGACGCCGCGGATCATCGCCGAGGCCGGCGTCGGCGACGTGCTGAACCTCGGGTTCTTCTCGGCGATCCCGCCGCTGCTCGGCATCGTCGTGATGCTGGTGGTCGGCCGCCATTCCGACCGGACGCTCGAGCGCCGCTGGCACGCGGCGGTGAGCTGGCTGGTGGCGGCCGCGGCGATGCTGGCGCTCGCGTTCTCGGGCGGAAGCGTCCTGGTGGTGGTCATCCTGCTCGCGGTGATGGCGGCGGCGCACTACTCGGGTTTGACGGTGTTCTACTCGATCCCGTCGATCTACCTGAGCGAAAGCGCGGCGGCGACGGGCATCGCGGTGGTGACGTCGATGGGCTCCTTCGCGGCGGCGGCATCGCCATCGTTGCTGGGGTTCATCCAGGCGTCGACCGGGAGCCTGTCGCTGGGGCTGGTGATCAGCTCGGGGATCGTGCTGGTGGCGGTGGTGGTGCTTTTGGTTGGTGTCAAAGCGAAGGACCTCAACGAGAAACACCGCTGAGAGGGCGGGATTCGAGCCACAGCTGCTCGAACTGCCCTACGCAGCAGCGGACTGTCCTGCCCCGTCGCGCATCTCGGTGGTCGGCGTGCAGCCCCGGCCGGCCCGCCTGACGGTGGAGATCGCGCAGTGCCAACGCGAACCGCTCGACGGGAAGACCTGGATCGAGGCGACGCGACTGCACCACGGCCTCGTGGGTGGTCCTGGTCTTGGCGGTTTGCGCTTCGGTCAGGCCCGGGGCGAGCGCGCGGTCAACGTCGCAGCGGGGTCTCTTCGTCCAAACGCGACAGCTTCGCCGGGTTGCGCACCGCGTACAGGCCCGTGATGAGCCCGTCGTCGATGCGGACCGCCAGTACCGTGTCGACCTCGCCGTCGCGGCGCAGGAGCAGCGCCGGGTAGCCGTTGACCTGGGCCGTCGCCAGGGACCCCGTCGCGAAGTTGCCCAGTCCTGCCGCCAGCAGGCGGGCCACGTCCGATGCCCCCACGACCGGCTCCAGCACCGCCTGGACGACCCCGCCGCCGTCGCCCAGGAACACCACGTCCGGGGCCAGGATGTCCAGCAGGTGCTGCAGGTCGCCCGTCTCGACCGCGCGCCGGAACGCCGCCAGCGCGTCGCGGGACGTCGTGGGGGAGACGTCGCCGCGGGGGCGGCGGGCGGCCACGTGGGAACGGGCGCGGTGGGCGATCTGGCGGACCGCGGCCGGGGTCTTGCCGACGGCTTCGGCGATCTCGTCGTAGCCCAGGTCGAACACCTCGCGCAGCACGAACACCGCCCGCTCGGCCGGCGTCAGCGTCTCCAGCACCAGCAGCATCGCCATCGAGACGCTGTCGGCCAGCTCGACGTCCTCGGCGACGTCGGGCGCGGTCAGCAGCGGCTCGGGCAGCCACGGGCCGACGTAGGACTCCTTGCGCCGGCCGAGCGTCCGCAGCCGCATCAGGGCCTGGCGCGTGGTGATCCGGACCAGGTACGCGCGCTCGTCGCGCACGGCGGCGAGGTCCACGCCCACCCAGCGCAGCCAGGTCTCCTGCAGGACGTCCTCGGCGTCGGCCGCCGAGCCGAGCATCTGGTAGGCGACGGTGAACAGCAGGTTCCGGTGGGCGAGGAACGCGTCGGTGGCGGGATCGGCCATGGTGGCTCCTCTTTCGTCTCGCGGAGTTTCCCACCAGATGCTCTTCGGAGCCGGTTTGTGACCGTGACCGTCGTCACTGTCACGGGACCGGGGTGGTGCGGCATCTCGTGGTCGTCCGGTTCACGACCACGGAAGAGGAACCATGGAACCCCGATTCAGCCTGACCGACAACGAGATCGGCGCCAGGTTCGCCAAGCGGTTCGGCACCGCGAGCCTGGCGATCGTCCAGTCGCCGCTGCCGAAGATCACGCAGGAGCTGGTGTCGCTGCGCGTCAGCCAGATCAACGGCTGCGGCTGGTGCGTCGACATCCACACCAAAGAGCTGGCGGCCGCCGGCGAGACCGCCGTGCGAATCAACCTGGTCGCCGCCTGGCGCGAGGCCACGGTGTTCAGCGAGGCCGAGCAGGCCGCGCTGGCACTGGCCGAGGAGGGCACCCGGATCGCCGACGCCGCCCCCGGCGTCTCCGACGACACGTGGGACAGCGTGCGCAAGCACTACGACGACGACCGGACCGCCGCGCTCGTGGCGCTGGTGGCCCAGATGAACTCGGCCAACCGGCTCGCGGTGATCCTGCACCAGAAGGGCGGCTCGTACGAGCCCGGCATGTTCGGCTGACGGGTTTCCGGCCCGGGATCACCCGATCCCGGGCCGGTTCGTGCTTCGCTGGGGGGCATGACCAAGGCGGAGCGGTGGAACCGGTACTGGGACCGCAAGTCGGCGAGCTACGACGCGGAGATGGGCGTCTGGGACCGCCGCCTCTTCGGCGACTCGCGCGAGTGGGCCTGCGGGCAGGCCACCGGCGAGGTCCTGGAAGTCGCCGTCGGGACCGGGCTCAACCTGGCCTGGTACCCCGACGAGGTGACGCTCACCGGGCTCGACCTGAGTGCCGGGATGCTCGACCTCGCGCGGGCACGAGCCCGCGACCTCGGCCGCGAGGTCACTTTTCAGCAGGGCAGCGCGCACGAGCTGCCGTTCGCCGAGGCGTCGTTCGACACGGTGGTGTGCACGTTCGGCCTCTGCGCGATCCCGGACCCGGCGACGGCGGTGGCCGAGATGACCCGGGTCCTGCGCCCGGGCGGACGCCTGATCCTGGTCGACCACGTGGCGTCGTCGTCGTGGGTGGTGCGGGGGATGCAGTGGCTGGTGGAGCTGGCGAGCGTCCCCCTGGCGGGCGAACACTTCCGGCGGCGCCCGCTGAAGCTGGTCGAGGGGCTCGGGTTGCCGATCGACCGTCAGGAGCGGTTCAAGCTGGGCCTCGTCGAGCGGCTGGTGGCCCGGAAGGTCAGCTGAACAGCTTCGCCAGCGGGCTCGTCTCCAGGTCGGCCAGCAGGGCGGCGACGTCGTCGTAGGTCGCGATCGCTCCCGCTTCCGTCAACTCCGCCGCGCCGACTCCGCCCGACAGCACGCCGATCGTGCGCACGCCGGCCTTCGTGGCCGCTCGCACGTCCCACACCGCGTCGCCGACGAAGATCGTGTCCTCCGGGGCCGTGCCGGCCTTCTCCAGTGCCACCCGCACCGGTTCCGGGTCCGGTTTCGTCGCCTCGACGTCGTGGCCGGCGACGATGTCCTTCACCACGTCGTCGACGTCGAGCACGCGACGCAGCTCGTCCAGCTCGTCCGGACCCGCCGACGTCGCCAGGACCACCCGCACACCCTTCGCCGTCAGCGCCCGGATCAGGTCCCGGGCGTGGTCGAACGGCCGCAACAACCCTGCCGTCTCCCGGTAGAACCGGCTGTGCAGGTCCTTGACCTCATCCCCGATGCGCTCGGCGTCTTCGTCGCCCAGCAGGGTGCTCAGCAGCTTGCCGGACCCCTTGCCGAGCGCGCGGTGCACGCGCCAGGAGTCGACCGGGCGGCCGAGCTCGTGGAACGCCCGCCGCCAGGCGTGGACGTGGAGGTAGTTGGAGTCGACGAGGGTGCCGTCGACGTCGAACAGGACCGCGGTGGCGATGATGGGCTCCTCAAGTTGACTGAAACGGCTCGGGTACCCAGGGTGGCCGGACCGGCAAACCTGCCGTTTGAGCGCCTCCAGACCGGCTATCCGGTTGACCGGGAGGTGGTTCCGGTGCTCCGGTTGGTTCCCCGGCACAGCTCCATGACCGCGACGTCCGTCGTGGGAGTCCTCGACGAGACGACCTATCTCCAGCTCCGCGACAGCCTGCTCGAGCTCGCCGCCGACGCCGAAAACGGTGTGCTCGTCGACCTCGAGCGTCTCGAACTGCGCGATGCCGAGCTGGTCAAGGTGTTCTCGCTCGTCGCCCTGCGGGTCGGCGACTGGCCGGCCGTTCCCTTCGCGCTCGTGACCGGGCGGCCCGAGCAGCGCGCGATGCTGGCCGGCCAAAGCGTGTACGCCGATGTCGCGGCGGCCGAGGCCGCGCTGGTGTGCCCGGCGCGGAAGCGGGCCCGGCGGGTGCTGGTCCGGTCGGCGCGCACCTCGGCGCGCGCTCGCGAGTTCGTCCGGCGGACCTGTGCCGAGTGGCGGGTGCCCGAGCTGGCCGAGGACGCCGAGCTGGTCGCGAACGAGCTCGTCGAGAACGCCTTGCGGCACACGGATTCGGTGCCTCGGCTGCGGATGGAGCTGCGCCGCCGACGGCTGGCTGTCGCCGTGGCCGACGACGAGAGTGCGCGCCCGGCCGTCGTGCGCGAAGGGCTGGACCCGACCGAGACGGGGCTCGGGCTGCGGATGGTCGCCAAGGTCGCGAAGACGTGGGGGAGCAGCCGGTGCCGCTCCGGCGGTAAGACCGTGTGGGCCGTGCTGCCGCGGCGCTGAGGTCCGCGTCACGTCCGGGAACACCGGCGTTTCCCCTGCGTTGTAACGGATATAGGCTCCCGCCTCCGCTCGCAGGTACACCCCCAGCCTTCGCCGAGCGGGGGCGGGTCTTCGTCTACTGTGGACGCCGGTAGTCGCGTTCGTCCTCGACGTCGCCCTCCGGCGTGTGGACCACGTGCCCGACCCGCCGCTTCTTCGCGATCAGCCGGCCGGCGAGCACGGCGTCGGTCCGGCGCGGCGATGTGTTGGACGCCCGGATCCCGCCTTCCAGCCGGTTCTTCCACAGCCCGTCTTCGAAATACGTGTGCACGTCACCTTCGGCCATCTCGCCACCTCCCGGAGTCCCCGGGGGGTGCCCGGGGACGGACCGGGCAAACGTTCAGGCCAGGCCGAGCACCCGGACGGCGTTGTCCTTGAGGATCAGCGGCCGCACCTCGTCCTTGATGTCGAGGGCCGCGAAGTCGGCGAGCCAGCGGTCCGGGGTGATCACCGGGAAGTCCGAGCCGAACAGCACCTTGCGCTTGAGCAGCGAGTTCGCCGCGCGGACCAGCTGCGGCGGGAAGTACTTCGGCGACCAGCCGGACAGGTCGATGTAGACGTTCGCCTTGTGCGTCGCGACCGAGATCGCCTCGTCCTGCCACGGCACCGACGGGTGCGCCAGGATGATCGTCAGCTCCGGGAAGTCCGCGGCGACGTCGTCGAGCAGCATCGGGTTCGAGTAGCGCAGCTTGATGCCGTGCCCGCCCGGCAGCCCGGCGCCGATCCCCGTCTGCCCGGTGTGGAACAGCGCCGGCACGCCCAGCTCCTGGATCGCCTCGTACAGCGGGTAGTACCGCACGTCGTTGGGCTCGAACGCCTGCAGGCTCGGGTGGAACTTGAAGCCGCGGACGCCGTGCTCGGTGACCAGCCGGCGCGCGCGGTGCACGGCGGCCTTGCCGGCGTGCGGGTCGACCGAGCCGAACGGGATGAGCACGTCCGCGTGCTCGGCGGCCGCGTCCGCGATCTCCTCGCTGGACAGCGCGGGGTGCCCGGTCGCGGCCGGCGCCTCGACCGTGAACACGACGGCGGCCATGTTCCGCGCCCGGTAGTGCTCGGCGATCGCGGCCACCGTCGGCGTCCGGTCCTGGCCGGCGCGGAAGTACTTCTCCGACGCGTCCAGCAGCTCCTGGTCGAGGGCGAAACAGCCGTGCCCGTCCTGCTCGACGTGGGTGTGGACGTCGATGGCGGTCAGTGCGGAAAGGTCCACGGAAGCTCCAGGTTCAGGGCAGGTCGGGCTGCGCGGCCTTGGCGGCCAGCAGACGGTTCAGGACGGCGTCGCGGGCGGCGACGAGCTGATCGTCGCCGATGCCGTCGAGTTCCGCATCGACCCCGGCGACGAGCGTCTCGGCCAGCTCCGGGGTCAGGTGGACGCGGCCGAGGTCGCGCCACCACTCTTCGGTGGGCGGGCCGAGGTGCGCCAGGACGTGCGCGAGCCCGCCCGCGCCGCCGGAGAGGTGCTGGTTGAGGAAGGGGCCGAGCACGGCCCAGCGCAGCCCGGGGCCGTACGCGATCGCCGTGTCGATGTCGGCGACCGTCGCGATGCCGCGTTCCACGAGCGAGTACGCCTCCTGCCACAGCGCGGCCTGCAGCCGGTTCGCGACGTGGCCGGGCACTTCCCGGGCCAGCCGGATCGGCCGCTTGCCGAGCGAGGCGTAGAACGCCACGGCCCGGTCGACGATCTCGGGCGCGGTGTCGTGGCCGGGCACGACCTCGACGAGCGGGATCAGGTGCGGCGGGTTGAACGGGTGCCCGACGACGACCCGCTCGGGATGGCGCGGGCAGCCGCGGGCGATGACGCTGGGCAGCAGCCCGGACGAGCTGCTCGCCAGGACCACGTCCGGCCGCGCGGCCTCGTCGAGGACGGCGAACAGCGCGTGCTTGACGTCTTCGCGCTCAGGACCGTTCTCCTGCACGAAATCCGCCGCCGCGGCCGCTTCGCCGGCGTCGGCGACGAACCGCAGCCGATCCGTGTCTTCGAGTGCCTCTCGCAGCCGCTCTTCGGCGCCGGGCGCCGGATCGGTGGCGACGACGTCGTGGCCGTGGGCGAGGAAGAGCCCCGCCCAGCTCGCGCCGATCACGCCGGTGCCGACGACCGCGATGGTGCTCATGCGCGGGCCCGGAAGGCGTCGAGGGCGGTGGGGTCGGCCAGGACGTCCCGGCCCACGACGTCGTCGACGCGGGCGCCGAGCAGGAGTTTCTTCACGGGCAGCTCCAGCTTCTTCCCGGTGCGGTTGCGGGGGATCACCGGGACGGCGGTGATCGTGTCCGGCACGTGCCGCGGCGACAGCGCGCTCTTCAACGCCGTCGTGATCTTCTCGCGCAGCGGCGTGTCCAGGGCGCCGTCCCGGAGCACGACGTAGAGGCGGAGGTCGCCGTTGCCGCCCGCCGGGTCTTCGAGGTGCACGACGAGGGAGTCGTCGACCTCCGGCAGCTCCTCGACGACGGCGTAGAACTCGGCGGTGCCGAGCCGGACGCCGCCGCGGTTGAGCGTCGCGTCGGAGCGTCCGGCGATGACGCAGCTCCCCTCGGGGGAGAACCGGATCCAGTCGCCGTGGCGCCAGACGCCGGGGTAGGTCGAGAAGTACGTCTCGCGGTAGCGCGAACCCGTGTCGTCGCCCCAGAACCCGACCGGCATGGACGGCATCGGCGCGGTGATCACGAGTTCGCCGAGCTTGCCCACTACCGGAAAGCCGTGCTCGTCGAACGCCTTCGCGTCGACCCCGAGGCACGGTCCGGAGATCTCGCCGGCGAGCACCGGCTGCAGTGGGCCGCCCTGGACGATCCCGCTGCAGACGTCGGTGCCACCGCTGCCGACGTTGAGCAGCACGTCCGGTCCGAAGACGTCCCGCACCCAGTGGTAGCCCTCGGCCGGCAGCGGGCTGCCCGCCGCGCCGAGCTGCCGCAGCGCGCTCAGGTCGTACTCCGCGGCCGGGTCGAGGCCCGCCTTCCGGCACGCCATCAGGAAGCCCGGGCTCGCGCCCATCAGCGTCGCGCGGGTCTCGGCGGCCAGGCGCCACTGCCACGCCAGGTCGGGGTGCAGCGGGTTGCCGTCGACCAGCACGATCGACGCGCCGGTGAGCAGCCCCGACACCAGCGCGTTCCACATCATCCAGGCGGTGGTGGAGAACCAGAGGATCCGGTCGCCGGGGTGCAGGTCCCAGCTGAGGCCGTGGTTCTTGAGGTGTTCCAGCAGGATCCCGCCGTGACCGTGCACGATCGCCTTCGGCTTGCCGGTGGTGCCGGAGGAGAACAAGACGCACAGCGGGTGTGCGAAGCCGACCGGTTCGAACCCGGGCGCGCTCTCGGTGAGGAGCGCACTCCAACCCAGGGTGTCCGGGAGGTCGTGGCCGCCGTAGGGGACGTGGACGACGTGCTCGACGGTCGGCAGGCCGGCGCGGATCTCGGCGACTTCGGCGCGGCGGTCGACGTCCTTGGCGCCGTAGCGGTAGCCGGCCACGGTCAGCAGGACCCGCGGCTCGATCTGGCCGAAGCGGTCGACCACCGAACGGGCGCCGAACTCGGGCGCGCAGGACGCCCAGACCGCGCCCAGGCTCGCGACGGCGAGGTAGGCGACCACGGTTTCGGGGATGTTCGGCAGGTACGCCACCACGCGGTCGCCGCGCCCGACGCCGAGCCGGGCGAGGCCCGCGCGGGCCCGGGCGACCTGGTCGCGCAGCTCGCCCCACGTCAGCTCGGTGCGGTCGCGGGTCTGGGAGTACGCGATGACGGCGATGCCGTCCGACGGGCCGCCGAGCGCGTGCTCGGCGTAGTTGAGGGTCGCGCCGGGGAACCACTCGGTGCCGGGCATCCGCCGGTCCGGCACGACGCTCGAAGCGGGGGAGTGGAAGCGGACGCCGAAGAAGTCCTTGATCGACGACCAGAAGCCGTCGAGGTCGGTCACCGACCAGCGGTGCAGCGCGGCGTAGCCGTCGAAGGCGTGGCCGCGCTCGGCCAGCCACTCGAGGTACCGGCCGATCTCGGTCATCGGCCGACCTTCCCGGCGCGCTTGTCCAGGAACGCCTGCATCCGCTCCTTGGCTTCGGCGCTGCCGGTCGCGACGGCCGCCATCAGCGACTCCATGAAATAGCCCTCGGCCGGGTTGGCCTCGGCGATGCGGGGAAGTGCCTGCAGCACGGCGAAGTTCGTGATCGGCGAGTTCGTGGCGATCTTGCGGGCGAGGCCGAGCGCGTGCTCGAAGCCGTCGTCGACGCGGTAGTGCGACAGCCCGGCGGCCTGCCCCTCGTCGGCGTCGAGGACGCGGCCGGTGAGCATCATGTCGGCCATCCGGCTCGCGCCGATCAGCCGCGGCACCCGCACCGACGCGCCGCCGCCGACGAACAGGCCGCGCTGGCCCTCCGGCAGCGCGTAGAACGCCGAGGGCTCGGCGACACGGATGTGCGCGGCCGCCGCGAGCTCCAGGCCGCCGCCGACGACCGCGCCCCGGAGCACGGCGACGACCGGGACCTGCCCGCGTTCGATCCGCTCGAAGGCGCGGTGCCACATCATCGAGTGCTCCAGGCCTTCGAACGCGTCGCGCTCGGTGAGCTCGGAAAGGTCGAGCCCGGCGGAGAAGTGCTCGCCCACGGCGTCGAGCACGACGGCCTTGACCCCGCGCGGCGGCGAGCCGAAGAACGTTTCGAGGCCGAGCACGGTGGCGTCGTCGAGGGCGTTGCGCTTCTCGGGGCGGGCCAGCCGCAGCACGGCGACGTCGCCGAGCAGTTCCAGGCGCAGCGAGGAGGGCAGGAGCGGGATCGTCATGCGGGTCCGTTCGGGAAGGATGCGGCGGCTCGCTCGCGGAGCTCGACGCGGCGGATCTTGCCGGTGGCGTTGACCGGCAGTGCTTCGGTGAACTGCACGTGTTTGGGCACTTTGTAGCGCGCGAGGTGCGCTTCGAGGTGGGCGCGGAAGGCGGCTTCGCCGAGTTCGGCTCCGGCCCGGCGGACGACGAAGGCGACGCCGGCCTCGCCCCAGCGCTCGTCGGCCACGCCGACGACGGCGCACGCGTCGACCTCGTCGAGCCGCACCGCGACGGCCTCGATCTCGGCGGGGTAGACGTTCTCGCCGCCCGAGATGATCAGGTCCTTGACGCGGTCGACGACGTGGGCCCAGCCGTCGTCGTCGACGCGGACGACGTCGCCGGTGCGGAACCAGTCGTCGTCGACGAAGCTCGCCTTCGACTCCTCGGGCCGGTTCCAGTAGCCGCCGAACACGTGCGGGCCGCGCACCAGCAGCTCGGCGGGAGTCTCGCCGAGCGGTTCGGGTGTCAGCTCGGGCCCGAGGCCGGCCACGTCGGTGAAGAAGTGCGGCACGCCCGCGGCGACGGGGTGGCCGGGCGTGCCCTCGTGGGTGGCCATCGAGACGCCCGGCGACGCTTCGGTCATGCCGTAGCCCTGCAGGAGCTGCACGCCGCGGTCGAGCCACGCGCGGGCGACGCGTTCGGCGACCGGCGAGCCGCCGTAGAGCACGCACGTCAGCGAGCTCAGGTCCGTGCGGTCCCAGTCCTCGTGGCGGCACAGCATCTCCAGCATCGTGGGGACCGCGGAGAAGCTCGTGATCCCGCCCTCGCCGATCCGGCCGAGGATCGCGCCGGGGTCGAACTTCGCCACCGGTTCCACGCTGCCGCCCTTGAACAGCGTCGGGAGCGTGATCTGGCCCAGCCCGACGCAGTGGAACAGCGGCGCGATGCACAGCGCCCGGTCGGTGCCCAGGACGTCGAGGTGGGCGAGCTGGTTGACGGTGTTCCAGGTGAGGTTCCCGTGGGTGAGGACCGCCGCCTTCGGCCGGCCGGTGGTGCCGGAGGTGTAGAGCAGCAGGCAGGGGTCGTCGAGGCCGACCCCGGTGGGCGGCACGTCGCCGGCGGCGGCCAGCTCGGCCTCGAAGTCCAGGCCGCCGGCCGGGCACGACGCGGGGTCCGTCGCGACGACGTGCCGGAGGGTCTCCGGCAGCGGGCCGGCCAGCAGGGCGTCGGTGTCCGGGCTGTGCACCAGCACCGAAGCGCCGCTGTCCTCGAGCATGTAGCGGATTTCGGCGGGGGAGAGCCGGTAGTTGAGCGGTACGAAGAGCGCGCCGAGGCGGGCGGTGGCGAAGAGCGTCTCGAAGACCGTGACGTCGTTGACGCCGAGGTAGGCCACGCGGTCGCCCGGGCGTACGCCCAGCCGGGCGAGCGCGCCGGCCAGCCGGTCGACGCGGCCGGCGAGCCCGGCGTAGGTGCGCGTGCGGCCGGGCTGCACCAGCGCGGTGCGGCCGGGGGAGATCCGGGCCCGGCGCGCGGGCCAGCTGCCGAGGCCGAAGTCGGCCGGACCGAGCGGCGATCGGGTCACGCCGGGCACCTCCGTGCGCTATATCAGGAACCCTGAGACGCCGTCGAGCATGACTGTCACCCGCACGGGCTGTCAAGGGTGAGCGGCCCGAGCGCCGGTTTTTGGTACGTACGCCGGGAAGGCGCGCTTTCGGCGGACAGCGGGGGAGCGGGATTTCGGCCGTTGGCGGGGTTGCGCCGTTTGGATCAAGGGTTAGGCTGCGTAGGTGCGGTTCAGCACCAGCCGCCTCTCCCCTGACTTGCCGGCGTCCGAGCGGGCACTGGACACCACTCGGCGCGCCATCCGCGACTGAAGGCGTAAGAAGATGTTGGTCGTGCAGCACCCCGCGACGGCGATCCCCATGATGTCGCCGTCCCCCCTCACGGAACGAAGCCCGTTCGACATCCAGGTGATCCGCCCGTACTTCGGCGCGGTCATGGTCCGGATCCGCGGCGCGCTCGACGAGGACAGCGCCGCCGAGCTCGGCTCGGTCCTGAGCACCTGGGCGCACCGGCGGTTCCCGACCCTGGTGCTCGACCTGTCCGAGGTCGACTTCCTGGACTCGGCCGGCCTCGCGGTGCTCGCGGAGATCCACGTCCGGACCGTCCGCGAGAGCACCACCCTCCGGATCGTCACCGGCGACAACCGGGTCGTGCGCCGGGCGCTGGCCGGCAGCGGCCTCGACCACGCGCTGAACCTGAGCCCGCTGCCCTCGGGCTGGGAGCGGGCGACGGAGATCCCGAACTAGCCGGCTCCCGGCATCGTGCCGATCGTCTCCCGCAGGGCGTCGTCGGTGGGTGTCGGCTCGATGTCGAACGCCGCCGTCGCCGCCGAGGAGTCCAGGACGAACGGGCCCCGCAGCTGGTACTGCATCTCCAGCATCTCCCGCGCCGCCGGGTTGAACAGCCCGGCCAGGCGCAGCGCGACGGCGGGCATCGTCGTGACGCGGGCCGCCGGTGCCCCGGACAGCTCCGCCGCGCGGGTCGCCAGCCGGCGCAGCGACACCGCCTGCGCCGTCGGGACGTGCCACGGCCGTCCCCACGCCCGTTCGTCCGCCGCGACCGCGGCCAGCGTGCGGGCGACGTCGCCGGTGTAGGTCCAGCTGTGCGGGGCGTCGAGGTCGGCCGGGGCCGAAGCACGCTTGCCGGCCAGGACCTTCGGCAGCACCAAGGCCGTGAACGCCGACTGCGTGCCCGCGCCGAGGTAGTCCGAGCCGCGGACCTCGGCCGTACGGATCCGCCCGGCGTCGTGCGCCGCGAGGGCGACGGCCCAGAGCTTCGCCCGCACCTCGCCCTTGACCGAGTTCGGCCGCGCCGGCAGTTCTTCGGTCATCGGGCCGTCGACGGTGCCGTACGAGTAGAGGTTGCCGGTCGTGACGAGCACCGCGCCGCTGCTCTCGGCCGCGTGCAGGAGTGCGGCGCCGAGCGGCGGCCAGTCGGTGGGCCAGCGGTGGTAGGCCGGTCCCGCGCAGCTGTACAGCGCGGCCGCGCCGGCCGTGTGCCGCGCGAGCGTGGCGGCGTCGGAGGCGTCCGCGGCGACCAGCTGGACGCCCTTCAGCGACGGCCCGCCGCCGCGACGGGTGATCAGGCGGACTTCTTCGCCGCGGCCGGCGAGCAGGCGAGCGGTGGCCGAACCGACCGGACCGGCGCCGACGATGACGTGCAGTGCCATGGAAACCCCCCAGGAGAGAACGGTGTTCTCGAACAAGAACACCGTACGGCTCGGCGGGGTAGCGCGTCAAGAACAGTGTTCTCGTCGAGTTCGGGTGTTCTCGGGATGTGCGACACTGGGACCGTGTCCGCCTCGTCGCTGCGTGCCCGGGTCCGCTCGGAGATGCACCAGGAGATCAAGGAAGTCGCCCGCCGCCGCCTCGCCACGGAGGGCGCGAACCTGTCGCTGCGCGCCGTCGGCCGCGACCTGGGCATCGTGGCGTCGGCGCTGTACCGGTACTTCCCGAGCCGCGACGCGCTGTTGACAGCGTTGATCATCGACGCGTACGAGGGCCTGGGCGCGGCGGCGGCCGAGGCGGAGGCGGCGATCCCGCGTGAGGACCTGCGCGGCCGGTGGCTCGCGGCGTGCCACGCGGTGCGGTCCTGGGCGCTGGCCCACCCGGCCGAGTACGGCCTGCTCTACGGCAACCCCGTGCCGGGCTACGCGGCACCACCGGAGACGGTGGTCCCGGCCTCGAAGGTGATCCTGCTGTTGGCGGCGATCGTCGGCGAGGCCCCGGAAGTGCCGGGACGCCCGGTGCCGGGACCGGTGCGCACCGACTTGCGCAAGCTGATCGACGAGCAGGGCGGCGGCCTGTCCGAGGAGCGGCTGGACCGGGCACTGCTCGCGTGGACGCATCTGTTCGGTCAGGTCAACTTCGAGGTGTTCCACCGCCTCGACGACATGATCCAGGCCCGCGCGGAGTACTTCGAGCACCACGTGGCCTTGCTGGCCGACCTCGCCGGGCTGCCCTGAGCCGGCTTCCGGGCGGCTGGGCACGCACCGCCGGCAGTGGCCCCGCTCCGCTCGCCGTCGGTCCTGGCCGGTGCGGCGGGCTGCCCTGAGCCGGCTTCCGAGCGACTGCCGCTCAAACGCGGAAGTACGCCCGGAACGTCGTGCCGTGGTCGCCGGTGTGCTGGCGGACCAGGTCGGCCACGTAGTTGACCAGCAGCAGCCCGCGCCCCCGGGGCTGCTCCGGCGTCGCGGGGTGGCGGCCGGCCAGTGGGTCGGCGAGCGTGCCGCCGCCGTCGTGGACCTCGCAGACGAACTCGCCCTCGTCGCTCCACAACCGGACGGTGCCGGTGCCGCCGCCGTGCTCGACGCAGTTCGACAGCAGCTCCGTGACCACCACCTCGACGTCGGCGACCTGGTCGGCGCTCAGCCCGGCGGCGGCCGCCTGGACGTGGGCCAGTGCGCGGGCCGCCGCGAGGTCCGTCGTGTCCGGCAGCTCGGCCACGCGATCCGGCGCCGGCGGTAGCGGCCGGTTGTAGCGGGCGAGGACGTCGTCGGGGGCGTACGCCGTGCTCGGACGGTGGCCGGTTCCGTCGATCAGGACCGGGTGGGTGGCTTCCGCGTCGGCGAGTGCGGCCGGGGCGAGACCCGCGGCGTCGTACGGGCACAGGATCGTCACCTCCCGGCCGGTGAAGGCCTGGTTGATGAGCGCCTCGTGCTGCACGCACGCCGGGTACTCGACGGCCGACCGCTCCGCCCAGATCGGTTCGCCGATGATCCGCACCGGGCCGTCCGGGTGGGCGTCGGCGAACGCCCGCAGCACGCGGGGGATGATCCGCCCGGGGTTGCGCCCGGCGTCGATCATGTCCAGCAGGCGGACCTTTTCGGCGTCCGCGCCGAGCTCCCGGCGCAGCAGGCCGAGGTTCCGCCCGGGCACGGCGACGGCGACCGGCTCACCCGCGGCGAGCCCGCCCCACACGAACGGGACGGTTCCGGCCAGGTACTCGGCGTCGTCGCGGTAGAACAACGCCGGGTGCGCGAAAGGGTCCGCGCTCACATCGCCTCCCTGGGCCGAGGGCGTCCAGTATGCGCGGCCGCCGTCAGCGTTTCTGCCCGGCCTGCCTCAGCCGTTCCTCCTGGATGCCGCGCAGGAACGCCACCGGGTCGTCGCCCATGCGGTCGCGCGCGCGGTGGCGGATGCCCGCCGAGACGACCGTGGCGACCACCGCCCACGCCGCGATCACCACGACCACCGCGGGCGCCGGCAGGACCAGGCTCAGCAGCGCGAGGCACGCGGTGGCCGCCAGGGCCGCGATCCGGGCCACGCTGGCGTACCAGCGCGGGCGTCCGGGCACCGAGAACACACGGGTGCCGGCCAGGTACATCGTCAGGCCCGCCGTCGTGAACCACGCCGCCGCCTGGGGCGGGGACTCGTGCAGCGACAGGTTCACCCCGGCGGCGATGAGCAGCAGCGCGAAGGCCGGGAAGAGGTGGCCGACCGCGTACAGCGAGTAGGCGAGCGCGGGGTTTCCGCCGGAGAGGTCGAGCAGGCGCTCGTAGATCCGCGCGGCCGAGGAGAAGTACAGCCACCACAGCGCACCCGCCATCACCAGGCCGGCGACCAGGGACGCCCAGTAGGCGACGTCGTCGGCCGGGCGCTCCAGCGCGGCCGTGCCGACCGTGATCACGAGCTCGCCGAGGAGCAGGATCATGAACAGCCCGAAGCGTTCGGCGAGGTGGGCGGAGTCGACCGCCAGGTTCGGGTCGCTCGGCGGCTTCAGCAGCATCCGCCACTGCTCTTCGGGGGTTCCGGGTGGCGGAGCCCCCGGCCCCGGATGTAGCCGCTCCGCCCTCGAGGGCCGCTGCCGGGGCTCGCCGCGGCGCCGTTCGTGGCGGTCGCCGAGTAGCAGGAACCCGGCCTCCTGCAGCAGCGCGAACGCCCACAGTGCCCACAGTGCCCAGGTGTGCGGGAGGACCGCCGAAACGCCGAACAGGACCGCCGAAGCCGTGTAGCCCCAGCTGATCCGCCTCTGGTCCAGACCGGGCCGCGCCGGCCACCGGTGCGCCGCCGCCAGGATCAGGCGGACCCCGGCCATGGCCGCCGCGAAGACCGCCGGGTGCCCCTCGAAGACGTGGTGGGCCTGGGTGGCGGCGATCCCGCAGGGGATGGTCCCGGCCAGCACGAACAGCCGGTCGGTGGTGCGGCGGTCGTCGCCGCGGCGGTTGTAGAGCACGGCGAAGCCGATCCACGTCCACCACAGCGTCGCGAACAGGCCGAGCGCGGCGGCGGCGCGCATCCAGTGCGGGTCCGCGACCACGCCGTGCGCCACCTGGCCCACCGCGAACACGAACACCAGGTCGAAGTACAGCTCGACCCAGCCGACCCGCTTGCCGGGGCCCGCGGCGCCGTCGTCGTCCACATCGGTCACGGCGGCGATTCTGCCGGGTCTTCGTCCGCGACTCCCACCCGGGCGCCGCGGGAATTAATAACACACCATTACGGCAATAGCCGAATTCGTCGCGGTGGCACTTGTGGGTAATTCTGCCGCCAGTGTGAACAGGTCGACTATTTACGCCGTGTCAGGCCTCGGAGCTGGGCGAACAGTGCTTGTACGGTGTACAAGCAGCGACCGCCGGGACACAATGCGTGAACTGTCGGAGTGAATCCGAACTAATTTATTGCCCACTTCCGAATCGCCGGTCCTTAGGGTTGACAAGGATGCCGGACGTGATGTTCTCTGCTGGTCGGCTCGATCAACGCCACGTCTGCTCCGGTCCGGGAGCCGGGATTCCGGTCCACTCGGGACGTCCGTGGTCGGCCCTGGGGCCCCCGTCCTGTCCGAGTTCGACGTCAGCCGTCCGCGCGGCTGGGAATCGAGCGGTTCCACCATGCACGAAAGCAGATCCACCCTCCGCCGCTCGGCGGACGCCGCGTGGTGGCCCGCGCACTGGAGCGTGCGCACCAAGATCAGCGTCGTCCTGCTGCTGCCGGTCCTGGTCGCCGTGGCGCTCGCGGAGGTCCGGATCCAGGGCGAGCTCGACCGGGCGACCGCGCTCAGCGCCGCGCGCGACCGGCTGCCGGTGCTGCGGGACACGATCGACCTGACGGCGTCGCTGGGCCAGGAGATGGTCGCGGCCGTCGCGGTCCCGGGCGGGGCACCCGACACGCTGACCGCCGCCGTCGACGCGAAGGTCGCCGCGGTCCAGCGCGACACCGGCTTCGCGCCGCTGGCCGCGGACACCGGCCGGGCGCTGAACACCGCGCTGGGCAAGCTCGCCGGCATCCGCGCGGCCGGCACGGGCGGCGGCGACGTCCGCACGAAGGCCGCCGGCTACAACGACATCATCTCGACCCTCGGTGACCTCGTGCCCACGTTCGCCCCGGCCGACGCCGGCAGCGAGACCGCCGTCGGCGCGGAAACCGCGCGGCTGCTGGTGCACCTGCGTGGCGAGCTGGCCACCGAGGAGACCTACGCGCGGGCGGCGCAGAACAGCCCGGACGACGCTTCGCTGCGCCCGGCCGTCGTGCAGGCCGCCGCCGAGCAGGAGGTGCTCGCCGAGCAGGCCGCCCACCAGCTCTCGGGTGCCCAGCTGAACCGCTTCGAGGCGGCGACGAGCTCCGCCGCGGGCCGGCTCGACGCCCTGCAGGACCCGAGCAGGACCGGCGGCGAGACGCTCGCGTCGTTCGCCCCCACGATCGCCGCCGAGACGACCGGCGTGACGGCCGTGCTCGCCGACGTCGCGGCGAAGCTGTCCTCCGACGTGTCGGACGCGGCCGACCGCGCCCGCTCGGACTCGCTGCGCGACACGGCGCTGGTCCTCGGTGCACTGCTCGGCGCGCTCGCGATCGCCCTGCTGGTGGTGCGCTCGCTCGTCACGCCGGTGCGCCGGCTGCGCGCGGCCGCCCTGCGCGCGGCGAACGAACAGCTCCCGGAGACCGTCCGGCAGGTTCGTGAGGGCCACGACGTCGACTGGCGGTCGGTGCCCGACTCCGGGGTCAAGACCGAGGAGGAGATCGGGCAGCTGGCCCGTGCCTTCGACGACATGCACCGCCAGGCGGTGCGGCTCGCCGTCGAACAGGCCGAGCTGCGCAAGCAAGTCAGCGAGATGTTCATGACGCTCTCGCGGCGGAGCCAGTCGCTGGTCGAGCAGCAGCTGTCGATCATCGAAGACCTCGAGTCGGGCGAGCAGAACCCCCGCCGGCTCGACGAGCTGTTCCGGATCGACCACATCGCGACCCGGCTGCGCCGCAACGGCGAGAACCTGCACGTCCTGGCCGGTGGCCGGCCGGTCCGGCACGGCCGGGAGCCGGTGCCCACGCGCGACCTGCTGCGCGCCGCGACGTCGGAGGTCAAGGACTACCGGCGGGTGGCGATGGGCAACGCGCCGCGCAGCTCGGTGCAGCCCGAAGCGGCCGCGGACGTCGTGCACATCCTCGCCGAGCTGCTGGAGAACGCGACGCGGTTCTCCCCGCCCGAGCACAAGGTCGCGCTGACGGCCGACCGCGGCGCCGACGGCGGGCTGCTCATCGAAGTCGTCGACCAGGGCCTCGGGATGACCCCGGCGGAGCTGGTGTCGGTGAACGAGCGCCTCGCGGCGGCGGGGACCGTCGGCCCGGAGACGACCCGCCGGATGGGGTTGTTCGTGGTCGGCAGGCTCGCCGCGCTGCACGGCGTCACGGTCCGGCTGCGCGCGACCGGCGCGGGCGCGCGGAACGCCGGGGTGACGGCCAGCGTGCACGTCCCGGGCGCGCTCGTCATCGCCGACCTGGCCCGCCCGATCGGGGCCGGCCGGCTCGCGACGGCCGGCGCCGCCGCCGGTGGCCGCAACGGCCACACCCGGCCGCCGGTCGTGCCGACGCAGGCGTCGACGCCGATCTTCGAGCAGGTCGTGACGAGCTGGTTCACCGAGCCGGTGGTGAAGCCGCTGAACCGGCGGGACGCGCCGGTGGAGTGGCCGCCCGCGGCCGAGGCACCCGCGGCCGGCCGGCGGACCTGGCCCGGGTCGAAGGCGGACCGCGCCGACCCGGCGGAGGACGCGCCGGTGGAATGGCCGCCTCCGGCCGAGAAGCCGGCGGCCGAGCGGAACGGGAGCACGGCGGCGCACCGGGCCGACCCGGCGGAGTGGCCCGAGAAGCCGACCGGCGAGCGGAATGGGAGCACGGCGGCGCACCGGGCCGACCCGGCGGAATGGCCGCCCTCGGCCGAGAAGCCGACCGGCGAGCGGAACGGAACCACCGCGGCGCACCGCGTCCCCTCGGCCGAACCTGCGACGCCACCAGCCGAGCTCCCGGCGGCGGAGTGGCCCACCTCGGTCGACAAGCCGGTGGCCCGCCCCGAACCGGCCGGCACGGCGGTGGGGGAGTGGGACACCCCGGCCGACCGCACGCGCCAGGCCGCCGAAAGCGCTCTCAAGCCCGCGAGCGCGCAGCGGCTCACCGACGCCGGCCTGCCGACCCGGCGGCCCGGTGCCCAGCTCGCGCCCGGCGCGGTCGTCCCGCGCGTGCGCGAGCAGACCGGCGGGACGGGGTTCCGCGACCCCACCGCCGTCCGCAGCAGCCTCTCCCGGCACTACCAGGGGATGCGCGCGGCCCGGCAGGAGACCGCGGCCCGCGCCGAAGAATCCGGAAAGGACGAAGTGGATCCGCGATGACCGAACTTCCCGACGTGCAGCCGCGACGGTCCGGCGCCGAACCGTCGGCCCGGTCCCTCAGCGGGACACTGGGCTTCCCCGGTCCCGCCGCGCCGCCCGAACGGACGGCGACGCTGAACTGGCTGGTCAACGGGTTCGTCCAGGACGTGCTGGGCGTCGCGCACGCCGTGCTGGTCTCCGCCGACGGCCTGCTCGTGGCCGCCGACGAGGCCCTGCCCCGTGAGCGCGCCGACCAGCTGGCGGCGATCGCGGCCGGGCTGTCCAGCCTGTCGCTGGGCACCGCGGAGCTGTTCACCGCCGGGCGGGTGGTGCAGTCGGTGATCGAGATGGAGCAGGGGTTCCTGCTGCTGATGAGCGTGGGCGACGGCTCCAACCTGGTCGTGCTCGCGTCGACCGGCTGCGACATCGGCCTGGTCGGCTACGAGATGACGATGCTGGTCGAGCGAGTGGGGCAGAAGGTCGACGTGCCCGCGCGCGAGATACCGGTGGCCCAGGACCACCGGTGATCGACGACCCGCCGCCCGGGCCGTACGGGGAGGAGCCGCGGCGCAGCCCGTCGCTGGCCCGCCCGTACGCCTGGACGGAAGGCCGGACGGCGCCGACGGTCGAGATCGCCGTCGAAGCACTGGTCGAGACCACGGCGGCCGGCCGGGCCGAGGCGGCGTACCTGTCGTCGAGCGCGCTGGCGGAGGTCACCGAGATCTGCGCCCGGCCGAGGTCGCTGATGGAGATCGCCGCGCTGCTGTCGCTGCCGCTCGGCGTGGTCCGTGTGCTCGTGTCGGACCTGATGCAGGACAACCTGGTGATCGTCCGCGACACGCTGTCGGACACGTCGACCTGGGACGAGCGCCACGACTTGATGGAACGCGTGCTGCACGGGCTGCGCGATCTTTAGCACCGGGAAAGGCTGATCATGGAACACTTCGCGCTCGGGCACTGGCTGCTGGTGCTGGCGTACCTGACGTCCGTGGTGGGTTGCGCGCTCGGGCTGGCGTGCGCGGTCCAGGCCCGCCACGCGGCGACCTCCCGGCACCGCATGCGCTGGCTGGTGCTGGCGGCGATCTCGATCGGCGGCGTCGGCATCTGGCTGATGCACTTCGTGGCGATGCTCGGGTTCAGCACCCCGGGAATGCCGGTCCGCTACGACGTCTTCCGCACGGTGCTGTCGGCGATCCTCTCGGTGTCGGCGGTGTTCGCCGGCCTCGTGGTGGTGGGCGGCCGCGCGAAGTTCGGCTGGTGGCGCCTCGCCCTCGGCGGCGTGATCACGGGCCTGGCGGTGAACGTCATGCACTACACGGGAATGTCGGCCCTGCGCGTGAAGGGCGACTTCACCTACGAAGGCGGCCTGGTGGCGCTGTCGGTGGTGATCGCGGTGGTGGCGGCCACGGCGGCGCTGTGGTTCGCGGTGTTCCTGGACCGCCTGTCCCTGCGGCTGCTGGCGGGTTTCGTGATGGGGGCGGCGGTGACGGGCATGCACTACACGGGCATGGCGGCGGTCCGGATGAACATGGACATGAACGCGGCCGACCCGGCGGGGGTGGAGGTGTTTTCGTTCCTGTTCCCGGTGTTCGTGCTGGCGGCGGTCGCGATGGCGGTGCCTTTGTGCGCGGTGTTGATGGCGCCGGCGATCACGCCGGAGGCTGCTGCGGCTGCTTCGGTCTCGAAGGATGAAGCGGTCACGGTGTGAGCTGGTCGCGGATGGCGTCGGTGTCGATGAGGGACCAGATCTCGGCGATCTTCCCGTCTTCGTAGCGGTAGAAGACGTGTTCGGCGAAGGAGATCGCCTTGCCGGCGGTGGGTAGCCCGCGGAAGTCGTCGACGGGAGTGCAGTCGAACCGGATGCGGCAGGCGACTTGGTCGTGCTGGACGACGAGTCCTTCGATCGCGTAGTGCAGATCGGGAATCTCGGCGGCGTCCTGCCGCAGGAGGGCTTGGAAGTCTTCGATGGTCAGCGTGCGTCCGTTGTGGACGACGGGGTCGTGCGCGAAGTCCGGGAGGTCGGCGAAGCGCCGTTCGTTCAGACAGGTGAGGTAGGCGCGGTAGCGAGCTTCGAGATCGGTCATGAAGCCAGTCTGGCAAACGGCCCGCGGGGAACCACCCCGCGGGCCGCTCACCTCAACCCCCTACAGGATGCACAGCAGCGAACACGCCTTCGCCGACGACCAGCCCGTGTGTGACGGCGGTGTCCCCGGGGGAACGTTCGCCGGCACGTAACTCACCTTCGCCTGGTTCGTGATCGGGAACAGGTTCAGCAACGCGTACGTCGAGCAGTACACCTGCTTCGACGCCCCCGCCGCCAGGGTGAACGGGCCCGTCTGGCACGACGGCTCCACGGTGTCCACCACCTGTGCCGACGTGATCCCGACCGGGCCGAGGTTCGTCACCGTGATCCGCCAGTACGCCGTCGCGTTCAACAGGCCCAGGAGACCGACCCCCGCCTGCTTGGCCCACGGTCCCACGCCACCCGGGCCGCACTTCGACGCCGACGACGAGGTGCAGATCTCCTTCTCCACCTTGACGTTCGGCGTGCACGACTCGCCCGGGGCCACCGGGAGCGTCACCGTGTTGGACGTGAACGAGCCCGTCGAGTCCGTGCCCGTCGCCGTGTTCGCCACCGACGACACCGCGCAGTCCGTCGCGATCGTCGTGCGGAAACACAGCTGGGGCGCGTCGCCCGCGTAGTCGACCAGCAACCGGCCGCTGAAGCCCGTTCCGTTGTGCAGCACCAACGTCGTCGTCACCGTGATCGACGGGTGCGCCGCCACCGACACACCGGTCAGGTCGACCGAGCCGTCCGGGGCGAAGCCCGGGGTCGGCACCGTCGCGCCGCCCTGGTCGACCACCGTCACCCGGGACGCCGCGAAGTCGACGTTCGCCGGGTCGACGCCCGTCAGCCGCGCCGCCGTGTAC
This sequence comes from Amycolatopsis sp. NPDC114504, assembly GCF_055633595.1. Taxonomy (NCBI): domain Bacteria; kingdom Bacillati; phylum Actinomycetota; class Actinomycetes; order Pseudonocardiales; family Pseudonocardiaceae; genus Amycolatopsis; species Amycolatopsis sp. NPDC114504. Next base: position 679,003 of record NZ_JBVKDU010000001.1, on the reverse strand, counting down.
CCCTGGACGTGTGAGCCGCCGTCGCAGTAGAAGTCGCCCGGGCGCAGCGTCACCTGGCCGCCCGAACGGACGCACGGCGTCGCTCCCGTCGCCGGGTCCATCGAGAACAGCACGCCCGCGTCGCCGAGGCCGATCAGGCAGCCCGACGGGGCGTCGTACGTGTAGCCGTAGTCCCGCGTCACCCCGCCGTTCGCCGACGGGTGCGTGATCGGCCCGGGCAAGCCCGCGCACGCCGCCCCCGTCGCCCAGTCGTGGCACAGCGTCGCGCCAGCGTACGGTCCGCCCCAGATCGGCACGTAGCTGCGCACGTGGCCGTTCGGATCCGTGACGACCTCGGGGTTGAAGAAGATCACCCCCGCGGGCAACGCCGTGATCGGCGGGGCCGGCAGCACCGACCCGTCGAGCGCGTAACACGTCGTCACGGTCGTGTTGACGCTCGTCGACGAGCACGCGCCCACCGGGACACCGGTCGTGCTGAACGCCGTGTACGCGTTGTAGGTGTAGTTGCCCGCCGGTCCCGTCGGGCGCGACGAGGCCCAGCCGGCGCACGCCGTGGCCGTCGCCGGGTCGAAGCAGCCCAGTGACGGCTGCTGCGCGGTGTTCGGGCTGGACGTCGACGCGAACACCTTGCCCGCCACCAGGGTCAGCGCGCCGTAGACGTACGGCTGGTTGGCGGCCGGGACGATCGGCGCGTACGGCTGGCCGCCGCAGGCGCTCTGCGTGGCGATGGTCCAGCAGACGACCGCGCCGCTGCTGACGAGGCCGTAGAGGTTGCCGCCGCTCTGCAGCAGCCCGGTGATGCTGGTGACCGGCGGCGACCCACCGGTGGGGGACAGCGCCCAGTACCCGCAGTTGGCCGAGGCCGCCATGTCGAGGCAGCCGACGCCGACCGAGCCCGCCGTGACAGCCGGGTAGTAGACCTTCGCGGGCGCCGCGGGGTCGCGCACGTACTGCTCGACCATCGTGCTCGCGATGTCCCCGGCGCCGAGGGTGCCGAGCGGGCCGGGCGCGGTGTTGAGCACCTTCGGCCACGGGCCGCCCGGACAGCGCTGCCCGGTGGCGAGGTCGGTGCACACGACCTTCGGCGACGTCGCGCCGAGGTGGTGGTAGATGTTCCAGGCCTGCAGGACGCCGCCCGGGGTGCGGTAGAGGATCGGCGTGAAGCCGTCGCCGCCGGTCGCGGTCGTCACCGCCTGCACGGGCGGGGTGAGCGCGGCGGACAACGACGTCGCGTCGGGCCCGGCGTCCGGGTTCGTCGCCCGCACGGCGGTGACGCCGGACGCGGGTTCGGTGCCGGTGAAGGTGCTGCCGTCGGTGGACCACGACGGCGTCCACCCGGGCGGCGCGTGCAGCGAGCCGGGCTGGAACGCCTGGCCCGCGCCGACGGCGTCGGTGATGGTGGCGGCGCCGGACCCGGTGGCCTGGTCGTCGTAGCCGATGACCCAGTCGGCGGTGGCCCCGTGGGCGGCGGGGGATCCGGTGCCCTGCACGGACTTCGTGAGCCCCGAGACGGCAGCGGCCTCGGCGGTGGTGGGGAGCGCGACGGCGGCGGCCGCGACGAGCACCAGGGGCAGCACTGCTCCCAGCATGCGTCTTCGCATGAATGGTCCTCGATTCTTTCGCAAACGGTTGGTCCCAGAAACGGTTTCCTGGCCGAAGGAAAATCGTATGCCGGACCGGGAGTGCGTTGAAGCGCACTCACCCGGGCGCCAGAAAGGCGAAGCCAACAGCTCAGTTCGTTACCGATGCGAAATGGTGTGGACCTGGTGAGGCGAGGGAGTTTCCGGCCGAGGGTCACCCGGATGCACCTGGAGCGTCACTCGTTCGGGTAACGAGTGGACGCTAAGAACTCTCGTTTCCGGCGGTTGCGAAGAATTATTTTCCGAAAACGTATTCGGTGCGGATCCCGCCGGCTGTCCGCGGTCGGCACCGTCCAGGCGATGGCCGGGTCGCACGACGCTCCGCAGGGCGGTCACGAACCCGGCCGGATCGAGCGCGAACCGGACCGGGTCGGCGATCGCGTCCACGCGAGCCGGCGAACCGTCGAGCCACGCGTGGATCGACCACGCGAACGGGTAGCTCGCGCCGGGACGCCCCTGCGCGAGCGGAACCGGGCGCCCACCAGCCGGCGCACCTGCTCCGCTTCGACGGTCACGCGCCGGGGGAGCGGACCGAGATCAGGCCGGGCGCCTCAGCCCGATTCGGCGTCGAAGCGCAGTTTCGACGTGATGCGGTACCGGTCGCCGCGGTACACCGAGCGGGTCAGCTCGACCACCTGCCCCGTCGTGTCGCGCGTGAGCCGCTCGATGTGCAGGATCGGCGCGTACACCGCGATCTCGAGCAGCTCGGCCTGCTCCGGGTTGGTCACCGCCGGCTCGATCGTCTGCACCGCGTCCTGCACCACGATCCCGAACCGCTCCCGCAGCAGCCGGTAGAAGTTGCCCGATTCCAGGTCCGCCGGGGACAGACCCGGGACCAGGGACGCCGGGAGCGCCAGCCGCTCGATCGCGATCGGCTCGTCGTCGACGTGGCGCACGCGCGTGACGCGCAGGACCGGCGCCCCCGGCTCGCGCTCCAGGTCGGCCGCCAGGGACCGCGTCGCGGCGGAGATCCCGAACGCGACCACCCGGCTGGTCCAGTGTCCCTCCGCGGGTGGGACGGCGAGTCCCGTCGCCAGTTCCTGGGTCACCTTCTGCGGGCTGGTGAACGTTCCCCGCCCGCGCTGGCGCACCAGCAGCCCGGTGCGGGTCAGCTCGTCGATGGCCGCCCGGACGGTCGGGCGGGACACGCCCAGCTCCGCGGCGAGGTCGCGTTCGGACGCCAGCCCGGTGCCGGGGCCGGCGTTCTCGATCACCTTCAGCAGGTGCCGCCGGACGCGGTCGCGTTTCACCGTGGGCGGGCGGTCCGCCGGCTCGTCCTCTTCTTTCCGGGGGCTCCGAGTGGCGGAGGCCCCGGCCCGGGGCGAAGGCCCGGATGGCACAGCGGTCAAGGCACCGTCTTCCCGGATACGGGGACCGCGCCGGCGAACCGGACGCGCTCCTTGGGCAGGGCGTCCAGGGCGCGCAGCCGTTCGAGGTGACCGGTCAGGCGCTCCTGGAAGTCAGGATAACGGCGGTCCGGCGGCGACCACGCGCGCTCGGCCAGCGCGCACAGCCGCGGGAACGCGAGGTGGCGGACGTGGTCGGGCGTCGGTGCGTGCTCGGTCCACAGCTGGGCCTGCGTGCCGAGCACCCCGGGCCGGGTCCCGTCGCTGACCGGCAGCCCGCCCTCCAGGGGGTCGAAGCGGTAGACGTCCTGGAGTGTCGTGACGTCCTGGCGCGGCGGCTCGCCGGGCTCCTCGCTCTGGCGGTAGTCGAAGTACGTCGACGTGTGCGGTGCCATGATCACCTGGTGGCCGCGGGCGACGGCGAGGGCGCCGTGCGCGGCGTCGCGCCAGGCCGTGACGACCAGCTCGGGCGGCAGCCGGCCCGCGGCGTGGCCGGTCTCGTCCCAGCAGACCGCCTGCCGGCCGAGATCCGCCAGCAGCGCGTGCAGCTCGCCCAGGAACCACGGGTGCAGCTCGGCGGTGTCGGTCAGCCCCAGCTGCGCCGCTTTCGCCAGCGCGACCGGGTTCGACGCCCACTGCGTGGTCGGGCACTCGTCGCCGCCGATGTGCAGGTGCCGCGCCGGGAAGACGTCCGCGACCTGCGTGAGCACCTCCCGGCAGAAGGCGAACGCGCCGTCGTGGACGCCGAGGATGTCCGGGCTGATGCCCCACGCCGTCCACACCGGGAGCGTGACGTCCGGGCGGTTGCCCAGCTCGGGGTAGGCGGCCAGCGCCGAGCGCACGTGCCCGGGCAGGTCGATCTCCGGCACGATCCGCACGCCGCGGTCGGCCGCGAACGCGACGAGGTCGCGCAGCTCGCGCTGGGTGTAGAAGCCGCCGTGGGGGACGCCGTCGTAGACGCCGCTGCCGGCCGCCCCGACCATCGACTCGCTGCGCCACGCGCCGATCTCGGTGAGCCGTGGCCGCCCGTCGATCTCGATCCGCCAGCCCTGGTCGTCGGTGAGGTGCAGGTGCAGGACGTTGTACTTGTGCAGGGCCAGGAGGTCGACGAACTCGCGGAGGAACTCCAGCGGCAGGAAGTGCCGGGCGACGTCGAGCAGCACGCCGCGCCAGGGCAGCCGGGGCGCGTCGCGGACGTGCAGGCACGGCAGCCGCGGCGGCCCGTGCAGCGGCACCAGCTGCCGGAGGGTCTGCACGCCGTTGCGCAGGCCCGCCTCGGTCGACGCGGTGAGCAGCGCGTCCACCGGCGTGACGTCGAGTTCGTACCCCTCGAGCCCGAGCTTCGCCTCGGGGACGAGGTCGAGGCGGATCGAGGGGCCGTGGTGGATGGTCGGCCGGGGCAGGTAGCCGGCGAGGAGGCGGGCCGCGCGCTCGGCGCCGTGGCTCGCGAGGACGCGCAGTCCGCCGGCGGGCGCGAAGGTTCCGGCGCGGCGGGTCAGCCGCGCGGGGCGGGGGATGATCATCAGCCTTTCACCGCGCCCGCGGTCATGCCTTCGACCAGGTGGCGCTGCACGAGCGCGAAGAAGAGGACGACCGGCAGCGCGAACAGCGTCGACGCGGCGATCAGGCCGCCGTAGTCGGTGCCGGTGCTGGTGCTGAACGACACCAGCCACACCGGCAGCGTGTAGCCGGAGCTGTCCTTCATGATCACGTAGGCGAACAGGAAGTCGTTCCACGCCGTGATGAACGCGAACACGCTGGTCGCGATCAGGCCGGGCAGCACCAGGGGCAGCAGGACCGAGCGCATCACCCGTGCGCGCGTCGCGCCGTCGACCATCGCCGCCTCCTCGAGTTCGACCGGGATCCCGTGCAGGAAGCCGCGCAACGTCCAGATCGTGAACGGCAGCACGAGTGCCACGTACGTCAGGATCAGCCCGAACAGCGTGTCGAGCAGGTGCGCGCTCTTCAGGCCGAGGAACAGCGGGATGACCAGGGCGGGCACCGGCACCATCTGCAGCACCAGCACGCCGATCAGGAAGCTGCGGCGGCCGAAGAACCGGAAGCGCGTCAACGCCGTCGCGGCCAGGAAGGCGACCACGATGGACAGGGCGACGACCGCGACGACGACCACGGCGCTGTTGGCGAGGTCCCGCACGAACCCGGGTTTGGCGAGCGCGTCGGCGAAGTTGTCCAGCGTGACGTCGATCGGCAGGAACTGCGGCGTGGGCTGGAGGATCTTGCCCGCGGGCTTGAACGCCGTGAGCACCATCCAGTACACGGGGAAGATCCACACGAGACAGAAGACGGTGGCGACGGCGTTGCGGCCGATCCGGCGGATCACAGGTCCTCCCCGGAGCGGACGAGCCGGCGCACGTACACGGCGGTCATGCCGACGAGCAGCGCGACCGAGACGACGGCGATCGCGGCGCCCTGGCCGAAGTCGTTGCGGCTGAAGGCCCGGGTGAACGTCCAGATGCCCAGCGTCGTCGTGCCGTCGTTCGGCCCGCCCTGGGTGAGGATCCAGATCTGGTTGAACACCGTGAAGTCCCAGATCACCGAGAGGATGGTGACCAGGCCGAGGATCGGCTGCAGGAACGGGAACGTGATGGTGCGGTGCACCCGCCACGGCCCGGCGCCGTCCAGCGCCGCGGCTTCGTAGTAGGAGCGCGGGATCTGCGACAGGCCCGCGTAGAGCGTGAGCGCGACGAACGGCACGGACTGCCACACGACCAGCAGCCAGACCAGTGTGAACGCCGAGGTCGGCGACGTCGTCCAGTCGTGCTGGGTGAGGTCGCCGAAGCCGGCCTGGGTGAGCAGCCAGTTGACGACGCCGTAGCCGGGCTGGAAGAGCCATTGCCAGACCAAGGTGGACGCCACGTTCGGCAGTGCCCATGCCGCGATCAGGCAGAGCGTGACCGCCGTGCGCATGCCCCGGCCCAGGCGTTGCAGCAGCAGCGCGACGCCGAAGCCGATGACCAGGGTGCCGAGGACGAGCGCCGCGCAGAACCCGACGCTGCGGGCGAGGACCGGGAGGAGCTGGTCGTCACCGAGGACGGCGGCGTAGTTGTCGAAGCCCGCGAAGGTCGTCGTGCCGGTGAACAGCGACCGCAGGCCGTACTTCTGCGTCGAGATGACGACCAGGCGCACCAGCGGATAGCCCAGGACGAGTCCGAGCAGGACGGTCGCGGGCAGCAGCAGGCCGTAGGGCAGCATCGAGCGGCGTCGCCGCGGCGTCGCCGGTCTCGGCGGGGCTTCGGGCGGCGCTTTCACCAGCAGCACGACGGGACTCCTTCGCGGAAAAGGGGCGGGGCGGCCCGGTTGGGGACGGCAGTCGGCCGGGCCACCCCGCCGGTCAGCGGGCGCTCAGGGCCTCGGTCAGGTGAGCGTCGAAGTCCTTGGCGGCGTCGGCGATCGGCCGGCGTCCGGTGGCGATGTCGGCGAAGAAGGTGTTGATCGACTTGTCACTCTCGATCGTCGCCCAGCCCGGCGCGGCCGGGGTCGCGACGCTGGTCTTGGCCGCGGTGGCGAAGGCGGCGTTGACCGGCGGCAGGGTGGGCGTGATCTCGTCGATCAGCTCGGTGGAGACGGGCGTCCAGCCGTCGATGCCGACGATCGCCTGGCGCTGCACCTCGGGGCTCGTCGCGGCCTTGAGGTAGGCCAGCGCGAGGTCCTGGTTGTGGCTCTTGGCCGCGACGACGAGGTCGGACCCGCCGAGGAACACCGGCTGCGTCTTCCCGGGGGTGGCGCTGGGGAACGGGAAGGTGCCGAGGCGGTCCTTCAGCTCCGGCTTGTTCTTGACCACGGTGTTGACGCTCGTGTCGAGGATCGCCCCGGCGCCGCCGGCGGAGAAGATCGCGGCCTGGTCGGGGGCCTTGGTGTCGACGTTGCGGGACGCGGGGGAGGAGTACGCGTTCTGGAAGTCCTTCCAGGCCTGCAGGCCCTTCTGCGCCTCGGGGCTTTCCAGCGCCCCGGTCCACTTCCCGTCCTTCTGCGTGGCGAGCTGGCCGCCGGCGTCCCAGACGAACTGGAGCGCGCCGTACCAGTACTTGCCGGGGAAGTGGAAGGCCGAGTAGTCCGCCGCGGGGTGCTTGGCCTTGATCTTGTCGAGGTCCTGGGTGAGCTCCGTGAAGGTCTTCGGCGGGGCGGTGATCCCGGCGTCGGCCCAGACCTGCTTGTCGTAGATCACCGAGCGGTTGCCCGCGAACAGGGGCGCGCCGTAGAGGTTTCCGTCCACTGTGGCCGGTCCGGCGAGTCCGTCCAGCCAGTGCTGCCCGGCCGAGAGCTCGTCGCGGTGCGGGGTGAGGTCGGTGAGCGCGCCGTTGGCGGCGAAGAGCGGGACGTTCGTGTTGCCGATCTCGATGACGTCGGGCGTGTTGTCCTGCGCCAGGGCGGTGCTGATCTTGGTGTTGATGTTGTCCCACTCCTGGATCTGCACGGTGACCTTCGCGCCGGTGGCCTTCTCGAAGGCGGCGTTGATCGCCGCGGTGGCCTTGTCGGACAGGTCGCCGTTCATCAGCCAGACGGTCAGCTGCCCGCCCCCTTGAGCGGCGGGGGCGGCGGGGGTGTCGGTGCCGCAAGCGGCACTGGCGGTCACGGCGGCGACGGCCAGTGCGGCGGCGAAGGTGCGTCTGCGCATGGAAGTTCCCGGGGAGTGAGGTAGCGGGGGAGATTGCGTGGGGTGGCCGCGGCCCGGGCTGGTCCCTGGAACCCGGGCCGCGGCCGGATCTGTGTGGTGCCGGACTTCAGCAGTGGCCGAGGTCGGCCCACTGCGCGGTGAGCCCGGGCTCGGAGCCCTGGGTCCACCAGTTCGCCTGCCAGAGGTGGGCGTTGTGCTTGACCCGCTGGCCGCCGAGGTACACCGTGCCCCAGTCCCACTCCGCCGCCGTCGAGCAGTTGGCGGGCTGGGACGGCGTGGTGGGTGTCGTGGGCGTGGTCGGGGTGGTGGGCGTCGTGGTCGCCGGCGGGGTCGTCGGCGTCGTGCAGCCGTTCACGGTGTCCACATGGGACGTTCCGGCGGTCCGGTACGAACCCGCGCGCGCGACGGCGTCCGACGGCGACACCACCTGGTTGCCCGCGTAGTACGTCCAGTCGACCTGCTCGGTGTAGACGCTGTTGCCGCTCGTGTGCCCGGCCGTGTCGATGAACCACATGTTGTAGTTGATCGACATCGGCGTCCGCGGGGTCACCGGGTCGCCCTGGGCGTCGGTGGTGTGGTCCGCGGTGAGCTGGCCGTCGATGTAGTACTTCACGTGCCCGCCCGACACCTGCGTCACGATGTCGTGCCAGCCGGCGAAGCTGCGGTTCTGCGCGGTGGACGTGCGCAGGCCGTCCCACGTGGGGTTGTTCCAGTAGGTGTACCAGCTGGTCTGGTAGTTCGCGGTCGAGCCGCCCCAGCCGCCGTTGGGCAGGTACTCCGAGAAGTCCAGCTCGCTGTAGAGGGGGTCGCGGTCGTACCGCAGCGGCGAGATCGTGAAGTACGTTTCGTTGACGTGGTCGCCGTCGGTGCCGCTGTCCGGCGCGTCGGTGAAGCGGACCCGGCTCGCGTACGTGCCTTCGAAGAACCGCAGCCGGTTCTGGTACATCTCGGAGTGCGTCGTGCCGGCCGCGCTGCCGTCGGTGCTGGCGGCGAGCTGGGCGACGCGCTCGCCGTTCACCGTCGGGAAGCTGACGTTGCTCGTGAGCCAGCGCGCGCCGGCCACGCCGGGACTGCCGACGTCGTTGCGGGTGGTCCAGCCGGCGCCGCCGAACGCGGAGTCGGTGGGGGAGGCGTAGTGGAAGTCGTCGAACAGCACACCGCAGTCGGCGGCCGCCGCGGCCGGCGGGCTGGCGGCGGCCCCACCGGAAAGGATCAGGGCCGTCGCCGCCACGGTCGCGACGCTCGTCAGTGCTGCTGTGGTGGTCCGGATTCTGCGGGACATGGGTCTCCTCCTGAGGATGGCCGTCCGCCGGGAGAGCTCCCTGATTGGTCTAGACGAATCAGGTGGCGAGGACTTTCCTCCTGACCATTGGTCATGTCAAGACCGCTACAGAACTTACCTTTGGTAATTTTCGCAGGTGCCGGCCCGGATGGTAGAAATCGAACGCAGCCGACGAACCGGGAGCGGGGTGACCATGACGACGTCCGAAGTCACCGAGCCGATCCTGCCCGGGCCCGCGCACGCCTTCGCGTCCCTGCTCGACGTCCCCGTGCCGGACGACGCCCTGCCGCTGCTGTGGCACTGGTTCTACCTGCTCGACCGCCCGGCCCAGGCCGACCTCGGCCCGGACGGCCACCCGGTCCGAGGCGCGACGCCGGGCCCGGGACGGCGGCGCATGTGGGCCGGCGGCCGTGTCCGCACGCCCGGTGCGCTGCGCTTCGGCGAGCCCGCCACCCGGCGGTCGGAAGTCCTCGCGGTGCGCGAGAAGGAGGGCCGGTCCGGGCCGCTCACGTTCGTCACGGTGGCGCACCGGATCACGCAGGCGGGCCGGCTCGTGGTCGACGAGGAACAGGACCTCGTCTACCGCGCCGGTTCCGCGCTCGACACCCTCCCGGACGACGGCCCCGAGGTGCCGCCGTCCCCGGACGAGTGGTCGATCGACGTGACCCCGACGCTGCTGTTCCGCTTCTCCGCGTTGACCTACAACGCCCACCGCATCCACTACGACCGCGACTACAGCCGCGACGTGGAGGGGTACCCGGGGCTGCTGACGCACGGCCCGCTGCAGGCGGTGGCGATGGCGGAGGCCGCGCGGGCCCGCGGCGTGGACGGCGCGCTGGAGTTCGAGTACCGGCTGGTGGCGCCGCTGTTCGACCACCAGGGCCTGATCGTCTCCGCCGCGCCGGGGGTGGAGACGACGACCGCCGCCCGCGACCGGCACGGTCGGCGGACGGCGATCGGCACCCTGCGCAAGCCGCGGGGGTGAGGTCTTTCAGACCCCGGCCGGCTTCACCTCCGGAGCCGTCTGGGCGAGCCGCGCCGCCCGCGTCCGGGGGCCGAACGCCGCCAGTACCAGCGCGCCGACCAGCCACGTCCCCGCGATGAAGAAGAACACGCTCCGGTAGCCGCTCCCGTTGTACAGCGCGGCGACGATCAACGGCCCCACCGCGTTGGACAGCCGGCCGAGCCCGTAGGACACGCCCGTGCCCAGCGACCGGCCCCGCGTGTCGAACAGCTCGGGCGAATACGCGTACCCCAGCGCCGTGTACCCGCGCTCGAACAGGTTCACCAGGAAGCCGAACACCACGATGAGGACCGGGTTGAACGTGAGCCCGTAGAACAGGCCGCACAGCGCGATGACCGCGCCGAACGCGACCAGGCACCACTTGCGCTCGAACCGGTCCGTCACCAGCGCCGCGAGGTAGGACCCCAGCGGCGCGCCGACCGTCGTCAAAGCCACGTAGAACACCGACTTCTCAACGCTGAAGCCCTCCTTGGCCAGCAGCGTCGGCGCCCAGCTCGAGTAGCCGAAGAAGCCGATCGTCTGCGTCACCCACAGGACCGTCAGCAGCAACGTCGGCATCAGGTACTTCTTCTGCAGCAGCAACCGCAGCGGCGCCTTCGCGACCGTGGCCTCCTCGATCGGCGGCGCCGGCTCCGGCAGCGGGCCCTTCTCCGCCGCGACGCGCTCCTCGATCTCCCGCAGCACCGCGTCCGCCTTGGCGTGCTCGCCCCGGCTCTCGTACCAGCGCGGCGACTCCTTCAGCTGCCGCGTGAACAGCACCAGCAGCACGCCGAGCGCGCCCCACAGGTACACGAGCCGCCACGACCAGGAGTTGATCGGCACCACGGCGCTCGCGATCAGGTTGGTCACCGGCGTGCCGCAGATGCCGATCACGATCGCGTAGGCCTGGTACTTGCCGCGGCTCGCCGCCGGGTACAGCTCGCTGACGTAGATGACCGCGACGACCGTCATCGCCGAAAGGCCCGCCGACGTCAGGATGCGGAACACGCCGAGCGACACGATGTCCCAGGAGAACACCGCGGCGAAGGAGAAGACGCCGAACCAGACGGTCGTCCACATGAGAGCGTTCTTCCGGCCCCAGCGGTCGGCGAGCTTGCTCGCGATGATCGACCCGAAGAACATGCCGACGAAGGAAAGCGAGGTCACGTAGGCGACCTGGTTGACCGTCACGCCCCACAGCTTGATCAGCTTGGGCGCGGTGGTGGCGAAGCTGTTGATGTCCGCGAACTCGAAGAAGTAGGCGAACGAGACGGCGAGCAGGGTGACCTTGTGGAACCGCGAGATCGGCAGGCGGTTCAGCCGGTTGAACGCGTTGGCGTGCTGCATTGCATGCCCTTCGGGGGTTTCAGGGGTTTCAGGCGGTTTCGCCGGGCCAGTAGAGGCGCAGGGGGTTGTCGACCAGGAGCTTCCGCCGCAGCTCGGCGGTTTCGGCGATCCGCGGGACGTGGTCGACGAGCAGCCCGTCGTCGGGCATGTGGTTCTTCAGGTTCGGGTGCGGCCAGTCGGTGCCCCACAGCACCCGGTCCGGGAACTCCGTGACGACGCGCCGGGCGAACGGGACGACGTCGGTGTAGGCGTGCCGTTCGCCGTCGAGGGCGGGCGGGCCGGTGACGGTGAGGCGCTCCGGGCAGCTGACCTTCACGAAGACGTCGTTCTCGTCGACGAAGCCGAGGAACCGCGCGAACTCCGGGCCGTCCACGGGTTTCGTGACGTCGGGGCGTCCCATGTGGTCGATCACGAGCGGCGCGGGCAGCGCACCGAAGAAGTCCTCGAGCTCGGGCAGGTCGGCGGCTTCGAAGTAGAGCACGACGTGCCAGCCGAGCGGGGCGATCTTCTTCGCGATCGTGCTCAGGTCCTCTTTGGGCGCGGCGTCGACGAGCCGCTTCACGAAGTTGAACCGCACTCCGCGCACGCCGGCGGCGTCGAGTTCGCGCAGCTCCTGGTCGCCGATGTCGGGACGGACGGTCGCGATGCCGCGGGCCCGGCCCTCCGCCGCGCGGACGGCGTCGAGCATGGCGGAGTTGTCCGCGCCGTGGCAGGTGGCCTGCACGATGACGTTGCGTGTGACGCCCAGGTGGTCCCGCAGCGCGAAGAGCTGGTCCTTGCTCGCGTCGCAGGGCGTGTACTTGCGTTCGGGGGCGAACGGGAACTCCGCCTGCGGGCCGAACACGTGGCAGTGGGCGTCGACGGTGCCCGGCGGCAGCGCGAAGTCCGGTGTGGACGGACCCGCGTACCAGTCGAGCCAGCCGGGCGTTTGGGGTTCGGTCACCGGCCTTGTCCCTTCAGGAGTGCGTCCAGGCGCGGGTAGACGGCGCGGACGTTGTGCTCCCGGATCGCGGCCCAGTCCTCTTCGGACAGTTTCGCGGCTTCGGCGTACCGGCGGGTGTCGTCGAAGTGGTGGCCGGTCCGCGGGTCGACGCTGCGGACGGCGCCGATCATCTCCGAGGCGAACAGGATGTTGCGCGCGGGGATGACGTCGAAGAGCAGGTCCGAACCCGGCTGGTGGTAGACGCAGGTGTCGAAGAAGACGTTGCCCAGCACGTGCTCCTCGAGGTCCGGCTTGCCCAGCGCCATCGCGAGGCCGCGGAACCGGCCCCAGTGGTACGGGACCGCGCCGCCGCCGTGCGGGATGACCAGCCGCAGGGTGGGGAAGTCGGTGAACAGGTCGCCCTGCACGAGCTGCATGAACGCGGTCGTGTCGGCGTTGAGGTAGTGCGCGCCGGTGGTGTGGAACGCCGGGTTGACGCTCGTGCTGACGTGCACCATCGCCGGGACGTCGTACTCGACCATCTTCTCGTAGATCGGGTACCACGACCGGTCGGTGAGCGGCGGGGCCGTCCAGTGCCCGCCGCTGGGGTCGGGGTTGAGGTTCACCGCGACGGCGCCGTACTCCTCGACGCAGCGGATCAGCTCGGGAACGCAGGTGGCCGGGTCGACGCCCGGGGACTGCGGGAGCATCGCGGCCGGGGCGAACCGCTCCGGGTAGAGCGCGCTGACGCGGTGGCAGAGTTCGTTGCAGATCGAGGCCCACTGCGCCGACGTCGAGAAGTCGCCGACGTGGTGGGCCATGAACGAGGCGCGCGGCGAGAAGATCGTGAGGTCGATGCCGCGTTCGTCCATGAGCCGGAGCTGGTTCGGCTCGATCGTCTCGCGCAGCTCGTCGTCGCTGATCCGCAGGTCGGCGCGCGAAGGGGCGACGCCGGGGTCGTCCAGCGACGCGATCTGCTGGTCGCGCCACGCCGCGAGGGCGGGGGGCGCGGTCGTGTAGTGGCCGTGGCAGTCGATGATCAAGGTGGTTCCTCGTCGCTCCGCATGCTTGATACTCGCACACTAATCGTCGATGAAATTGTTGACAATATCTACGACGAGATTGACCCGCTGAAGTCGGTTGGTGACGGACGCGCAGCTGCCCCGCTCCGGTGGGCCAGAGCGGGGCAGCGGGCGTCCGGGAGGGTCAGGCGTTCTGCGCCGAAGCCGGTTCGGGCTGCCCGGACTTCGTCGCGTAGGCGCCGTTGCGCCGAACCAGCGCCACCATCACCGCGCCGAGCAGGCCGGCGATCGCGAAGACGACGAAGCCGAGGGAGTTCAGCCCGCCGGCGACCAGGATGCCGCCCAGCCACGGCCCGAACACCGCGCCCGTCCGGCCCACGCCGGACACCCAGCCGAGTGCCGTCGCGCGGCTGTCGGCGGGGTAGTAGGCGCCGACCGCCGCGTAGATGAGCGTCTGCGCGCTGAACAGCCAGGCACCGGTGAGGAACACGACCACGTACGTCACGACCAGCGGCATGTGCACCGCCAGCAGCCCGACGCCGCACGCCGTCAGCGCGAACCAGATGATCGCGACCGGCCGGGCCCCGAACCGGTCCGCGAGCCGTCCGGCGACGAGCATGCCCGCGATCCCGCCGAGGTTGATCACCAGCAGGAAGCTGATGGCTGAGCCGAGGTTGTAGCCGCTGCCGCGCATCATCGTCGGCAGCCAGGTGTTCACGCCGTACACCAGCAGCAGCCCGGCGAACGAGGCGATCCAGAACAGCAGCGTCGTCATCCGCACCGACGGCGTGAAGAGGCCGCGCAGCCCGCCGCGCCGGTCTTCGGCCGGTTCGGGTGCGAACGTGTCGAGGGAGACCGCGAACTTGTCCGCGATCGCCTGCGCCCGCCCGGTCTTCCCCTTGGCCAGCAGGAAGGTCATCGACTCCGGCAGCAGGAAGAAGACCACCGGCAGCACCACGATGAGCAGCAGCGCACCGATCCAGTACACCGAGCGCCACCCCAGCGACTGGACGAGCGTCATCCCCAGCGCGCCGGCCAGCGCGCCGCCGGCCTGGTGGGCCGTCATCACGGTGGTGACGGCGAGGTTCCGCCGCCACGACGGCGCGTACTCCATGACCATCGCGATCGCCGACGGCAGCAGCCCGCCGAGCCCGATCCCGGCGACGAACCGCGCCGCGCCGAAGAGCGCGACCGTCGGCGCGGCGGCGCAGGCGGCCGCGGCCAGCGAGAAGACCACGACGCCGGTGATGATGATCTTCCGGCGGCCGACGCGGTCGGTGAGGATGCCGGCCCCGAGCGCGCCGAGCATCATCCCGAACGTCGTCAGGCTGCCGATGTTCCCGCCGCTGACCGGGGTCAGGCCGAAGCTCTTGTCGGCCAGCACGCCCGGCAGCGTCGCCCCGTAGACGAACAGGTCCAGCCCGTCCAGCAACACGAGGACCCAGCACAACGCGGTCACTCGGATGGAGAGCCGGACCGTGGCGGCGGCCGTGCCGCCGAGTTCTCGTGCGGACATCTTCGTCCCTTTCGTCCGGGCCGGCGAAGGAGTCCGAAGCTACATCCGATGAGATATTGAACACAAGAGTTACGTCAAGATTGTTGACAATCCTGTGAATCAGCTATGTACGCGAGCTGGTCGCGGGCCGCGCTCGCGACGTCCGCGCGCACGTCCAGCTCGCCGAGCATCTCCGCGGCGGCCGCCATCTCGGCGGTCCGGCGGACGGCGTGCTTGATCGAGCCGTCGACGAGCCGGTCGACGGTCGCCGCGTTCGCCGCGGTGAGCTCGTCGACGATGATCTTCCGGAGCCAGTCCTCGCAGCCCGCGGCGCGCGCGGCGGTCAGCGCTTCGACGACGGCGGCCGACATGCCCTTGAAGAAGACGCTGCGCAGCAGCTTGCGCTCGGCGGCGAGCCCGGCGTCGCCGGGCATGACCTCGACCGCGGCGCCGAACGTGTTCAGGGTTCCGGCGGCGGTTTCGGCGGCGGCGCCGGTGGCGAGCATCGGGACGCGCAGGCCGCGGCCCGGCACCGGCGCCATGATGGCGATGTCGGCGAACGGCACGCCGTGCTCGGCGGCGAGGGCGGCCAGCCTGCGCTTGGTGCCTGGGGAGGCGGTGTTCAGGTCGGCCCAGGCGGCGCCGGTCTTCAGGCCGGCGAGGCCGGCTTCGAGCGCGTCGACGGCCGCGGACGCGCTGTTCACGCTGAGCACCAGGTCGGCGCCGTCGGCGGCTTCGGCCTCGGAGCCGGTCGAGACGACGCTCTCGGCGGCGGGGACGGCCGGGTCGTACCCGCGCACGACAGCGCCGGCGGCGACCAGGTCGCGGGCGAGCGCGCTACCCGCTTCGCCGAGTCCCAGTACCGCGATGGTTCCGGTCATAGCAGAATCCTCTCTACAAGCTACGATCGAGTACACGATGTTCTCGACAAAATTGTCAACAAATGGAGCTGAAGGATGACCGAGAGTGCTGCGGACGGGCAGCCGGGGGAGCGTTCCGTGGTGGCGGCCATCCGGGACGCCATCGTCCGCGGCGAGTTCGTGCCCAACCAGCGGCTGGTGGAGGCGGACCTTTCCAGCCAGTTCGCCGCGAGCCGCGCGACGGTGCGTGCCGCGCTGATCGAGCTGACCAACGAAGGGCTCGTCGAGCGCGTGCAGAACCGCGGCGCCCGGGTGCGCGCGGTTTCGCTGGAAGAGGCCGTCGAGATTTCCGAGGTCCGCATGATGCTGGAGTCGCTGTGCGCGGCGAAGGCGGCGGAACGCATTTCCGACGCGGAGATCAATGAGCTGGAAGAGCTCGGCGAGCTGATGCAACAGGCCGTGGCGGCCGGTGACGTGGTCGGGTATTCGGGCCTCAACCAGCGGCTGCACCGCCGGGTCCGCGAGATCAGCGGCCAGCGCACGGCGGCGCAGGTGCTGGAGCGGCTGCGCGGGCAGAGCGTGCGCCACCAGTTCCGGCTGGCGATGCGCCCGGGCCGGCCCCAGGTGTCGCTCCCGGAGCACCTGGCGATCATCGACGCGATTTGCGCACACCGCCCGGACCGCGCGGCGGACGCGGCGCGGGCGCACCTGGGGAGCGTGATCGAGGCCTTGAAGGCGGCCGATGCCGCGGAGGTTTCGCACCTGCGCCCCTGATCTGGCGGGCCGCTCCTCGCTCGCCGCATCTGCTCGCCAAAATTGTTGACAATTTCGTCAACCGAACCGTACCGTGGGCCGTATGAAGCCCGTCATCGTCACCGATCCGCCGCGTGCCGACCTGGAGCAGGTCGCCCGCCTGGCCGACTACGGCGTCGCCACCGTTCATGAGGCTCTCGGGCGCTCCGGGCTGCTCGGCCCGGACCTTCGCCCGATCCAGGACGGCGCGCGCATGGGCGGCACCGCCGTCACCGCGCTCTGCTGGCCCGGTGACAACCTCATGATCCACGCGGCCGTCGAGCAGTGCCGGGAAGGCGATGTCCTGGTCGTCACCACCACTTCGCCGTGCCGCGACGGGCTCTTCGGCGAACTCTTCGCCACCGCCCTGCGCTACCGCGGTGTCAAGGGCCTGGTCACCACCACCGGCGTCCGCGACGTCACCGACCTGCGCGCGCTCGGCTTTCCCGTGTGGTCGGCCGACGTCAGCGCGCAGGGCACCGTCAAGGCGACCGCCGGTGCCGTCAACGTCCCCGTCGTCATCGGGGGCCAGGTGATCCGCCCCGGCGACGCCATCCTCGCCGACGACGACGGCGTCATGCGCGTCCGCCGCGAAGATGTCCAAATCGGACTCGAAGCCTCCCAGGCCCGCCTCGAAAAGGAAGCCGCCGCACGGGAAGCGTTCGCCCAGGGGCAGCTCGGCCTCGACCGCTACGGCCTGCGCGAGAAGCTCGAAACCCTCGGCGTCCGCTACCTGAGCGCCGAGGAGTACGAGAAGGAGCAGGCATGACCGGCGTGCGCTGCATGCTCCTGCGCGGGGGCACCTCCAAGGGCGCCTACTTCCTCGCCGAAGACCTCCCCGCCGACCCGAAGACCCGCGACGACCTCCTGATGCGGATCATGGGCACCCCCGACCCGCGTCAGATCGACGGCATCGGTGGCGCGCAGCCGGTCACCAGCAAGGTCGCCATCGTGTCCAAGGCGGACGGACAAGACCACGACATCGACTACCTGTTCCTGCAGCTCGGCGTCGAAGAACCCACCGTCTCCGACCGGCAGACCTGCGGCAACCTCCTGGCCGGCGTCGGGCAGTTCGCCGTCGAACGGGGACTCGTGCCCGCCGGGGACGAGCGCACCACCGTGCGCGTGCGGCTGGTCAACACCGGCACCATCGCCGTCTCGACCTTCGCGACCCCCGGCGGCGAAGTCGACTACAGCGGCGACACGGCGATCTCCGGCGTCCCCGGCACCGCCGCCCCGGTCGAGCTCGACTTCACCGAGACCGAAGGGTCGGTCTGCGGCAGCCTCCTGCCCACCGGCAACGTCCGCGACGACGTCGGCGGCATCACGGTCACCTGCGTGGACAACGGGATGCCGGTCGTCGTCGCCCGCGCCGAGGACCTCGGCGAGGAACCGGGGCTCGCCGACCGGATCGACGCCCTGCGCGTCGAAGCCGGGAAGCTGATGGGCCTCGGCGACGTCCGCGGCTCGTCGGTCCCCAAGACGACGCTCGTCTCCGCGCCCCGCGCCGGCGGCGCCATTGCCACCCGCACGTTCATCCCGGTCAAGCAGCACCCGTCGATCGGCGTGCTCGGCGGGGTCAGCGTCGTGACGGCGTTGCTGCTCGACGGCGCCGTCGGGAGCGAGCTCCTCCGGAAACCGGCGGACGGCGAGCCGGTCGAGATCGAGCACCCGAGCGGCAAGCTCGCGGTGGCGATCGAGTTCGACGGATCCCGCGTCCGCCGGTCGACGGTGATCCGTACCGCGCGGAAGCTGTTCGACGGCACCGTCTTCCCCCGTCCCTGAGGAGATCCCGATGCCCCAGCCCTCGCCCCGCCACGAGATCGCGCACCTCGGTCACGTCGAGCTGTTCACCCCGGAACCGGAGAAGAGCCTGGACTTCTTCGTCCGCGTGCTCGGGCTGACCGAGAACGGCACCGACGGCGACTCCGTCTACCTGCGCACCTGGGACGACTACGAGCACCACAGCCTGAAGCTCACCGCGGCGAAGACGTCCGGGGTCGGGCGGACGGCGGTGCGCGCGTCCAGTGAAGAGGCCCTCAAACGGCGCGTGGTCGCGCTGGAGGAACGCGGGCTCGGCGTCGGCTGGGTCGACGGCGACACCGGGATCGGCCCCACCTACCTGTTCCGCGACCCGGACGGCCACGAGCTCGAGGTCTACTGGGAAACCGAGCGCTACCAGCCGCCCGAGCACCTGCGGCCGGCGCTGAAGAACCAGGCGCAGGCCTACCCGGGGCGCGGGGTCGGCGTCCGGCGCCTCGACCACGTCAACTACCTGGCGCGCGAGGCCGAGGTCAACGGCCGGTTCATCTGCGACGCGCTGGGCGGCCGGGTCACCGAGCAGATCCAGCTCGACAGCGGTGTGATTTCGGGGCAGTGGACGCACTTCGCGCAGAAGTCCTACGACATCGTCTACACGACCGACTGGACGAAGTCGAACGGGCGCCTGCACCACATCGCGTTCGCGACCGACACGCGCGAGGACATCCTGCGGGCGGCCGACATCGCGCTCGACAACGACGTCCACATCGAGACCGGGCCGCACAAGCACGCGATCCAGCAGACGTTCTTCCTCTACCTGTACGAACCGGGCGGCAACCGCATCGAGCTGTGCAACCCGACCGGACGGCTGATCTTCGCGCCGGACTGGGAGCCGGTCACGTGGACCGAGGCCGAGCGGGCCAAGGGGCAGGCGTGGGGGTTGAAGACGATCGAGTCGTTCCACACGCACGGGACGCCGCCGGTGGCGTGATCAGGACACGTCCGCGGTGGGGCGCCGGCTGAGCTCGCGGAAGGCGTCGGCGACGCGGCAGAGGTAGTCGGTGTCGCTGCCGAGGTCCTGTCCACCTTGGACGGTCGTCTCGGGTTCGAGCGGCGCCAGGCCGGCTTCGCGGGCGCGCAGGGCGGCCAGGATCTCGGCGGCCTCCTGCTGTTCCCCGGTGCCGGACCCGGTGCGGTACGGGCGGATGACGAGCAGGCCGTCGCGGATCTCGATGACGCGCCGGTAGAGCTGCAGCCGCGTCGGGAAGACGGTGGTGCGCGGGGGTTCCAGTGCGATCGCGGGTTCGGCCCGGTAGAGGGCCAGCCAGAGCGGGCCGAGCCGGCGGTACTGCCGGTGGCGGCGCAGCCAGCCGGCCACCGCGGGCGCGCCGACGCCGACGAGCACGAGCAGGTGCGCGGTGGTGGGGAGTGCCTTGCTGAGCAGGAAACCCCGGCCATAGTCGAAGTCGAAGGGGAGTCGCGAGGTCATCGCGACGAGCGTCCGGACGACCATGTACCCGGCCGCGGCGACGACCCCGGCGACGACCAGGCCGAGCCCGGCCCGCAGAATCCGGTCCGGCGCCCGGCGCGCGTCCTGCAGGCAGAGCCGGGCGATGACCGCGAACTCGGGCAGCAGCGCGACGGCGTAGGCGATGCAGTACTCCATGACGAACGGCGACTGCGGCAGCACATCGGGGGCCAGCCCGAAGGTGACGATCATCGCGGCGCCACCGAAGAGCGCCCAGGCGGTGTGACGGTGGGCGCTCGCGGTGAGTCCGTGCAGCCGGAGGAGGAGCTGAGCGCCGGCCCAGACCGCGCCGAGCATGGCGAGGTGGGCGACGAGCAGCTCGACACTGGCGGCGCCGACCTCCCGGGTGAAGCCGCGGACGGCTGGGGTGAGAGCGGTTTGGGAGATGGCGAGGCCCAGTACGCAGAACCGCACGAGCCGGCGGCCGGGGGCGGGGCCGGGGCGGAGGAAGAGCAGCAGGATCCAGGCGAGGGCGGCTGGGCCGTAGCGGCGGATGACCTCACCCACGGTCGCCGCCGCTCGCCGGCCGGGTTTGGGGAGTGCGGTCGCGGGCGCTCGGTGGCGTAGCCGGGTTGGTGCTGGCGATGAGGTCCTGCGCACTCGGCGGTGCGGCCGGGGCGGTGCGGGGGATGTTCGCCCGCTGGCTCGGTGGCGTGGCCGGGTTGGTGCTGGCGATGAGGTCCTGCGCAGGCGGCGGCGCGGCCGGGGCGGTGCGGGGGATGTTCGCCCGCCGGCTCGGCGGCGTGGTCGGGCCGGTGTGGGGGATGGGCGCATGCCCGCTCGCCGACGTGGCCGGGCCGGTGCGAGAGATGTTCGCCCGCCGGCTCGGCGGCGTGGCAAGGGCGCCGCCGTTCAGCTCACCCACGGTCGCCGCCGTCCTCCAACGCCGAGCGCAGGCGGTCCGCCACCGAATCGCCGCGGTGCGCCAACCCCGTGTGCTGGCCCAGCATCGTCGCGAAGAACTCCGCCTCGCGCTCCTCCACGCTCGAATACCCCGCGCGCCCCAACACCCGGCGGACCATTGCCGGGTCCAGGCTGGGCAGCAACAACCGCATCTGCTCGGCCGGGGTGAGGGTTGCCGGGTAGTGGTCGCACAGCATGTGGCCGATCTCGTGCAGCACTATGTGGTCCTGGTGCGGTGCGCTCGTGTTGCTCTCGTACGCGATCAGGTCGGTCTTGTCCGTCGCGATCCACAGCCCGCACACCTCGGACAGCCCCGGCAGCGGCAGCAGCCGGATCGGGCGGCCGCGTCGCTCGCCCAGTGCCGCGCACAGCGCCGGCACGTCGAACGAGGCCGGCAGGTCCAGGTCCCGCAGCACCGCGGCGAACCGGTGACGCAGCTGCCGCCGCCCGCGGGCGCTCATCGTTCGGCGTCGCTCGCCGGTTCGGGCAGGCCCTCGAGCTCGCGGACGCGGTCGACCATGTCGCTGATCGCTTCGAGGCTCTTCGCCGACAACCCGCGCGCGCGGAGCGCGATCTGCCGGACCGGTGCGTCGCGGAACGCGCTGAGCAGCGTCAGCTCGGCGTCGATGCGCTCGGCTTCCGCGTCGTCGAAGAAATACGCGGGGGGCACGCCGAAAAACCCCGCGAGCGCTTCGAGGTGCCGCTTGGTCGGGTTGTCGCGCAGGCCCTTGCGCAGCTGCCACAGGTAGGTCGCGGAAATCGTCGGGCCGCCCTGGGTCCGGATCGACTCGGCGACCTCGTCGAAGGTGTACTCGTCGCCGTCGGCGGGACGCACGACGCCGAACAGGTGGTTCAGCTTCGCGGAGAGGGTCCCCGCCGCGATCTCCTCCGGCATGGCGCGAGTCTACCGCGCCGCCAGCTGCGGTGAGGCGGGTTCGGGGTCACCGGTCCACCTCAGTTGACCGCGTCGGTCACGTCAGTTTACGATCGGCCCGGGATTCACCAACTGATGTGAATGGGCGAGGGGGCGGTTCACATTTTCCGCAGGAACGCGAGGACGATTCCGGGACGGCTGGCCGTGGTGGGCGCCGCCGGACTGCTCTACGCCCACTGCATCGGAGGCGCCGGCTGCCCTGCGGGGCAGCGAACCTGAAGCGAAGACGCTTCACCCGATGTGGTGCTCGTCGCGGCGTCGAGCTGTGAGACGACGCCGCTCGTCCAGCTGACTCGTATAACGGTCTATACGACGCTGCTCGCCGCGTCCGGTCCGCCGGTTCCGGTGCCGCTGACGCGCATCGTCCCCGTGTGGCAGGCGGGGCCGTCGGACGCCCGGTGTGCCGGAACCGGCCGCTAGCCGAGCCGGACGATACGGTGGGCCGGTGGCCGACGTCCCCCGCAAGACCGGCGCCTCGCGGGCGACCGACCGTCCGGGGGACGTCTCGCCGTTCGCGCTCGGGCTGCTGCTGCGCCGGGCGCACTGGCGCGCCGCCGCGGTGATGACCGAGGCGCTGCGGCCGCTCGGCATCGAGCTGCGGCACTTCGCCGTGCTGATCGTGCTGGCCGATCGCGGGCCCACCATGCAGCGGGACCTGGCGGACGCGGCCGGCTCCGACAAGGCCGGGATCATGCGGGTCGTCGACGATCTCGAACGGCTGGGGCTGGCCGTGCGCAAGTCCGTGCCGGGCGACCGCCGGGTGCGGGCGGTCGAGATCACCCCGCGCGGCGCCGAGCTCTTCGACGCGGCTCACGTCGAGGCCGTGCCGGTGGCCGAACGGCTGGTCGCGGACCTCGACGCCGAAGAAACCGCCCGGCTGACGGATCTGCTGACCCGGCTCGCGCATCCCGAAGGCGCGTAGGGGTTTCCGGTGAGACCTCGCCGACATTCGTGTGGCCGAGAAACTGTATCGAATGATACGTTCTCGTTCGTAACGAAGTCTGCGAGGTGATCCCCGATGATGGACGTCTACGAAGCGGTCACGAGCCGCCGGGCGGTGCGGGACTTCGACGACCGGCCGGTCCCGAAGGAAGTGCTGGAGCGCGTGCTGGCCGCGGCGGCCTGGGCGCCGTCCGGGTCGAACCTCCAGCCGTGGCACGCCTTCGTGCTCACCGGCGCGCCGCTGGCCGAGCTGAAGAAGCGCGCCGGCGAGCGCCTGGCCGCGGGCGACCCGTGGGACGAGCCGGAGTACGAGATGTACCCGCCGGTTCTGGAGTCCCCGTACCGCGAACGCCGGTCCGCCTTCGGCGAGCAACGCTATGGCGCACTCGGCATCCCGCGCGAAGACGTGGAAGCGCGGCAGCGAGCCGCTTCCGCGAACTGGGACTGCTTCGGCGCGCCCGCCGCGTTGTTCTGCTACCTGGACCGCGGCCTGGGCCGGCCCCAGTGGTCCGACGCCGGCATGTACCTGCAGACCGTCATGCTGCTCCTGCGCGCCGAAGGGCTGCACAGCTGCCCGCAGATGGCGTGGGCGAAGTTCCACCGGACCGTCTCGGAGATCGTGGCACCGCCGGACCGGCTGCTGCTCTTCTGCGGCCTGTCGATCGGGTTCGAGAACGCCGCGGCCGACCGTTCCCGCATCGGCCGGGCCACGCTCGGCGAGACGGTCACGTTCGTCGAGGGATAGCCGGTGGCTTTGCCGGGCATGCGAATCTACGGTGACCCCATGGTCCAGATCCGCCCCGCGGCGCGCTTCGAAGACGTCGCCGCCATCCTCAACCCCAGCGGGAACGACCGCGCCTGCTGGTGCCTCGCCTACCGCGTCACCTCGGCCGAGTACAGCGCATTGCGCGGCGACGCGCGAGCCGAGCGGGTCCGCGGCCTCTGCGCGGACAAGCCCGCGCCCGGCGTGCTCGCCTACGACGGGGACGAGCCGGTCGGGTGGTGTGGTGTCTCGCCGCGGTCGAGCATGGAACGGCTGAAACGCTCGCGGACCATGCCGCCGGTCGACGACCTGCCCGTGTGGAGCGTCGTGTGCTTCGTGATCCGCTCATCGCACCGCCGCAAAGGGGTTTCCGCGGCGCTGCTCGCCGGCGCGGTCGACCACGCGCGCTCCTGCGGTGCCCCGGCGGTGGAGGGCTACCCCGTCGACACCGAAGGCGCGCGCATCAGCTCGAGCGCGGCCCACGTCGGCACGACGTCGCTGTTCGAAGCGGCCGGGTTCGTGCGGATCCGGCCGACCGACGCGCGGGCCGATCGCCGGGTCCGCTGGCTCATGCGTCTCGACCTTCGCTGACCGGTTCGTTCAGGACGCGGCGGAGCCCGGCCCGTGTTTCGGTGCCGAGCAGCTCGTGGACGCCGGACTCGAGCTTCCGTACGGTGTCGAGGGTCAGCACCGTCTTGTGCGCGATCTCGGCCTCCGAGTGCCCGGCCGCGGCGAGCTCCGCGACCCGTCGTGAGCGCGGCGCCAAGGCGTTGACCCTCGGTGGCCGGCCGGCGGTGACGCCCAGGGCGCCGAGCTCCGCTTCGAGGTCCTTCCGCAGGGCGGGCGCGCCGCACTCGTCGGCCAGCGCGACGGCCTCGGTGAACGTGCGCCGGGCGTCTTCGGTGTGCCCGGCGCCGGCGAAGGCCGTGCCCAGGTGCGCGAGCGTGCGCAGGTACTCCCACCGGTTCGGCGCGTTCCGCAGCACCCGGGCGGATTCCTCCAGCAGGGGCAGGCGATCCGCGTCGACCGTCGCGAGCGTCCGGAGTGCGCGGCCGCGGGTTCCCGGGTCGGCGAACACGTCGGCCAGGCGCGCCGCCTCGGCCGCCACCTCGCGGGCCTTGTCCGGTGCCTGCCGCCGCACCGCCTCGACCAGGTCGAAGCGCCACCCGCACACGGCAGGGTTGCGCATCGGGGCGGCGTCGAGCCGGCGGCCCGCATCGCGCAGGGCCGCGGCGGCCCGGACGTGGTCGCCCTGTGCGAGGAGCAGCTCGCCGGCCACCGCCGCGGGCACCGGCATGACGACCGCGTCCGGCCGGCGGTCGCGGTAGCCCCGCTCCGCGCAGATCGCGGCCGCCGGGCCGGTTTCTCCGCGTGCCAGCAGGGTCTGCACGAGCGTGCCGGTGGCGAACCACTCGGCCGGCGTGCCGGTCCCGCTGCGGACGGCCAGCCGCAGGGCGATGTCCGTGTCGGCGACGGCGTCGGGGAGCCGGCCGAGCCGCAACGCCGAATGCCCGCGGTTGGCGTAGGCGAACGCGAGGTGCGTGCCCCGCCAGCCGTTGCGCTCGAACTCGTCGACCGCCTGGTCGAACCGGTCGTGCGAGACGTCCGCGGCGCCCGAGTAGAGGTGCACGAAGCCGGACATGGTGGCGATCTCCATGCCCCGGTCGACGTCGGCGAAGACCACGCCGGCCCGGACGACCCGCTCGACCGCCGCGAGCGCCTCGGCACGCGGCCGGCCGCGCAGCACGAGGCTCCACGCGTGCAGCACGATCAGCAGCCGTTCGACGTCGGTGCCGCCGGGCAGCGGGGGCGCGATCCGGTCCAGCAGGGCCATCCGGTCGGCGCGGAGCGGATCGTCGGACCACCAGGCGGCCCAGAGCAGCTGCTCGGCGAGCAGCCGTTGCCGCTGCCGATCGTCGGGACAGCGGCCGAGCGCGACGTCGAGCAGGCGCACGGCGTCGCCGACCTGGTCGGCGTAACCGTGGGTCTTCGCGAGCGCCACGGCCGCGTCGGTGCGCTGCGGGTCGTCGGGTGCCAGCCCGTAGGCCGCGCGCAGTTCGGGGAGCGCCGCCGCCACCTGCTCCAAGGCGAGGGCCTGGCCGTGCCGCAGCCGCACCCGGCTGTGGCGGGGCGCCGGCGGCGGTTCTTCGATCGCCCGCCGGAAGTAGCGCGCCGCGGTGGCGGCGAGCCCCGACCCGAGCGCGTCCTCGGCGGCCGTGGTCATCAGGTCGACGACCCACGGGTCACCGGCGGCGTGGACGTCGAGCAGGTGCGCCGCGACGGCGTCGGGCGCGGCGTCCCGATCGTGCAGCAGCTTGGCGGCGGCCAGGTGGAGATCGCTGCGGCGGGACGGGTCGATGGCGTCGTGGACGGCGCTGTGGATGATCGGGTGGCGGAACTCCACCGTCGGCCCGGGAGCGAGGATCGCCTCGTCGCAGAGCCGGTCGTACTCGCGTTTCGCCTCGGCCGCCGCCAGCCCGGCCAGCCGGGCGGTGTCGCCGAGCGGGTGTCCCGGGCCCAGCACGGCGATGGCGTGGGCCAGCCGCTGCGCGTCCGGGCCGAGGTGGGCGAGCCGTTCGGACAGGTACGCCACCACGTGGCGCGGCGTGAGCGTGCCGACCAGCTCCGCGTCGGACGCCGTGGGCTTGAGGTCGCGTTCCCGCGCCATGTCGAGCATCCACCGCAGGTAGAACGGGTTGCCACCGCTGCGGTCGAGCAGCGCCGCGCAGAACCGGTCGTCGGGTTCGCCGCCGCGCACCCGGGCCGGGAGCGGGCCGCGGTGGACCAGCGTCCGGACCGCCGCCAGGCCGAGGGGGCGCGGCCGCACGACCTCCGTCGCCCGCACCCCGATGCGGGCGAGCGCGGCCCGTTCGTGCGGCCGGTGCGCCAGCAGCAGCACGACGGGCAGCCCGGTGAGCCGGTCGGCGAGGAACTCCAGCCAGCGCAACGACTCCTCGTCGAGCCAGTGCGCGTCGTCGACCGCGAGCAGCAGGCCTTCCTCGTCTCCGCCGGCGGCGAGCAGGGACGTCGCGTTCACCACCAGCCAGTACAACGCCTCCGTCAGCCCGATCATCGAGTCCGGGCCGCGGTGCCGGGCCTGGGGCACCCCGAGCGGCACGCGCGCGAAGTCGGCCGCCCCGGCGAACAGCGCGCGCCGCTCCCGTTCGCCGCGGCCGGCGACCCAGCGGGCCAGCAGGGTGCGGGCCCCGCCGAACGCCATCGTCTGGTCCCGCTGGTTGCCCCGCACGGCCAGCGGCACGATCCCGCGCACCGCCGCCTCCGTGCACACCTGGGCCACGAGCTGCGACTTGCCGATCCCGGCCGGGCCCTCGATCAGCACCGTCGCGCCGACCCGGTCCCGGACCGCCTCCAGCACCGCCGAGCAGCGGTCGAGGTCGTCGTCGCGCTCCAGGAGCCCGCTGTCGGACGCGGTGTGCCCCGGCAGCCGCAACGCGTGCAGCACCCGCCGCACGTCCATCGGGGCCTGGCCGTTCACCCGGGCCGACACGACGCACCCGGCGACCACCTTGCCGACGAACTCCTCGCGCGGGCTCCGTTTCCCCGACATCACCTCGGAGAAGGTGGCCGCCGACATCCCGCTGCGCCGCGCCAGGGCGGCGTCGCTCGGGCCGCCGACCGCGCGCTGCAGGGTCCGCAACCGGCGCCGGACGCGGTCGTCGGGATCAGCCTGGGCCATTTCCGCCTCCGCCCCGGAACCAGGACCACCGGCGAACGCGCGCCGGGCCCGTCCAGGTTATCCCCGGCGCGCGAATCGTTCGGTTCTTCGAGATCCGTGCGGGGCCCGCCGGATGCCGTCCACGCTGGGAGGGGATCTCCGGAAAGGAAAGTGACGACCATGAAAATCCTCTTCACGCCGATTTCGATCGTCAAGATCTGCGGGGTGTGCCTGCTGCTGGGCTTTCTCACCAGCCTGCTCCTCTGACGAGGCTTTCAGAGGTCCAGGACGACGTCCTCCCGGGGCCGGGCGCAGCAGACGAGCGCCTCGCCGTCGGCGGGCGGTTCGAGGGGGTCGGGGTCGTACTTCACGCGGCCCGAGAGCAGCGGTGTCACGCACGTGTGGCAGACCCCGGTCCGGCACGACCAGCGCGTCGGCACGTCGCACGCCTCCGCGAACTCGAGCAGGCTGGGGTACTCCTCGCTCCACGGCACCGTGAGGCCGCTGCGCGCGAACGTCACCGCCGGGCCGGTTCCGGCCGCGCCCGCGGGGACGTGCGGGGTCTTCCGGACGACGCCGGTCAGCCCGGGGTTGATCGCAGACACGCCGCCGAAGAGTTCACTGTGGACCCGGGCAGCGTCGAAGCCCAGCGACACCAGTGCTTCCCGCATCGCCGTCATGAACGCGTCCGGGCCGCAGAGGTACGCGGTCGCGTCGGTCGGAAGGTCCATAGTGGACAGTTCGGCGAGGGTCAGCCGGCCGCTCTCGGCCGTGTAGTGGAGGTGTTCACGGCCGTGGGGAAGGCTCGCCACGAGCCGGTGTGCCTCGGCCGTGAACGCCTGCTCGGCGGCCGTCCGGGTGGTGTGCACCCAGCGGACTTCCCGGGACGTCCGGCGCGCGGCCAGCGCGTGCAGCATCGCCAGCACCGGCGTCACGCCGATGCCCGCGGACACCAGCACCACGGGACGGTCGTCGTCGGCCAGGACGAAGTCGCCCCGGGGCGCGGCGACGTCCACCAGCGCGCCGGGGGCGAGCCGGGTGGTGAGGTAGCCGCTGACCACCCCGTCCCGCTTGACGCTGATGCGGTATTCGTGGTCCGACGGCGCCGCCGACAGCGAATAGCTGCGCACCGGCGCGGGGTCGCCGGCGCCGGGGACGCGCAGCGTGAGGTACTGGCCGGGTTCGGGCCGGGGGAGCGGCGCGCCGTCGTCGGCGGCCAGGTGGATCGACGACACGGTCGTGCTCTCGGGCACCACCCGGGCGACGCGCAGCCGGCGGAAGCCGCGCCAGCCGGCCGGCGCGGGGGTGGGCGCCGTGGCCAGGAGGTCGCGGAACGACCCCTGCCAGCCGGGGCTGAGCGCGGGGATGTCGACGGCCTTGCGGAGCGCGTCGGCGTCGCGGCCCGGCAGGTAGAGGAGCGCGTCGATGTCCGCGACGCTCATCTCGTGGCGGCCGGTCCGGGTGCGGACGATCTCGTCGCCGGCTTCGACGTGGCCTTCGGTGATGACGCGCAGGTAGAAGCCGGGCCGGTGGTGCGCGACCAGCAGGGACGGCATCCGCGGCTCGCCCAGGCGCATCCCGACGCGGAAGCACGTGACGCGCGGCTGGGTGACCTCGAACTCGGCCTCGCCGATCCGGTACCGGTCGCCGATGTGCACCTCGTCGTCGGGCAGGCCGTCCACGGTGAAGTTCTCGCCGAACTGGCCGTCTTCGAGGTCGTCGCGGCCGAGGAACCGCCGCCAGTGCTCGTAGGACTGGCGCTGGTAGACGAGCACCGCGCGGTTCTCGCCGCCGTGGCCGCCCAGGTCGCCCTGGCCGTCGCCGTCGACGTTCAGGCGGCGGACCATCAGCCTGCCGCCGACGGGGTACTTGAAGATTCCCGTGTGGACGGTCCGCCCCTCCCAGGGCACGTCCTTCGGCATCCCGACGTTCAGCGACACCAAGCGCGCCATGGTCGTCTCCTTCATTCCGCCGAACGGGAACGCTGGTAGTGCCGCCGGGCCTTCATGCGGTTGCCGCAGACGGCCATCGAACACCAGCGGGCGCTGTTGGGCTTGCTGTGGTCGATCAGGAACAACCGGCACTCCGGGTTGGCGCACGGGCGCAGCCGGCCGGGGCTCGACTTGGCGAGCGCGTCCCAGGCGAGCACCGCCCGCGCGGCGGCCGACCGCCCGGCCGGCACGTCGAGGACCCACTCGACGCCGTCGTCGCCGAAGGACGCCCGGTAGGTCACGTCGGCGACGAACCGCGCGGCGGCGGTGGGCGCCTCGTGACCGCGGACGATCCCTTGCAGCGCGGACCGCGCCTCGAGCAGGGCGCGGTGCTCGTCGCCGGTGGCCGGCTGCCCGTGGCCGGCGAGCCACCGCCGGGCCGCCGCCTCGTCGGCGAGGTCATCCCCCGGGACGCCGTCACGCACCGGGGTGGTGTTCAGCAGGTCCAGGAGCAGCGTCTCGTCGGTCTTCATCGGCCTAACCTCCAAACTCACACTTGACAGGTTACAGTACCGGTGCTTCCATGTCTAACCATCAAACAAAGTTTAAAAGGTTAGGAGGAGGTCATGGGACTGGCCTGGCAGCAAGGACCACTGGCGACGCGGGCGGTGGGGCACTTCCTGGTCGAGCAGCCGCTGCCCGAGCGGCTGCTGTTCGCCGAGCCGCTGCGGCG
This sequence comes from Amycolatopsis sp. NPDC114504, assembly GCF_055633595.1. Taxonomy (NCBI): domain Bacteria; kingdom Bacillati; phylum Actinomycetota; class Actinomycetes; order Pseudonocardiales; family Pseudonocardiaceae; genus Amycolatopsis; species Amycolatopsis sp. NPDC114504. The sequence continues at coordinate 649,487 of NZ_JBVKDU010000001.1, read as the reverse complement.
GCGGATGCGCGTGCGGTTCGGCGGGGAGTGGGTGGCCGACAGCGAGGACGTCGTCCTGCTGCACGAGCCCGGCCGCTACCCGGTGGCGTACTTCCCGCTCGCCGACGTCCGCGACGACGTGCTCGTCGCCGAGAACCGGACGACGACGCACCGCGACCTCGGGCCGACCGAGTGGTACGCGGTCTGGACGGCCGACAAGCAGGCCCCGCGCGCCGCCTGGCGCCACAGCGGCCTCCCGGGCCACGCCGACGTCCTGCGCGACCGCGTCGCGTTCGCCTGGCGGGCGATGGACGCGTTCTACGAGGAGGACGAGCGGATCGTCGGCCACGCGGCCGATCCGTACCACCGCGTCGACATCCGGCAGACCTCGCGCCACCTCGTCGTGCGCGACGGCGACCGCGTCGTCGCCGAGACCCGGCGCCCGGTCGTGCTGTACGAGTCGGGCTTCGCGCCGCGCTGGTACGTGCCGCGCGAGGACATCGACCTGGACGCGCTGACGCCGGTCGAGGGCGAGACCTTCTGCCCGTACAAGGGGCTGGCCGGCTACTTCGACATCGGGTCCGGCAAGCGCGCCGCGTGGTCGTACCCCGAGGCGTGGCCCGAGGTCGAGCGGGTGTCCGGGTTCGTGTCGTTCGAACCGGACGTCGTCGACGTGACCCTCGACGGCCGCAAGCTGTCCCTCGAACCGGGCCAGACCGTCACCCCGCACGGCATCGACCGGGGCTTGGACCCCGACGAGCTGCTCACCTCGAAGGGACACTGAGATGACTTCCTTGAAGGACCGCACGGTCCTCGTGATCGGCCGCGGCAGCGGCATCGCCCGCGCGGTGACGCTCGCCGTCCGCGCGGCCGGGGCCACGGTCGTGGTCGCCGGACGCGACGAAAAGTCCCTCGTCTACGACGATCCGGACGTCACCACCGCGTCGGTCGACCTCACCGACGAAGCCTCCGTCGCCGCCCTGGCCGAACGGCTCGGCCGGGTCGACCACGTCGTGTCGACGGCGTCGGCCCGGGCCCGCGGCACGGTCGGGGAGCTCGCCCACGACGTCGTGCTGAGGTCGTTCGACGTCAAGGTGCTCGGCCCGCTGCTGCTGGCGAAGCACTTCGCGCCCCGCATGCCCGAAGACGGCTCGTTCGTCTTCTTCTCGGGATCGTCGGCGCGCAAGCCCGCCGCCGGCATGCTCGCCGTCGGCGCGACCAACGCCGCGGTGGACGCGCTGACCCGGGGTCTCGCGGTGGAGCTGGCCCCGATCCGGGTGAACGCGGTCTCGCCGGGCACGATCGACACCGGGGCCTACGACGCGCTCGGCGAGGAGAAGAAGGCCGCGCTGTTCGCCGCCCGCGCGGCCACCAGCCCGGCGCGTCGCGTCGGCCGTCCCGAAGAGATCGCCGAAGCCGTCGTCTTCGCGCTGGGCAGCGGCTTCCTGACCGGTGTCTCCCTCAACGTCGACGGCGGTGAACCCCTTGTCTGAGTTCAGCATCGAGGTCCTCACGCTGCCGGTCACCGACGTCGACCGGGCGGTCCGGTTCTACCGCGCCCTCGGGTTCGTTCTCGACGTCGACTACGCGCCGAACGACGGTTTCCGGGTCGTCCAGCTGACCCCGCCCGGGTCGGCGGCGTCCATCCAGCTCGGGGTCGGCCTGACCGGCGCGGCCCCGGGTTCGGCCCGGGACCACTACCTGGTGGTGACCGACATCGAGGCGGCACACCGGGAACTGGCCGGCCGCGACGTGCCGGTCAGCGCGCTACGCCACAAGAAGTCCGCGGACTGGCAAGGGGACTACGCACCGGGTGCTGACCCGGACCGCCGTGACTACGCGAGCTTCTTCGACTTCGCCGACCCGGACGGCAATACGTGGATCGTCCAGGAACGCGGCTACACCGCGCGGTAGGCGACGCCGCTCGCGTTCGGGGTCGTGCCGGCGTAGAGGCCGGTCGGGGACGTCGCCGTCGACAGCGAGAACCACGCGTACCGCTCGACGTACGACTGCCCGTCGAGCATCGCGGTGGACCGCTTGACGAAGTCGACCTGCTGGGCCGAGGACGGGTAACGCGGCGTCGAGCCGGAGAAGTCGATGAGGGCGTATTCGGTCAACCAGATCGGGAGGTGGTAGCGGTCGTGGACCTTCTGCAGGTACGACTGCAGCTGCCCGCTCGCGGCACTGGAGAAGTCGCCGCCGTACCAGTGCAGCGGGATGAAGTCGACGCGGTAGCCGCGGGCCTTCGCGCCGCTCAGGAACCGGTCGAGCCACCCGCCCGCGACGTCGCCGCCGTAGGCCACGGCCGGCGCGCCGAGCCGCAGCCCGGTGGACTGCAGCCGCGGCCAGAGGTCCAGCGCGGTCTCGACGGGCATGCTCGCCTGGCCCGCCAGGTCCGGCTCGTTGAAGCCCAGCAGGGCGCGGCCGTTCGCCTTCGCCCGGTCGAGCTGGTCCTGCGTGACGGAGTCCCGTCCCCAGATCATCGGCACGAACTCGGTCCCGGCAGGCACGGCGATGCCCTGGGGATCGGGCGCCCACGTGTAGAACCACTTCGCCCCGACGTCCTTCAACGCGGTCGCGGCGCCGGAGTACGGGTTGGCGCTGACGCCTTTCTTGGCGCTCGCTCCGGCGGCGGGCGAGGCGAAACCGCCGAGAGCGAGAAGAACGACGGCCATGACGGCGAGCATTTTCTTCACGAGCTGCTCCTCGGCGGAAGTCGCGCTGGTCCGCTACCGGCGTAACGCACCGCCGAGGCCCGCGGCAAGATCGCGACGACGCCGAGGGTGCGAACAGGTACCGTCCTTGCCCGCGAGATCAGGTCGTGAGTGAGAAACAGTGTTCTAACACTGTTTCTCACTCACGACCGGCTGGTCAGGCCACCGGGAACGTGGTGCCGATGCCCATGCCGGTGATCCACTCCGGGACCGGCTCGTAGCTGGTCCAGACGAGCGGCGCCCCGGCGGCGACCTGGCCGATCAGCCAGCAGCGGATCTCGTGGCCGCCGCTGCCCGCCCTGGCTTCGAGCGTCTCGTGGCCCAGGTCGGCCACCGAACCCGCGTCGCCGGTGCGAAGGCGGTCCAGGAACCACCGGTCCCACTCGGTGTTCACCCGCGCGCCCGGGTCGCCGCCCATGGCGCGGACGCGGGGTTCGCGGGCCGCCGCGAAGGCGCGGACGTCCGCACGGCCGTGGATCAGCGACTCGCGGCGCTCGCCGGCCACCTCGCGGGGGTCGTTCGACGGCAGCCAGTGCGACAGCCCGCCGCTCGCCGCCACCAGGACCCGGCCGGGGAAGCTCGCCGAACGCAGGGCCGCCCCCAGCGCCTCACCCAACGCGACACACCGCCGCAACGTCGGCAACGGCGGCGCGGCCGTGTTGACCACGATCGGTACCATCGGCACCGCGGTGCCGCCGGTGAGCATCTCGTAGGTCTGCACGATGCCGTGGTCGACGGTCAGGGAGTACGACAGCGACACGTCGAAGCCGGCGTCGGTCAGTCCGTTGTGGACGGACCACGCCAGGTCCCCGGCGACCGGCAGCGGACCTTCGGTGCTGCCGAAGTCGCCGAACCCCACCGCGTGTTCGACGCCCAGGACGAACGGCGGCATCACGTCGTAGAAGTTGCCGTGGAAGTGGTCGGGCCCGATCACGACGATCGCGTCCGGCGCCAGCGCCGCCACCGCGGACCGCGCCCGCGAGGCGTCGGCGAGGAACTTCGCGCCCGGGCCGCCCTCGTCCGGTGGCGGCAGGAGCGTCGCGAACGGGCTGTGGGACATGCCGGCGAACCCGGCGATCCCGGCCATCAGGACGGGTCCTCTCCGGTCAGCAGCCAGGTGCGGTGGACGTCAAGGAACTCCGGCACCTTCTCCCACTGCGGCCAGTGCCCGGCGTCGTCGATGACGTGCAGCAGCGCGTCGGGCAGCCAGCCGAGCAGCAGCTCGGCCTCGTCGAGCCCGCCGGTGGGGTCGTGGCTGGTCCACAGCAGCAGCGTCGGCGCCTTCACCTTCGACACCCACGCCGGGTCCCACGCGAAGTCCTTGCGGATCTCGGGGTCCTGCAGCACGAGCGTGTTCCCGATCGCCCGGACGAACCCCGGCCGGGAGTAGACGCGGCGGCGCAGGTTCACCAGCTCGTCGGTCACCATCTCCTTGTGGTGGAACAGGAACTCGACGCGGCGGCGCACGGTCTCGTCGCTCGGGTCGAGCACCGCGGCCATCGTGCTGTCCCGCATCCGCGCCATCACCTCGGGTTTGTTCGCGATGTTGCCCGGGGTGTTGAGCACGAGCTTGTCGACGCGGTCGGGGTGGTGGGCGGCGGTCCAGGCGACCACCCAGCCGCCGAGCGACTCGCCGGACAGGTGGGCTCGCCCGATGCCGAGAACGTCCAAAAGGGACACGAGGTGCGCGGACAGGACGTCGATCGTGTAGGGCCGGTCGGGCAGGTCCGACCAGCCGTGGCCGACCATGTCGTAGGCCGTGACGCGGAAGTCGCGGGCGAGCCCGGCCAGGTCGCGGGCGTAGGCCTCGAGGTGCCCGCCGGTCCCGTGCAGCAGGACCAGGTCGGGTCCGGCGCCGGCCTGCAGCACCCGCGTCCGCACGGGACGTCCGTCCAGCGGCACGTCGACGTACCGCAGGGTGTGTTCGAGCTCGCCCAGCTCGCCCCAGATGCCGACGTGCTCGGGGATCGGCTTGGTCACTGGTCCTCCCGGTGGTCGAAGCGGGCGCGGGCCTCGGCGAGGCTCGCCATCCCCGCGCTTTGGCGGCGGTTCAGCCCGAGCGGGCCGAGCAGCCGCGAGTTCTCGATGGTCAGGAACTCGACCGGGTGGCCGGCCGAGTCGTTGTGGTGGCGGTGCCAGGTCCACGGCGGGGTGTAGACGAACGACCCGGTCGTCCAGCTCACGGTCTCGTCCTCGATCTCGCTGTGGCCGTCGCCGGACAGGACGAAGTGGACGGTCTCGTGGTGGTGACGCTGCATGTCCGAGCTCTCGCCGGCCGGGATGACCTGCCGGAAGAGTTCGAACGTCGCGGTCGGCAGCGTGCCGGCGATCCGCAGCGACGTCGGGTTCGGGACGGCGCCCGGCGGGATCTCTTCGAGGTCGCCGTCGTGCACGACGAGGGGCCGCCGCCCGTCGGGGCGGACGGTGTGGCTGATGCTCGCGAGGAAGTCGGTCATGGCGAAGCCGGGTCCGGTCGTGGTCATGCGCACCTTCCGCTCAGGCGGGACATTCCGTGCGGCCGCCGTCGACGGTCAGCACGGTTCCGTTGACATAGCCTGCTTCGGGCGAGGCCAGGAACGCCACCGCGGCCGCGACCTCGCGCGGCGCGGCGGCCCGCCCGGCGGGGATGGCGGCGAGGTCCTCGGCCATCGCGGTCGCGACGTCGACGCCCGCCGCGCCGGCCCGGCCGCGCACGATCTCCAGCCGTCGCGCGGTGAGCGTGGCGCCGACCGCGACGCAGTTGACGGTGACGCCGCGGTCGGCGTACTCGAGGGCGGCCAGCTTCGCCGCCGACGTCGTCGCCGAGCGCAGCACCGTGGACGCGGCGAGCCCGGGCTGCGGCTGCCGGACCGCCGTCGAGCTGATCACGACGATGCGGCCGAAGCCACGTTCGGCCATCGCGGGCAGTGCGGCGCGCATGAGCGACAGCGGACCGAGGACCAGCAGATCGAGGTCGTGGTGCCACTGGCCGGCCGGGACGTCGAGCACGCGGCCGGGTGCCGGCCCGCCGGCGTTGACCACGAGGACGTCGAGCGAGCCGTGGCGCTCGCGCACCCGGGTCACGGCGTCGGCCGCCGCGGCCGGGTCGGCGAGGTCGCACACCACGTGCCCGACGTCGTCGCCGAGGTTCGACGCGGTCTCGGCCAGGGTCGACTCCGTGCGGCCGGCGAGGACCACGCGGTGCCCGGTCGCCAGCAGCGCGGCCGCGCAGGCCGAGCCGATGCCGCCGGCACCCCCGCCGACGAGGGCGACGCGACGGCGGTTCGCGTAGGACTGGTTGCTCTCCATGATGTGACCTACATTCGGCCCATGACCGCCGGCCGGCCAAAGCCGGGTCCCACTGCCCGGGACCCCGAAAGCGCCCCAGACGTCACCGGGGCACTCGAACGCGCCGCCGCGCTGCTCGACGCCTTCGACGCGGCCCATCGCGAGCTGACGCTGTCCCGGCTCGTCGAGCGCAGCGGATTGCCGCGCTCGACCGTGCACCGGACCGCGGCGCGGATGATCGAGCTCGGCTGGCTGGACAAGCCCGGCGAGAAGTACCGGATCGGCAACCGCCTGTTCGAGCTGTCCGGCCTGGTCCCGGTGCGCCACGAGCTGCGCGAGGCCGTGCTGCCGTACCTGCAGGACCTCTACGCCGCGGCCAAGACGACCGTGCAGCTCGGCGTCCTCGAAGGCACCCGGGTGCTCGTCGTCGAGAAGATCAGCGGGCACCGCCAGCTGCCGATGCTCGACCAGGTCGGCGGGTTCATCCCGGCGCACTGCTCCGGGCTCGGCCGGGCGATCCTCGCCTGGTCCGGCGCCGACGTCGTCGCGGCGGTGGTGGCGGCCGGCCTCACGCGCCGCACCCCGCGCACCATCACGAACGCCGACGCGCTGGAGCACGCGCTCGCCGTCGTGCACGAGCAGGGCTGGGCCTACGACCGCGAGGAGGGCAACCTCGGCATCAGCTGCGTCGCGGCCCCGATCTTCGACTTCACCGGCACCGTGACCGCCGCGCTGTCGGTCACCGGGCCCAGCGCCGCCGTGCTGCCCGAGCGGATCGGCCCGGCCGTGCGGATGGCGGCCGCGGCGGCGAGCCGCGCGTACTCCGCCCGGCGGTGGGCGGTGCCCCGGCCGGAGCTGCCGTCCCAGTGACCAGGACTCGCGGTTGGGCGGCAGCCCGCGCCTGATCCACGCTGTGGCGCACAACGAATGCCTCGACGAGGAGGACCAGGCATGCGCGTCGCGATCATCGGGGCCGGACTGGCCGGGCTGACCACGGCCAAGGTGCTGCTGCAGGCCGGGCACGACGTCGAGGTCTTCGACAAGGCCCCGGACGTCGGCGGTGTGTGGAGCCGGACCCGGCGCTACCCGGGGCTGACCACGCAGAGCCCGAAGGCCCAGTACTCCTTTTCGGACTTCCCGATGCCGAAGCACTTCCCGGAATGGCCGACCGGCGCCCAGATCCAGGAGTACCTCGCCGGCTACGCCGACGAGTTCGGCGTCACGCCTCATCTGCGGCTCGGGACCACCGTCGAGTCGGTGGTCCCCGACGGTGCGGGGTGGGCGGTGACCACCGGGGCGCAGGGGGCCTCGGTGGTCGACCGCGTCGTCGTCGCCAACGGCGTGTTCTGCGAGCCGGCGCTGCCGGACTACCCGGGACGCGCGGAGTTCGAGGCGGCGGGCGGCCGGCTGCTGGCCGGCTCGGACTTCCACGACGTCGAAGACGCGCGAGGCAAGCACGTCCTCGTCGTCGGGTACGGCAAGTCCGCGTGCGACGTGACCGTGGCGATCAGCGACGTCGCCGGGACGACCGACGTCATCGCCCGCCAGCTGCTGTGGAAGGTCCCGCGCAAGATCGCGGGCGTGCTCAACTTCAAGATGCTCCTGCTGACCCGGCTGGGCGAGGCGCTGTTCCGCTACCGGTGGCTGCGCGGGTTCGAGAAGTTCCTGCACGGCCAGGGAAACCGGCTGCGGCGCTCGATGCTGAACTCCATCGGCAGCGTGTCGGTGCGGCAGTTCGGGCTCGCGAAGCACGACCTCGTGCCGCGCGGGCGGATGGAGGACATCATCAAGAACGCGATCGGCCTGGCCACCGAGGGGTTCTTCGAAGGCGTGGCCGACGGCTCGATCCGCGTCCGTCGCGACCAGGTGATCACGCGGCTGTCCGCCTCCGCCGACGGCCCGAAGGCCGAGCTGGCCGACGGCACGGTGCTGCCGGCCGACCTGGTCGTCTGCGCGACCGGGTTCACCCAGGGCGTCCCGTTCCTGCCCGAGACCATCCACAAGGGACTCTTCGACGAACGCGGGAACTTCCTGCTGTACCGGCAGATCCAGCCCCTGGACGCGCCGGGCCTCTACTTCAACGGGTACAACTCGTCGTTCTTCAGCCCGCTCAACGCCGAGATGGCGGCGGTGTGGATCGCGGCCGACCTCGCGGGCGCGCTCACCCTGCCCGACGAGGCGGCCCGGCGCGCGGACGTCGTCGCACAGCTCGCTTTCCTGGACACCGCGACCGGCGCGCACCACTGCCGCGGCACCAAGATCATCCCGTTCTCCATCCACAACGTCGACGAGGTGCTCGGCGACCTCGGCGTGCAGATCGGCCGCTTCACCCGCTTCACGCACTGGCTGAACCCGGTGGTGCCCGCGGCCTACCGCTCGCTCACGCCGGCCGTGCTGACCCGGCTGAAGGACGCCCCCGAACCCGCGAAAAGCCCGCTGTAGCGAAGGAGTTCCGATGAGCACCGCGACCGGCCACCACGTCATCCACCCCGGCGACGGCACCAACCTCGGCGCGATCGGGCTCGGCATCCACGCCCGCCTGACCGGCGCCGACACGAACGGCGCGTACTCGCTGTTCGAGTACGTCGTGCCGCCCGGCCTCGGCGGGCCGCCGACCCACGTCCACACCCGCGAGGACGAGCTGTTCACGTGCGTCCAGGGCCGCGTCGAGGTGGAGCTCGACGGCGAGCGGCACGTCCTCGGCCAGGGCGACTCGCTGCTGATGCCGCGCGGGGTGCCGCACGTGTTCCGCAACCCGTTCGACGAGGAGACCCGCGTCATCGCGGTGGTTTCGCCGCCCGGGCTGGAGAACTACTACCGCGAGCTGTCCCAGCTGCCGCCCGGCCGGGACATGAAGCTCGTCGCGGAAGTGATGAGCCGCTACGGGCTGGAACTGCGGAAGTGAGCCGTGAGCGGATGGTCCGCGCGATGTGCGCGGCGGTCGACGCGGGCGACGCTCCGGCGTTCGCGTCGTGGTTCGCCGACGACGCGACGTACGTGTTCGCGAACGGCGAGCCGCTGACCGGCCGCGCCGCGATCACCGCGGCGACGGCCGGCGCGGCGGGCGCGTTGCCGTGGGTCCGCCACGTCGTCGACCAGGTCGCGGAAGTGGGGGAGGACCAGCTGTTCTGCCGCTTCACGATCGAAACGGCGGCTCCGGACGGCGAACGGCTGGCCCTCCCGTGCGTGACGGTGATGCGGCTGGCGGGGGACCGCGTGACCGACTACCGCGTCCACATGGACATCACGCCGGCCTTCGGTCAGGCGCCGGGACCCGAGTAGATCTCCGACGCCGGGGGAGCGGTGACCGTGGTCGGCTTGTCCCAGTCGGAGAACTCCAGCGTGCCGCTCTTGGCCTCCTGCATGCGCAGCAGGTAGTGCGGCTCGGCGGCGGCGACCGTCGCGGTGCCGTCGGCGCTGGTGAACGTCAGCGCCGGGATGCCGCCGGTGGTGGTCTCCCCGCCGGCCTTGAACGGCTCCGAGTCCAGCTGGCCGACGGTGTTGTCGGTGAAGGTCTTGTAGTCGAGGAACTGCTTGAACGACTCGCCGATCCCCGCGCCGATCTGCGACGTCGAAGGCACCCACTTGTCCTTGAGCAGCTTGCCCACCGACGCCGGGATCCCGGCCTTGTCGATCAGCGACTGGCTGAACCGGAAGAAGTACTTGTCCCCGACGCGCAGGACCGGGATCTCGAGCCCGTCCTGCACCACGGTGCCGCTGGCGCTGTCCGGGTTGAGCTGCAGGTCGAGGTTGACGTTCCCCTCGGTGACCGTGCCGCGGACGTGGACGGACTTGGCCTGCTTCGCGGCGGCGGCGACGGCCGAGCCGGCCTTCGCGCCGTCGAGCGAGGCGGCCGCGACGCTGGCGGACGTCGGGGCGCCGGTGGACGACCCGGCGGCCGGCGACGGCGTCCCGGCGGTGCTCGAGCAGCCGGTGCAGACCAGGGCAGCGACGGCCCCGCCGGCGATGAGTGCTCCCAGGTGGTGACGAAGCATGATGTGAAGACCCCTCGTGAAGGTCCGGATGGTCCGGACACGATCGGGATATCGACCGGACGGGTGATCCGTTACGGCCTGACGCGAGATGTCTCCCGAGTCCGCTTATGTAATCCGTACGAGTGAACTCAGAGCTTCAATTTCTCACCCTGGGTAACGGCGGTGAGTCAGTCGCCAACCGCGCTCAACTGCGGAAATGATCGAGAGCCGACGTGACCGAGTCCCGTTCGTTACCGGGAGTGGCTTCCGGGCCCTGTTACGCGCGAAGCCCGCGTGGCGACGGATGGCGCAGAGCGTGACCGCATTCGGTCCTGCCGCCGCTGCACTGAAAGAGGCAACCGTGTCCTACGCCCCGATGTCGCCCGTGCCACCCCTGCCCGCTCCGGTCCAGTACAAGAACGGCCTCGGCACCGCCGGGTTCGTCCTCGGCCTGGTCGGCCTGATCTTCGCGTTCATCCCGATCATCGGCGTCATCGCGTGGCCGATGGTGATCCTCGGGCTCGTCTTCGGCATCGTCGGGACGCTGCGCGCGAACCGCGGCCAGGCGAGCAACAAGGGGCTGGCCATCGCCGCGGTCGTGCTTTCGGTGCTCGGCCTGGTCATCTGCGTCGTCTGGGCGGCCGCCTTCGGCAAGGCCGTCAACGACACCGCGAACGGCCTGCCCGCCGCGGCGGCGCCGGCCGCGGTCGCGGACGCGGGATCCGCGCCCGCCGCGGCGGCCCCGAGCGCGGCGGCGTCGGCCAAGCACACCATCGTCCTCGAGGTCACGACGGCGGCGAAGTCGAACGTGCAGTGGAACAGCGGGTTCACCGCGAACTCCCAGGACGTCCTGGAGAAGGGCAAGACCTGGAGCCAGACCCTGTCGATGGACGACCTGGCGTTCACCACGGTCTCCGTCACCCCGGTCGACTTCAAGCTGGGCGCCAAGGACAACACCTGCAAGATCACCGTCGACGGCAAGACCGTCGTCGAGCAGCACAACAGCGTCGGCGCCTTCTGCACCTACCAGCCCTGATCGCGGGCTCGGCGGAGCGCGCTTGACAGAAGCGGACACGTGTCCACTAAGCTAATCGGACACATGTCCACTTCGATCGGGGAATCATCGTGACCATTCACGGCAAGGTCGTCGCCATCACCGGTGCCAGCAGCGGCATCGGTGCGGCGACGGCCCGTCACCTCGCCTCGCACGGCGCGGCCGTCGTCCTCGGGGCCCGGCGCACCGATCGCCTGGACCGGCTCGTCGCCGAGATCGAAGCCGGCGGCGGAAAGGCGGCCGCCGTACGCGTGGACGTCACCGACCCCGGCGACCTCCACGCGCTCGTCGCCACGGCCGTCGAGCGCTTCGGCCGGCTGGACGTCCTGGTGGGCAACGCCGGGGTCAGCCGGATCAGCACGGTCGCCGACCTGGACGTCGAAGGCTGGTCCGCGATGGTCGACGTGAACGTCAAGGGCATCCTGCACGGCATCGCCGCGGCGCTCCCGGTGTTCCGCCGGCAGGGCAGCGGGCACCTGGTCACCGTCGTTTCGACCTCCGGCCTGAAGATCGTCCCCACCCAGGCGGTGTACGCGGGGACGAAGAACGCGGTCCGCACGCTCCTGGAGGGGTTGCGCCAGGAGAGCACCGACGGCGTCCCGCGGACGACGTCGATCTCGCCCGGCTACGTCCGCACCGAGCTCATCGACCACGCCGTCGACGACCTGGCCGTGCGCGAGCAGGCCCAGCGCACGATGGCCGAGCTCGGCATCGACCCCGAGGCGGTGGCGAGGGCGATCGCGTTCGCGATCGACCAGCCCGACGACGTCGAGATCGGGGACCTGACCATCCGCCCGGCCCGCCAGGGCTGACGCGGTTGCGTTCGGGTGGCACATCGCACTCCCGCCGCACGCGTCGGGGCCGCGGCCCTGGGGCTGGCCGTCGCCGCGCCGGCGATGGCCGCCGCGGACCCGGTCACCGCGGTCGCCGACCTGAACGGCGACGGGGAGATCGAGACCGTCAACGTCCGCCTGGTCGGGGAGAGTGACCAGCTGATCTCGGCCACGGTCGACGGGACGTACACGTCGATCCACCTGCCGGCCGACAGTCAGTTCGGGATCCAGGCGCCGCGCGTGGCCGACCTCAACGGTGACGGCCGGGCCGAGTTGCTCGTCGCCCGGTCGATCGGCGCGAACACCACGTTCTTCGCCGTGCTGCACTTCGACGGACCCAATCTCCGTCAGGTCGTCGGGGCCGACGACCAGCCGTTTTCGGTCGCTGAGGGTGGGGGCGTCGCCGCTCACCTGGGTTACCAGTGCACGCCGCTCGACGGAGGCCATGCCTTCGCGACCGTCGCGGCGGAGAGCGACGACGTCGGCCGCCCGGTCGACCAGTTCACTTACTCGGGCACTCGTACCGTCTACACCCTGCGCGACGGCGCCTTGAGTGTCCACGAGACGGTCCCGTTCACCGGCCGTCCGGCGACGGACCCGGTGCTCGACGCCGATTCCGCCGGCTGCGCCTGAGTCATTGGCCTACGGTCTGCCCTCAGATTGTGCAACAATCCGAGGGCAGACGTAGGTGGCGAGGAGCGCGCATGGAAATCGACGGGGTCCGGGTGCACGGCGAATCGGGACAGCCGGTGCTGTTGCTGCCCGGCGGTGCCGAAGCTTGTGAGGGCTTCTTCCCGGGCCTCGTCGAAGGCCTCGTCGCCGATCCGGGGTGCCGGGTGATCGTCCACGACCGGCCCGGCACCGGCACCGCCGCCGAGGGGACGCTCGCCGGTGCCGCCGAGCACCTAAGCGGTCTGATCACACGGCTGGGGTGCGGTCCGGTGGTCGTCGTCGGGCAGAGCCTCGGCGGTGCCGTGGGCGTGCTGCTGGCCCGCGACCACCCGGAACAGGTCGCGGGTCTCGTCCTGCTCGACCCCACGGTGATCAACGACGCGCGCACGGGCGCCGGGCTGGAACGCATGACGCGCGCCCTCGGGACGGTCGCGGCCCTGCCCGGGATCCGCTCGGTGGTTCCCCGGCTCGTCCGCGCCTCGATCGGCCGATCCGCGCGACGCCAGGGGCTGCGGCCGGACTGCGAGGCCGCCTACCTGCGGATGGCGGACCTCGACCTCCCGGAGCTGGCCCGGGCGGTCACGGGCATCACCGAGCTGTCCCGCGGCCTGCGTGAAGCCGACTTGCCGCGCGTGCCGTCGGTGGTGGTGACCGCGGACCGCAAGCCGGGCACCGCGATGCGGCGTGGCCACACCAGGCTCGCGGCCGCGTTCGGCGGTGAGGTCGTGTGCTGGCCGGGCGCGACGCACAGCGTGCACCTCGACCACCCCGACGAAACCCTCGCCACCGTGCGCGGTCTCGTCGCCCGGGTGCGCCCGGCGGCCTGACCGGTCACCGGGCGAGGTGCTTCCGGACGTCCTCGGCCACCCCGGCGCGTCCGCTCATCCCGTACTTGGCCAGGATGCCGCGGACGTGCGTCTTGACGGTGTTGAGGCTGATGCCCAGCTCGCCGGCGATCTGCTCGTTGCGCAGGTCGCTCGCGAGGAGCACCGCGACCCCTTGCTCGGCGGCGGTGAGCGAGCGGAAGCGTTCCTCGGGGCCGTTGTCGATGTCGAGGGTGAGCTCGACGAGGTCCGACTGGAGCTGCTGGCAGTCGGTGACGATGCGCTGCAGGGCCTCGCGCAGCGCACCCGCGTCGGGGAGCGTGAGGGCGTCCTGGGCCCGCTGCCGGACGTCCGCCACGCGGGAGGAGAGGAGCTCGACGATGTGGTCGGCGGTGACCAGCGGCGGCGCGTCGTCGACGTCGGCCGGCAGGCGGCGGAGCGCGTCGACGTCTTCGGCTTCGGTCGTCAGCACGCGGGCCACCAGATCGGCCAGCCATTCGAAGGCGCGCACCGCGTTGTCGTCGAAGACGCCGGGTTCGTAGCTCTGCATGGACATCATGCCGAACACCGGTTCGCCGTCGCGGCCGCGGCGGAACAGCGGAGTGGTGACGGCGTCGGCGGAAGCGCGGCTCGTGTCCCCGGAAGCGACGCCGGCGTTGAGCGCGGCGCCGTTGTCGTACTGCATCCGGTAGGTCTGGCGGTGCTTCAGGAGCCAGGCCGCCTGGCCGTGCGGCCCGTAGATGTGCGACGCGGGGTCGGTGTACATGCCGCCGTCGTAGCCGTAGGGGTAGCGGACGCGGTTGGCGCCGTGGAAGAACCCGATGTAGAAGTGGTCCAGGGGAACGATCTTGCTCATCACGGCGCGGGCGTAGTCGTAGAGGCCGTAGTGGTCGTTGCGATAGTTCGCGTCGATCTTGTGGAACGCCTCGCGCAGGATCAGCGTCGTCTCGGCGTCGACCCGGAGCCGGGGCGGTCTACCCGAGTCGTCGTCGGAGCGCACCGGTCCATGATGAGGCCCCGAGCCGATTCCGTCACTCCGCGAGCGATGGAGCGCCGGCCGTCGTGCTGCCACCGTGGACGTGGACGAGCTGCCGCGACGACCGGAGGAGTTCCGATGGAGACCCATGCGCGACCGCTGGACAGCGCCCCCGTGACCTGGTGATACTCAGTGCGTGTCCGCCACTTTGGACAGAGGTGCCTACGCCGAGCTGACGACCTCGATGGTGTCGGCGCAGGAGGCGTTCGCCTACTGGCGGGAGATGATCTGCGCGACGTTCGTCCGGCTGGTGGCCGAGCCGGTGCCCGGCGCCGGGTTCAGCGGCCGGATCGAGCACGTCCCGGTCGGCGACCTCGAGCTGTCGACCGTCGTGGCCGGCGGCCAGCACGTGCGGCGCACCCGGTCGCTGGTCGCGCGCGGCGACGAGGAGTACCTGCTCGCGAGCATCCAGGTGCGCGGCCGGGGCCGCGTCGAACAGGACGGCCGGGCGGCGCTGCTTTCGCCAGGTGACCTGGCGTTCTACGACAGCACCCGGCCCTACACCCTGCACTTCGACGACCCGTTCCACCAGCTCGTCGTCCAGGTCCCGAAGCGGGAGCTGGCGGTGCGCGACACCCGCGGCCTGACCGCGCGGGCGTGCGGCCGCGGCACCCCGGGCGCCGTCGTCTCGACGTTCTTCACGTCGCTGGCGGAGACGGCCCGGTCGGCGCCGGACCAGTCCGCGGTGCTGCTTCCCCACGCGCTCGGCCTGCTCTCGGCGACGGCGTCGTTCGCCGGCGACGCCCGGCCGGGCCCACAGGCCGCGGAAGCGGTGGCACGGGAGCGCGTGCTGGCCTTCCTGCGCCGCAACCTCGCCGATCCCGGGCTGGACGCGGAGACGGTCGCCCGCGCATGCCGCGTCTCGCGCCGCACGCTGTACCGCATCGCCGGCGACGAGGGGATCGCCGCACGGCTGCGCCGGATGCGGATCGAGCAGGCCCAGGCCCTTCTCATCGCCGACCCCGGGCGGCCGATCGGATCCATCGCCGCGGCGTGCGGATTCGACAGCGAGTCGGGGTTTCACCGCGCTTTCCGCGCGGTGAGCGGTAAGTCGCCGGGGGAGTACCGCCGCGGGGGCGCGCAGGCTAAGTGACGGTGGTGTGGTCGGGCGCCGGGGTGGCACGCGAGGTAAGTGATGGCCGCATGGTTGGTCGCCGGCCGAGCGCCGGCCGCCGGCGGTGGAGTGAGCGCCCGCGGCTGACCGGCCGGGGGCCGCGCGCGGGGTTGGCGGCCGTGGCGCGAGCGCTGGGGTGGCACGCGGGGTAAGTGCAGGCCGCAAGGCTGGTCGCCGGTCGAGCGCCGGGGAGTATGTCGGCGGCCGGGGTGTACCGCCGTGGGGGCCGCGCGCGGGGCAGGCGGTGCTCGCCGGGCGAGCGCCGTGAGTGGCACGCCGGGTCACAAACCCCGGCACGATCGGTCAGCCGGACACTCCCGCCCGGGCGCATCGTGGGAACCCCCCAAGCGAAGGAGCCCGGCAATGCAGGAAACCGTGCGTGTGGCGGCCGTCCAGGCCGAGTCGGCCTGGCTGGATCTGGCCGCCGGTGTCGACAAGGTCGTCGGACTGATCGGGGCGGCCGCCGCGGGCGGGGCCCGGCTCGTGACGTTCCCCGAGACCTTTCTCCCCGGCTACCCGTGGTGGATCTGGCTCGACTCGCCCGCCGCCGGGATGGCGTTCGTCCCGCGGTACGCCGCGCACTCGATGACCCGTGACGGCGCCGAGATGGACCGCGTCCGCCGGGCCGCCGCCGAGCACCGGATCCACGTCGTCTTCGGCTTCAGCGAACGCGCCGGCGGCAGCCTCTACATGGCGCAGGCGTTCGTCGCCGACACCGGTGAGCTCATCTCCGTGCGGCGCAAGCTCAAGCCGACCCACGTCGAGCGCGCGGTGTTCGGCGAGGGCGACGGGAGCGACCTGCAGGTCCACGACACCGCGCTCGGCCGCCTCGGCGCGCTGAACTGCTGGGAACACCTGCAACCGCTGACCAAGTACGCGATGTACAGCCAGGGCGAGGAAATCCACGTCGCGGCCTGGCCCGCCTTCTCCGTCTACCGCGGTGCCGCGCGGGCGCTGGGACCGGAGGTCAACACGGCCGCCAGCCTGATGTACGCCGTCGAGGGCGGGACGTTCGTCGTCGCCCCCTGCGGTGTGGTCGGGCCGGCCGCGCTCGAGCTGTTCTGCGACACCGACCTGAAGCGGCAGCTGCTCCTGCCGGGCGGCGGGTTCGCCCGCATCTACGGCCCGGAGGGCACGCCGCTGGCCGAACCGTTGCCCGAGACGGAGGAAGGCATCCTCTACGGCGACCTCGACCCGGACCTGATCGCGATCGCCAAGTCGGCCGCGGACCCGGTCGGCCACTACTCGCGGCCGGACGTGCTGCGGCTGCTCGTCAACCGCAACCCCGCGCCCGCGGTCGTCGAGACACCCGCGGAGGCGCAGCCGGCCGCCCCCGAATTCGCGCCGGTCGGCTGAACCCGTGGAATCGGCGATCCCCGCGCACCTGGTGGCCGGCCGGACGGCGGCGCCCGGGCCCCGTCCGGACTGGCAGCCGCCCTACCCGTCCTTCGTCGCCCGGTTCGCGCCTTCGGTGACGCAGGTGGCGATGGCCTACTTCGGCGTGCAGTACCGCCCCGGGAACGAACCCACGGCCGCGCTGGCCGACCTCGACGCGGCCTGCGCGGACGCGGACGGACCCGGTCAGGTCGATCGGGCCGCGTACGTCGACGAGGCCGGGTACCAGACCGTCGTCACCATCGCCTACTGGACCGACCCCGCCCGGCACGACCGCTGGTTCGCCGCCGCCCGGCCACTGTGGTTGCGCGGCAACGGGTTCTTCGTCGAAGTCGTGCGCCCGTCGACGGCCCGGTTCGAGACGCTGTTCTCGAACGACCGGATCGAGGGCGCCGCGCACCTGGCGGACACCCTCAGCGGAGAGGTCCGCGAGCACGCGTACTGGGGCGGCGCCCGGGACCGCCTCCCGATCGGCCAGTACGACCGGCTCGATCCCGGCGAGCCGCCCGCGACCGTCGACGACGGCGTGCGCCGGGTGGTGCGGGGCCGGCACAACCTGTGCCTCATCCGCTCGGGCCAGGACTGGTCCGACACCGACGGCGACGAACGCCGGATGTACCTCGACGAGGTCGAGCCGGTCCTGCGCGCGGGCATGGACTTCCTGCGCGACCACGGGCGCGCGATCGGCTGCTACGCCAACCGGTACCTCCGGGTGGTCGACGGCGACGGGAACCCGCTCGACAAGAGCTTCGGGATGAGCTGGTGGCGCAGCCTCGCCGACCTCGACCGGTGGGCGAAGGACCACCCGACCCACAAGGCGATCTTCGGCCAGGCGATGAAGTACCTGTCCAGGCTCGGTCCCGCGGCCCGGCTGCGCCTCTACCACGAGGTGACGGTGGCCGCGGCCGGCGAGCAGTACTTCGAGTACGTCGGCTGCCACACCGGCACCGGCCTGCTCGGCGCGGTTTCCCCGTGACCGTAAGGGTTTCAGCCGCGCACGGCGTTCTGGTACGCGGCGAGCTCCTCCGGGTGGTCGATGCTGCCGTGGTGGTGGACCTGCAGCCAGCGGCCGGCCTCGCGGTCGTACCCGAACACGCGGGAGGTCCGGATCGTCAGCGGGACCGTGGCGCCGTCGCGGTCGTGGTACTGGCCGAGCTCGCGGCCGGCGAACACGACCGCGTCCGCCCACCAGTAGGTGACGGCGTCGGCGAACGTGACCGTCAGGCCGAGGTCGCCGGCGAAGATGCGGCGGTAAAGGCCGGTGACCGCCGCGCCGGACCGGAGGATGCCGCCCACCGGGTTGTTCAGCTGGGCCAGCTCGTCCTGGGACCAGACGGCGGACAGCACGGCGAGGTCGCGGCGGTTGAGGGCGTGGTAGAAGCTTTCCAGCGCCGCGATCGCGCCTTCCCGGCCCGGCTCGCGTGCCTCGTCCAGCCGCGCCCGCGCCTGCGGGCCGAACTGGTAGTCGACGAGTTCGATCATCGGCATGCCTTCCTGGTTCAGAGGTTCGCGACGAGCCGGCCGAGGATGCGTGCCGCGGGTTCGGCGGACGCGTGCCGGAACCCGGTGCCCGCCCACAGGTGGAGCCGGTCCGCGTCGCCCGCGGCGGCGGCCGCCTGACGCAGCGGCCGGGTGAGGTGGTGGATCGCCGGGTAGCCGGCCGGCGCGAGCCGGTCGTAGCGGCCGGTGAAGGCGTTGGCCAGCGCGCGGGCGGGCCGGCCGGTGAACGCGCGGGTGACGACGGTCCGGTGCGCGCCGGGAGGATCCGCGAGCGCGGCCTGGTGCGTCTTCGACGCGCCGCTCTCGTCGGAGCGCAGGAGCACGGTGCCGACCAGCACGGCCTCGGCGCCGGCCCGGAGCGCGCCGGCCACCGCGTCGGCGGTCGCGATCCCGCCGGCCGCGACGAGGGGGAGCGCGGTCACCCGGGCGACGGCGCGGAGGAGGTCGGTGACCGGGATGTCCGCGGGCGTCCAGCCCGGGGTGAGCGTGCCCGAATGCCCGCCGGCCGCGGACGCCTGCACGACGAGGAAGTCGGCGTCGGCGGCGCGGCGTGCTTCGTCGGGCGAAGTGACCGTCTGGCCGACGAGCGTGCCTGCCCGGCGGAGCGCCTCGCGCACCGCCGGCTCCGGGAGGCCGAAGGTGAAGGTGACCACCGGGACCGGCGCGTCGAGCAGCAGGTCGATCTTGTCGCGCCAGCCGTCGTCGTCCTCGGTGCGGAGGATGCCGGCCAGGTCGAGGTCGTAGCGTTCGGCCTCCGGCTGCAGCGTCCGGGCGTAGGCGGCGTAGGTGGCGGCGTCGATCGGCACCGGGTTCGGCGCGAACAGGTTCACCCCGAACGGGACGGCCGCGGCGCGCACCTCGGAGATCTGCCGCGCGAGCGCCTCGGGCGTCTGGTAGCCGCCGGCCAGCAGCCCGGCCCCACCGGCCGACGCCGCGGCCGTGACGAGCCGGGGTGTCGTCGGGCCGCCCGCCATCGGCGCGGCGAGGATCGGCGCCGAGAGACCGAACGCGTCCAGCGTGGTGTGCATGAAATCGAGGCTAGGCAGCGCTCGGCCGGCGGGGAAATGCCTGCTGGGGTGCAGCTATGCTGCCCAGGCATGAGCGAGTGGTCGTTCGGCCGGGTGGAGCTGCGGCACCTGCGCGCCTTCGAAGCGGTGGCGCGGCTGCGGTCGTTCACCGGGGCGGCGGCCGACCTCGCGATCACCCAGCCCGCGCTGAGCCGCACGGTCCGGCAGCTCGAGGACGCCTTGGGCGTGACGCTGTTCGACCGCGACACCCGCCACGTCGAGCTGACGGCCGCGGGGGAGACCCTGCTGGCCCACGTCGAACGGGCCTTCGCGGAGCTGGCACGCGGGTTCGGCGCCGTCCGCCGGGAGTCGAGCGTGCGGCTGGGGTTCAGCTGGCTGCTGCCGGACCCGTGGGCGCAGCGGACGGTCACGCGGTTCGAGCGGGAGACCGGGCGGACCGTCGACCTGGTGCGCACCGACGACCCGCTCGCCGCGCTGCAGCAGGGCAAGGTCGAGCTCGCCGTGGTGCGGGGGCCGGTGCGGTCGTCCGCGCTGCGCGTGGTGCACCTGTTCGACGAGGCCAGGGTCGCGGCGTGTTCGGTGCGGTCGGCGCTGGCCGGCCGGGCGGAGCTGGACTGGCACGAGGTGCCGCGGTGGCCGCTGGTGGTGAACATCGTGAGCGGCACGACCGGGCCGTGGTCGTGGCCGCCGGAGGAGCGCCCGAAGACGATCGTGGAGACGGCGAACTTCGACGAGTGGATCGAGAGCGTCGCGGCCGACCGGGGGATCGGCGTCGGGCCGGAGGTGGCGATGCGGCGCAACATCCACCCGGCGGTGCGGTTCATCCCGCTGCGCGGCGCCCCGCCGAGCCCGGTGACGCTGGTGTTCCTCCCGCACGTCCACGAGGCGCTCCTGCGGCAGTTCGTGGAGATCGCGGTGGACGCCGGATGAAGCGTCACCTCGAACCCGTCGCCGCGCGGGCCCGCTCGTCATTGACTTCCTCTTCGGCCGCAAGGTAGCGTCTCGGCGTCGGGCTTATGAAACCTTTCAATACGGAGATCGCGATGCAGCGACAGAGGCTGGGCCCCGAGTCCCTTCTGCTCCCCCATTTCGATCCGCAGCGTTGTTACCCGCCAGTTCGAGAGCGCGTGCCCCGCTGAGACCGCGTTGTCCCGGCTGAATCCAGATCCGTTCCTCCTCGTTGATGCCGCTCAATGTTCACGCTCACTTGAAACGATTCACCGTCGAATCCAGGCCGTCCCCACCGGCCGTCCCAGGAGCTGCCGTGCGCCACCGATCCCGCCGTCTCCTCGCCCTCGTCCCGTTGCTCGTCCTCGGCACCGCCACGCCCGCCACGCCCGCCGCGGCCGACGCCGATAGCCGCGGCTTCGCCGCCACCGACCTCCGCGCGAACCACCTCGACCGGCCACTGGGGACGGACGACACGACCCCCGAGCTGAGCTGGCGGACCACCGCCCGCGACCAGACCGCCTACGAAGTCCAGGCCGCCACCTCGGAAGCGCGGCTGGCGCGCCCCGACCTCTGGGACACCGGCCGCGTCGCCGGCACCACGTCCGATCTCGACTACGCCGGCCGCGCGATCGGCAGCCGTCAACGCGTCTTCTGGCGGGTCCGGGTCTGGGCCGGGAACTCGCCCTCGGCCTGGAGCCGGCCGACCTGGTTCGAAACCGGGCTGACCGCACCGAAGGACTGGTCGGCCGGGTGGGTCACGAACAGCCAGTGGCAGCTCGGCGCCAAACCCGCCCAGCCCGTGGTCGTCTCCCTGCCCGCGCAGACCGCGCAGTTCGTGAAGCTCGACGTCACCAAGCTGGGCCTGCCCCTGGCCGAGCAGCCGCTCGACAGCCAGAACCGCATGGTCACCACCGGCGACACCCGCCGATTCCCCGACCTGACCCACCGGCTGCAGCTGGCCGAGCTGCAGGTGCGCGCCTCGGCGGACCCCGGCGTCAACTTCGCCGACGGCCGCCAGAAGTACGTCACCGCCTCGGAAACCCAGACCGTGCGCAAGGAGTGGGAGCCCGGCCTGATCGCCGACGGCCTCACGACGTCCAACCCCGAAGACGCCGGCAACGCCGGCTACCAGAGCGCGGCGCACACGAGTGCGGACGCCGATGTCTGGCTCACCGTCGACCTCGGCGCCGCGCACACCTTCGACCAGGTCGTGCTGTACCCGCGCACCGACACCCTCACCGCCGACGGCCGGACGGCGAACTTTCCCGTCGACTACACCGTGCAGACCGCGACCGCCGCCGCTGGGCCGTTCACCGTCGCGAAGACCGTGACGGACCAGCCGACGCCCGCGACCTGGCTGCCGCCCGCGTTGCCGGTGTTCGCCAAGGACTTCTCGGTGCGTGGCCGCGTCGCGAGCGCCCGCCTGTACGTCAGCGGCCTCGGCGTCTACGTGCCGAGCCTCAACGGAAACCGCGTCGGCGACGCCGTGCTGGAGCCCGGCGACAGCGACTACGCCGACCGGGTCACCTACGCCGCTTACGACGTCACGAACCAGGTCCGGGGCGGGGCGAACACGATCGGCATCGCGGTCGGCAACGGCACCGCGGACGCGCTGCACACCTCCGGCCGCTACCGCAAGTTCGCGCGCACGGCGAGCGATCCGCAGGTCATCGCGCAGCTGGAGGTGACGCTGGCGGACGGTACCGTGCAGCGGATCGCCACCGACGCGAGCTGGCGCACCACGCTGGGCGCCACCACCGTCTCCCAGTGGTACGGCGGCGAGGACTACGACGCCCGCCGCGAGATCCCGGGCTGGGACAAGCCCGGCGCCGACCGCCGAAGCTGGTCGCCAGTTGTGCCCGCGTCGAGCACGGCGAAGCTGACGTCTCGCCGGAGTGAGCCCGTCCGGGTCGTGGAACAGCTGCCCGGCAAGGAGATCTCGCGTCCGGCACCGGGCGTGCGCGTCTACGACGTCGGCCGCACCATCGCCGGCCTGCCGCAGGTGACGCTCACCGCGCCGAAGGGCACGTCCGTGCGGATCTATCCCGCCGAAGCGTTGCGCGACGGGCACGTCGACCAGTCCATCAGCAACGTCGGGACGCCGATCTGGGACAGCTTCACGAGCAAGGGCGGGAAGCAGACCTGGCACCCCGACTTCGGCTACCACGGCTTCCGCTACCTCGAGGTCGTCGGCGTCCCGGAGGACGCGCGGCTCGCGGTCGCCGGCCTGCGCACGATGGCGGACAACGAGTCCGCGGGTGACTTCGACTCCTCCGACGCCACCCTCGACGGCATCCACCGGCTCACCCGCGCCGCCGTCGAGAACAACATGCAGAGCATCCTCACCGACTGCCCGAGCCGCGAGAAGCTCGGCTGGCTGGAGCAGGACCACCTCGCGTTCGACGCGATCGCGCGCAACTACGACGTCGAGGCCTACCTCGGCAAGATCGTCGGGGACATGGCCGACGGCCAGGAGACGAGCGGCCTGGTGCCCAGCACCGTGCCGGACCACGTGACGCTCGCCGGCTCCTACCGCGACGACCCGAACTGGGGCGGCGCGCTGGTCCAGGTGCCGCTCAAGGCGTACCAGACCTACGGCGACAAGGAACTCCTGAGCCAGTACTTCCCGGCGATGCAGCGCTACCTCGCGTACCTGCGGGGCCAGACCGCGCGGTGGGTCGACGGCGTCTACGACTACGGCCTCGGCGACTGGATCACCACCGAATCCCCGGCGATGCCGCGCGCGATCCCCAGCAGCTTCGGCGTCTGGGCGGTCGAGGACGGGCTCGCGAAGGTCGCGACGGTGCTCGGCCAGGACGCCTCGGCCTACCGCGCCCAAGCCGACGCGCTCGCGAAAGCCGTGTGGGCCAAGTACTACAACGCCTCGACGGGGTTGTTCGGGGGCGGCGGTCAGGGCGCGACGGCCCTCGCGCTCGACATGGGCGCGGTGCCCGCCGACCTGCGGGCCGGCCAGACACAGCACCTCGTCGACACGATCGAGGCCGCCGGCTGGCACCTGGTGATGGGGGAGATCTCGTTCCCGTCGGTGCTGCGAGTGCTGTCGGCCTCCGGCCGCGACGACGTCGTCTACCGGATCGCCACGCAGACCACCAGCCCCAGCCTGGGCCACCAGGTGGTGGCCGGGCTGACCGCGCTGGGGGAGACCTGGGACGGCGGCAGCGGCCAGTCGCAGGACCACTTCATGCTCGGCGCGATGGACGGCTGGCTCACCACGCGGCTGACCGGCATCGGGCAGGCGGCGAGCTCCGCGGGCTTCCGGGACCTCGTGATCGACCCGGCCGTGGTCGGCGACCTGACGTCGGCGTCCGGCAGCTACGAGACCCCGCACGGCCGCGTCAGCACGGCGTGGACCAAGTCCGACCGCGGATACCGGCTGACGGTGACCGTCCCGCCGGGCAGCACCGCCGAAGTGCACCTGCCGCGGGGCGACGAGGTCTTCCCCGTCGGCTCGGGCACCCACACCTTCCGGCAACCCATTCCGCGCGGCTGAAGGGAAATCCCATGCGCAGGACAGTGACGTCCCTCGTGCTCGCTGCGGCGACCGCCGTGAGCCTGATGACCCCGGCGGCCGCCGGCCACGACCGGGGCCCGGCCGAAACGACCACGCTCGCCCACTTCGACCCGGCCGCCTTCGCGAACCCGCCGAAGGACAGCCGCCCGGCGATCTACTGGTACTGGAACAACACGATCACCAGCGACATCACCGACAAGCAGATGGCCGAGATGCGCGCCAAGGGCGTGTACGAGGCGGTGATCTTCCCGCTCGGCGGCGACTCGATGAAGCCGGTGTTCCTCAGCGAGGACTGGTTCACGCTCGTCGGGCACGTGCTGCGCGAGGCACAGCGCACCGGCATGAAGATGTGGCTGTTCAACGACAACAACTTCCCGAGCGGCCGCGGCGCGAACTACGTCGTCAACGGCGGCACCCTCGGCACCCGCACCATCCCCGCCCGCCCCGACCTGCGGCTGAAGGGCCTGCTGCGCTCGACGCGGATCGTCGACGGGCCCACGACGCTGCCCCTCGCCGAGACCTCGGGGCTCAGCGTGGACACCGGCAAGCTGGTCGTCGACCCGGCCACCGCGCCGGGCGCCGCACCGCTCACGCCCGGCGCCGGCTGGAGCGACTACACCGTGAGCGGCAAGGTCACGCTGACCGCGGGTGGCGTCCAGCTGGCGGTGCGCTCCGACGGCACGCACGGCTACGTCGTGGACGTCGACGCCAAGGGCGCGGCCAGTGTGTACAAAGTGGACGGTGCGAACCGGACGCGGCTGACCACCGGCGTCAACACACCCGGCTTCACCCCGACCCACGTGCAGACGATCACCGTCACGGTCTCCGGGAACACGATCACCCCGAAGATCAACAACACCGTGCAGCCCGCGGCCACCGACGCGAGCTACCCGACGGGCGCCGCGGCGGTGTCGGCCGAAGGCACGCAGCGCTCGCTGTGGGACGACCTGACCGTCACCGCGCCGGACGGCACCAAGCTGTGGACGTCCACCTTCGACAACGCCACCGCGCTCGCGGACTTCGCGCAGAACCGCGTCACCCTGGCGGGGGTGACCGCGGCGGCCGCCCGGCCGGTCGGCACGAACGCCGCCGTAGAGCTCAAGGGCACGACCTGGCAGGTGCCGGCGGGCCGCTGGCAGGTCGACGTCTATTCGCAGGTCCTGCTGCGCGACGACTCCAGCGGGTACGTCCGCGGCTACCTCGACCTGCTCGACCCGAAGGCGACCGACGCGTTCCTGAGCATCGCGCCCGAGGAGTACGCGCGCCGCTTCCCGTGGGCGATGGGCACGGTCGTGCCCGGCTTCTGGGACGACGAGCCGTTCATCGCCTCCGCGCAGCCGCACCCGTTCAAGCGGCTGCCGTCCTCGCCCGGGCTCGCCGACGCGGTCCGCGCGGCCGGCGGCACCCCCGGCGTCGCCTACACCGCGGCCGCGGACGGCCTCGACGCGGTCGCCGACCAGGCCGCCGGGACGTACTGGCGAGCCGTGGACAACCTCTTCTCGACCAGCTACTACAAGCGCGAAGCCGACTGGATGGCCCAGCACGGCCTGAAGCTGATCTCCAACCCGCTGCTCGACGAGCAGAGCCCGCAGCAGCGGATGAACTCGACCGGTGACCTGTCCAAGGACAACCAGTGGGCGCAGGTGCCCGGCAGCGACATGATCACCACCGACTACACCGCCGGCCAGCAGACCACGCTGGGCCGCAACGCTTCCTCGGCCGCGCACCAGAGCGGCGCGCCGCGGACGCTGATGGAGACCTTCGGCAACGCGGGCTGGCAGGTCGCGCCGGACTACATGCATGCCACCGTCGGCGCGCTCGCCACTCGCGGTGTCAACCTCACGTTCCTGCACGCGATGTACACCGACGAGACGTCGGTGACGTTCGCGCCGCCGTTCGGGCCGCGCAGCACGTTCTGGGAGGACATGCCGGACGTCGACGCGTGGATCGGCCGCGTGATGGAGCTGGGTCGCGGCGAGAACCTCGCGAAGACCGCCCTGGTCCAGCCGCAGCGGGCCGCCGAGCAGACCCGCATGTCCGATGCGAGTCACCAGCTGGACAAGGACTTCTCCGACACGGCGTACGCGCTGGAACGCGGGCAGGTCGACTTCGACCTGCTGAGCGACTCGTCGCTGTCCGGCGACCCGGCCGCGCGCTTCCAGGCTCAGGTCCGCGGGGGAACCCTGCGGGTCGGCGAGGCGAGCTACCGGCTCGCGGTGCTGCCGCGGACGCCGGTGCTCGACCTCGAGACCGCGCGCACCCTGGTGAAGTTCGTGCGGAGCGGCGGGCGCCTGATCGCGGTCGGCCCCCTGCCGACGCGGGAGGCGACCGGCCGCGACGCCGACCTGGCACGAGAGCTGCGGACCCTGTCCGGCGCGGTCACGGTCGTGACCGACGTGAACGCGATCGCGGGCCTGGCGCAGAACGCCGGGGTCGGGGCGGCCCGGCTGCGACCCGCGGCCGACGCCGTCCGGGTGGCACGCACCGGTCGCGGCGCGGATACCGCGTTCCTGCTGAACAACGAGAGCGACGCGGTCGTGACCACCACCGCGACCTTCCCGGTCGACGGCACCCCGGAGATCTGGGACCCGCGCACCGGCACGGCGAAGGTCGCCACGGCGTACTCGGCCGGCCGGGCCACCACCGGCGTCCCGATCACGCTCCAGCCGTACGAGACCCTCGGCGTGGTGTTCCGCAAGGGCGTCCGCGACACCGCGCACCTGACCGACGGCACCCTGCCCGCCGCCTCGGTCTCGCCGAGCGGGCGGGGCCTCCAGGCCGCCGTCACCGCGACGACGCCCGGCACGTACGCACTCACCGGCCAGGCGGACGGCCGCACCTACCGCGGCACGGTGCAGGTCACCGATCCGCTGACGCCGATCGCGCTGGACGGGCCGTGGACCGTCCGGCTGGAGCAGGACGGCGCCGTCGCCACCGAACGCCCGCTCGGCTCCTGGACCACCTTCGCGCCGACGTTCTCCGGCAGCGCCGTCTACACCACGACGGTGACGCTCACGGCCGCCGACCTCGCGAAGCGCAAGCTCGTGCTCGACCTCGGCGAGGTGCACGACCTCGCCACGGCGACGGTGAACGACACTGCGCTGCCCGCCGCGCTCTGGCACCCGTACACCGTGGACGCCACGACCGCGCTGCACCCGGGCGTCAACACGATCAGCGTCCGCGTCACCAACACCCTGGCCAACGAGCGCAACAAGATCCTGCCGTCGGGCCTCGCCGGCCCGGTCGCGCTGCGCCCGCGGGCCGCCGTCACCGCCCGGCTGGAGGCCACCCGATGACAGTCAGCAGACGCACGGTCCTCACGGTCGGTGCCGCGCTCGGCGTGGGCGCGACCCTCTCGTGGGCCCCGCCCGCCCTCGCTTCGCCAGGGAAGCCGTTCCTGAAACAGTTCGCGAAGCCGGACGCGTCCACGGCCGCGAAGTTCCGCTGGTGGTGGCCGCACGGCTTGGTCGACCTCGCCGAGATCGCCCGTGAGGTCGACCAGATCGCCGACGCCGGGTTCGGCGGCGTCGAGATCCAGGACGTCCACCACAGCGTCCAGACCGTGATGGACCCGGAGCACTACGGCTGGGGAACACCCGCGTGGCTCGCGGCGGTCGAGACGGCGTTGCGCCGCGCCAAGGCGCGTGGCCTGACCGTGGACCTCGCGATGGGCCCGTGCTGGCCCACCGCGGTCCCGACCATCACGCCCGACGACGTCGCGGCGAGCAAAGAGCTGGCCCACGGCGTCGTCACGGTCCAGGGCAGCTACAGCGGACCGCCGCCGGCCGCGGTGGTGCCCGCCGAATCCGCAGTGGGGAAGCAGGACCTGATCGCCGTCCAAGCCGCTTTGGTGGTCGGTTCACCCACCGCCGCCACGGTAACGCTGGATCCGGCGTCGGTGCGCACGGTGGACGTCCACAACGGACAGATCGACTGGACCGCGCCCGCGGGCACGTGGATGCTGTTCGCGTATTGGGCCCGCGGCTCGGCGCAGCAGCCGGAAGCCGGCCCGCACACCGCGCCGCTCGCCTACGTCGTCGACCACTTCAGCGCGGCGGGCACTCGCGTCGTGCTGGACGAGTGGAACTCGACGATCCTCACCCGCGCCATCCGCGGCCTGCTGAAGGACGTCGGCGGTGACCTGTTCGAGGACTCCCTGGAGATCGAGACCGACGCGACCATCTGGACCCCCGCGCTCCTCACCGAGTTCCGCAAGCGCGCGGGGTACGACCTCCTGCCGTACCTGCCGGTCGTCGTGCAGCGCAAGGGCAAGTACCTGTTCGCGTTCGACTCCGACACCTCGAACCACGTGCGCGACGACTACAACCAGGTGCTCTCGGACCTTTACCACGAGAACCACCTGATCCCGGTCCGCGACTTCGCACACCGCCTCGGGATGACCCTGCGCGTCCAGCCGTACGGCCTGCAGACCGACGCCATCCGCAGCGCGGCGCTGCTGGACGTGCCGGAGAGCGAGTCGCTGGGGTTCAAGAACCTCGACGACTACCGCGTGCTCGCGTCCGGCCGCGACATGGGCGGCCGGAAGCTGCTGTCGTGCGAGTCCGCGGCGTACGCGAACGGCGCGTACAACACCACCTGGGACAAGGTGCTGCAGACGATGGGCAGCGTCTTCGCGGGCGGCGTCAACCAGGCCGTGCTGCACGGGTTCGCCTACGCGATGGCACCCGGCGCGCAGTGGCCCGGGTTCGCGGCCTTCTCCCCGTACAACGGCAACGGCATCGGGTACGCCGAGGCGTGGGGGCCGCGGCAGCCGACGTGGGGCCACGTGCCGGACATCGCCGGCTGGTTCGCCCGCACGCAGCTGGTGCTGCGCACCGGAAAGCCCCAGGTGGACATCGCGTTCTTCCGCCAGAAGGGCTGGACGTCCACCGGCATCGGCGCGCCGTGGGCGACCAACGACGGCATCCCCGCCGGCTGGACCCACGGCTTCCTCAGCGAGGCCGTGCTGGAGCTGCCCAGCGCCGTCGTCCGGCACGGCAGGCTGGCGCCGGACGGGCCCGCGTACAAGGCGATGATCCTCGGCGGCGACCAGTTCCACGGCAGCGAGCACACGCTGTCCGTGCCCGCGGCCCAGAAGCTCCTGGACTTCGCGCGGGCGGGCCTGCCGACGATCGTCATCGGCACCTGGACCGCCGATGTCCACGCCGAGGGCATCGCGCAGCCGGGAGAGAACGACCGTCTCAAGACGCTGATCACAGCGTTGCTGGCGCTGCCTTCGGTGCGGGTGGTCGCCGACGCCACCGGCATCCCGGCCGCGCTCGCCGAGCTGGGTGTCACGCGCGATGTGGAGCACGACCCGTCCACGGTGATGAGCGTGCACCGCATCGACGGCGACACCGACTACTACTACCTCTGCAACGCGCGGCACGCGGAGAACCGCAAGATCACCGCCGTCACGCAGGACGTGTGGCTGACCGCCCAGAGCCGCGACGCCCAGCCGTTCGTGCTCGACGCGTGGACCGGCGAGACCGAACGGCTGGGTGTCTTTTCCCGCTCCGGCGACAAGATCCGCGTCTCGGTGTCGCTGAACCCGGGTCAGCCGGTGATCATCGCGCTCGGCCGCGGCGACCGCGGCCCGAGCGCGGTGGCGACGGACGCGCCCGAGGTGCGCTACCTCGACGGCAAGCTCGTCGTGCGGTCTTCGGCCGCGGGCACGTACTCGACGACCCTGTCGAACGGCCGGGTCGCCCGCACTCCGGTGACCGCCCCGCCCGCGCCGATCGCTTTGTCCACCTGGGACCTCGAAGTCGAGGACTGGCAGCCGGGTGCGACGGCGACGTCCACGCTCAAGCCGAAGCGGCGGCTTTCGCTGACCGCGCTCGCCGCCTGGCCGTCGATCCCCGGACTCGAGGACGTCTCGGGGGTCGGGCGCTACCGGACCACCGTCGACCTCGGCCGCTGGGACCGCGGGCTCGGCGCCTACCTGGACCTCGGGGAGGTCTTCGACACCTACCGCGTGCGGGTCAACGGCACCGCGCTGCCGCCGTCCGACGTGCTCGACACCGTCGTCGACGTCGGGCCGTGGCTGCGGTCCGGGCGCAACACCATCGAGGTGGAAGTCGCCACCACGCTCAACAACCGGCTCCGGGTGAGCCGTCCCGAAGTGTTCGCGATCGCGGCACGGCAGGCGTACGGCCTGGTCGGCCCGGTCCGCCTGGTGCCCTACCGGCAGGAGGAGATCCGATGACGGTCACCCGGCGCACCGCGCTCAGCCTCGGAGCGGCACTCGGCTTGGCGGCAGTGGTCCCGTGGGACGCTTCGGCTTCTGCGGAGGTCTCGCTGAAGCCCGTCGCGCTCGGCGGGGTCCGGCTGCTGGAGAGCCGGTACCTGGCGAACATGCGCCGGACCGTGGCGTACCTCAAGTTCGTCGACCTGGACCGGCTGCTGCACACCTTCCGGCTGACGGCCGGCCTGCCCACCTCGGCCGAGCCCTGCGGCGGCTGGGAAGCGCCGGACATCCAGCTGCGCGGCCACACCGCCGGGCACCTGCTGTCCGGCTTGGCGCTCGCCGCCGCGAACACCGGGGACACCGAGCTGGCCGCGAAGGGCGCCCGGCTGGTGGCCGAGCTGGCGAAGTGCCAGGCGCCGTCGGGCTACCTGTCGGCGTTCCCGGAGTCGGACTTCGTCAATCTCGAAGCCGGGAAGTCCGTGTGGGCGCCGTACTACACGATCCACAAGATCCTCGCCGGGCTGCTCGACCAGCACCGGCTGCTCGGCACCGCGGGAGCGCTCGACGTCGCCCGCGGCATCGCGCGCTGGATCGACGGGCGCACGGCACCGCTGTCCCACGACGCCATGCAGAAGGTCCTGCACACCGAGTTCGGCGGGATGAACGAGGCACTGGCCAACCTGTACGCGATCACGAAAGACCCGCTGCACCTCACGCTGGCCCGCCGCTTCGACCACGACGAGATCTTCACGCCGCTCTCGGCGCGGCAGGACACCCTCGCCGGGCGCCACGCCAACACCGACATCGCGAAGATCGTCGGCGCGGCCGCGGAGTACGACGTCACGGGCGAGCAGCGGTACCGCACGATCGCGACGTACTTCTGGGACCAGGTCGTGCACCACCACAGCTACGTCATCGGCGGCAACGCCAACGCCGAGTTCTTCGGGCCGCCGGACCAGATC
This sequence comes from Amycolatopsis sp. NPDC114504, assembly GCF_055633595.1. NCBI lineage: Bacteria > Bacillati > Actinomycetota > Actinomycetes > Pseudonocardiales > Pseudonocardiaceae > Amycolatopsis > Amycolatopsis sp. NPDC114504. The sequence continues at coordinate 618,462 of NZ_JBVKDU010000001.1, read as the reverse complement.
GTCAGCCAGCTCGGCGAGAACACCTGCGAGAACTGCAACAGCTACAACATGCTCAAGCTCGGCCGGCTGCTGTTCCTGCAGGACCCGAGCCGCACCGAGTACCTCGACCACTACGAGTGGACGCTGCTCAACCAGCTGCTGGGCGAGCAGGACCCGGACTCGGCGCACGGGTTCGTCACCTACTACACCGGGCTGACGCCGGGGACGCAGCGGCAGGGCAAGCAGGGGGTCGCGTCCGACCCCGGCACGTACAGCAGCGACTACGGCAACTTCACCTGCGACCACGGCACCGGCCTCGAGACGCACGTCAAGTACGCGGAGAACATCTACTTCGCCGACGGTGACACGCTGTCCGTCAACCTGTTCATCCCGTCCACTGTGGACTTTCGCGGCACGCGTGTGCGGCTGGAGACGGAATACCCGTACGACGAGACGGTCCGGCTGCGCGTCGACGGCTCCGGCACGTTCGCCGTGCGCGTCCGGATCCCGTCGTGGGTCGCCCACCCGCGCCTGACCGTCAACCACGCCCCGGTGGCCACGACACCGGGACGCTTCGAGACGATCCGGCGGCGGTGGCGCCGGGGCGACGTCGTCGAGCTGCACCTGCCGATGACGCCGAAGTGGCTGCCCGCGCCGGACAACCCCGCGGTGTCGGCCCTGACGTACGGGCCGCTGGTGCTGGCCGCCCGGCACGGGGCGTCGACGCCCCCGGTCATCCCGACGATCGACCCGCGCACGCTGCGGCGCGAGCCCGGACGGCTGGAGTTCAGCGTGCGGGCGGGTGCGGAGCGGCTGCGGCTGAGCCCGTTCCTCGACGTGCAGCACGAGCACTACAGCGTCTACCTCGCCGCCCCACCGGACCGGCCGGCGCCGAAGACCGTGGCGGTGTACCCGCTCGGCGCGAACCTGGCGGAGTCGACGCACCGGTGGCCGGCCGCGGTGCTCGCCGGCGGCGCGGTCGCGGGGGAGCGGGGCATCGAGCTGGACGGCGTCAGCGGGCACGTGCGGCTGGCGTCCGGGTTGCCGGCGAACCTGACCGAGCTGACGGTGTCGATGTGGGTCCGGCCGGACACGATCGTCAACTCGGCACGGGTGTTCGACCTCGGCTTCAACGCGCATTCGTACCTGTTCCTGACCCCGCGCACCGGTCTCGGCGTCGCCCGCTGCGCGATGAAGCTGGGCGGCATGGAAGCGGAGGACTTCGTGGACGCGGCGATCGCGCTCCCGGCCGGGGTGTGGACGCACGTGGCGGTCACGGCGGGAGCCGGCCTGCGCCTGTACTTCGGCGGCGAGCTGACGGGGGTCAACCCGGCGCCCTTGATGAGCCCGCTCCTGCTGGGCGCCACCCAGCTGAACTACCTGGGGCGTTCCCAGAACGTCAAGCACCCCTACCTGAAGGGCGCGGTCGCGGACTTCCGCCTGTACGGCCGGGCGCTGGGGGAGGCGGAGGTGCGGGCCTTGGCGGCCGGCTGAGGGGCGCCTTCCCCTCGTCCGGGGAAAGCGCCCGCCGGGTCAGCCGATCAGCTCGTAGATCTTGGCCGAGTAGAACAGCCAGTGGTCGTTGTCCGCGTTGCGCAGGGCCCAGGAGCGCCAGCCCCGGGCCTGGACGACGTCGGTGAACTCCACGTCCGCGTCGCCGCCGGCGACCGTGACCGGCGGGCGGTCGCCGAGCCGGTAGCGCGTGGTCGTGGTGACGTCGGTGGTGAGGTGGAAGACGACCTTGTAGGTGTGGGGCGCGGCGTCCGGGACCGCGTACATCGGCACCGCGCTCTGGTTGATGGACGGATCCAGCACGTGCGGGTTGAAGTTCACCAGGATCGGGGTGAACGCGTACACGCCGTAGAGCACCAGCTCGCTTCTCGGCGCCTGCACGTGGACCGGGTCGAGCGTGGCGAGCAGCGACCACGCGGCGGCCGGTGCCGCCTCGGATCGCGGGTGTTCGCCCGCGGCCGAGGCCGCGCCCGGCTGGAGTACCGCGACGGCCACCGCGGCCGTCGCGAGCAGGTGGACCAGACGGCGGCGTGCGGGCTTCTGGTTTCGCATGATGATTCCCTCCTCGGTGGTGCAAACGGTTTCCGGGTCAGGCCACCTGGAAGACCCGCCCTTCGCTTTCCCACGTGGACCTGCTCGCCGGATGGTCGAGATCCACGGTGTCGCCCTTGAGGAAACCGATGGGCGGCGGCGTGAACGGACCGTGCGACAGGACCCCCGTGTACTTCCCTTTCGTGCCGTTGTTCCAGGTGATGACGATTTCGAAGTTCGGTCCCCGGACGAATCCGGTGGCCTCCAGGCTCTGCACGGAACCCTGGGAGTGCGAGGCGAACGCGTTCAGCCGGTCCTGGTCCTGGTCGATGTCCACCAGCACCCGGAACCCGTTGCGCTGCACCATTTCCCAGCGGCCGCCGACTTGCAGGAACGGTCCCATGACTACCTTCTTCCCTGATCCGGCGAGCAGGTCACCGGACGATCCGGACCCGGCCTCGCGTGCCGTCCACGGTGACGACCTGGCCGTCGCGCAGCCGCGTCGTGGCGTCGCCGGTGGCCACGACGGCCGGCACGGCGTATTCCCGCGCGATGATCGCCGGGTGGGACAGCGTGCCGCCGGTGTCGGTGACCAGCGCGCCGACGCTCGGGAACACCACCGACCAGACGGGCGAGGTCATCGGGCACACCAGGACCTCGCCGGGGCGCAGCCGGCCGAGCCCGGTCTCGTCGTGGATCACGCGGACCACGCCGGTGTGGCGGCCGGGTGACGCGGCGATCCCGCGCACCACGTTCTCGTCGGTGTCCTGCTCCGGCGCCGGGGGCAGGATCCGGTCGAGGGTCCACAGGAACGCCTCGTTGGCGAACCGCGCTTCCGCGGGCAGGGAAGCCATCGACGGCGGCGGTGGCGGCGGGGTGCCGTAGGCGGCGGGACCGGGGTGGGCCATGGCCCAGCTCCGCTCGCCGGCCCGGCGTGCGGCCGTCGCGTGCCGGTCGTCGCCGCTCCGCAACGCCGCCAGCAACTCGGGCGGGCGCAGGTGGAAGGCGGCCGCGGGGTCGGGGAGCAGGCCGCGGCGCGTCAACCGGCTACCGAGCTCCAGGACGGCGCGGCGCACCAGCGCGCCCGGGGCGCTGATCGTGTGGAACTCGTTGTCCTCGCGCACCGGGTAGGCCGCGAGGGCCCGGGTCAGCGCCGTTTCGAACCGCTCCCGGCCGGCGCCGTCGAGCGCGGCTCGCGCTTCGGCGGCGGCCGCGGCCCGCCGCCCGGCCAGCTCCGTCTCCCGCGCTCGGGGGTCGAAGCCGGCGGCCAGCTGGTGGCGCAGCAGCGCGAGGACCAGGTCGGGCCGCTCGTCGATGGCGGGCTCGGCGAGCTCGTAGCTCAAGGTGCGGCAGCAGTACCGGTGCAGGTAGCCGGCGAACCGCGCGGCGAAGTCGGCGTCTTCGGCGAGGGCGTCCGCCGCCGGGTCGTCGACGAGCGCGCGCAGCCGGGGGCGGGCGGCGACGTGAGCGGCGAGCTCCGCCAGCGCGCGGGCCGGTTCGGTGGAGCGCACCGAGGTGCCGGCGACCAGCCGCAGCCAGGCCTGGTCGTCCCAGCCGAGCAGCTCCCGGCAGGCGAGCGCGAACTCGTGGAGCACCATCGCCAGCGCCAGGTGCAGCCGGAAGTGGATCGACAGACCGGTCTCGAACAGCCGCAGCGTCGACTCGACGTGCCGGCCGAGCGCGTCGTCGTCGAGCAGGGCGAGGTCGATGTCCCGCAGGGTGGCGGCGCAGGTTTCGAGGCGCGGCCGCCACTCGCCGGGCCACAGCTCGAGGTGGCGCATGGGGAGGTCGGCCCGGATCGCGGCCACGCACCGGCGCACCCGCCGCCGCAGCGCCGGAACCAGCCGGAAGGCGAGCGGCACGGCCCAGTCCGGTAACCGGACCGGGTCCCGGCCGCCGAGCGGGACGATCCGCAGGTACTCCAGGCCGCCGATGTCGCGCAGCTCCACCCCGTCGACGAGCAGGCCCAGCTCGCCGACCGCGGTCCGGATCACCGTCTTCCGCGGCTGGTAGGCCACGTGGGTCAGCCGCGTCCACGGCAGGGGCGCGTGGCTGCTCTCCCGGACCCAGTAGCCGGCCGGGACTTCGACCGGCAGCGGAATCGGAGCGACCGGCAGCGCGGTCACCGGTCGCGACTGCAGGAGCACCACTTCGCCGTCCGCGACCGCCCACTCGACGTCCTGGGGCGCGCCCCGCAGCCGGGCGGCCGCGCGGGCGAGTTCGGCGACGGCGAGTGCCGAGCCGGGATCGAGCGCGGCCCCGGCCCCCGGTTCGCGGCGGGCCACGCCGGCGCGGACCGTCCACCGCTCCGGCGTCACCTCGCCCGAGACCATCCGCTCGGCCAGGCCCGGCACGGCGTCGATCACCACGACGTCCCGCTCGCCGGTGACCGGGTCCGCGGTGAACGCCACTCCCGCGGCGGTCGCGGGCACCATCGGCTGCACCAGGACCGCCATCGCCGGGTCGCCGCCCACCCCCCTCGAGTAGGCGGCGACCCGGTCCCCGGAAGCGGAGGTCCAGCACCGCAGCACGGCCGCCCGCAGCGCGTCCGCGCCCCGCACGCGGAGCACCGTGGAGTACTGGCCGGCGAAGGACGACCCGGCCAGGTCCTCGTCGACCGCGGAGGAGCGGACGGCGAGCGCGACGTCACCCCACGGCCGGACCGCCTCGGCGAGCGCGGCGAGCACGTCGCCGGGCACGGCGAGCGGCGTGGCCGGCGGCTCGCGCGCCGCGGCCACCGACCGGGCGAACACCCCGGCCGGGATCACCACGCCCGGGGGCACCGGCAACCCGTGCGCCGCCAGCGCCGCGAGCGTGGCGGCCTTGGTGCCGGCGAGGTGCCGATCGGTGGCCTGCGCCAACGGAAGCAGGACAGCCTGGGACGTCGTCATCGTGGACTCCTCGCGAATCGGGTGAGTCCACGGTCGCCGACTACGCCGGGGGCGCGGCATCGGCCGGACTACGTATTTCCGGGCAGCCGCTCGAGTACGTAGCGGGTGAGCGCCGTGCGGGAGCCGAGGCCGAGCCGGCCGTAGATGTTCTGCAGGTGGGTGGTGACGGTCCGCTTGCTGATGAACAGCCGCCCGGCGACTTCGGCGTTGGACAGGCCCTGCGCGACGAGCCGCGCGACCTGTTCTTCGCGGTCGCTCAGCTCGCTCGGCCGAGCCCGCGCCGGCCGCGGCACCGGGGGCTGCCCCAGCCGGCGCAGCAGCTGCCTCGCCCGGTCCGCCTGCGGCCGCGCGCGCAGCCCGTCGAGCACCTCGACGCACCGGGTGAGGTCGGCCGCGAGCCCGGGCCGGTCCGCTCGCAGCTCCGCGCGGTCCAGCCGGGCGACCACCTCGTCGTAGACCATTCCCGCGGTGGCGAGGCTGTCGACGGCCGCGTCGAGCGGCGCCGGGTCGCGGGTGATCCGGCCCCGCAGCCACCGGGCGAGCGCGGCCGGGTACCGCACCTCGTCGCCCAGCGCCTCGAGCCGGTCCGCCGCCTTTTCCGCGGTCACCAGGTCTTCGGTGTCCAGCGCCGCGTGCCCGAGCATGGCCAGCGCGACCGGCAGGAGGACGGGCCGGCCGGCGACCAGCGCGGCGGCCGGGCCCAGCGCGGCCGCCGCGCCGTCGCGGCCGAGAACGACCTCCACGCTCACGTGGTCGAGGACGGTCGAGACCCGCCGGTCGACGTCCGGCCGGTCCCCGTAACCCGCGCGGGCCTCCGCGACCCGGCTTTCGGCGTCGTCGAACCGGCCGCGCCGGGCGAGCAGCAGGCCCTGCAGCGCGAGCCCGAACGCCACGCCGCGGGCCATACCGACCCGCTGCGCCAGCTCCAGGACGTCGAAGGAGCGGGCCATCGCGTCGTCCCAGCGGCCCCGGAACAGGTCCGCGAAGCCGAGCAGGAGCAGCGGGACGACCTCCAGCGTCGGCACCCCGGCCCGCCGGGCCCCGCCGAGCGCCCGGGTCGCGTGGGCCCGGGCCAGCGCGAGGTCACCGCCGTTGAGCAGGAGCATGAAGACCGACCGGGTGGCCAGCTCCGTCATCACCGGGTCCTGGAGCTCGTCGGTCTTGCGCACCAAGGTGTCCACCCCGGCCAGGCCGGTGCGGAAGTCGCCGACGGTGAACGCCGCCGCGACCCGGTGGACGTCCGCGCTCACCCGGCCGCGCCGCGATCCCGTCGCTTCGGCGAGGTCATCCAGCTCGGCGATCAGCCGCCGCTCGGCGACGGTGTCGCCACGGCGTCCGGCGGCCCGCACGCGGGCCTCGGTGACGGTCAGGTGCTCCGGGCCGGGCGGCACGCCGGCGAGAGCTTCGGCGGCCAGCGCCAGGTGCTTCTCGGCGGCGTCGACGTGGCCGCGTTCCCACTCCGCCATGGCCGCGCTGGCCACGCACCGCGCCCGGGTCCGGACGTCGTCGCCGGCCAGGTCCGCCGCGGCCAGCCACGCGGTCCGGGCGTCCTCCGGCCGGCCGGCGAGCTGGCTGGCTTCGGCCAGCGTCCGGGTCAGCTCGCCGAGCACGTCGGTGCGGCCGAGCCGGGTCGCCGCGGCGAGGGCGGCGCGCGCGTTCGCCGCGGCCTCCTCGCCCCGTTTCGCCGCGATCGCTTCGCGGACCGCGCGGTCCAGGATGTCGAAGGACTGCGCCGCCGGCAGGACGTCGCCGGCGGCGCGGACGTGGAACGCCAGTGCGCGCAGGTCGCCGGGCGCGGTGCGCAGGAGGGCACGGGCGGCCGCCGCGTGCCGCTCGCCGCGGGCGGCCGCGGGGAGCAGGTCGTAGGCCACCTCACCGAGCAGCGGGTGCGTGACCCGGTACACCACCACGCCCGCCGGCACCTGCTCGTCGACCAGGTGCGCGGCCCGCAACCGGGCGATCCCGTCGAGCAGCGGGACGTCGTCGGCCACGACCTCGCGCAGCACCGCGTGCGTGACCTGCCCGCCGAACACGGCCAGGGCGTCCAGCACCGGCCGGGCGGCGGCGGGCAAGCTTTCGATGCGCCCGCGCAGCAGGTCGCCGACGACGCGGGGCATCGGGGCGAGGTCGCCGGCACCGAGCACCCACCGGTCGCCGGAGCGCACCAGCGCGCCACTGCCGACCAGGGCGCCGACCAGTTCCGTGACGAACAACGGCACCCCGCCGGCCCGGCCGGTCAACGCCCGCAGCAGCGCGACGGGCGGCTCGTCACCCAGCAGCGCCCGGGCCAGGGCGCCGACCGCGCCCTGCCCCAGCGGCCGCACACTGATCTCGGTCAGCAGGTCGCCGCGCCGCAACGCGGTGAACAGCTCCCGGACCTCCCGCGGCGCCTCACCGGACCGGCAGGTGAAGAGGAACAGGATCGGGCGATCGGCCAGCCCCCGGACCAGGTAGTGGAGAACGGCGAGGGATTCGGCGTCGGCCCACTGCAGGTCGTCGACCAGCACGGCCAGCGGCCCCCGCGCGCTCGCCCGGCGCACCAGGCCGCACACCGCTTCGAACAGCCGCGTGCGCTCCAGCCCCGGGTCGCCGAGCGGCGCGGGGCGGGCGACGGGAAGCCCGTCGAACAGCCGGGCCAGGTCGCCCAGGCCGTCGACGAGCGCGGCGACGCCGGCCGCCGGCCCGTGCACCAGCGGCCGCAGGGCCTCGACCACCACGGCGTAGGACAGGTCGCGCTGCAGCGGCGCCCCGCCGGCACTCAGCCCGGTGAAGCCGTCCGCGCACGCCCAGTCCAGCGCCGCCGTCGCCAGCCGCGACTTCCCGATCCCGGCCTCGCCCTCGACGACCACCACGGCGGCCCCGCCGGTCCGCACCCGGCCGGCGCATTCGACGAGCCGTCGCAGTTCCCGATCCCGGCCGATGAGCGGAACATCCGCGTGCACGGTGACGGCCACGGCGATTCGCCTCCCTCACACCCGGAACCGCACGGCATCGTGCTCCCCTCGGAAATCCGGGCGGTAACACGATCACACACCGGTGTGCCGATTCCGGCGAATCGCCGTCGCAATTCCCCTGGTCGGACGAGCGGGCCGATTTCCGGGCGCCGTGAGGTGCGCTTTCTCGCCCGGCCTGTTTCGGGATTGCGCGGTGGGACAGCCGCTAGCCGCGCGCGGTCTTCTGGCCCGAGCTGCCGACGACGTCGAAGTCGCGCGCCTTGCCGGTCGTGTTGAGGTGCGCGATGTCGGCCTGCTCGAAGTCGACGTCCAGGACCGGCGAATCCTTCTCGAGGTCGCGCCGGTGCTCGCTCGGGATGCCCCAGTCGTACCGCTTCTGGATTTCGACGTGGTAGTCGATCTGGTCGCCGTGCTTTTCGCCGACCAGCCGGTACTGGAAGTGGTTGAACGAGTAGTACCAGTCCTGGCCGCCCTTGCCGTCGCGGGCGAGGTCCGGCGCGGTCGTCGTCCAGCCGGTCGTGAACGGGCCGTCCGGGCCCTTTCCCGCCTCGGCGACGGACTTGTCGACCTGCTCCCGGAAGGACGGCATGTCGTCGAGCATGTCCTGCACCGGCGCTTCGACCGTCTTGCCGTCGCCGTCGAGGTAGTGCTGAAGCAGCCAGGCCGCGTGGTCGTTGCCCTGTTTCACCAAACCCAGCAGGACGACGTTGTGCAGCTGGTTCCAGACCCGGCGGTCGTGTTCGGTGGGCGGGAGGACGCCGTACCGGCGGTCCTCGGTCTCGAAGTTGTCCTGCGTGCCGAAGACGACCTTGAGGTTGCGGGCGAGCTCCTCGTCGATTTCCGTGGCCTGCTTCAAGTGCGCCTGGATCTGTTTTTCCAAGCCGTCGGCGATGGCGGCCTGCTCGCCGAGGGCGTCGAAGTACCCCGGCGACACGCCCGGCGTGTCGTCCCAGGTGACCTTGCCCGCGGCGGTGACCGTCATGCCCTGTTCGCGCGCCTGCCGCTGCAGGTCGAGGACGGCTCGCTGGTGGCCTTCGAGGCCCTTGAGCCCCGCGGTGCCCTCGCTGCCGTCGGCTTCGACGTCGATGTACTTCCGCAGTGCCTTGACTTCGGCGTCGACGGCGTCGAAGTCCCAGCGGATCCGGGCGCAGTACCGGGTCGCCGCGTCGCCGCCTTTACCGGCCCAGCCGCCGTCTTCCAGCGGGGTCACGACGGCGGATTCGTAGGCGTCGCGGATCCGGTGGAGCTTCTCGTGGACCTGCGCCCACTGCCCGGCGAACGTCTCCAGCCCGGCGACGTCGAGCTCCGTCAGCTGCTTGAAGTCAACCACCGATCCGCTCCCCGCCCGCCGCGTCGGTCTTGGTGTAGGCATCGGCGCTCAGCCGGAAGTTCTCCGCGCCGTCGGTGAGCCGGCGGTGCAGGAGGTCGTTGAGGCCGTCCCAGCGGGACTGCATGTCGTCGATGCTGCCGACGAAGTCCCAGCCCGGCGCGGCGTGCGCCAGCGGGCCGAAGGTGTCGTCGGCGGCGCCACGCAAGGCGTTCACGGCGACGGCGGTCTCGTCACAGGCATCGGCGCGCTGCCGCAGCCAGGACGGCGTCACGCCGATGTCCGGCTCTCCCCACGGCGGCGCGGGCTTCGGCGACGGTCCGGGGGAGGGCGACGGAGTGGGCTCGGGTTTCGCGTCGTGCTCACCCGGCGACGGCGGTGGCGGGGTCACCCCGGGGCTGGGTTCGGACACCACTCGCCATTCCGCCACCACAGGACTCCCTCCGAAGATCTTTCGCCACGTTACGAGATCCGACAATCCGATGGCCGCGGGCGTTCCCCGCCGCCTATCGTTTCGCCGTCAGCCGAAACGAGGAGGAAAGCGATGCGGCTCGCCGGGGTGCGGTGGCGCGCGACGGTCGGCACGGCCCGGCTCGACGGCGTCGGCTACCGGGTGGTCCGTCCGTTACGTCCGCTCCGGAACGCGGCCCTGGAGGAGCACCGCTTCGGGGCGGAACTGGCGATCGGCAAGGCCGAGGCCGTCGACCTCGCCGTCGCGTGGTGGCTGGCCGCGCGTTCGCCGCACAGCCTCATCCACCTCCCGCTGCGCGCGGGCGGGCCGCTCGACCTGGTCCTGCTGCACCACAGCCTCGGGTTCCGGGTGTCGAGCTGGAAGCGGCTCCGGTCACGGCTGTCCCTGCCGGCGATGAGCACCGTGACCCTGCCGCCCCGGCCGTTCCCCGCCTTCGGGCGTGCCGACCACGAGCGGTTCCACCACGAGGACTTCCGGGACCACCTGCGGTACGCCTTCGCCGCGGACACCCTGTTCCTCATCGGCAGCCGGCGCGCCTACGAACTCGCCGCCGAAGACGTGCGGGCCCTGGCCGAAGACGGCCCGGCACACCTGGTCGCGGGAACCCACCGCTGCGCGGAAATCGGGCTGGGGCCGTGGAAGCCGCACCACCGGCGGAACCCGTCCGCCATGCTGCACGTGTACCTCCGCGACGCCGTCACCGCCGGCGGTCCCGCAGCAGAGCCAGGGCGATCGGGGCCAGGCCGATGAGCGCCACCAGCGCGTTGGCGACCGTCAAGAACACCTTCTGCCCGGGGCTCGCCGCTTCCATGTTAAACAAGTGGAAGAAGAAGTGCGGCACGGACCACACCGAATACGCCAGCGACGCCGGCACGACGTAGTGCGTTTTCGGCTTCACCAAAGCGATGCCGAGCAGCAGGGCGATGCCGAGGGTCGCGCTGCCGAAGTCGTGGGCGAAGTGGTCGCTGAACGGCGGGTTCAGGTCCACCGTCGGGAAGTCGTCGTAGAAGCTGCGCGGGAACAGCTGGTTCCAGCCGCCCACCACCAGCTGCTCGCCGAACGGGATCACCAGGGCCAGGCGGATCGCGAGAGTGTTCATCGCGTCACCTGGCGGAGGTATTCGGCGAACGTGCGAGTGCCTTCGACGTGGTCGTCCGGCGGCAGCAACCCGCCGCCCGCCATCGCCTTGCCGACCGCGCCGGGCACCCGCACCGGGACGACGATCTTGCGCTCCCCGCGGGCCTTGACCAGCTGCCGCGCCATGTCCACCATCCGCAGCCGCTCGGGCCCGGCCAGCGGGGGCAGGTAGCCGGCCGGCGCCTGCCCGACCCGAGCCGTCAGTGCGCGGGCCACGTCGATCGCGGCTACCGGCTGGGACAGCTGGCGCGGCACCGCCACGAAGGGACCGCGCGCGCCGTCGAGCAGCGGCTCGGGGAACTCCTGGAACTGCGTCGCCCGCAGGATCGTCCACGGCGCCGGGCCTTCCCGGGCGACGCGCTCCTGCTCGCGTTTGCCGAGGTAGTACCCGAGGTCGATGTCGTCGATCCCGACGATCGACAGCGTGACGACCTGGCGCACGTCGGCGCCGGCGAGGTGGCGCGCCACCCGGCCGAAGAAGTCGATCGCCCGCTTCTTCCGGAGCGTGACGACGTTCGTCACGTCGATGATCTCCGCGCAGCCGGCCAGCGCGTCGGCCAGCCCTTCGCCGGTGCTGAGGTCGACCCCGCGCGAGCGCGCCAGGACGACCGGTTCGTGCCCGGCTCCGGCCAGCTCCCGGACCACCAGCCTGCCGATCATGCCGGTCCCGCCGGCGACGGCCACTCGCATCGTTGTCCCCTTCCGGTGTCAGTCACCCACCAGACCGGGTGGCCTCCCCGGAACGTGACACCGTGAGTCGCCCGTCACACTCACGGGCGGGCGGCCGCCCACAACGCCGCGAGCTTTTCGGGGTTGACCAGCAGGCTGACCTGGTCGATACCGTCGGCGGAGGCGTCCACCCAGCAGGCCGCGAGCGGCGTGTCCCCGCGGAAGATCAGCGCCACGGACTGCCCGTTCGCCTCGACGATCTCGGCTTCGGCGTCCTGGCCGTAGATCGCGACGGTGCGCAGCAGGAACTGAGCCACGCGCTCCCGGCCCACGACGGGCTTCCGCGCCGCCGTCACGACGCCGCCACCGTCCGAAGAGGACACCGCGTCGGCGGCCAGCATGGTCCGCAGGGCATCGAGGTCCCCGCGCCGGGCCGCGGCGAGGAACGCCGTGAGCAGCCGGTCACGCTCCGCCGGAGCGACGCGTCCCGCGCGCTCGCGGGCGACGTGCGTCCGCGCCCGGTGTCCCTTCTGGCGCGCGAGCTCCTCGCTGATGCCGAGGAAGCCGGCGATCTCGCGGTACGGGTAGTCGAAGGCCTCGCGCAGCACGTAGACGGCGCGCTCCGCCGGCTCGAGCCGTTCGAGCAGCAGGAGGATCGCCAGCTCGAGGGCTTCGCCCCGGTCGAGCGCGCCCGGGGTGTCGTCCCCGGACGGGACCGGCTCCGGCAGCCACGGGCCGGCGTAGAGCTCGCGGCGCGCCCGCGCTGTCCCGGCCGCGGTCAGCGCCAGGCGGCTCGCCGTGGTGACCAGGAACGCTTCGGGGTTCCGGACCTCGGAGCGATCGGTGCCCTGCCAGCGGATCCAGGTGTCCTGGACGACGTCTTCGGCGTCGGCGGCGGTGCCCAGCACCCGGTAGGCGATGCCGAACAGCTTGGGACGCGCCGCTTCGAAGGCCGCGACCGCCCCGTCGAGGTCGCCGGTCGTCACGTCGTGCTCCTCATCCCGGGCATGCTACGGCGGCGAACCGGTCCACCGCACCGGGCCGGAAGTGGACCAGCCGGCGGCGGCGCGCGCTGCCTAGCGTGGAACCATGACCGACGCACAACCGAGGACGAACTCCGTCCTCACGATGCTGGCTTCGCAGACTCCGTCCATTCCGGACGGTGCGCACGTCATGACGGCCACGATCGAACTCCCGCCGGGCGACGCGGGCACGCCGCCGCACCGGCACTCCGGGCCCGTCTTCGGGTACATGCTCGAGGGCGAGATGATCTTCGAGCTCGAAGGCGAACCCGAACGGGTGATCAAGGCCGGCGAGGCGTTCTGGGAGCCCGGCGGCGACGTGATCCACTACCAGGCGGCCAACAACCTGGCCGGAGCGTGGAGCCGGTTCGTCGTCGTGATGATCTGCGCGCCCGGGCAGGAGATGCTGACGTTCGTCGGCCCGGAAGAGCTGGCCGCGCGCGCCGGCCGCCGTGTCGGGAGGGAGTGACCATGCGGATCTTCCTCGCCGGCGCGTCCGGCGCCGTCGGCCGCCGGGTGGTCCCGGCGCTGGTGGCTCAAGGGCACGACGTGGTCGGCCTGACCCGGAGCCCGGCCTCGGCGGTCCGTATCGAGGAGCAGGGAGCGACAGCGGTGCTCGGTGACGTGTACGACGCCGCCGCGCTCGCGGAGGCGGTGTCGGCGGCGCGGCCGGACGTGGTCATGCACCAGCTCACCGACCTCGGCACCGGCGACCGGGCGGCCAACGCGAAGGTCCGCGTGGTGGGGACGCGCAACCTGGTCGACGCGGCGAAGGCGGCCGGGGTGCGCCGGATCGTCGCCCAGAGCATTGCGTGGGCGTACGAGCCGGGCGTCTCACCGGCGCGGGAGGACACCCCACTGGACCTGCACGGCGCGCCCGACCGGGTGGCGACGGTAGGGGGGATCGAGGCGCTGGAGACGGCGGTGGCGGAGCTGCCGGAGTGGGTGGTGCTGCGTTACGGAACGTTGTACGGCCCGGGGACGTGGTACGACCGCGACGCTTTGATGGCGCGGCTGGCCCAGGCGGGAAACCTGCCGGCGAACGCGGACGTGACGAGCTTCGTCCACGTCGATGATGCGGCCTCGGCGGCGGTTGGGGCGTTGGAGTGGCGGTCGGGAGCGGTCAATATCTGCGACGACGAGCCCGCGGCGGGGTACGAGTGGGTGCCGGAGTTTTGCACCGCGGTCGGGGTGCCGGGCCCGGCCCGGGTGGAGGGTGAGCGCACGGGCTGGGCCCGCGGCGCGGACAACAGCCTGGCGCGTGGGGAGTTGGGCTGGGTGCCGGGTTTCGTGTCGTGGCGGGAGGGTTTCGTGGGCTTGTGACGGCCGCCGCGCGCGGATGACGGTCGCGCGGGCGCGGACCCCGGCTGGGCGCGGGAGTTGGCTGGGCGTGTGGGGCGGACAGCGCCCGGGTGCGTGAGGAGCTGGGTCGGGTGCCGAGCCGGGGTCGTGGCGGGCGCGCTTCGCCGGGTCGCGCCGGCGCCCCGCGCGCGGATGACGGTCGCGCCGCGGGTGCGTGGGGAGTTGGGCTGGGTGCCGGGTTTCGTGTCGTGGCGGGAGGGTTTCGCGGGCTTGTGACGGCCGCCCCGCGCGGATGACGGTCGCGCCGAGGCACGGACCCGGCGGGGTGCGGGAAAGTTGCTGCGCCCGCGGCGCGGACAGCGCCCGGGTGCGCGAGGAGCCGGTGTCGTGGCGGGTGCGCTTCGTCGGGTCGCGCCGGGGTGGTTCCGCTGTCCGCGCCGCGGCGCGGATCCCCGCTGGGCGCGGGAAGTTGGCAGCGCGCAGCGTCACCAAGGCTCGATCGCCGCCCCGCGCAATACCTCGGCCAGCGCATCCAACGCCGGGTGCCAAGCGTGCTGCGGTGGCGTCCCATACCCGATGATCAGCCCCGCCTTCGCCGCCTCCGCGCCGTGCCAATACCCCGCCGCGTGCAGGCCCGCGAGCTGGAGGCCGGCCGCCAACCCCGTCTCGACGAGCCGGCGCTCCTCCTTCGCCGACGCCAACGGCAAGAGCGCGTGCAACCCGGCCGGGACGCCATCCAGAGGTACCTCGGTCAACGAAGCCAACCTGCCGGCCAGCTCGGTGCGTCGCCGACGGTAGATCTGCCGGGCTCGGCGGACGTGGCGGTCGTAGTCGCCTCGGTCGAGGAGGTCGGCCAGGGCCAGCTGGCCCGGCACACCCACCGTCGCGCCCGTTGCCGCCAGTGCGTCCAAGACCGGGATGCGCAACCGGGGCGGCAGGATCAGCCAGCCGAGACGCAGCCCGGGCGCCAGCGCCTTGCTCGTGCTGCCCGCGAAGACCACCCGGTCGGGGTCCAGGGCCTGCAGCGCGCCGACCGTGTGCCGGTCGTAGCGGAACTCGCCGTCGTAGTCGTCCTCGATGACGTACCCGTCGCGTTCGCGCGCCCACGCGACGAAACCGGCACGCGCCTCGCGGCTCAGCACGACGCCACGCGGGTGCTGGTGGGCGGGGGTCAGCAGCACCGCGTCCGCCCGCTCGGGGATGTCCGCCGGGTCGGCGCCGGCCGGGCCGACGCGCAACGGTGCCGTCGCCAGCCCGGCTCCGTGGATCAGCCGGCGGTGGTGCGCCAGCCCGGGGTCCTCCGTGGCGATCGCCTTCGCCCCCGGCAGCGCCCGGGCCAGCACCGCGAGGCCGTGGGTGAAGCCGCTCGTGATCACCACGGCCCCCGCTTCGGCACGCACGCCGCGCGCCCGGGAGACGTACGTCGCGACCGCCTCGCGCAGCGCCCGCGTGCCCGCCGGGTCGCCGTAGTCCATGCTCGCGGTGCCCGCCGCCGCCAGTGACCGCTTGACCGCGGCCGCCCACCGGCCGTGCGGGAACAGGCTCAGGTCCGGGCGGCCGGGGCGCAGGTCGATGACCCCGCGCACCGGGGCGTCGCGCGGGCCGCCGGCGGGCGGGAGCGTGACGTCGGCGACCCGCGTGCCCGACCCGGTCGCGCTGACCAGCCATCCCTCGGCGACCAGCTGGGCGTACGCCGCGACGACGGTGCCCCGGGCGATCCCGAGGTCGTCGGCGAGGCCGCGGGTGCCGGGCAGGCGGGTCCCGGCCGGCAGCCGGCCCGTCGTCACCGCCTCGCGCAACGCCGATTCGATCGCCCGCGCCCGCGGTTCGCCGACGTCGAGGTGCAGGTCGATGCCCAGCTTGTCCACGGGGTCCATTCTGCGGCATCCGGCCCTCCGCGGTGCGCGGTACCGGAAAGAAGCCGCTTTCCCCTCCGATGTGGACTGTCCGGAAAGGACTCTCCGAGGTGCGCGGCCCCGCGCGGACGGGTCTCGTGCACATTCCGCGAGGGAGTGGTGTACGCTGAGTGGTGTCCGAGAGCATTTCGAGCGCGAGTGATCAAAAGTCCGCGCCGTCCTCGGCCCCCATCCGGCTGGTCTTCACAGCCTGATCACGTACTCGTGACAAACCCGAAGCACGCCACACCACGTGGCGCCCACGAAAGGATCACCCGATCACTTCTTCCACAGTGGACAGTTCGCTGTTCAGTCACCCCGTCGCCGAAGAACCCCGCTCCGACGCGTTCACCGCGCCCCAGGACGACCGGTACGGGAACCTCTTCCGGCAGCCGGTGTACACCCCGGCGGCGCCCTCCGACGACGCGCCCGAACCCGCCCCGCGCCAGCGCGGCCGGGCGGCCCACGACCCGTCCGGACGCCGCGGCCGCCACTGAGGCCGGCCGCCGGGCTGTTGCGTCCTCCGCACCGGTCCGGACCATCCCCTAAGGACACCCCTAGGGTTGCGCGGAAGCGCCGGGCGGCGGAGGTACGATCTGCCGGTTCCCAGCTCCTCCGAAGGGTTTGTCCGTTGACCGAATCGACAGTGCAGCGGGTCAAGTCGATCCGCATCGTCAACGGCCTGCGCCATCCGCTGCTGGCGGTCGTGGCCCGGTATCCGGCGGAGTTCCTGGTCCGGCCGGGTGGTGAGCTCGAGATCCGCGAGACGGCTCCGCGCGGCGGATACGTCGAGCTCACGGTCGACAGCGAGGAACGCACGGGCCTGCGGATCGACACGGGCGAGTCCGGCAAGATGGAGGTCTTCCTCGACGGGGAGCCGCAGCCGCTGCCGTCCCTCGTCCTCGACGGCGGTCCCCGCCAGGCGACCTGGCCGGACCTCGAGGCGTCCTTCGGCAGCCTGCAGGTGTTCGACACCCGGACGGGCCCCCGCACGGTCCGGCTCGAAGAGAAGAACGGCACCACCACGCTCGTCGGCGCCGGTCGCGAGCCGATCCGGTTCGCGGGTGTCGGGGTCAACGGCTACCCGCCCGAGCTGATCATCGAGTCCGACGGGCTGCGCATCCGCGGCTCGCACGGTTCCGCTCGCTGAGAGCGCACTAGCCTGGGGTCATGAGCGAACTGCCGGTTCGGACCGAGCGGCTGGTCGTGCGGCGGTTCGCCGCGGGGGACGTGGCCGCGTTCGCCGCCTACCGCTCCGATCCCGAGGTGGCCCGCTACCAGGGGTGGGACGCGCCGGTGCCGGAAAAGGCCGCCCGGCGGCTCGTCACCGAGTTCGCGGCCGCCCGAGAGGGCACGCCCGGGTGGTTCCAGTACGCCGTCGAGTGCGACGGCGTCCTGATCGGTGACGTCGGGATCTGCCTCGACGGCAACCGGATGCAAGCCGAGGTGGGCTTCACGATCGCCCGGGCGCACCAGGGCAACGGCTACGCGGCCGAGGCCGTGCGGTGCGTCCTGGACCGGGTGTTCGCCGCCGGCGTGCGCCGGGTGTCCGCGGAGTGCGACGCGCGGAACACCGCGTCGGCGCGGCTGCTGGAGCGGCTGGGGTTCGGCCTGGAGGGCCATCGCCGCCGGCACACCTGGCTCAAGGGGGAGTGGACCGACGACCTCCTGTTCGGCCTGCTGGCGGAGCACCGGCCGGCCACCGCGCCGGCCATCTTCGCCTGCCGGCCCAACCTCCTGGTCAACGACCTCGCCGCGACGCTCGACTTCTACGCCGGCTCGCTGGGGTTCCGGATCGGCTGGCGCTGGTCCGACCGGCAAGGCCGGTTCCTGACCGACGACGAGCCGCACGAGCCCGGAACGGCGCTGGTCGGGCGCGACGCCGTCCAGCTCATGCTGACCCAGGTCCCCGGCCCGCACTCGACCCGCCTGCACCTCGACGTCCATTCGGCGGCGCAGGTCGACCGGCTGTTCCGGGAGTGGCGCGGGCGTGGGGTGGACTTCGCCGAGCCGCCGTTCGTCCGGCCGTGGGGGATGTACGAGATGCGCCTGCTCGATCCCGACGGCACCGTGCTGCGCGTGAGCTCGCCCGCTCCCTAGTCGGCGCCCGATCGGAGCCTTGACACTCGCGCCCACTCATTCATACATTCGTCGTCACTTTGTATGATTCGACGTGGGGAGTTGATCCGCATGCGGCTCGGCAAGACCGCCGTCGTCCTCGGGGGCAGCGCCGCCGGCCTGTGTTCCGCCGGTGCGCTCGCCCGGTACTTCGACCAGGTCGTCGTGCTGGAACGCGACGAGCTCCCCGCCGAGGCCGAGCACCGGCGGGGCGTTCCGCAGAGCAAGCACCCGCACTTCCTCCTCAACTCCGGCCGGCGCGCGATCGGGGCGCTGTTCGACGGCTTCGAGGACGACCTCCTCGCCGCCGGCGGGCTGCACCTGATGCCGTCCATGGACGCCGCCTACCTCGACGGCGAAGGCTGGTCGGCCCGCAAGCGCAGCGCGATGACGATGATCTACAGCTCGCGGATCCTCATCGAGCGCGTCCTGCGCGACAAGGTGCGCGAGCTGCCGAACGTCGTCATCCGTGAAGGCACCGCCGTCAGCGGCCTGACCACGCGGGACGGCGCGATCACCGGCGTCGACACCCAGGGCGGGCACGTCGACGCCGACCTCGTCGTGGACGCGATGGGCCGCGGCTCGTCCGTCGGCGGCTGGCTGGTGGCGGCGGGCTGGCCCGAGCCCGAGGTCAAGACGCTCGACGCCAAGGTCACCTACACCTCGCGCTGGTACGACCTTCCCGCGTCGCGGCCGGCGACCTGGTGGTGGCGGCACCTGGTGATCATGCCGACGCCGGACAAGGGCGAGCACCCCGACGAACACGACTACCTGGTCAACTTCTTCCCGGTCGAGGGCAACCGGGTCATCGCCTGCATGGGTTCGTGGGGCCTGGAGATGCCGCGCACGACCGACGCGTTCGTCGAGACGGCCCGCCGCGTCCGGACGCCGATGTTCGCGGCCGCGATGGACCACTGCGAACCCACCTCGGAAGTCCACCTGACCCGCTCGACCGGCAACAAGTGGCGCCGCTACGACCGCCTGCGCACCCCGCCGGAGCGGCTGGTCTTCGTCGGCGACGCGATCTGCGCGTTCAACCCGTTCTACGCCCAGGGCATCAGCTCCGCGGCCGGTTCGGCCCTGCTGCTGCGCGACCACCTCGCCCGCGCGAAGCAGCTCGACGCGCGGTTCTCCGCGAAGTTCCTTGCCGCGCAACGCAAGCTGCTCGCCGTGCCGTGGAGCCTGGCGATGGCCCGCGACCAGGGCTACGAGTGCGCGGAAGGCACCGAGAAGCCGCGCGAGTGGAAACGCCGGCTCCTCGCGGCCGTCTCCGCACCCGCGTTCAGCCTCATCGTCGGGGCCGCCCGGGAGGACGAGGTCGTCGACGAGCACTTCGCCAAGGTGTTCAACCTCGACGAGTCGCTGGGCGACATGCTGCGCAACCCCCGGGTCATCGCGGGGATCGTGCGCTACCGCGTCCGCGCGGCGCTCGGCCGGCACCGGGTGCCCTTCGGGTTCGACGCCCAGGCCGAACCGCCCGCCACGGACTATTCGACGGCGACCGCGCGATGAGCGTGGCGTGCGGGCCGGAGGCCGACGCTCTCACCCGCGGGCTCGGCTTCGACTGCCACGACGTCGCCCCGGTCGTCTCGGTGCGCTTCCCCTGGACGCTCGCGCACTGGACCATGCCGCTGCTCGAACTGCTCATCGTCGGCGGGGCCGTCTTCGCGCTGGTGCACGCCGTGAAGCGGTACCGCGCGGGCGATCCGGTCAACCTGGCGCTGTGGTGGGCGTCGCTGGTCTACCTCTTCGTCACCGAGCCGCCGCTGTACTTCCCGGAGTGGTTCGGGCTCGACCGCGTCTACGGGTTCATCTTCGCCCACAACCAGTTCACGGTGCAGTTCATGGCGGATCGGCTGCCGCTCTACATCGTGGCGTTCTACCCGGCGTTCAGCCAGCTCGCCTACGAGGTCGTGCGGTCGCTCGGGATCTTCCGGGGGAGGGGCCCGTTCGCCGGTTCGGTGGCCGTCGCCTTCGTCTGCCAGGTGTTCTACGAGGTCTTCGACCAGCTCGGCCCGCGGCTGACGTGGTGGGCGTGGAACCCGGGCAACCGGATCGTCAACCACCCGGCGCTGGCGTCGGTGCCGATGACGAGCATGCTGCTGTTCGCGTCCGTCTCGTTCGGGGCGCTGACCTACCTGGTGGTGCGGCTCGCGCACGGTCCGCGCCGCGGGTGGTCGCTGACCTGGCGGACGCTGGTCGCCGGGGTGCTCACCCCGCCGGCGATGGCGGTCGCCGGCATCCCGTCGAGCCTCTTCGACGGCAACACCGCCGTCCAAGCGTGGATCCTCGGCGTCGAACTGGCCCTGGTCTGGGTGGCGGGCGCGTGGATCATCGGGACGAACCGGGCGGACCGGCCGCCGCCGTCGGCCTTCGCGCGGATCTACCCGGCCGGCTACCTGGGGGCGCTGGCGGTGTTCTGGCTCGCCGCGGACGGCGACGGCCCGCCCGGGAGCGTGCCTTACACGCTCGCCTGCTTCGCCGCGGCCGGCCTGGTGCTCGTCGCGCTGTACCGGAAGGCGCGGGCACCTGCTCCGGTCTGAGCCGGCCCGGTCGGGGAAGATGGGGCGCATGGGGCACCACGGATGGCGGGGCAACCCGCCCGGCACGGAAGACGAGGCCCGCCGCCGGATCGTCGACGCGGCGACGGCGTGCCTCGACCGGGCCGGGCTCGCGAAGACCAGCCTGTCCGACGTCGCCGCCGAGGCCGGGGTGACGCGGCAGACCGTCTACCGCTACTTCCCGAGCCTGAACGACATCCTGCGCGCGGTCGCCCTGGCCGGCGTCGAAGAGTTCGCCGGGCGGATGGAACGCCACCTCGCGACGTTCGGCAGCGCCACCGAGGTCGCGGTGGAGTCCGTGGTGTTCGCGGCCCGGACGTTGCCCGGCGAACCGCACCTGGGCCTGCTCCTGCAGGCGGGCGAAGCCGACTTCTTCACGGTCGGCGTCATCTCGCCGCTGGCTTTCTCCTACGGCGCGAGGATTCTCCGCAACGTCCCGGTGGACTGGGCCGCCGTCGGCGTCACCACCGACGACGACCTCCAGGGCCTCGCGGAGCTCCTGATGCGCCTGTTCCTGTCCTTCCTGCAGTACCCCTCGACCCCACCGCTCACCGACGACGGGATCCGGGCCCTCGTCCGCCGCTGGATCGGGCCCGCCCTGCGCGGGTGATCACCCGACGAGGTGACCGAGGGCCCGCAGGGAGTTCGGGTGGTCCGCCGGGACGACGCCCGAGTACACCGCCGTCCAGCAGGACGGGCAGCAGTACTGCCGGAACACCACCGCCGCGTCCACGTAGTCGGCCGCCGTCGCGATGATCTGGGGGCCCGCCTCCGTGGGCGGTCCCTCGTACACCGCCACCGCCGGCTCGCCGTCCGCCGTGCGGAGGTGCTCGCCGCAGTGGCCGCAGGCGAGACCGCCGTCCGCGGGCTCGACCAGGTTGTCGTCGAGCCGGCGGGCGCCGGACAGGCTCGTCTTGCCGAGGGATGGCCCTGACAACGCCGAGCGTGAGTGCCGTACTGAACGCTGCCGCGCACGTTCGGCTTCGGTCGCGGCCGCGTCCACCACGCCGTCGCGGACGACGACGCCGTAGACGTCGGTGGCCGCCGACGGGGTGATCTTGGCTTCACGCAGGTCGCGGGCCACGGCGGCGGGGTCGCGCAGCAACGGGTCGCCGTAGCCGCCGCCACCCTGCCACGTCATCGCGAACACCTCCCCGGGCGCGAGGTAGCTCGACGCGTAGTTCTGCCCCGGCTCCAGCGCGTCGCCGAGCTCGTCCATAGTGGACGGAATCCGGCCGGACGCCAGCAGGGAAGCGACCGGGCTTTGCCTCGCCACGACGTCCAGGCCGCTGTTGCCCGGGTGCCCGCCGGCGAGCCCACCGTTCTGCGCGATCGCCTTGCCCGCCGACGCCAGCACGAGTCCCATCGGGACGCTCGTGCCGTGCGGGGTCATCGCGATCGACGCGCCGAGCCCGCCGCGGTGCCGTCCCGGCCCGCCGGAGTCGGGGACCTCGCGCCGCCACAACGTCAGTACGGGGTAGAGGAACTCGGTCATCTCGACGTCGGGAACGCGGCCCATCGGGATGCAGAACAGGCCGCCGGTGTCGATGCCGTCGGCGTCCGGGCGCGCGCCGTAGCCGCCGGCCATCGGCTCCATGATGATGCTGAGGAACGGCGCGGGCGCCTCGCCGCGTTCGTCCAGCCCCGCGATCACGGCCGTGTCCCAGGTGCCGCAGCACGTCGCCTGGACGCTCTTGCCGAGCTCGAGATCGCGGTCGAGCATCTGCGCGAGGCACTCGGCGATGAGGTTGCCGGTGAGCCAGGCCGGGCCGATCGGGCCGCGGCCGACCGCCGCCGGGAACGTCGCGTTGTTGAGCGTCCCTTCCTCGGTCACGAGGTCGAAGCAGCGCATCAGCCCGCCCGCCGACCACGGGATGTCGCCGGCCAGGATCGGCAGCAGCGCGAGCATCACACCGCCGCGCATGCCGGCGTACGTGCAGTTGATGACGCCGGCCTGCGGGTCGGTGCCGGTGAAGTCGAACGTGAGGTGGTCGCCGGTCTTGGTGGTCTTGACCGTGATCTTGTGCAGGCCGCGGTCGCCCTCGTGCGACTGGTCCTGGTAGCCGGTCGCCGACCAGCTGCCGTCCGGGAGCGCGGAAAGCTTGTCCCGCAACCGGCTTTCGGCGTCGGACATCATCCGCTTCATGACGGCCTTGACGGTGTCGGGGCCGTACTGCTCGATCAGCGCGTGCAGGCGTTCGGCGCCGACGTTGTTCGCGCCGATCTTCGCGCGCAGGTCGAGCCCGACGAGCATCGGGACGCGCGAGCGGCGCACCCACAGGTCGGCGACGTCGCGCTGCAGCCGGCCGTCGCGGACCACCTTCACCGGCGGCGTCGGCAGGGACTCGGAGAAGACGTCCTCGGCGGCGGGGGAGAAGGAGCCGAGCCCGACGCCGCCGAGGTCCGGCTGGTGGGCGATGGCGCTGGTCCAGGCGAACAGCTTGCCGTCGTGGAACACCGGCTGGTAGACGATGACGTCGTTCTGGTGCAGCCCGCCGCCGACCCACGGGTCGTTGCACAGGAACATGTCGCCGGCTTCGATGCCGGGGTTCGCGGCGCGGTTGCGCAGCGTCCAGTAGATGGCGAGGTCGACCGCGCCGACGAGCATCGTGTTGTAGAGGCCGACCTGCACCTCCTGGCCGAGCTCGTCGGAGATGGCGAAGTCGAAGTCGTTGGCGTCGGTGACGATCGGCGAGCCGGACATGCGCTTGAGTGCCTCGCCCATCTCGTCGGTGACCGACCACAGCCGGTGCCGGATGACCTCGTAGGTCAGCGGGTCGAGGGCGTCGACCTGGTCCTGGGTGACACTGTGGACGTCCAAAGAGGACGGCAGCGAGCGCCGCAGCTCGCCGAGGTCGACGGGACGGCTGGAGAACTGCTCCGAACCCGGGATGGGCATGCTCATGCGGCGCTCCTGATCGTGAGGTTGCCGAGGTGGTCGACGGTTCCGGTGGAGCCGGCGGGGACCACGACCGTCGTCGTCGGGACCTCGACGATGGCCGGGCCGGTCAGCACGTGGCCGCTGCGCAGCTCGCGGTAGTCGTAGACGGCGGTGTCGACGTAGCCCGAGGCGGCGTCGAGGCACACGGGCCGGGTGCCGGCCGGCGCGGCGGCCGAGTCCGCGGCCGGCACGTCGGGCAGCCGCGGGCTGAACGGCAGGACGCCGACCCCGCGGACCCGGAACGTGATGGCCTGGATCCCGGCTTCGCGGAACCCGGCGTCCTTGCCGTACAGCGTGGCGTACCGCTCTTCGAACCCGGTGGCGGCTTCCTCGATCGCCGCCATGTCCAGCGGTCCCTCGACGACGGGCGTCGTGACCTCGGCCAGCTGCATCGAGTACCGCATGTCGATTTCCCGGTACAGCTCGACCTTTTCGAACTTCAGGCCCTGCCGGTCGAGGCCTTCGCGGACCCGCTGTTCCAGTCGGGTGAAGTTGCGTTCGGCCCGCTGTGGGTCGAAGGGGACGTTCAGCGGGTCGGACAGCTCGGCCGCCAGCACGATGTCCGACGACGCGAGCCCGAACGCGGAGAACGCCGACGCGACCGGCCCGAGCGGGACGACGACCTCGGTGCACCCGACTTCGGCCGCGTAGCCCGCGCAGTGCGCCGGGCCGGCGCCGCCGAACGCGTAGAGCACGAACCCGCGCGGGTCGTGCCCGGCTTCGACGACGGTCTTGCGCAGCAGGTCGCCGGTCTGCGCGTTCTGCACGGTGTAGATCGCGGCCGCGGCCTCCTCGACGGTGAGGCCGAGCGGCTTGGCGATGTGCGTGTCGATCGCTTCGCGCGCCAGTTCCAGCGACAGCGGCTTGCGGCCGCCGAGCAGCCCGCGCTCGGGCAGGATGCCGAGCACCAGGTTGGCGTCGGTGTTGGTCGGCTCGGTGCCGCCGTTGCCGTAGCACGCGGGACCGGGCACGGCCTGGGCGCTGTGCGGGCCGATCCGCAGGTTGCCGCCGGCGTCGAGCCAGGCGATCGCGCCGCCGCCGGAGCCGATCGCGTCGACCCGCAGGGTGGGGACGTTGATCGGGTGGTGGTTGATGACGGTCGTGGTGTCGCGCACCGGTTCGCCGTCGACCACCAGGCCGGCCAGGAACGTCGTGCCGCCGACGTCGGTCGAGATGATGTTCCGGTGGCCGAGCTGGCGGCCCAGTGCGACCGAGCCGATCACGCCGCCGGTGAGGACGGACCCGACGGTGCTGATCGCCGCGGCCGGCGCCTCCTGGGCGGCCACCGCGCCGCCGTTGCTCTGCATCACCAGCAGCGGCCCGGAAAGCCGGTTCTCGCGCAGCGTGTCTTCGAGCGTGGTGAGGTAGTCGCGCAGGCCGGGGCCGATCTGCGTGCTCATGATCGTGGTGGCGTTGCGGGCGAACTCGCGGATGCGCGGGCTCACTTCGGACGACAGCGCGACGAAGACGTCCGGGTCCTCCTCGGCGATCAGCTCGCGGATCCGCTGTTCGTGCGCCGGGTTGCGGAACGACCACAGCAGCGAGACGGCGATCGCGCGGACGCCGGTGGCCAGCAGCTCGCGGATCTTCGCGCGGGTTTCGTCCTCGTCGAGCCGGACGACGACCGCGCCGTCGCGGTCGATCCGCTCGGTCACTTCGAGGGCGAGCCGCTTCGGCAGCAGGCCGTGGTCCTTCTTCTGCCGCAGCACGTTCTGCAGCTCGTGCGGCGAGCGTCCCAGGTAGCGGCCCTCGACGTTCATGATGAAGATCGAGTCGCGGTGGCCCTTCGTGGTGAGGAAGCCGACCGGCGGCACATTCCCGGTCACCAGCGCGTTGAGCGACGACGTCGTCCCGTGGGCGATGTGGTGGGTGTCGGCCAGCATCTCCGGCAGCGACCGGCCGAGCTGCTCGGCCAGCAGCCCGAGCACGTCGAGCACGCCCTGGGAGTAGTCGGGCGGGGTCGAGGGGGACTTCGCGGCGAGCACGGTCCCGGCGTCGTCGTCGAGAACGGCGTCGGTGAACGTGCCGCCCACGTCCACGCCGATGACATAGGCCATGACTCACGCTCCTTTGCGCGGAGAAGATCTGCTAACTGAGGCGTAGACTATTCAACGCATATGACAAGAGTCAACCCTCTTGACGAGCTATGGTCCTTGACGTCAAATAGTCGACGTAATCGTCAAACAAGGAGGTCGGGATGCAGCCACGTCGAGTCGCGGTGCTGGGTGGAGGGCCCGGGGGGCTCTACGCCGCGCGACTGCTCAAGCTCGCGTTTCCGTCCTGCGAAGTCGCCGTGCACGAGCAGGGGGAGCCGGACACGACCTTCGGGTTCGGCGTCGGGCTGGCCGCCGGCACCCAGCGCAAGCTGGCCGCCGCCGACCCCGACACGCTGCGCGACCTGGTCGCCGCGGGCTGCCGGCACGACATGACCCTGCGCGTCGGCGGCCGGGTCGCCCGGGTCCGCAACGACCGCCTGGTCGGCGTCGCCCGCACCGAGCTCCTGGCCATCCTGCAGCGCCACGCGGAGAAGGCCGGGGTCGAGCTGAACTTCGGGACCCGCCGGTCGGCCGCGGACCTCGACGCCGACCTGGTGGTCGCCGCCGACGGCGTCGGCAGCGTGACCCGCGAGCAGGGGGACTTCGGGGCGCGGATCGGCACCGGGCGGGGCCTGTACCTGTGGTGCGGAGCCGACTTCGCGCTGGACGACGCCCTGTTCGAGCCGGTGCGGACCGAGCACGGCGTCTTCGTCACGCACGCCTACCCGTACGGCACGGGTAACAGCACGTTCCTCATCGAGACCGACGAGGCCACCTGGCGGCGAGCCCGTTTTGACCACGTCGTCGACGACGGGGATTCCGACGAGGTCTCCCTGCGCTACCTGCAAGACGCGTTCGCCGAGCCGCTGCGGGGGCACCGGCTGATCGGCAACCGCACGCGCTGGCTGCGGTTCCGGACCGTCCACTGTGCCCGGTGGTCGGCGGGGAACACCGTCCTGCTGGGCGACGCCGCGCACACCGCGCACTTCTCCATCGGCTCCGGCACGAAACTGGCCATGGAGGACGCGATCGGCCTGGTCGACGCCCTTCGGGACGCGGACGACACCGCCGAAGCCTTCGCCCGGTACGAGGCGGACCGGCGGCCGGCCGTCGAACGGCTGCAGGAACTGGCCCGCCGGAGCCGCCTGTGGTGGGAGTCGTTCCCGTCCCGGCTGGACCTGCCGGTGGAACGGCTGATGGTCGCCTACATGACCCGCGCCGGGAACGTCCCCCTCGACCGCTTCGCGGCCACCAGCCCGGACCTCGTCGCCGCGGCGCTGACCCAGTACGCCGGGACGGCACCCCCGGCGGACGGGCTCGTCGACTGGGTGCTCGACCAGCCGCCGGCCCCGCCCGACGGTCTCGTCACGGTCGACGACGTCGTCACCGACCCGTGGGATCCCGCCGGTGACGCCGTGGTGGCGCGCGCTCGGGAAGCCCGGGAGCGCGGCGCGACGGGATTCCGGTTCACCGGACCGGGTGATCGCGGCGCCCTGCTCACCCGGCTGGACCTCGCCGAGCGCGTCCGGCTCGAAGCCGGTGGGATCGTGCTGGTGGAAGGACCGGCGGCGTTGCGGGACGACCTGGCCGCCGGCCTGGTCAGCGCCCGCACCGACCTGATCGAGGAGACGGTATGAGCTGGGGTGACAAGGTCGTCGCGTACCCGGCGGACGCCGTGCGCGTCTACCGCGACGGCGGCCTGTGGGGCACCCGCACGATCGCCGACCAGCTGCACCGGATCGCGCTGGCCCACCCGGACCGCGACGCCGTCGTCGCGCTCGACGGCCGCGTCACCTACCGCGAGCTGGACGAGCGCACCGACCTGCTGGCCGCGGGGCTCGCCGGGCTCGGCCTCGAACCCGGCGACCCCGTGCTCCTCCAGGTCGGCAACCGGCTGGCCACGGTGCTCGCCTGGTACGGCGTGCTGAAGGCGGGCCTGGTGCCGGTGTGCACCCTGGCGGCCCACCGCGGGCACGAGATCGGCGAGATCAGCCGCCGGGTGGGCGCGGTCGCGCACCTCGTCGAGACCGGCGGGTTCGACCTCGTCGGCTTCGCGCTCGAGCAAGGTCGCGACCACCCGACCCTGCGGCACGTCCTGGTGCTCGGCGATGATCCGCGCGGCACCGCCGTCTCCCGGCTCGGGCAGGACGTCGACGCGGGGGCCGCGCGCAAGACCGTCGAGGAGATCCAGGCGGGCATCGGCCCGGACGACGTCGCGGTGTTCCAGCTCTCCGGCGGCACCACCGGTGTGCCCAAGGTGATCCCGCGGCTGCACGCCGAGTACTGGTACAACGCCCTCGCCTACGCGCAATCCTGGGGCTGGACCCCGGAAACCCGCGTCGCCCACCTGATCCCGATCGTGCACAACGCCGGGATCGTCTGCGCGCTGCACGCCTCGCACAGCGTCGGCGCTTCGCTGATCCTCGGCACCGCCGACCTGGACGCGTCGCTTCCGTTGCTGGCGCGCGAGGCGGCCACGCACGTCTTGCTGGGGCACGGCCACTTCCGGGCCGTCGGGCACCCGGAGTTCGCCGCCGCGGCGGCCGCGCTGACCCAGGTCGTCCTGTCGGGCAGCAAGGTCCCGCCCGCGCTGTTCGACGACCTCGAGCGGCGCGGGCTGTGGTCGGCGCAGCTGTTCGGCATGGGGGAGGGCCTGTTCTTGACGACGCGGCCGGGCGCACCCCGGGCCGCGCGGGCCACGACCGTCGGTACGCCACTGTCCGAAATGGACGAAGTGCGCGTCCTCGAACCCGGGACGGACGAAGAAGTCCCGGACGGCGAGATCGGCGAACTCTGCTGCCGCGGCCCGTACACGCTGCGCGGCTACTTCGACGCCGAGGAGCACAACGCGCGCGCGTTCACCGCCGACGGCTTCTACCGCACCGGCGACCTCGCCGCGGTGCGCGTCTTCGACGGCGTGCGGTACGTCTCGATCGAGGGCCGGATCAAGGACGTCATCAACCGCGGCGGCGAGAAGATCAACGCCGAAGAGGTCGAGCTGCTCCTGCTGCGCCACCCGCTCGTCACCGCGGCCGCCGTGGTGGCCATGCCCGACCCGCGGCTGGGCGAGCGCACCTGCGCGTTCGTCACCGGCGGGCCGCTGGACCTGCCCGAAGTCCGGCGGCACTTCGCCGAGCAGGGCGTGGCGAAGTTCAAGTGGCCCGAACGCGTCGAAGTCGTCGCCGAAATCCCGCGCACCCTCGTCGGAAAACTGGACAAGAAGCGGCTGCAGGCGGAGATCGCCGCGAAGCTCGCCACCGAACAAGGAGAAACCCCGTGACCCCGCACCGCATCGGCTTGGTCGTCCCCAGCTCGAACGTCACCGTCGAGACGGAGATCCCGGCGCTGCTCGCGCGTCACCCCGCCGCGTTTTCCTTCCACAGCAGCCGGATGCGCATGCACCAGGTGTCGCCGGAGGAGCTGCGTGCGATGAACGCCCAGCGCGAACGCTGCGTCGACGAGCTGGCCGACGCGGGTGTCGACGCGCTGCTCTACGCGTGTCTCGTCGCGGTGATGGCACAAGGCCCGGGCGAGCACGAGCGCACCGAGAAGGCCGTCACCGGGCAGCTCGCGGCCCGTGACGCGCACCCGGCCGTGCTGTCGAGTGCCGGAGCGCTCGTCGAAGGGCTGCGCGCGCTCGGCGCCCGGCGCATCGCCCTCGTGACGCCGTACCTGCGGCCGCTGGCCGAAGAAGTGGTGGCCTATCTGCGAGCCGAAGGCTTCGACGTCGTGGACTGGGTCGCGCTCGAAGTCGCGGACAACGCCGAAGTCGGGTGCATCCCCGGCGACCGGGTCCTCGCCGCCGCGCGGGGGCTGGACCTGGCCGAGGCCGACGCGCTGGTCATCTCCGCCTGCGTCCAGATGCCCTCGCTGGACCTGGTCGAGCCCGCGGAAACCGAGTTCGGGCTGCCGGTGCTGTCGGCCGCCACCGCCGGCGCGTACGCGCTCCTGCGGGGCTTGAACCTCGCGCCGCGGCTGCCGGGAGCCGGTCGGCTGCTCGCGGGACCTCTACCATCACAGGGATGAGCGGCAGCACACCGCGGGGCGGGTCCCGCGAAAAGGGGACCACCGCGCGGCGGGAACTGGTGGAGAACGAGCTCTACGAGCACGCCACCCGGCTCTTCGCCGAGCGCGGCTTCGCCGGCACGAGCCTGCAGGACATCGCGGACGCTTTGGGGATCACGCGGCCGGCGCTCTACTACTACGTCAAAAGCAAGGAAGAGCTGCTGGCCAAGCTCGTCACCGAGGTCACCAACGGGCCTTTGGAGGAGCTGACCGAGCTGGTGGCGCGCGACCTCGACCCGGTGGCGAAGCTGCGCGGCATCGTGGAGATCATCGTCGGCCGCCGCGTCCGGCAGCCCGAGCGGTTCCGGCTGCTCATCCGGTCGGAGGCCGAGCTGCCCGCCGCGCTGACCGAGGCCTACGACGAGGGCCGCCGTGCGGTGCTCAAGACGATCGCCGGGGTCATCGACGAGGGCGTGCGCGCGGGCCGGTTCCGGCCGGTCGACGGCCGCGTCGCGGCGCTGGGCGTCCTCGGCATGTGCAACTGGGTGGCGTGGTGGTTCCACCCCGGCGGGCGGGATACGGCCGACGCGGTCGTCGAGCAGCTCGCGGACATGGCCGTGGGCGCCTTGCAGCGGGCTGACCAGCACGTTCTCGACGGCGAAGGCCCCGCTGCGGCGTTGAAGATGCTGCGTCAGGACCTCGACCACCTGGAGCGCATCCTCGACGTCTGACACCGTGCCGTTCTCGAACGGCTGCCGGGCCTGAGCGCGGGTCCGGTTCAGCGCTGGGTGGGATCGCCGTCGGGCCGGCCGAGGGCGTTCCGGGTAATCGGGATCATGCTCTTGAGCCTGGTCTCCACCTGCTGACAGGGCCTGTCGAAAGCTTGCCGGTCGCGGCCGTAGAAGGTTGCCACTGACCGGTCGGCGGAGATCACGCCAGAGATGTAGAAGGCTTTCACGTCGCCGTTCACGACTACGCCGAGGTCCTGGTGGCGGCCGAACTCCCGGACCTCGAAACCGGCGGCTTCGACGTTCTTGCGGACCACTTCCACTGAGCGTGCTTCCCCTTGAACAAGGCCGACGTCGTTCTTGCGGCCCTCGTTCGCCGACCAAATCTGAAGCTGGGCGCATCGGCGAAGCCGCTCGACTTTGTCCGGTGTCAGCGACCAGCTCGACAGCGCTGCGGCTTCCAGCAGAGACCGGGCTACGGGGAAGGTCGACAGGCCCGGCCATCCGTCCGGATCGAGGCCGGTGTCGGTCATCGCCTCGGGTGGATACGCCAGCGCCGGCAGCCGCAGGTGGTGCAGAACGGATTTGGCCGCGTTGCCCGCCTCGATCTCGGCGACGCGCAGAAGGCGGTGGGGAAGTCCAGCGTGGACGGTACGCGTTCGGCGGTCGTCATCCTGGCAGCGAACACGAGTAGGCATCGTGACGCCTGCACATCCTCGACGTCTGAGTGGTATTCAGCACAGGCGTCAGAATATTGACTCGACCGTTGACTCGCGCGTACCGTGAACTTCACGAGACCACGCGGGAGGCAGTCATGACCGAGCTGGACCACCGGGTGCGGGGCGTCGACCACGTCGCGTTCCCCACCTTCGACCCCGCCGCCACGGTGCGCTTCTACCGGGACGTGCTCGGGTTCCCGGTCGTGCACTCGATCTGCGCGGCGGGCTGGGGCCCGGAGGACCACCCCGACTTCATCCACTTCTTCTTCGACATCGGCAACGACGACCGGATCGCGTTCTTCTACTACTTCGGCACCGAGCCGGCGGTCGGCGGCGCCCCCGGCGTCCAAGGCGACGTCTACGCGCGGTTCGGGGCCGACGTCCCGGAGTACTTCGTGCGGTCGCGGCACCTGGCGATCCACGTGAACGACGAGGCGGACCTGCTGGAGTACCGGCGCCGGCTCGACGCGAGCGCGTGGCCGGTCGAGATGCAGATCCAGCACGAGACCATCGAGTCGATCTACACCCACGACCCGAACGGCTACATGTTCGAGATCACCCGCGCGATGCGGCCGGTGACGCCCCAGGAGGACCTGGACGCGAACCTGACCATCGACGCGCTGCTCGACGTCGTCGGCGAGCCGGAGCCGACGTTCGGGAAGCTGCTGGCGCGCAAGGCTGAGCTGATCGTCGAGCGGGCGGCGGACTGGGAGCCCGCGCGATGACGACGTTGTACGTCCTCGACGTCCCGGAGAACACGGCGGTGGCCAAGATCGCCGACGAGGACCCCGCCGTCACGGTCGGCCGGATCGGGCCGTACTTCGAGATCAGCGCACCGGGTCCGATCGTCGTCGACCGGCGCGCGACCGGCTGCCGCCACGCGGTCTGGTACTCGTGCATCGCCGGGGTGGCCCGCGACAGCCGGATCACCCAGCACGACAAGAACGCGCTGCGCGTGGAGCCGGTGTGAGCGAGCGGCTCGGCGCCGGCCGGTACCTCGCGGCGGGGGAGCGGCCGGCGTCCACGCTGCACGAACTGACCACCGCCGACGGCGCGACCGTGCGCGGCATACTGTCCACTGTGGCCGGTGCGCGGACGGTCGTGACCCTGATGCACCCGCGTCAGGACCTGACGCACCACCCGCTCGTCCCCCTGCTGCTGCGGGCCGGCGTCGCGGTGTGGACCCAGCACACCCGCTCGGTGAACAACGACCTCAACCTGGTCCACGAGCAGGCACTGCACGACGTCGCCGCCGGCCAGGTCTTCTTGCTGCAGCGGGGTTTCGACTCGCGGGTGCTGCTGGGTCATTCGGGCGGCGGCACGCTCTTCGCGTACTACTGCGAGCAGGCCGCCTCTTCCGATCGCGTCGCGACGACTCCGGGCGGACGGCCGACCCGGCTGGCCGAAGCGGAGATGCCGGTGCCGGACGGCGTCGTCTTCCTGGCGCCGCACCCCGGTCAGGGGAAGCTGCTGCTCGCCTGCATCGACCCGTCGGTGGCCGACGAGACGGACCCGCTGTCCGTCGTCCCGGAGCTCGACCCGTTCTCCCCGGCCAACGGCTTCGCCGAGCCGCCCGGAAAATCTTCCTACAGCACGGAATTCCTCGATCGCTACCGCGCGGCGCAACGCGACCGGGTCGCCCGCATCGACGCGGTCGCCCGCTCGTACCTTGCCGGCACCGCGGCCGCGCGCACGGCGTTCAAGGCCGGCGGCCGGGCCGAAGACCGCCGCCGTGCGCTGGCACCGCGGGTCATCACGGTGTTCCGCACCGACGCCGACCCGCGCACGGTCGACCTCACGCTGGACCCCAGCGAGCGCCCGTACGGCTCGTTGTTCGGCAAACGCCCCGACCTGATCGACTACGGCCTGGTCGGCTTCGGCCGGCTCGCCACGCCCGAAGCGTGGCTGTCGACGTGGTCCGGCCTGAGCTCCCGCGCCGACTTCGTCCGCTGCGCACCGGGTGTCACGGTCCCGACGCTGTTCATCGAGCTGGCCGGCGACCAGGCGGCGTTCCCGGCGGACTCCCGGCGCATGATCAACGCCCTCGGCGCTTCGGACCTGACGACGGCGACGGTCCGCGGCCTCCACTTCGGCGGCGCCATCGCCGAGGGCGAGCCCACGGGCAACGAGCTGGCCGCCGCCGAGATCACCGAGTGGCTGGGTAAGCGCTTCGGCTCACTTCCGCACTGAGGTCGTCTCGCTGGTCAGGGGTGAGCCGTCCGGGCCCGTGGGAACCACCGGCGGGACGACGGCGCCGTGCTCGTCGACCAGGACCGAATGCGGCTCGCCGTCGTCGAAGGCGTGCCGCTCACCCCATTGCCGCAGGGTGACGATCACGGCGAAGAGATCCTTGCCGGCCGCGGTGAGCGCGTACTGGAGGCGTTTCCCGGACGGTGCCTCGACTTGCTCGACGAGGCCGTGGGCGACCAGTTTGCGTAGCCGGTCGGCGAGGATGTTGCGGGCGATGCCCGTGCGCTGCTGGAAGTCGGTGAACGAGCGGGCGCCGTCCATCGCGTCCCGGACGATCAGCAGGCTCCACCGATCGCCGATCAGGTCCACCGTCCGCGCGACCGGGCAGGTCGGGTCCGTCCACATTGCTGCTCCACTGAGTTGCGTAATGAAACCATTCTGACCTACTCTCCGAAGAGTTGCAAATCGCAACCAATCGGGGAGGTGTGGTGGGACGCGGGACGAGACTGCTGCTGGCGGTCGTGTGCGGGGTCGCGGTCGCCGGTGTCTACGCTGGCCAGCCGGTCCTCGGCCCGATGGGCGACGAGCTGGGGGTTCCCCGCGAGTCCGTCGGGTGGTTCGTGGCAGTGGGCCAGCTGGGTTACCTGGCCGGGCTGGTGCTGCTGGTGCCGCTGGGCGACCGGCTCGACCGCCGCCGGCTGATCGCCGCGCACCTGGGTCTGGTGGCGGCGGGCCTGGCGGTGACGGCGGCCGCGCCGACCGCCGGGATCGCGTTCGGCGGCCTCGCGGTCGCGGGGGTGTTCGCTGTGGTGGTGCAGACGACGGTCGCGTACACGGCGTCGCTCTCGCCGCCTCCCGAAAGGGGACGCGACCTCGGCATCGTGACGTCCGGCGTGGTGATCGGCATCCTCGGCGCCCGGGCCGGCACGGGCGCGCTGTCGGACCTGTGGGGCTGGCGCGGCAGCTACTTCGCCTTGGCCGCGCTGGCTTCGGTGCTGTGCGTGCTGTGTCTCGTCGCGCTGCCGGCCGACGTCCGGACCGGCACCGAGCCGTACGGGCAGATCCTCCGGTCGTTCGCCGGGATGTTCGCCCGGCCGCTGGTGCTCGGCCGCGGCCTGATCACGTTCTTCCTGTTCGCGTCCTTTGGCACGCTGTGGAGCGGCCTGGCGCTCCCGCTGGGCGGCGAGCCGTGGCACCTGAGCGAGACGCAGATCGGGCTGTTCGGCATCGCCGGCCTCGCGGGCGCCCTGGGGGCGGCGGGATCCGGCCGCTGGGGCGACGCCGGTCATCAGCGGCGGGCCACCGGCATCGCGCTGGCACTGCTGCTCGGGTCGTGGGCGCTGATCGGGCAGCTGGGCTGGTCGCTGGTGTTCTTGGCTGCCGGCGTGCTGGTGCTGGACTTCGCGGTCCAGGTCGTGCACGTGGGCAACCAGCACATCCTGACGACCGCGTCCGCCCGCCGCACCAGTACGACGATCGGCGCGTACATGGTGTTCTACTCGCTGGGCTCGGCGTTCGGAGCCACGGCGACCACGACGGTGTTCGCCGCGGCGGGCTGGGCGGGCTCGGCGATCCTAGGCGCGGCGCTGGCTTTCGGCGCCCTGGCCGTCTGGTTCACGACGCGAACCCGCGTTCTCGGACCGGACGGCGTATCACCGTGCTCTCCCGCGGCTCTGAACGCCGAGGAGGTACCGCGATGACCTTGTTCCGCACCAGCAGTCTCGTCCTTGTCGCCGTGCTCGCCGCCGGCTGCGCCGACCCGGCCGTTCCCGGCGACACCGGCTCCACCACCACGGAGTCGTCGATGCCGGCTCCGGGCACCGAGCCGACCGGCCCGCAGACCGCGAGATCCGCCGACGACGGTGTCGCGATCTCGATCGCGCAGCTGCCGATCGGTGGTGGCTCCGACGATTCGACCGCCGAAGAGCAGTGCGTCACCGTCAGCTGGCTGCAGGCCGGCGACCTGCCCGGCCAGGGCGTGAAGGTGACCGGAATCCGGCTCTCGCCCGCGGGTGCGTTCAGCGTGGGCGGCGGCTGCGGCGGGACGGACGCCTGCTCGTCGTTCACCTTCCACGCGAACGGCGACAGCTGTTCGGTCGCGGTGAAAGCGCGCGGGACCGGCGGCAGCGCCCGGCTGACCATCGGCGGCAAGGCGACCTGCGCGTCGGCGAGCGCGTGCCGGGACCTGCGGGACCGGGTGCGCCCGGGCTCCATCGGCCTGACCCAGCCGGACGAGCTCCCCGGGCCGTCGACGCCCGAAACCACCGCCACGACCGGGTGACACCGGTGGCGGAGGAGGGGCCCGGCCGGTTCGAGCGCTTCGTCGAGGCGGGCAAGGCCGTCATCCCGCCGCTGACCCTGCTCAGCGCGCTGTTGTTCTACTTCGGTTACGTCTCCGCGCGGGCGCAGTACGAGTACTTCGGCGTCGACGTCGACACGATCGGGCTGGGGACGCAGGACTACATCATGCGCAGCCCGCAGCCGTTGCTCACGCCGCTGCTGGTGTTCGCCGCGGTCGGTGCCGGCTCGGTCGCGGTGCACGCCGTCGTCCGGCGGCGGACCCGTGCCGCGGCCCGGCTGGGCCGCTGCGGCCAGGTGCTGGGCCTGGCCGCACTGGCCGCCGGGCTCCTGCTGCTGTCCGGGTACGCGTTCCTGCGTGACTGGCGGCTGTACGGGCTCGTGACCCCGCTGCTGATCGCCGTCGGCGGCACGCTGTTCCGGTATGGCTCTTTCGTCCGGCGGCAGGCCCTCCCGTTGGAGGACCCGACGCCGCCGCGCCGGATCTCGGCGGTCCTCGGCTACGTCGCGATCGCCGTCAGCGCGTTCTGGCTGACCGCGACCGTGGCGCAGTGGTCCGGCCGCGGGCTCGCGATGTACGAGGCGAGCCGCCTGGACAAGCTGCCCAGCGTCATCCTCGACACCAAGGAAAGCCTGTTCCTCCGGAGCCCCGGCATCCAGGAGACCCTGCTGCCGCCGGCCTCCGACGGACAGGCCTTCCACTACCGCTACCGGAACCTGCGCCTGCTGATCCACGGCAAGGACCGGATGTTCCTGGTGGCCGACCGGTGGTCGGCGAGCGGCGCGACGGTCGTCGTCCCGCTCGACGGCTCGGTGCGCGTGCAGTTCCAGTTCCAGAACCAGCACCCGTGAACTCCGGTGTATCAAGCGGCCCGCTGCCCGCTCCGGAGACCATGACCACCGGAGTGCGGCTCGTCGGCCAGCAGCGCCGCGATCGCCGGCGTGCGCCGCACCCGGTCCAGGCACCGCGCCCGCGACGGGCCGATCGAGCCGACCGGGATGCCGAGCGTCGCGCTGATCTCCTGGTAGGACTTGGGCGGGTCGCAGAACAGCAGCGCGAGCAGCTCCCGGTCCCGCTCGGGCAGCCGGGCGCACGCGCGGCGGGCGGCGGCCCGGCGTTCGGCACCGATCAGCCCGGCGTCGAACGCCGGCTCGGTCAGCTCGCCGAGCAGCGGGTCGTCGGTCGGGATCTGCCGGTTGCGGTGGCGCAGCAGCCGGAGGCATTCGTGCCGGGTCGTGGTGCGCAGCCAGCCGGGCAGCGCTTCGGGTTCCCGGAGCTTCGGCAGGTTCACCAGCAGCCGCAGCCACACCGCGCCACTGATGTCCTGGGTGTCGGCATTGCCGATCCGGTACTGCGCGCACACCGACGAGATCAGCGAAGAATATCGTTCGACGATATCCCGCCAAGCCCATTCGGCACCTCGAGCGGCATTTTCCAGCAATGTCACCGGCGAGTCGTGCATGGCCCCTCCTCGGACTGGGATGTTCCCGGGTTCACGATTTCGCCACGCCCTGCTCGCCGACCTTGCAGAGACCTTGCGGGGCGAGCAGCATCGACGGGGCCGGTCGGGGCGCGTCGAGCACGGGGAGTCCGCCGCATGGAGTTCCTGCTGTTCGGGGAGGTGCAGCTCCGCGTCGCGGGAGAGCCGCTGGACGTCGGGACGCCGCGGCGGCAGGCCGTCCTGGCGGCGCTCGTGATCGACGCCGGACGCCCGGTGCCGATCGAGACGCTCATCGACCGCGTCTGGGGTGACGACCCGCCGGGTGAAGCGCGCAATGTGGTGTATTCCCACCTGAGCCGAATTCGGCAGCTGCTCACCGAGGTCACCGAGCTGACCGGGACAAAGACCGAGGTCGCCCGGCGCCACGCGGGATACGTGCTGGAAATCGATCCCGGCGCGGTTGACCTGAACCGGTTCGCACATTTGGTCGAACGCGGAAATGACGTCTCCGAAACCGAGGAGAACCGGGCCGCCGCGGTGCGCGAAGCGCTGCTCC
Organism: Amycolatopsis sp. NPDC114504; assembly: GCF_055633595.1. Taxonomy (NCBI): domain Bacteria; kingdom Bacillati; phylum Actinomycetota; class Actinomycetes; order Pseudonocardiales; family Pseudonocardiaceae; genus Amycolatopsis; species Amycolatopsis sp. NPDC114504. The sequence goes on along the minus strand of NZ_JBVKDU010000001.1, from coordinate 581,177 downwards.
TCTGGCGGGGCGCGCCGCTGGCCGGCCTGCGGGGCGACTGGGCCGACGGGGTCCGCGCGACGTGGCACCGGCGACGGCTCGACGCGGCCGTGCGCTGGGGCGAGCTCGAGCTCCGGCTGCACCGGCCCGACGCCGTGATCGCCGCGATGGCCGACCTCGCCGCGGAGTACCCGCTCACGGAGCCTCTCGAAGTCCTGCTCATGCGCGCCTTGCACGAGGCCGGGCGCGACGCCGAAGCCGTCGACCGCTACGCCGTCGTGCGGCAGCGGCTCGCCGAGGCGCTCGGCACCGACCCGGGCCCCGAGCTGCGCGCGCTGCACGAAGCGATCCTGCGGGGCGAGCTGCCGGCGGCGGCTCCAGCGGCTCCCGTGGCGCCGGTCGTGTCGCCGTCTTCGCCGGCCCAGCTGCCGCCGGACACCCCGGGGTTCGCGGGCCGCGAGAACGCGTTGCGCCGGCTCGGCGAGGTGACCGGCGGACCGGCGCCGGCCGCGCGGACCGTCGTCCTCTCGGGGACCGCCGGGGTCGGCAAGACCACGCTGGCCGTCCACTGGGCACACTCGGTCGCCGGTGACTTCCCCGGCGGCCAGCTGTACGTCAACCTGCGCGGCTTCGACCCCGCCGGGTCGCCGATGACGCCGGCCGCGGCGGTGCGCGGGTTCCTCGAAGCGCTCGAAGTGCCGGCGGAGCGGATCCCGTCCACGTTGGACGCGCAGGTCGGCCTGTACCGGACGCTGCTGGCGAACCGGCGGGTCCTGATCGTGCTGGACAACGCCCGCGACGCCGGGCAGGTGCGGCCGCTGCTGCCCGGCGCGCGGGCCTGCGTGGTCGTGGTGACCAGCCGCGACCAGCTCGCCGGCCTGGTCACGGAGGGAGCGCACCCGTTCGTCGTCGACCTCCTCGACGACGCCGAGGCGCACGCCGTGCTGCGCCGCCGGATCGGCGCCGAGCGGCTGGCGGCCGACGCGGGCGCGGCCGAGGAGATCATCGGCCTGTGCGCGCACCTCCCGCTGGCGCTGGCCGTGGTGGCGGCGCGCGCGGCGACGTACCCCGCGTTCAGCCTGGCCGCGCTGGCCGGCCAGCTGCGCGACGCGCGCGGCGGCCTCGACGAGTTCGCCGGCGCCGACCCGGCGACCGACCCCCGCGCGGTGTTCTCCTGGTCGTACCGGTGGCTGGACCCCGCGGCCGCCCGGCTGTTCCGGTTCCTGGGTCTCCACCGCGGCCCGGACATCGGCACCCGCGCGGCGGCGAGCCTGGCTGGCCTGCCCGCCGCCCGGGTGCGGCCGCTGCTGGCCGAGCTCGCGAACGCGCACCTGGTCGCGGAGCACGCACCCGGCCGCTACACGATGCACGACCTGCTGCGCGCGTACGCCGACGAGCTGGTCCAGGAGTCCGACACTTCCCTCGAGCGGACGTCGGCGGTCCACCGGCTGCTCGGCCACTACGCCCACACGGCTTACCACGCGGACGGGTTCCTCGACCCCCGCCTGGAGGTCCCGCCCGCGTTGACTCCGTTGCCGGAGGGGGCGGAGGCCGAGCGGATCGTCGACCACCGGCGGGCGCTGGCGTGGTTCGAGACGGAGCACCGGGTGCTGCTGCAGGCGGTCGACGTCGATGCCGCGTTCGACGCGCGGGTGTGGGAGCTGGCCTGGGCACTGCGCAGATTCCTCGCAATGCGCGGCCATTGGCACGACGAAAGTGATGTCCTGACCGCGGCCCTGGCCGCGGCACGACGGCTGGGTGACGAACGGAAGCAGGCGTTCGCGCACCTGCACCTGGGCTGCAACCACGTGTGGTTCGGCCGGTACGCCGACGCCCGAGCGGATCTCGAAGCGGCCTTGGGACTGTCCACGGCGGTCGGTGATGTCGTCGGCCAGGCGTATGCGCACCGCCAGTTCGCCTGGATGCTGGATCGGCAGGGCGCCGTCGCCGATGCGCTGGCCCACGCCGAGCAGGCCCTGGACATGTTCCGCACGGCGGAGCACCGCGCCGGCGAGGGCGCATCGCTCAACGCGGTCGGCTGGTTCCGCGCGCTGCTGGGCGAGCACTCGGTGGCCATCGGCTACTGCCGGCAGGCGATCGACCTGCAGCAACAGCTCGGCGACCACATGGGCGCGGCGCAGAGCTGGCACAGCCTCGGCTATGCCCACCACCAGCTCGGCGACCACGGCCAGGCGATCACCTGTTACGAAACCGCCGTGGATCTGCTGCACCGCAACGGATACCCCGTCACCGAGGCGAGAGTGCTCATCGAGCTCGCGAACCTGCATCGCGACCTCGGCGACCTCGACACGGCACGGTCCGGTTGGCAGCAGGCCCACGACATCCTGGCGGGGCTCGCCCATCCCGAAGCCAGCGAAGTCCGGGCCAGGTTGACCCAAGCCCACAGTGAAGAGCCGAACACCCAGGAGGAGTCCCATGTCTGAGATGGAGCCGAACGAACTCGAAGGTTTCCACACCGAGGTCGCCCGATTGCAAGGGTTGCCTGGAAAGCAGGGCGAACTGCTGCACCAGATCTTCAAACTCGCCTGGATGGCGACCAGCCCCGAAGAGGAACTCGAGAGCGGGTTCCAGGGCTGTTTCAGTCCGGACCAGGCCGACTTGCTACTCGCGTACAACCCTGCCGCCGCCGAGTCGGTGACCGACAGCGCGGCGTCCGTCGTGATCCCCCGGATGATCAAACAGAGTCTGATCAAGTGAGCCGACAGTGACCGCGCCGCCGGTGGTGCTCGTTTCCATGCCGTTCCTCGAAGCCGATCGGCCGTCCATTCAGCTCGGCCTGCTCAAGGCGATCGCGGGGCAGCACGGCTTCTCCGTGCGCACCCTGCACGCCAACCTCGACTTCGCCGTGCGGATCGGGCTCGACCACTACCGGCGGCTCGCCGATCACCGGGGCCGGCAGATCGGGGACTGGCTGTTCTCCGTCGAGGCGTTCGGCGACGCCGCGCCGGACCCGGACGGGAAGCTGCTCGACGAGCTCGGCGCCGAACTGTCCTACCTGGACGGTCCGGAGCGGCTGCTCGCGATCCGCGAGCAGGACGTTCCCGCGTACCTCGACGCCGTCGCCGACGAACTCGCCGGTGTTCCGGTGGTCTGCTTCAGCTCGACGTTCCAGCAGAACGCGGCGTCGTTCGCGCTCGCCCGGCGGCTCAAGGAGCGCGATCCGGACGTCGTCACCGTGTTCGGCGGGGCCAACTTCGAAGGGGAGATGGGCCGGGAACTGGTGCGGTCCGTGGGCTGCATCGACTTCGCCGTGCTCGGCGAGGGCGATGTCGCCTTCCCCCGGCTGCTCGACGCACTGGCGAACGGCGGCGATCCGGGTGCGATCCCCGGGGTCGCCCGGCGGGTCGGTGACGACGTCGTCGCCACCCCCGCCGAGCCGCCGCACGAGCGGCTCGACGAGCTGCCCGTGCCGGACTACGGCGAGTACTTCGAGCGGGCGGCTCGGCTCGGCCTGCCGACCGAGCACATCGCGCTCCCGTTCGAGTCGGCGCGCGGGTGCTGGTGGGGCGCCAAGCACCACTGCACCTTCTGCGGCCTCAACGGCACGACCATGCGCTTCCGGGCCAAGTCGGCGTCCCGGGTGCTCGACGAGCTGGACGAGCAGGCGCGCCGCTACCGCACCTTCCGGTTCGACGCCGTCGACAACATCCTCGAACCGGGCTACCTCAAAGAGCTGCTGCCTGCGCTCAGCGAGGCGGGCCGCGAGTACCAGATCTTCTACGAGGTCAAGGCGAACCTCACGCGCGCGCAGCTGAAGCTCCTCGCCGCGGCCGGCGTCACGCAGCTGCAGCCCGGCCTGGAATCGCTGAGCTCCGCGGTGCTCCGGCTGATGGACAAGGGCGTCCGCGCCGCGCAGAACGTCAACTTCCTGCGCTGGGCCCGCTACTACGGCATCGGGGTCGCCTGGAACATCCTGTGCGGGTTCCCGGGCGAGCCGGCCGAGGAGTACGCGGCACAGACGGCGGCCGTCCCGCACCTCGTCCACCTCCAGCCGCCGTCCGGGGCGAACCGGCTGTGGCTGGAGCGGTTCAGCCCGCTGTTCACCCAGCCGGACCGGTTCCCGCTGCGGGCGCGGGAGCCCGAGTCCAGCTACCGCCACGTCTATCCGTCCACTGTGGACGTCGTCCGGGTCGCCTACTTCTTCGACTACGCCCCGGAAGACGAGCTGCCACCCGAGGTCTACGCACCCCTGAAGGACGCGGTGTCGGCGTGGACCGCCGCCTGGGAAGCGAAGCAGCCGCCGGTGCTGGTGTACCGCTGCGCCCCTGGTTTCCTGCAGATCTACGACGGCCGGCACCCCGAGACCCACGGCACGTTCACCTTCCGCGACACGCTCGCCGACGTCTACCTGGCCTGTGTGGACCGGCCGCGGACCGCTCAAGCCGTGCAGCGCGAACTCGGCCTCACGATGCCGGTTTCGGCCGTGGAAAAGGCTTTCCGGAGTTTCGGCGAGCGCGGGCTGATGTTCCTCGACGGCACCCTCGCCCTGTCCCTCGCGTTGCCCGCGACACCCGGCCGCTGAGGCGTATCAGGGCCGTCGCCGGAGTCTCTGTCCTTCGCCAAGGCCGAGTTCGACGAGAGGCTGTGACATGGATCCGTCGGTCATCGTGGCGACGGCGAACGCCGCGGCGGAGCGGCTCGCCGGCTGGACGCCGTGGGCCTTCACCTGGGGCCCGCTCCGGCGGGGGTGCCGCACGGTCTTCGAGGGCGCCCGGTGGACGCTCTTCCCCGACGGGACCGCCGCCTTCGACGGCACCGTGGCCGGCGAACCCGGCCCCGCCTGGGTGATCTGGCACGTCGACCTGCTCGACGCGCGCGGCACCATCCTGGGCTCGCTGGCCACCGAGCACCCGGTCGAGGGCGACTGGCGCAAGTTCGTCGGGACCACGCCGAGCGGCGCGGACCACCGCCGGTTCCGCGCCTGGGCGAACTTCGACGCCGGCCTGTGGGACGACATCGCCTCCTTGCGGATGCACTGGAGCTGTTAGTCCGGAATGCCCTGGTAAGAGACGTGTCCGAGCGACGAAGATCACTCCGCGGCGGTCCCGTGCCGAGCGGTTCGCCGCCGTCGCGCATGATGGTCGGACATGGTCGAAGAGTTCCGCTTGCGCTCGGTCGCCGCGGCGGCGTACGGGCCGGCCGCCCTGTTCGGGGTGTCCGAGGGAGCCGTGCTGCCGGTCATCGCGCTGAGCGCGATCGACCGCGGGGCGACCACGTCGACGGCCGCGCTGATCGCCGCGTTGCTCGGGGTCGGCTCGCTGGCCGCGAACATCCCGGCCGGCATGCTCGCGACCCGGGTCGGTGAACGCAGGTCGATGCTGGTGGCGGCGGCCGTCATGGTCGTGGGCCTGCTGGTCTGCCTGGTCGACGCGGGGCACGGACCGTGGTCGCTGCTGCTCTACGGCAGCGGGGTCACGCTGATCGGAGCGGCCGCCGCGGTCTACAGCCTGGCCCGCCAGACGTACCTGACCGAGATCGTCCCGGCGCACATGCGGGCCCGGGCGCTGTCGACGCTGGGCGGGAGCATGCGGATCGGCGTGTTCCTCGGGCCGTTCGCCGGCGCCGCGGTGATGCAGTTCGCCGGACTGCCCGGCGCGTACTACGTGAGCCTGGCCGCGATCTTCGCGGCGGGTGCCCTGGTGCTGCGGGTGCCCGACCTGGAGGTCACGGCCGACGACCGGGCGGCCGCGTCCGCGGTCACGACCCGGGGCATGCTCAAGCAGCAGTGGCGGGTGTACGCGACGCTCGGCGTCGGAATCCTCCTGTTGTCGGCGATCCGCCAGACCCGCCAGACGGTGGTGCCGCTGTGGGCGGCGCACATCGGCCTGTCGCCGACGACCAGTTCGATCATCTACGGCATCGCCGGAGCCGTCGACGCGCTGACGTTCTACCCGGCCGGCAAGGTGATGGATCGCTACGGCCGGCGCTGGGTCGCGGTGCCGGCGACGCTCGTGCTGGGCGTGTCGTTCCTGGTGATGCCCCTCGCGAGCGGCGCGGCGCTGCTGACGGTGGTGGCGATGCTGATGGGCTTCGGCAACGGAATCGGCTCGGGCATCGTGATGACCCTCGGCGCCGACGTCTCCCCGAAGGTCGGCCGGCCGACGCACATCGGAATCTGGAACGAGCTGGCGGACATCGGCACGGGGGTGGGTCCGCTGATCCTGTCGGCGGTGACGGCACTGGCGGGCCTCGGCGCGGGAATCGTGGCGAGCGGCCTGGTCGGTTTCGCGGCGGCGGGGGCGCTGTGGAGATGGATCCCGAGACCCCACCGAGCCGACGCCGACTGCTCGGCTCGCTGATCCCGCCGATGCGGTGTGCGCCCGGGATCAGGTGATCGGCACCCGGACGACCGCCGGCGTCGTCGGCTGCGGCGACCCCGTCGCGGGCTCTGTCGTGATGCCGACGCGGTCGACGTCTGCCGGCAAGGCCGCGATGACCGTGCCGGATCCGGTGTGCAGCAGTCCGGCGGACTGCGCGCCGCGGCGCCCGATGAGCCAGACCTGATACGCGTGACCCGCGTCGAGCCCGGGCAGCGACTGCGCCGTGACGACAGCTTCGCCGTGTTGCCGCGAGAAGCTCACGGTCGCCGCGCCGCCCGCGGTGGCGCTCGCGCGGATCGTGATCGCGTCCGGGGCGGGCTCGGCGACCTGAGCCGTCGGGGACGACGACTGGAGCGCACCGATGCCGATCCCGCCGAGGAGGACCGCGGCCGCGGCGGCGACCGCGGCCAGCGCGACCGTCGCGCGCTTGCGCCTGGCGGGGACCGACGGCGGGACTTGCCGCGTCGTGGCGACCGCGGTCAGGACCCGGCTGCGCAGCCGGGACGTGGGGGACGCCGTCACCGCCAGTCCGAGCTTCGCGGCCGTCGCGCGGAACTCGGCCACCTCGCCCGCGCAGACCGGGCACTCGGCCAGGTGCCGGGTGAACGCGGCCCGCTCGACGTCGGTGACCGCGTCGAGGGCGTACGCGCCGGTCAGGGTGTGGACGTCGGCCGTGGTCATCGGGTCGCTCCCAACGCGTCCCGCAGGCGGATCATGCCGTCGCGCACGCGGGTCTTGACGGTGCCGAGCGCGACGCCGAGCTTTTCGGCGACCTCGCGGCACGTGAGTCCGTGGTAATAGGCGAGCAGCAGGGATTCCCGCTGCAGCTCGGTCAGCGCGGACAGGGCGTCGCGGACCTGCTGGTGTTCCTCTGTGGACAGTGCGGTCTCGACGACGTCGTCGTAGGGCTGGCGCACGTCGAGCAGTTCGACACGGTCCTCGCGGTCGCGCGCCGACTGCTCGGAGCGGACCCGGTCCACGGCCCGGCGGTGCGCGATGGTCAGCGCCCACGTTGTGACCTTCGCGCGAGCCGGGTCGAACCGCGCGGCCTTGTGCCAGATCTCGAGCAGCACCTCCTGCGTCACCTCCTCCGCGTACGGCCGGGAGCGCAGCACCTGCAGCACGGTCCCGAAGACCGGACCGGCGAGCCGGTCGTAGAGAACGGAGAACGCGTGCTCGTCACCGAGTGCCACGCGTCCGAGGAGTTCCTCGGACGTCGCCGGCGCGTCGGGTAGTGGGCGGAGAGCGGTCAACGTGGCGCGCGCGGCGGCCATGGCGAATCCTTCCCGGCCGGAGCCGAGCCGCGCCCACGGCGAACGGAGTGCGCCGTGGACGACCTGTCGCCGTTGATTCGTCGGTCGAGGCCCCGCGTATTGGTCCGGATATCCGGACCGGCCCGGCCGTCACCTGTTCGGGCGTGTTCCAGGTGTCGTCGCGGTCACAGACCCATACCGCGCCGCCTCAGGCCCGAACAACGGGTATGGCCGCTACCGAAGTGACTCACCCGCCGGACACCCCCGCTCCGCCGACGCCGACGCGGCTGCGCTTCTTCGCGGCGGCGTTCACCGGAGTCCTCGCGCTCGCCGCCGCGTTGGCGGCCGGGCACCTGGTGGCGGGCTTCATCAGCATCAACGCCTCGCCGTACCTCGCCGTGGGCAACGGCGCCATCGACCTCACCCCGGTCGAGCTGAAGGACTTCGCCGTCCGCACCTTCGGCACCTACGACAAGCTGGTGCTCCTGGGCAGCATGGCGCTGGTGATGCTGGGCGTCGCCGCGCTCGCGGGAGTCCTGTCGCGACGGTCGCCCGTCCCGGGCACCGTGCTCATCGCGCTGTTCGGCCTGGTCGGTGCCTTCGCCGTGTTCGAGCGTCCCGACCTGACCGCGGTGGCGCTGCTCGCGCCGATCGCGAGCCTGGTCGTGGGAATCGCGGTTTTTCTTCTCTTGCACCGGATCGCGCCTCGCGTGTGGCGGGAGTCCGGCTCCGACGAGAAGACCGGCACGTCACGGCGGGCGTTCCTGCTCGGCGGCGCGGGGGTCGTCGTCGGGGCCGGGGCGGCCGGGCTCGGTGGTCAGCTGATCAGCTCATCGAGGGATGCGACGGCGTCGCGGGAGGCGGTCGGCAAGCTGGTCCCGGCACGCACGGCGCCGGCCATCCCGGCCGACGCGGACTTCGCGAAGCTGGGCACGCCGCCGTTCTTGACCCCCAACGACAAGTTCTACCGCGTCGACACCGCGTTGTCGGTGCCGCAGGTGCGCACCGAGGACTGGAGCCTGCGCCTGCACGGCATGGTCGACCGCGAAGTCCGCTTCAGCTACAACGACATCCGCAACCGGCCCCTGGTCGAACGCACCGTCACGATGACCTGCGTGTCCAACGAGGTCGGCGGCGACTACGTGTCGACGTCGAACTTCATCGGCGTCGACCTGGCCGACCTGCTCGCCGAAGCCGGGGTGAAACCCGGCGCCGAGCAGCTGTTCTGCACCAGTGTCGACGGCTGGACGTCGGGCACGCCGGTCGCCGCGGGGCAGGACCGCGCCCGCGGCGCGATGCTCGCGATCGGGATGAACGGCGAGCCGCTGCCGCTGGAGCACGGGTTCCCGGCCCGGCTGGTCACGCCCGGCCTCTACGGCTACGTGTCGGCGACGAAGTGGGTCGTCGACATCGAGGTCACGACGTGGGACGCGCGCCAGGCGTACTGGCTCAAGCGCAGCTGGGCCCGCGAGGCGCCGATCAAGACGGAGTCGCGGATCGACTCCCACCGCGGCTTCGCGAACGTCCAAAAGGGAAAGGTGCGCGTCGCCGGGGTCGCGTGGGCGCAGCACACCGGGATCGAGAAGGTCGAAGTGCGCATGGACCAGGGTCCGTGGCAGGAGACGACGCTGTCGAAGGAGGTCAACCTGAACACCTGGCGGATGTGGTGGACCGAAATCGACATCCCCTCGGGTGTCCACCAGGTGTTCTGCCGCGCCACCGACAAGACCGGCTACACCCAGACCGACATGCGCGCGGGCACCGTGCCCGACGGCGCGACCGGCTGGCACAACGTCACGTTCACGGCCGCCTGAAATTTCTTTTCCGATCCACCAATCCGGTCGACTCGGAGCCACGAATACCCAGTAACAGAGGCGGATACCGAAACCGGTCGCCTCAGCCGCGTAATCAATTGGAGTGAATTCTCGTGCGTAACCTTCGTATTGCCGGCATCGGCCTGACCGCGGCCGCCGCGCTCACCCTCACCGCGTGCAGCGGCAGCGACACCGCTTCCTCGGGCAGCTCCAGCGCCCCGGCGCCGTCGTCGTCGATGGCCGCGCCGTCGTCTTCCGCCGACTCCGCCGCGTCCAACGGCGTGACCACCAACGCCGACGTCTTCGGTCCGGCCTGTTCGCAGCTGCCGCAGGGCTCCGCGCCCGGTTCGCTCGACTCGATGGGCCCGCAGCCGGTCGCGTCGGCGGCGTCGACGAACCCGCTGCTGACCAAGCTGGTCGCGGCGGTCAAGGCCACCAACCTGGTCGACACGCTCAACAGCGCCCCGGCGATCACCGTGTTCGCGCCGGCCGACCCGGCGTTCGCCGCGCTGGGTGACGCGAAGTTCGCAGAGCTGGCGGGCAAGCCGGCCGAGCTGTCGCCGATCCTGCAGTACCACGTCGTCGGCAAGCGTTACGACGCCAAGGGTCTCGAGTCGGCCGGCATGCTCGACTCGCTGAACGCCGCCGGTGGCCAGCTGAAGATCGAGGGCTCGGGCGAGAACATGACCGTCAACGGCGCGAAGATCCTGTGCGGCAACATCCCCACGAAGAACGCCACGGTCTTCGTGATCGACAAGGTGCTGACCCCCGGCACCAACAAGTAACACCGGCTCCCGGGCTGTCAGCCTTCCCTTGCGGGTGGCCCGGTGAACGAACGGCCGTCGCAGTTCCTCGATCCCGGGGAGCTGCGACGGCCGTGTTTCCGCTTCCCGGACGGGTCTCGGGAGGCGGTCCGGTCTGACGGCGGGGTGCAGGGGATCCGCCGTCGGGGGACGCCGAACAGCGGCGGCGTCCCGCCGGTCGCCGTCACCGCCGGATCACTCCAGGGTCGTGGCGGCGGCCGGCCCTTCGAGAGGCGCGGGGAAGAGCCTGATCGGCACGAGTGCCCAGACCACCTTGCCGTCGCCGTCGGCGCGTACGCCCCAGTCGAGGGAAAGCTGGCTCACCAGCCGCAGGCCGAACCGGCCCGATCCCGGGCCGAGAGCCCGCACCGAGGTGACGTCCCGATCGCGGTCGCTCACTTCGACCAGCAGGTTCCCGGAGGCGCGGGTGACGTGCAGTTCGCGCGCCGCGGTGGTGTGCCGGTAGGCGTTGCCGACCAGCTCGTCGATCACGAGCAGGACCCCGCCGAACCGGTCGCCGGGGCATGCACCGAACATCAGCGCGTCGGCGACGAGGTTCCGCACCTGACGCAGGTCCGGAAGCTCACCCAGCCCGACGGTGGTTTCGGCCGCCCCGGCGACCCGGCGGGTGAGCCGCGCCAGCTCGTTGTCGAAATCCATCGCTGAAACCGACCTTCCCTCGACACCGGCCCGGTTCATGGTTCGGGCCGGCCCGGCGATCGGATTGGTCGATCGCCGAGCCGGCCGGGTTCGAGCGCCGGGTCAGTTGGCGGCGCTGGTGTTCACTTCGCCGTTGACGCCCTTCGGGAAGAACCCGCCGGACTTGGCGGCCTTGTTCGTCAGGTACACGATGTTGAGGACCTGACCGGGGGAGCGGCTGTAGGCGATGCCGTTGGCGTCGGTGGGGACGATGTTGGCGTTGCCGTGGCTGTCGATGACGCCCTGGTCGTCGTCGCTCGAGCCGTCGAGGCTGTCGCGGGCGTTCGAGAGCTTGACGGTCGCCTTGCCGTCGCCACGCTGGTAGAGCGCGCTGCGGATGTTGGCCGCGTGGTACGCCTCCACCGCGAGGATGCCCGCCGCGGCTTCGAGGTAGGTCTTGTTGGTGATCAGCGGGGCGGCGCCCTTGTAGGCGGTGACGCCGACGTCTTCGAAGAGGAACGCGGCGAGCAGGAAGTTCTCCTCGCAGGAGAACGCGTCGAAGGTCTGGCCGGGTTTGACCAGGCCGGCGGCCTGGGCGGCGGCGGTGAAGCTGGACTGCAGGTCGATCGCGGGGCGGCTGACCGCGGCCGAGCCGAGGGCGGTGCGCAGGAACTGGACGTGGGCCTTCTCGTCCCCGGCGATCTCCTGCGCGTACTGGCGGGCGGCCTTGGTCTGGAACCGGACGGCGCGGCCGCCGGTGACGCCGCCGCGGGTGCCGGTGCCGGTGGTCATCGCGTCGGCCAAGCCCTTGCCGGTCGTGGCGTGCAGGTAGAACTCGGCTTCGAGGTACTCGAGGTTGAGGGCGAAGTTCAGGACGGCGCCGTCGCTCACCCCGCTCGGGGCGGCTGCCGCGGCGGCGGGCCGGGCGCCGGCGGACGCGGTCCCGGCGGTGAGGCCGCCGAGGGCGCCCGCTCCGACGACCCCGAGGCCGGTCATGCCGGCCGCCTTGAGGAAGCGGCGGCGGTCCTGGTCGTTTTCGGCACTGCGGTTGATCATCGACGCGGCATAGCGCTTGCCAAACACGGGTGATCTCCTAACCCGCCCGCACGGACGGCGGACGTTGCCCGCCGCCGGACCCCGGCGGCGGGACGGATCCTTCGTGGACAGTGCGCGTTCGGCGCCGGGCGCGCGGCGGATGGGTCGATTTCCCGAGTGGGTGAAGTGTCCGGACGGGACACCCGAAAACGGACGCAGTTACCCGCTACTCAGAGGTAGTAAACACGTTGGGGCGAAAGAAAAAATAGTGATTTAGACCCAATCCGGTGATCGGTGTCGCGCCGAAACACGACTGACGGTGAAGTCCAGACTCGAAAGGGGGTGAAATGGATGGATACTTCCCAGACGGACGACACGCTGGTCCGGCATCCGGTGCTGCTGCGGGTGCTCGTGGTGGCCGGTGCGTTGGTCGGGTTCACCCTGCTGGCCTTGGCCGTGTCGCAGGCCGCGGACGCTTCTCCGGGAGCGCCGCCGCCGGACCGGCCGAGCCTGCTCGATCGGGCCGGTGACGCCGCGCACGGCGTGGTGAAGCCGGTCGAGCCGGTGGTGGGCGGGGTGCATGTGGTGACGTCGCAGGTGGCTCCGGTGGTCGAGCCGATGGCGGGCGCGGTGCATTCGGTGACAACGAGCCTGGCTCCGGCGGTGAAGCCGGTGGCGGGCACGGTGCACGCGGTGGCATCGCGCGTGGCTCCAGTGGTCGAGCCGGTGGCGGGCACGCTGCACGCCGTGACGTCGCGCTTGGCTCCGGTGGTGAAGCCGGTGACGGATGGGCTCGAGCCCGTCGTCGCGCCGGTGTCGCGCGCGGTGGAGCCGGTGCTGCACGCGCTGTCGCCGGTGACCGAGCCGGTGCTGGCCGCGACGGCTCCGCTGACCGCACCCGTGGTGCGGCCGATCGGGACCGACCGTGTGCTGTCGCCGGTGACCGGGCAGCCAGTACCGTCGTCGGCGCCCGGTGAGACAGGTTCTCCGGCCCAGGTGACGGGCCTTCCGGCCGTTGCCGGGCACGGGCACGGGGACGCGCACCATCGCCACGTCACCCGGGAGACGATTTCCGGGGTGGCCGGTCCGTGGTCCGGTTCGGGCGGCGGGCTACCCGCCGATGTCTCCGGTACGAGCGGGGCGATGTCGGCGAGTCCGGGTGGTCAGCACGGCGGCGAGTACGCCGTGACCACGGCCGGGAGCGCCGTTCCCGGTACCGATCGCACGTGGCGGGCACCACCCGCCGGGGCGTGGTCGTTGCACTGGCTCGAGTACTACGGCAACGACCATCCGAGCTGACAAACCCTTTCCACCCTCAAAATCCACAATGGACAGAGAGTAGGAAAGGGAAGTCATGCACAAGTACGTGCGACGCGGCCTGACCGCCGCGTTCATCTCCGGCGGGTTCGTCCTGCTGGGGTCAGCGGTGGCCAGTGCGGACACCGGGAACCAGGGCCCGCTCGGCGGGCTCGGCACCACGCTGCACTCGGTCGTCTCCGGCACCGCGAACGGCGGTAACGGCGGCGACTCGGGCTCCGGCGGGAACGCGACCAGCGGCAACAACGCTGTCAGCGGGAACTCCGGCAACTCGGGCAACTCCGGTTCGACCGGCGGCAACAGCGCTTACGGCGTCTGCGTGCTGGCCCAGTGCAGCACCTCGGTGTCCTCGGGCGACTCCGGGAACACGGGCGCGACCGGGTCGACCGGGAACGCCTCGAACACCAGCACCACCACCGGCGGCAACTCCGGGACCGCCGGCCACGGCGGCTCCGGGACCGCGGCGGCGACCGGAAAGAACACCGCGGACTCGCGGGGCGCCCGCGGCGTCCTCGGCTCGGTGACCGGGACCGCGAAGGGCGGCAACGGTGGCGACTCCGGCGACGCCGGCAACGCCACCAGCGGCAACTCCGCGGTGTCGGGGAACTCGGGCGACTCCGGGAACTCCGGCTCCACCGGCGGCAACAGCGCCTACGGCCTGTGCGTGCTGGCGCAGTGCAGCACCACCGTGTCCTCGGGTGACTCCGGGAACACCGGCGCCACCGGCTCGACCGGCGACGCCGGGAACACCAGCACCACCACCGGCGGGAACTCCGGCACCGCGGGCAACGGTGGCGACGCCACCACGGCCGCGTCCGGGAAGAACTCCGGTGGCAGCAGCTGGAAGCGTCACGACCAGGGCGGCAAGACGGGCGTCCTGGGCTCGGTCACCGGCACCGCCACCGGCGGCAACGGTGGCAATTCCGGCGACGCCGGTAACGCGGACAGCCACAACAGCGCGGTGACCGGGAACTCCGGCGACTCGGGCGACTCCGGTTCCACCGGCGGCAACACCGCCGTCGTCTGGACTCTGGGTGGCCAGGGCAACCGCTGGCACCACGAGAGCGGCTCGAAGTCGGCCACCACGGTGACGTCGGGTAACTCGGGTGACACCGGCGCCACCGGTTCGACCGGTGACGCGGGCAACTGGAGCACCACGACCGGCGGGAACTCCGGCAACGCGGGCAACGGTGGCGACGCCACCACGGCCGCGTCCGGGACGAACGCCGGTGGTAGCAGCTGGAACCGGCACGAGCAGGGCGTCCTGGGTTTCGTGTCCGGCACCGCCAAGGGCGGCAACGGTGGCAACTCCGGCGACGCCGGGAACGCCACCAGCCACAACAACGCGGTGAGCGGCACGTCCGGCAACTCGGGTGACTCGGGCTCGACCGGCGGCAACACCGCCGTCACGTCGGCCCGCGGGCACGAGCAGCAGGGCCGCCACCACTGCGGTGGCTGGCACCAGGGTGGCACGAAGTCGCACACCGCGGTGACCTCGGGCGACTCGGGCACCACGGGTGCCACCGGCTGGACCGGTGACGCCGGGAACGACAGCACCACCACCGGCGGGAACTCCGGCTGGGCGGGCAACGGCGGCGACGCCGGCGTCCACGCCTCGGGCTGGAACACCGTCGCGCACAGCCCGCACACCGTTTGACGGTTCGCGGGAGACACGGGAGCGGGGGCACCGGAAATCCGGTGCCTCCGCTCTTCGTCGCGGGGTCCGGGCCCGGAAGGGACTGCTGCGCGCCGCACTGGCGCACGACCGCGCCGCCGAGCGCGACGAGCGAGCCGCCCGGCTCGGCGGCGCGTCCGGTCATCGGCAGCAGGCCGGAGCCCATCGAGGGCGAGGGACGGCCGTCGGCGCGCGGCGGAGATCGGGACGGCCCGTAGCTCGAGCGAGCCGGTGGGTAGGGTCGCCTGATGGGGTTCGGAGAGCGGGCGCGGAGGGTGCGTGACGGACGGCTCGCGCACGGTCGGCGGGTCGCGGCGCTGTGTTCGTGCGTGAGCCTGTACCACCCGATCGGCCACCGGGCGACGTTGAGCTTTCTCGAGGAGCTGGCCGGGCCGTACCAGCGGCACGAGCGGGCGCTGGTGCGTGCGCTGGAGGAGCTGGAGGCCAGCCGCGCGGTGTGGCGCGCGGAGGCGACTCAGTACACGAACGCGCGCGTGCGGCAGAAGCGGCTCGGCCGGCGTGTGCCGCCGACCGGCCACGCGCCGCAGAGCAGAATGGGCGGACACTGGTACGCGGAGACTCCGGACGTCTCGCGACGCGCGGCGCTGCACGCGCTGAAAATCTGGGAGCACGACCTTCAGCCGGGGTTCGCGAATGACGAGCTGCTTTCCCTGGTTCGAAACTGCCTCGCCACCGGCGGCCGGCTCGCCGGTTCGCACCGGAACGGGGTGTCGATTCTCCAGGAAACGACCGAAGATATCCGCTGGCCGATGACCCTCATCGCGTCCGCCACCGGGGCGACGACCGGCCGGTGACCGATTCGCCCCCGGTCGGGTGAATGCGCGGACACGATCGGACGCCGCGTATCCGGGGCGGCACCAGGTAATCTCATCGCTCGCTGTCGAAGCGCAGGAGTGGCACAGATGCGGTTCTCGGACGGTTTTCGCAGGGTGGTCATCGTCGGCGCGGGCTTGGGCGGCACCGCCACCGCGGTCAGGCTCCTCCAATTCGCGCGAGAACCCCTGCAGGTTCTGCTGATCGAGCGGCATCCCGAATACCGCAGCGCCGGCGTGGCCTACCACCGGGCGGGCAACCACTGGCACCACGTCTTCAACATCCAGGCCGGCCGGATGTCGATGTTCCGTGAGGACGTCGACGATTTCCTGTCCTGGGCGAACACCGAGGCCGACCGCACCGGCTGGCCCGCGCAGTGGAGCGGCTTCACGTTCACCGAGTCCGGGCCCGCGCCGCGCCGGATCTACGCCGACTACCTCGCGGACCGCCTCGCCGAAGCCGCGCGCGAAGCGGCGGACGGCGTGACCCTGGTCGAAGCCGACGGTGAAGTCGTCGACGTGGCGATCGGCGCAGGCGACGCGCACGTCGTCGTCGACCGGTTCTCCCTGCCGCACAACGGTACCGAGCCCGATCGCGTGACTCTCCGCGCCGACCACGTCGTCGTCGCGACGGGCCTCGAAGAACGGGACCTTCCGTTCGCGACCGACGTGACGAACCACCCGTCCTTCGTTCGGCACCCGTATTCCGAAGCGGGAACCGCGCGCATTCTCGGCATCCGGAAAGACGCCACGGTCGCCATCATCGGCACGCTGCTCACCGCGTACGACTCGGCCGCGCTGCTGCTGCGGCGTGGCCACACGGGAAAGATCGCGATGATCTCCCGGTCCGGCCGGATGCTGCGGACCTACCCGCCGGACCACCGGCACCGCGTTCTCGATCTGCCCGCGCCGCGGCTGCACAGCGACAGCTACGAGGGCCGCGAAGCCCTGCTTCGGCGCGTCACGGCCGAATGGGAACGGGCGTGCGCAAGCGTCGTCCGCGAACACCCGGAGGTGGCGCCGATGGTCGTGGCGGAACGGGTCTCGAAAGCGTGGGAACCCCACCTGCCCGCGGTGCTGGCCCGGATCCCCGCCGCCGACCTGCGGTCCCTGCTCGACCAGTACGGGACGCTGCTGGCCACGCTGCGGGTCGGCGCGGTCGCGTACACGACCGAGATCGTCGACGCGGCCATCGACGGCGGCGGGCCGATCACCCTCGTCACCGGCAAGGTGGACCGGATCGTCGGCGCCGAGGCGGGCACGCTGAGGGTGTCGGTGGCCGGATCGCCGGCGCGGACGCTCGAAGCGGACCTCGTGATCTCGAACTTCGGGCGGGAGCCGGACTACGGCCGGACCGGGTCGGCGCTCTGGGCGGCGCTCCTGCGCAAGGAGATCGCCGTGCGGCACCGGCGGACCGGGCGCGGTGTGGAGGTCGACGCGTCGGGTGCCCTCCTCGGACCGTCCGGGGCCGCGTCCGGCCCGATCTCCGTGATCGGCGGTCCGCGCGAGGGTGACGAGATCGTCCGGTACGGCCGGATCGGCGCGTTCACGTTCAACCTCGCCGCGATCAAGAACCATTCGGTCGGCGTCGCCGCGACCGTGCTGCGCCGGCTCGAATCGTGCTACGGCGAGCGTGCCGAGGATCTCGGCCTGGGGGAGGCGTTCTCCCGTTCGGTCATGCTCGAGGTGCGTCGGCTGACCGCGCGCCGCAAGAGCGACCGGGACGCACTGACGACCCGGCTCGAGGCGAGCCTCGGGGGCGACACCTCCGGCGGGACCGATCGCGCCCGGCGATCCGCCGTCAACACGGCCGCCATGACGAAGCTCAACGACCTGTCCGTCACCCCGCGCGAACTCCGTGGCCTGCTAGCGCTCGACGAGCCGGTGGAGTCGCTCGGCTGAGCGTCCACAGTGGACTACCGGGAGCCGCAAGGGGGAAGACGCGCCGGCGGCGGGAGGTCGGTCAGCCTGGTGTGATGCCTCGGCCGGGCTTGCGTGAGATACCGGGTTCCCTGCTCGTCGGCTCGCCACGAGCGAGCGTTCGCGGTGTCTGCAACCCCACCGGGAAACCGGTCGCGGGCGCCATTCTGGTGGTCGAGACGCTGAGCCCCGACTGCTACGACGCCATCGTCGTCTCGTCCGCCGTGATCTGCGCCCGAGGCGGCCGGACCGGCCACATGCAGTCGCTGTGCCGCTCGCGGGGAATCCCCGTTTTGCGCGTCGACGAGTTCGACGCGGCCGTGTTCGCCGGCGAGGTCACCATCCGGGTCGACCGCGAGTCGGTCGTCCTCGGCGGTGTCGACGTCGCGCCGCGGCCGGCGCGAGTCCCGGGTATCGGCGTCGACGACCTGGAGTCGATCTGCGTGGTCATCGCCGACGCCGCCGACATCCGGTCCACGAACGACCTCGTGCCGCGCGTCGAGCAGGCGAGCTGCTTCTTCGTCCGCGAGGAGTTCGTCTGCTTCGCCGCCGATCTGAGCCCGGTCGACGCGCTCCGGGCCGGGGATCGCGAGGCCGAGCGGTACGGCGAAGCGATCGCCTCGGAGCTGTGCTCGATGGTGAAGGAGCTCCTCCCCGGCCAGCGCCTGGTCATGAGGCTGCTCGACCTCCGTTCGGACGATGCCGCCCGGATCACGACCGGGGTGACGGTGGCGGAGGAACCCAACCCGGAGCTCGGCCTCCACGGCGCCCGGTGGCTACTGGCGGACGAGCGTTATCCGCGCGCGTTCCGGGCACTGCGCGCGTACCTGCAGGACCGCCTCGGCTGGGACGCGGATCGCGTCGGCTTCGCGTTGCCGTTCATCAACGACGAGGACGAGTTCCTGAGGCTGCGGCAGCACCTCGGCCTGACCGGCGACACACCTCTCGGCGTCTTCCTCGAAACACCGGCCGCCGTGCACTCGACGGCCGGGTTCCGCGCCGCGGGAGCCAGCGAGCTGTTCATCGGCACCAAGGACCTGATCCAGTTCTACCTTGCCGCGGACCGCGGCAACCACCTCGTCGCGTCGTCGTACCGGACCCGGCACCCGGCGGTGCTGGCCGCGGTGCGCCAGGCCGTCGAGTCGTGTCACGAAAGCGGGTTGCCGCTGCACGTGTTCGTGCTGGGTGCCGATGTGGACCACTACCTCCGGCACCTGCCGACCCGCATGCTCATGATGTGCACCGCCGAACTGGCGGACCTCACCCGGCGGTCAGGGTGAGCAGCTCGTCGAGCGTCGCCTCGGGACCGCCGTTCGTGAGGTGGGCGATGGCGAACATCGGCGCGATCACGCGGCTCCAGGCGAACAGCCGGTCCCCGTCGAGCCCGCATGCGGTCGCGACCCGCCGGCAACGCACCTCGACACCCTCGTGCCCGGCACCGGCGACGACGTAGTCGACGGCGTCGAAGCACGGATCACCCAGACACGCCTTCGGATCGATCGCGACCAGGCCCCGCGACGGGCCGCCGTCGAGGACGTTGCCGAGGTGCAGATCGCCGTGCAGCAGGACGATTCTGTGCTGAGTGTCCAGCAATGCGTCACAGCGTCGGATCGTCCGCTGCCAGTCGGCCCGGCTGATCCGCGCGCCGATGGCGGGTTCGGCCAGTCGCCGGCCGACCCGGGCGAAAGCCTCGTCGCACCGGCCCCGCAGATCCCACGGCCATCGCGCGGGCGGGGTGACCGTGTGCAGGTCCGCGAGCAGTTCGCCCCATAGCTGCGGCAGCGATGCCGGTGACAGGTCTTCGGCTTCGGTGCCGGGGAGGACCTCCTCCATGACCATCGCCCCGGCGTCCGCGTCGGCGCACAACACGGCCGGCACCCGCCCCGACGGCGCGAACAGGCGTGCCATTTCTTCTTGCCTGGCCAGCAATGTCCGGTCGGGACTGAGCTTGAGAACGGCCGGCGTGCCGTCCGGCCGCCGACAGCGGAAGACGACCGAGGACGCCCCACTGCCGAACATGTCACCGAGCATGAGTCCCCATCGGGAGGCCAGCCGCGCGGCGAGGGCCGGGACGTCGGCGAGCCAGGCTTCGGCCTCGGGACCGAATCGACGCACCAGCCGCGTGGTCAGGTCTTGCATGCGTCGGCTAGTGCCCGCGAGCGGGTTGGGTCGAGCGCAGCGGTCGCGCGAGTGCCTCGACGACGGCGGCGGGCAGTCGCAGCGTCGGCGACCGTTGCAGTTCCGCCTCGAGGTCGAAGTCGGGCTGGGCGCAGCCGCAGTCCAGGTACTCTTCCGCGGCGAAGCATCGGCTGGCCAGGTCCGAGGCGAAGTCCGGGGGCGCGAGCCGGGCCAGCGCGCGGATCATCGGTGCGGTGACCGCGGCCGGCCGGGCGCGGAGGTCGTCGGCCAGCAGGCGGGCCAGGAGAGCGGCCGCCTCGTCCGTGCCGAGGGGCGAGATCCCGCGCCGCTCGCAGATGGCGGCCACCAGCGGTTCGGTGTCCCACCCGTTCACCCGGCGGCTCAGGCCGGCCAGTTCGGCGATCTCCGGATCGTCGTTGCCTTCCAGCAGCAGGCTGACCGCGACGTCCGGCCAGTCGGCGGGCGCGAAGCAACCGCGGTGTTCGGCAGCTCTCGCGATCGAGAGCGCCATTCGCGTCGAAGCGTCGTCCACCCGTCGAGGGTAAAGGCCGCGGGCCGGGTAGTAGTTTTCATTTACGATCGAGGGGAGGTGACGCCGGTGGGACGTCTGCACGTCGGCTGCGCGATGTGGACCCACAAGGCGTGGCCCGGGCGGTTCCTGCCGCAGCCGCTGCCGGCCAAGGAACGGCTGCGGGCCTACGCCGGCTGGTGCAACGCAGTCGAGGGCAACACCACCTTCTACGCGACTCCCGCCCGGAACACCGTCGAGACGTGGGCGGAGCAGACCGACCCCGGCTTCCGGTTCGTGGTCAAGGTGCCCAAGGTCGTCACGCACGA
Source organism: Amycolatopsis sp. NPDC114504 (assembly GCF_055633595.1). Taxonomy (NCBI): domain Bacteria; kingdom Bacillati; phylum Actinomycetota; class Actinomycetes; order Pseudonocardiales; family Pseudonocardiaceae; genus Amycolatopsis; species Amycolatopsis sp. NPDC114504. The sequence continues at coordinate 560,592 of NZ_JBVKDU010000001.1, read as the reverse complement.
GCGCCGGTTCGCCGGGGTCGAGACGGAGATGCGGGCGTTCCTGGACGCGATCGAACCGCTCGGCGAACGCGCGGTCCTGTGGACGCAGCTGCCCGGCTCGTTCGGCCCCGCGGACGTCGACGCCCTCGTCCGCTTCCTGCGTCGGCTCCCCGCCGACCGCCGGCGCGCCGTGGAGGTGCGTCACCCCGAGTTCTTCACCGACGCCGCCTCGACGTCGCTGCTGGAGGGGGCGCTCGCCGGCGCGGACGCCGAGTGGGTGCCGTTCGACACGACGGTCTTCTTCCGGACCCCGCCGACCAGCGAGGCCGAGCAGGAGGCGTGGGGCAAGAAACCGCGGCTCCCCCGGCGGACGCGGGCACTGACCGACCAGCCGATCGTCCGCTACCTGGGCCGGGATTCGGTCGAGGAGACGGTCGAGGGCTGGCGGCCGTGGACGGAGGAGGTGGCCGGCTGGCTGCGCGAGGGCCGATCGCCGACGGTGTTCGTCCACACCCCCGACAACAACGACGCCCCGGCGCTCGCCCGCCGCTTCCACGCGGACGTGCGAGCGCTGGTGCCGGGCCTCGATGCACTGCCCGAGCCGGAGCCGATCGAGCCGGCGACGCTGTTCTGAGCTGGTCAGAGGCCGAACATCGGCAGGCAGGCCGTCACGCCTTCCACCTTGGTCCCGGTTCGCGCCTGCCGGGTCCACGTTTCCCGCGTGAGCCGTAGCCGGTCGGAGACGAGGGCTTCGTCGCCGCGGGCGTCGACGGAGATGCCGTCGGGCTCGTAGCCGAGCCGGCGGGACACTCCCTGCGACGCGTGGTTGTCCTGGAACACCTCGGTGAGCGCGGCCCGCGCGCGGAGGTGGTCGAAGGCGAGCGTCAGCAGCCCGGCGCGGGCCTCGGTGCCGTAGCCCTTGCGCTGGTGGGCCACTCCGAGCCACGCGGAGGTCGTGACCTCCCGGACGACCGTGAAGTCACGCGCCCGCAGCGTGACGACGCCGAGCGGGTCGCCGTCGCGAAAGACGCCCAGGCCCAGTTGCCAGGCTTCGACGGTCCAGTTTGCGAGCCGGCTCCAGTGGCCCTGGAGCACGAACCGTGCGCGTTCGTCGGGGCCGCCGTCGGTCCAGGGCGTCAGGAACGGACGTTCACCCGGCGCGTGCACCCCGATGGCGGCGAGGTGGGCGAGGTCGGCCAGTTCTTCCTCGCGAGGGAGCCGAAGCTCGAGCCGCGGCGTGAGGATGGTGAGGCCGTACTGGGGCCACAGATCGGAGAGCACGGGGGTTGATCCTGCTCAATGGGGCTTTTCCGCGCTACTGGTTTGTCCGGCGTGAGTGATGTGCGGCACACCGCGACGCAGTACCGCGATGCAGTTCTTGCCGCCCGGCTGACTTGGACGTCGACGAAGCCTTCATCGCCTGCACCGTGCAAGCAGACCGCCGCGGGCGACGACGGGTGCATACCGAGTTGCCCACCCGACGAAGACCTGCAGCTGACGTTCTATCGCGGGCCGAGCGCTCACTTCTCGGTCGCAACGGCCGACGCGGACACCAGCGTCGCAGCGGCAAGACTTCCCCAGAGAACAACCGAACCCTGAGACGCAAGACCGGTGATCACCGCCGGCGACACAGCCAGACCAAAGCCCGTGGAAAGCTGAAACCGCGCCAGAGCGCGACCCAAAACCGGAGCCGGAACAAGAGAAGTGACAAGCGCAGTCGCACTGCCCGCGTAGACGATCTCGCCAAGAGTGCACACCACGGACACCGTCGCCACCGCCGCGGCACCCCACGACGTGGCCGCCAGAAAACCCAGATACGACGCAGCGATCACCACCCCGGCCAGCGACAGCACCGTCCGCCGGGCAAAGCGGGACAGCAGGACCGTGACCGGCACCTGCAGGGTCACCACCACCACCGTGTTCGCCACGAAGATCGCCGCCGCCCACACCGGGGACGCGTGCAGCTCGGTCAGCAGGACCAGCGGCAGTGCGATTTCGGGGACGTTGAGGCAGAACACGTAGATCACGTTGGCCGCCAGCAGCGCGCGCATCCGGGGTGCGGGTCCGGCGTCCTCGGGCCGGGTCGTGCTCGGGTGGGCCTGGAGGTGGACCGACCACGCCAACGTCGCCGCGGCCAGGTACGCCAGCCCGGTGCAGGCCGCCAGCACCTGCAACGCCGTGGTGCCGCCCGCCAGGCACGCCGTCGCGATCAGCGCGCCCACACCCAAGCCGGCGTTGCGCAGCGCTCGCCCGCCCGCGAGGGCCGCGTCGCGTTCGCGGCCGTGGGCGACCGTGGCCACCAGGGCCGCGTGGGCGGCCGGCCACGCCTGGTTGCCGATGCCCAGGAAGAGCGCCGCCGTCGTGAACAGCCAGACGTGCCCCGGCGGCGCGGCCAGCAGCAGCGCCACGCCGAGCACCCGCACCAGCATCGATGCCGCCACGACCGTGCTGCGCGCGCCCCGGTCCAGCCACCGGCCGACCGCCGGCATGCACACCAGGCCCGTCACGACGCCGGCCGTCATGGCGATGCCCGTCACCGATGGGGACAGCCTCAGCACCGTCACCCCGTAGAGCAGCAGGAACGGCCGCAGCATGCCGGTGCCGAGCGCGTCCACGACCAGCGCGACGGCATAGCGGGGACCGCCGGAGGCCCGGACCAGGGCACGAGGGCGGATCTTGGTGGGGGTTGCCATGGCGTCCACGGTGCGGCCGGCCGCCGTCCTGGCCGCGTCGATTGACGGACACCGTCAACCGGCGCGGTCATCGGCCGTCCGACCCGCGAGAATGACGGGGTGACGTTGAGGATCGACATCGGCGGCCTGCCGCCGGGGCGGCTGCGGTTCGCCGCCTCCCCGCTGGCCGAGCTGACCGCGATGCTGCACGTGCTGGCCGAACCCGGGCACCACCCGCAGCTCGCCGGCTGGGCCGGGGACGTCTGGGCCGGGCTGCGGCCGGAGCTGGCCGAGCGGCTCAAGGAGGCGGAGTTCCTCTGGCGTTCCTCGCGAGCCGACTTCCTGGTCCCCGCGCGTCCCCGGCCGACCCTCGTCGAGGAGCTGGACGACGTCGACCGGATCGACGACGAAACCTACGTGACCGCCGCGCTCATCACCACGTGCGGCAGCAACCGGGTCCACTTCGCCGGGCCGTCACCGCTCGCCGACGCGACGGTGCGCGAGCGAGCCCTGGACCTCGCCCAAGCCCGCGGCGTGCTCCAGGAGGCCTTCGCGGAACGGCTGCTCGCGGACCCTGCGGCCGTGCGGGCGCGGGTGCGCGACACCCTCGAACAGTGCGCCGAGGCCTTCTTCGACGCCGCTTGGACGGGCATCGCCGGGCAGCTCGCGACCGACCTGCGGCTCAAGAACGACCTGCTGAAGCGCCAGGGCATCGGGGCGGCCCTCGCGTCGGTCTCCGGCGCCGTGACCCTGGCGCCCGATGGCACCAGCATCGTCGTCGACAAGCTGCAGGACAACGCGACGGCCGGCCGCGGCGTCACCTTCGTGCCCAGCGTCTTCGGCCGCCCGCACCTGGTGGCGGTCCACGCACGCGGGTGGCAGCCGGTGCTGCAGTACCCCGTCGCCGAGGCGAGCCCGCCGAAGCCGGTTTCGCTGGAGACGGTCACGCTGCGGCTGGAGGCGCTCGCGCACCCGGTCCGGCTGCGGCTGCTGCGCACCCTGGCCCGCGGCTCGCACACCACCAGCGAACTGGCCCACGCCTGGGAACTCTCGCCGCCGGAGGTTTCCCGCCACCTGGCCGTCCTGCGCCGCGCGGGCCTGCTCACGACCCGCCGGCACGGCCGGTTCGTCCGCTACACCCTCAACGTGCCCGACGTGACGGCGCTGGGGGCCGACCTGCTGGCGGCCGTCCTGCGCTGAGACCCGCCGTCAGTCCTCCGAAGGGGTGTGCCGGGCTGTGAGCTCCGTTCGCGAGCGGACCGCTCCGAGCCGGGCCCGGGCCGAGACGTGGTCGCGTCTGGCGGCCAGTTTCTCGTGCGGGGCGAGGAAGTCGCCGGCTTCGTCGAGGCGGCCGAGCACGACGAGGGCCTGGGCGTACATGTCCGGCCACGGCCAGTGGCCGGGCTCGTCGGTGCCGGCACCCGGCGCCGGCCGGGCAGCGGGTACAGCGCGCGCAGCACGCCGGCGGAGTCGGCGCGGGCCTCGGCGACGTGGGCCCGTGCCAGCAGGCCCGGCACGCGCATCAGCGCGTAGTCGCCCGCGCCGATGGTGGTCCGCAGGAGCACTTCGGTGCGCCCGTCGAAGGTCGCGGGCTGAGCCCGGCGCGGCCGTCAGACCGTCGCGGCGTCGAGGGCGAGCAGGCTCTCCGCGGTCTCGGCGATGGTGTCTCCGATCGGCCGCGGTGACCAGCCCAGCATCCGCTGGGCCTTCTCCGAAGTGGCGTCGTAGTCGCGGCCGAGCTGAGGGCCGAGGATGCGCATTCCGGGGTTGATGCGCGCGAGCGCTCGTGCCGTCCACACCGGCAGTTCGCGCGTGGGTACCTTCGATGCCCGGTCGCCGAGGCGGTCGCGCAGGATCGCCGCGATCTCGCGCACCCACAGGCTGTGGCCGGAGATCGCGAGGAACCGCTCGCCCGCCGCGGCGGGGTCGGTCATCGCCCGCAGGTGCAGGTCCGCGACGTCGCGGACGTCCACGTACCCCATGCCGAACTTCGGCAGCGCGGGCATCTCCCCGGTCAGCATCCGCCGGATCAGGCCCAGCGACGGCGAGTAGTCGGAGCCCAGCACCGGCCCGAACACGCCGACGGGGTTCACGACGGCCAGCTCGATCCCGCCGTGCTCGGCGATGAACTGCCACGCGGCTTTCTCGGCCAGGGTCTTGGACTTCTGGTACGGCGGGATCCCGGCGTCCACATCGGACCAGTCGGCTTCGGTGAACACCCGTGACTTCTCGGGGTGCCCCATGCCGATCGCCCCGAACGCCGAGGTCAGCACGACCCGCTTCACCCCGGCCTCGCGCGCGGCCCGCAGCACGCGCAGGACGCCGTCGCGGGCGGGCACGACCATCTCGTCGTCGTTCTTGGGCACGCTGGTGAGCGTCGGGGATGCGACGTGCAGCACGTAGTCGCAGCCTTCCACCGCCTCGCGCCAGCCGGCGTCCTGCTGCAGGTCCGCCCGCAGGACGGTGAGCTTCGCGTCCTCGGGCGCCCCGCCGGCGCTCAGCATCGCCCGCACCTCGGGCTCCTTCTTCAGGTCGCGCACCGTGGTGCGGACCGTGTGCCCGTCGGCCAGCAGTGCGAGCACGCACCAGCTGCCGATGTAGCCCGAGCCGCCGGTGACCAGTACTTCAGCCATGGTTGAACCTCACAAGGATGGGAGTGGGAGTTGGCGTCGCGTGCGCCGCTCGTCTAAGCTTCCGGAGAGCTCTCCACATACGTTAGTGGAGACTTCTCCGGATAGCAAGGACGGCACATGGTTCGCTCGGACGCGCGGGAAAACCGGGCTCGCATCCTGGAGGTCGCGCGCGAGGCCTTCGCCGAGGGCAGCGACGTCTCGATGAACCGGATCGCGCAGCTCGCCGGCGTCGGGCCCGGCACGCTGTACCGCAACTTCCCGACCCGTGAGGCCCTCGTGCTGGCCATCTACCAGAACGAAGTCGACCGGCTCATCGCGTCCGTCCCGGACCTGCTCGCCGAGCTGGCCCCGCTGGAGGCGCTGCGGCAGTGGACGGTCGACCTGGTGGCCGCCATGCGGAAGAAGCACGGCCTCGGCGACGCGCTCAGCCCCGGCGCGCACCAGGCGATCAGCGAGCAGACCTACGGCCCGGTCATCGCCGCCATCACGCGGCTGCTCGACGCCGGCAAGGGCGACGGCACCATCCGCGCCGACGCCGACCCCCGCGACTTCCTGCAGCTCACCGGCGCGCTCTGGCGGGCCGCGTCGGGGCCGGAGGACCGGTCGCCGTCGATGCTGGCCCTCATCCTCGACGGCCTGAGCGCGCGCCGGTGAGCCCGCTCACTCGAAGAACTTGAGGCTCCAGCCGGTGTCGGTGTTCGCGCCGGGGACGTTGGCGCGGCGGTACGTCGTCGAACCCCACCAGCAGAACGTCCCCGTGTACCAGTAGCGGTTGGCCCACGAGTACGGCGTGCCCTTGGGGACGGCGTGGAACATCAGCGGGAACTTCGGCCCGGCGGGCGGGCTGGTCGCGATGTCGCCGTTCAGCAGGACGAAGCTGTGGCTGCCCGGCCCGTCGACGTACAGCGTCGGGTCCCAGCCGGCCATCATCGTCTCGCGGTGCGAGCCGAACAGGCAGCCGTTCGACTTGTACCAGTCCCAGACGTACGTCGGGTCGCCGCCGGCGCGCAGCCGGACCTCGGCGAGGCAGTACTGGTCGCTCCAGCTGCCGTTGGCCGAGTAGACGATGTGCAGCTGCCCGCCGGGGTCCTTGATCACCGAGGGAGCCTCGTTGATGAACGGGTTGCCCACCACGCGTTCCCAGCTCTCGCGCGGCTGGGAGATGACGTACCGCGCGCCGGTCGGGGTCGTCGGGCTGCTCATCCGCGCGAGGTAGAGGTTCTGCTCGACGTTGGTGTCGCCGGCCCAGCCCGACCAGACGAACCACCGCTGCCCGCCGAAGGTGAACAGCGTGCCGTCGATGGCCCACTTGCCGTCGGGCAGCGCGAGCTGGGTCTCGGCCGTGTAGCCGCTGTCGGCGACGGCGGAGCTGATCACGTACATCCGGTGCGCCGCACCGGTTCCGGCCGAGAAGTAGACGTAGAACCGGCCGCCGTCGGTGACGATCTCCGGCGCCCACACCTCGCCGCGGCCGCGGCTGTCCGACCAGATCCGCCGGGCGGGCGCACCGGCCAGGCCGTCGGGTGACGTGGCCTGCCGCGCCACGATCCCACCCCCGGACGACTGCACGGCGACGTAGGTGGAGCCGACCCGCAGCACGCTGGGATCGGCCGCACGCAACGCGGTCTGCCCCGCTTCGGCGGCCGGTGCGACGAGTGCGGTCAGGAGCGCGAAAACGGTGGCGAGGCAGAGGAACCGGGAGACCTTCATGGCCACATCCCTCGGTCGATCCGGGGCGGGGAACCGACAGGATCACCCGTGATCGGGTCGGTCCGGTAGCGCCGCGGGATCTTGCTCGATCAAGCTCGGGTGAAATTGGTCTGAACCGGTGAGGTCCCGGTCAGCGGGTCCGGTGGTTCGGCGGCGTGCGATCATCTCCGCGGCCGAGCACCCCTGGAGGACATCGATGACCACACCGGCTCGCGACGCGCTCGTGGCGGTGGCCACCCTGCTGGCGCCCGACGCCCCGCGGGTGCCCGCCCGTGCGGCGGCCGCCCACGACGACCCCGCCGCCTACCTGGTGGAGCACGCCGACCGGCTCGACGACCGCGGCATCGACGAGCCCTTCCCAGGGCTGCCGTGGATCGCGCTGGTGGACGCGCTCGCCGACCACGGCCTGCTGGCCGAAGTCGACTGGAAGGAAGCGCCCGACGAGATCGCGGGTCAGCTGCGGGCGTTGCGCTCCGCGCCGGGCGCGGACGAGCTGTGGGTGTCACTGGGGGAGAGCGACCTGCCGACGTACGAGTTCCTCGAGTTGGCGGGGGAGCGGCTGCGCGGCACCGGCACCGCGCTCGCCGTCCTCGACATCGAGTCCGACTGCTACCCGCTCGTGCTCCTGCCGGCCGCCCGGGCCGGCGACCTCGTCGCGCTCGCCGAGGCCGCCGGGTTCGCGGCCGCGGTGCTCGGTCGCCCGTGACCTATTGAAACGTAGAAATCAGCGCGTTGACTTGTCCGACGAGCACGTAGTAGCGTCGCCGCACGCAATGTTGAAACGTTTCGATCCGGAGGGCACGCATGAAGGTCGCCGTGCTCGTCACCTGCATCAACGACTCGCTCTTCCCGGACACGGGCAAGGCGGTGTTCCGGTTGCTGCGCCGCCTCGGCGTGGACGCGGACTTCCCCGAGGCGCAGACGTGCTGCGGCCAGCCGATGGTCAACACCGGCTACCTCGACGAGGCCGTGCCCGTGGCCGCGCCTTCGCGCGGGCGTTCGCCGGCTACGACTACATCGTCACGCCGTCCGGTTCCTGCGCGGGCTCGGCGCGTCACCAGCACGGCCTGGTCGCGCGCCGAGCCGGTGATCCCCGGCTGGCCGAGAGCGGGCCGAAGGTCTACGAGCTGAGCGAGTTCCTCGTCGACGTCCTCGGCGTGACCGACGTGGACGCCTACTTCCCGCACCGCGTCACCTACCACCCGACCTGCCATTCGCTGCGCATGCTCGGCGTCGGCGACAAGCCGTTGAAGCTGCTGCGCAAAGTGCGCGGGCTGGACCTGGTCGAGCTGCCCCGGGCCGACGAGTGCTGCGGCTTCGGCGGCACCTTCGCGCTCAAGAACGCCGAGACGTCGACCGCGATGGGCTCGGACAAGGCGCGGCACGTCCAGGACACCGGCGCCGAGGTGCTCGTCGCTGGCGACAACTCGTGCCTGCTGCACATCGGCGGCCTGCTGTCGCGGCAGCGCTCCGGCGTCCGCGTGCTGCACCTGGCCGACGTGCTGGCTTCGACCGAGGGGGACGCGTGAGCGCCACGTTCGTCGGCATGCCCGCGTTCCCATCGGCGGCCCGGGAAGCGCTTGCCGACACGCAGCTGCGTCGCAACCTCGCCCACGCCACCGGCACGATCCGCGCCAAGCGCGCGGCCGTCGTCGGCGAGGTGGCCGAGTGGGAAGAGCTGCGCCTGGCGGGCGCGGCGATCAAGGACAACACCCTGCGCCGCCTCGACGAGCACCTGCTGACGCTCGAAGCCGCCCTGCGGGCCGGGGGAGCGACCGTCCACTGGGCCCGCGACGCCCGGGAGGCCTGCGACATCGTCGCCCGCATCGCGCGCGACCACGGCGTCGACGAGGTCGTCAAGGTCAAGTCCATGGCGACGCAGGAGATCGGGCTCAACGAGGCCCTCGCCGAACACGGCGTCACCGCGTGGGAAACCGACCTCGCCGAGCTCATCGTGCAGCTGGGCGACGACCTGCCCAGCCACATCCTCGTGCCGGCGATCCACCGCAACCGCGCGGAGATCCGGGAGATCTTCCGCCGCGAGATGGCCGCGGCGGGCCGTCCGGCGCCCGACGGGCTCACCGACGACCCGGCCGAGCTCGCCGGCGCGGCCCGGCTGCACCTGCGGGAGAAGTTCCTGCGGGCGAAGATGGCCTTCTCCGGCGCGAACTTCGCCGTCGCCGAGAGCGGCACGCTCGTGGTCGTCGAGTCCGAGGGCAACGGCCGCATGTGCCTGACGCTGCCCGAGGTGCTCGTTTCGGTGGTGGGCATCGAAAAGGTCGTGCCCACGTGGTCCGACCTGGACGTGTTCCTCCAGCTCCTGCCGCGCTCCAGCACGGGGGAGCGGATGAACCCGTACACCTCGACGTGGTCGGGTGTCACGCCCGGCGACGGGCCGCGGGAGACGCACGTCGTGCTGCTCGACAACGGCCGCACGCGCGCGCTCGCCGACGAGGTCGGCCGGCAGGCGCTGCGCTGCATCCGCTGCTCGGCGTGCCTCAACGTCTGCCCGGTGTACGAGCGGACCGGCGGGCACGCCTACGGCTCGGTCTACCCCGGTCCGATCGGCGCGATCCTCAACCCGCTGCTCAAGGGCGTCGGCGTCGACGAACAGACCGACTCCCTGCCGTACGCGTCCAGCCTCTGCGGCGCCTGCTTCGAGGCGTGCCCGGTACGCATCGACATCCCCGAGGTCCTGGTGCACCTGCGGTCCCAGGTGGTCGACGCGCATCGCGGCGGAGCACCGAAACCCGAGGCGGTGGCGATGAAATCGGCGTCGTGGGTGCTGTCCGACGCCCGGCGGCTGGGGCTCGCCGAACGCGGCCTCGGCCTCGCGCACCGCTTCGGCCGCCGCGTGCTGCCGGGTGGCCGTCGCGGACTGTCCCGCCTGCCGTGGCCCGGTTCGCTGTGGACGACCGCCCGCGACCTCCCGGCCCCGCCGCGGGAGTCGTTCCGCGCCTGGTGGCGGCGGCGATGACGGCACGCGAGGACATCCTGGCGGCGGTCCGCGGCGCGCTGCGGGACGCGGACCGGACGGAAGCGGCGGTCCCGCGCGGCTACCGGTCCGGCGCCGCCGCGGACGTCGAGCTCTTCGCCGAGCGCGTGGTCGACTACCGCGCGGCGCTCACCCGCTGCACTTTCGCCGAGGTGCCGGACGCCATCCGCTCGGCCTTGGGGCCGGCGCGGGAAGTGCTGGTGCCGGAAGGCTTTCCGTTCGACATCGGCGTGGCCGCCTCGCCGGCCGGGCTGACCAAGGCCGACGCGGTTGTCACCACGGCCGCGCTGGGCATCGCGACGACCGGGACCATCGTGCTCGACCACGGCCCCGGCCAGGGCCGGCGGGCGCTGAGCCTGGTGCCGGACGTGCACGTCTGCGTGCTGCCGGAAGACCGGATCGTGGCCGGGGTGTCGGAAGCGGTGGCCGCGCTGGACCCGGCGCGGCCGCAGACGTGGATCAGCGGTCCGAGCGCGACCAGCGACATCGAGCTGACCCGGGTGGAGGGCGTGCACGGGCCGCGGACCCTGCACGTCATCGTGGTCGCGGGCAACCTCCCCGTCGGCTGAACCGTCCACCGTTCATGATCTTCACGAAGCGGCGTCTCGTTCTGGCCCTGCTGGTCGCCATCGGCGCCACGGCGGTGGCCGCGCCGGCGGACGCGGCCGGCGACCAGGTGGTGACTCGGGTGAGCGCGGCGGACCGCGCCGCCGCGCTGGCCCACTGGACGCCGGAGCGGATGCGGCAGTGGGTCGGCGCCGACTGGCTGCCGCCGGCCGAGAAGATCGGCCGGGAATGGCCGGGGGCGGTGCCGGCGGGCGTCGGGCGGCTGTTCTTCACCGCCGTACCCGGCGTCGACGAGTCCTGCACCGCGACCGTGGTTCCCAGCGCCACCAAGGACGTCGCGCTGACCGCCGGGCACTGCGTCAACGGCGGCCTGGACCGGTTCGACCACCCGATCAAGATCGTCAACGTCGTGTTCGTCCCGGGCTACGACCACGGGAAGGCGCCGCACGGGGTGTTCCCGGTCCGGGCTTTCGCCTGGTCGAGCACCTATTCGGGCCCGACGAGCGGGACCGACGACGACGCCGTGCTCGCCCTGGACCCGGTCGACGGGCACCACGCCGCCGACGTCGCGGGCACCCAGGACGTCTCGTTCGAGCGGCCACCGTCCCCTGTGGACACCACCATGCTCGGCTACCCGGTCTCGAAGGCGGCCGGCGGCGAGGCGTTGTTCTCCTGCGCCCGGCCCGCCACGCTCGAGTCCAACTCGGTCACGACGACGTGGAACACCGGCTGCGACCTCGCCGGCGGCTCCAGCGGCGGCCCGTGGCTGCGGGACTTCGACCCCGCCACGGGCCGGGGGACGATCTTCAGCGTCACGAGCCGGGGAACGATGACCGAGGACGGCGTGACCACGGACCTCAGCGGCGCCGCGTTCACCGACCCCGTGCGGGCGCTGTACGAGCGCGCGGGGGAGCTCTGAGCTAGGCGGTCGTGAGGTCTTCCGGCGGGACCCACAGCGGAGCGGTGTCCGCGTGCTCGGGGTGGAGCCAGCCGCGCTGCCCGGCGGTCTCCCGCGCGATCCGCAGGTAGGCCCGGACGGTCTCCGGTGGCTCGCCGTCCCGCCAGGCCAGCGACCACGGGTAGACCGGCTGCAGCTCGCGGGGCCGGTGGACCGGGAGGCCGCGGTCGGCGTAGCGGCGGGCGTAGCTGTCGAACTCGAGCAGGTAAGCGCTGTCCCGCGCGCGGCTGACGGCGGCGTGGCAGTTGTCGAACGTGCCGGGGTTGCCCAGCCAGCGCAGGGCGACGCCGGTGTGCTGCTCCCAGGAGCTCAGGTACCGGCCGTGCACGTTGTACAGCGCCGTGCCCGGGCCGTCCGCGAAGACCTCGAGGGACCGCTCGTGCAGCGACGCGGCCGGCCGGCTCGGGTCGCCGGGCCTGCCGACCAGCCAGAACGGCTCGAGCCGCAGCAGGGCGTGCCGCCACCCGGCCGGGTATTCGGCCTTGAGGCCGCTGGTGACGCGGATGATCGCGACGTCGAGGTGGTCCTCGAGCAGCGCGGTGAGCTGGCGGGCGCTGTCCATCTGGCTCTGCACGAGCCGGACCCCGGGGTGGGCGGCGAGGAAGGCGTCGGCGACCACCCGGCTGGTGTCCAGCTCGAAGATGTGGGCGACCCGCAGGTGGTCCGGCGCGGGTTCGCGCAGCATCTGGTCGGCGGTGGCCAGCAGCTGCCGGGCGAGCTGCAGGAACCGCTCGCCGCGCGGGGTCAGCGCGACGTGGCGGCTGTCGCGCACCAGCAGGGGCGCGCCGACGTCGGCTTCGAGCCGGCGGATCTGCTTGGACAGCGTCGGCTGGCTGATGAACAGCCTGGTGGCGGCCCGCCCGAAGTGCAGCTCGTCGGCGACGGTGACGAAGTACCGCACCAGCCTGAGGTCGAGGTCCATGCGGGCCTTCCGGCGCGAAGGGAGTGAGGCAGTGCGTCAACGATGCCACCACGGCTATCGATGCGGACCCGACAGGTCTTGGACGCGGGGGCCGCGGGTCGTGTTGGCTTGGGGGAAAGCCCCCGCGAACTGGAGGATCCGATGGCCGAGCCGGGCCGCACCCCTGTCGTGTTCATCCACGGACTGTGGCTGCACGCCACCTCGTGGACGCCCTGGATCGAGCACTTCCGGGCGGCCGGGTACGAGCCGGTCGCCCCGGGCTGGCCGCACGAGCCCGAAACCGTCGAACAGGCCAGGGACAACCCCGACGCCGTCGCGGACATCGGGATCGACGACGCCACCGGCCACTACGCCTCGATCATCGCCGGCCTCGGCCGGCCGCCGGTGATCATCGGCCACTCGTTCGGTGGCCTGATCACCGAGAAGCTGCTGGGCCGGGGCATCGGCCTGGCCGGCGTCGCCATCGACCCAGCCCAGATCAAGGGCGTCCTGCCGCTGCCGCTGGCGCAGCTGCGCGCCGGGCTGCCGGCGCTGGGCAACCCCGCCAACCTGCACCGGGCCGTTTCGCTGACCGAGAAGGAGTTCCGGTTCGGCTTCGGCAACGCGCTGTCGGACGAGGAGTCCTCGGAGCTCTTCCGGCGCTGGACGATCCCGTCGCCGGCCCGGCCGCTGTTCCAGGCCGCGGCCGCCAACTTCGTGATGCACTCCGAGGCGAAGGTCGACACCCACCGCGAGGACCGCGGCCCGCTCCTGCTGATCTCCGGCACCGCGGACCACACCGTCCCGGACGTCGTCACCCGCTCGACGCTCAAGCAGTACCGGGACTCCACCGCCGTCACCGAACTGAAGCAGTTCGAGGGCCGCGGCCACTCACTCACCATCGACAGCGGCTGGCGCGAGGTCGCCGACGCCGTGCTCGGCTGGCTGCGCGAGCACGGGATCTAGGCGGGTGGATCTCGGACTGGACGGCGCGGTCGCCGTCGTCACCGGCGCGAGCCGGGGGATCGGCCTGGCCGTCGCCGAAACCCTGGCCGCCGAGGGGGCCCACGTCGTCGCCGGCGCCCGCGACCCGGGGCCGGATCTGGAGGCCCTCGCCCGGGCCGGGAAGGCGCACACCCTGGCCGTCGACCTCGGCACCGCCGAGGGGCCGGGGCGGCTCGCGGAGCTGGCGCTGACGGAGTTCGGCCGGATCGACGTCCTGGTCAACAACGTCGGCGCGGTCACGCCGAGGCCGAACGGCTTCCTGCTGGTCACCGACGACGAGTGGACCCGGTCGCTGACGTTGAACCTCCTCAGCGCGATCCGGGCCACGCGGGCGGTGCTGCCGGCGATGGTGACGGCCGGCCGCGGCAGCGTCGTCACGATCGCCTCGATCAACGCGAGCCTGCCCGACCCCGGCGTCATCGACTACAGCGCGGCGAAGGCGGCGCTGGTCAACTTCACGAAGTCGGTGTCGAAGGAGTTCGGCCCGCACGGCATCCGCGCCAACGCGATCAACCCGGGCCCGGTGGCGACCCGGCTGTGGCTCGGCAGCGGCGGCGTCGCCGAAACGATCGCGGCGAGCACGGGCGCGAACCCCGAGGCGGTCGCGGAGGAAGCGGCCTCGCACGCGGTCACGGGCCGTTTCACGCAACCGTCGGAGGTCGCGAACCTGGCGGCGTTCCTGGCGAGCGACCGGGTGGCCGGCAACATCACGGGTGCGACGTTCGCGATCGACGGCGGGTATTCCACGGAGACGCACTAGGGTCGGACGCTGTGCGATCGGCGCCACGACGGGAGTTGGAGCGAATCCGCGCGGGCGGTGGTCCGGGCACGGAGGAGGCCGCCGTGGCGCTGACCGCGGGGAGCGCCGCGGACCGGCTGCGGGCGGCGGTGCTGGCCCTGGCCACGGGGCGCGGCGCGGAGAGCAGCACGTGCCCGTCGGACGCGGCGCGAGCGGTGGCTGAGGAGTGGCGTCCCCTGCTGCCGGAGGCGCGGGAGGTGGCTCGCGAGCTGGCCCGCGCGGGCCGGGTGCAGCTGACCCAGCGCGGCCGGCCACTCGACCCGGACGGCGAGTGGCGAGGTCCGATCAGAATCCGGCTGCCTCGCCCCGCGGAGAGCTAGTGGTGGCCCAGCGGTGGATCAGCCGTCAGGCTCGCCGAACCAGCGAGCCAGCTGGCCGTTCAGCCCCTCTTGATCCTCGCCGATCCAGGCGACGTAGCCGTCAGGGCGGACCAACACCGCCGGGACGTCCAACGCCGCCGTCGGGTCCGCGATGAGGTCCACCCGGTCCGACCAGCCCTTGACCGCCAGCCGCTCCGTACGGTCCAGCACCAGTCCGCGGCCCTCGCGCAGCTGGTCGTAGAGCCGACCCTGTTTCAGGTCGAGGTCGCGCAGGCGGCGGCCGAGCAGGTCGGGCCCCGGGCCGAAGTCGTAACGGATGCCCAGCGCGGTGATCTTCTCGATCAGGTGCCGGTTCACCTCGTCGATGTCCATCAGCTCGGTCAGGAGCCTGCGCACAGCCCGCGGGCCCGGCCCGGCAGCACTCAGCTCCACCTGGGCCCGCGTGTTGTTCAGGACGTCTTCGGCGACCGGATGACGTTCGGCGTGGTACGTGTCCAGCAAGTCTTCCGGTGCCCGGCCGCTGATGTGCGCGGCCAGCTTCCAGCCCAGGTTGACCGCGTCCTGGACGCCCAGGTTCAACCCCTGGCCGCCGGCGGGCGGGTGGATGTGGGCCGCGTCGCCGGCCAGCAGGACCCGCCCGGTCCGGTACCGCTCGGCCAGCCGGGTGGCGTCGCCGAAGCGGGACAGCCAGCGCGGGGAGTGCACGCCGAAGTCGGTGCCGGCAGTGGCGCGCAGCTGCTGCTTGAAGTCCTCGATCGTGGGCGGCTCCTTGCTGACTCCCTCGGCGCGGACGACCACGCGGTAGACCCTTTCGCCGAAAGGCCGGAGGCTGAACATCTTGTCGGTCTCGTGGACTTCGGCCGTCTTGGCCGCGATCTCCGCCGGCGACGCCCCCACTTCCAGCTCGCCCATCAGTGTGTCGGTCCGCGAAGGCTCACCGGGGAAGCCGACGCCGAGGAGCTTGCGCACCGCACTGCGCGCGCCGTCGCAGCCGACGAGGTACCGCGCGCGCAGCCGCTCGCCGTCGGCCAGCTCGACGGTCACTCCCTCGGCGTCCTGCTCGAACCCGGTCACCGCGCTGCCGCGCCGGATCTGCGCGCCCAGGTCGAGCGCGTGCTCACCGAGCAGACGGTCGACGACCGGCTGCGGGATGCCCAGCTGGTAGGCGGAATCCAAGCCCTCGGGCGCGGGTCTCGGGATGGCCGCGAAGACACCGCCGACCGGACGCTGTCTTCCGTGTGCGAGCAGGCGATCCAGCAGTCCGCGCATCGCCATCAGCTCGAGGCTGCGCACGTGCAGGCTCACCACGCGGACGAACGACGAAACCGGCTCGGGCTCCTTCTCCACGACGAGGACCCGCACGTCGTGCAGCCGCAGTTCCGCGGCCAGCATGGCACCGGTCGGTCCGCAACCGGCAATGATCACATCGAGCATGAACCACCACCCATTCGCTCAGCGGCCGCCCAGTCTGCGGTACCCCGGGTCCACCGGCAAGCGATATATGGTGCACGAAAGAGTACCGGCCGGGAAGAACGGAAACCCCGCTATGCCAGCGATCCACCACGTGGCGGTCGTCGTCGACGACCTCGACCAGGCCGTCGGCTTCTACACCCGCGCGCTGGGCTTCCGGCTCTCCACCGGCCGCCCCGGCAACCTCCGCCCCGGTGCCTGGCTGGACGTCGGGGGCCAGCAGGTCCACCTCGTCGTCGGGGAACCGGGTCCCGCGCGGGGGCAGCACTTCGCCGTGCTCGTCGACGACCTCGACGCGGAGGTCCGGCGGCTGCGGGGCGAGGGGTTCGACGTCAGCGATCCCGTCCCCGTCGGCGCCGCGCGCCAGTCCTTCCTCGCCGACCCCGCGGGGAACGCGATCGAGCTCCACGAGAAGTAGCGGTCACGGCAGGTCGAGGTGCTCCCGCAGGGTCGTGCCCTCGTACTCCGTCCGGTAGACGCCGCGGTCCTGCAGCTCCGGCACCAGCCGGTCGACGACGTCGTCCAGCGCGGCCGGCACCAGGTGCGGGCTGAGGTTGAACCCGTCCACCGCCCGGGTGCGCACGTACCGCGCCCATGCGTCGGCGACCTGCCCCGGCGTCCCGACGAAGCCGTGCTGACGGGGTTGCACCTCGAGGACGAGCTGGTGGATCGACAGGTTCTTCGCCTCGGCCAGCTCCCGCCACCGCCGGATCCGGTCGGACTTGCCCGTCCGGTCCTCGATCGAGACCGTCCCGCGTGACGGGTCGAGCTCCCCGTCGGCCGGCTCGACGTCCGGCAGCGGGCCGTGCGGGTCGTACGCCGAGAGGTCCTGGCCCCAGTACTGCTCGAGGAACGCCAGCGCGCGCTGGGGCGTGATCTGGCGGCGCCGGATGTCCTCGGCCCGCTCGGCCGCGTCGGCCGGGGTGTCGCCCAGGACGACGGTCGCGCCGGGCAGGATCCGCACCGCGTCGGCGGGCCGGCCGTGGCGCGCGAGCCGGGCGCGCAGGTCCTCGGCGTAGGCGACGGCCTTGTCGTAGGCGGTGTTCGCGGAGAAGACGACGTCCGCGTACTTCGCCGCCAGTTCGCGGCCGCCGGGGGAGTCCCCGGCCTGGAACAGCACCGGCCGGCCCTGGGGACTCGGCGGCACCGTCGGCGTCGCGCGCAGGTTCACCAGGTCGGTGTGCCGCGCGACCGGCCCGCGGTCGGACCACAGCGCCAGCGCGGCCTCGACGAACTGCTCGGCGCGCTCGTAGCGGCGTTCGTGCGCCAGCCAGCCGCCGCGCCGGAAGTTGGCGCCCGTCCAGGCGTTGTCGGTGGTGACGATGTTCCAGCCCGCCCGCCCGCCGGAAAGATAGTCCAAAGAGGACAGCCGGCGGGCGAGGTCGGCGGGGAAGTTGTACGTCGTGTTCTGCGTGGCGACCAGCCCGATCCGGGTCGTCGCGCCGGCCAGCGCGCTCAGCTGGGTGATCGCGTCCGGGCGGCCGGCGACGTCGAGGGCGTGCACGCGGCCGCGGTTCTCCCGCACCCGCAGCCCTTCGCCGAGGAAGAAGGCGTCGAACAGGCCGCGTTCGAGCGTCCGCGCGACGGAGACGTAGGTCTCGATCTCGGTGTGCGCCGCGTTCGACGGGTCGTCCCACAGGTAGTGCGGGCCGACGCCGGTGTAGAACACGCCCAGGTGCAGCCGCGCGCTCATGCGGCACCGCCGGTCGCGAACAGGCTCACCGGACGGGCGAGGCCGAGCGAAGCGCGCAAGGTGGCGCCCGGTTCCGGCGAGCCGAGCAGACCTTCGGTGCGCAGCGCGGGCAGCACCTCGCCGGTCAGCACCGGCAGGTCGGCGGCGAGATCCGCGGGGTGCAGCCGGACGCCGTCGACGCTGGTGGCCAGCCAGCCCAGCAGCTCGGTCAGGCCGGGTGCGGATCCGGTGTAGCGCAGGCGATCCCCGGGTGGCCGGCGCTCGGCGGCGCCGAGAACGACCTCGACCTCCGCGAAGACGAGCGGAGTGCCGGTCTCGCGGGCCTGCCGGGCGCGGGTGCGGACGTCGTCGAGGCCGGTGCCGCCGACGAGGACGATGTCCGGGCGGGCGGCTTCGGCCAGCGAGCCGTCGGCCAGCACGACGGGCCTGCCCTGCGGCGGCCGGGGCGTGATCAGCGGGCCCTTGACCGAGAACCGCGTGCCGGTGAAGTCGACGTGGTGCACCTTGTCCGGGTCGAGGTAGCGCCCGGTGGCGACGTCCTTGATGACGGCGTCGTCGTCCCAGGAGTCCCACAGCCGCCGCACGACCTCGACGACTTCGGCGACTTCGTGGTGCAGTGCGTCCGGGTCGAGCCGCGACCCGCCGACGGTGGCCAGCGCTTCGGCCGAGCTGTCGGCGCCGACGACCCAGGCGGCGCGCCCGTGCGAAGCGTGGTCGAGGCTCGCCAGCTGGGCGGCCAGGTGGAACGGCTCGGCGGTGGTGACGTTCGCGGCCGGCGCGAGCCCGATCCGGTCGGTCAGCGTCGAGACGTAGGCGGCGCGGGTGGTCGCCTCGGCCCGCCGGCCACCGGCGGGGGAGTCGTCGAAGGTGACGAACGTGAAGCCACCGCGTTCGGCGGCGGTGACGACGTCGGCGAGCGGGTCGGCGCCGTCGATCTCCACCGCGACGTGCAGGCTGCGAGAAGTCATGGCTCCACAGCTATCCGGTGCCCGGGCCGCCGCGCACCTGCTTTCAGGATGTGGACGCACTGGGCCGGCGGGCCCGCGGGGCCGACAATGTCCGGACGGCGGAAGGGGTGCACGATGAAGCGGATGATCGACGCGCTGACCCGGGCGTTCACCGGCTTCGGGTGGGTGCTGGTGCCGCCGGTCCCGCCGTTCGAGCCCGGCGTGGCCGTGCCGGTCCCGCGGCCGGCGGACGTGCCGAGAGTGCCGTTGTCGCGCCGGGAACGGGAAGCGTTCTGGCGGATCGTCGGCTGAGTCCACAAAGGACGGTCGGGTCGGCGTGACCGGCGCCGAACCTTCGAAGCGGTGAACGATCCCGTCGAGCGCGGCGTCGCGGGCCTCCGCCCGGCGGGTGGAACGGCTTGACGCGGTGCGCCGGGATTCCCGGGAACCGATGGCCGGGTCCAGCCGACCTTCTACTGGAGCGGTACGCCGCTCGAGGAGAAGGGAGCTCGATGTCGATCGACCAGAGCGACGAGCGCACGGCCGAGCCGGCGGCACCACCGCGGGTCACCTGGGCGGCGATCCGGCCGCTGGTGCTGCGCCTGCACTTCTACGCCGGGGTGTTCATCGGGCCGTTCCTGCTGGTCGCCGCCGTGACGGGGCTGGCCTACGTCTGGACGCCGCAGCTGGAGCAGTCCGTCTACGACCACGAACTGCACGTCCCGGCCGCGCCCGGCGTCGTTCCGCTGGAGCGGCAGGCCGCCGTCGCGCGGGCCGCCGTGCCCGACGGGACCGTGACCGGCATCCGGCCCGGGCCCACGCCGACCGACGCGACGCAGGTGATCTTCAGTCGGCCCGGGCTCGAGGCCAGCTACCACTGGACGGTCTTCGTCGACCCGCACACCGCGGAGGTGCGCGGACAGCTGGAAACCTACGGTTCGGGCCAGGCGATGCCGGTGCGCGGCTGGGTCGACACCCTGCACCGCAGCCTGCACCTGGGCGACGTCGGCCGGTGGTACAGCGAGCTCGCGGCCAGCTGGCTGTGGGTGGTCGTGCTGGCCGGGCTGGTGCTGTGGCTGGGGAAGCGCAAGTCGTCACGGAGTGCGCGAGGGCGGCTGCTGTCGTGGCATCGCACGACCGGCCTGGTGATCGCGGCCGGGCTCCTGGTCCTGTCGGCCACCGGGCTGACGTGGTCCGAGCACGCGGGCGCGAGCATCAGTGAGCTGCGCTCGCAGCTGGACTGGACGACGCCGTCGGTGTCCACGGCGCTTCCGGCGTCCCCGGGTCAGGACGTCGGCGTGGACGCGGTGCGCGCGGCGACGGTGCGGGCCGGGCTGGCGGACCCCGTGGAGATCCGCCCGCCGTCCGCGCCGGGCAAGGCTTATGTGGTGCAACAGGTCGGCCGGGACTGGCCGACGAAGGCGGACTCGATGGCCGTCGACCCGGCGACCGGGCGGATCACCGACACGCTGCCGTTCGCCGACTACTCGCCGGCGGCGAAGCTGGCGCGGTGGGGGATCGACGCGCACATGGGCCTGCTGTTCGGCGTCGCCAACCAGATCGTGCTGACGGCGCTGGCGCTCGGGCTGATCGCGGTGATCGTCTGGGGCTACCGGATGTGGTGGCTGCGCCGCCCGACCCGAGGCGACGCGCGCGCCGGGCGTCCGCCGTCGCGCGGGACCTGGCGGCGGATCCCGGGCCGGGTGCTCGCGCCCGTGCTGGTCGTGACCGCGGTCGTCGGCTACTACCTGCCGGTGTTCGGCTTGTCCCTGCTGGGTTTCCTCGTCGTGGACCTGATCGTCGCGGCTCGTCGTCAGGAGGTGGCGTCGTGATCGAAGCGACGGGGTTGCGGTGGATCCTGACGATTGTCTTTGTCGCGACGGGGTTTTTCTGCGTGTACCGGTGTTTCCGGCAGGGGCCGGCGACGAGCCGCTTCGGCGACGTGCTGCACGCGGCGATGTGCGCGGGCATGGTCGCGATGGTGTGGCCGGCCACGATGAGCTTCGCCCGGCTGCCGCAGCTGGCGTTGTTCGGCGTCGCCGCGGCGTGGTTCGCGGTGGCCGTCTTCCGGGGCACCGCCCACGGCGACCGGTGGCACCCGGGCTACCACGCGGTGATGATGGCGGCGATGGCGTGGATGGTGCTCGCGATGCCCCGCGCGATGGTGGGCAGCGGCGCGGCGACGACGATGGACATGCCGGGGATGGAAGGCATGGCGATGGCGCTGCCGTCGGCCGGGGGTGGGGTGCCGGTCGACGTCGTGGTGGTCGCGGTGGTGCTCGCGATCGCGTTCTGCGTGGCGGGAGTGGCGTTCCTGGCCCGGGCGATCGACGGGGTGCGCGTCGCGTTGCCGCCGGTCCGGACGGCCGGGTGGGGTGCCGACGCCCTGATGGGCCTCGGCACCACGGTGATGCTGCTGGCGATGGTGTAGGTCGTGAGTGAGAAACAGTGTTCTAACCCTGTTTCTCACTCACGACCGGCCGCGGCGGAAGCTGGCGGCGTCAGGCCGCGCGGTGGCGGCTCGCCGGCCTGCGGGGGAACCGGCTGCGGACCGGAGCGAGCGGCGCCGGCGCGTCCTGCGACGGAAGCCGCACCTCCTCCTCGGTCCCCAGCGCGTCGGCGTTCAACGGCGCGGGCGCCGGCTGCCGGCGGTGTTCGCGGTGGACCACGAACATCAGCACCAGCCCCACGACCAGCAAACTGTGCGTCAGCAGGCGCCCGGCACCGACCTGGCCGTCGGACACGTCGATCGCCGACGCCACCCCCAGCACCAGCGCGAAACCGGCGACCAGCGGCAACTGCGCCCCCGCGGTCCGGGGTCGCAGGGCCGCCCACAGCAGACCGATGCCCAGGGCCAGGTTCCACGCCGCGCTCTCGTTGCTCAGGTGGATCGCCCCCGCGTGTGCCGCGTGCGCGTCCGCGGGGACCAGGAACTCGGCGAACCCGAGGCCGGACTGGACGAGCCCGACCAGTCCCAGCGCGACCCGCGCCGCCCACTTCTCGCGGGACGGCAGCGGTGCTCGCTCGAGGATCGCGGCCGTCAGGTCCGGCACCGCGGGCGCCTGGCGCACCATCGAACGGCGCAACCGCTGGGCCTGGTCCCGCCAGGCCTGGCACGCGCCGCAGCTCCGCAGGTGGCGGTCGACTTCGGCCTCGGGCAGGGGGCCGGTCTCGCCGTCCATCGCGGCCGACAGCGATTCCCGGAAAAGTGCGCAGTCCACGCCTAGATAGTCGCTCATGAGCCCGGCCCGGTTCCCGCGGATCAGACGACGGCGCTGCGCCGGGAGGGCGCGTCGGCCATCGCGGCGAGGAGGTCGTCGCGGGCCCGGGCGACGCGCGAGCGGATCGTGCCGATCGGGCACCCGCACACCTGGGCGGCGTCCGCGTACGACAGCCCGAGGGCCTGGGTGAGCACGAACGCGTCCCGCCGCTCGGGGTCCAGCGCCCCGACCAGCTGGTCCAGGACCACCTGCTCCTCCAGCAGCGACCGCGTCGACGGCTCGTCGCGCTCGGACAGCGTCTGCCAGTCGGCCGCGGACGCCGAGCGCGGGCGGCAGCGAGCCGCGCGGATGTGGTCGGCGACCGCGCGGCGGGCGATCGACAGCAGCCACGTGCGGGCCGACGACTCGCCCTTGAAGCGGCTCAACGAGCCCAGCGCCCGCAGGTAGGTCTCCTGGACCAGGTCGTCCGCCGTCTGCGCGTCGCCCAGGCTCGCCACGAACCGCCGGACGTGCGGCTGGGTCGCGCGCACGAAGTGCTCCAGCGCGACCTGGTCGCCGCGGCCGGCGAGCCGGGCCCAGGACGTGATTTCGTCGTCATCCGCACGCAGTGGCCTCACACCCGCTGATACGGCTGCCGGGCCGGAACGGTTGAAGATGATCTTGGGCGAAATTCGCGGGAACCATCCGAGCCCACCGGCCGACCTTGTTACGGCAAGGCCACTGCCCGATCTCGGGAAGGCCACGGCCGGAAGGCGCGATGATGACTCAGAGTACGTACGCGGTGACGGGGATGACCTGCGGGCACTGCGCCGCTTCGGTCCGCGAAGAGCTCGGCGAGCTGCCCGGCGTCCGGGCGGTCGACGTCGACGTGCCGGCCGGCCGCGTCGTCGTCACCAGCGAATCGGCCCTGGTCCTCGAGCACGTCGAGAGCGCCGTCCGGGTCGCGGGCTACCAGCTCGTCCGATGACCAGCGGGTACCTGCGCGACCCGGTCACCGCGCCCATCGCCGCGCTGCGGCCGCCGCGCGACGTGGAGCTGGTGGTGGGCGGCATGACGTGCGGCTCGTGCGCCGCGCGGATCGAACGCAAGCTCAACCGCGTCGACGGCGTCCGCGCGACCGTCAACTACGCCACCGCGAAGGCCGTCGTCTCGGTTCCGGCGTCGCTCACGGTCGAGGACGTCGTCGCGACGATCGAGGCCGCCGGCTACACCGCCCACCCGCCGGAACCGGCGGCGGTTCCCATTCCGGCGCACGATCCCGTGCGGCGGCGGCTGCTCGTGTCGGCCGTCCTCGCGGTGCCGGTCATCGTGCTCGCGATGGTGCCCGTGCTGCAGTTCCCGGCCTGGCAATGGGTGTCGCTGGTGCTCGCGACGCCGGTCGTGGTCTGGGGCGCGGGGCCGCTGCACCGGGCGGCGTGGGCGAACCTGAAGCACCGGACGGCGACGATGGACACCCTGGTCTCGATCGGGGTCGCCGCGGCCTACCTCTGGTCGCTGTACGCGCTGCTGCTCGGCGGCGCGGGCGAAATCGGGATGCGCCACGCGTTCGACTTCACCCTCGCCGCCGACCACGACGTCGACGGGATCTACCTCGAGGTCGCCACCGGCGTCACGCTGTTCATCCTGGCCGGCCGGTTCTTCGAAGCCCGCTCACGCCGGCGCGCCGGAGCCGCGTTGCGGGCGTTGCTCGACCTCGGCACGAAGTCCGTCTGCGTGCTGCGCGACGGCCGCGAAGAGCGGATCCCGATCGACGAGCTGCGCGTCGGCGATCGGTTCGTCGTGCGCCCGGGTGAGAAGATCGCCACCGACGGCGTCATCGAAGACGGGACGTCGGCGGTCGACCTGAGCCTGGTGACCGGGGAAGCGGTGCCCGTCGAAGTCGCGGCGGGCGCCGAGGTCGTCGGCGCGACGGTGAACATGAGCGGACGGCTGGTCGTGCGCGCCACCCGCGTCGGCGGCGACACGCGGCTGGCGCGGATCGCCGCCATGGTGGAGCGGGCCCAGAGCGGCAAGGCGGACGTGCAGCGGCTCGCCGACCGCGTGTCGGCGGTGTTCGTGCCGGTGGTGATGGCGCTTTCGCTGGCCACGCTGGTGTTCTGGCTCGTTTCCGGCGCGGAGACCGCGGCCGCGTTCACCGCCGCCGTCGCCGTGCTGATCATCGCGTGCCCGTGCGCACTGGGGCTGGCGACGCCGACCGCGCTGCTCGTGGGCACCGGCCGCGGCGCCCAGCTCGGCGTGCTGGTGAAGGGCCCGGAGATGCTCGAGTCGACGCGGCGGGTCGACACCGTCGTGCTCGACAAGACGGGCACGGTCACCACCGGCAAGATGAGCCTCGCCGCCGTCCGGACCGACGACGGCACGCCGCGCGACCTCGCGCTCCAGCTGGCCGGAGCGCTGGAAAACGCGTCCGAGCACCCGATCGCGGTCGCCGTCACGGCCGCGGCGGTCAAGCGGTTCGGCTGGGTGGGCCAAGTGCGGGAGTTCCGCACGGTGGCCGGGTTCGGCGTGCTGGGCCGGGTCGAGGGCCACCGCGTCGTCATCGGCCGGCCGGAGTTGTTGCGGCGGTTGAACGTCCGGCTGCCGCAGTCGCTGCTGCGCGCGAAGGAACGGGCCGAGCAGGAGGGGAACACCGCGGTGATCCTCGCCTGGGACGGGCTGGCGCACGCGGTGCTGGTGGTGGCGGACAGCGTCAAGCCGACGTCGGCGCCCGCGGTGTTCCAGCTGCGCCGGCTCGGCCTGAACCCGGTGCTGCTGACCGGCGACAACGAGACGGTCGCCCGCGCGATCGGCCGCGAAGCCGGGATCACCGACGTGATCGCGGGCGTGTCCCCGGAGCAGAAGGTCGAAGTGATCCAGGGGATGCAGGCCGAGGGCCGGGTGGTCGCGATGATCGGCGACGGCGTCAACGACGCGGCGGCGCTCGCGACGGCGGACCTGGGCCTGGCGATCGGCACGGGCACGGACGCGGCGATCGAGGCGAGCGACCTGACCCTGGTCCGCGGCGACCTCCTGGCGGCGGTGGACGCGATCCGCCTGAGCCGCCGCACGCTGGCGACGATCAAGGCGAACCTGTTCTGGGCACTGGCGTACAACGTGGCGGCGCTGCCACTGGCCGCGGCGGGCTTGCTCAACCCGATGATCGCGGGCGCGGCGATGGCGATGTCGAGCTGTCTGGTGGTGTCGAACAGCCTGCGGTTGACCCGGTTCCGGGGGAGCGCGTCCGGTCGGCCGGAAGTCTCCGCGTGATCTGGCGCCCGCCGGTTCAGCACCGACGTGGCGACCGGGTACCGGTTCGCCGGTCCGGGCCGGCACTCGAGCGGTGCCCGGACTCCCCGTCGCCACTGCCGGCGCTGACCTCGTACGCGGAGTGCGTCCGCATCCTGACCGAAAACCGGGGCGAACAAGACAAAACCTCACACCCGTGAGGGACTTGCCGTCCACATGGTGAGACGGTGGATCGATCACGGAAAAACTCCTTAAGGTCCCGATCGTCACTCGATCGGCTGAACTTGAGGTGCTGTGTCCGCCCCCTCCCTCCCGCCACTCGCGGCGCGCTCGCTGCCCGCTGCCGTGTGGCGTGCCGTCCGGTCCGGGCGGTGGACGTCCGCCTGTGCGGTGCTGGCCGTCCTGATCGTGCTCGTCGCCGCCGGTGCCGACCTGTTCGTCCTGGTCGAAGGCCAGAGCCTCACCCCGGACATCGCCACGCTCGGCCCCACCGGGCTGCCCGCCGGCACGCTCGGCGGGGTCAGCGGCGCGCACTGGTTCGGCGTCGAGCCGCTCACCGGCGTCGACCTCTTCGCGCTCGTCGCCCACGGTGCCCGGACGTCGCTGCTGGTCGGGCTCGGCGCGACCGTGCTGGCCACCGCGCTCGGCGTCGTGGTCGGGGTGAGCGCCGGCTACCTCGGCGGCTGGTGGGACCGGGCGGTCACCTGGACCGCCGACGTCATCCTCGGCTTCCCCTACCTGATCTTCATGATCGCGCTCGGGGCGGTCCTGCCGGTGGACTTCCCGCGCCAGATCACGCTCGTCGTGGTCCTCGGGCTCTTCGGCTGGCCGCGCATCGCCCGCATCGTGCGGGCCCAGGCCCTGACGCTGGCCAAGCGCGACTTCGTCGCCGCCGCACGAGCCGTCGGCGGCGGTCCGTGGCACGTGCTCACGAAGGAGCTGCTGCCCAACCTCTGGGCGCCGATCATCGTCGTCGCCAGCCTGTCCATCCCGTCGATGATCGGCAGCGAGGCGGCTCTCTCGTTCCTCGGCGTCGGTGTCCTGCCGCCCACCCCGAGCTGGGGCCGCACGATCAGCGCGGCCATCGACTTCTTCGAGACGGACCCGATGTACCTCGTCTTCCCCGGGCTGATGCTGTTCCTCGTCACCCTGGCCTTCAACGTCGTCGGCGACGCGATCCGCGACACCCTCGACCCGCGGTCGGGGGGTACCGCCTGATGCGCACCGCCCGCTTCGTCGCGACCCGCTTCGCCGGGATGCTGCTGGTCCTGCTCGTCGTCGCCTTCGTGACGTTCGTGGTCTTCTACGTCCTGCCCGCCGACCCGGCACGGATGGCCTGCGGCCGCCCGTGCTCGCCGGAGAGCCTCGCCATGGCGCGGGAGTTCATGGGCTACAACAGCCCGTGGTACCAGCAGTTCTTCGACTTCCTCGGCGGCATCTTCGGCGGCCGCGCGTTCGGCACCGGCGCCGCCGCGATCCACTGCGCCGCGCCGTGCTTCGGCTACGACTTCCAGAACAACGTCGACGTCCTCGGCGAGATCGGCAGCCGGGTCGGGGTCAGCTTCTCGGTCGCGCTGGGCG
Organism: Amycolatopsis sp. NPDC114504; assembly: GCF_055633595.1. Taxonomy (NCBI): domain Bacteria; kingdom Bacillati; phylum Actinomycetota; class Actinomycetes; order Pseudonocardiales; family Pseudonocardiaceae; genus Amycolatopsis; species Amycolatopsis sp. NPDC114504. The sequence goes on along the minus strand of NZ_JBVKDU010000001.1, from coordinate 533,916 downwards.
CGGCCGTGATCTGGGTCGTCCTCGGGGTCGGGCTCGGCGTGCTTTCCGCGCTGCGCCGGGGATCCGCCGTCGACCGGGTCACCATGGCCGCCGCGATGGCCGGCGTGTCGATGCCCGCCTACCTGGCCGGGATGATCGGGATCACGATCTTCGCGTTCGCCCTCGACGTCGTCCCGAAGAACGGGTACGTGCCGCTGACCGAGGATCCCGTGCAGTGGGCGTGGCACCTCGTGCTGCCGTGGTTCGTGCTGGCCTTCCTGCACGCGGCGATCTACGCGCGGCTCACGCGCGGCCAGATGCTCGAAACCCTCGGCGAAGACTACATCCGCACCGCGCGGGCCAAGGGGCTCACCGAGCGGAAGGTGGTGGGGCGCCACGCCTTGCGCAACGTCCTGCTGCCGGTGATCACCGTGTTCGGCGTCGACCTCGGCGCGCTGCTGGCCGGCACCGTGATCACCGAGCGGATCTTCGGCATGGCCGGGGTCGGGCGGCTGCTCGTCGACGCGATCTCGTCGCTCAACCTGCCGGTGCTGCTGGGCGTGACCCTGTTCTCCGCGCTGCTGGTCACGCTCCTGAACTTCCTGGTCGATCTCTGCTACGGCGCGCTCGATCCGCGAGCCCGCCTCGTCTGAAGGGGACACGATGAAACAGCTGCGGTTCGCCGCGGGGGTGCTGGCCGCCGTCACGCTGCTGACGGCGTGCGGGGCCAACGACACGCCGGCCGCCCAGGGCGGTGCCGTCAAGCCGGGTGGGAACCTCGTCCTGCTCAACGACGCGCCGTCGATCACCTGGGACCCGGCGAAGAGCTCCAACCTCGTCGTCACCACGCTCGGGCTGATCCACCGGCGCCTGACGTCGTGGGACGTCGCGCCGGGCAAGGACACCACGATCGTGCCCGACCTGGCCACCGACACCGGGAAGCCGAGCGACGGCGGCAAGACCTGGACGTTCACCCTGAAGGACAACCTCAAGTACGCCGACGGCACGCCGATCAAGAGCGAAGACGTCAAGTGGGGCCTGGAGCGCTCGTTCGCGCCTGCCTTCTCCGGCGGTCTGGCCTACCACAAGGACCTGCTCTCGCCGGGCCTCGCCTACAAGGGCCCGTTCGACGGCGGCAAGGAGCTCGACACCATCCAGACGCCGGACGCGAAGACGATCGTCTTCCACCTCGCCCGCGCGTACGGCGACTTCAACTGGGTCGCCAGCACGCCGGCGTTCTCGCCGGTGCCGAAGGGCAAGGGCGCCGAAGCGAACTACAACGACCACCCGGTCGCGTCGGGGCCGTACCAGCTGCAGAGCTACGAGCGCGGCAAGGCGGCGAAGCTGGTCCGCAACCCGAACTGGAGCCGGGACGAGGACACCACGCGCAAGGCGTACCCGGACACCATCGACTTCGAGCTCGGCCAGGACACCAGCGTCATCTCGAAGCGGCTCATCGACGACACCGGCAAGGACCGGAACGCCTTCGGGATGTCGTTCGCCTCGCCCGCCCAGCTGGCCCAGATCCAGGGCAACGCATCGGCGAAGTCCCGGCTCGTGACGTCGGAATCCGGTGCGCTGGCCTACCTTTCGCTCAACACCCAGCGCGGGAACCTGACCAACCCGAAGGTGCGCGAGGCGTTCCAGTACGCGGTGGACAAGGCCGCCTACCAGGTCGCGAGCGCGGGCAGCGCGCAGCTGGCCGGCGACGTCGCCACGACGCTGATCACGCCCGGCCTGCAGGGCCGCGAGCAGTACGACCTCTTCCCGGCGCCGCCGTCCGGTGACCCGGCGAAGGCGAAGCAGCTGCTCGCCGAGGCGGGCTTCCCGAACGGGATCGACGGCCTGGTCCTGGCCACGCACAACGAAAACGGCTACCCGGAGAAGGCCGCGGCGATCCAGGCGTCCCTGGCGCGGGCGAACATCAAGGTGACGATCAAGCCGCTCGACACGGACACCTACACGTCCGAAGTGGACACCAAGGGCCTGTCGGACTACGACCTGACGCTCACCTCGTGGCAGCCCGACATCCCGTCGGCCAACGCGAACATCCAGCCGCTGTTCCAGTCGACCGAGATCGGCAACGGCGGGTACAACGAGTCCCGCTACAGCAACCCCGAGGTCGACAAGCTGATCGCCGAAGCACAGGCCACCGTCGACCCGGCCGAGGCCGGCAAGAAGTGGGCGGCGTTGGACAAGAAGATCCTGGCCGACTCGCCGGTCGTACCGCTGATCTACACCCGCAACTCGTTCCTGCACGGGTCGCAGGTGGGGGACGTCCAGATCGGGCGCTTCCCGGCCTACGTCGACTACCGCAAGTTCGGGATCGCCCAGTGACCGGAGCCGGGCTCCTGCGGCTGCACGACGTGGCGGTCTCGTTCGGGGACGTCGAAGCCGTCCGCGGGGTCGGCTACGAGGTCCACGCGGGCGAGGTCGTCGCGGTGGTCGGGGAGTCCGGCTCCGGCAAGACGGTCACCGCGATGTCCCTGCTCGGCCTGCTCCCGCCCACGGCCCGCGTGACGGGCCGCGCGGAGCTGGCCGGGCGGGACCTCTACGCCATGACCCCGGCCGAGCTGCGCGCGGTCCGCGGCGGCGACGTCGGCATGGTGTTCCAGGAGCCGATGAGCGCGCTGAACCCGGTGTTCACGGTCGGCGACCAGCTCGTCGAGGCGATCCGGACGCACCGGGAGCTGACCGCCGCCGCGGCCCGGGACCGCGCCATCGAGCTGCTCGGCCTGGTCGGGCTGCCGGACCCGCGCGAGCGCTTCCGGTCGTACCCGCACGAGCTGTCGGGCGGGCAGCTGCAGCGGGTCGTGATCGCGATGGCGGTGGCGAACGAGCCGAAGCTGCTGATCGCCGACGAGCCGACCACCGCGCTGGACGTCACGGTGCAGGCGGAGATCCTCGAGCTGCTGCGGGACCTGCGCTCGCGGCTGGGCACGGCGATCCTGCTCATCACGCACGACATGGGCGTCGTCGCCGACCTGGCCGACCGCGTGGTGGTGATGCACGACGGCCGGGTCGTCGAGCAGGGCACCGCCGCCGCGATCTTCTCGGCGCCCACCGAGGACTACACGCGGCAGCTGCTCGGCTCGGTCGTCTCGCTGTCGAGCACGGCGACGACCGGGCTCGAACGCGCGCTGTCCGCGGACATCGAGGTGGGGCCGGGCCACGTCGCGGCGGCCGAACACCCGGCCACGGCGTCGGTCCCGGACGTCCCCGCCGAGACTCCGTTGCTGCGCGTGGCGGACCTGTCGGTGACCTACCGCGGCCGGTTCCGCGCGATCGCCGTCCGCGCCGCCGAAGGCGTGAGCCTGCACGTCGGCGCGGGGGAGGTGCTCGGGCTCGTCGGGGAGTCCGGGTCGGGCAAGAGCACCGTCGCGCGGGCCGTCACGGGGCTGCTCGCCCCCACCGCGGGGTCCGTCCACATCGGAGACACGGACATCACCCGGGTGCGCGGCCGGGCGGCGAAGGCGCTGCGGCGCCGGATCGGCGTGGTGTTCCAGGACCCGCTGTCCTCGCTCAACCCGCGGACGACGGTGGGGGAGAGCGTCGCGACCCCGCTGCGGCTGCACAAGGCCGTGCGCTCGTCCGAAGTGGACGGACGGGTGGCGGAGCTGCTGTCGGCGGTCCAGCTCTCGCCGTCGCTGGCCGGGCGGTACCCGCACGAGCTGTCGGGCGGCCAGCGCCAGCGCGCGTGCATCGCGCGGGCCCTGTCGCTGCGCCCGGACCTGCTGGTGGCCGACGAGCCGACGAGCGCGCTCGACGTCACCATCCAGGCGAAGGTCCTCGACCTGCTCCGCGACCTGCGGCGCGAGTTCGGGTTCGCGTGCCTGTTCATCAGCCACGACCTGGCGGTGATCGAGCAGCTGGCCGACCGGGTCGCGGTGATGCACCGGGGGCACGTCGTCGAGCAGGGCCCGACGAAGGAGGTGCTGACGGCACCGGCGCACCCGTACACGCGGCGGCTGCTGTCGGCGGCACCGGTGGCGCACCCGGAGGCCCAGCGCCGGCGCCGCGAAGCCTGGCGGCGGCTGCGCTGACCCGCGTGCTTACCTCCGAGGGAATTGTTTCCATGACCCGGCTGGGCCAAGCTTCCGGCATGACCAGTTATCCGATGCACACCGTGGACACCGCCCCGACCGAGGCGAAGACGCCGCTCACCGTCCTGCGGGAGACGTTCGGGTTCGTGCCCGGCGCCGCGGCCGTCATGGCCGGCTCGCCGCCGCTGCTGAACTCGTTCTTCTCCGCCTTCGGCCACTTCCGCGGCGGCGGCACGTTCACCCCGGCGGAGCGGCAGGTCCTGCTGCTGTCCAACGCCGTCGCGAACGCCAGTGAATGGGCGGTCGCGTTCCACACCCTGGAGGCGCTGGCCGACGGCGTCGCTCCGGAGGCCGTCGACGCCGTGCGCAAGGGTGAGCTGCCCGCCGACCCGCGGATGGCGGCGCTGTCCGCATTGACGACCGCGTACATCGAAAAGCGCGGTCACCTCGGCGAGGTGGACGTCAAAGCCTTCACCGCGGCCGGGTTCACCGAGGCGCAGCTGTTCGAGGTGATCACCGGGGTGGGCATCTCGGCGATGACGAACTACGCCGCGAACGTCGCCCGGCCGCCGCTCGAACCCGTCGTCGAACCGCACGCGTGGAGCGCGGGTGGCTGACGTCGGGCCGCTGCTGAAGCACTGGCGCGCCGCCCGGCGGCTGAGCCAGGTGGCGCTGGCCGCCGAGGCGGCCGTCTCCCTGCGCCACCTGAGCTTTCTCGAGACCGGGCGGGCGAAACCCAGCCGGGCCATGGTGCTCAAGCTCGCCGGCGTGCTCGACGTGCCGCTGCGGGACCGCAACGCCCTATTGCTCAGCGCCGGGTTCTCGCCCGAGTACGCGGAGTCCGCATTGGACGCTCCGGCCCTGGCCACGGTGCGTGACGCGCTCGACGCCATCCTCGCGCAGCAGGAGCCGTACCCGGCGCTCGTGATGGACCGGAGCTGGGACATCCGGCACGCCAACGGCGCCGCGCGGCGGTTCTTCGCCTTCCTCCACAATGGACACAACGGAGAGCCGCCCGGGCCGCCCAACGTGCTCCGGCGGATGTTCCACCCGGACGGCGTGCGGCCGCACGTGACGAACTGGCCGGAGGTGGCCGGCGCCCTCGTCGGCCGCGTGCGCCGGGAAGCGCTCGGCGGCGTGACCGACGAACGCGCCCAGCGGATCCTCGACGAGGTGCTGCACTACCCCGGGGTGCCGGCCTCGCTGCGGACCCTCGACGCGACCGGCCCGCTGCTGCCGATCGTCCCGATCCGCTACGCCCGCGACGGCCTGCGGTTCGGCTTCTTCTCGACGGTGACCACGCTGGGCACGCCGCAGGACGTGACGCTGCAGGAGCTGCGCATCGAGTGCTTCCACCCGATGGACGACGAAACCCGGGCGAACGTCCGGGATCAGCTCGCCCAGGGGGCGCCGGCGGTGGCGCGTTCCAGCTCGGTGACCCCGGCCTCCCGGCGCTCGCGCACGAGCTCGCCCGCGATCGAATAGCGCGGTGCCGCCGCCCCGTCCGCGCGGCCCGCGTGCTCGACGATGGCGTCGACGAGGGAAGCGACCATGGACAGGCGGGGGTGCTCCTCGTGGATCCGCTCGTGCCGGTCGGCGACGACGTGGGCGTTGCGGCCGAAGTCGATGCCCACGCCTTCGCGCGTCAGGTAAGCGAGCAGGCCGCGGCGTTCGGCGATGCCCGGCGAGGTGTGCAGGGCGATCGCCTCCCAGACCCGGTCGACGTCGGGACGGCCGACGCCGTGGCTCGTCAGCAGTTCGGCGGCGAGGTCGGCGCCCTCGACCTCGAAGCGCGTCCGGCCCGGCGCCAGCGTGCCCAGGCCGAGGTCGTGCAGGACGGTCGCGGCGAAGAGCAGCCCGTCGTCGTAGGCCGCGTCGTCCAGGCAGCCTTCGTGCTCGGCGAGCAGCCGGGCGAACAGGAAGCTGCGGATGCTGTGGTTGGCCACCGAAGGGCTCTCCGAACCCCGCACGGTGGCGAGGATCGTGGCGGCGAGCGGTCCGGCCGGCAGTGCGAGGAAGTCGGTCACGACGTCGACGCTAGGAGTCGGCGGACCCGCGGGACAGTGGCCCGAGGGTCGTTCACCGCTAGGATCGTGCCATGAAGAGCGTCACGGTGCTGGCTCTCCCGGGCGTGCTCGCCCTGGACGTCGGGATCCCGGTGCAGGTCTTCGGCTCGGACCCGCACTACGAGCTGACGGTGTGCGCGCGGCGGGGCCCGGTGCCGGTGTCGGGCGGCGGCCTGACCATCACGGCGGAGGCCGGGCTCGAGGCCCTCGAAGGGGCAGGCACCGTGATCGTCCCGGGCTACGACGACGTCGACACACCACCGCCCGCCGAGGTCCTGGCGGCGCTGCGGGCCGCCCACGACGGCGGCGCGAGGATCGTCTCGATCTGCACGGGCGCGTTCGCGCTCGCCGCCGCCGGCCTGCTCGACGGACGGCCCGCGACCACGCACTGGCAGCGCACCGCCGCCCTGCGCGCCCGCTACCCACGCGTGCGCGTGCTGCCCAACCGGCTCTACGTCGACGACGGCGACATCCTGACCTCGGCCGGTGTGACGGCGGGGCTCGACCTTTGCCTGCACCTGATCCGCACCGACGAAGGAGCCGCCGCGGCCAACTCCCGCGCGCGGGACCTCGTCGCCCCGCCGCGGCGCGCGGGCGGCCAGGCGCAGTACATCGAGCGGCTTCGCCCGGACGCGACGGGCGACGAGCTCGGCCCGCTGCGCGAATGGATGCTCGGCGACCTCACGCGGCAGCTCGACGTCGACACGCTCGCCGCCCGCGTCCACCTGTCGCGCCGCACGTTCCTGCGGCGGTTCCGGGAGGAGACGGGGACGTCCCCGATGGCCTGGCTCACGAGTGCGCGCCTGGACCGGGCCCGGGAGCTGCTGGAGACGTCCGACATCCCGGTGGAACACCTCGGCCGGCACACGGGACTGGGCGGCACGGCCACCGTGCGGGCGGCGTTCCACCGGCACCTCGGCACCTCACCGCGGGACTACCGGGCGTTGTTCCGCCACCGGAGCGCTTCGGACGTCACGACCGGATGATCCCCGTCAGCCGGCGTTCCAGACGGCTTCCGCGCGGTTCACGAAGTCGGCGCGGCTGCCCGCGGCGATCGCCCCGAACCGGGTGCGGTAGCAGTCGAGGACCGCTTCGAAACCGGTCGCGTGCAGGAAGTCGCGCACGAGGGGGCGTTCGCCGGTCACCACGCGCAGGCGGTCGGCGCCGCTGCGGTCGTGGGCGGCGCGGACCTCCCGGATCCCGGCGACGGAGAGGAACGCCAGCTCGGACAGGTCCAGGACCAGCACCTCCGGCCGCGGTTCGCCGGCCAGGACCAGGGCCGTCGCCTGCGCGAGCTTGGGGGTCGTGCCGGCGTCGAGCTCACCGGAAAGCGCGAGGACGACGACGCCGGGGGCACCGAGCGTCCGGACCACCTGGAGACGTTCCGGCTGGAAGGAATCGGCCACGGCCACCACGCTCCGCTCAGCCTTCGGACGGCTCCGGCGTGGAGCCGTTCCGAAGTCGGCTACCCGGTACCGGGCGCGGCCAATCGTCCGGACGCGGAAGGCTTCGGGTGGATACCCTGGAACCGGGCCGGGCGGACTCCGCCGGGTACTCGCGTCGCAGCCCGGCCCGGGCGAGAGGAGGACGGTCGTGTCCTCGAATCCGGGCCCGCGCCAGACGGCGGCGAAGATCCTTTCGGTCGCCCGGCACGACGTGCGTCCCGGCCTGCTGGTCATCAGCGCGGCCGGGGAGATCGACGCTCTTTCCGTCGGGCTGCTGCGGCGGGCGCTGTGGCAGGACCTGGCCGCGGTCACGGTGGTGGACCTGTCCCGGGTGACCTTCCTCGGCGCGGCCGGCCTGCGGGCGCTGGGCCAGGCGGCGCGGCGCGGCCACGCCGGGCGGCGGTTGTGCCTCGTCACGCCGGCCCACCCCGTGTCGATCGTGCTGCTGACGTTCTGGAACGACGACCGCGTGTTCCTGTACCCGACGCTGGCCGAGGCGCTGCGGGCGAACCCGGCCGAGCCGGGGTGAACGGACCCGGCGCCGCCGGAGCACACTGGTCCCATGAAGTCCCCGGAAACGGGCGAGCGGCTCGTGTTCACGATCGAGCGGGGCCCGCTCCCGCCGCTCAGCGCACTTCGGCGGTGGATCGCCGGCGCGCTGCCGCGGCTCGACGCCGATCACCTGTGGGCGGTGCAGCTGGTCGTCACCGAACTGGCCACGAACGCCTGCGAACACGGCGCCGGCCCGGTGACGGTCACCGCGTCGGCCACGCTCGTGCCGTGCTCGGTGCTGCTGGAGGTCCACGACGACGGCGAAGGTCGTCCGCAGGTCGTCGCCCCGGGTCCGGCGGCCGGCCGGGGCCGCGGGCTGGTGCTGGTCGGGGACCTCTCCCGGGAGTGGGGTGTGCGGTCCGAGGAGGCCGGGAAGACGGTGTGGGCGCGCATCGACTGCGCTACCGGGACGCTCGCCGCGTGCGCGGTGCGCGCCGAGCCGATCGCGATGGACCCGGAACCGTGCTGAACCGGCTCAGCCCGGGTCGCCGCTGTGCCGCTCGCTGGTGAGGACGGCCCAGACGACCTTGCCGCCGGACCACCGCGAGCTGCAGCCCCACGCCTCCGCCGACCGCGCCACGATGTGCAGTCCCAGCCCGGCGGCGCCCGGCCGCGGCCGGGGAAGAAGGACGGCCGGGTGGGGATCGTCGTCGAGCACGGCGATGGTCAGCCGCCCGCGCCGCAGGTCCAGCCGCAGGGTGGCCGGGGAGCTGGTGTGCTGGGCGGCGTTGGCCGCGAGCTCGCCGGCGACGAGGATGCCGTCGTAGACGAACTGCGGGGCTTCCCACTGCGCGCAGGCCTCGCGCACGGCGGCCCGCGCCATCGCCGACGCTTCGAGGCCGCGGGGGAGGACCAGTTCGGTCTGCTGGCGCGAAGGTTTGCACAACGCGCGTTCGGCACTGCCGACGTCCTCGCCGATGGCGACCTGACGGTGGATGCCGTGCTCCCGCAGCGCCCGGGTCCGGCTCGCGGCACCGGCCAGCGCGAACGGGATCCCGGGCCAGGTCCCGAGCCGCCGCGCGACCACCCCGAACACCCCGACCGGCGCGACGGCGCCGACGTCGAGACCGTCGATGCCGGCGATCACGGCTTCCGGCTCGTCCGCGGCGACCTCCAGGAGGCCGTCGCGCAGGCGCCGGTAGCTGCCGAGGTGCAGGCCGCCGGTCACGGTGACCAGCGTGTACAGCGGCTGTGACGCCACCTCGAGGTCGAGCGTGCCCAGCATCGTCTCTCCTCAGGCGATCCGCGGTGCCGTGCGGCACGGTCCACGCTAGGACGAAGGCGCCGGATCCGGTAGGCCCGCCACCCGCGTGCGTACTCGGCTGGGCCGTCATCCGATCGTGGCGCACCGGCCGTTCGCGCTGTGAGCGGCGGGCGGCCTGACCCGGGCGGAGGTGGTCAGCTGTCTTCGGAGAGCAGGATCGTGGTGAAGACCTCCGGCCGGTTGAGGTCAGCGCTTGGTCTTGTCCCAGAGCAGCACCGGGGGCGCGTCCGGGTAGTCGGCGTCGTGGGCCCAGACCTTGTCGACCTTCGGGTTGTGGCGCAGGATCGGGAACTCGTCCATGTCGAACACGTTGTTGGGCCGCCGCGACCCCAGCTCGTCACCCATGTTCGGCCAGCCGCTCGACTTGCCCGGGGTGTTCGGCAGGGCGATGTGGACGTCGCCTTCCGCGTTGTGCGCCAGTGCCTTCGACGCGTCCTTCCAGACCTTCTCGCCGTTCGGGTGCTTGTCGGCGAACTTGGGCATCTCGACACCGTTGTCCTTCAGGATGCCTTCGAGGGTGTTGCCACCCTTCTTCTTCGCCATGTCGATCGCCGGGTCCTCGAGCGAGCCGTGGTACTTCTGCTCCGTGATGTTCTTGCCGGTGACGGGGTCGTAGAGGTGCGAGTTCGGCTTCGACGAGTCCACGTCCTTGCCCCAGTGGGGGACGCTGGAGAACTCCGAGTCCTTGATGTGGCCGCCCGACCAGAACCACGACTTGTCCTTGCCCGGCGCCATCATCTCGTCCCACTTCTTCGAGAACTTGGCGTACTGCTCGTCGGTCATGTTGTGGGGCCGGATCTTGCCGTCGGGGTCGCGGAACTCGCCCAGCCCGTCCGGCTTCTTGGCGCCCGGCGGCAGTTTCGCCGCGTCGCCGCCGCCCGCCGGGTTGTCCGGGGCCTTCGACCCGCCCGTCTTGCCGCACGGGCTGCCGACCAGGCCGAGCGGGTCGCTCTGCAGGTGCGGCTGCGCCACGTACCCCACCGGGTCGGGCGCCGCGGCCAGGCCGAGCGGGTCCTGGCTCAGGTACCGCCCCGTCCGCGGGTCGTAGTAGCGGTAGACGTTGTAGTGCAGCCCGGTCTCGGCGTCGCGGTACTGGCCGGGGAAGGCCAGCGGCATCGGCGCGGTGCCCGTCGTCGACGGCAGCAGCTCGCCCCAGAAGCTCGTGCGCGCCTGCCAGCCGACGGTCCCGTCCGCGCCGATCAGCTCGGTCGGGGTGCCGGCGGGTGACGTGACCACCGTGTGGAACCGCACCTCCGGGCCCCGCTGCTCGACCTGGACCACGGGCCGGCCGTCGTCGGGACGACGTTCCCACGTGAGCACGCGCGACTTCCCGTCGTCGGTCAGCTCGATCTCCTCGACGAGCTCGGCGCCGCTCCAGACGAACCACGTCTCGGCGGTCTGCCGCGGTGAGCCGTCGTCGCCGAGCACCCAGCGCCGCTTGGCGAACCGCCGCCCGAGCGGGTCGTAGAGGTAGGTCCAGAACGACTCGTCCGGGGCGATGACGGCGATCAGCCGGTCCAGCTCGTCCCAGACGAAACGCCATTCCTCCGGCCCGGTGGGAGTCGCGCGCACCCGGCCGGTCACCCGGCCCTGCGGGTCGTGGCCGTACCGCGTCCCGGCCGGCGGCAGGAGCCTGCCGGCCGCGTCGTAGGTGAAGCGTTCGACGCCTTCGGGCGCGTGTGCCTCGGTGACCCGCCCGGCCGCGTCGAACCCGAACCGGACCGGCCGCGCGTCGTCGAGCGCGGCGAGCCTGCCGTCCGGCGTGTACGTGTAGGCGCGCCGGCCGAGGCCGGTGATCACCTGCTCGGCGAGCCGATCGGCAGCGTCGAAGGCTTGACGCAGAACCTCCGTGCCGTCGACCGTCCGGCGGACCTCCCGGCCGGCTTCGTCGTACTCGAACGCGATTTCGTGACCCGCGATGCGAAGCGACGTCCCGAGTTCGCCGTCGTACCGCCACTCACTGTCCACACCGGACACGGTGGTGCGGTGGACGCCCGCGGCGTCGTAGGTCCACCGGACGCCGACCCCGTTGAGCGTCTCCTCGCGCACGCGTCCCCGCTCGTCGCGCACGATCTGCAGGACCGAGTCGTTGTCGACCGCGTACTCGAGCTGTCCCAGCGCGTCGTAGGCGTATCCGGTGACCCCGGTGGCCGTGCGGCGCTCGACGACGTTGCCGAGCGCGTCGTAGGCGTACTCGGTGACTTCGCCGAGCCCGTTGGTCATCCGGCGCAGCTGCCCGGCCTCGTCGTAGGCGTAGGTCAGCCGGCGCCCGTCGAAGTCGGTTTCCTCCACCAGCCTGCCGGCCGGGTCGTAGGTGTAGCGCCAGGTCAGGCCGCGCGGGTTGGTCACCGCGACCAGCCGCAGCTCGGCGTCGTAGCCGTACACCGTGCGCGCGCCGGTGGCGTCGGACTCCTCGATCGGCAGGCCGAACGGGCCGTAGGTGCGCCGGATCGTCCGCCCGCCGGCGTCCCGGTGCTCGACGACGCGTCCTTCGGCGTCGTGGCGCCAGCTCTCCCGCTCGCCGTGCGGGCCGATCCGCCAGGAGCGTTGCCCTTCGGCCGTCCAGCCCAGCCGGGCCGGGCCGCCGGACGCGGTGTGCACCAGCCGGGGCCGGCCGAACGGGTCGCGGTCGCCCGGCCGCGCCGCCGCGGTGATCTCCGGTTCGTCGCCGAGTGCGCCCGCCGCGCGGTCGACGCGCAACCGGGTGGAGACACCCGGGAGGGCGGCGTAGGGGTCGGCCGCCGCGGTCACGGTCCGCGCGTCGCCCGCTCGCAGCTCCACCTCGCCCGTCGGGGTCGACGTCAGCCGTACGACGGAACCGTCGGGCCGCGTCACCGTCGCCAGCACGTCGTTCTCGTAGCCGTAGAACGTGATCCGGCCCAGTTCGTCGGACTGCGACAGCAGGTCGTCGTAGCGGGTCCACGAGTACCGGCGCGTGTGCCCGAGCGGGTCGGTGCGCTCGACGAGCTGGCCCGCCTCGTTCATCCGGTAGGTCCAGGTGTGGCCCAGCGCGTCGGTGTGCCGGGTGGTCCGGGTGCCGGTGTCGTAGGCGAACGTGCCGTTGAGGTAGCGCTCGGCGCCGACACTGCGGACGCAGCGACCCTGGGCGTCGTAGACGTACCGGTACCAGGTGCCCGCCCGGTCCTGCCAGCCGACGATCCGGTCGTCGACGTCGTAGTCGAGGTTCACCGGGCGCCCGGTGAAGCCTGCGATCTGGGTGAGCTGGCCGAGCCGGTTGTAGCCGTACCGCACGACCGGCGCGCCGCCGGGCACGCCGAGCGCGGCGATCCGGCCGGACGTCGACTCGATGGTGATCTCGGTGCCGTCGTCGCGGCGCAGCAGCCGCGGGACGCCGGTTCCGTCGTGGTCGATCGTGGTGCGGGAGCCGCCCTGCTCGATCTGCGTCAGCGGCAGCACCCCGCCGCGCCCGTCGGCGAACACGAGGTCGCGGACGCCCGTCGACAGCCGGTAGCCCCCGGCGGTCCGGCGCAGCGGGTGGCGCGGTCCGTCGATCGGCAGCACGGGCCGGTCGCCGCCGGGCAGCGGGTACACGAGCACCATGCCGTCCTCGGCGAAGAACCGGACGCCGTCGCGGCCGACCTCCAGCCGCTGGTCCAAAGTGGACGCCCACGACCGGCCGAACCACCGGCCCGCGCGGTAGGACGACAGGTGCGTGCGGGACAGCACCAGCTCGCCCGCGTCGCCCGGCAGGGTCAGGTCGACCTGGGTCAGCACGACCTCGCCGGTGGCGACGTCGACCGGGTCGGAGACGCAGACCTTCTTGTCGTCCGGCACCGCGCGGTCACGCGGGCCGTCGCCCTTGGGGTCGCCCTTGGGCTTTCCTCCGCCGCCGTCGGGACCGCCCTTCGGGGTGCCCCCGGGCGGTGGGCCGTCGGCCGGCGGGTCGCTCTTCGGTGGCGGATCGGTCTTGGGCGGTGGGTCGCTCTTCGGCGGCGGGTCGCCCTTCGCGCCCGACGCGGTGGTGCTGTCGCCGTCTTTGGGCGGCGGGTCGGTCTTGGGTGGCGGCGCGTCGGGATCGCCCTTGCCCTTGGGCCCGTCGAGGCCCTTGGGGTTGCCCTTGATGTCGGCGTGCTTCGGCGGCGGCGCGGCCTTGCCCGGCTTGATGTTCTTCAACGCCTTGGCCGCGTCACCGAACAGGTCACCGGCCCGCTTGAGCAGCGGCACCAGCGCCTTGAGCGCCGTGACGAGTCGCTTGACCAGGTCCGCGATCTTCGACGCGGTCTTCGCGACGGCGCCGATGACCTGCGGGACCACCCAGGTCATACCGATGCCGAGGGTGAAGATCACCTGGAGTGCCCAGCTGATCAGGTGCCCGACGAGTTCGGCGATGATGTCGCGGACCAGCGCCCGCACCGCCGCGACGACCTCACCAGCGGTTTTGACGCCGCTGGAGGCCCCTTCGCAGCCCTTTTGGGCGGTTTCCAGCAGCACGACGGTGTCTTGGGCGCGCTGTCGGTAGGTGTCGCCGGCGGTGCCGGTCCAGGAGGAGATGTCGGTTTTGACCATCCCGGTCAGGTCCTGGCCGATGCTGCCGAGCTCGTTGGCGACGTTCTTCCAGGTCTCGGACTGCGCCGCGATCTCATCGGCGTTGCCGGTGAGTCCGTTGAGAGCTTCCTTGAGCGGCCCGACGTGTTCGATCAGCCAGCCCACCCCGGCGGCGAGGATCGCGCCGAACGGGTCCATGGCCATCGAGAGTGCGTCGAGGGCGGTGCCGACGGCGCCCATCGCGACCGACGCCCAGTCGCCGCTTTCGATCGCGGACTTCAGGTCGTTCGCCGACTCCAGCAGCGAAATCCCCGAGTACGCCTTGGTGGAGTCCTTCGTTTCCGCGACCAACGGATTGCTCACCCGCGCGAAAGTAGCAGCGCGAGAACGCCGGGTGTCGGGGAGGTGAACCGGAGATGCCCGAAAATCCGGCGATCACTGTGCCGGGCGGGCAACTCAGCCCTGAACAGGCCGGCCGTCGAGGAAGAAACCGCCGGTGGGGCCGTCCGCGGGCAGGGTCGCCGCCCAGACGACGCCGAGTGCGGCCTCGGCGGGCGAGCGGTCGTCGGCGTCGTCGCCGCGCTCGGGGTGCGTGGCCACCGAGCCGGGGTCGACGGCGTTGACCAGGATCCCCGTATCGCGCAGCTCCGCGGCCAGTGACGAGGTCAGCGCGTTGAGCGCGTACTTGGCCAGGGAATAGCCGGGCGATCGGACGCCCGCGGTCCCGGCGAGCTGCGTGACGGCGGCGCTGGAGATGTTGACGATCCGCGCCGCCGGAGCGGCCCGGAGCAGCGGCAGGCACGCCTGGACCAGGCCCCAGGCACCGAGGACGTCGACGGTGTAGGCGGTGCGGGCCTCGCTCAGGTCCACGTCGAGCACGGACAGCGTCGTGAAGTCGGGCATGGCGGCGGCGTTGTTGACCAGCGCGTCGAGCCGGCCGGTGGCCGAGCGGACGAACTCGGCGCAGGCCGCGGCGTCGGCCGGGTCCGTGACGTCGAGGCGCACCGCGTCCGCGGAGAGCCCTTCGGCGACGAGCTTCCCGGCCAGCGCGCGCGTGCGGTCGAGGTCCCGGCTGGCGAGGACGGCGTGGTAGCCGCGGGTGGCGAGCTCACGGGCGACGGCGAAACCGAGGCCCTGCGGGCGGCTCGCGCCGGTGACGAGGGCGACCTTGTTTTCGTTCATGAGACCTACTGTAGGGAATTCCTACAATTGTGCCAACCCGCTTTTTCCGCGTAGGATCGTGACCATGACGGACCGTCCCCGAGCGCTGCTGCGCTGGCCCACGTACGTGATGGGGAACCTGCACCGCAGCGGCGTCGCCCGGATCGATGAGGCGCTGGCCGGCTCCGGGGTGGCCCTGCGCGACTACTACGTCCTGGTCTGCGTCGGCGAGTTCGGGCCGCTGGCCCAGCAGCGCGTCGCCGACCGGCTGGGCCTGGACCGCAGTGACCTGGTGAAGGTCCTCGACCGGCTCGAGGCCGCGGGCTGGGTGCTCCGGGAACGCGACACCGAGGACCGGCGGCGGCACCTCCTCACCCTGACCGAGGCCGGCCGGGCCGCGGTCGCGAAGGTCGAGCACGTCTCGGCCGCCGTCACCGGCGAGCTGCTCTCCGCGCTGAGCCCGGGGGAGCGGGAAACCCTGCACCGCCTGCTGCTCAAGGCCTTCGGAGAGCCGCCCGCCTGAAGACCGTCAGCCGTTCTTGAGCTTGGCGCGGCGGGCCTCGGCGGCGTCACGGCGTTCCTCGAAGCGAGCCGCCTGGGCGTCGAGCGTCTTGAGGAAGGTCGCCAGCTCGTCGCGGGCGCGTTCGCCCTCCGGACCGAGGTTGGCCAGGTCGAACACCTTCCAGTAGCGCAGCAGCGGCAGGACGACGTCGTCGTGGTGGATGCGCAGGTCGTAGATGCCCGCCTTGGCGATCAGCGCCGCCTTCCGGGCGAAACTCGGGATCACCGCGCCCGGCATCGCGAACGACACGACCTCGTCGGTGATCGCGCGCATCATGGCGTCGGGGGAGATCTCCAGCGAGGCCTTGACCAGGTTCCGGTAGAACACCATGTGCAGGTTCTCGTCCGTGGACACCCGGGCCAGCAGCCGCTCGGCCAGCGGGTCCTGGGTGTAGCGGCCGGTGTTGCGGTGCGAGATCCGGGTGGCCAGCTCCTGGAACGAGACGTACGCGCAGACGTGCAGCAGCGGCTTGTCACCGGTCTCGTAACCGGCCTGCATCGTCTCCATCCGCATGCGCTCCAGCTCGACCGGGTCGACGGCGCGGGTGACCAGCAGGTAGTCGCGGATGCAGATGCCGTGGCGGCCCTCTTCGGCCGTCCAGCGGTGCACCCAGGTGCCCCACGCGCCGTCGCGGCCGAACGCGCGCTCGATCTCGCGGTGGTAGCTGGGCAGGTTGTCCTCGGTGAGGAGGTTGACCTCCAGCGCCGTCCGCGCGATCGGGCTGACCCGGGACTGCTCGGGGTCCCAGGCCTCCCCGCCGAGCTCGGCGAAGTCGCGCCCCTGGCTCCAGGGGACGTACTCGTGCGGCATCCACTCCTGGGCGGCGGCGAGGTGCCGGTTGAGGTTCTCTTCGACCGTCCCTTCCAGCTCGTACAACAGGCGCGTGCTTTCCGGAACCGGCATGGGGACGTCCTTCCGTACCTACGCGACCGTAACTTACGGTGCCGTAGGTAAGGGTAAACGGACAGTGGCCCCCAGAGGTTCCCGTGGTGGTGCCGGTCACGAAATTCCGGCCGGCACCACCGGCGGTCAGACGCGCAGCAAGCGGGTCAGCTCCGACAGGTCGCCCAGCTCGGCGAGGCCGTACGTCAGCTCCGTGATCCGGGCGCTGACCTCGGCCGGGAGGACCCGGGCCGCGTTCAGGCGGAACTTCGTCGCCAGCTCGTCCGCCGAGAGCGGGTTGTCCGGTCCGCCCCGGTTCACGTCGACGCGTTCCTCCAGTTCGGTGCCGTCGGTCAGCCGCACGCGCAGGACCGCCGGGAACTGGTGGGGGAAGATCTCGTCGCACCGGGCGTCCGGCACGCAGTGCACCTTCGCCGCCAGCGCCAGGCGCGCGGGGTCCGCGGCGGCTTCGTCGGTGAAGTCGTCGTGGAAGACGCCGAGCCCGCCGCCGCCCAGCAGCCCGGCCGCCACCGTGTAGGGGCCGGAGAACGCCGCGTGGTAGCCCGACTTCGGCCGGGTCTTGTCCTCGCGCGGCTCGCCGATCGTGCGCAAGACCGCCGTCGGCGCGCCCAGTTCCAGGTGCTCGATCTCGGCCGGGTCGACGCCGCGTTCGCGGAGCCGCCGGGCCGCGTCGATGCCCGCGTGGGTGAAGTGGTTGCAGGGATAGGGCTTGAAGAAGATCCCCGGCAGCTCCCAGCGCTCGCCGAGGCCGTCGACGATCGCGTCCACATCGGACTGGTCGCCGCAGAACGCCTGCAGCAGACCGAACCGGCCCTCCAGGACCGTCGGCGGGCCGGTGATGCCGTGCCGCGCCATGCCCGCCGCCGTCACCGCGGCGTGGGCCGCCCAGCCGCAGTGGATGCGCTTCACCGTGCCGCCGGTGCGGTTGGCTTCCAGGAGCCCCGAACCCATACTGGCCGCGATGCCGATCGCGTCGGCGATGCCCTCGGCGTCCACATCGGACAGCATCGCGGCGGCCGCCGCGGCGCCCAGGGCACCGCAGATCGCCGTCGCGTGCAGGCCGCGTTCGAAGAACACCGAGTTGCCCAGTTCTTCGTCGTACCCGGCCATGCCGAGCCGCACGGTGATCTCGACGCCGACCCCGATCGCGTCGAGCAGCTGGGCCCCGGTCGCGCCCCGGGACTCCGCGACGGCCAGCGCGGCCGGCACCACGGACGCCGACGGGTGCAGTACCGACGGCAGGTGCGTGTCGTCGAAGTCGAGCGAGTGCGCGAGGGTCCCGTTCAGCAGGGCCGCGCTCGGTTCGGGCAGGCGGTCGCCGGTGCCGATCGCCGTCGCCCGGCCGGTGCCGCCCCACTCCTGGACCAGCGCGCCGACGGCCGCGGCGGGTCGTTCGGCGGTCGCGGCCAGGCTGTTGCCCAGCACGTCGAGCACCCGCCGCGCGGCGTCGTCGCGCAGCTCCGGCGGCAGACCCTTGGCCCGCGCCGACGTCGCGAACGCGGCCAGCTGCTGGACGATCGTCGCGGTCATGCGCTCACCGCCGCGAGGGGCCGCACGGGGGAGCCGGTGCCGCCGACGATCCGCAGCGGTGCCAGCACGAACGCGAACTCGTGGATGCCTTCGGTCGCCACCGCCTCGAGGTTCAGGTGTTCCATGATGAAGATGCCCGACTCCACCAGCAGGATCCGGTGCACCGGCAGCACGGCGTGCCCGGCCCCGGCGGGGATCTGCTCGTAGGCGGTGGTGTCCGCGCCGGTCGCGACGACACGACGCTCCGCCAGCCACTCCGCGGCCGACGTCGTGGCGCCGGGGACGCCGGTTTCCTTGCCCATGTACGTCGTGGCGTCGTCGAAGTTGCGGGCCCAGCCGGTGCGGATCAGCGCGACGTCGCCGTCGCCGGGCTCGGTGCCGGCCCGCTTCGCGGCCGCGTCGAGGTCGTCGGCCGTGACGCCGTACCCCGGCTCCAGCGTCGGGACGCCGTGCACGGCCGCCACGTCCAGCAGGACCGCGCGCCGCAGGAGGCCGGGCAGGTTCTCGGCGCCGTGCGTGCGGAACACGCCGCCCTGCTGGGCCTCGGCGGCATCGACGTCGCCGTGCAGCTTGCCGTCGTGGCTGACGTGCGAGAGCGCGTCGATGTGGGTGCCGACGTGCCCGCCGGTCACGATGATCTCGTTGGCGGCCGACCCGCCGTCCGGGCGGCGCATGTCGCCGTGGCGGCGGATCAGGGTCATCCGGAACCCGGGGTGGTTCGGCGAGCAGGGCATGCCGGTGAAGAACGGCTGCCCGAGCTCGATCAGCCGGACCCCGCCGGCGATCGCCGACAGCAGCGGATCCTGGGGACGTGTCATGAGTGCTGGCCTTCCTTTTCTGCCGGCGCCGCGAGCGCGAGCACCCACCGGGCGCGCGCCACGATCGCGGCGTCGACGAACTGTCCGTGGTGGTCGATCCAGGCCGCCGACCCGTCCGTGGCGAGCCGGTCGAGCAGGTCGCTCGCCCAGGCCGTTTCGGCCGGGTCGGGGGCGCAGACCTCGTGCACCACGGGAATCTGGGCGGGGTGGATCACCGACCGGCCGAAGAACCCGGCCGCCCGCCCGGCTTCGGTGCTCGTGCGCAGGCCATCGAGGTCGCGCACGGCGGTCCACACGCTCTGCACCGGGCTCGGCAGCCCGGCCGCCCGTGCGGCGACGACGACCCGGGACCGCGGCCAGGTCAGCGCGTCCCCACCGGCGACACGCAGGTCGGCGGCGAGGTCGGCCTCGCCCAGGGAGATCCCGGCGACGAGCGGGTGCGCGGTGGCGATCGCGAGGGCGTTTTCCACGCCCAGCGCGGATTCCAGCACCGGGTACACCGGCACGCCGAGCGCGTCGGCGACCCGGCGCAGCTCGCCCGGGTCCTCGCACTTCGGTACGCGGACGCCCGCGGCCCCGCGCAGGGCCTTGATGTCGGCCTCGCCGGCGTCGGTGCCCGGCGCGTTGATCCGGACGAAGGTCTGCGCGCCATCGTCCAAAGCGGACTGCGCGTTCCGCCGTGCCTCGTCCTTCGCCGCCGCGGCGACGGCGTCCTCGAGGTCGATGATCACGGCGTCCGCTTCGCCGTCGAGTGCCTTCTTGATCCGGTCCGGCCGGTCGCCGGGCACGTAGAGCCAGCTGCGCCGAACCTCGCTCACTTGATCACGCCTTTTTCGCGCAGCGAAGCCAGTTCCGGCTCGCCGAGGCCGAGGCGGCCGAGCACCTCGGCGGTGTGCGCGCCGAGCGGTGCCCCGGCCGACGTGAGCTGCCCGGGCGTCTCGGACAGCCGGAACAGCACGTTCTGCATTTTCACCGGCCCCAGTTCCTCGTCGTCGAGCGTGGCGATCGTGCCCAGCGCTTCGAACTGCGGGTCGGTCATGACGTCGGCGGCGGTGTAGATCGGCGCGACGGCGGCCTGGGCCTCCTCGAACGCCTTGACGACGTCGTCGCGGTCGCGATCGGCGATCCACGACCCGACGGCGTCGTCGAGCAGGTCGGCGTGCTGCGCGCGCTCGGCGCCGCTGGCGAACCACGGCTCGTCGATCAGCTCCGGGCGCCCGACCAGCCGCATCACGCGCTCGGCGATGGACTGGGCGCTGGTGGAGATGGCGACCCAGCTGCCGTCGCGGGTGCGGTAGGTGTTGCGCGGCGCGTTGTTCGTGGACCGGTTGCCGGTGCGCGGCTGCAGCGTGCCGAGCTGGTCGTAGGCGATGATCTGCGGCCCGAGCAGTGTCAGGATCGGCTCGATGATGGCGAGGTCGACGACCTGCCCGCGGCCGGTCTGCTCCCGCGCCCGCAGCGCGGTCATCACGGCGTACGCGGTGGTCAGCGCGGCGATCCCGTCGGCGAGCCCGAACGGCGGCAGCGTCGGCGGGCCGTCCGGTTCGCCGGTGATCGCGGCGAACCCGCTCATCGCCTCGGCGAGCGTGCCGAAGCCGGGTCGCTTGGCGTACGGGCCGATCTGCCCGAACCCGGTGACGCGCGTGAGCACCAGGCCGGGGTTGATCTCGCGCAGGACGTCGTAGCCGAGACCCCAGCGCTCCAGCGTGCCGGGGCGGAAGTTCTCGACGACGACGTCCGCGTCGGCCACCAGGTTCTTGAAGATCTCCTGGCCCTCGGGGGAGCCGAGGTAGAGGGTGATCGCCTTCTTGCCGCGGCCGAGCATCTTCCACCAGAGGCCGACGCCGTCGCGCTGCGCGCCGTGGCTGCGGACGGGGTCGCCGTTCGGGTGCTCGATCTTGATCACCTCGGCGCCGAAGTCGCCCAGCAGCGTCGCGGCCAGCGGGCCGGCGAACAGGGTGGCCGTGTCGAGCACCCGGATCCCGGACAAAGCGCCCGTCATGGGGCTTACCTGCCTTTCTCGTCCGGCGAGCGGGGTTCGAGCACCGTTTCGCCGGGGGGAACACTTGTGAACGCCGAGTTTCGTAGTGGCGTCTCTCGGTGTTTTCCAAGTTCGCACTGATCGCACGTGTCCGTCAAGTTATGCGCAGATGTTGACCTGAAGTCGGGGCGGGTGTCACGATGACCGGCAACAAACCTGGCGTTTCGCTAAGCGGAACGCTAGTCCTTCTAGGGTGCACAGCCTTCCAGTGGGAAGAGGTGACATGTCCGCACGAATGCTCGTCGCGGGACTCGGGGCGCTGGCCCTGCTCGCGACCGGGTGCGGGGGATCGGCTCCGATGGGGGCCGGGGGCGCCGCCGCGGGGCGGGACGAGGGCTCGGTCAAGATCGGGGCACTGCACCCGGTCAGCGGCTCGAACGCGGTCGACGGCCTGCAGATGCGCCGCGGCGCGCAGCTGGCGGTCGACGCCATCAACGCGGCCGGCGGCATCAAGTCGCTCGGCGGCCGCAAGGTCGAGCTGGTCACGGGGGACACGCAGGGCAAGGCCGACATCGGGCAGAGCGAGGCCCAGCGGCTGATCTCGGCCGGCGCGGTCAGCCTGGTCGGCACCTACCAGAGCGCGGTGAGCACCAACGTCGCCGTCGTGGCCGAACGCAACCGGGTCCCGTTCGTGATGGACGTGACCGCCTCCGACGCGATCTTCTCCCACGGCTACAAGTACTCCTTCCGCGTGCAGCCCGGCAGCAAGGCGATCGCGACGGCCGCCGCCCAGTACCTCAAGGCGGTGTCCGAGCAGGCGGGCAAGCCCGTCCGCAAGGTCGCGTTCCTGCACGAGCAGAGCGACTTCGGCAGCGGCGCGGCCGACGCCTTCACCGCGGCGGCCAAGCAGCTCGGCATCGAGGTCGGCCCGAACATCAGCTACGACGCCACCACCGTCAGCGACCTGACCGCCCAGATCACCCAGGTCAAGGCGGCCGGCGCGGACGTGCTGGCGGTCGCCGGCTACTACCGCGACAGCCTGCTGGCGGCCAAGGCGATCGCCTCGGTGAAGCCGGACCTCAACGCGGTCTGGGGCGTCTCGAACGGCGCGTACGACCAGCCGAAGTTCGTCACCGACGCGGCCGCCGTCGGCAACCTGTACTTCAGCACCAACTACCACTACGACGCGACCAACCCCGAGACCGTCGCACTGCGCGAGAAGTACCAGAAGCGCTACGGCGACCCGATGCGCACCGGCGCGGTCCTGTCCTACGACGCGGTCCAGGTGATCGCGCACGGCGTCGAGAAGGCCGCGAGCACCGACCCGGAGAAGGTCCGGGACGCGATCGCCGCCGCGCAGGTTTCGCCGTTGACCGTCGGGCGCGGGCAGATCCAGTTCGCCCCCAACGGCGACAACCGCAACGCCTTCCCGGTGCTGATGCAGGTCCGGGACGGGCGGGTCCAGCAGGTGTATCCCCCCGAAAAAGCCGAATCCCGGCCCGACTACAGGGTGGCGTGGCGACCATGACCGAACTCGACACCGGGGCGCCCGTCGTCCCCGAAACCGCACCACCCGACCGGAAGACCAGAGCGGACCGGGGTTTCCTCGGCCGCGCCGGCATCGTGGCCGCCGTCCTCGTCGTCGCGATCGTGCTCGCGCTGGTGCAGTCCGGCAGCGGCCTGGTGGTCTGGCAGTCGGTGGTCACCGGCATCCTGACCGGCGGGCTCTACGGCCTCATCGCGATGGGCCTGACGCTGATCTTCGGCGTGCTCGACATCGTCAACTTCGCCCACGGCGCGTTCCTCGCGGTGGCCATGTTCCTGTCGTTCGGCATGGTCCAGGCGACCGGGCTCCACCCGTACCTGACGCTCGTCGTGGCCGTTCCGGCGCTGTTCCTGCTGGGCGCGGCCGTGCACCGCGGGCTGCTGTCCGGGGCCGGCGGCCGGTCGCTGGAGAACCAGCTGCTCATCACGCTCGGCCTCTCCCTCCTGCTGGAGAACGGGCTGCTGATGTTCTTCGGTGCCGAACCGAAGACGATCGCGCTGCCCGGCGACTTCCAGTTCCCGCTGCTGGGCGCGGTCGTCGCGGGTTCGCGGCTCTACGCGTTCCTCGGTGCGATCGTGCTCGGAGGCCTCTTGTACTGGCTGCTGCGCCGCACCCGGTTGGGCACGGCGATCCGCGCGGTCGCCGCGAACGCGTCCGGTGCGTCGCTGGTCGGCATCAACGTCCGGCGGATGCACACGCTGACCTTCGCCATCGGCACGGCGTGCGCGGGTGCGGCGGCGGTGCTCGCCGGCCCGCTCGTCACGGTGACCCCGACGCTGGGGGAGCAGTTCAACATCACGGCGTTCGTGGTCGTGGTGCTCGGCGGGATGGGCAACGTCGTGGGCGCGCTCGTCGGCGGCCTGCTGATCGGGCTGGTCGAGCAGCTCACGACCATCTACCTCGGCGGCCAGAGCTCCCTGCTCGGCGTGTTCGTGGTGTTCGTGCTGGTGCTGTTCCTGCGTCCGCAGGGCCTGTTCGGGAGGCGCGCATGAGCATCACGATCGAGGCGCCGGCCGGATCCTCGGAAGCCGTCAAGGCACCGCCGCTGCGGCCGCAGAACAAGCAGCTGGCCATCCTCGCGATCCTCGTGCTGGTCGCCATCCCGCTGCCGCTGATCCTCCCGGCGGCCCAGGGTGCGGTCGCCGTCCGGATCCTGATCTTCCTGCTGATGGCCGTCGGCTGGAACATCATGAGCGGCTTCGGCGGGATGTTCAGCTTCGGCCACGCCGCCTACTTCGGCCTCGGCGCGTACACCTGCGCGTACCTGCTGGTGAAGCACAACGTGTCGCCGTGGATCGGGATGCTGGCCGGGATGGCGGTGGCCGCCGCGGTCGCCGTCGTCATCGGCTACTTCTCCTTCCGCTACAAGCTCCAGGGCGCGTACTTCGCGCTGGCGACCTTCGCGTTCGCGGAGATGCTGCGGCTGATCGTCACGAGCAGCGCGTTCGCCAACAAGTCCGTCGGGTTCAGCGTGCCGCTGATCCAGGACTCGTCGCTGTGGCTGATCCAGTTCCCGGCCGACTCGCCCGCGTACTTCTGGGTGGCCCTGGTCCTGGCCGGGGCGGCGGTCGCGATCAGCATCGTCTTCCTGCACTCCCGCGCCGGCCGCTACGTCACCGCGATCCGCGACGACGAGCTGGCGGCGGCGTCACTGGGCGCTCCGGTGTTGCGGCACAAGCTGCTGACGGTCGCGCTGTCGGCGGCGATCACCGCCGTGGCGGGCGCTTTCTACACGCAGTACTACCTGTTCGTGAACCCCGATCTCGGGTTCGGCTCGGCCATCTCGATCCAGGCGATCGTGCCCGTCGTGATCGGCGGCATCGGCACGGTGTGGGGCCCCGTGGTCGGCGCGATCATCATCGGCTCGCTCACCGACGTCACCGCGACGCTGCTGCGCACGCCACCGGAGTTCCTGGGCTTCCTGCAGGGCCGCAGCGGACTGGACGTCGTGCTGTACGCGGTGCTGGTCATCCTGATCGTGCGGCTGTTGCCCAAGGGGATCGTCGGAACTCTCGCTGCGAGGTGGCGTCGATGAGCATCGTGGAAGTCACCGGCGTCGGCAAGGCGTTCCGCGGCGTGCACGCACTGTCCGATGTGGACCTGGCGGTCGCCGAGGGCGAGATCCTCGGTGTCATCGGGCCCAACGGCGCGGGCAAGACCACGCTGTTCAACGTCATCTCCGGAGCGCTGTCCCCGGACACCGGCCGGGTGCGGCTGGCGGGCGACGATGTCACCGGCCGCGCGCCCGACCGGATCGCGCGGGCCGGGATGGTCCGCACGTTCCAGCTGATGCGGCCGTTCGCGAGTATGACGGTGGCGCAGAACGTCGGCCTCGCCGCGCAGCACCACCGGCTGAGCGCGAAAGCCCTGCGGGAGCACGCACTAGACGTCGTCGACCGCGTCGGGCTCGGACCGTGGGCGCACCGCAACGCGACCGACCTGCCGACCGCCGGGCTCAAGCGCCTCGAGCTGGCGCGGGCGCTGGCGACGCGGCCGAAGGTGCTGCTGCTCGACGAGGTGCTGGCCGGGCTGGTGCCGGCCGAGCGCGAACCGGTGCTCGACCTGCTCGCCACGCTGCGCGAGCAGGAAGGCGTCACGCTCGTGTTCATCGAGCACATCATGGCCGCCGTGATGCGGCTGGCCGACCGCGTCCTCGTGCTCGACCAGGGCCGCGTCCTGGCCTTCGGGTCGCCCGCCGAGGTCACCAGCGATCCGCGCGTCATCGACGCCTACCTCGGTGAGGAGCCGACCCATGCTGACGCTTGAGAAGGTGTGCGCCGGGTACGGGCGGATGCGGATCCTGCACGACGTCGACCTGCGGCTCGACGCCGGCGAGATCGTCGCGCTGGTCGGTGCGAACGGCGCGGGCAAGACCACGACGTTGCGCAGCATCTGCGGGCAGCTCAAACCGCTGTCGGGCCGGGTGACCTTGGATGGTGCGTCGACCGCCGGCCGGCGTCCGGACCAGCTGGTGCGCGACGGCCTGGTGCACGTGCCCGAGGACCGGGCGCTGTTCGGCACGCTCACCGTCGAGGAGAACCTGCGGATGGGCGCGTGGACCCGCACGTCAGAGCAGGCCGCTTCTTCGCTGGACGAGGTGTACGAGCTGTTCCCGGTGCTCGCCGAGCGCCGGACGCAGCTCGCCCAGACGTTCAGCGGCGGCCAGCAGCAGATGCTCGCGATCGGCCGCGCGCTGATGGCCGGGCCGCGGCTGCTGATGCTCGACGAGCCGTCGACCGGCTTGTCGCCGAAACTGACCTGGACGGTGCTGGAAGCGGTCCAGCGCATCCGGGACAACGGGGTGGCGGTACTGCTGGTCGAGCAGAACGCGAAGCAGGCGCTGGCCATCGCCGACCGGGCGTACGTGCTGGAAAGCGGGTCGACGGTACTGCAGGGCACCGGCGCCGAGCTGGCCGGCGATCAGCGCGTCAGGAAGGCGTACTTGGGACTGTGAAACGCGAACGAGCGGCTTCCGCCACCGCTTCGCTGGGTGCGTGGGTGTCCGAACTGGACGTCACGGGGGTCCCGGCCGCGGTGCTGGACCGGCTTTCCCTCGTCCTGCTCGACGTCGTCGGCGTCACCGCGTTGGGTGCTTCGCTGCCGGAGCAGCGTTCCTTGGCCGACGCGTGGCGCGCGCCCGCGGGCCCGGCGCCGCTGATCGGCGGCGGGAGGCTGGTGACGACCGACGCGGCGGCGTGGCTCAACGGGGTCGCTTTGGTGTCGCTGGAGCTGGACGAAGGGCACAAGTACGCCAAGGGTCACCCCGCGGCGCACGGGTTCCCCGCGGTGCTGGCGCTGGCGGCCGAGCTGGACAGCACGGGCGCGGACACGGCGGCGGCGCTGCTGGCCGCGTACGAGGTCGCGGCGCGGTTCGGCCGCGCGACCACCTTGCGCGCGGGCGCGCACCCGCACGGCAGCTGGGGCGTCCCCGGCGCGGCGGCGGGCTGCGCGCGGCTGCTCGGCCTCCCACCCGGCGCGGCCGCGGCGGCCATCGACACCGCGGCCGGCCTGGTGATCGCCGGGCACTTCGGCTCGGCGACCCAGGGCAACCCGGTGCGCAACGCATGGCTGGGCGCCTCGGCGACGTCGGGACTGGCCGCGGCCCGGATGGCGGCGGCCGGGATGGCCCGCACGACCGGAACGGCCGCACTTTCGCTCGGCACGCTCCTCGGCTCGTTGGACGCGGCGGAGCTGGCCGCGGAGCTGGGCACCCGCTGGGACATCACGCGCGGCTACTTCAAGCGGCACGCGTCGTGCTCGTTCACCCACCCGGCGGCGGACGCGGTGCTCGAACTGCGGTCCCGCCCGGAGTTCCGCGCTGCCGGGATCACGCACGTCCTGGTGGAGAGCCACGTCCTGGGCGCCGGGCTGTCCTCGCTGGACTGGTCGAACCGGCTCTCGGCGATGTTCTCGACGCCGTTCGTGGTGGCGACCGCGGCGTTGAGCGGCGAGGTCGGGCCGGAGAGCCCACTCTGCGACGCGGACGTGCGTTCTCTGGCGAGCCGCGTGCGCGTGGTCGAGGCCGCGGACCTCACCGCGCGTCTCCCGGACGAGCGCGCGGCGCGAGTGACGGTCGCGTTCGACGACGGAACGTCGCTCACCTGTGAAGTGCCCAACCCGGTCGGGGACGCCGACCACCACCCGCTGGCCGAGCCCGACCTGGTCGGCCTGCTCGCGAACTGGCTGCCCGCGGACGTCGTCGCTCGCGCGGCGGCGCTGGGCCGCGACTTGCCCGGCTTGCCCCGCGTCGGCGCGGCGCTGCGCGGGCTGGCCGGAACCGAAGAGAAGGAGCCGAACTGATGCGTGCCCTCGCGGTGACGCCCATCCACCTGCCGCCCGAGGAGATCCGGCGGCGGCAGGAGCGCTACGACCGGCTCGCCCCGCCCGGCCTGACGATCGAGCTGCGTGACGTCGGCCCGGCGGCGCCGAAGACCCTGGACACCGACGAGTCGATGCGGGTTTCGGAGAACGCCGTCGCCGCGGTGCTCGCGGATGCCGGTGAAGGCTGGGACCTGGCCTTCCCCGACTGCGTTCTGGACCCGGCCGTTCCCGACGCCGTCGCCGAACCGCCGTTGCCGGTGCACGGCCTGCTCAAGCTGTCCGCGAGCCACCTCGCCGCGAAGGGTGTCCGGTTCGGCGCGGTCGTGCGCAACGACGCCATCGCCGAGGAGTTCGCCAAGCGCATCGCTGCCTACCGGCTGACCGAGTACTTCGTCGGCGTTCGCGTGCTGGACCTGCCGTTCTCCGCCATCGCCGAGACCGAGACGTGGAACGCCGCCCTCGGCACAGCCGTCGGCGAACTCGCCGCAGCGGGCGCGAGCGCGGTCATCAACGGCTGTTCGGCCGTCGACGTCGAGCCCGCCGACCTGCCCGCGCGCATCGTCGACCCGACGGAACTCGCGATGCGGCTGCTTGCCGTGGAGGAGCGGTGACCGACGGACCGGACCTCGTCGTCGCCGGCGCGGGCGGCGGGCTCGCCGGGGCCTTGCGCGCGGCCGAGCTGGGCCTCAGCGTCCTGGTCGTCGAGGCGAGCGAGCACTTCCGGCGGGGCAACAACACCTCGATGTCCACGGCGATGTTCCCCGGCGCCGGCTCCCGCTGGCAGGCCGAGCAGGGCGTCGACGACTCGCCCGAGAAGTTCGTCGCCGACATCATGGCCAAGACGCACGGCCAGGCCGACCCGCGCCTGGCCCGGACCCTCGCCGAGGTCAGCGCGCCGCTGGTCGAGTGGCTCGCCGACTCCGCCGGGCTGCCGTTGTCGCTGGTCACGGACTTCAACTACCCGGGTCACGCCGTGCCCCGCTGCCACACGATCCCGGGCCGCCACGGCTCCGGCGTCGTCGACCACCTCGCCCGGCGCGTGACCGAGCACGAGAACATCGAGCTGCTCGCCCCGGCGCGCCTGGTCGACGTCCTGTCCGATGTGGACGGTGTGCGCGCGGCCGTCGTCCGATACCCCGACGGGACCGAAGAAGAGATCCCGACCCGGGCGGTCCTGCTGGCCACCAACGGCTTCGGCGCCGACGCCGACCTCGTCGCGAAGCACCTGCCGGAGATCTCGGGCTCGCTCTACCAGGGCAGCGACCAGTCGCTCGGCGACGCCCTGCGCATCGGCGAGAAGCGCGGCGCCGCCACCGGGTTCCTCGACGCCTACCAGGGCCACGGCGCGGTGTCCGCGAGCGCGGGCACGCTCGTCGGCTGGGCGACGATCATCCACGGCGCGATCCTCGTCGACCTCGAAGGCCGCCGCTTCGGCAACGAGACCCGCGGCTACTCCGAGTACGCCGCCGAGCTGGCCGCGCGGCCCGGCTCGACCGGCTGGATCGTGCTCGACGAGACGATCTTCGAGCAGTGCCAGCCGTTCCAGGACTTCCGGGACGTCGTGTCCGCCGGCGCGCTGGTCTGGGCCGACGACGCCGCCGGGCTCGCGAGGGCGACCGGCCTGCCGCCGGACGCCCTGGAAGCGGAACTCGCCACCACACAGGCGATCGCGCGCGGCTCACAGGCCGACGAGCACGGCCGCACCCACTGGGAGCGTCCGCTGACCGGCCGGCTCGCCGCCGTGCGCGTGGTGCCCGCGCTGTTCCACACCCAGGGCGGGCTGCTGGTCGACGAGCACGCCGCCGTCGTCGACACCGAGGACCGCCCGATCCCCGGGCTCTACGCCGCGGGTGGCGCCGCGGCGAGCATCTCCGGGCACGGCGCCGCCGGCTACCTGCCCGGCAACGGACTCCTGCCCGCCTTCGGGCTGGCCTACCTGGCCGCCGGCGACGTCGCCCGGCGCCGCACCCCCGACCCCGCAAGCTGAGGAGAGAAATGGCAACAACGGAACTGCTCGTGAAGAACGTCCGGGTCGTCCGCCCCGACGACGCCGACGGATCCGAGCCCGAGCTGCTGGACATCGCCGTCAACGACGGCACGATCACCCGCGTCGCGAAGGACCTGCCGACCGACGACGTCGCGCAGGTCGTCGACGGCCGCGGCCTGCTGGCCTTCCCCGGAGTCGTCGACGCGCACCAGCACTGGGGCATCTACAACGAGCTGGCCACCGACACCCGCACCGAGAGCCGCGCGAGCGCGCAGGGCGGCGTCACGACGTCGCTGACGTACATGCGGACCGGCCAGTACTACCTGAACAAGGGCGGCAGCTACCGCGACTTCTTCCCCGAGGTGCTGAGCGCCTCGGAAGGCAACGCCTACGTCGACTACGCCTTCCACCTCGCGCCGATGAGCTCGCAGCACATCTCCGAAATCCCGTACCTGGTCGAGGAATTCGGCGTCACGTCGTTCAAGATCTTCATGTTCTACGGCAGCCACGGCCTGCACGGGCGCTCGACCAGCCAGAGCGACTTCCTGATGATCCCGCCGGACGAGCGCTACGACATCGCGCACTTCGAGTTCGTCATGCGCGGGGTCCAGCACGCGCGGGAGATCCTGACCGAGTACGCGCCGCACCTGTCGCTCTCGCTGCACTGCGAGACGGCGGAAATCATGACGGCGTACACGAAACTGGTCGAGCGGGACGGCTCGCTGTCGGGCCTGCGGGCCTACAGCGCGTCGCGGCCACCGCACTCCGAAGGCTTGGCCGTCACCATCGCGTCCTACCTGGCGCACGAGACCGGGCTGCCGAACATCAACCTGCTGCACCTGTCGTCGGAGAAGGCGCTCTCGGCCGCGCTGACGATGGGGAAGGCTTTCCCGCACATCGACTTCCGACGCGAGGTGACCATCGGGCACCTGCTGGCCGACGTCGACACGGCGTCGGGCATCGGCGGCAAGGTCAACCCGCCGCTGCGCGAGCGCGAGGACGTCGAGGCGCTGTGGCGGCACGTGCTCGCCGGCGACGTCGACTGGGTGGTCAGCGACCACGCGTGCTGCCGCGACGAGCTGAAGTTCGGCTCGGACCGCGACGACGTCTTCCTGGCGAAGTCCGGCTTCGGCGGTGCCGAGTACCTGCTGCCCGGGCTGGTCGGTGAAGGCACGAAGCGGGGCTTGTCCTTGCAGCGGATCGCGCAGCTGACGTCGCAGAACCCGGCGCGTCGCTACGGCCTGCTGAAGAAGGGCACGATCGCCGAGGGCTTCGACGCCGACTTCGCGCTGGTCGACCCGGACGTCCGGTGGACCGTGCGCGCGGCGGAGTCCGAGTCCACTCAGGAGTACACGCCGTTCGAGGGCTTCGCCATGACGGCGAAGGTGACCGACACGTTCGTGCGCGGGAACCACGTGTTCGCCGACGGCAAGATCACCGGCGACCCGGTGGGCCGCTACCTCGAGCGCGGCCGCTGAACGCCGGTCGTGAGTGGGAAACAGTGTTCTAACCCTGTTTCTCACTCACGACCTATCGGCCGCCTTGCTCCTGCAGCCAGGCCCAGCTCTGCCGGATCTCGGCCGCGGCGTCGCGCACGAGGTCGCGGTAGCGGGCCACGGCGTCGGGCGTGAAGCGGTACTGCGGTCCGCAGATGCTGACCGAGCCGTGGACCTCGCCGTCCGGGCCGAACAGGGGAGCGGCGACCGATCCCGCGCCGGGCTGGCGTTCGCCGAGCGAGACGGCGACGCCGTCACGGGCCACTTCGGCGAGGGCCTCGCGCAGCTGCTCGGCGGTGGTGATCGTGTGCTCGGTCAGCGCGGGGAGCTCCCGGTGCAGCAAGGCTTCCCGGTGGTCTTCGGTCAGCGACGCGAGGATCACCTTGCCGGAAGAACCGGCGTGCAGCGGGAACCGGCGGCCGAGCTCCACGGTCATCTTGATCTCGCGCGGGCTCTCGAACTGGTCGAGGTACACGCGTTCGTCGCCGACCAGGCCGGAGAGGGTGGTCGTCTCGCCGGTCTCGTCCCGCAGCCGCCGCAGGACGGGAAGCGCCGCGACCCGGGCGTCGAACCGGCGCAGGGCGCTCGCCCCGAGCGCGACGGCCGCGGGGCCGAGCCGGTAGCCGGCGACACCGGCGTCGGTGGCCAGCACCTCGCGCGAGACGAGCGACTGCAGGATCCGGTAGACGACCGCCTTGGACAGGTCGAGCTCCCGGCTGATCGTGCTGACGCCCAGGTACCGGGGGCCGCCGGTGAAGAGCAGCAGCACGTCGGCCACCCGGGCGGCGGCCTCGGTGCCGGCGTTGTCCGACGGGGCGGCGGGCTTGCGCCCGGCGGTACTGTTGACGGCCACGCTCGTGGTCCTCGACTTCGTTTCGCTGACAGGAACGGTTCGGTCCGAATCATAGCACTTTGGTGCCGTGCTTCAGGTAAACCGTTCCGGCCAGCGATACGTCACCCGACGGCGGTGCCCTCGAGCTCGACCAGCTGGCCGGGGATGGCCAGCCGCGTCACCCCGAGCATCGTGGTCGGCGGGGCCACCCCGGCGGCGCCCAGCCGGGCCGCCAGCACGCCGTAGTGCGGGAACAGCCCGTCCACGTCGGTCGTGTAGACGTTGAGGCGGACCAGGTTCGTCAGCGTCATGCCGGCTTCGGCGAGCACGGCCTCGAGGTTGTCGAGGCTCAGCGTCAGCTGTGCGGCCATGTCGCCGTCGTGCTCGGGCTTGCCCTCGGCGTTCGTCGCGGTCTGCCCGGAGCAGTACAGGGTCCGGGTGTGCCCGGCGACGAGCTCCCCCTGGTTGAACCCCAGCTCCGCGGACCACGTCGTCGGGTTGACCGCCGTTCGTTCCACATGCGCGCCGACCGGCTGGTCTCGCTGGTACTGCTGCTGCGGCAACGCGGCCGGCTGACCGCGGACGCGCTCGCCCGCGAACTGGACGTGTCGACGCGGACCGTGCTGCGCGACATCGAGGCGCTGTCGACGTCCGGTGTCCCGGTCTACGCCGAACGCGGCCGGCACGGCGGGTTCGCGCTGCTGCCCGGGTTCCGGACCGAGCTGACCGGGCTGAACCACGACGAGGCGCTGGCGCTGCTCGCCACCGGATCGGGTCTCGGCCTCGGTCCGGCGCTCGCGTCGGCCCGCCGCAAGGTGCTCGACGCGCTGCCGGAAAGCCACCGCGCCACCGCGAGCGACGCGGCCGGCCGGTTCCTCGTCGAGCCGGAGACCGACCTGCTTCCCCGCCGTCCGGCCGCCGAGGAGGCGCCCGCCCCGGCCCTGCTCGAGATCCGGCGCGCGGTCCTAGCCGGACGCCGGCTGCGCCTCCACTACACGGCCGCCGGGTACGAGCCGGAGTGGCGCACGGTGGACCCGATCGGCCTGGTCACCGTGCGCGAGCGGGGTTACCTGCTGGCCATTCGATCGGGCGAGGACCGCACCTACCGGCTGTCGCGAGTGCTGGCCGCGGAAGGACTTCCCGAACCGGCGCGGCGACCGGCCCGTGTCGACCTGGACCGGGTCTGGCGGGAGCGCTGCGCGCAGTTCCTCGCGGGCGGGCACACAGCGGTGCAGCTCCGGGTGGACCCGGCGCGGCGGGAGGACGTGCTGCGCACCGCGGTGGCGGTCCGCGCGGCCGAGCCCGACGCCACCGGCCGGCTGCGCCTGGAGGCGACGTACCAGGACGCGTGGCACGCCGAGTGGGCGCTGTGGCAGCTCGGCGCCCACGTGGAAGCGCTGGCGCCGCAGTCTTTGCGCGCCGCCTTGCGTGACCGTGCTGCCGCGATCGTCGCCCGTTACGAGGACTGAGGAGGCCTTCTGCGGCCCACCCTCGCTGCGGCGACTAGCTGCCCAGCCCGACCGCGCGGCGCAGGTCGTGGACGTAGGCTTCGGGCTGCTCCCACGCCGCGAAGTGGCCGCCGGCCGGGTGTTCCTCGTACTCGACGACGTTCAGGAACGCTTCGGCGTAGCTTCGCGGCTCCGGCTTGATGTCCCGCGGGAACACCGACAGCACGGTCGGCGTGTCGATCCGGGCGGGGAGGGTGACCGGTTCTGTGTAGGTGGTGAACGAGGTGCCGATCGTGCCGGTGGTCCAGTAGGCGGTGACCCAGGTGAGCAGGTCGTCGTCGGTGAAGGCCGCTTCGTCCGACCAGGACTCGAGCTTCTCGACGATCCACGCCGCGAGGCCGGCGGGGGAGTCGCCGAGGGCGACGGACAGGGTGTTCGGCCGCGTCGACTGCTCGGCGATGTAGCCGCCTTCGGCCCGGAACCACCGCGCCGTCCGGCCGAGGTAGGCGGCCGCGTCGGGGGCGAGCGTCGCCGGGTCCGCCGTGAGTGCGCGCTGTGGGGCGACGTTCGTCAGGTGCAGGGCCGTCACCCGGTCCGGGTGGTGCCCCGCCAGGACTTCCGCGACGGTGCCGCCGATGTCGCCGCCCGACAGCGTGTAGCGCGGGTAGCCGAGTTCGGCGAGCGCGTCCGCGACGAGCTCGGCGATCCGGCCGGCGGACACGCCGGGGGTGGTGAGCGGGGCCGCGAACGGGAAGCCCGGCAGCGCGGGGACCACCACGTGCACGTCGGTGAGCAGGGGCAGGACGCGTTCGAACCGCAGCACCGAGTCGGGCCAGCCGTGCAGCAGCACGACGACCGGGGCGCCGGGTTCCGCGGCCCGCCGGTGGATCAGGCGCAGGCCACCCGCCGTGACCCAGGGGAGCGCGCGGACGCGGCGCTCGTGTTCGTCCCAGTCGTACCCGCCGGCCCAGCGTTCGAGCAGCTCGTCGAGCCGGGTGGCGGTGATGCCGCGTGTCTCGTCGGTGCTCCAGAGGGTCGTGACCCGCCGGGTCCGCCGGAGTCTGTCCCGCAGTTCGTCCATCATGTGTACGACGATACACATGATGTGTATGCTCGTACACATGACTTCGCGCGACGCGGCGGCCACCCGGCAGCGGATCCTCGACCAGGCCCGGCGCCAGTTCGCCCGGCACGGCTACACGGCGATCACCGTCAAGGGCGTGGCCGACGCGGCCGGCGTGTCACCCAACCTGATCACGCGCTACTTCGGCGGCAAGGAAGGCCTTTTCCTGGCGGCTACCCGGGTCGAGATCCCGGTCGAGGACTCCTTCGACGGCGCCCGCGCCGAGCTGGGTACGCGACTCGCGGCGAGCATCGTCCGACGCTGGTCCGGCGATCCGGGGGAGGATCCGCTGCTGGTGCTGCAACGCGCGTCGGGCGAGCGCCCGGAAGCGGCGGAGGCGCTGGCCGCGTTTCTGGACGCGAAGTCGCTGGAGCCGTTGCACCGCTACCTGCGCGACAGCGGGTTGGCCGATGCCGACGCGCGCGCCCGGGCCGCTGCGATCGATGCGTTCGTGCTCGGTGTCTCGACCCGCCGCCGGGTGCTGCGTTCGGAGTTGGGTGACCCGGGTGCGCTCGAGGCGTGGTTGGCCGAGGTGATCCAGCGGCTTGCCGACGGGTGAAACTCAGCCCGACCGGCGGAATCCCCGGGTCAAGAGCGCAGCGAACCGCCGACTCGCCGCCGGGGTACTCCCGTGGATGCCGGTGCCGGCCATGAGCACCACCTGCAGGTCGGCCAGGGTCACCTCGGGGCGTACGTGGCCGCTCTCCTGGACGCGGTGGATCAGCCGCGCCGCGGAGGTCAGGGACGTCGTGCGCATCGCCGTGAGGTCCACCGCGCGCGGGAACGTGGCCTTGACCGCCGTCGTGAAGGCGTGGTCGCGGGCCTGCAGTGCGCAGAGCTTCCGGACCGTGCTGCGGAAACCGTGCCACGGGTCGGGGTCGGCCAGCCCCTTGTCCACAGTGGACTGCCAGGCCCGGGCCTGCTCGGTGAACGCCGCCGCGGCGAGTGTTTCCTTCGTGGGGAAGTGGCGGTAGACGGTCGCGGGCCCGACCTCGGCGCGCCGGGCGATCTCGCGGACCGGGACCGCCAGGCCTTCCGTGACGAACGCCGCGCGCGCCGCTTCGAGGATGCGGTCGCGAGGCAAACGGGCGGTCACCGCTCTCACTTTAGCCAGCCGGCCGGGCGCCTCCGTTACGGTCCGCCGATGACTGCGAACGGGGACCCCGCGTCCGGTGTCGGCGCGACCGCGACCATGGCGGCGATGGCCCGCGCCATCGCGACGCGGACGGATTCGCTCATCGACGACCCCTTCGCCGCGCCGCTCGTCCGGGCGGTCGGCATCGAGCTCCTGACCCGGCTGGCCACCGGCGAACTGCCGCCCGGCGACCTCGTCGACACGACGGCGATCGACGGAGCCAAGGTGCGGACCCGGTTCTACGACGACTTCTTCCTCGCGGCGACGGACGCGGGCATCGCCCAGGTCGTCATCCTGGCTTGCGGCCTGGACTCCCGCGCGTACCGGCTGCCCTGGCCGGCCGGGACCGTCGTGTACGAGCTCGACCAGCCGCGGGTCGTCGGGTTCAAGACCCGCGCGCTGGCCGAGCTGGGCGCCGAGCCGACCGCCGACCGGCGAGTGGTCGCGGTCGATCTGCGCGACGACTGGCCCGCCGCCCTGCGCGCCGCGGGCTTCGATCCGGCCCGGCCGAGCGCGTGGAGCGCCGAAGGCCTGCTGGGCTACCTGCCGCCCGAGGCGCAGGATCGCCTGCTGGACACCGTCACCGCGCTCAGCGCGCGGGGGAGCCGGGTCGCCACCGAAAGCCGGCCGAACCCGCGACCGGGCGCCGAGACCAAGACGAAGCACCGCCTCGACGGCATCTCCGCACTCTGGCGCGAGCACGGATTCGACACCGACATGACGCGGCTGCGGCACTTCGGCGAGCGCAACGAAGCGGGTCCCTACCTCGCCGCCCGGGGCTGGACGCTGACCGCGGTCAGCACCCGGGACCTGCTCGCCGCCCACGACTTGCCGCCCCTCACGGACGACGACCTGCGCATGGGCGAACTGCGCTACGTCAGCGGCATTCTCGGCGAGACCGCGTAGTGACGGCGGACCGGGCGAGGTGACCGCCAAGCCGCGCGGTCGGCGGTCACGACGGCGACCGCGACCAGGCACCAGAGCGAGCCGGTGAGCCAGCCCAGCCGATCGGCGTCGGCGCCGGTGAAGCCGAGCGCGGCGGCACCGATCGCGCCCTGCGACACGTGGAAGACCACCGCCATCAGGGCACTCCCGCCGGTGCGGTTGACCAGCCACACGTAGACCAGGGTGATCGCGAAGGTCACCGGAAGCCCGAACGGCGCGAGCATCCCCGAGGTGACCAGCGGCAGGTGCCACAGCGCCACCACCACGCCGAGGACGACACCGGCGCGCAGCGGGGACCACTTCTCCTGCAGGCGGGGCAGGGCGTAGGCCCGCCAGCCCGGCTCCTCGCCGATCGGCCCGTCCAGCGGGTTGACGAACCGCACCGCCGCGAACAGCCCGACGTCGGCCCAGGCGACGGCGCCGAGGTCGGGGGCGGGAGCGTCCCAGACGGTCACGTTCGCCGCCACCGCGACGGCCAGCACGGCGAGCGGCAGCGCGACGGCCACCGCCCACCACGTCCAGCCGACGCGCCAGCGGGTCAGCCGCGCGAACAGGTCGCGGTAGCCGGCCCGGCCGTCGGTGACGGCGATGACGGCGAGCGCCGCGACCACGGGGCCGCAGGCGAAGAACGGCGTCGGAGCGATGCCGGCGGCGTAGAACGGCCACGCCCACCACGACAGGGTGAACGCGAGACCGAAGAACGCGGTGAGGCGGTGGCGGCGGGTCCACGCGGTGATCGCTGACATCGGATCCTCCTGGGGGGCAGTGGGTTCCGGTCCACGGTGCGCCCGCGCCGGGAGCGCCGGTAGCGGGCTGACTCCGGTGCGGCGATGAGGGTTTTCCCCGTGGCCGCCAGGGTTTTCCCGCTGCCGGGGGAGCGGCCGCGGCCGCCACAGTGGCTTCTCGGAAGAACGCCACGAGGAGGAGCTCCATGATCGAAACGTGCGGACTCACCAAGCGCTACGGCCCGACGCTCGCCGTCGACGACCTGTCCTTCACCATCAAGCCCGGCCGCGTCACCGGCTTCCTCGGCCCGAACGGCGCCGGCAAGTCGACGACCATGCGGATGATCCTCGGGCTGGACCGGCCCACGTCGGGGCACGCCCTGATCGGCGGCAGACCGTACGAAGACCTGCGGCACCCGCTGCGGGAGGTCGGCGCCCTCCTCGACGCGAAGTGGGTGCACCCCAACCGATCCGCCCGCGCCCACCTGCGGTGGATGGCCCGGTCGAACCGGCTGCCCGCGAGCCGGGTGGACGAGGTGCTCGACCAGGTCGGGCTCACCACGGTCGCCGACCGCCGCGCCGGCACCTACTCGCTCGGCATGTCCCAGCGGCTCGGCATCGCCGCCGCGCTGCTGGGCGACCCGGGCGTCCTGCTGTTCGACGAGCCGGTCAACGGGCTGGACCCGGAAGGCATCGTGTGGATCCGCGAGTTCATGCGGGACCTCGCCGCCGAAGGGCGCAGCGTGCTGGTGTCCAGCCACCTGCTGCCGGAGATGGCCCTCA
Organism: Amycolatopsis sp. NPDC114504; assembly: GCF_055633595.1. Taxonomy (NCBI): domain Bacteria; kingdom Bacillati; phylum Actinomycetota; class Actinomycetes; order Pseudonocardiales; family Pseudonocardiaceae; genus Amycolatopsis; species Amycolatopsis sp. NPDC114504. Next base: position 496,265 of record NZ_JBVKDU010000001.1, on the reverse strand, counting down.
CCGCCACCGACCTGGTGGTCATCGGGCGGGGCAGGCTGATCGCCGAGAGCTCGACCGCGGAGTTCGTCGAGGGCGCCGTCACCTCCACCGTGCGGGTGCGCAGCCCGCGGCTGCTGGAACTGGCGGAAGTCCTGCTGCGCCAAGGGGTCGACGTGCAGGCCGCGCCGGACGACGACCAGTCGCTGATCATCTCCGGCACCGACATCACGCGAGTCGGCGAGCTGGCCGCGGGCGCCGGGCTGGTGCTGCACGAGCTGGCCCTGTGCCGCGGCTCCCTCGAAGAGGCGTTCATGCACCTGACCGGGCACGACGTCGAGTACAGCGCGGGCGACCCCGCCCGCGGCCGGACCAACTCCGCGGCGCTGGCCGCGGCGGGAAGGTGACTCCCATGTCCCTCATCGCAGCCGAACGGATCAAGCTGACCTCGACGCGCTCGCCCTGGTGGTGCGCGGCGGTCGGGGTGGCGGCCACCATCGGCGTCGGCTCGATCTCCATGGCCGGCAGCCAGGACACCGGGTTCAGCGGGGTCCCGTCGACCCAGCTCGGGTACGGCCTGGGGCTGGCGGTCGTCATGGTGATGGCGACGCTCGCGGTGACCACGGAGTACTCCGTCGGCATGATCAGGACGACGTTCCTGGCCGCGCCGGACCGCGGTGCGGTGCTGCTGGCGAAGACGCTGGTCGTCGCGCTCGGAGCGGGACTGGTCGGGCTGCTCGCCGCGTTCGGCAGCTGGGCGCTGGGCCTGGTCCTGATGCCGGGCCGCGACCTCGCGCTGCACGGGGTGACCGAATGGCGCCAGGTCGCCGGGGTCGGCCTGGTCTACCTGGTGGCCGCCGTGTTCGCCGTCGCCGTAGGGATCCTGGTTCGCCACACCGCGGGCGCGGTGGCGCTGGTGCTGACCTGGGCGATGATGGTCGAGTCGCTGCTGGCGCTGATCCCCGGCTTCGAGTCGGCGTCCCGCTGGCTGCCGTTCCAGGCGGCCAAGCAGTTCCTGCTCGGCGGCCGGCCCGCGGACGGCGCCCCGCTGACCGAGCAGCCGTGGGCCGCGATGGGCTACTTCGCGCTGGTCTGCGGTGGCCTGCTGGCGATCGCGATCGCGGTGGCCAAGCGCCGCGACGCCTGAGGCCGGGCGAGCCGTGCGGGGCGCGTCGAGAGACGTGCCCCGCACGGCTCAGCCGCGCAGGTAGGTCAGCACCGCCAGGACCCGCCGGTTGTCGTCGGCGCCCTGGTGCAGCCCCAGCTTGGTGAACACCGAACGGACGTAGGCCTCCACGGTCTTCGGGCTCAGGTAGAGCCGCTGGCCGATGGCCTGGTTGGAGCGTCCCTCGGCCATCACCTCCAGCACGTCCCGCTCCCGTTCGGTCAGGTCGTCGAGCGGGCTGCGGGTGCGCTGACGCCGGACCAGCTGCGCGACGACGGCGGGGTCGATCACCAGCCCGCCGGCCGCGACCCGGCGCAGGGCGTCGGTCAGCTCGTCGAGATCGGCGACGCGTTCCTTGAGCAGGTACCCGGCGCCCTGCGCGCCGGATTCGATCAGCTGCAGCGCGTAGTGCGGTTCGACGTGGGCCGAGAGCACCAGCACCCCGACCGACGGGTACCGCTCGCGCAGGTTCTCGGCCGCGTCGAGGCCCTCGGTGGTGTGGGTCGGCGGCATCCGGATGTCGACGACGACGGCGTCCGGCGGGTCGTGCCGCACCCGCTGCAGCAACGAAGCGGCGTCGCCGACCTGCGCCACGACGTCGAACCCGGCTTCGGTGAGCACCCGTGCCACGCCTTCGCGGAAGAGCACGGCGTCGTCGGCGATCATCACCCGCATGGCACGTCGGCTCTCACGCGAGTCCCGGCGCCCGGCACGCTTTCCACGCGCAGCCGGCCCCCGTGGGCGGCCACGCGGTCGGCCAGCGCGCGCAGGCCCGGCCCGTCCGGGTCGGCGCCGCCGGCGCCGTCGCCACTGACTTCGACGCTCACGAGACCTCCTTCTGCGCGGACCACGACCTCGGCCCGCGTGGCCGACGCGTGCGCGGCCACGTTCCGCACCGCCTCGAACACCACGAAGTAGCAGGTCCGTTCCACCGTCGCGGGCAGCCGCCCGGCCGGCACGGCCGAGACCACGGTGGGGACCGGGCACCGGTCGGCGAGCGAGACCAGCGCCGGTCCCAGCCCGGCTTCGGTCAGCAGCACCGGGTAGGTGTCGCGGGCCAGTTCCCGCAACTCTGCCATAGCGAGGGTCAGTTCCTGCCTCGCTTCGGCGACGAGCCCGGCGGCGTCACCGGTGAGCGTCCGCCCGGCCAGGCCGAGGACCAGCACAGCGGAGGCGAGGCGTTGCTGGGCGCCGTCGTGCAGCCGGCGTTCGAGGCGGCGCCGGAACTCGTCGGCGGCGTCGACGATCCGCGCGGCCGGCTCGTCCATCGTCACGTCCCCGGGGCCAGGAGCCGCCGGACGGAATCGCCGCTCAATGCGGACTTCGCGACGAACCCGACCGCGCTGCTGGTGTCGACGAGCGACCCGTAGTCGGCTCGGGAGCGGCTGGAGACCAGCACCACGGCGGGCGGTTCTTCCTGCGCGTCCAGCACGGCGGCGACGGCGAAGCCGTCCATGTCGGGCAGCCCGACGTCCAGCAGGACGACGTCGGGACGCAGCCGCGGCACGGCAGCGATGGCCGCCGCGCCGTCGGCGGCCTCACCGACCACCACCAGCCCGTCGGCCACCAGGACACGGTGGGCGAACGACCGGAACGCGGCGTGGTCGTCCACGATCAGCACCCGGGGGACCATCCCGCCATGGTCGCAGCGCCGCCGCCGGCCGGCTACCGGGACAACCCTGGGCCGGGACGGCGGTTCAGCGGTACCGGCCACGGCGGTCCTGTACTACGTTGCGGCTGCCAGGGGGACCGGTCGATCCCAACGGGACAGGTCATGGCTTCGGAGACGACGCGGGCCCGCGGCAGCCACCGGTTCGCCCGCGCCGGGCACGGACCCGGCTTCTGGATCCTGCTCTGGTTCGTCACGCTCGCGGCCGAGTTCGGCGCACTGGTCCCGGTGCTGTTCCCGAACGACGCTCCGGGCGAGGCCATCGACGTCGCGTTCCGGCTCATCGGCGGTTCTTTCGCCGCCTGCGGCCTGATCGCCTGGCGCCGCCGGCCGGACAACCACAGCGGCGTGTTGATGACCGTCACCGGCTTCGCCTTCTTCGTGAGTCCCTTGCTGAGCCAGGTGGCCTGGCCGCCCGCGCAGGTCGTCGCGCTGTGGCTGCCGGACCTCTGGGTCCTGCCGTTCGTGCTGCTGGTGCTGACGTTCCTCACCGGCGGCCGGGTGCGCACCACGGCCGACCGGGTGCTGGCCGGGGCGGTGCTGCTGGAGCTGGCCGTGCTGGCTCCCCTGTGGCTGCTGTTCGCCGGGATCCCGGAAAACCCGATCGCGGTCTGGCCCCACGAGCGGATCGCGGAGATCGTCGACGTCGCCCAGCGCGGCACCCTGCTCGTCGCCGTGGCCGGCACCGCCGCGGTCGTGGCGCTGCGCTGGCGTTCGGCGTCGGCGCCCGGCCGGCGCGCGCTGGTGCCGGGCGTCGCGGGTGCCGCCTGCCTGCTGCTGTTCGGGTGGCTGCTCGCGGCGCAGTTCCTGACCGGTGAGAAGTCGATGCTGCTCCTCTGGATCGGGGTGTGCTCGCTGCTCACCGTGCCGATCGCGTTCCTGGTGGGGCTGCTGCGGTCCCGGCTGGCCCGGGGTGGGCTGGCCGGCCTGTTCCGCGGGCTGCGCACGCTGCGGCCCGACGACCTGCGCGGCGCGCTGGCCAAGGCCCTCGGCGACCCGGACCTCGAGGTCGGCTACGCCACGGCGTCCTCGGGCGGCTACACCGATCTCGACGGCGGGCCGGTCACCCCACCCGGTGCCGGCGCGGCCCGGTCGGTGTCGTTCGTCGAGCGGGACGGGCAGCGGGTCGCGGTCCTCGTCTACGACCGGTCGCTCGACGACGATCCCGAGCTGGTCGACGCGGTCACCGCCGCGGCGACGATCGCGCTGGAGAACCAGCACCTGCACACCGAAGCGCGGCGGCGCCTGGCCGAGGTCGAGCACTCCCGCGAACGCATCATCGCCGCCGGGGACGCCGAACGCCGGCGCATCGAACGCAACCTGCACGACGGCGCCCAGCAGGGCCTGGTCACCCTCGCGATGCAGCTTTCCCTGATCCAGCGCCAGATCCGCAAGGATCCCGAGGACGCCGAACAGCTCGTCACCTCGGCGAGCGACCAGCTGGCCCACTCGCTGGCCGAGCTGCGCGAGCTCGCCCGCGGCATCCACCCGGCCGCGCTCGACCAGGGGCTGGACGTCGCCCTCGAAGCGCTCGCCACCCGCTCGGCGGTGCCCACGACCGTGGCGTGCGAGCCCGGGCCGCGGCTGCCCCAGCCGATCGAGTTCGCCGCGTACTTCGTCGCGTCCGAGGCGCTGGCCAACGCCGCCAAGCACGCGCGGGCCGGCGTGGTGACCGTCCGGGTCCGGCGCGCCGGACCCACCGCGGTGATCGAGATCGCCGACGACGGCGTCGGCGGGGTGGACCCGGCCGCGGGCTCGGGGTTGCGCGGCCTCGCCGACCGCGTCGAGGCGCTGCGCGGGCAGCTGACCGTGGTGAGCCCGGCCGGCGGCGGTACCGTCGTGCGGGCCGAGTTGCCCACACAGGGCCAGGGTTAACCCTCGTCGGGCACCGGGCCGGCCCGGTGCCCGGCCGGGAGCTCGCGGCGCACGCTGGAATCCCCAGCGACCCACCAGGAGACCGCGATGAGCAGCTCGCTCACCACCACCGAGCCCGCGACCGCCCCGCCGTCGCGCGTCCACGCACTGGTCACGGTGCTGTGGCGGCGGCTGCCGTTCACGACCGGCGTGCTGCTCGCGATCATCGTCACCGGCGTCGCGACCGGGGCGCTCTGGGACGCCGCGAGCGACCGGACGTGGTTCGACGGCGTCGGCTACGGCCTCCCCGCGCTGGCCGGCGCGCAGTGGTGGACGCCGCTCACCGGCTCGTTCCTCGCCCTCACCCCGATCTTCTACCTCCCGGTGCTGGTCTCGTTCGCCGTGTTCGCCGGCAGCGCGGAATGGCGGCTGGGCACCGGGCGGACCGCGGTGATCTGCGTGCTCGGCCAGCTGGCCGGCGTCCTCGGTGCCGCCGTGACGCTGCTCGTGTTCCGCGACACCGGGTGGGCGTGGGCGCACGAGCTCGCCACCCACCTCGACGCGGGGATCTCCGCGGGCGCGCTCGCGTGCGCGGCGGCGGTGTCGGCGACGGTGCGCTCGCCGTGGCGGCTGCGGCTGCGCGCCGGACTGTGGGTCTACGTCGTCGTTTCCTTCCTGTTCCTCGGCGGGCTGGCCGACCTCGAGCACCTGTGGGCCGTCGCGGTCGCGCTGCCGCTGAGCCGCCGCCTGGCCGGTGGCCGGCACGTCGGCCCGGCCGGTCGGGTGCGCGCCGGGCGCCGCGAATGGCGCCTGTTCGCGGCCACCGGCCTCGCGCTGATCGCCGTCGCCGAGCTGGTGCTCTGGCTGTTCCCGGCGGACAGCCCGCTGGGAACCACCGGCGGCGAGGACACCGGCTGGGGCATCGCCCTCAACATCGCCGTCGTCGCGCTGCTGGCGAACGGACTGCGTCGCGGCCGCCGTCCGGCGTGGTGGGGCGCGACCGCGATCGCCGCGGTCAACGTGCTGATCGGGGCGGTCGCGGCGTTCGGGGTCGCCTTCGGCCAGGAATCCACGGCGGAGAAAGCCCTCGCCGTGACCGGTGCCGTGCTGTGGGCGGCCGAGCTGACCTTGCTGGTCTCGACCCGCTGGGCGTTCCGCGCACCGGCACGACGGCGGCTGGCCCCGGGGATCGGCGGCGCCGACGCGCCCGGCGTCCGGGAGCTGCTCGGCCGGCACGGCGGCGGCACGCTGTCGTGGATGGCCACCTGGCCCGACAACGCGCACTTCCGCACCCCGGACGGGGAAGCGGTGCTCGCCTACCGACGGCACGCCGGGGTGGCCATCGGCCTCGGCGACCCGATCGGGCCCGCGCCCGGTGCGGTCGGCGCGTTCGCGGCGGCCTGCGAGCACGCCGGGGTCGTGCCGTGCCTGTTCTCCGTCACGCAGCCGGTCGCCGACGCCGCCGCGCGGCTGGGCTGGAGCCACGTGCAGATCGCCGAAGACACCCTGGTCGACCTGGACGGGCTCGAACTGCGCGGCAAGAAGTGGCAGAACGTGCGGTCCGCGCTCAACCGCGCCGCGAAGGAAGGCATCGGCTACCGCCAGGTCGTGCTGGCCGACGAGCCGTGGGGCGTCCGCAGCCAGGTCCGCGCCATCTGCGAGGAATGGGTCGGCGACAAGGGAATGCCGGAAATGGGGTTCACGCTCGGCAGCGTCGACGAGGCGCTCGACCCGGCGACCCGGGTCGGCCTGGCCGTCGACGCCGAGGGCAGCGTGCACGGCGTCACGTCGTGGCTGCCGGTGCACGGGCCGGACGGCGAGGTCCACGGCTGGACCCTCGACCTCATGCGCCGCCGCGGCGACGGCTTCCGGCCGGCGGTGGAGTTCCTGATCGGGTCGGCCATCCTGGCGTTCCAGGCCGACGGGATGCGGTTCGTGTCGCTGTCGGGCGCACCGCTGGCCCGGTCGGCGTCGGCCACCGAGCCGGCCGCGGTCGAGCGGCTGCTGGACATGCTGAGCCGGGAGCTGGAACCGGTGTACGGTTTCCGTTCGCTGCACGCGTTCAAGCTGAAGTTCAGCCCGCGGTTCGAGCCGATGTACCTGGCCTACCGCGACGAAGGCGACCTGCCCCGGATCGGCATGGCGCTGACCCGCGCCTACCTGCCGGACGCGAACCTGCGCACCCTGGTGAAGCTGGCCACCACGCACCCGGCTTAGCAGGGAGCGACGTCGGGTACGGTCACCGGTTGTGCCAACCAATGGAAAGCGGGGGCGTCGTCCGGCGCACGGGGAGCCGGTCGTCGACCGGGCGCTGGCCCTGCTGGCCGCGTTCGACGCCGACCACCGCGCGCTCTCGCTCGCGGAGCTGAGCCGGCGCTGCGAGATGCCGCCGAGCTCGGCGCTGCGGCTGGCGAACCGCCTGCGCGAGTGGGGTGCGCTCGAGCGTGACGACCACGGCCGCTTCTGCGTCGGCCTGCGCCTGCTGGAGGTGGCGACGCTGGCGCCGCGCGGGCACGGGCTGCGCCAGGTCGCGCTGCCGTTCATGAACGACCTCGCCGAGGTCACCCGCCAGCACGTCCAGCTGGCGGTCCGCGACGGGATGCAGGCGCTGCTGGTCGAGCGGCTCTCCGGGCACCAGGCGGCGCCGGTCGACTACCGCACCGGCGGCCGGCTTCCCTTGCACTCCACCGGGGTCGGGCTGGCGCTGCTCGCGTTCGCCCCGCGCGAGGTGCAGGAGGAGCTGCTGGCCAAGCCGGTCTACAGCGAGCCGGACAACCGGCTGATCCCCGCCGAGAAGCTGCGCCGCACCCTGGCCGAGGTCCGGCGGGAACGGCTCGCGATCTTCCGCCGCCAGGACGAGACGGTGGCGATCGTGTCGGTCGCCGCGCCGATCTTCGGCCGCGGCGACGTCCTCACCGGCGTCCTCGGCGTGCTCGTGCCCAAGAAGGTTGCCCGGCCCCGGCACCTGGGCCTGGCCGTCCAAACGGCGGCGCGTGGCATCTCGCGCGAGCTGGGCGCGCACTGACCCGCTCAGCGAGGCAGTGCGGCCCGCAGGAACCCGACGGAGGTGGCCACCACGGCCGCGGGATCGGCACCCTCCCAGCGGTGGCGGGCGCCGGGGACCAGGTGCAACTCCACCGGTGCACCCACCGCCCGCAACGCCTCCGCCAGCCGCACACTCTGCGACGCGGGCACGAGGTCGTCGTCCTCGCCGTGCATCAGCAGGATCGGCGGTGCGTCGGCGCGCGCGTGCGTCAGCGGGCTCGCCGCCCGTGCGAGTTCCGGTACCGACTCGGGGCTCGCGCCCAGCAGGTGCGTCTCGCGGGAGACGTCTCCGGTCAGGCCGAGCAGGTCGGTCGGCGGGAACCACGCGACCACACCGTCCACTTCGGACCCGGTCAGCGCCGCCAGCAACGCCAGGTGCGCGCCCGCCGACTCGCCCCAGACGAACAACGGCTTCTCGTCGCGGGCGAAGGAGATGGCCGCTCGTACGTCCTCCAGGGGCGTCGGGAAAATCGCTTCTCCGCTGAGCCGGTAGTCGGCCGCCGCGACGCGGAACCCCTGCGCCACCAGCTCCCCGGTCAGGTGCTCGAAGCCGGGGAGCGGTGAGAGCCGGGAGCCGCGCCGCCAGCCGCCGCCGTGCAGGTACACGATCGTCGCTACCGCGTCGTCCGGTTCAGACAGGTCCAGCTCCAGAGGCCGGTACCCCGGCACCTCGCGGTAGATCACGCGGCCGTCTTGTGGAACCGGCCGCCCTGCATGATCACCTCGAGGTTCGCCGGGTCCTGCAGGAGCGTGACGTCCGACGTCGGGTCGCCGCGGACGACGAGGACGTCGGCGAAGTAGCCCTCGGCGAGCAGCCCGACCGGCAGGTCCATCACCTGGCCGCCGTGGAAGGTGGTCGCCCGCAACGCTTCGGCGGGGGAGTAGCCGAAGAGCCGGACGAACAGCTCGAGGTCGCGGGCGTTGCGGCCGATGGGGTTGTTGGGGAACCCGTAGTCGCCGCCGGGCAGCACCCGCAGCCCGCGCTCGCGCAGTTCCGGGTACAGCTGCTCCATCGCCGCCAGGGACTTCACCGAGCCGATCTTCTCCGCGTCGATGCCGAACTCCGCGCCCTCGTGGACGTTGGCCCACATGATGCCGACGGCGGGGGAGAGGAAGATCGAGTCCTTGTGCGCCTCCAGGAGGTCGATGGCCTCGGGGTCGGCGTAGGAGCAGTGGTAGATCGACCGGAACCCGGCCCGCACGGCCAGCTTGATCGACTCGGGGGACTGGGCGTGGCAGTTGAGCCACACCCCGGACTCGCGCGCCTGGTCGCCCGCCGCGTTCGCCTCCTCCGCGCTGTACTGGGTGACCATCGAGCCGCCTTCGAAGAAGACGTCGTCGTTGCTCATCAACAGCTTCACGCTGTCGAAGCCGAGTTCGGCCTGCTCCCGCACGAACGCTCGGACGGCGTCCGGACCGGTCGCCTGCGGGGCCGGTCCGCCGGGGCCGATCTTGACCGGGTTGTTGTCCCGTTCGAACGACGCCGCCCGCATGCGGGGCCCGGCGGCCAGTCCGGCGGCGATCCGGTCGCGCAGCCGCACTTCGGTCGGCACCGGGGTCAGCGAGCCGGCGGAGTAGGCGCTGGTGAACCCGTGGTCGAGCAGGATCCGGGCGTTGCGCTCGGCGAGCGCCAGGTGCTCGTCCGGACTCGGCGGGTGGTGGAAGAAGCTCACGTCGACCGGCGGGTTGAACGACGGGTCGACGTGCCCGACGGCGGAGGGGAACGTGAGGTGGCAGTGCGACTCGACCAGGCCGGGCATGACCGTCGCGCCGCGGCAGTCGACCACCCGGTCGTCCGGGGTGGGTTCAACGCCGGGGCCGACGCTCTCGATCCGGTCGCCGCGGACCACGACGTCGCCCGGGACGGCGGGGGAGCCGCTGCCGTCGAAGACCCGGCCACCGGTGAACACGACTCGGGGTGCCATCATGCACCGAGCATGGTGTAACCGCCGTCGGCGACGAGGAATCCGCCGGTGATGTGCCCGGCGTCCTCGGTGGCGAGGAACAGCGCCGCCCCGGCGAGCTCCTCGGGCTTCGGGATGCGGCCCATCGGGGTGGCGTCGCGCAGCTTCTCGGCGCGGCCGTTCCGCCAGTCTTCGCGGCCGAGCGTCGCTTCGGTTTCGATGAAGCCGGGCGCGAACACGTTCACGCGCACGGTCGGGGCGAACGCGTGGGCGTAGGACTTGGTCAGGCCGATGATCCCGGCCTTCGCCGCCGCGTACTGCGGGGCGCGGGCGCTGCCGCGCGCGACGACGGTCGAGCCGATGTTGACGATCGCGCCGCCGCCCTGGGTGAGCATCCGGTCGCCGAACTCGTGGGTGCACAGCAGCGTGCCCTTGATGTCGACGGCGAGCACGTGGTCCACCGACTCCTCGGTCAGGTCCCGCCACGACATCTGGTCACGGGCGACGTCGCCGACGTTGTTGACCGCGACGTCGACCCGGCCGAAGTGGCTCCACACCTCGTCGGCCATGCGGCGGATCTGCGCGTGCTCGGAGATGTCGGCCTGCACGAGGAAAGCCTTGCGGCCCAGCTCTTCGACGCGCGCCGCGGTGCGCTCGGCACCGGCGCGCGAGCCGCGGTAGTGCACCGCGACGTCGGCGCCCTCGGTCGCGGCGCGGACGGCGATCTCGGCACCGAACCCGGTGCCGGCGCCGGTGACGAGGACGGTCTTGCCGGTGAAACGCACGAAGGACTCCTTCAGACGAGGGTGCGGCCGCCGTCGGCGTACAGGACGTGTCCCGTGACGAACGCGGCGTGGTCGGAACAGAGGAACAGGATCGGGCCGGTCAGGTCGTCGGTGGTGCCCAGCCGGCCGGCCGGGACGAGCGCGGTGAGCCCGTCGCGGACGCCGGGCTTCGCGAGGTGCTCGCGGGTCAGGGCGGTTTCGGTGTAGCCGGGCGCGACGGTGTTGACCGTGACGCCCGAGGCCGCCCACTCGCGGGCCATCACCCGGGCGAGCTGGTTGACCGCGCCCTTGCTGGCGGCGTACGGCGCGTGGTGCGGGTGGGCGAGCAGGCCGGAGACCGAGGAGAGGTAGACGATCCGGCCGTACCCGCGGGCGACCATCAGCGCGCCCGCGGCCTTGCCCGTCCAGAACGCGCTGTCGGTGTTGACCGCGGTGATCGTGCGCCAGACGTCGTCCGGCGTGTCGAGGACCGGCCGCCGGTCGTTGACGCCGACCGCGTGGACGAAGATGTCGAGCCCGCCCAGCAGCTCGTCGGCGCGCGTCACGCAGTCGCGGGCACTATCGGCGTCGGTGAGGTCGGCTTCGAGAGAGCGCAGTCCCAGTTCGGCGAGCCGCCCGGCGTCGCGGTCGGCGACGACCACGTCGGCCCCGGCACCGGCGAGAGCGAGCGCGGCCGCGCCGCCGATCCCGCCCGCGCCGGCGACCAGCGCGCCCTTGCCCCGCAGACCCAGCCAGTCCACTTCCACTCCCTGCTCCCGAGCTGGCCGCGACGCTAGGCGCGTCGGCCGTCGTCCCGGAACGGACCTGCCATTCAATGGCAAGTCACTCGCTCTGGCCGGGCGTGCTGCTGGGATCGGGGCATGACGAGACTGCCCGGGCTGACCCCGGCCGACCTGTCCGAGGACCAGCGCGCCCTGCGCGAGGCCATCACCGCCGGCCCGCGCGCGGGCGGCCCGTTCCCGCTGACCGACGCCGAGGGCGTCCTGACCGGGCCGTTCAACGCGATGCTGTTCGCCCCGGCGCTCGGGCAGGCGCTGCAGCGGCTGGGCGCGGCCGTCCGGTACGAGACCGCGCTGGGCGATCGCGTGCGGGAACTGGCGATCCTGGCCGTCGCGGCGCGCTGGGACTGCGCGTTCGAGCGGTACGCGCACGAGCCCGCCGCCCGCGCCGCCGGCGTGACGGACGCCCAGCTCGCGGCGGGGACGGTGCCGGACGACCTGTCCGACGCCGAACTGGCGGCCCTGCGGTTCGTGGTCGCCCTGCTGGACGGCGACGTCGACGACGAGACCTACGCCGAGATCGTGCCAATCATTGGCAACCGCGTGGCCGTGGAGCTGACCACGCTGGTGGGCTACTACGCGACGCTCGCCCTCCAGCTGCGCGTCTTCCGAGTCACCGTCCCCGTGGAGCGCCCGTGAAGCTCGTGACCTTCGACGACGGCCTGGTCGGCCGTCTCGCCGACGACCTGGTCCTGGAACTCGACACCGCCTCGGCCCGCGAGTTCTTCGAACGCGGCGGGAGCGTGCCCGAGACCGGGCGCCGCTTCCGCGCGTCGGAGGTGCGCCTGCGGGCGCCGATCGTGCCGAAGAAGTTCTTCCACACGGCGGGGAACTTCCGCGAGCACCACGACGACCTCGCGCGGGTCAACTGGTCGCACCCGGTCAACAAGGGCATCGTGTTCTTCCAGAACGTCGACGCGATCATCGGCTCGGGCGATGAGATCGTCTACCCGTCGCACCTGACCCGCGAGCTCGACTACGAGCTCGAGATGGCCATCGTGATCGGGAAGCCCGGCAAGTTCTTCACCGCGGAGCAGGCGGCCGAGCACATCGCCGGGTACCTCGTCTTCAACGACATCACCGCCCGCGACATCCAGCGGCGCGAGATGGAGTCCGGCGTGTTCTCCTTCTCCAAGGCCATCGACACGTTCTGCCCGATCGGCCCGTACATCGTCACCGCCGACGAGGTCGGCGACCCGCACGACCTGGACATGGAGCTGCGGGTGAACGGCCAGGTGCGGCAGAAGTCGAACACGAGCCGGATGTCCGTCTCGATCCCGGAGCTCGTGGCTTACCACTCGCCGCAGGTCTACAGCGCGGGCGATCTCATCACCACGGGCACGGTCGCCGGGGTCGCGGCGAGCACCGCCGATCCGTTCGCGAACTACCTGAAGCCCGGGGACGTGGTCGAGGCCGAGATCGAGAAGCTCGGGGTGCTGCGCAACCGGGTCGTCTCGTGGGAGGACGCCTACGGGACACCGCCGCCGGCTGGTGACCGGTGACGCGCCTGGCCAATCTCGACGGCCGCGCCGCCCTGGTCTTCGGCGATCGCGCGCTGGACGTCTTCGACGCCGGCGGCTTCGGCCCGGACCCGATGGACGTCCTGGAGAACTGGGCGGCGTTCACCGCGTGGGCGGATGCGGTGTCCCCGGCCGGGAGCCCGTACGACCCGGCGCGGCTGGGACCGCCCGTGCCGCGGCCCCGGCAGGTCTTCGCCGTGGCGCTCAACTACCCGCCGCACGCGGCCGAGGCCGGGTTCGAGCCCCCGGCCGACCCGCTGGTGTTCACCAAGTTCCCGACCTGCGTCGCGGGTCCGCGGGAGACGGTCGAGCTGCCCGGTGACCGGGTCGACTGGGAGGTCGAGCTGGTGGCGGTGGTCGGCCGGGGCGGCCACCGGATCGGCGAGGAGCACGCCCTCGGGCACGTCGCCGGGTTCATGGTCGGCCAGGACCTGTCGGAACGGCGGGTCCAGTCGCTCGGGAAGCCACCGCAGTTCTCGCTGGCCAAGTCGTTCCCCGGCTTCGGCCCGACCGGGCCGCACCTGGTCACCGAGGTCGCAGCCGAGGCCGCGATCACCTGCCTGCTGAACGACGAGGTGGTGCAGAAGGCGTCGCCGGCGGACATGATCTTCGGCGTCCCGGAGCTGGTCGCCCGGCTTTCGGCGGTGTGCCCGCTCCTGCCGGGCGACCTGATCTTCACCGGCACCCCGGCCGGCGTCGGCAACCGCCGGACGCCGCCTCGCTACCTCACCGCCGGAGACGTGCTCACCAGCCGGGTCGACGGGCTCGGCGAGCTGGTGACCCGCTTCCGCGACCGGCCGGCTCCGGACTGACCACGCCGCGACGTCACTCCGGCGACGGCCGCGGCCGGTGGGCCCCGCCCGGCGCCGGGAGGTGGCGCCGCAGCAGCATCAGCGCCTGCTTGGCGGCGAGGGTGAACAGCCCCATGGTGATGTCCGGCTGGCCGAACACGACGAGGAGGAGCGACCCTTCGACGGGGAAGACGCAGACGTAGCCGGAGCTGCCTTCGAACATCGCGCTGCGTGATTCGCCGATCCTGGCCTGTGCGGTGAACTGCGCGGCGAGCCCGACGGCGGCCGCCGACATGGCGGCGACGCTGTCGGCCTCGACGGCCTTGGTGTGGTCGGCCAGCACCAGGCCGTCGTGGGTGGCCACGAGCAGCCCGGCCACCTGGTCGAGCTGGCCCTGGACCGTGCGCAGCGCCTCGAGCATCCGCTCGGCGTCGAGGGGCGGGCGCGTCATCGTCCGGTCCGGCGGGGCGCCGGCGGTTTCCGGCGGCGGCGTGCGGACCGGCAGGGGTGTGCGGGCGGACTGGCTGTGGGTGTCGGCACTCGTCATACGGAAAGGCTGGTCTCGATGCGCTTGAGGCTGTGCCGGGCGAGCGCGAGGTTGGCTCGTTCGCGGTCCAGGACCAGGTAGAGGAACAGGGTGGAGTTGCCTCGGGCCGACAGCGGCCGGATCACGTGGTACTGGCGGTGGAGCGTGATGAGGATGTCTTCGATGCTGTCGTCGAGTCCGAGAGAAGACATGACGCGCAGTTTCGCCCGGACGACTTCGGTGTTGCCGGCCGCCGCGATATCCAGGTCGAGCCAGTCGCCGCCACCCAGTGAACCGAGAGACATCCCGCTGTCGTAGTCGACGAGGGTCGCGCCGACGGCGCCGGGAATGTTCATCGCTTCTTTCAACGCCAAGTCGATCGTCATGAAAAGCCGTCCTCCAGAGGTCGATCACGTGCTATGTCCACAATCGACCGGTCGGGGACTCGTGTTCGGCCATCCGGCGGGCCCATTGCGCAGGCATGTGACGTTAAGTGTCGGCGGCAGTTTCAAGATACGGCCGTTCGGAGCAACTTTCATTTCAGCTCGTGACTTGTTCGCATGTACCATAATCTGTTTTGCGATTCATTTTCTGGCTTGAGTGCTCACTTGAGCGCGGAATCCGAATCTGCAATTTGCAGTCGGCAAATGGCACTCGCTACGGGCGGCGGTAGATGGTCAGGGAGTGGCCGACCTCGTCGATCGGGGTGCTGCCGGTGATCAGCGCCGTCAGGCGGTCGTCCGCCTTGGCGATCGCGGAGTCCGACACCACCAGCAGCCCGTGCACCTCCGACGGGGGTACCGCGAGCGGGTCGGCGGCGTCGATGCCGTACGCGGACGGCACACCGCTTCCCTTGTACACCAGCCAGACCCGCTCGCCGGGGTGGTCGCGTTCCAGGCGTTCCCCCAGCCGGCCCAGGTCCTGGCCCCAGTCGACGTTCGAGTCGTGCAGGCGCAGGTGGGTCTCCGCCGGGCCGCCGAACGCCTCGTTGGAGTACGGCAGGTAGTAGGGGAACGTCCGCAGCGAGCTCACCACCGCGAACACGACCAGGACCGCCATCGCGACGTGCGCCCACCGCCGTCGCAGGGCGACGACGCCCGCCGCCGCGATCGCCAGGAACATCGGGACGAAGATCGCGTACCGGACGCCGAGGTCGCGGGTGCTGGTCATGGCCGCGGCCAGCAGCACGGCCGCGGGGACGAGCACGTACGGTGCCGCCGGGCGCAGCCGCGGCAGCGCCACCAGCACCACCGCGCCGGCCAGGCCGAGGGCCAGTGCGCCCAGCGGCGTCTTCACCAGCAGGGCGACCGGCAGGTAGTACCACAGGGAACCGGCGTGGTAGTGGCCCAGCAGGAAAGTGCTCCACGTCCGGTCTTCGAAGGCGAACTGGACGCGCATCCCGTCGAGGTACGGCCGGGGCAGCGGCAGCCGGTCGACGAGCGCGCGCAGGCCGTGGTCGGCCGGCAGGTCCGGCGGCGTCGCCCAGTGCAGCCGCGGATCGACGGCGAGGTAGGACGCCCACACCACGGCGACGGCGATCAGGGCCACGGCGCAGGCCGCCGCCACGCCGGTCCCGAGCACCCGGAGCGTCCTTTGCGGACTGTCACGGCGGGCGTGCCGGAAGGACAGCGCGGCCAGGAGCACCACGACCGGCACCGCGGCCAGCGCACTCATCTTCGTCGCCACGGCCGCACCCAGGGCGAGCCCGGAGAGGGGCAGGTACAGACCGGGACGCCCTCTCGCCCGCCACAGCAGCCAGGCCGACGTCAGCAGGAACCCGGCCACCGGCACGTCGAGGGTGGCCAGTGACCCGTGCGCGATGAGGTCGGGCGAGAACGCGTACAGGGCCAGGGCCGTCACGCCGCCGGCCGGGCCGGTCAGGTCGCGGGCGAACGCGAAGACGACCAGCCCGAACAGGAGCGTCAGCACGATCACCGGCAGCCGCGCCAGGAAGAGCAGCCGTCCCGGGTCGTTGCCCGACTCGTACAGCACGTGCCGGCCGAGCTGCGTCTGGTCGCCGGCGAAGGCGGGGTCGAGGTGGACGCCGGCGAAGGCGAGGCCGGTCCCGATGATCAGCTTGCCCAGCGGCGGGTGCTCCGGGTTGTAGCGCAGGCTGTGCTGCTCCAGGTAGACGACCGCCGTGCCCACGTAGACCGGCTCGTCGATGGTCGGCGACTGCTCGACGGCCGTCGTGAGCATCGCGACCGCCATCTCCGCGAGCAGGGCGACCACGACGAGCGCGAACAGCCACTGCCGAGACCGGCCGGGGGCCGGGTCCGGCGGAGGAGCCTCGTCGACGGCCGGCGCCCGGTTCGTCAAAAGGGACATCCCGCGGGTCCTTCCGTCCGGCCGAACGGGGTCACTCCCTGGACGTCCGGCCCGCCTGGTGGTTCCGCAGGAGGGGCAGGAAGAACTCGTCGACGATCACCCGGATGCGTTCCGGCGCCGGCGGCCGGAGCTCCATGAGCAGGTCGTGGCGCACCAGGTCGAACGGCAGGTCGAGCAGCGCGGCGGAGACGTTGTCCAGGTCGATCTCGCCGCGGTCGTGGGCGCGCCGGTAGAGCGCGCGTGCGTGGGGGAGTGCCTGGTCGCCCATGACCTTGGCGCGGACCTGCGCGGGGGTCAGGCCGGTGCCGGCGGGCAGGCCCGAGAAGGCGGTCGCCGCGGCGATGGCGAGGAACGTGCCCAGGGTTTCGCTCACGGCCTTGAGCTGGGCGAGCAGGTCGCCGCGCAGGGTGCCGGTGTCGGGGACCGCGACCTGGTGGGCGTCCCGGTAGTGCTCGATCGCGGCCAGCACGAGCTCGTCCTTGTTGGCCCAGCGGCGGTAGAGCACGGCCTCGCTGGTGCGGGCGCGCACGGCGATCGACTCCATGGTCAGGCGGCCGTAGCCGGCCTCGACCAGCTCGTCCCAGCCGGCGGCGAGCAGGTCGGCCTCCAGCTGCTTGCCGTGCCGGCGGCGGCGGACGGGCTCGGAAGTCACCGCGTCACGATAGAAAGGGTTTCCTTTCTTCGCAAGTCGGCCTACGGTAGTTAGAAAGCGATTCCTATCTTGAGGTGGGGGACCCACGATGACGACGACACAGGTGCTGGTCGCCGGCGCCGGCCCGACCGGCCTCACGCTGGCCTGCGAGCTCGCCCGCGCCGGCGTCCCGGTCCGCGTGGTCGAGGCCGCCCCCGGCCCGCGGCCCGGCTCGCGCGGCAAGGGCGTCCAGCCGCGCACCCTCGAGGTGTTCGACGACCTCGGCGTCGTCGGCCGCGTGCTCGCCCACGGCCGCCTTTCGATGCCGATCCGGTCGACCGCCCCCGATGGCCAGGTGACGCTGAGCGGCACCGAGAAGCCCGGGGAACGCCCTGACATCCCGTACCCGGCGAGCCTGATCACGCCCGAATGGCGCGTCGAGGAAGCACTGGGACTGAAACTCGCGGAGCTCGGCGGTTCGGTCGAGTTCGGCGCCGCGCTCGAGAGCTTCGAGCAGTCGGACGAGGGCGTCTCGGCCGTGGTCGTCAAGGACGGCGTCGCGGAGACGGTCACCGCGTCCTGGCTGGTGGGCTGCGACGGCGGCCACAGCACCGTCCGCAAGGGGGCCGGGATCGCGTTCGAGGGCGAGACCCGCGACGAGGTGCGGATGATCGTCGCCGACGTCGAGGTCGACGGCCTCGATCGCACGGCCTGGCACATGTGGCGGCACGAGGAGGGCATGGTCACCCTCTGCCCGTTGCCGTCGACCGGCGTCTTCCAGTTCCAGGCGAGCATCGCGCCGGGGCAGGACGCCGGCCTCGGCCTGGCGAACCTGCAGGCGCTCCTCGAGCGGCGCGGCGGCCGCACCGACCTCCGGCTCCACGAACCGGAGTGGTCGTCGCTGTGGCGCGCCAACGTCCGCCTCGCCGGCCGCTACCGCGCGGGCCGGGTGTTCCTCGCCGGCGACGCGGCGCACATCCACTCGCCCGCCGGTGGCCAGGGCATGAACACCAGCATCCAGGACGCGCACAACCTCGGCTGGAAGCTCGCGGCGGTCGCGAACGGCGCGTCGCCGGCCCTGCTCGACAGCTACGAGGCCGAGCGGCGGCCGGTCGCGGCGGGCGTGCTCGCGCTATCGGACGCGCGACTCAGGGAAGCGGTCGACCGGAAGAGCATCCCGATCCGGCGCGACGCGGCCACCATGCAGCTCGGCATCGGCTACCGCGATTCCGTCCTCGCGCGCGACGACCGTGACGAGACCGCGTCACTGCGCGCCGGCGACCGCGCCCCGGACGCGACCGGGCTGACCACGGTGGACGGCGAACGCCGGCTGTTCGACCTGACCCGCGGGGGAGGCTTCACGCTGCTGGACTTCGGCGGCGGCCCCGGGCCGTACCCGGCCGGGCTCAGGACGTTCCGCGTCGTGGAGCGGCCGGCCGGCCCCGGCGAGATCGCCGACACCCACAGTCACCTCGCGGCCGCGTACGGCGCGGCCGGCACCACCCTCGTGCTGCTCCGCCCCGACGGCTTCGTCGCGTTGATCTCCGACGCCGGTGACGTCCGGGCGGTGGCGGACTACCTAAATGACCTATGCCCGATCCACGGATCTTGACGTAGCGTGGGAATCCCTGTCGTCGACGTTTGCGAGGTCCGGATGGAAAACGCCGCAACGCCCAACGAGATGCCCGCCAGTGGTCTGCTGCTCGGCGTCGAGACGCTGACGGCCGCGGTGGACCGGGGCAAGGCCAACGGCGCGGTCGCCGACAACGACGGCAACGACTAGCGGTCGTCCCGCTCCGTGACGGAGATTCCCGGACTGGCCGGCCTCGTGGCTCCGCTCGAGGCCGGCCAGTTCTTCGAAGACGTACTGGGGAAGGCGCCGCGGCGCTTCCCGGGAGAGAAGGGCCGGTTCGCCGGCCTCCTTCCGTGGCCGGAGCTGGACCGGGTGCTGCGGCAGCACCGCCTGGAGTTCCCCCGGCTGCGCCTCGCGCTCGACGGCGAGGTCGTGCCCGCCCACACTTACACCGAGATGGTGTCGACCCGGCGCAACGGCTTCGTGCCGCGCGTGCTGTCGGCGCCCTTCGCCGAGCACCTGCGGGCCGGCGCGACGCTCGTCGTCGACTCGGTCAACGAGCTGGTCGACGGCGTCGGGGAGCTGGCGAGCCGGCTGGAGCACGACCTGCGGGAGCGGATCCAGGTCAACCTCTACGCGGGCTGGGGCACCACGCACGGCTTCGACGTGCACTGGGACGACCACGACGCGTTCATCATCCAGCTCTCCGGGCGCAAGCGCTGGCGCCTGCACGGCGTCACCCGGCGCGCGCCGCTGCAGCGGGACGTCGAGCTGCCGGAACGCCCGGAGGGGGAGCCGTACGAGGACTTCCTGCTGGAAGACGGCGACGTCCTCTACCTGCCGCGCGGGCACTGGCACGACGTGTCGGCCGTGGGCGAGGAGTCGCTCCACCTGACGATCGGGTTCAACGCCGCCACCGGCGTGGACCTGGTGGCGTGGCTGGCCGACCAGCTGCGGGCCGACGAGCTGTTCCGCGCGGACCTGCCCCGGTTCGCCGGGCCGGAGGTGCGGGCCGAGCGGGCCGAGGCGGTGCGCCGGCGGCTCGCCGAGCTGACCGCCGGGGACCTCGTCGACCGCTTCCTCGCCGACCGGGACGCCCAGGCCCCCGCGCAGACCCGCGTCGGGCTGCCGTGGGCGGCGACGGCGGAGCTGCTGCCGCCGGACGACGACTTCGAGGTCCGGCTGCTCGTCCCGCGTGCCGCGCTGGTGGACGGCGACGGCACCGTGGCGCTGGTCGGCGCCGGGAAGCGCCTGGTCTTCGCGGCAGCCGCGCGGCCGGTGCTGGCGGCGTTGCTCGGCGGTGCTCCGCAGCCGTTCAAGGTGCTGGCCGATGCCCTGCCGGGCGTGGACCGGGCGACCGTGCGGGCGTTGCTGGGCGAGCTGGTGACCCAGGGGCTCGTGGCGAGAGCGTGACGGCACCCCGGGTGGCGGTCAGGCCGCCACCCGGGGCCGCTCCGTGACCGCTTACCGCTCGATCGAGGGACCTGGTCGACGAGCCGGTCAACATCAGGGGGATTGATTCGCTCGACTTCGGGTACGCTTAGGCATGCCTAAGTCAGGGTTGATGGCTGAGGCGGGACTCTGCTCTCCCAGCCCGACCGCGGCGCCCGCGTGCGCCGCACTGACCCGCGAGCTCGGTGGCGAGCCCGCCGGGACCGCCGCGCGCATGACGTCGTGGCTGCTCATCGAGCAGCCGGGTTCCTGGGGTCCGGACGCTCTCGAAGAAGTGCTGGCCGAAGCGCTGCCCGCCGCGCGGCTCGAAGCCGCCGCCGACGCCGGCCTGCGCCCCCTGCTCATCCGCAAGCCCGGCCGGCACGCGCGAGTGCCGGGTGCGCCGCGCGCGGTCTACGTCGCCAGTGGCCTGCCGGGGCACCGCTGGCTCGAACGGCTCGACATCGCCGACCTCGGCGAGCTCGCCCACCTCGACCTCGGAGCCGTCGCCGCGGGCCGCCGCGGGCACGGCGAACCGGTGTCCGGCCCGCTCTTCCTCGTCTGCACGCACGGCAGCAAGGACATGTGCTGCGCGGTCTTCGGGCGTCCGGTGGTCACCGGGCTGGCCCAGAACCACCCCGGCCAGGTCTGGGAGGTCAGCCACGTCGGCGGCGACCGCTGGGCCGGCAACCTGCTGACGGTCCCCGACGGCTACCTCCACGGCAGCCTCGCGGTGACCGAGGCCGAGCTCGTCGCCAAGGAAGCGCTGAGCGGCAACGTCCGCCTGGAGAACCTGCGCGGCCGCACCGCCGCGGCGAGCCCGTGGTCGCAGTTCGCCGAGATCGAGATCCGCGGCCGCACCGGCCTGCGCGGCCTCGACGCCGTGCTGGCGACCGAAGAGGAGTCCGGCGGTGACGTCCGGAAGGTGCTGGTGACCGGGGGAGCCCGGCGCTACGAGGTCGTCGTGCGGCGCAAGCCGTCGACCGCGTCCGGGCACAGCCGCTGCTCCGCGCGAGTCGTGCTGGCCGCGTTCGAGGCGGAGTCCGTCCGCGAGGTCTGACCCGGGACCGGTCCCCGGAAGCTCCCGCTGGAACGAGCCCCGGGCGCGATCGCCGCCGTGATCGTGACGATCTCGAAGCCGCGGCCGCCGTCTGGTTCACCGCGGTACCGATCGCGCGGAACTACCTGATCGGCGACGCGCCGGCGACCGCCGACCAGCCGAGCCGGGACCGGTCCCTGGCCGCCTGCCCCAAGCTCGCCGCATGCACTTCGACGGCGTCGCGGAGAGAAGCAGGATCGGCTTCGGGGCCGCGCTGGCCCGGGCGGTGCGCCTGAGCTTCCGGTGCCGGGGCCGGGCGTCGCGGCCGGAGTTCTGGTACTTCTTCCTGGCCTACGTGCCGCTGGTCCTGGTGCTCGGGGGCGTCGAGAACGTCGTGGACGAAGAGTGGTTCTACACCGTCGCCACCGTGCTCTACCTGCCGTGGCTGGTGCCGTTCGTCAGTGTCGGGATCCGGCGGCTGCACGACACCGGGCGGTCCGGCTGGTGGTGCGTCGGCGTCATCTCGTGCATCGGCTGGATCCTCCTCACCGTCTTCTGGAGCGAGCGGGGCAAGCCGGGGGAGAACCGGTTCGGCCCGCCGCCACGGTGACAGGGGGTCAGCGGCGTGTCACGGCGTTCCCTAGACTGCCCCCGTGGGCAAGGGGCGAGTCGTGGCCGGCCGGTACCGGCTGGAAGAGGAGCTCGGCCGGGGTGGGATGGGCGTCGTCTGGCGGGCGGCCGACCTCGAGCTCGGCCGGCAGGTGACGCTCAAGCGGTCCCTCGGCGAGGACGCCGGGCAGATCCGGCGGGAGGCGCGGATCGGGGCCGGGCTGCTGCACTCGAACGTCGTCACGGTGTTCGACACGGTCGCCGACGGCGACGCGCAGTGGCTCGTCACGGAGTACCTCGCCGCGCGGAGCCTCGAAGAGCTCGTCGACGACGGCGGGCCGCTGCCCGAGGACCGGGTCCGGCGGATCGGCGCGCAGCTCGCCGCGGCCCTCGCGGAAATGCACGCCCGCGGCATGGTCCACCGCGACGTCAAGCCCGGCAACGTCCTGGTGACCGCCGACGACGTCGCCAAGCTGACCGACCTGGGCATCGCGCGCTGGACCGAGGTCACCCGCACCGGCGGCGCCCAGCTCACAGGCACGCTCGGGTACGTCGCGCCGGAGGTGGCCGACGGCGGTGAAGCCGGTCCCGCGTCGGACGTCTTCTCCCTCGGCGCCACCCTCTACGCCGCGATCGAAGGCCGGTCGCCGTGGGGGTCCGGCGAGGACGGCCCGTTCGCGCAGATGCGCCGGGCCGCCGGCGGACGTCCGGCGCCGGCCGAGCGCGCGGGGCCGTTCGCGCCGGTGCTCGCCGCGCTGATGGCCCGGCACCCCGCCGACCGCCCCACCGCCGCCGAGGTGGTCACCCTGCTCACCGCGGACGCGCCGGTCCCGCGGCGCCCGCGACGGCACCTGCGCCGCCGGCTGCTCGCCGGGGCCGCGGTGGTGGTGGCGGCCGCGCTGGTGGCCGGGTTCGTCCTGACCCGGTCGTCGCCGGCGACCCCTGCCCCGGCCGGGCCGAACACCCTCGGCGCCGACCCCGCCGCGACCGACCCGTGCGCGGCGATCTCGACCGACTCGCTCGTCCCGTTCGGGCAGCCGTTCGTGGACCCCGAGGTGCTGGACTTCGGCACGTGCGTGGTCACGACCACGCTGTCCGACGACTCCGGTCAGGTGCAGAGCGTCCTCTCGCTGACCGGCCCGCTGCGGTACCCGACCCGGCCGCCGGTGCCCGGCAAGGTGGGCGACATCGAGCGCCCCGAGGAGCGCGACGGCAAGTGCGTTCGCGCCATTTCGCTGGCCGACGCCAACCGGATCGGCGTCATGTCCCACCGGGTGGACCGCGCGGAGGACGCGCCGCTGTGCGCCTTCTCGGAGGCGGTGCTGTCCGGCGTGCTGGCCAAGCTCGCCAACGGCCCGCTGCCGGTGCGCGAGCGGCCGTTCCCGGAGTGGTCGCTGGCGCACGTCGACGCCTGCGGCCTGCTCGACGCCGCCACGACGTCGGGCGCGCTGGGCCAGGCCAAGCAGCCCGACCGTGAGTTCGGCGGCTGGGGCTGCACCTGGGAGCACGACCCGCGCACGATCACCGTCGAGTACAGCCGGGAATGGCCGATCGAGGCGGACTCGGACGTGCCCGGCGACCGGATCCGCGTCGGCAACCGGAACGCCGTCGTGGCGCCGGTGCCGGGCGGGCGGCCGGAGTGCGCCGTCGAGGTCGTGCACCGCTTCTACACCCCGGTGCTGCCGGTGCTGCCCGGCACCGACCCGCACCGGGAGGAGGTCGTCACGGTGTCGGTCCAGGACGCCGGGGCGGCCGACGGGACCGCGCTGTGCGCGACCGCGCGCTCGCTGGCGGAGGACCTCGTCCGACGGCTGCCGTGAAACCGGGGACCGGTCCCCGGCGACCTCGGTTAGACAGTGCTTGTCGGGGAACGCGGCCGGGGAAGGGACGGGGACGAGAAAGTGGCGATGCGGGTACTGGCCGGGGTGGCGCTGCTGGTGGCCACGACCGTTCCGACGGCCGAGGGGGCCGCCGGACCGGCGCCGCGGATCCTGCACGTCGGTCCGCACGGCGAGTACGCGGCGGTCCAGGCCGCGGCCGACGCGGCCCGCCCGGGTGACACGGTCGCGATCGAGGCCGGCACCTACCCGGGCGGGCTGACCATCCGCCACGACGGCGCCCCGGGCCGTCCGATCCGGTTCACCGGCGCCGGCGGCACGGCCGTGCTGGCCGGGGGCGGCGGCCTGGCCGTGGGCGGGCACAGCCGGCTGGAGTTCACCGACGTGACCGTGGCCGGCTCGACCCGCTTCGGCGTGTACGCCGAGGGCGCGCACGACCTCGTGTTCGACCGCTTTGGCGTCGACGGTTCCCGCGACGGCGGGCTCGTGCTGGTCGGCACGCGGCGGGTGCGCGTCGCCCACTGCGACATCCGCGGCACCAACTCCCGCGGCACCGCGGCCGACCACGAAGCCCTCAGCATCGCCTCGGGCTCGTCGGACGTCGAGGTGTCCGGCTGCCGCGTGCACGACAACGGCGAGGAGGGCATCGACGTCAAGTACGACGACGCGGCCCGGGTGAAGATCCACCACAACGTCGTGACCGGCAACCGGGGGCCGGACGTCTACGTCGACTCGTCGTCCACTGTGGACGTCTACGCCAACGTCGTGGGCGGCACCCGCGAGGCCACCAAGGCCGGGATCGGGCTCGCCGTCGAGGACTACTCGGAAAGCTGGCTGCTCTCGGACGTCCGGGTCTTCGACAACCTGTCCACCGGCAACGCGCAGGCCGGGCTGAGCCTCTGGGTCGAGTCCACCGGGACCATGCGGAACCTCGAGATCGTCAACAACACCTTCGCCGGCAACGGCCGCGGCTCGGTGCTGATCGACGCCGACCGCTTCGCCGGGACGAACACCCTGCGCAACAACGTGTTCGGCGACGGGCCGGTCGCCGCCGGGCCGTTCGCCGCCGACCACAACCTCGCCGGGGACCCGGGCTTCGCCGATCCGGCCCACGGCGACTACCACCTCGTCGCGGGCTCGGCCGCGGTCGACGCCGGCAGCCCCGCGCACGCCCCGGCGGCCGACCTCGACGGGGTCGCCCGGCCCGCCGGCGCTGGCTTCGACATCGGCGCCTACGAGCGGAGGTAGCCGTGGCCACCGGACGCCTCGACCCGCACCGTCAGCACAGCCTGCGCCACGGCGTCGCCGACGTCGTGCCGGGCACGCTGAGCGCGCTCACCGTGACCGGCGGCGTCGCGGTGCCGCCGTCGCCCGGCAGCCGGGTGACCTTCGGGCGCAACCGGCTGGAGGTCGACGTCTGCGTCGGCGAGGAGGACGTGCGGATCAGCCGGATGCACGGGCTGCTCGTGCGCGAGCGGGACCGCTGGTGGCTCAGCAACACCGGCCGGTCGCCGATCCGGCTGTCCGACAGCGTCCTGCTGCACCGCGACGGCGAACCGCTGCCGCTGGCCGAGGGCTACACCGCGCTGTTCCTGCGCGGCACGCGTGAGCACGTGCTGGAGCTGCTCGTCTCCGACGGCGAGGCCGGCGTCACCACGCGCCGCCCGACCCAGCCGACGGCGCCGCCGAAACGCTGGCGGCTCTCGCCGGAGGAACACCTCGTGCTGGCCGTGCTCGGGCAGCGCTACCTCGGCTACGACCCCCAGCCGCTGCCGCTGTCCCGGCAGCAGGCGGCCGCCGAGCTCGCCGAGCGGCGGCCGCGCGAGAACTGGACGGCCAAGCGCGTCGAACACCTCGTTTCCCGGGTCCGCCAACGGCTTTCCGACGCCGGGGTGCACGGGCTGCGGCGGGAGGAGGTGGGGGAGCCGGTGGGGCTGACGCTGACCGTGAACCTGCTCCGCGAGCTGGTGCTGTCGACTACCCTGGTGCCGATGGACCTGGAGTGGCTCGAACTCCCTGACGCCCCACTGTTCCCCGGATGAGCGAGTCCCGCCTTCTCGACCTGTTCCGCGGCGGTCCGGAGAAGCGGCTTGCGCGTGCCACGGCTCGGCTCGCGGCGGGTTTTGCCGAACCGCCCGCCGCCCGGGTGATCCGTGCCTATCGCACCGCTTTGCGGCTGGCGTTGCGGGTGGACAGCGCTCAGGCCGAAGAGCTCTTCCGGCGGTACGACAACAGAATCCCGCCGGAGCGCTACCCGCTGACGGCGGCCGACGAGCCGTGGCTGACCGGCTCGGACCTGCCCGCGACGACGGTCGTGTTCGAGGTGGTGACGCGGCTGGGGTTGCCGGCGGCGCAGCTGCGCGCCCGGGACCGGCTGGCCGAGCTGTTCACCGGCGCCGCGTCGATCGTGCGCGCCTTCGATCGGTGGCGGGCGCTGGGCGTGCTCGACCTCGACGTCGTGACGCGGGTCCTACGCGGCTACACCGCGGAGGAGTTCGCCGGCGACGAGCAGATGTGGCGCCTGTTTTTTGCGCACCTGCTGCCGGAGCTGGTGCCGGAGCTGTTCGAGGTCCGGCGGTTCCTCGGGCACGGCGCTGCGGCCGTCCGGCTGGCCGCGACGCGAGAGCAGGAACGGCAGGCACTGGACATCTGCCTGGCCAGCGCGGAGATCGATGACGTCACGGCCGGGCTCGCCCTGGCACGCGACCGCGGCGACGTCGTCACTGCGTTGTCCGGACGGCTGGGAGACCTGCTGGCCGGCGCAGGCCGGTACGCGGAAGCGTTGCCCGCCTACGAAGAAGCCGGCCGCCTCGACGGGATGAGCCGGTGCCACGAGGAGCTCGGGCAGTTCGCCGAAGCGCTCGTGACGTGCCCGCCCGGGCAGGACGAGCGTCACGACGGGCTGGTGGACCGCTTCGAGGCCGGCGTCCACCGGCTGATCGAAGGGGAGGACTTCGCCGAGGCCGCCCGGCAGCTGCGGCAGGTCCTCGACCACGGTGAGCACCCCCGGCTGGCCGAGCTGCGGGCGACGCTCCTCGGGGTGACGCGCCGGCACTTCGGTGAGCTGCTGCGCCGCGGCGGCGACCGGCGGGACGTCCTCCGCGCGTGGAGCCGGGTCGAGGAGGCGGCGGGGGAGCACGCCCTGGCGGCCGCCCGCGCCGAGGACGCCGGCGACTTCTTCCGCGCCCACCAGCTGTTCCGGCGCGCCGGACGGTACGGCGAGGCGGTCCGGGTGCTGCGGGACGACGACACGCCCGACGCGCTGACCGCCCGGGCCGAGGCGTGCGGGGCCGGGGGTGACGCGGCCGGTGCGGCAGCGCTGTACGACCGGAGCGGGCTGCTGGAGCGGGCCGTCCCGCTGTACCTGGCGGCCGGCTGGTTCGCCGCCGCGGCGGACTGCCTCGTGCGGTGGCTCGGTGACGCCGCGGCCGACGACGTCCGGCTGGCCGAATGCCTGCGCCGGACCGGCGACCACGACGAGCTCGCGCGGCGCTGCCTCACGGCGGTCGAGGCGCGCGGCACCGCGTCCCCGGCCGCCGGCGTGCTGCGTGAGCTCGTCGACGACGGACTGGTGCCCCCGCACCTTCGTACGCGAGTCACCGAGGTGCTCGACGCGCTGGGCGCGCGGGACCGCGTCCGGTTCGAAGAGCGCGCGCAGGCGTGGGTCACCCGGGCGCGCGCGGACGTCGACGCGCGCTACAGCGGTATCTGGGGGTTCGACCTCGGCACCACGACCTGCGCCGCCGCCGTCTACGACACCGAGACGCGGCAACCGGTGTTCTGCCCCTGGAAGGGCGAGGTGCACTTCGCCTCGACGGTGAGTGTGGACCGCGACGGCACCGAGCTGGTCGGCCTGCACGGCGAGGAGACGCTCGTGCCGTGGCTGGTCGGCCACATCGACGCCGCCAAGCGGAAGATGGGCCGGGGCACGCTCTTCAAGGTCCGCGACCGCACGTTCCGGCCGGAGGAGGTCGCCGCCCGGCTCGTCCGGCACGCCCGGGGCCTGGTCGAGACCTTCCTGGCCGAGCGGGTGCGCGAGCGCGTCGCGGACCTGGCCGCCGAGGAGCTGGGCGAGGTGCACGAGGACTGGCTGTCGTGGGCCGAGCGCAACCACGACCTGCGGCTGGAGCGGCCGCGGGTGGTCGTGACCATCCCGGCCTACTTCACCAACAACCAGAAGGCCGCCACGCGCACGGCCTGCCGCATCGCGGAGGTCGACCTCGTCCGGCTGATCCACGAGCCGACGGCCGCGTGCATCACCGCCGCGCGCGAACGGCGGCTCGGCGGCGCGATCGCCGTCGTCGACCTCGGTGCCGGCACGCTGGACCTGAGCCTGCTCGACGTCGGCGAGAACGTCTACGACGTGCGGGAAGTGGGCGGGGACAGTGCCTTCGGCGGCAAGGACTTCGACACCGCCGTCGCCGCGGCGCTGGCGGGCGAGCTGGAGCGGCGCGCTATCGCGGTGCCGTCGAGCGGCTCGGCGCGGCGGCGCCTGGCGATCGCCGCGGAGCGCCTGAAGGTCGAGCTGTCCGCGCGGGAGCACGCCGAGTACGAGCTGCGCGGCTTCGGCGACGGCGACGTCCGCCTGGAGCTGACGCGCGCCGAGCTGGCCGGGATCCTGGCCGGGCAGCTGGCGCACCTGCACGAGATCTGCGCCGCGTTCAGCTCCTCGGTCAAGACCCGTCCGGACCACCTGGTGCTGATCGGCCGCCCGATGTTTTCCCCGCTGGTCAGGGAAACGGTCGAGCGCGCGTTCGGGCTGCGCCGCACCGTGGTGGCCGATCCGCGGACCGCGGTGGCCGGGGGCGCCGCGCTCCTCGGCGCGATGCGCGACGGCTCGCTGGACGACATCGTCCTGCTCGACGTGACCCCGCTGTCGCTGGGGATCCGGGTGCACGACGAGCACGACCGCGAGAGCCTGACCGAACTCGTGCCGCGCTCCACGACCATCCCGGCGACGCGCTCGAAAGCGTTCACCACGCACGCCGACAACCAGTCCGTGGTGCGCGTCGAGATCTTCAACGGCGGCCTCGACCAGGAGTCGAAGATCGGCCAGTTCCTGCTGTCCGGGATACCGCCCGCCGAGAAGGGTGTGCCCCAGATCGACGTCACGTTCGAGATCGACGCGAGCTGCGTGCTTTCGGTGACCGCGCGCGACCGGGCCACCGGCAAGGCCGCTTCGATCCGGATCGCCGACACCACCTTGCTTTCCCCGCGCGAAGTCGCCGAACTGACCCGAAGCTACGAACGGCAGCGGGAAGTCGAGCGGCGGCAGCAAGAGCTCGCGGACCTGCGTGAGCGGCTGCGCGAGCTGGCGGCGTCCACAATGGACGACGACAGTGACGCGGCGTGGCAGGAGTTCCGGCACCGCTTGGGGAGTCACGTTCCCGTGCCCGGCGCCGACGACGCCGGGCTGCTGGTCGAGATGTTCGGCGAGGCCGGCCGGACCGAGCTGGACCTGCGTCGCGCGCGGGAGTCGGTGCGCGAGGCCGCCGTCGCGGCGTTGAACCACCTCGACCGGCCCGGCAGCGAGCCGGCCGCCGATTTCGCCGAAACGACGCGGCTGACCGATGACCTGACCGCCCGGATGACCGTGCTGCGCGACCTGGCGACCAGGATCGCCCGCTGGAACGCGGTCCTCGTGCGGCTGGCGCTGGCCGAGCCGGATCCGCTGCGCCGGTTCCGTACGCACTACGCGGCCGGCGACTACCGGCAGGCACTGGCCGCGCTCACCGAGCCGCCCTCGGCCGCCGACGACCGCCGCCGGTACGCCCGCTGCCTCGCCGAGACCGGCGACGTCGAGGGCTACCGGAAGTTCCGCCGGGCCGAACCCGTGGAGGTGCCGTCCGCGCTGGTCAGGGTGGGCGCCCGCGCCGGCTTCCTGGTCTCGGACCGGCTGGTCGTCACCGGCCGGGCGGGCCTCACCGCGGACGCCGTCGTCGCCACCGGCCGCGGCGCCCGGAGCGTGACCCGGACCCACCTGCCGGACTCGCCGGAGCACGCCGTCGCCGTGCTGCGGCTGGCCGAGCCGGTGGAAAACACCCCGCTGCCCCTGGGACATCCCGCGCTGGTGCGGATCGGCGACCGGCTGCGGACGTCGGACGGCGAAACCGGCCTGGTCGACCGGTGCGACACGGCGGCAGGAGTCCGGCTGTTCCACGTGCGGGTGGCGCCCGCCGACGTGGGCGGGCCGGCGCTGGACGAACTCGGCGAGGTGATCGGGGTCGTGGTGGCGGCCGAGCCCGGCGGAGTGCTCGTGCTCGGTGTCGACGCTCTCGATCCGCCGCTGGCCGAGGCGGGGTTCAGTCGCTGAAGTCGCCGTTGAGCGACTGGGTCGACGCGCCGTCCCCGCTGCCGCTGGTCTGGCCCCAGGGCTGTCCGTCCACTGTGGCCGTCGCGTTCACCTCGCCGCCGGCGGAGAGCATGACGATGTTGTAGACGTGCTTTCCGGTGTGGGGCGCGAAGCTGAACGTGCGGCTCCACGGCAGCTTGACGTCGTTCTCTTCGGTCGTCTCGCCGTCGACCGTGGAGGTCAGCTTCGTGAGGACCGCCGTCCCCGCGATCTTGATCTCGAGTTTGTGCGGCTGGGCCAGGGGAGCGCTGGACGTGGCAGCGGTTCCCGGTGTCGCCGGTGCGGGCGACGATGTCCCGCCGACGCCGGCCGAACACCCGGCGAGCAGGACGGTGGCGGCGAGCGCGCGCAGGAACCTCATGCCCCGACTTTAGTGCGGACGGCAGGGTTTCGGGGCGTTCTCGGCGACGATCGACGGCGGTGGCGCGCAGGAGTCCGCGCCCGCGGAGGTGATGATGGTGTCCAGCCGTTCCCGCGCGCCGGTCAGCTCGCGGACCAGCTTGTCGATCCGGTCGCGTTCGGTGACGAGGAGCTCGAGTACTTCCGGGGTCGCCCGGCCGGCCCGGACGGACGGCATGATCGCCTGGATCGACTTGCTCGACAGCCCCGCCGCGTAGAACTGCTGGATCAGCCAGACCACGCCCACGCCGGCGTCCGCGTACGAGCGGTGCCCGCCGGCGCTGCGCTCCGGCACGAGCATCCCTTTTTCTTCGTAGTAGCGCAGCGCGCGCACACTGACGCCGGTCTTCTCGGCGAGCTCTCCGATGCGCATGGGCCCTCCCGGCGTGATCTGCGGCACAAGACGTTGAACCTCACGTCCACGTCAGATTCTAGCCTGGGTGTCAACCGACCAGGAGGAGCTGAGATTCGTGGAAACCCGCGCCGCACAACTGCTTTCCCGCCCGATCACCGTCGGCGGCCTGACGCTGCCCAACCGCGTCGCCATGTCCCCGATGACCCGCGGGTTCTCGCCCGGCGGCGTGCCCGGGGCGGACGTCGCCGCGTACTACGCCCGGCGAGCCGCCGGCGGCACCGGGCTCGTGATCACCGAAGGCTCGTACGTGAACCACCCGTCCGCCGGCCAGCACGACCTGGTCCCGCACATGTACGGCGACGACGCGCTGGCCGGCTGGGCCCGCGTCACGGCGGCCGTCCACGACGCCGGCGGGCGGATCTTCGCGCAGCTGCAGCACGTCGGGATGGCGCGCCTGGCCGGGGATCCGCCGTACCCGGACGCTCCGGCGATCGGCCCGTCGGGTCTGCCGCTGGAGGGCACCGTCCGCGGGCACGCCATGACGCGGGCCGACATCGACGCCGTGCTGTCGGCGTTCGGCGAGGCGGCCCGGGAGGCGGAACGCGCCGGGTTCGACGGCGTCGAGCTGCACGGTGCCCACGGCTACCTGATCGACCAGTTCCTGTGGTCGCGGACCAACCGCCGCACCGATCGCTACGGCGGCGGCGTGCGGGCGCGAGCCCGGTTCGCGGCCGAAGCCGTCGCCGCGGTCCGGGCCCGGGTGGCGCCCGGCTTCCCGGTGGTCGTGCGGCTGTCGCAGTGGAAGGCGTCCGACTACGCGGCCCGGCTCGCCGACACACCCGAGGAGTTCGGCGTCATCCTCGGGGAGCTGGTCGACGCGGGCGTGGACGCCTTCCACGCCTCCACCCGGCGTTACTGGCAGCCCGCCTTCGACGGCGCCGACCTGAACCTCGCCGGCTGGGCCAAGAAGCTGACCGGGAAACCGGCGATCACGGTGGGTTCGGCGGGCCTGGACCGGGAGTTCACCGCGAGCATGGCCGGGGAAGCCGCGAGCCGCGCCGGGATCGACGACCTCCTGGACCGCCTGGACGCGGACGAGTTCGACGTCGTCGCCGTGGGCCGCTCGCTGCTCGCCGACCCGGACTGGACGGCGAAGATCCTCGACGGCCGGGACGACGACATCGTCCCGTTCACCCCGGCGGCACTGGGCGTCCTCGGCTGAGCGGGCCGGGCACCGGACGGCCACAATGGACCTCATGGCAGGGTCCGAGATCACGCGCGTCGGGGTGGTGGCGCACCCGCGGAAGCCGGTGCACGAGTCGGTCGACGTGCTCGTCTCCTACGCCGAGCGGCACGGGGTCGAGCTGGTGGTCCGGGGCACCGACGCGGCGCAGGTCGGGGCCGGCGTGGCGGTGGTGCCCGACGCCGAGTTCGCGGCCGGCGTGGACGCCGTCGTCAGCCTCGGGGGCGACGGGACGATGCTGGGCGCGATGCGGCTGGCGGTGGACCGGCCGGTGCCGGTGCTCGGGGTCAACTACGGCAACGTCGGCTTCCTGGTCGAGATCGCCCCGGCCGAGCTCGCCGGGGCACTCGAACGGGTGCACACCGGGGACTTCGAAATCGAGCCGCACAGCTGTATCGCGGTCGAGGAAGGCGACGCGGCGGTGGTCGCGTTCAACGACGTCGTCGTCGGCGGCGCCGAGCCCGGCGCGACGGTGGAGGTCGACCTGCTGGTCGACGGGGCGCAGTTCGGGTACTACCGCTGCGACGCGCTGATCCTGAGCACCCCGACGGGCTCCACCGCCTACAACTACGCCGCCGGCGGACCGGTGATCTCGCCGGCGGCGGAGGTGCTGGCGGTGACCCCGGTCGCGTCGATGTCGGGGGTCAGCCGCTCGATCGTGTTACCGGCGCGCGACGTCGTCACGCTGCGCGGCGTGGCCCGCAGCGCCCCGCCGATGCTGCGCGTCGACGGCAACGCGTGGCGGCCCCTTGACCCGGCCACCCCACTGACGGCAACCCTGCGCCCGGACGCGGCCCAGGTCGTCCGCCTCGACCCCGGACGCCACGCGCGGCGCAGCCGGGTCAAGCTCAGCCTGCTCGACCTGCCGCTGCGTCCGGAGCAGATGGCCGAGCTGTTGCCGACGGAGATGCGTGAGGACCTGGCCCGCCTGCGGGAGCGTCGGCAGCTGCCGGAGCACTGAGCCGGCGCGGGCAGGCCGCGAGACTTGCGGTGGGGACCGGGATCCGCGGGAGCGTTGAGCCGGCGCGGGCAGGCCGCGAGACCTGCGGCGGGGACCTGGCCCGCCTGCGGGAGCGTCGGCAGCTGCCGGAGCACTGAGGCGGCGCGGGGTGCCTGCCCCGCACCGGGTCGTGGTCGCGCGGGCAGGGCGGCGAGACCTGCGGCGGGGACGGGGATCCGCCTGGCTACGGCGGAGGCGTCGGCGTAGGCGTGACCGAGTACCGCACGGTCGTCCCGTCGCGCAGGCACGTCGCTGCCGGGACAGCCGGCGTCGCCGGCAACGCCACGACGTCAGGGGCGCACTGCGGCGGTGGCGGGACGTCGTCGTCCGGCCAGAGCAGCACGGTGACCACCACGCCCACCGCGACCAGCGCCCCCGCCCCCGCCCACACCAAGCCGCGGACCGGCCGCGCGGGCTCACTCGGCGGCGAGACCTCCGGTGAGACCGGGGGACGAGCGACCTCGATCGCGAACGGCTCCGAACGCTCCGCCCGGAAGCCCTCCTCGTCGGCGAGAAACCGTTGGTACGCCGACAAAGCAGCAGCCTCCGTCCGGACCAGCGCGGCCGGCGCCTCCAGCGGATCGCCGGACGGGCTGAGGAAACCGTGCAGCAGCACCAAGGGGCGGCCGTACTCGTCGCGGGGTTCGCCGCCGGCCTCTTCCGTGGTCACCGCGTGCTCGGCCCAGACCAGCACGCCGTGCGGTGTCGGCGCGGTGCGCGACGGCACGTCGTCCAGCGGGGTCGCCGTCGCCTCCAGGAAACCGTGCTCCCGCAGGAAACCCGGGACCAGCAGCGTGGCATAGCCCTGCCGCCGTCCGCGGGCGACCAGGAACGGCCAGGCCCGGCCCGTCACCAGTCGCCCCAGCGGTCGCCGCCGAGGCGGGACACCGGGAGCTTCGCCTCGAGCACCGCGACCTGCCGCTGCAGCTCGCCGACCACCCGCCGCCGGGCCTGGACGTAGTGCTCCGCCATCCGGTCGGCCTCGCCGAGCCTCGCCATCCGGGCGCCGCGCGCGGCCGGGTCGTCGTCGTACGGGGACAGCGTGTCGAGCAGCAGCATCAGGCCGGACTCGGCGACCAGGCCCGCGCCGAGGGCGGACGCCAGCACCCGCGCGGCGTGCGCCGTGAAGTGGGCGCCGAGCGTCCGCAACGCCTCGGCCGGGCCCATCCGCGTCCGCCGTTGCGCGGCCGCGAGCAGCTCGGCACGGGTGGCGCGGTCGAGCGAAAGCTCGGTCTGGCGCAGGATGTCCGGCACCACCACCGCCAACGCGGCCTCGACGTTGCCCGGCCGGAACCGCCCCTCGGGCTTCTTGCGGACCACCCCGTCGGTGAAGACGGCGAAGTCGTGCCCGACGGCCGTCGCCGGGATCAGCCGGACGATGCGCCGGGCACTGTGCATCCGGACGAGGTCGTTGAACCCCGGCGTCGCCATCAGCCGGTCGCGCACGATCCGCAGCCGCTCGTTCTCGTCCGGGTGCAGGTGGTCGAGCAGGTCCCACTTGGTGATCACGAAGACGATCGGGCTGCGCACCGGCAGCATCGCGTTGATCATCGCGTCGAGGGACGCTTCGAGCATGAACGCGCCGCGCTGGTCGCCCTGGGTCGCCTGCAGCAGGCGGAAGCCGTCGATGATGCCGACGAGCGCGTCGGCACCGGCGATCGCCTGCAAGAGCGTCGCCTGGGCGGTCGACCCCGGCGCGTCCGGGTCGGTCAGCAGCTCGCCCGGGTACTCGAGGTAGCCCAGCTTGACGACGGGTTCGGTCGCCCCGCCGACGTCGGTCATCACGCTGAACTCGAACTCGCGCAGCTCGCCGCGGGTCGTGCCGCGCGGCCACTCCTCGTGGACGTCGGCCGCCTTGCGGTACCACCGGTTCAGCTCGATCAGCTGCTCGTGCGGCACGCGCAGGTAGAAGCCGCGGTCGCCCGGGGTCTGCAGGCGGCGGTAGATCCCGGTCAGCAGCAGGGTCTTGCCCGAGCCCTGCAGGCCCAGCGTCACGATCCGGAACGCCGGGACCCCGCCGGGCGGCCCGGCCAGCACCGCCGCGGTGCGCTTGCGGCGGCGCCGGCGTGTGAGAAGCACGACCACCAGCACCAGGACGAGAACGATCAGCACGACGCCCACGGTTTCTCCCCTTCCCTCGCCGGGGACGGAGTCGCGGGGCCGGGCGGAGATACACCGGATTCCGGGAACCCGGCGCGGGCTTACGGGGCCCAGGGTGGCGCGACGGTCCAGCTGCTGTCGGCCGTCACCGTCTGGGGCCGGTCGGAGCCCGTGCCGCCGCCCGAGGCGATGTAGACCGCGGAGTCGAAGTGCCGCAGGAACGCGCCCGGGATGTTGAGCGACTCGAACGTCACGCCGGTGCCGCCGAGACCCGGCCGGGCGCAGAACGTCGCGTCCGCGCGCATCAGGGCCGAGCCGTCGTCCGGGGAGTTGCGGACGCGGCCGTCCTGGTGGCGCAGGAACTGCCCGGGGTAGTTCACCGACTCGAAGGAGGAGCACGAGGACTCCCCGAGCCCGCGCCGCACGGTGTACGTCGCGTCCTGCTTGAGCAACGCGCTGCTGCCGCTGGTCACGACCTCGGTGTAGGCGAGGCCGCCGGCGTGCCGCAGGTACCGGTCGGTGTAGCCCCACGTCGTCACCCGCAGCGACTGCCGCGCGTTCGCCGTCAGGGGCACCGAACTGCGCCACAACGCCGGCGCCGAGACGTCCCACGTCGCGTCGGCGGCGAAGCTCGTCGCCGTGTCCCAGGCGTTCGGGCCACCACTCACGGCCAGGTACACGGTCTCGTCGTAGTGCCGCAGGTACCGGCCGGGCAGGTTCAGCGACTCGAACGACGTCCCGCCGGCGGCGAGCCCCGGCCGGTCGCACCAGGTGGCGTCCGCGGCGAACGTGCCGCCGGTGTCGCTGTCGATCCGGACGCGGTTTTCGGCGTGGCGCAAGAACTTCCCGGGGAAGTTGACCGACTCGAACGAGAAGCAGCGCGGATCCGCGAGCCCGGCGACGGTCCGGAACGAGGCGTCCTGCCGGGGCCCGTCCGCGCTGCCCGTGGTCAGGACGTCGGTGCGGGCGAAGGAATCCGCGTGCCGCAGGTACCGGTCGGTGTACCCGGGGGTGGTGACGCGGAACGACCGGACGTGCCCGAGCGTCAGCGGCACGGCCGCGTTGAGGTTCTTCGACGCGGCGATCAGGTCGGCGTGCGCCGCGCGGACGCGGGCGGTGTCGACCTTCTGCACCCGCCGGTCGTAGGTGAGCAGGCCGTTGTACTCGCCTTCGACGTCGGTGATCTCGGTGTAGACCGACGCCGACAGGCCCTTGGCGGTCATCAGCTGTTTCGCGTCCCGGACCATGCCGGTGTAGCGGTCGTTCAGCTGCGCCGCGCTCGCCATCTGCTCGTAGGCGAAGAAGCCGCCGGTCGGGCTGTACTCGTGACCGGGGTTGCGCAGGCCGAGCCCGCCGAACTCGCCGAGCACCGACACCCGGTTCCCGGACGGCCGGGGCGCGTCCGGGCCGGTGTAGACGTGCCAGTCGATGATGTCGCCGGTGCCCGGGTCACCCTTGGAGGCGCAGCAGTTGAACCCGCTGTGCGCGTTGACCAGCCGGGTCGGGTCCTGGTTCTTGATGTTCGTCGTGACGCGCCTGGTCTCGTCGAGGTTCCACTCGCCCCAGCCTTCGTTGAACGGCACGTACGTCACGACGGCGGGGGAGAAGCGGTGCTCGTCGACGATCTCGCGCGCCTCGGTCTCGAACTCGGCGATCTGCGCCGGCGTCCGGTTGCTGTCGGCCGTCGGAGTCGACGGGATGTCCTGCCACACCAGCAATCCCAGCCGGTCGGCCCAGTAGTACCAGCGGGCGGGCTCGACCTTGATGTGCTTGCGCACCATGTTAAAGCCGAGTTCCTTGTGCTTCTGCAGGTCGGATGCCAATGCCGCGTCGGTCGGCGCGGTGTACAGGCCGTCCGGCCAGAAGCCCTGGTCCAGGGTGCCGATCTGGAACACGAACTCGCCGTTGAGCGTCGGGCGCAGCACGCCGTTCACGTTCTTCGTGCCGACTTCGCGCATGCCGAAGTAGCTGACGACCTGGTCGACCGTCGTGCCGGCGGAGTTGCGCAGCG
The DNA here is from genome assembly GCF_055633595.1 of Amycolatopsis sp. NPDC114504. Taxonomy (NCBI): domain Bacteria; kingdom Bacillati; phylum Actinomycetota; class Actinomycetes; order Pseudonocardiales; family Pseudonocardiaceae; genus Amycolatopsis; species Amycolatopsis sp. NPDC114504. The sequence continues at coordinate 459,342 of NZ_JBVKDU010000001.1, read as the reverse complement.
AAACCCTGAGGTCGTAGAGGAACGGGTCGTCGGGCGACCACCGCCGCGCGTTCGGGACCGGCACCGAGAACTCCGTGAAGCCGCCGGTCGCGCTGCCGACGACGGCGCCGCCGGTCATCGACTCGGCGAGCACGGAGTACCCGCCGACGTCACCGCGGCCGAACACCCGCACGCGTGCCGTGTTGTTCGCGAGGTTCGGGTAGATGTCGACCGAGTAGATCGACGACGGCGCCGTCGGCTCGAGCCAGACGGTCTGCCAGATCCCGGACGACGGCGTGTAGAAGATGCTGGACTGGGCGGTGGCCTGCTTGCCGACGGGCTGCTTCTCGCCGCGGCCGTCGGTCGGGTCGTAGACGCGGACGACGATCTCGTTGGCGCCGCCGTTCAGTCGCGCGGTGATGTCGGCTTCGAACCGGTCGTACCCGCCCTTGTGCGTGGCGACCTGGACGCCGTTGACCCACACGGTGGCTTCGTAGTCGACGGCGCCGAAGTGCAGCTGCACGTTCCGGCCGCCCCACGCTTGCGGCACGGTGAAGGTGCGGCGGTAGAACATCAGGTCGCGGTTGTCGTTGCGCATGATGCCCGACAGTGCCGACTCGACGGGGTAGGGCACGAGGATGCGTTCGGGCAGCGTCTGCCCGAGCGGCGGCGCGGCGTAGCGGTCGACGCTGCCGCCCGCGCCGGTGGCGGGGTTGAGGAACTCCCACTCGCCGTTGAGGGACTGCCAGTCGGGGCGCGTCATCTGCGGCCGCGGGTACTCGGGCAGCGGGTCGGTGGTGCTCACCTGCGAGGTCCACGGCGTGGACAGCGGCGGCGGTTTCGGGGTGACGGCGGCGTCCGCCGTGGGCACCACGACGATCGGGCTCAAGAGCGCGAGAACCAGGACGGCGAGACGGCGCATCGGACTCCTCGGGCACTACCGCGGGCTCGAAAATCGAACATAACAGGTAACACAGGCAAACGGAACAACTCAGAAACCACCAGACAATCAACACTCGCCGGGCGGTCGCCGCCGTTCACACGCGCGAGGCCCGCTGGGGGTTGAGTCCCGGACTGCCGGAGGGTGGCGTCGTGACGGACGAGTGGTACGCGGTGCGGTGCGTCTTCCGGTGGACCGGGGCCGAGGGGCAGCCGTACGAAGAGCGGATCACGGTGTGGCGTGCCGACGGCTTCGATGCGGCCCTCGCGCGGGCGGAGGTGGAGGCGGCGGAGTACGCGGCGGACGCCGGAGTGACCTACCTCGGGCTCGCCCAGGGGTATGCGACGGGGGAGAAGGTCCTCCAGCCCGGCAGCGAAGTGTTCTCGCTGCTGCGCGACAGCCCGTTGCCGCCGGAGGAGTACCTGGACCGCCATTTCGACACCGGCGGGGAGCACGCTGACCGGACGCTCGCCTGCCCGGAAGGGCCGAGTCGGGCCCGCTGACCGGAACCGGCACCCCACGTGTCCGGAACTTCCGGCACCGTCGGGGCGAATTGCGGTGTCGGACGTGGGGAGCGTCGATGAGCTGGAAGAAGTGGCCGCGGTCGTGGCGGGAGTCGTGGCGTCGCTCGGAGCGGCGGCGCCGGTCGCGAGTGCCGCCGACTACGGGCCCTATCCCATCACCGACAACCACGGCGGCCGCTGTCTCCTGCCGCAGGGCACCGGCAACGGCGCGCCGGTCGTGCTGTGGGACTGCTGGCAGGTGACGAACAAGTGGTACCTCCGGTACGTCGCGTACGACAGCCGGTACCAGGTCGTCGACTCCGTCAGCGGCCGCTGCCTCGACGCGGACTTCTCGCGGATCGGCCACAACGGCACGCCGATCCAGCTGTGGGACTGCCTGGGCGGCGGCCAGACCAACCAGGTCTGGTGGGTGTTCCAGGACGGCAACCGCAACTACACCATCCAGAACGTCTACAACTCCCGGTTGCTCGACGCGGATCTTTCGCAGATCGGCCACAACGGCACGCCGGTACAGCTGTGGGACAACCTCGGCGGCGGCCAGATCAACCAGCGCTGGGGCGTTCTTTGATCAGGTGCCGAGCGCTCGTGCGGCTTTCGGCCCGGTCACCACGGTGAGCGGGCCGGCGTCGCGGCCGGCGAGCGGGCGAGGGTGTTCGAGACGCTGGTGGTGCGGCGATGATGGCGCCCCCTCTGATCACCCGCCCAGCGCCCGGGCGGTGCTGGCCAGCCCAGCCACCAGGGTGAGCGAGTTCCGGCCCGGAGCCGGCGTCGCGGCCAGGGCGGCGATGACCGCACCCCCGGGCCCGCGAACCGGAACGGCCACGCTGCCCGCGTCGGCGGCATGGCCCCTCCCGGGGTACGCCACCAGGATCCGGGCCGCGGCGGTGTCCGGCGCCAGCGCCGTCCCCGGGCGGACACCCGCACCCTCGGCCGCGACCACCAGCACTCGTTCCTCCCGCCGTACCGCGAGGAACGTGCCCGCGCGCAGCCGCGCCGACAGGAGTGGCAGCCATTCCCTTGCCCGCGCGCGGAGTTCCGGTTCCCAGCACTCGCCGAGACGGAAGACCCGCGCGCCGATGCGGTAGCCGTCCGGGACGCGTTCGATGGCGCCCAGCCCGGTCAGCTGGTCCAGCAGCCGGTGCGTGGTCGTCTTCGGGAGGTCGCCCGCGCGCACCAGGTCCGTGAACGCGGCCCGGCCGCCGAGCGCGTCCAGGACGTCCAGCAGCGCGAACGCGCCCTCGAGTACCCCTCGGCCGGCCATGCCCGTAGTACAGGGCATCGCGCGCGGCCGCGGAACGGACCTTCGGGCAGCCTCCGGGTCAGGCGACGCGGATCGGCGGCTCGGTCTGCTTCTGCACCTGCTCGACGTCGACGCCCGGGGCGAGCTCGACGAGCGAAAGACCCTCGGGCGTGACGTCGAGGACGCACAGGTCGGTGATGATCCGCTGGACGACGCCGCGGCCGGTGTAGGGCAGCGTGCATTCGTCGACGATCTTGGGCGAGCCGTCGCGGGCGACGTGCTCCATCAGCACGATGACCTTCTTCGCGCCGTGGACCAGGTCCATCGCGCCGCCCATGCCCTTGACCATCTTGCCGGGGATCATCCAGTTCGCGAGGTCGCCCGCCGCGGAGACCTGCATCGCGCCGAGGATGGCGGCGTCGATCTTGCCGCCGCGGATCATCCCGAAGGACAACGCCGAGTCGAAGAACGACGCTCCCTTTCGGACGGTCACCGTCTCCTTGCCCGCGTTGATCAGGTCCGGGTCGACGGCGTCCTCCTCGGGGTAGGGGCCGACGCCGAGGATGCCATTCTCCGACTGCAGGACGAGCTCGACGTCGTCGGGGACGTAGTTCGGCACCAGGGTAGGCAGGCCGATCCCGAGGTTGACGTAGTCGCCGTCGCGCAGCTCGCCGGCGGCGCGGGCGGCCATCTGGTTGCGGTCCCAGGCCATGTCAGGCCTCCGTTCCGGTGCGCACCGTGCGCTTCTCGATCGGCTTGTCCGCGGCCTGCTCCGGCGTCAGCGCGACGACGCGGTGCACGTAGGCGCCCGGCAGGTGGATGTCGTTCGGGTCGAGCTCGCCGGGCTCGACCAGCTCCTCGACCTCGGCGACGGTGATGCGGCCGGACATCGCGGCCAGCGGGTTGAAGTTGCGGGCCGCGTCCTTGAAGACGAGGTTCCCGTGCCGGTCGCCGCGCCACGCGCGGACCAGCCCGAAGTCGGCGACGATCGCGCGTTCGAGGACGTACTCCTTGCCGTCGAAGCTCTTCTTCTGCTTCGGCGGGCTCGCCTTCTCGACGGCGCCGGCTGAGTCGTACTTCCACGGCAGGCCACCGTCGGCGACCTGGGTGCCGGCCCCGGTGGCGGTGAAGAACGCGGGGATGCCGGAACCGCCGGCGCGCAGCCGTTCGGCGAGCGTGCCCTGCGGGGTCAGCTCGACCTCCAGCTCGCCGCCGAGGTACTGGCGGGCGAACTCCTTGTTCTCGCCGACGTAGGAAGCGACGACGCGACGCAGGCGGCCGGCGCCGAGGAGGATTCCGAGCCCCCAGCCGTCCACTCCGGCGTTGTTCGAGACCACTTCGAGGTTCGTCGTCCCCGCTTCGAACAGCGCTTGGACGAGAACGGCGGGTACGCCGCACATCCCGAAGCCGCCCACCGCGAGGGTGGCGCTGTCGGGGATGTCGGCGATGGCCTGTGCGGCCGACACGATCACCTTGTCCATGGGGGACATGAGACCTTTTGTGGCGGGATGCGGTCAATCAGTGAACGCTAGTGACCTGGGTATTGTTCGTCTGGTGGTCGGATTAGATGGGGTAGTGTTCACTGAGTGGACGCTCCTTCAGACCTTGTCGGCCGGACTCATCGGGCTTTGCGGGCGGTTGCCGTTCATGAGCCTGAGGGTGGGACGACTACCGCTGTGGCTCGGGAAGCCGGGTTGCCTCGGCCTACCGTGCATCGGTTGCTGATCTCGCTGCAGGGTGTCGGGCTCGTCGAGCGGGATGGCGATCGGTGGGTGCTCGGGCCCGAGTTGTACTTCCTCGGGGTGGCTGCCGCTCGGCGCTATGACGTCACCGAGGCCGCGTTGCCGGTCGTGCGGCGGCTGGCTTTGGCTACGGGGGAGAGTGCGTTCTTCTCCGCTCGGCGGGGGGAGGAGACGATCTGTTTGATTCGGGAGGATGGGGCTTTTCCGATCCGCAGCCATGTTCTTTTCGAGGGGGCTCGGTTTCCTTTGGGGGTTGTTTCGGCGGGGATGGTGATCCTTGCTCATCTGCCGGATCGGGAGGTCGAGGACTATCTGGGCCGGGTCGATCTTGCTGCGGTGTACGGGCCTCAGCACGACGTCGGCGAGATTCGGCGGCACATCGCGGCTACTCGGACTCAGGGGTATTCGCTGAATCCTGGTCTCGTGGTGGAGGGGAGCTGGGGATTGGCCGCGGCGGTTTTTGATCAGGGTGGGGCTCCGCGGTGGGCGTTGAGCTTGACCGGGGTGGCACACCGCTTCGGCCCCGAGCGGATCCCCCAGCTGGGGGCTTTGCTGCTGCGGGAGGCTCATGCTCTGTCGGAAATTTTGGGGTGAGATTCTTCGCAACCCCGAAGCCTTCATTGTGACCTGACTTGGCTCAAGATCGCTGATCTTGGGTAGGGTGCTGGCTGTTGAGCTGCGGTTTCGTCGTGTGAACGGCGAAAATCTGCGCACTAAGCGGCCGGTTCCAGCGGTCTGCCCATCGCTTCCCGGTTACGGCTTCAGCGACAAGCCGGCCGCGCCGGGGTGGGGGATCGAGCGGATATCCGACGCGTGGTGCGAGCTGATGGCCCGGCTCGGCTACCGGCGGTTCGGCGCCCAGGGCAGCGACTGGGGCACCAGCATCGCCACGAGCATCGGTCAACGGCAACCCGATCGGGTCGCCGGCATCCATCTCATGCCGCCGCTCGCACCGCCCGATCCGGCCACGTTGGACGACCTCACCGGTGCCGAAGCGGGCGGCGCTCGCGACACTGCGGGAGGCGGACGAATGGGGCTCCGGATACTCGGCGCAGCAGTCGACCCGGCCGCAGACGGTCGGCTACGGGCTGGTCGACTCGCCGGCCGCCCTCTGCGCCTGGATCGTCGAGAAGTTCTGGTCGTGGACCGACTCCGGTGGCGACCTGCATCGGGTTATTACCCGGGATGAGCTGCTCGACAACCTGATGCTCTACTGGCTGCCCGGCACCGGTGCCTCATCCGCCCGGCTGTACTGGGAAAGCCTCCGGCAGGTCAACGAATGGATCTCCGGGTCGGCCGGCGCGCCGGTTCCCGAACATCCGGTACTGGAACGAGCCCGGCAAGGGCGGCCACTTCGCGGCGTTCGAGCAGCCGGCGTTGTTCGTCGACGAGGTCCGGTCATTCTTCCGGCTGGTCCGCTGATGGTCACCCGTACTCGGTAAGCGGCTGGCTAAAGATCAACAAGTGCCCATCGGGTGTCCGTACGTTGAAGTCGCGCATCCCGTAGGGCCGGTCAGCCAGTGGCTCGACGATGTCGGCGCCGCGGGCGCGCAGCTCGTCGTGGCAGGAATCGACGTCGTCGACGACAACTGTCACCCTGGCCGGGCCGACGCTGCTTTCGGCGTACAGGTGGAATTCGGCGGTGTCGCGGATCACGGCCGCGTAGCTGGGTGGGGTCTCCCAGGTGAATATGGTGTCGAATCCGAGCGCGTCCGTGAAGTACGACCGCGCTGCCTGCACATCTCGGCACGGCAGCACGGGAATCGCCACCCGCATGACCATTCCGTCACTTTACCTGACTTTGGCTCAAGATCACTGATCTTGGGTAGGGTGCTGGCTGTTGAGCTGCGGTTTCGTCGTGTGAACGGCGAAAATCTGCGCACTCCTCGCGTCGCGGGTCGCGGGTCGCGGGTCGCGGGACATCGAGCACATCGGCTCGGCGCATGACGATGCGGCGTTGGAGGCGCTCAAGGCGGTGGCGAGGCAGCGTCTGGCTGTGGGGCAGCCCGAGCTCGACTTTGGCCCGGACTTCGCGGCGTTGCAGGCCGGCAGTGGTGCTGGTGGTGGGCCGCTTGCGATCACGTCGTCGCGGATGGGGTACCTGTGGGACGCGCTCGGCCACGCCTACCAGCTGTTGGGGTTCGAGGAGGCCGCTGGTGGTGACGAGGTGTTCCGATTACTGGTGCTGGCACGGATCGTCGAGCCGACCAGCAAGCTGGACAGTCTGCGGGTGGTCGAGGTGTCGACCCGCCGGCGTACGCGACCCTCAAGCGGCGTCTGCCCGCGTTCGCGAAAGAGTCCTGGCGGCAGAAGTTGGCCGCGGCGTGCGCCCGCACCGCTGATCTGGGGCCGGCGTCACTGGTTCTCTGCGATGTGTCCACCTTGTACTTCGAGACCGATGCCGGGGACGGGTTCCGTGAGCCCGGGTTCTCCAAAGAACGCCGCCTGGAGCCGCAGATCACGATCGGGCTGCTCACCGACGCAAGCGGGTTTCCGTTGATGGTTAACGCGTTCGAGGGCAACCGGGGCGAGACCACTACGATGCTGCCGACCATCCGTGCGTTCATAGATGTCCACCAGCCGGCTGATGTCACGGTCGTGGCCGACGCTGGCATGATCTCTCCGGCCAACCAGCAGGTCATCGAGGCCGCGGGGTTGTCGTTCATCCTCGGCGCGCGATACCCGACGTGCCGTACGTGGTCCAGGCGTGGCGCCACGAGCACCCGGATGAGCAGATCCCCGACGGGCACATCTTCACCCAGCCCTGGCCTGCCGGCCCCAAGGACCAGCGCCGCGACAGGCCGTCGCCGGCAAGACCGCGGTCAAACGCAACCGGTTCATCCAGCTCACCGGCGCCACCAAGAGTGTCAACCGGACCCTGGAAGCCAAGGCACGCGCCCTTGCCGGCCTCAAAGGCCTACCACCGACTGTTCCACATCGAGAAGTCGTTCCGAATGTCCAAACACGACCTACGTGCGCGGCCGATCTACCACCACAAGCGCGAGTCGATCGACGCGCACCTGACGGTCGTGTTCGCCGCCCTGGCCGTCAGCAGGTGGATCGAGCAGACCACCGGCTGGTCGATCAAGAAGTTCGTGCGCACCACCCGCCGCTACCGCACCATCAACATCCAGGCCGGCGAGCACACCCTCACCGCCGTCGACCCGCTACCCGACGACCTCACCCGCATCCACGATCGCGGTGCGCACTAATTTGGGCCAAGTCAGGTTCGCAACCCCGAAGCCTTCATTGTGACTACGGCCGGCGGTACCGCGTCAAGGCGGGAAAGATGCCTTGACCCGGCGCCGCCGGCCGTGTTCTGGCTTCGGATCGGGGTTGCGGGAGGGTCTGGGTTGCTTCGCTGCTCAGCCGAGCTGGGCGCTCAGTCTCTGTGCTGCCGCTAGCACCATTCGCCCTAGTTCTTCCGGGTCCGGGGCCTCGAACAACGACAGCCCGATGCTCGTCTCCGGGTGGTCGCGTCCGGTGGGGACGATGGCCGAAATCCCTGTGATGCCCGGTGCTATCTCGCCTTTCGACACCGCGAATCCGCGCTCGCGGGCCCTGGTCACCTCTTCCCGCTCGCCCGGTAGTGGTGGGGCGGCCGCCAGGATTGCCAAGCCTGCCGATCCTCGGCCGATCGGGTCCAGCTGGCCTGATCGGAATGCCACGTGCATTGCCGCTCTTCTCGGCTCGACGATCATCAGCATCCGGACCTGCTCCGCGTTCTCCCGCACCACCAGGTGCGCCGATGCCTGGGCCGAGTCCGTCAGCTCCTCCAGCACCGGCCGGGCCAACGTGCGCAGGTCCTGCTCCACCGGCTCGGCCAGCCGAACCAACCCCGTTCCCAGCGAGATGCGCTTGAAGCGGTCGCGGCGGCACAGGTAGTGCGCCTCCAGGGTCCGGACCAGCCGGTGCGCCACTGTCCGGTGCACGCCGATGCCGTCCGCGATTTCGGTCAGTGTCAGGCCTCCGGGGTGCTGGACCAGTAGCTCCAGCACCTGCAGTCCGTGGTGCAACGTCTTCGAAGTCCCGGACGCGGGCAGCGTCGATTCCACACGCGGCTCCCTTGACGACACGAAAGTGGCGACCTACTGTCCTACACATATTAGCACGCCGCGTGCGAATATAGCACGTACCAACGGAGGTTTCGATGCGAGTGGCGACCGAGGACGTCGTGGCCGTGCACCAGCTCTACGGCCGCCAGAGCCACGCCATCGACTCGGGCCGTGCCGCCGAGTGGGCTGCCACCTTCACCTCGGATGGCGAGTTCCACTCGCCCACCTACCCCGAGCCCGCCGCCGGCACCGGTGAACTCACCGCGTTCGCCGAGCGCTTCCACGCCTCCGGAGAGACGCTCAGGCACGTGATCAGCACCGTCCACGTCCGCCCGGGTGACACCCCGGACACCCTGCGCGCCGATGCCTACCTGCAGATCGTCGCCAGTACGCACCTCGTGCGGCTGACCGTCCTCGAGGACGACCTCGTCCGCGACGGCGATGGCTGGCGCGTCCGGCGGCGGACCGTGCATCGCGACTCCTGATCCACCGAACAGAGAGAAGAACAACCATGACGACCCACGAGCCCACCGGTCCCGGGCGGGTCCTGCAGCAGCCGGTCACCACGGTCTACCCCGAGTTCCCCGGCAAGGTCGCCGTGATCACCGGCGCCGGCCGCGGGATGGGTGCCCGGTTCGCCGCCGCCCTCGCCACCCGCGGGGTCGACGTCGTCGGTGGGGACATCGATGGTGACGCCATGGCTGCCACCGCCGCCGAGCTGACCTCGGCCCTCGCCGAGGAGTCCCTCGAGGCCAAGCCTGGGCGGATCGTGCCCGCGACGCTTGACGTCACCAAGGCCGCCGACCACCTTGCCCTCGCTCAGCGCGCCATCGACGAGTTCGGGCGGATCGACTTCTGGGTCAACAATGCCGGGATCTTCCCGTTCGCGGAGGTCGCCGAGATCACGCCGGAGCAGATTCGCGCGACGCTGTCGGTCAATGTCGAGGGCGTTCTCTTCGGTGCCCAGGCCGCCGCGAAGCACATGAATCCCGGCGGTGCCATCGTCAACATGTCCTCGGTGTCGGCAGTGCGCGTGCGTAAGGGCCGTGGTGCCTACTGCAGCTCCAAGGCCGCCGTCGCGCACCTCACCGAGTCGCTCGCCGTCGAGCTCGGTGACCAGGGCCTGCGTGTCAACTCCATCGCGCCCGGCTACATCGACACCGAGATGACGCGGTGGATCCAGGACGATGCCCCGGCGCTCGCCAAGGCCCTCGACGCCGTGCCGCTGCACCGGATCGGCTCGCCCGAAGAGGTCGCCGGTGTGCTGCTGTTCCTGCTGTCGGACAGCGCGCGGTACGTGACCGGGCACAGCATCGCCGTCGACGGCGGGTCGCGGCATGTCTGAGTACCCGGACGTCGTCCTCGTCACCGGCGCCGCGGGTGGCATGGGCGCGTCCCACGCCCGTGCGCTCGGGGCCCTCGGTGTCCACGTCTGCGTGGCCGATGTCGCCGATCCTTCCGAAACCACCGAGAAGATCGTCGCCGACGGTGGTTCGGCGTCGGCTCATCACCTCGACGTCACCGATCCTTCTCAGTGGGACGTCGTGATCGGCGAGATCCGGGCGCGGCAAGGGAAGCTCGGTGGGCTGGTCAACAACGCCGGCATCTCGCGGCGGCTGGAGTTCATGGACACCACCGCCGAAGTCTGGGACCGGGTTGTCGCGGTCAACCTGACCGGGCCGTTCCACGGGATGCGCGCCGCCGCCCCGCTGATGCGGGACTCCGGGGGCGGCTCGATCGTCAACATCTCCTCGATCTCCGGGCAGATCGGCTACTTCTCGCCCGCGTACTCGGCCAGCAAGTGGGGCCTGACCGGACTGTCGAAGTCGGCCGCCGGGAACTTCGCGCGCTGGGGGATCCGGGTCAACTCCGTCCATCCGGGACTCGTCGGCACGGCCTTGCTCGCGGGCGCCGACGCCTTCGTCCAGTCCGCTGTGGACAGCGTCCCGGCCGGGCGCATGGGCCGCCCCGACGAGATCACGGACGCCGTGCTGTTCCTGCTCTCGGGCAAGTCCACCTACATGACCGGCAGCGAGGTCACCGTCGACGGCGGCCTCGTCTCGAACGGGCTCTATCACCGCATCGTCGCGGAGTCGGGAGGTGACCTCGGATGAGCACCGAGGAGTACGACGTCGTCGTCGTGGGCGGTGGGGGCGCGGGCCTCGCGGCCGCCGTGTCCGCCGCCGAGCGCGGCGCGTCCGTCCTGCTGTTCGAGGCCGAAAAAGAACTCGGTGGCTCGACGCAGCTGTCCGCGGGGATGTTCACCGCCGCCGGTACCAGTGTCCAAAAGGGACTGGGCATCGACGATACGCCCGAGAAGTTCTTCCAGCACTACATGGACCTCAACCAGTGGCAGCTCAAACCCGGGCTGGTGCGCGCGTTCTGCGAGGAAGCCGGCCCGGCGCTCGAGTGGCTGATCGGGCTGGGTGCCGACATCCCGGTGCAGGTGTCGCACAACGCGCACTCGCCGGGGCTGACCCGCGCCGGCGTCGAAGACGTCTGGCGTGCGCACGTGCCGAAGGACCAGGGCTACGGCCTCGTCCAGGTCCTCGACCGGGCCAGACGCAAGGCCGGCGTCGAAGCCGTGCTGAACACGCGGGTCGAGCGGCTGCTCGTCGAAGGCGGGCGCGTCACCGGTGTGGTCGCCGACGGGATCGACGTGCCCGCGAAGGCCGTCATCGTCACGACCGGCGGGTTCGCCCGGGACCCCGCGCTGGTCACCCGTCACTACCCGGCCGCCGACGCCGCGGGTGAGGACCTGTTCGTCGTGGCGGCGGACGGCTCCCGGGGCGACCATCTGGCGTTCGGCGAGCAGGTCGACGCGGCCATCGCCGGGGACGGCTGGGGGCTGCTGCTGCCCACCGCGTACTTCCAGCGGCTGCACCACTGGCAGTCCGGCTTCCCGCCGGTGTCGCGGGTGCTGGTCAACGTCCACGGCCGCCGGTTCATGGACGAAGACGCGTCCTACGCGGTGTCCAGTGGGATCATCGACCTCCAGGGCGGTCCCGTGTGGACGGTCTTCGACGAGCGGGCCCGCACCACGCTGCCCGCCGGGTACGCCCACTGGGACGCCGACCACGTCCTGGCCGAAGCCGAGGCCGGCCGCACCGTGCGGGCCGACAGCGTCGAGGAGCTGGCCGGGAAGCTGGGCGTGCCCGCCGACGCGCTGCGGGCGACGCTCGAGCGCTGGAACGCCAACCTGCCCGAGGACCCGGACTTCCTGCGGCACGAAACCCTGGCCGCCAAGGGCCGCACCGCGCCGCCCGACCCGATCGGGACGCCGCCGTTCTACGCGGCGCGCACCCTGCCCGCCGAGCTCGTCTGCACCCACGCCGGGCTCGAGATCGACGGCACCGCCGCCGTGCTCGACGCGCGCGGGGAGCGCGTGCCCGGCCTCTTCGCCGCGGGGGAGGCCGGAGCCGGTGTGCTCGGGCCGCGGTACGTCGGCGGCGGGAACGCCGTCGCCAACGCCATCACCATGGGCCGCGTCGCCGGCCGCAGCGCCACTCACTCAACGCCGAGGAGCACCCCATGACCGTCCACACCGGATCCGCGAGCACCGCGGTCGGGAGACGCACCGTCCGCAAGGTCGCCGTGCGGATCATGCCGATCGTCGGCCTGCTCTACATCTTCAACTACATGGACCGCGCGAACATCGGCTACGCCCAGCTCGGCATGGGCAAGGAGCTGGCGATCGACGCCGCCACGTTCGGGGCCGCGTCGGCGATCTTCTTCCTCGCCTACGTCGTGTTCGAGATCCCCAGCAACATGATCATGAAGAAGGTCGGCGCGCGGCTGTGGCTGAGCCGGATCGCGGTCAGCTGGGGCATCGTCACGGTGGTCACCGGGTTCGTCGCGAGCACGACGCACCTGATCATCGCGCGGATCGTGCTCGGCATCGCCGAAGCCGGGCTCTTCCCGGGCCTGCTGCTGTACCTGACGCTGTGGTTCCGCGGGAAGGAACGCGGCCGCGCCATCGCGACGCTCGCACTGGCCCAGCCGATCGCGCTGATCCTCGGCAGCCTCACCGGCGGCTGGATCCTCGACCACGCGCACTGGCTCGGGATGAGCAGCTGGCAGTGGGTGTTCGTGCTGCAGGGCGCGCCGGCCGTGCTGATCGGCGTCGTCACGTTCCTGTGGCTGCCGAACAAGCCGTCGGAGGCGAAGTTCCTCAGCCGGGAAGAGCGCGACTGGCTGCAGACGGAGATCGATAAGGAGTACGTGCCGGAGGAGAAGGAGACCTTCCTCGGCCAGCTGAAGGCGGTCCGCAACGGCAAGGTGCTGCACCTGGCGTTCTCGAACCTGTTCATCGCCTGCGGCCTCTACGGGCTGACGTTCTTCCTGCCGCTGATCGTCAAGCAGCTCGACCCGAAGTACTCCTCGACCAACATCGGGCTGCTCGGCGCGATCCCGTACGTCGTCGGCGCGGTCGGCATGCTGCTGCTGGCGCGCAACTCCGACCGGACCGGCGAACGCAAGGGGCACGTGATCGTCCTGGTGCTCGTCGCGGCGCTGGGCTTCTTCGGCGCCATCCAGTTCAAGTCGGTGCCCGCGCTGTCGCTGATCAGCCTGTCGCTGGCGGCGATCGGCGTGCTCGGCTACCTGGCGCCGTACTGGGCGATGGCGTCGAAGGTGCTGTCGAAGGAGCACACGGCGGTCGGGCTGGCCGCGATCAACTCGATCGCGGCGCTGGGCGGGTTCTTCGGGCCGTACGCGATCGGGCTGGCGGCGACCGACACCGACGTCACGGTCGGGCTGTACTTCCCGATCGGCTGCCTGGTGCTCTCGGCGATCATGCTCGCGTTCCTGAAGGTCCCGCGCGAGCGAAACTAGTTTCAAGTTTGACTATTTGTTAGAGTGCTCCGATGGAAGAGGAGCTGGACTTCTGGTCGTTCGTCGAGCTGGCCAACCGCCGGCTCGCGACGGAGTACGGCTTCCGCCACCAGCTGGCGACCGAGGTGCTGCTGACCCTCAACCGGGCGTCGGACCTGGTCACCTACGACCTGGAGGCCGCGGTGCACCGGCCGCGCGGCCGGTCGTGGTCGGCGTTCCGGCTGCTGTTCGTGGTCTGGCTGGCCGGGCCGCTGGAGCCGAAGACCGCCGCCCGGCTCACCGGCATGAGCCGGGCGGCGGTGTCGAACCTGATGAAGCCGCTCGTCGCGGACGGCCTGCTCGACCGCGTCCCGGACGAGCGCGACGGCCGCTCGGTCCAGCTTTCGCTGACCGAGGCCGGCCAGGCGGAGATGGTCTCGGTGTTCCGCGAGCACAACGAACGCGAGTTCGGCTGGACGGACGCGCTGACCGGGGAAGAACAGCGGATCCTGGTGATGCTGCTGGGCAAGCTGATCGCCGGGCGGGCCGGATCCGACACCCGCAGCCGCCGCTAGCCTCTACCCGTGGCGCGCGCCGGGGGCTACGCTGCCCCTAAGATAGTAAAAGCGTGAACTAAATCGGCCAGGAGGCGACCATGGCGTACTACCGCCGAGCGGGGACCATCCCGCCGAAGCGGCACACCCAGCACCGCACGCCCGAGGGCGGGCTCTACTACGAAGAGCTGATGGGCGAGGAAGGCTTCTCGTCGGACTCCTCGCTGCTCTACCACCGCGGCGTGCCCTCGGCGATCGTCGACGCGACGCCGTGGGAGCTGCCCGACCAGACGCTCACCGAGAACCGCCCGCTGGTGCCGCGGCACCTGAAGCTGCACGAGCTGTTCGCGGGCAACGACTGGAAGAGCGCCGACGTCGTCACCGGCCGGCGGCTGGTCCTCGGCAACGGCGACGTGCGCATCTCCTACGTCGCGGCGGGGGAGGCGTCCCCGCTCTACCGCAACGCCGTCGGCGACGAGTGCGTGTACGTCGAGTCCGGTGAGGCGCGCGTCGAGACGGTGTTCGGCGTGCTCGAAGCGCGTCAGGGCGACTACGTGATCCTGCCGCGCGCCACCACGCACCGCTGGGTCCCGGTGAGCGACGAGCCGCTGCGGGCGTACGTCGTCGAGGCGAACTCGCACATCACGCCGCCCAAGCGGTACCTGTCGAAGTTCGGCCAGCTGCTGGAGCACGCGCCGTACTGCGAGCGCGACCTGCACGGGCCCGAGGAGCCGTTCCTGGCCGAGGGTGAGGATGTCGAGGTGCTGGTCAAGCACCGCGGCTCGCGCGGCATCACCGGCACCCGGTACGTCTACCCGACCCACCCCTTCGACGTCGTCGGCTGGGACGGGTTCCTCTACCCGTACACCTTCAACATCGCCGACTTCGAGCCGATCACCGGCCGCGTGCACCAGCCGCCGCCCGTGCACCAGGTGTTCGAGGGCCAGAACTTCGTCATCTGCAACTTCGTCCCGCGCAAGGTCGACTACCACCCCCTCGCCGTGCCGGTGCCGTACTACCACTCCAATGTGGACTCCGACGAGGTGATGTTCTACTGCGGCGGGAACTACGAGGCGCGCAAGGGATCCGGCATCGCCCAGGGCTCGATCAGCCTGCACCCGGGCGGGCACAGCCACGGCCCGCAGCCCGGCGCGGTCGAGCGGTCGCTCGGCGCGGAGTTCTTCGACGAGCTGGCCGTCATGGTCGACACCTTCCGCCCGCTCGAACTCGGCGAAGGCGGCCTGGCGAGCGAAGACCCGGGCTACGCGTGGACCTGGTCCGGACGGGGGCCGGTCGCGTGATCCCCGCGCTCTTCGCCGGCCTGTGCGACGACGCCGCGGTGTTCCCGCCCGGCCTGGCGCCCCTGCCGGCCGCGATCGCCGCGCACGACGCCTACGAGAAGGCCTGGTACGCCGACCTGGTCGGCCCGCTGGTGCTCGCCGCCCCGGCGCTCGAAGCGCTGGACGAATTCCTCGGACCGCGCGAGACGCCGTTGCCGGTCGCGGTGACGCTGCCCGGCGGCCCCGACCGGCTGCCCGCCGTGCTCGACGCCGTCAAGACGCTGCCGGTGGACCTGCGGGCCCTGGAGATCGCGGTGCCGGACGGCATGGGGCCGGCCGAGCTGCTCGACGCGGTGTCGGCCGCGACCGCGCCGGTGTACGTGGAGATCCCGCGCGACGACCGCCGCGGGCCACTGCTGCGGGCGCTCGCCGGGACGGGTCACCGCGCGAAGTTCCGCACCGGCGGCGTCCGCGCGGACCTCTACCCCGACGAGGCCGAGCTGGCCGCGTCGATCTGCGCGGCCATCGACGCCGGCGTCCCGTTCAAGGCGACGGCCGGGCTGCACCACGCGCTGCGCAACACCGACCCCGAAACCGGCTTCGAGCAGCACGGCTTCCTCAACCTGCTGCTCGCGGCCGGCGACCCGGACCGCGCCGAGGCGCACCTCGCCGAGCGCGACGGCGCGGTCGTCGCCGGGCTCGTCCGGGACCTGGAGGACGGCGTCCGCGCGCGGTTCACCTCGTTCGGCACCTGCAGTGTCACCGACCCCCTGACCGAGCTGGCCGCCCTCGGCCTGCTGCCCCGAGGAGAGGCATGACCACGATCGAGATCCCCGCCGGTTCCCCGTTCGGCACCGCCAACCTGCCCTACGGCGTGTTCTCGGCCGGCGGCGACGCCCCGCGCGTCGGCGTCCGCGTCGGGGACTCCGTGCTCGATCTGGCTCGCGCGCTCGGCGACGACGTCTTCGCCGCGCCGACGCTGAACCCGTTCATGGCGCAGGGGTACGACCGCTGGGTGGCGGTCCGGTCGCGGATCACGGACCTCGTCGCCGGCGAGGTCCCGGACGACGCCGTGCACGCGGTCGGCGACGTCACGCTGCACCTGCCGTTCGAGGTCGCGGACTACGTCGACTTCTACGCCTCCGAGCACCACGCGTCCAACGTCGGACGGCTGTTCCGGCCGGACGCGGAACCGCTGCTGCCCAACTGGAAGCACCTGCCGGTCGGCTACCACGGCCGTGCCGGGACGATCCTGGTCTCCGGCACGGACATCGTCCGCCCGAGCGGCCAGCGCAAGGGCGACCCGGCGCCGGTGTTCGGCCCGAGCACGCGCCTGGACATCGAGGCGGAGCTGGGCTTCGTCGTCGGCACCGGCACGCCGTTGAACACCCCGATCGCCCCGGACGACTTCGCCCGGCACGTGTTCGGCGCGGTGCTGCTCAACGACTGGTCCGCGCGCGACATCCAGGCGTGGGAGTACGTGCCGCTGGGCCCCAACCTGGGCAAGAGCTTCGCGACGTCGGTCTCGGCGTGGGTCGTCCCGATCCTCGCGCTGCAGGCCGCGCGGGTCCCGCTGCCCGGCCAGGACCCGGAACCGCTGCCGTACCTGCGGGAGAGCAGCCCGTGGGGGCTCGACGTCGAACTGGTCGTCGAGTGGAACGGCGAGGAGGTCAGCCGTCCGCCCTACCGCGAGATGTACTGGTCGCCTGCGCAGATGCTGGCCCACCTGACGGTCAACGGCGCGTCCTCGCGCACCGGCGACCTCTACGGGTCCGGCACGATCTCGGGCCCGGAGAAGCACCAGCGCGGCGCCTTCCTCGAACTGAGCTGGGGCGGCAAGGAACCGCTGACGGTCAAGGGCGAGGAGCGCAGCTTCCTCCTCGACGGCGACGAGGTGGTCATCACGGGCACGGCCCCGGGCGCGAACGGCGAGCGCATCGGCTTCGGCGAAGTCCGCGGCCGCGTCCTGCCGGCCGGTTGATCCGCACGGATCCGTCGACGCCGAGCCCGTTCACGGCGAATTCGCCGTGAACGGGCGACCGGCCGCGATTGATCCGTGATTTCCCGGCCCGCCGCTATTTCGGTAATGATCACGACCGCAATTCGCCGGTGAATTCGGCGGCTACTGCGCGGCGATGTGCGGCAGGAGCCGGCGAAGGGAGTCGGACGGCTCGAGTCCCAGTTCGTCGAGCAGCGTGTGCCGGCACTGCTCGTACTGGTGCTGCGCCGCCGCCCGGTTCCCGGCCGCGAGGTGCGCGTCGATGAGGACCCGGTGCGCGCTCTCCCGCAGCGGCTCGGCCCGCACCGCCGCCAGCCCGGCGGCCACCGCCTCGCCGTGGCGGCCGGCCGTGGTGAGCCGCTTCGCCATGGCCTCCAACGCATACAGCCGCAGCTGGTGGTACTGCTCCTGCTCGAGGAGCACCCACTCGTTGTCCGACCACTCGGGCAGCAGGTCGGCCGACAGGTCGTCGCGGGTCTGCCGGTCCAGGATGTCGTCGCAGCCGCAGGAACGGTCGAGCAGGCGGTGCGCGCGGGCGACCGCGTCGTGGATGTCGACGGTGATGTTGCCCGCCAGCGCCATCTCCTGCACCGACGCGTCGATGACCCGGTGCCCGGTGCGCGACGCGCGCCACAGCGAGGAGCGCAGGTTCGCGTTGGCGCGCGGCGTGGTCGCCTCCGGCCACAGGGTTCTCGCGACGTAGGTCCGGGTCCGTGGCCGGTCCTGCAGCGCGAGGAAGGCGAGCAGCCGCTGCGCGCCGGCCGAGAGCGCCACCCGGTCGTCGTCCACGAGCAGCGTGAATCCCTTGAGCAGCCGCAGTGTCACCAGCTGCTGCGTTTCTTCAGTGCGCATCGGCTCCCCAACCTATGCCCGGCACCGTTCGGATCGACCCACCCTTGAACAATTCGCGACCCCGGTGCGAAACGTTACCGGAATTATCGTCCGGGTGGCGTCAACAGGGCGTCACGAAAACGTCATCGGGCCTGATCCGAGCTCGTCCAGCCAGTTCCGGACGGCCGCGAGCACCGCTTCCGGGGACGTCACGGCGAGTGGCCTGGCCTCGTCGGTCCCGATCGTGGAGAGGATGCGGACCCGGAGCGCGTCGGGCTCGCCGCCTTCCAGCCACGCACGGAGAACCATGCTGCCGGAACGCTCCTCGGATGGCTCCACCACCGCAGGATGCGCGCCGATGTGTCACCGTCGCGTCGCGGGCACGTCAACGCGCGCTCCCGGAACGCCGCCGTGACGCTCGCGCGACGCGCTGATCGCGGCCCCGCCACGCCACCCCTGCGATGCTGCGCCCCGGCAGGTCGGAGCCACTTCCCGGCGTGCCACAGGGGAGGACTGGCATGGGCGATTTCGGCGTCGTCGCCGACGTTTCGACGATCATCGTGGACCGGCTCACCGAGGCGCTGCGCGGACTCGATCCGAACGACCCGCCGCGGGCGATGCTCAGCGACCTCGAGGACCGGCCGAGCCAGGCGACGCTGACGGTCTTCCTGTACGAGATCGCCGAAGACCCGACCTCGCGCAACCGGCCGCCGGTCCGGTCGCTCCCGCCGGCGCCGCCCACGAGCCGCAAACCGCCGATGGCGCTGCTGCTGCGCTACCTGATCACCCCGTGGGGCGGCAACCAGGAAACCCAGCACCAGATGATCGGCCGCGCGTTGCAGGTCTTCTACGACGACGCGATCTGGTCCGGCGAGGAGCTGACGGGCAGCCTCGCGGGCACGACCGAGGCACTGCAGTTCACGCTGACGCCGTTGACGCTCGACCAGAAGTCGTGGATCTGGTACGCGATCCAGAAGCCGTACCGGCTGTCGCTCAACTACGAGGTGCGGGTCGTCAACCTCGACTCCCTCGACGTCGCCGAGCTCCGGCTCGTGCGCAGCCGCACGATCAGCGGGGCGCCGCTCCCATGACCCGCTACTACCCTGTCGAGACCTCCGTCCTGCACAGCCCGGCCTGGTTCGTGCCGTTCGACGAGTTCGCCCAGCGCGTGCGGGCCGCCGACGTCGCCACGGAGCTGGACCGCTTCGACCCGGACGGAGGCGTCTGGGTGCCGCAGGAGACGACGGCGATCCGCACGCCGAGCGCCGCGATCGCGTACCCGGAGCTCGGCCGCCGCCGGCCGCCGGGCGGCGAGCCGGAGCGGTTCCGCGTCCGCCTCTCGGCCATCGGGCTCGCGCCGCTGTACCCGGCGGACGGCACGGACTTCGACGCCGGCCTGGGCGGGGTCGAGTTCACCGCCTACCCCTACGACGACACGAGCCCGCCCGCCGTCGGCAGCGAGCCGAGACTGGTCCGGCTGCTGCCGGGCGTCGCGTTCCCGTACGGGCCCGGCATCCGCACCGTGTACGGCGTCGTCGTCGACGCGGCCACCCGGGCGCCGGTGGCGAACGCGCTGGTCGAGGCCCGTGACACCACCGTCCGGGACGGGGTCGCGTGGCAGGAGCGGACCCTCACCAACCCCGACGGCGCCTTCCGGCTGGCGTTGCGCTGGGAGGGCGAGCCGGTCATCGGGCCGCCGCCCGTGCAGATCTTCCACCTCACGGCCACCGAGCGGCCGGGACGGACCGGGGCGCTGGACGTCCGGCTGCCGACCGAACGGGACCGCCGGCACGTCATCGAAATCGTCTCGCAGCAGAGAAGGAGCTGAACCATGCCCGAGTACCTGAGCCCCGGCGTCTACGTCGAGGAGGTCGACGCGGGGCCGCGGCCGATCGCGGGGGTGAGCACCAGCACGGCGGGCATGGTCGGGGTCACCCAGCGCGGCCCGACCGACGGGAAGCCGAAGCTGGTCACGAACTTCCTGGAGTACCAGACCACTTTCGGCGGCTTCCTGCCGGAGCCGGACCCGGCGATCCGCGACGCCTGGGCGGACAACCCGGGCGAGGGCGGCCGCTGGTGGCTGTTCCCGCTGGCGGTCAAGGGTTTCTTCGACAACGGCGGCCAGCGCCTCTACGTCAAGCGGGTCGCGAGCGCCACCGCGGAGGCCGCGTCCGGCACGCTCCGCCGGGGCCGGGTCAGCCTGATCGCGCAGGACGCCGCGGCCGGTGCCACCACCGTGGCCCTCACGCACCTGATCGGGTTCACCGGCGCGGACGCGATCGGGTTCTTCCGCGGTGACACCGGTGCCGCGATCGGGGCCGCGACGATCACCGGCTACAGCACGACCACCGGCCGGGTCCAGCTCGACGCGGGACCGACCGAGCCGGTGAAGGTGGCCCGCGGGGACTACGTCCAGGTCGGGGACCGCCCCGAGGCCGAGACCCTGCGGTTCGCCGCGTCGAGCCCCGGCTCCTGGGGCCGGACGGTCCAGGTGCGGATCCAGCCGTCGGCGAGCGCCACCCTCCCGGTGCTGCCCGCGCCGGACCAGGGCGCGCTGATCACGACCCAGGTCGCCGAGGAGTCCCCGGTGGACAGTGCGACGCTCCGGGTGGACGCGGCGGCCGGGCTGGACGCGCTCACCCCGCCGTTCCGGGTCCTGATCGGCCCGCGGCGGTTCCCGGTGGTCGGGGTGGCCACCACGGACGACCACGTGGAGCTGACCCTGGCCGAGGGCACCCGGCACGCACTGTGGCGACCCGGCCTCGCCGTGCGCGTGGTGCGGTCGGCCCGCGCCGCCGACGCCGATCCGGACGCCCCGCTGACCCTGCGGATCGGTGGCGCGAACCGGCTGTACGAGAGCGCGGTCACCCAGCTCGACACCGGCACCGCGCTCACCGCCCTGCGCGTGCGCTCGGTGACCGGGGAGATCGTCGAGCTCGAACCCTTCGCGGCCGACGCCGGCCTGCCGGAGGAAATCCTCGAAAACGACCGGCTCACCCTCGTCGAGGCCACCGTGGAAACCCGGTTCGCCGACCCCGGCGGCGGCTCGGCGACCGAGACGTTCCGCAACCTGCGCCTGACCGGCGAGGCCCCGGGGACCGTGGTGGGTGCGCTGGCGAGCCAGTCCCGGCTGGTGCGGGCGACCGCCCTCGACGACCTCGTCGCCGATCCCACGGCCTTCCCGACGCCTGCCGCCGGCTCGTGGCTCAGCCTCGCCGACGACGGCGACGACGCCTTCGGGGGCCTCACGGTCGCGGACTTCGTCGGGACCGACGGCGGGAGCGGCAAGCGCACCGGCATCGTGGCGCTGGAGGACATCGACGAGGTCGCGATCTGCGCGGTGCCCGGCGTCTGGGCCGGCACGGTCGAGTCGGCGCTCGTGACCCATTGCGAACAGCTCAAGGACCGGTTCGCCGTCCTCGACCCGCAGGACGGCCTCGACATCGAGGGGATCCAGACGTTCCGGGTGCCGTTCGACACCAAGTACGCGGCGCTGTACTACCCGTGGCTGGTCGTCAACGACCCTTCGACGAACCGGTTCGTCGAGGCGCCGCCGTCCGGGCACGTCATCGGGATCTACGCCCGCACCGACACCGAACGCGGCGTGCACAAGGCGCCGGCCAACGCGGTCATCCGCGGCATCCGGCTGACCGACGGCATCGCCCAGGACGTCACCAAGCGGCACCAGGACGTCCTCAACCCGCGCGGGATCAACGCGTTGCGGTTCTTCCCCGGCCTCGGCCAGCGGGTGTGGGGCGCGCGCACGCTTTCGTCGGACACCTCGTGGAAGTACGTCAACGTACGCCGGCTCTTCCTGTTCCTCGAGGAGTCGATCGACGAGGGCACCCAGTGGGTCGTGTTCGAGCCGAACGACGAGCCGCTGTGGGCGCTGGTGCGGCAGACCGTCACGAACTTCCTGACCACGGTCTGGCGCAGCGGCGCGCTCGCCGGCACGACCGCGGACGAGGCGTTCTTCGTCCACTGCGACCGCACCACGATGACCGACGACGACATCGCCAACGGCAGGCTCATCTGCGTCATCGGGGTGGCGCCCGTGTTCCCGGCGGAGTTCGTGATCTTCCGGATCCAGCAGAAGACCCGCGAGCCCCAGCTCGTCTGACTGAAAGGCAACGACCATGCCACCTGTGACGCGCGACGATCCGTACGCCGCGTACAACTTCCTGGTCATCGTGACCAACGTCAGCGACGACGGGGTCGCGGTGAGCGGATCCTTCACCGAGGTCAGCGGGATGGACGTCGAGATACCGGTGATCGAGCACCGCAACGGCAGCGAGGACATCACGGTCCGCAAGCTCACCGGCCTCAAGAAGTTCCCGAGCGCGCTGACGTTCAAGCGCGGGGTCACCGGCCACGTCGGCTTCTGGAACTGGGTGAAGGAGGCGCTCGACGGCCGCGTGCGGCGCACCGCGGGCTCGATCGTCATGCTCGACGAGAACCGCCAGGAGGTCATGCGCTGGAACTTCGACCGGGCCTGGCCGACCAAGTACACCGGACCGTCGTTCAACGCGACCAAGAACGAGATCGCCATGGAGACGCTCGTCCTGGCCGTCGAGAGCCTCCTGATCGACGCGTGAGAGAGCAGAGATGACCAGCGCGGCGCTACCCGGCGTTTCCCTGACCTTCGAGCGTGCGGCCCCGGCGGACGAGCCGCTGCGCACGGACGTGGCCGTGTTCCTCGGCCGCACCCGGCGCGGCCCGGTCGGCCGGCCCGTGCGCGTCGAGAGCTGGAACGACGTCGTGGGCGCGTTCGGCCCGCCCGACGGCACCTCGGCGACGCCGTACGCGCTGCGCGGGTTCTTCGAGAACCAGGGCCGCACGGCGTGGGTGCTGCGGGTCTCCGGGCCGGCCGAGCCCGCGAGTGCACAGTGGACGGACGGCTTCCGCGTGGTGGCCGCGAGTCCCGGCGCGTGGGCGAACGGCGGCCGGGTCACCGTGCGGTACCGGGCGAGCAGCGTCGCGGGCCCGCCGGCGGTCACCGTGCGGGTGCTGGTGCCCGGCGAGCCGGCGGAGATCTTCGCCGGCATGGCGCCCGGCGAGGTCGTCGACCGGCTCACCGCGTCGCACCTCATCCGCGTCGTCCCGGTGGGCACGGCGGACCCGATCCCGCCGGACGGGCCGATCTCGCGGTCGTGGGACCTGACGCTCGACGGCGGCACGGACAGCCCGCCGAGCCGTGACGACTACGCGGCCGCGGTGGTGACGCAGGCCGAGCTGCCCGAGCCGGCGCTGGTGGCCCTGCCGGACCTCGGCGCCGACCTGGCCGGGACCGGCCACACGGACCTGGTCCTGACCCTGCTCGCCGCGGTGGCCCCGCTGCTGGACCGCCTGGTGCTGCTGGACGTGCCGCCCTCGGTGTCCACAGTGGACGACGTGCTGGTCTGGGTCGGCGAGCTGGCGGACTTCGGCGACGAGGCGCTGCTCGCCGCGGCGGCGGTGTACCACCCGCCGCTGCGGGCACCCTCGCTCGCCGGGCCCGGCTTGCGGACCGTCCCGGCGTCCGGGCACGTCGCCGGGCTGGTCGCCCGGCTCGACACCGAGCGGGGCGCCGCCGAAACCCCGGCGAACGCCACGCTGCTGGACGCCGTCGACCTCGACGTCGAGTACCCGGAGGCACAGCAGGCCCGGCTGTTCGAAGCGAACGTAAACCTGGTGCGTTGCATGCGGGGCCGCGGCCTCGTCGTGTGGGGCGGGCGGACGCTCTCGGGTGACCCGCGCCGCCGCTACGTCGCCCACCGCCGGCTGCTGCACCTGCTGGTGCGGGCCATCCGGCGGGCCGCCGCGCCGCTGGTGTTCGAGGTGAACTCGCCGGAGCTGCGGCTGTCGCTGGTCCGCGCGATCACCTCGGTGCTGCTGGAGGCGTTCCGCACCGGCGCGCTCGCCGGCAGCCGGCCGGAGGACGCGTTCCGCGTGGTCTGCGACGAGACCAACAACCCGCCGGAGCAGGACCCCGGCCAGGTCGTGTGCGAGATCGGCGTCGCACCGGCCGTGCCCATGGAGTTCATCGCGCTGCGGCTCGTGCTCGGCCAGGACCGCGGCCTGGAGGTGATCGAGCAGTGACGACACCGGTCGAGCAGCTGCTCGCGCTGAACGAGCCGCTGACCAAGTTCCGCTTCCTCGTGACGCTCGCGCCGGCGGACGTGTACCTGCCGCCGGCGCAGGCCCTGCTGCTGCCGGCGGTGGCGGCGGGCGCGTTCCAGGAGGTCACCGGGATGGGGGCGCAGCTGGAGGTGGTGACCTACGCCGAGGGCGGCCGCAACGACTCGGTGCACCGGCTGCCGCTGCGCCACTCGTGGAACCCGATCACCCTCAAGCGCGGCGTCGTCCGCGACCGGCTCCTGTGGTCCTGGTACGACACCGGCCTGCACGACTCGCTGGGTGCCCGCCGCGACGGCGCCGTGATCATGCTCGACGAGGCCGGCGTGCCCGCGAAGTCGTGGATCTTCCACGGCGGGCTGGCCGCCAAGTGGACCGGCCCGGACCTGCACGCCGAGCAGAACGCGGTCGCGATCGAGTCACTGGAAATCGCCCACGAGGGCCTGACGGCCGTCCTGTAGGAGAGCCGCTTTGAGGAGACACAGCGTGCCCAAGAACCTGATCATCCACAACCTCGAGGTGCGCTTCCAGGTGGAAGGCGACGACGGCGCGCTGTTCGCCCGCCTCTTCAACAAGCACATCCAGGCGTGGGCACGGCTGTACGAAGAAGAGTGCGCGCGGGCCGAGCGCAGCGACAACGACCGCAAGCTCGGCACCACGGGAGGCGGCCGGTGAGCGTCACCCCGTTTTCGCTGGTGAGCCAGGGCGCCGACGCGCACCTGGAGATCGAGCAGCCGGAGAACCCGCAGAACGTGCCGAAGCGGATCCCGCTGAAGTTCAACCCGACCGAGTACAAGCTGAGCAAGAGCAACACCTTCGCCGAGATCACCATCCCCGGTCTCGAAACCCCGCCCATCCAGTACATCCGGGGCGGCAGCGAGTCGCTGTCGGTCCAGGCGCTGGTGGACACGTCCGACACGCTGGACGACGTCCGGAAGTCCTATGTGGACAAAATCCGCAAGCTGATGCGGCCGCAGGAGACCCTGCACGCGCCGCCGATCGTCAAGTTCGTCTGGGACAGGACGGTGTTCCGGGGCGTGCTGGAGAAGCTGGACGTCAACTACGTGCTGTTCG
This sequence comes from Amycolatopsis sp. NPDC114504, assembly GCF_055633595.1. Classification (NCBI taxonomy): domain Bacteria; kingdom Bacillati; phylum Actinomycetota; class Actinomycetes; order Pseudonocardiales; family Pseudonocardiaceae; genus Amycolatopsis; species Amycolatopsis sp. NPDC114504. Next base: position 434,198 of record NZ_JBVKDU010000001.1, on the reverse strand, counting down.
CCAAGAACGGCGTCCCGCTGCGGGCCCAGCTCGACCTCACGCTGAAGGAGTACCGGCCGGCGAAGGAGCAGGCCAACGACCCGCCGCGGTCGTCGCCGACGGTGGAGAAGAGCTACGTCGTGCGCCGCGGCGACACGTGGGACCGCATCTCCGCCGCCGTCTACCGGCGCCCGGACGCGTGGCGGGAACTGGCGCGTGCCAACGGGATCTCCGATCCCCGCGACCTGAGGCCGGGGCTGGTGCTGACCGTGCCCCGGCTGCCGTGAGAGGAGGCGTGCGATGACCGCGCCCGCGGGCACCCGGCCCGAGATCGCCGACCCGGACCGCTACGCGCCCGGGTTCGAGGTCGTCGTCGACGGTCTCCAGGCCGACCCGACGACCAAGAACGACATCCTCGACGTCAAGGTGCACCGCGACCTCGACGAGATGTCCGGCTTCGACCTCGAGCTCAACAACTGGGACGACGTCACGCTGAAGTTCAAGCACAGCGACTCGGAGAAGCTGCAGATCGGCACGCGCGTCTCCGTCCGGCTCGGCTACGCGGACAAGCTGCTGACCGTGGGGACCGGGACGATCAGCTCGCTAGCCCCGAAGTTCCCCGACGGCGCGTCGCCGACCGTCTCGATCACCTGCGTCGACGGCATGCTCGCGCTCAAGGACCGCAAGCCCACCAAGGAAGAGGACAAGAACTTCGTCGGGAAGACCGACTGGGAGATCGCCGAGCAGATCGCGCGGCGCAACAAGCTGGCGTTCGTCACGACCCACGAGGGCCCGAGGCACGACCTCGTGGTGCAGAAGAACCAGTCCGACGCGCAGTTCCTGATGGAGCGGGCCAAGCGGATCGACTTCGACTGCTACATCCTGCCGGACCCGCGGACGGGCGAGCAGACGCTCTACTTCGTCAAGCCCACCGACGGCCGCGACAGCCGCCCGATCCGGCTGTTCCGCCTCGCCTACGCACCGGGCCTGGCCACCGGGCCCAGCGGGCAGCCGGCGGGCCTGGTGCCCAACCTCCTCGACTTCACCCCGACCATGACCGTCTCGAACCAGGTCAGCAAGCTCACCGTGCACGGCTGGGACCCGGTCAAGGCGCAGCCGATCGAGTACGTCGCGACCGCGAAGGACCTGCCCGGCGGGCAGAACTCGGCCGACGGGCAGAGCGGGCCGGAGGCGGCGGAAAGCGGGGCCGGCGGCCGGCAAGAGGTGATCGTCGACGCTCCGGTGCTCAGCCAGGAGGAGGCCAAGGAGCTGGCGATCGCGCTGCTGCGGGAGCGGGCGTACGAGTTCATCACCGCGACCGGCCGGGTGGCCGGGCTGCCGGAGCTGCGGCCGGGGGACAACCTGGAGATCTTCGGCCTCGGCAAGCGGTTCTCCGGCACCTACTTCGTCAAACGCGTCGAGCACGCGCTCAACTCGAGCGGCTTCTTCACGACGTTCACCGGCCGGAAGATCTTCCAGGGGGACAAGAAATGACGGCGATGCCCCGCGCGATGGCGAGTGACCAGCGCTTCTACGGCGTCGCGCCCGCGGAGGTCGTGCAGAACGACGGGGACGACGAGGGCCGGGTCAGGGTCAAGTACTACTGGCTGGACGGCGGCGCGTCGATCAGCCCCTGGATCCGGGTCGGCCAGCTGTACGCGGGCGCCGGCTACGGCTCGGTGTTCGTGCCCGAGGTGGGCGATGAGGTGCTGGTCGCGTTCTTCCAGGGCGACATGCGCCAGCCCTACGTGCTCGGCGGCCTCTACAACGGCAAGAAGAAACCGCCTACCGCGCACAAAGATGGTCGCGACCAGAAGATCATCCGCACCAAGGCCGGGCACCAGATCCTCTTCGACGACAAGGAGAAGGAGATCACCATCAACACCGCTTCGGGCGCGAAGGTGGTGCTGAAGGACAGCGGGGAGATCACCCTCGAGGCGGCGAGGGTGACCGTCAAGTCGGATGCCATCGACCTCGGCGGCAGCTCGACCGAGCCGGTCGTGCTCGGCAACGCGCTGCTGCAGGCGTTCGTCCAGCACACCCACCCCGCGCCGGGCGGCGCCACCGGTCCCGCGACGCCCCTGCCGCCGTCCGTGCTCGCGAAGAAGGTGAAGGCGACGTGACCGAACCCTTCCTCGGCACCGGCTGGCGGTTCCCGATCCTGCCCGACGAGGCCGGCCGGCTCGCCTACGCCGTCGGCGAGACGAGCATCGAGCACTGCCTGCGCGCGCTGCTGCTCACCGCGACGGGCGAACGCGTGATGCGCCCGGACCTCGGCACGAAGGCGAGCGAGTCGGTGTTCGCGCCCGGCAGCGTGCAGAACCTGCGCGAACTGGAACGGTCGATCAGCGACGCGGTCCGCGACTTCGAGCCGAGGGTGGAGCTCGCCGACGTCCTCGCCGAGGCCGACCCGGCCGACGAATCCCGCGTCACGGTGTCGATCGAGTACCGGATCCGGCGTACCAACACCAAGGCCAACCTGGTCTTCCCGTTCTACCTCGGCCTGACGGGGACGACGCCATGACCCTGCCCGTGCCGAAGCTCGACGACCTGACCTGGGCCGACCTGATGGCGGCCGTCACCCGCCGCATCCCGGCCGAGTCGGGCGGCACCTGGACGCTGCACGCGCCCGTCGACCCCGGCGTCACGCTGCTGGAGCTGTTCGCGTACCTGCTGGAACAGCGGCTCTACTGGCTCGACCAGGCCCCGGACGAGCTCGTCGTCGCGATCCTGAAGCTGCTGGGCCTCGAGCCGCCGCGACCCGCGCAGCCGGCGGCGACCGTCCTCGCCTTGACGACCGAGTCGCCGGAGCCGGTCGTGGTGCCCGCCGGGACCGTCTTCGCCCGCGACCCGGCCGCGGCCATCCGGTTCACCCTCGACGACGAGGTGACCGCGTTCCCGGTCGAGGGCGACGTGACGGTCTTCACCGACCGCGACCGCACCGCCGACCTGCTCGCCCGCCGCGGGGTTCCGCTGCTGGCCGCCGACGGCTCGGCCGCGTCGGCCCGCTTCACGGTGCCGCTCGCCGGGGCCCACTCCCCGTCCGGCTGGCTGTCCTTGCTGGTCGAGCTCGACTCGGCGGTGCCGCCGTCCTGGTCGCCGCTCGCCGTGTCCGGGGTGGCACCACCCGCCGCCGTGACGTGGTCGTGGTTCCGGCCCGGCGGGGACGCTTCCGGGGCGTTCGAAGAGGTCGAGGACGGCACCGGCGGCCTGCGGCGGTCCGGGGTCGTGCGCCTGCGGCCGCCGGCCGGCTGGTCCACGGCGCACCGGGGGCTGCTGGTGTCGACCCCGGCCGCGACTTACGCGTCGCCGCCGCGGCTGCTGCGGCTGGCGGTCAACGTCTCGGGTGCCCGCCACCGCGAGTGCCGCACGGAGACCGGCTTCGCGGATCAGGTCAAGGACTGGCTGAAGCTGCCCGGCCAGCGGCTCGTGCTGCCGGACGCCGCCGACCGCCTGCTCACCGCGTGCCTGCGGCTGGCCGGCGAGCAGTGGGAACCGGTGGTGGATTTCGCTTTCGGCGCCTCGCGGGACCGGATCTTCCTGCTGGACCGCCGCGACGGCGCGCTGGTGTTCGGCGACGGGCTCACCGGCCGGATCCCGCGCCCGGCCGGCGACGTGCGGGTCGAGTACACGATCGGCGGCGGGCGCGACGGCAACGGCGGGCTCACCGGCAACTGGCTGCCCGTCACGGCCGAGGCGCCGGTGCGCGCCGCGAACCTGGTCCAGGCCGAAGGCGGTGAGGACCCGGAAACGGTGGCGCAGGCACGTGACCGGGCCGCGGGTGCGCTCGGCGAGGTGACCAGGGCCGTCACCGCCGAGGACTTCGTCACCCTGGCCGTGACGACGCCGGGGGTGGCGGCCGGCCGGGCCTACGCCGCGGTCGGCGAGCACCCGGGCTTCCCGTGCGCGCGGGTGCCCGGCGCGGTGACGGTCCACGTCGTCCCGTCGGTGCCGCCGGGCGAGTCGGTCGCGCCCGAGCCGGATCCGGGCCTGCTGTGCGCGGTCGCGGGCCGGCTGGCCGAAGCCCGGTTGCTGACGGCCGAGGTGTTCGTGCGGGCCCCGGCGTACCGGGACGTCCGGCTGCGGGCCGACCTGTCCGGCACGCCGGCCGACCGGGCGAAAGTGTCCACTGTGGTCGGTGACGCGCTGCGCCGCTTCCTCGACCCCCTGACCGGCGGGGACGACGAAACGGGCTGGCCGTTCGGCGAAGCACTGCGGCCCTCGGCGCTGCTGCGGGCCGCGCAGCAGGCGCTCGGCGACCTGGCGGACGTCACCGCCGTCGCGATCGGCGTCGACGGCGCGGAACCGGCGGAGACCTGTGACGACGTGCCCCTGCGCGCCGGCGACCTGCCGGCGGTCCGCGAGGTCCGCACGCGCGTCGTGCCCGCCGTCGAGCCGGGGGAGGGCTTGCTGTGACCGACGACGTCTGGTGGGCGCGCGACGCCACCGAAGAAGCTCGCATCGGGCCCGGCCCCGGGCCGTCCGGAGTGCAGCCCGAGCTCGTCGACGCGACGCGGGAAGCGGTCCGGGCCGCCGTGCGCGATCGCGTCCCCGGCTACACCCCGGACTGGACCAACCCCGACCGCCAGGACGCCGGCGTCGCCCTCGTGCGGCTGTTCGGCACCCAGGCCGAGCCCGTGCTGGCCCGGGTCGACCGCCTGCCGGAGAAGGTCCTCGCCGAGCACCTGAACACCGCCGGGGTGCGCCGCCGGCCGGCGACCGCGGCCGCCGCGCTGCTGGAGTTCACCGTGGCCCCGCCGGACGGCGCGTCGGTGCTCGTCCCCGCCGGGTTCCAGGCCGCCGCGTCCGGCAGCGGCGGCGACCAGGTCGTCTACGAGACCGACCAGGACCTCTACGCCACCCCGGCCACCCTGGGCGTGCTCGCCGTCCAGCGCGGCGGCGCGCTCGAGCCGGTCCCGCTCGGCCCGAACGGGCCCGGCCGGCCCTTCGCACCGTTCGGCGCCGAGCCGCAACCGGGCAACGCGCTGTGGCTGGGCCTCGACGGCACCGCGAGCCCGTTCCCCTCGCTGTCGCTGGGCTTCGTGATCGCGGCCGCCCCGCCGACGCCCGCGGCCGCCGGCGGGCTCACCCCACTGCCGCTGGAGCCCCAGCCGTTGCTGCGCTGGGACGTCCTGGACGGCGGCCGGTTCGTCCCCGCCGAAGTCACCCGCGACGAGACCCAGGGGCTGCGCGCGAGCGGCACGATCGAGCTGCGGCTGCCGCGCACCTGGGCACCCGGCCAACCGCCGACCGCCCGGCCCGGGCCCGCGCTGCGGTGGCTGCGGCTGCAGATCGCGCACGGCCTCTTCGCCGTCGCTCCGCCGCTCGTCTCGGGCCTGCGGCTGAACACGGTCGCCGCGACCGCCGCCCACACGATCTTCGACGAGCCCCTGGAACCGATCCAGGATCCCGCGACGCCGTCCGAGCGGCGGCAGCTACGGCTGAGCCAGGTCCCGATCCTGGCCGGCAGCGTCGTGATCGAGGTCGACGACGACCCCGGCGTCGACCTCTTCGGGACGGCCGAGGACAGCGCGTCGCGGTGGCAGGAGGTCCCGAGCCTCGCCGCGTACGGTCCGGACGACCGGGTGTTCGCGGTCGACTACGACACCGGCGTGGTCACGTTCGGCGACGGCGTCACCGGCGCGCCCGTGCCCCCGGGCTTCCGCAACGTGCGTGCCGTCCGGTACCGGGTCGGCGGCGGCCGGGCGGGCGCCGTGGCGGCCGGCGCGGTCAACGGCGTCGTCACCGCGCGGCCGTTCGTGACCGGCGTGAACAACCCGTTCCCTGCCACCGGCGGTGCCGACGCCGAGCCGGACGCGGACGTGGTGCGGCGCGGGGTGGGGGAGCTGCGCTCCCGCGGCCGCGCCGTCGCCCCGGCCGACTACGGCCTGCTGGCCCTGCGCGCGCCGGGTGCGTCGATCGCCCGCGCGAACGGCGTGCCGGGCCTGCACCCGGACTTCCCGGGCGCGCCCATCCCGGGCGTCGTCGGCGTGCTCGTGGTGCCGCCGGTCGACGAGGGCGGCACCGAGCCGCCCGTGCCCACGGCCGCCACCCTGCGTGCGGTGGCCGGGTTCCTGAGCCGCGAGGTGGCACCGGCCGGGGTCACGGTGGTCACCGGCCCGGTCGCGTTCCGGCGGATCGCCGTCGAGGCCAGGGTCGTGCTCGACGCCGACCAGGACCGGGCCGCGGTGCTCGCGCGCGCGGCCGACGCGGTGACCACCTACCTGGACCCGCTGCGCGGCGGCGAAAACGGCGGCGGCTGGCCCTTCGGCGGCGCGGTGCGGCACACCCCGCTCGTGCGCCGGCTCCTGGCCGTGGACGGCGTCCTCGCCGTGTCCGGGCTCTCGCTGACCGCCGACGGGCTGCGCCTGCCGCCGTGCACCGACCACGCGATCCCGCCGGACGACCTCGTCTGGCCGGAACGCCCCTTGCTGATCCCGGTGGAGGAGTCATGACCTGCGCGCCGACCACCGTCACCTTCCGGCTCCTCGACGACGTCGTCGGGTGGGACGAAGCCGCGGTGACCGACGTCGTCGGCTTCACCGGCGAAGCCGGCGTGCGGCTGGCCTACGAGGGCGCTTCCCCGGAAGGCCCGACGCGCGCGCAGCTGCTGCCGTGGTTCCCCGACCCGCGCCTGGCGCCCGGCTGCCGTCCGTGCGGCTGGTACCTGCTCGCCGGGGACCGGTTGCTGCGCCGGGACACCTGCGCCGGCGGCTGGCTGCCGGTCTGGCCCCGCCACTGCGACCCCCGGCTGCTGAACGACCCGGTCGCCGTGGCCGCGCGCGGGCACCGGATCGCCGTCGCCGACTCCGGCCGGGTCTTCGTCTGGCGCAACGAGGGCGACCACCTGGCCGCGGTGATCCGCCACCGCGACGCCACCGTCGTGGCGCTCGGGCCGGACGACCAGGTGCTCGTGGCCCGCGCCGGCAGCGACCGGCTCTGGCGGTACGGCGCCGACGGGAGGCTGTGCGAGGTCATCCGGACCAGCGTCCGCGGCCAGATCATCGGGATCCGGACCGGACCCGGCCGGACGATCTGGCTGCTCACCGAGAAGAACGGCCGGTTCCGGATCTACCGGGACCACCGCGAGTCCACTGTGGACGAGCTGGCGGCCGCGCTGCCGCCGAGCAGCCTCGTCAGCGCCGGCGACGACGGCTTCTGCCTGCGGGAGAAGGGGCCGGACGGCGACGTCACCTCCTGCTACGACTGGGAAGGGCAGCCGCGCGAAGAACCGGCGCCCGAGGCCGGCCGGTACGTGACGCACGGCGAGTTCACCACGCACCTGATCGACAGCGGCATCTCGCGCTGCCGCTGGCACCGGGTGCGGGTCGAAGCGGACGTGCCGGCGGGCACAGCGGTGTCGGTGTCAGTCGTGGTGTCCGAGGACGACCGGTTCGCCGAGAGCGACTGGCAGACCGCGCCCGCCGGCGTCACCGACTTCCTCGTCGACCAGCCGCCCGGGCGTCACCTCACCCTGCGCGCCCGGCTGTCGGGAGACTCCGCCGCGACCCCGGTCCTGCACCGGATCCGGCTCGACTTCCCGCGGTCCACCAGCGCGGACCTCCTGCCCGCCGCGTTCCGGCAGGACCCCGCCGCGGACGACTTCACCGAGCGGTTCCTGTCCCTGTTCGACGCGAGCATCGCCGAGATCGACCGGGTCATCGAGCGCTATCCCGCGCTGCTCGACCCGGCCGGCGTGCCGGACGCCGCGCTGCCGTGGCTGGCCGGGCTGCTCGGCCTGTCGTTCGAAGCCGGCTGGGACGCCGGCACGCGCCGGAAGCTGATCGCCGCCGCGCCCCGCCTGTACCGGCGGCGCGGCACCCCGGGCGCGCTGAAGGAGGCGATCGAGATCGTCTTCGGGGTCGAGCCGGTCATCGACGAACTGGCCGGCGACCGCCACTGGGCCCAGGTGCGCGCGACGGTGACCTCGCCGGCCCCGGCGACCGCTCGTGGTCTGGGCTCGGTGCGGCTGTTCGGCCGCTCGTCGTCGCGGCTGCGGCTCGGCACCTCGACGCTGGGCGCGACGCCGCTGCGGGCGTTCGGCGACCCGGACACCGATCCCCTCACCGAGCACGCCCACCGGTTCCGGGTCCTGCTGCCCTCCGGCGCCGCGGACGAGGACGCGGTGCGGCGCCTGGTGGCCCGGCAGGCGCCCGCGCACACGAGGGGATCGGTCCGCGCCGGCGGGGCGGGGTTCGTCGTCGGCACGTGGTCGGCGGTCGGCGTGGACACCGCGTTCGTCCCGCTGCCGCCGCCCGTGGTGGGAACCGTGCGCCTGAACCACGACGGAGTACTGAGACCCGGGCCCCGCGGCGCACGTCGAGGCGTGACCGTCGGCGTGGTGTCCGCGGTCGGGGTCCACACGCGAGTGTCTTGAGAGGACAGAAGAGAGATGACCGAGGCAACGACAGAGGAACAGCCCATCCGCCGGCTGCGGTACTTCCACGGCAGGCTGCTCACCGCGCGCGACTTCCAGCGCGAGCAGGAGTACTTCCGCGAGAAGCTGAAGCTGCGGATGCGCTGCCTGCTCGGCTACGGCGTGGTCTGCGGGCTGTTCGTGGAACCCGCCCCGACGGCGGACGACAAGGAGAAGCACGAACACCAGGCCAAGGTGCGCATCACCAGCGGGCTCGGCGTCGACTGCGACGGCAACGAGGTGGTCGTGCCGGGCAGCTGCTCGATCGACCTGTGGGAAGCACTGCACGAGGACGAACGCACCGGCGGGACGGTGTGGGTCGGCGTCGAGTACACCGAACGCGCGGTCGAGCCGACGCGGACCGTGTTCAACTCAGCCTGCGCCGACACCTCGGACTGCGACTTCGGCTACACCGAAGAGAGCTACTGCGTCCGGGTCACCACCAAGACGCCGCCCAAGGACGAGCGCTGCGAGACCTGCTGCACCCCGTGCGAGCACAAGGTCCTGTGGCTGGCCCGGATCGACGACGTCGACTTCGGCGAGCCGGTCCGCGAAGACCAGATCCACCTGGACGTCCGCCGCTTCTTCGGCCGCCGCGTGCCGACGGTGATCACCGGCGTCAACTGGCGCCACGGCCACACCTACACCGTGAACGAGGCCAAGGAGCTGCTCGGCACGCAGAAGAACTCGGGCGGCCTGGTCGTCGAGTTCTCCGACGGCGTCCGCGTCGACAGCCTGCGCCGGGGCGTCGTGGAGATCCAGGTGATCGAGGGCGGCGCCGGCCGCAACGCCGACACCTGGTACATGGGCGGGAGGTTCGAGGAACCCACCGACAAGGACGGCGAGTTCACCGACCACTTCCGCTACCGGCAGACGACCCGCGAGACGCTGCAGGACGGCGACCGCGTGCTGATCACGGTCCGCGCGGCGTTCATCCTCGACCACTGCTGCCGCCCGGTCGACGGCACCAACGTCGGCGGCCGCGTGCCCTTCACCGGCCAGGTGACGGCCGATGCCGAGACGGAGTCCGGCGCCGAGACCGAGACCGAGTCGGGCCACGGCCACGACCCGAAGCCGGAGCCGGACCCGACCGGGTGCCTCGTGCCGCCGACGGGCATCGGGCCGTGGACGTCCGGGACCGGCGCGGGCGGGGACGTCTTCGAGAGCTGGTTCTTCGTCACCGAGGAGCGTTCATGAGCAAGCCTGACTGCGGGTGCGGGTGCGGTGGGGCGCCCGCCTTCCCCGCCGCGTTCGTCCGGCCGCGGTTCTACGCCGGCCAGCTGCTCACCGAGGACGACCTCGGCCTGCTGACCGACTACGTGGCCGGGAAGGACCGGCTGCACAACCGGATGGTGTCCGGCCCGGGGGTCGTGTGCGGGCTGGAGGTCACGTGCGACTCGTGCGCCGGCGGGACGGTGTCCGTCCACCCGGGACACGCCCTCGACTGCTGCGGCAACGACATCGTGTTGTCCTGCAAAGAAAAGGTGGACGTACAGGCGCTCGTCCGGGAGCTGCGGGTGTCCTCGCCGGGCGTCGCGTGCGGCGACCCGTGCGACGACGACCAGCGGCACTACGGGCTCTTCGTGCGGTACGAGGAGACCATGGCCGACCCGGTCGCGCCGTTCGCGACCGAGGAGCCGTGCCCGGCGCCGGGCTGCGTGCCCTCGCGGGTCCGGGAGGGCTTCCGGTTCGTCGTCAAGTGCGACACCGCCGACGACCACCGGTACAACCCGGCCACCAAGCTCCTGGCGCAGATCGGCGACAAGGACGCCTACGAGCACGTCCGCCTGCTGAGCCGTCGTCTCGGGCACTACGTGGACGCCATGTCGGTCGCCGGCACGGCGTCCACCCGGACGTTCGGGTTCGACCAGGCCGACGCCGTCCGGTACGCCGACAACCTGCAGGTGCTGCGGGACATCGAGGGCGTCCCGCAGCCGCCGCTGGCCCGGCAGTGGACCGAGTCCGTGCGGGCGTTGGCGAGTGCTATCGCCCGGTACGACACGTACGACGCCGCGGGCCAGGAGAAGCTCCGGACCGAGCACAACCTGGGGGAGATCGACACCGCCCGGCAGGCCCTCGGCACGGCGTGCGAGCTGCTGGGCCAGACGAAGGCTGAGGACGTGTGGCCGGACCCGGCCCACCGGGCGGTCGCGCTGGCCGTTGTCGCCGAGACCGCGAGCCGGATCGTGAAACCCGATCCGAGCGCCCCCATCGAGGTCCGGCTGCTGGCCCAGGGGACTCCGCTGGACAACGTGCTGGAAGCGGAGCTCCGGGCCGATCTCGTGCGGATCCGCGAGTGGCTGCTCGGCCGGCTGGACCGGGTGTCCGGCGTCGCCGACTGCCTGCTGCACGACGACGTCCGCAAGGTCGCGATCCCGCAGCCGCTGCCGATCCCGGAGCCGGACTCCGCGCAGCGCCTGACGATCGCCGACCTGGGGCTGCTCGCGAACGCCGCCGGGAAGCTCACGACGTACGTGCGCCGGTTCGTCACCGACGCGGCCTGCTCGACGCTGAACCCGCCGTGCGTGGACTGCGCCGACGAGGACGTGCTGCTCGCGCACCTGGAGCTGGACGGCTGCGACGTCGTGCGGGTGTGCTCGGCGACCCGGGAGCAGGTGCTGCCGGGCGGCTCGGCGTACGGCGAATGGCTGCCGAAGCTCTACCAGCTGAGGCACCTCGCCGAGCAGGTGTGCTGTCAGCCGACGCCGGTGTACGAGCCGCCGGGCGTGCCGGTGTCCGGGCCGATCCCGCGGCCCTACGTGCCGAAACTGCTCGAGCAGTGGCGGCAGCGGGGCCCGCTGGAGCACATGTGGGACCTCCTGGTGACGCCGGCGCCGGGGGAGACCGTGCCCAAGCCCGTGCGCGAGCAGGTGTACACGGTGCCGGCCGAGGTCACCGACAGCCTGCAGGAGATGAACGCGCTGCGGGGCCAGGTGAGCGACCTGATCGCGACCGTCGAGGCGCTGCGGGGACAGCTGGACACCGCGCGGGAGCAGGTCTCCCAGGTCCGGGAGGAACTGCCGGACCGGCTGTCCGACCGGCTGTCGGAACTGGAGAGCGCCCCCGCCGCCGAACCGGAGCCGGAACCCGAGCCGGAGGAAGAGCAGGAGGAGACGGTGAAGCCGAAGCCGCCGCCGCGGCGCACCCGGTCGTCGCCGGGCCGGAGCGGCGGGACCGCCCGCAAGCCGCGGTCGGGTGAGTCGTCGTGACCGGTCCGCTGCGCCCGGAGTTCCGCGAAGGACAGGTGCTCGCCGCCGCGGACCTGGCGGCGACCGTCGCCTACGCCCGTGCGGCGGCCGTCCGGCACGCGCGCCTGTCGCACGAGTGGGGCATCGCCGACGGGCTCGCCCTGACGACCGAGAACCGGACCGACCCGGTGACGGGTGCCCGCTTCGTCGAGGTGAGCGTGCAGGCCGGGCTCGCGGTCGACGGGACCGGCCGGGAGATCGTGGTGCCGGCGCCGGTCGTGCTGTCGGAGGCGGACTTTGAGGCCGTCAACGGCGCCGACGGGCCGACGCCCGAGCCGTACCCGGTGTTCCTCACCGCCGCGGACCGGGCCCAGCAGGCCACCGGTCCCACGTCGTGCGCCGGCTCCGCCGGGCCCACCCGCATCGAGGAGTCCTACCAGATCCTCTTCCGGCGGCTCGGCGACGAGCGGCTGGTGGCCGATCAGCGGCCGCCCGCGGTGAACGCCGCCCCGGCCGCCCCGCCCGTCCCGTGGCTGGTGCTGCTGGGCTTCGTCCGGTGGACCGCCGGTCACTTCACGGCGGCGGTCACCGAAGCCAGGGAGGTCGGCCCGCGGTTCGTCGGGGTGCGCGCGGACACCGTGTCGGCCCGGTCCGGCTCGCTGTCCCTGCGGACCCAGCCCGCGGCCGCCGAGGGCAAGCCCGCGCTCGTACTGTCCGGATCGGACACTCCGACGCTGGTCTACGGGCTGTACAAGGGAACCGGCGACGTCGACCCGCTGCTGACGGTGGAGGCCAACGGGAACCTGACCATCGCCGGGAGCTTCTCCGGCCGGATCTCCGCGGGCAGCGTGCTGGCGACGTCCGGCAGCGCGACGGACGGCATGGTGCTGCCGCTGCCCGCCGGGGTGACGCCGGAGGAGGTCGCCGACGGCCGCGTGTCGCTGCACGTCTACGTGACCCCGCGGGTGCCGCCGTCCGACTCGGGGCTCACCGTCCCGGCCGAGACCACTGTGGACGGTGACCGGCGGGTCCGGTGCCGGCTGCGGTTCTACGACCCCGGCGCGGGTCCGGCGGTCACCGAACTGCCGGGCGCGGTCGACTTCCTGGTACTGGCAACGGTCGCGGCGACGAGTGGGGGTGGCTGAGGGTGGGCGTTTTCGCGGTGTACGAGTCGAGCACCGGAGTCCTGGTGGGCGCGGTCAAGGCGATCGACATCCCGGTGCCGGCGGCCGACGCGCTGGTCGGTGCCGCGCTGCCGGTCCGCCTGGGCCCGGCGACCCTGTCGCTGGCGGGGCGGGAACTGGCCGTGCACGACGCGGACGACCAGCCGGAGGTGTTCGTCGACCCGCTGGCGTACGGCGTCGCCCGGCCGAAGGATCAGCCGCCCAAGCCCGCGCTCGCGAAACTGGCCGAGCTGCCCGACGCGCCGAGGCTCGACGCCGCCGGGCTGCTGGTCAAGCTGCCGGCGAACCCGGCCCAGGACACCGCCGTGTTCGCGCTGGTCGCCGAAGGCCAGGACACGCTGCCGGTCACCGGGACCATCACGAAGGACACCGACCACGTGTCGCTGCCGGTCACGGTGAGCGCGGGCCCGCACGCCGTGCTGCTGCTGGTGGCGGGCTGGGCCGGCCGGCTGGAAGAGGTCGAGAAGCCGTGAGTGCCTCCACCGCCGGCGAGATCGTCGTGCACCGCTGCGCGGTGCGCGTGGTCCGGCGCGGGGGGTGGAGCTGGGGGCCCGACCCCCGGGGACTCGTCCAGCGGGTGCTCGACGCGCTGCCGGACCTGCTGTCGGCCGAGTTCGGCGAGTACGTCACGGGCGAGGGCCCGGACCTGGAGATCACCGAGCCGGTGCGGCTGTCCGTCCGGCTGGCCGCGCGCGGGGGAGGCGGTCTGATGCCGGCGAGTCTCGTTCTCGAGCGGACGGCGGGGGAGAACCCGTTGCCCGGCCTGGTCCCGGCACTGGTGGCCGCCGGTCCGGCTTCCGCCGAACAGTCCACAACGGACACTCCGCCCGAGCTGCCGTCCTTCGCCGCGGACGCACCGGTCCCGACGGCGGCCGCGCTGTTCGAGGAGCTCGCGGCCCGGGACGAGCTGGCCGCGTTGCTCGCCCTGCTCCCCGAGGAGGCAGTGCGGATGTACCTGGCCGCGCTGCTGGCCGAGTTCGACGGCGAACCGGTGATCTCCGCGGGGCCGGTCGCCGGGCTGGCGGCGGAGCTGGCTCGCCGGCTGGCTCTCCCGACGCCACCCACGACACGCGCGGAGCTTCTCGAGCTGCTCGGTTCGCCGGAAACCGGCGAGCGGACGACCGCGCCTCTGGGCGGGAGACCGGCCGCCGTCCCGAGGCCGGCGGGGGAGACGAGGGTCGGTTCGGTGCTGCCGTTCCTCCTGGCGGGCCCCCTGGCGCGGACGGGCTACCTGGACGCGATCGGCCCTGCACTGTCCGGTGTGGACCTGCTCGGCGACGCCCCGCTGTTCGCCGCCGCGCTGGCGTACCAGGTCCTGGGCGCGCCGGAGCGGGGCTGGCGGCGAACCCCCGAGGACGACACGACGGCTGCGACGTTCGCGGGCCTGGCGGAGACGCCGGACCTGACGGCGTTCGCCCGGCGGGTCGGTCCCGCGCTGCCGGTGCTGGACGGCGTGCTCGCGCTGTCCCTGTGCCGCGGCCACGATCCCGCCGTCCCGCTGCTGGTCACGGGGGTCGACGACGGCCTGCTGCTGGTGGACGCGCAAGGCCTGTTCCCGATCACATGGACGTCCACAGTGGATGAACTGCTGCCGTACTGGGAAGCGTGCGGACGGCCACCCGTCCTGGTCCGGGACAGCCCGCTTCCGCCGACGTGCCTGCGGGAGCTGGCGGCGGCCGGCGTCCGGTTCCTCACCGACGCGCGACCGCTGCGCGACGACCCCCTTTCCCGGCTGCGGTCGAGGACTCCACTGTGGACGACCGGCGGGGTGGAACCCCGGCTGGCGGCGGAGCTGCCCGCCGAGCGCCTGGACGACCTGGCGCGGACGTTGTTCGCCGGCCGCCGGTCGGTGCCCCTGGCCGGGGACCACGCCCTGGACCACAGCGTCGCGCTCGCGGCGTCCCTGTCGCTGGGCATGATCGCCTGGCAGCTGTGGGGCGGGGAGACACCGGTGCTGGCGCTGACGCGGTTCGCCGACCTGGAAGCCACGGTGCGGTCCACCCGCGACGCGGTGCGCGTCAAGATCCCCCTGGGCCGCCGGCACACCGACCTGTGGCGCGGCGGCGCCCTCACCGACGTGCCGAACGTGGTCTGGCTGGCCGGCCGGACCCTGACCTTCTCCGGTGGCTGAGATGAGCGGACTGGCGGTCGAGCACCTCCGGGTGCGCCTGGCGGAGCTGCACCAGGCGCTGCGGACCGCCGTCGCCCGCCAGTCGGCGGCCGCGGCGGTGCTGACGCGCCCGGACCTGACGCCGTTCTGCGTGACGGACGAGCAGGTCGACGCGCTGCTCGACCGCGTGGACGCCTTCACCGAGGCGATGACCGAGCCGCCGTCCGCGCCGCGCCCGGACCCGGAGTCCGAGCAGCACCTCCGGCGCCTGGCCGCGGCCCGCGGGGTGACGCTGCCGCTGGACGCCCTCGCGACCCGCTACGGCCTGACCCGGGTGGAGCAGGACGCGCTGCTGCTGGTGGCCGCGCCGGAGCTGGACCCGGGCTACGAGCGCGTCTACGCGTACGTGGTGGACAACCTGAACCGGCGGGCGCCGTGCGTGGAGCTGCTGGTCACGGTGGTCGCGGAGACGCCGGCGGACCGTCTGGCGGTGCGCCGGGCGCTGGGCTCCGCGGGCCGGTTGCGCCGCTACGGCCTGCTGCGGGCGTACGACGATGCGCCGAGCGAGCCGGCCCGGGAACTGGCACTGGGCGGCGGCGTGTTCGAGTACCTGATGGGCTGGGGTGGCGACGTCGGGATCCTCGGCCACGACCCCGGCGAGGTGACGTGCCCGGTGCGGCAGGTGGCGTCCCCGTACCTGGAGTCGGCACGGCTCGGCACCCTCGGCCGCGCGCTGGCCGCGGGCGACGTCGACGTGGTCGGCCTGTGGGGGTGCCCGCCCGACAGCCAAGCGGACGCGGCGCGGGCGTTGGCGGCGGCGGCCGGCCGGCCCCTGCGGCGCGTGACCGCCGACGTGGCGCGGGACCTGCGGACCGCCGCGGCGCTGAACGCGATCCTGTGGCTGCCGGCGGACCGCGACTTCGACGAGGCGCTGGTGAGATCGGGCGTGCCGCTGTGCCTGACCGGCACGAACCCGTGGCGCCCGCCCGAACTGCTGGCGACCCGCACGTACGCGGAGCTGACGATCCCGGCGCCGGACTTCCCGGAGCGCCGGGAGATGTGGTCGTCGGCGTTCCCGGTGCTGGATCCGGAGGTGCTGACGGACCTGGCGGCCCGCTACCGCATGAGCGGCGGCGAGCTCCGCGCGGTGGCCGCGGTGGCCGACGCGGGCGCGCGCCTGTCCGGCGACGGCCACCCGGTCACCGAGCACGTGGAGCCGGCGATCGCGACGGTGACGCGAGGTCGCACCAGCGGGGTCGTGCAGTCGATCACCCCGCGCCGCACGGCGGACGACCTGGTGCTGCCGGAGGCCCAGATGAGCCAGGTGGCCGAGATCGCGTCGGCGTTCCGCGCGTGGCCCCGCATCGCGGAGTCCTGGGGTTTCGCCCGCGCCTCGACCGGCGGGGTGAAGGCGTTGTTCACCGGCGAGCCGGGCACGGGCAAGACGATGTCGGCGGAGGTCGTCACCGGGATGCTCGGCCTGGAGCTGCTGAAGGTGGATCTGGCGCAGGTGGTGTCGAAGTGGGTGGGGGAGACGGAGAAGAACATGGAGGAGGTGTTCAGGCAGGCGGAGGACAGCCACGCGGTCCTGCTGTTCGACGAGGCGGACGCGCTGTTCGGCAAGCGCGGCGAGGTCAAGCAGGGAACCGACCGCTACGCGAACCTCGAGGTGGGTTATCTGTTGCAGCGCTTGGAAGCGAGCAACGGGCTGATCATCTTGACGAGCAACCTGAAGGAGAACATCGATCCGGCGTTCACCCGGCGGTTCCACTTCGTGGTCCACTTCCCGCGGCCGGGTCTCGCCGAGCGTCGCCGGTTGTGGGAGCTGGCGTTCCCGCCCGAGGCGCCGTTGTCGCCGGACGTCGACGTGGACGTGTTGTGCCGCTTGGACATGACGGGAGCGGGCATCGCGTCGGCCGCCCGCACGGCAGCGTTGTCGGCGGCCGACAGTGTGTCGTCGTCGATCGGCATGCGGCACGTGGTGCGGGGAGTATCGCGGCAGTTCCAGCGCGAGGCGCGGTTGTTCCGCCCGGCCGAGCTGGGCCGGTATGCTGGGCTTCTGACCGAAAACGGGAGTGCGCATGCCTGAGTTGATGCCTCCGCAGACCAAGCCCGCGGTGCCGGTGACGGCGCAGGAGCTGAGTGTCGCTTCGGCCGCAGACAAGGGAAAGAAGAAGCTGGTGCTGGTGCCGGCGGTGGTCGGGAACGCTCAGTCCGCGAAGACGGCGATGGATGGTTCGTCGAAGACGGTGCCTTCGCACTTGGCTTCGACGTTCGCCGCGGGGCAGGACCGGGTGGGGAACGCGGCGATCGCGGGGGCGGCCATCCGGGTGGTGCCGATGGCGGTTCCCCACACGGAAGCCTGCCCCGGCTCCTGACGTCGGGTCGTCACCCCGCGCCGTGGCCGGCGAACGAAGCCAGGTGCTGGACCAGGCCGTTCCTGATGACCGTGATCCGGCGGCGGCCGGGCAGGTCCGCGAAGGGACAGTCGGACAGGCCCTCTCGCGCGGTGGCCGACTCGTCGCCCGGCGCCAGCCACCGCAGCTTGCCGGAGCGGAGCCACGGCGTGAGGTCGAAGTCGTACTCGGCGACCCGGGGTATCACCCAGTCCCAGCCGCCCCGGCCGCCCTCCCGGTAGACCGGGTACTTGTTGGTGCCCCACAGGTTCACCAGCCGGACCCCTTCCGGCTTCGGCCCGAAGTAGCTGATCGTCCACCCGGTGTGCGCGCCGACCGGCACCTCGGCGAGCACCGCCCGCACGTCCGGGGCGTCGAGTATCCGCGGGACCACGAACGGCACGTCCGGGCCCGGAACCACGGCGAACGCCGGGTGCTCCACCGGATCGGCGAGCCTCATCGCGCCCGTCATGGCCAGCCAGTCCGGCGGCCGCGACGACGACGGGCGGCGGATCGGGGTCTCGTGGTCCCAGAACGGGCCGTCGAGGCCGAACACGTCGATCGGCCAGCGCACCGCCTCGCCGGTGGCCGGCGACCGCGCGACCGTCACCTCGGGCAGCAGGGCCCGGTACCGGCGGTTGACTTCCTGGACCTGGGTGATGTCCGGCGAATCCTGGCCGGCGAGCCGGGCACTCCGGGCCAGCAGCCGGGCCCGTTCGGCGGGGGCGTCCACTAGTCCGGCCTCCCCGCCGGCGGGTGCCAGGGCCGCCGGTCCGTCCACTGCGGGGTCTCCGCCACGACGAACCGCATCGGCTGGCCCGGCGCGAACCGCACGAGACCCTCGTCGCCGCCGCGTTGGTGCTGCCGCACGAGCTTGTCGCGCATCTCCTTTTCGTGCGGGTCGTCGGGGTCCCACCGCACGACCGCGCCGTGCATCACGCCGAACTTGCCCGCCTGCATGTCGAGGACCAGCAGTTCGTACTCGTCGATCGGGATCTCGGTCCCGTCCGGGCGGCGGATGTCGTACAGGTCGTGGTCGCCGGCGATGGGGTGCCGGGCCTTGTTCTTGTCGTAGCCGTGGACGACGTAGCCGAGCACTTCGAACCGGCCGGGGCCCAAGGGTTTCCGGGCCAGCTTCTTCATCTTGGCACCGTACTCCTGACGTTCGTCGACCCGCATGCGATAGCGTCTCCGGCCCGCCTCGACGTCGGCCCTTTCGAGGTTCCGCCGTTTCGGTTGCGGCACGGCGTTGACGAAGAACCCGACCAGGCCCTTCTTCTCCGGTTCGATGCCCAGGTACGTATCCGACCGCTGGATCGTCTTCGCCTTGATGTCCACCGGTTTGTACCAGGCGCCGCGCATGAGGTGGCGGATCGAGTCCGAGTTGGTGGGCCGGACTTCGATGATCAGGTTGTTCGCGTCGGCGAAACGCTGGAACTTCCGGCCGTTCTTGATGAGGACCCCGTAGTCGGCCTGTGCCTTCTTCCGGCTCAGCGGCGAGTTCTCCGCCCGGCTCTCCTTCGACGGGTTGATCGTCGCGGCGAAGTGGACGACGTTGTGGTCGCCCTCGCGCCGTTCCACGACGAGCTTGAGTGCGGTCAGCCGGTGCCGGCGCCGGATCGGCGGGAGGCGTTTTTCGATCTCGTCGGCCGGCATGCCGGTGCGGACCAGGTCGTGCGCGTCGCGGAGCGCGGCATCGAGCGCACCCTGGTCGGTCCCGGGATGCTTGTCCTGGCGTGGGTCCCCGGGCCGGCGAGCGGCCGGGCGCTTCCGCTTCTTCGCCAGCGCCTTGATCTTGGCCCAGACCTTCTTGGCCAGCCCGACGATCTTGTCGATCACCCAGTCGACGGCCTTGGTCACCGGCCGGGCCAGCTTCTGGAAGACCTCCTTGACCTTCCCCGCGATCCCGCCGACTCCCAGAAGCGCGGCCAAAGCGCCGATCAGCACCGGAATCGACCGCGCCAGAGCCTTCTCCACGAGTCCGGCCACCCCGCCGGCGCCGCCCTTGGCGATCGCGATCACCGCGTCCAGCACCGTGTTGACGAACTCGATGATCTGGCGACCGTTGGTCACGATGAACTTGATGATGTCGATGATCATCTTGCACGCGCGGATGAACGCCGACGCGGGATTGAACAGCGAGATGATCCACGTGATCCCCGCCAGGATGATCGTCGGCAGCAGGTACGACACCAGGTTGTCGATCAGGCTCTTCTTCAGGTCGCCGACACGGGTCTTGAGGTCGTCCCACAGGGCGCGGATGCCGCGTTTGCGGACCTCCACCACGATCGGCAGCGCGTGCTCGCCCGCCTCGATCGCCGCCATGGCCTCCTTCGGGAGCTTGCGGGCTAGCCGGGCGCGGAGGTTGGCCCAGGACAGGCCGATCAGGCTCGCGATCAGCACCAGGATGCTCGCGACGTCGAAGCTCGTCGGCAGCTCGATCCCCGCCGTCGCCGCGGTGCCCAGCAGCCACGACAGCACCCCTTGCTGCAAATGCGTCACCGCGTTGTTCTTGAACTGCTTCAACCCGCCGCCGACGGCGGACACCAGGTTGCCCAGGAAGCCGATCGGGTCCTTCAGGATGCCCATCACCGCCTGCGCGGCCTTCGCGAGCACCCCCAGCAGCATGTCCTTCAGCTCGAGGATCGTCTTGATGACGCCCTTGACCGCGTCCAGAGCCTTGTCGACGAGCCCCCGGTTCTTCTCCTTCTCCACGGCGATCTCGGCGTCGACCGACTTGACGGCGTCCGTGTACTTCGTGGCCAGGGTGTCGACCAGCTCGGTGCTCTTGTCGTCGACCGACTGGGTCAGCTCGTCGAACTTGTCGGCGAAACCGGCCGCCGCCCGGGTGCCGAGGGCCTTGAGGTCCTTCGGGAGGCTGTCGACCGCTTTCTGCAGCTCCGTGCGGCCCGTGGCGATGCGCTGCTTCGCTCTCGTCAGCTCGCGGCCGATCGTGTCCGCGACGTCGGAAATGACGCCGCGCATGCGCTTGACGTAGTGGTCGCGGGCCTCGACGAAGATCTGGTTCGCTTCGTCCGGCAGGCCGAACAGCTTGTCGTGGCCCCATTTGACCAGGCCCCACGGGCCGCCGTAGCGGCGCGACTTGTAGTCGTCCATCTTGCGCCGGTGTTCGGCCGTGAACTCGTCGCGGGCCACCTGTTCGCCCGCGGTGAACTGGACGTCGACGAGCTTGTCCAGGCCGGTGAGAATGCCTTCGACGTCGGTCTTCATCGTGTCGAAGACCTTCTGCAGAAGGGCCGTCACCTGGGCACGCTTGTCCTGGTCGCCGGTCTTCGTGGTCTCCTTGCCGCCGTCGACGAGCCGGCCGGTGTGCACTCGCCGGGTGGCGATCGCGCCCATCGCGGTGGCGCCGAAGTGCTTGGCCTGCGCCGTCGTCTGGCGCAGCTGCTGCGACTCGTTCTTGCGGAGCTCCGGCGGTGTCGCCTCGGAATGCCGCTCCGCGGTCTTCTTGTCCTTCAGCGCCGGGCTGAACGCCGGGTCCGTCGACAGCTGCTTCTCGGTGACCTGGTGGTCGGCCATCTCCTTGTCGACGCTCGCCGGGCCGGCCGACAGGTCGGTGGCCGACGGCGGCAGTTTGTCCGGTGCCGCCTTCGCCGGGTCGGGCGTGCCCGGGGTGCCCGGCGGCCGGTCGGCCGTCATCGGCACGACCTGCTTGACCTCGGCGGCCGAGGTGTCCGGGGGTGCCGCGGTCGTGTCGGCGATCTGCTCGGCCGAGTCCGTCCTGCCTTCGCCGACCTTGCCCTGCACCTCGGCCTTGACCTCGGCCGGCTTGCCGGATCCGGCGAAGTCGTCGGCTTCTTCGAGGTTCTTCGGGGCTTTCTCGGCGATGGCCTTCTCGACGGCCTTGACGAACGCTTCCTTGTCGAAGTCCTTCGGCTTGGCCTCGTTCATCTTCTCGGCGTTGGCCGTCTTGCCCTGCGCGATCTCGTCGTCCTTGGGCGGCACCGAGGCGTCCTGCGCCGACGTCGCTTCCTTGTTCGCCGGCAGGTGGGACTTCGCGACCGTCTGCTTCTTGTGCGCGATGTCCTTCTTCAGCACCGCGAACTTCGGGTCCGCGCCCGGACTCCGGGCCAGCCCCGCCGCCACCGCGCCGTTCCCGAGGCTGTCCTGCGACTCCTTGCGCGTCGGGTCCGCGAGCGGCTTCTTGTCACCCGCCCGCAACGCCGCGAGCGCCGCCGCGTTCGACGCCGGCAGCGGCGGGGGTTTCCGCGGCGGCGGGCGCTCCTTCACCGCGGCTGGCGCCGGGGCCACCGTCAGCGCGGGGAGCTTCGCGTGAGCCCTCGGTGGCGGCGGCATGGGACGGCTCTCCTCCCGCTACGGGAACCCCGGACAGCGTCGCAGCCGGGCCGTCACCGGGGCGTCGCCGAAACGTCCCTCGTGGCCGTCGAGGCGGAACCTGCGGTATACCCGGAGCAGTGGAAGATCTCCGGGCCGGGCTCGTCCGGCCGCTCACCGCCGCGTTGTCCGCCCATCCCGGTGATCGGCCGGCCTACTCCGACGGCGCGCGGACCATCACCTACGGACAGCTCGCCGCCCGCAGCGCCGAGTACGCCGCCGGGCTCGACGTCGCGCGGGGCGATCGGGTGCTCGTCCACGTCGGCAGCCGGGTCGAGTTCGCCGAGTACCTCCTGGCCGTGCTGCGTGCCGCCGCCGTCGGCGTCCCGGTCAGCACCAGGGCGACCGAAGCCGAGCTCGCCCACATCGCCGATGACTCCGGCGCGACCCTGCTCATCACCGAGGCACGCCACGCGGAACTGGCGCGCCGGCTCGGCGAGAGCCGGGGCCTGCGGGTCCTCTTCGTCGAGGACCCGCCGAAACGAACGGCACCACAGCCGCGAGACGATCTCGCGCTCGACGAACCGGCCTGGCTGCTCTACACCTCCGGCACCACGGGCCGTCCGAAAGGCGTCCTGCTTTCGCAGCGCGCGATGCTGTGGTCGACCGCCGCGTGCTACGTCCCGATGTTCGGGCTCACCGCGGACGACACGCTCCTGTGGCCACTGCCGACGCACCACGCCTACGCGCTGTCGCTGGCCTTCGTCGCGAATATCGCGATCGGGGCCCACACCCGGCTCGCCGACGGCCTGTCCCCGGACCTGCTCGCCGCCCACGCCGGCTGCGTCCTGGCCGGCGTCCCCGCCACCTACCTGCGGCTCCGCCAGGAACACGACGGCCCGCTCGGCGCACCGAGGCTGTGCTTGACGTCGGGCGCGCAGTGCACGCCGGCGACCCGCGCCGCGGCGCGCGACCTGTTCGGCACCGAGGTGCTCAACGGCTACGGGAGCACCGAAACCGGCGGCAAGATCGCCGTGGAGACGCCCGGCACGACCGGGCTGACCCCGATGGTCGGCGTCGAGATCCGGATCGATGCCGGCGAGGTGCTCGTGCGCGGCCCGGGGCTGATGCTCGGCTACCACGGGCAGGCCTCGCCGCTGCGCGACGGCTGGTACCCCACCGGCGACGCGGGCCGCCTCGAAGAAGGCAGGCTCGTGCTCGACGGCCGGATCGACGACGTCATCGTCTGCGGCGGCCAGAACGTCCACCCGACCGAGATCGAGGCCGTACTCGAGGGGTCGGTCCGGGACGTCCTCGTGGCCGGCCGCCCCGACGACGTCGTCGGCGCGGTGCCGATCGCGTTCGTGGTCCCCGGGCCGGACGGCTTCGACCCCGAAGCGCTGCGGCGGCTGTGCCTGAGCCGGCTCTCGCTGTACAAGGTGCCAGTCGCCTACATCGAGGTCGACGAGATCCCGAGGACGCCGTCGGGCAAACCGCGCCGCAACGCCCTGTCCAGCGCGCCGAAACCCCTGGACCTGGCCGCGATCGTCCGCGCCGAGCTGGTCGCGCTGTGCGGCCACGACGGCGGCGACGGCTGGCGCGACCGGCCCTTCACCGACCTCGGACTGTCTTCGCTCGCCGGCGTCCAGTTCCGGCACCGCGTCACCGCGCTCACCGGCGTGCCCGTGCCGCACTCGCTGATCTACGACTTCCCGACGCCCGGCGAGGTCATCGCGGAGCTCGCCCGGCTCGCCTCGGGCGACTCGACGACACGAGCGCCGGCGCGGCCGGCACCCGCCGCCGAACCGATCGCCATCGTGGCGATGGCCTGCCGGTTCCCCGGCGGCGTGCGCTCGCCGGAGGACCTCTGGCGGCTCGTCGCGGACCAGGTCGACGCGACCGGCGAGTTCCCGGCCGACCGCGGCTGGGACCCCGACGAGCTGTACGACCCGGACCCCGACGCGATCGGCCGGTCGGTGACCCGCCGCGGCGGGTTCCTCGACGGCGCGGGCGACTTCGACGCGGGCATCTTCGGCATCTCGCCCCGGGAGGCCCTGGCCACCGACCCGCAGCAGCGGCTGCTGCTGGAGACGACGTGGGAGGCGTTCGAGCGGGCCGGCATCGACGTCGCGACGCTGCGCGGCAGCGACACCGGCGTGTTCGCCGGCGTGATGAACGAGGACTACGCGAGCCGGTTCACCACCCCCCACGAGCTCGAAGCGTGGCTGGGCATCGGCTCCTCGCACGCGGTGGCCTCGGGCCGGATCTCCTACACCTTCGGGCTGACCGGCCCGGCGCTCACCGTCGACACGGCCTGTTCGTCGTCGCTGGTCGCCCTGCACCTCGCGGCGAAAGCGCTGCGCGCCGGCGAATGTTCGCTCGCGGTCGCCGGCGGGGCGACGGTGATGGCGACCCCGCGGACCTTCCTGGCCTTCAGCCGCCAGCGCGGCCTGTCCCCGGACGGGCGGTGCCGGTCGTACGCCGCCGGCGCGGACGGCACGGCCTGGTCCGAGGGCGCCGGCGTGCTCCTGCTGGAACGGCTGTCCGACGCGCGCCGGCACGGGCACCCGGTCCTGGCGCTCCTGCGCGGGACGGCGGTGAACGCCGACGGCGCGTCGAACGGGCTGACCGCGCCGAACGGGCGCGCGCAGCAGGCCCTGATCGCGTCGGCCCTCGCGGACGCCGGACTGGCCGCCGCCGACGTCGACGCCGTCGAGGGGCACGGGACCGGCACGTCCCTGGGCGACCCGATCGAGGCGGAAGCGGTGATCGCGGCGTACGGCCGGGGCGGCGACCCGCTGTGGCTCGGCTCGGTGAAGTCGAACATCGGCCACACCCAGGCCGCGGCCGGGGTCGCCGGCGTGATCAAGATGGTCGAGGCCTTGCGGCACGAGCAGCTGCCGCCGTCGCTGTACGCCGACGAGCCGAGCCCGCACGTCGACTGGGCCGGCGGCGGAGTGGCGCTGCTGTCCGAGGCGCGGCCGTGGCCGCGCGCGAGCCGGGTCCGCCGGGCCGGGGTGTCCGCCTTCGGGATCGGCGGCACCAACGCGCACGTGCTCCTCGAAGAGGCACCGGCACCGGAAACCGAAGCGCCGCAGGCGTTTCCGGCGGCGCCGTGGCTGCTCAGCGCGGCCGACGACGACGCGCTGCGGCAGGTCGCGGCCGGCCTGGCCGGGGCTCCGGACACCATCGACGTCGCCTACACACTCGCCCGCCGGACGCCGCTCGCGCACCGCGTGCTGGTGCCCGCCGGGAATCCCGAAGCCCTGCGGGCCGTCGCCGAGGGCCGCGTGCCCGGCCGGAGCGTGCGCGGCGGGACCCGGCTGGCCCTGCTGTTCAGCGGGCAGGGCGCACAACGCGCCGGCATGGGACGGGAGCTTTCCGACCTGTTCCCGGTGTTCGCCGACGCCTTCGACGAAGCGTGCGAGGCGCTGGGCGGCCCGGTGCGCGACATCGCGTTCACCGGCGGCGAGGCGCTGGACCGCACGGATCACGCCCAGGCCGCGCTGTTCGCCTTCGAGGTCGCCCAGTACCGGCTGTTCGAGTCCTGGGGGCTGCGGCCGGACGTGCTGGCCGGGCATTCGGTCGGCGAGATCGCCGCCGCGCACGTCGCCGGGGTGCTGTCCCTGCCGGACGCGGCGACGCTGGTGGCCGCCCGTGGCCGGCTCATGGCCTCGCTGCCCGGCGGCGGGGTGATGATCGCCGTGGAAGCCACCGAAGCCGAGGTGACGCCGCTGGTGGGCGACGGGGTCGCGATCGCCGCGGTCAACGGGCCGCGCTCGCTCGTCCTCTCCGGTGAGGACACCGCGACGACGGCCCTGGCCGCGCGCTTCGGCGGCGGGACGCGGCTGCGCGTCAGCCACGCGTTCCATTCGCCGCTGCTGGAGCCGGTGCTCGACGAGTTCCACGACGTCGCCACCGGGCTGAAGCACCACCGGCCGGTCCTGCCGCTGGTGTCGTGCCTGACCGGGCAGCTCGTCGACGAGATCGAGCCCGGCCACTGGCGGCGGCACGCCCGCTCGGCAGTACGCTTCGCGGACGCCTTGGCCACGATCGCCGCCCCCGGCCCGGTCGTCGGCCTCGAAATCGGGCCGGCGCCCGTGCTCAGCCGGCACGCGGCCGGCACCCAGCCGGGGACGATGTCGGGCAGCGGAGTGCTGACGGCGGCCGGCGCCATGCACACCGCCGGCGTCCCCGTCGACTGGCGCGCGGTGTTCGCCGGCAGCGGCGCGCGGATCACGGCCTTGCCCACGTATCCGTTCAAGCGCACCCGGTACTGGCTCGACCCGCAGTCGCCGGAGCCGGCCGGCGGGGACCACGCGATCCTCGGCCCGGCGCTGGTCGCGCCCGACTCGCCGCGGATCGTGCACGGCGGCTCGCTCGGCGTCCGCCGGCACCGGTGGCTCGCCGACCACGTCGTAGGGGGAGCGGTCCTGGCGCCGGGGACGGCGTTCGTCGAGCTGGCCCTGCACGCCGGCGGGACGGCCGTCGAGGAGCTGACGATCGAAGCGCCGCTGCGGCTCGACGGCGGACAGGACGTCCACGTCCAGGTCGTCGTGGACGGGCCGTGCGTGGACGTCTACGCCCGGCGTCCGGCGGACGAGCGCTGGCAGAAGCACGCGTCGGGACGGGTGCGTCCGCGTGGGCCAGTTCCGGCCGGCTGGACCGGGGCATGGCCGCCGCCGGACGCCGTCGAAGCCGACGTCGCCGAGGCCTACCGCGCCCACTCCTACGGTCCTGTTTTCCAAGCCGTACAACGGTTGTGGACGCGCGAGGAGGAGTTCTTCGCCGAGGTGGAGCTCGCGCCGGACGTCGGCGGGCGCTTCGCGCTGCACCCCGTCCTGCTGGACGCGGCCGTGCACGCGACGGCGCTCGCCGAGGGGCCGGCGGCCGAGCCGAGGGTGCCGTTCCTGTGGAGCGGTGTCGAGGTCCACGCGCCCGGAGCCCGGCGGGCCCGGGTGTACGGCGTCCGCCTCGGCGCCGGCACCGTCCGCGTCGACCTGTTCGACGACGGCGGGCAGCCGGTCGCCCGCGTCGAGTCCCTGACGACGCGGCCGATGGCGGCCCGGGACACGATGCTCTACCGTCCACAGTGGATTCCGATGACCCTGCCGCCGCCGGTGGCGACTGCGGAACCGGTGCGCGTCGTGGAAATCGGGCCCGGCGACGTCCGGACGGCGACCGGCCGGGCACTCGCCGTCCTGCACGACTGGCAGGAGCGCGGCGACCGGCTGGTCCTCGTGACGCGGAACGCGACCGGGCCGGTCCCGGACCTCGCCGCGGCGGCGGTCTGGGGCTTCGGGTGCGCCGCGGCGGCGGAGTATCCGGGCCGGATCACCTTGGTCGACCTGGAGCCCGGCTTCCCGGTGGAGCGGGTCGCCGGTCTCGTCGGCGGCAGCGCGGAGCCGCAGATCGCCGTCCGCGACGGGGTGCCGCACGTGCTGCGGATCGCGCGGACCCCGCCGTCCGAGGGCCGGCCGTTCGGTCCGGAAGGGACGGTGCTGGTCACCGGCGGGACGGGCGCGCTCGGGCGGGCGCTGGCCCGGCACCTGGTGACCGCGCACGACGTCCGGCACCTGCTGCTGGTGAGCCGGAGCGGGCCGTCGGCTCCCGGCGCCGCGGAGTTGCGGGCGGAGCTGGGCTCAAGGGTGCGGATCGTCGCCGCCGACGTCGCGGACCGGGCTGTTCTGACGCGGTTGGTCGAGAGCTGCGACCCGCCGCTGACAGCGGTCGTGCACAGCGCGGCGGTGGTGGACGACGGTGTCCTGGCCGCGCAGACGCCGGAGCGCCTGGACACGGTGCTGCGCCCGAAGGTGGACGCGGCGCTGGTGCTCGACGAGGTGACCCGGCACCTGCCGCTGACGGCGTTCGTCCTGTTCTCGTCGATCGCCGGGGTGTTCGGCAAGGCGGGGCAGGCCAACTACGCGGCCGCCAACCGGGTGCTGGACGCGCTGGCGCACCGGCGCCGGGCCGAGGGGCTGCCCGCGTTGTCGCTGGCGTGGGGGCTGTGGGAGCTGGGCACGGGCCTCGGCGACCGGATCTCGGCCGCGGCCCGCCGCCGGATCCACGCGTCCGGCGTCGCGGGGCTCACGGCTGAGCAGGGCCTGGCGCTGTTCGACGCGGCACTCGGCTCGGCCGAACCGGTGCTGGTCCCGGTCCGCTTCGACCCGAGCGCTTCGATGGCCCCGCCGATCGGCGGTTCGCGTGCCGCCGCACCGCGTCCCACCTGGCCGTCGAACCCGGCCGAGGCCGAGCTGCGCGAGCTGGTCCGCGCGGAGGTCGCGACGGTCCTGGGCCACCCGGACGCGTCGGTGATCGCCGACGACCGGCCGTTCCTGGAGCTGGGCTTCGACTCGTTGACGGTGATCGAGCTGCGCACCCGGCTGGCCGGGCTGTCGGGAATCGATTTGCCGGCCACGGTGGTCTTCGATCAGCCGACCGTGGCCGAGCTGGCCGCCTACCTGAAGGAGCAGCCGAGCTGAAGGGCCCTAGTCGGCGACGATGCGGTGCCGCAGCTGTTCCAGCGTTTTGGTCAGCAGCCGGGAGATCTGCATCTGGGAGACGCCCACCCGCTCGGCGATCTGGCTCTGCGTCAGCTCCTCGACGAACCGCATCTCGATGATCGCGCGCTCCCGGGGCGGCAGGCCGGCCATCGCGGCCTGCAACGTCAGGTGGTCGTCGGCCTTGCTGTACGGGGTCTCCTCGTCGGCCAGCTGGTCGGCGACCGTGACGTTGTCGCCGCCGCGGGCGGGCGCGTCGAGGGACGCCGGCTTGTACGCCTCCGCCGCGAGCAGACCTTCGCGGACCGTCTCGACGTCGATGTCGAGGTGGGCCGCGAGCTCGCTGGGGGTGGGGGAGCGGCCCAGGTCGTGGGCCAGCTCGCCGGTCGCCCGGGCGAGGTTCTGCTGCAGCTCCTTGAGCCCCCGGGGCACGCGCATCGACCACGCGCTGTCGCGGAAGTGCCGGCGGACCTCGCCCATGATCGTCGGCACGGCGAAGGACAGGAAGTCGCGGCCCTTGGCCGGGTCGTAGCGGTCGACGGCGTGGATCAGGCCGGTCCGCGCGACCTGCACGAGGTCGTCGAAGGACTCGCCGCGGCCGCCGAAGCGCTTGGCGATGTTCTCGGCGAGCTCGAGGTGCTCGGTGATCAGCCGGTCGCGCAGGTCGGATCGCCGGGGGTCCTCGGCCGGCAGCCCGCTGTGCTCGTGGAACAACGGAACGCAGTGGGCGAACTGGTTGGCCCGCCGTGGTGGGGACACGACGAGCGTCGCGGTGGGACGTTCCGGTGCTCTGACAACCATGGTGCCCACATACCCAAAGCCGTCCTGAATCACACGAACCGGTGATCAGGAAGGCGGGTATTAGTGCACTCGGAGTAACAAAGGTAAGCGGGAGGCTAAGTGCGTTTTCCTCAGCAGGACAGCGTCCCGGCCCGCAGGGCGTGGTTGCCGTCGTTCGCGTCGTCCGACCACACCACCGTCTTGCGCCCGGCGGAACACTGCGGCGAGATCGCGAACCCCTCGTTGTTGTAGTTCGGCATCTTCGACGGCCGCGCGTACGTCGCCGAGACGGTGAACTTGCCGCCGGTGATCTTCAGCGTCGCCGTCTTGCCGTCGCAGGTGTCGTCGCAGACCGACCAGAGGCTGCCCGTCGCCGGGTCGAACTCCAGCTCCATGACCTTCGGGAACCCGGACGCGATGGTCGCCACCCGGGTGAACCCGCCGCCCGCCTGGTCGAGCGCGTAGGCGTAGATCTTGCCCTCGTCCTCGAGGCCGACGAAGTAGAGCCCGGTGCCGTGGCCGGCGTAGGTCGCCGGGTCGTACGCCGCCTTCGTGTGGTCGTCGCGGAAGCCGCCGGCGGTCAGGAACGAGTCCGGGACCCAGGTGATGCCCTCGAAGCCGCCGTTGTCGTCGACCGACGGCAGGTCGCCCGTGAGGTTCCACTCCGCGACCGCGCTGAGTGACGCCGACGACGCACCGGTGTCGAACCGCAGCACCTTCAGCAGGCTGCCGTCCTCGTCGTTGTCCCGCTCGGTCGCGGCGAAGACGCCGTCGGGCGTGGCCACCACGCCTTCCGCGTCCGGGTCACCGCTGCCGTCGCGGTAGTGCAGCTTCTTCCCGGACGGCCAGCCGCTCGCCGGCGCCCAGGTGGTGCCGGTGCGGGTGAGCCGGTAGAGGGTGCCGGGGCCGTTCTTGACCGCCCACAGCTCGTCGGCGCTCGCGAACGAGAGCCCGCTGAGGTTCTCGCCGAAGTAGCCGGCGGCGTCGGCGACCGTGACGGCCGGATCGCCGGGCCACTTCGCCGTCGCGGCCTGCGCGCTGCCGGGTGACGCGGTGAGCAGCGCCGAAACGAGGATCGCGGATGCGGCGAACCGAGGGGGGATACGCACGTCGTGCTCCTGAGGGCCGGTGCGGCGTCGTCGAGAAATGATCTTGACGCAGGCGACTGTACCCAGCCGCCCGGCCACGGGCAACGCGCGCGTCCTCCCATCGGACTGGGCCATTCGGGCCACCCCTCAGTCTTCCGGCAGCACCGCCAAAGTCAGCCACGACCGTCCGTCGACGTGCACCCGGTTGGTCGCCACGACCTTCCGGCGGTCGCCGACTTCCCGGGCACCGGTGTTCGTGTTGACGTCGAACCGGGGGAAGTTGCTGGAGCTGACGTCGAGCCGGATGCGGTGCCCGGCCCGGAACAGGTTCGCCGTGTCGGGAGCCTCGACTGTGATGTCGTAGACCTCGCCGGGCACCATCGGCGCCGGCTCGGCGAAGGAGTCCCGGTAGCGGCAGCGCAGGATGCCGTCGGTGAGGTTCATCGCGAACCCCTGCGGATAGTCCGCGCTGGGCGGGTGGACGTCGATCAGCTTCACCGTGAAGTCGGTGTCGGCCGCCGTGGACGACACCGCCAGCCGGACGGTGACCGGCCCGGCGACCGCGACGTCCCGCGTCAGCGGCGGCGTCTGGAACACCAGCACGTCCGGCCGGCTGTCCAGCGGCAGGAACGGCTCGGCCGCGCCGAAGAAGCGTTCGTCGGGGCACTGGTGGAACGCGCCGCCGCTCATCACCGGCTCGCCGGAGGTGACCTGGCCGCCGAGGGTGGGCACCGGGTCGGCCGGGTCGAAGTCGTAGTCGAGGTACGCGGGAGCCGATGGCGGCGTGCGCGCGAGACTGCCGTCCGCGCCCAGGTGGAACACCTGGTCCTCGGCGGTCTCCGGCGGCCACGCGGTGGCCGTGCGCCACCGGCCGCCGTGGTCGAGCCGTCCCTCGGGCGTCCGGCGCCCGGAACCGCCGCCCATCAGGAAGTACCGCACCGGCGGCGGGGTTTCGCCGGACGCGGCGAGGTGCGCGTCGAACCAGCGCAGCCGCATCGTCACGTAGTCGTCGTCGAGGTTCCCGTCGAGCGGCGCCTCGGGCCCGAAGTCGACGTCGCCGGCATGCCGCTCGCTGCGGGCGCCGTGGGTCCACGGCCCGAGCACGAGGTAGGCGGGGCTGTGCTTCTTGCGGCCCAGCTCGCGGAAGTTCTCGGTGGCGGTGCGGATGTAGGGGTCGTACCAGCTGGAGATGTGCAGGCTCGGCACGTCCGGGAACCGGTCGTAGAAGCCGCGCGCGAAGATGCCGGGCTGCCGCCAGTACTCGTCGAACACCCCGTGCTCCCACTGCTCCAGCAGGTAGTCCTCGTAGGCCGGGACGAACCGCAACGGCGACGCGCCGCGCCGCCACGGCATCCGGGTGAACCACGCCCGCAGGTCCTCGGAGTCCAAAGTGGCCCGCAGCACCGGGTCGGCGAGCACCTCCGCGCTGGTGCGGGCGCGGTGGAACGCCCAGGTCACCTGCTTCAGCTCGAACGCGCCGCCCATCCGGGTCCCGGCTTCGTAGGCGCTGGCGAAGCCACCGGAGTCGAGGAACATGGCCGCCAGGTGCGGCGCGCCCAGTGACGCCAGCGCGGCCTGCGCGTGGGCCGAGTAGGAGACGCCCATCGTCGCGACCCGGCCGTCGCACCAGTCCTGCGCGGCGATCCATTCGACGGTGTCGTAGCCGTCCTCGGCTTCGTTGAGGTACTTGGTGAACGTGCCCCCGGAGTCGCCGCGGCCGCGGCAGTCCTGGCGCACGACCAGGTAGCCGCCCGTGACGAACCGCCGCGTGGCCACCTCGGGGCCGAGGGGGCCGTCGGAGGGACGCACGAGCCGGCGGCCGTACGGGGTGCGCTCGAGGAGCACCGGCCCGGGCGGGGGATCGGGCCGGTCGGCGTAGAGGTCGGCGACCAGGACGACGCCGTCGCGCGCGGGGACGTCGAGCACGAGCCGCCAGCAGGGCTCGTCGCCGGGCAGCGCCAGCCGTTCCCACCCGCCCATCAGAGCCCGCCCGCGAACTGCGCGCCCAGCGCGGGCCAGGCGGCGACGAGCTGGGGCAGCGGCGCGGTGGTGAAGTACTTGCGGTAGAGCCGGGCGTAGGTGCCGTCGGCGACCATCGCGCCGATCTGCTGGTCGAGCGCGGTCAGCAGCGCGCCGTGGTCCTTGGGCACGGCCATCGACGTCGGATGCTCGACCGGCGCCGAGGCCGCCCGCCGCAGCGCGGGGTACTGCTTGAGGAACTGCTCGGCGTCCGGCCCGCCGACGACGAACGCGTCGAGGGCGCCGTTGAGCAGCTGGCTCACCGCGGCGTTGGCGTTGGGGAAGCCGATCGGGACCGCGCCCGGCATCTTGGCCGGCACGAACGGTTCCTGCGTCGACCCGGTGACCGCGCCGACCTTCCGCCCCGCGAAGTCCGTGAGCTTCGCGGCGGTCGAGCTCGCGGTGGTGAGCACCGCCGTGGTGCTCCAGAACAGGGGCTTGGTGAAGGAGACGTTCTTCTGGCGTTCGTCGGTGACGCCCAGCCCCGCGGCGGCCAGGTCGTACTGGTGGCTGGTCAGCCCGGCCAGCGACGACGTCACCGATGTCGACTTGTAGTCCACCTTCAGCCCGAGCCGCTTGGCGGCCTCGTCGGTGACGTCGATGATGAACCCGACCGGCTTGCCCGTCGGGTCACCGTAGGCGAACGGCGGCTGGCTGGTCTGCGTGGCGGCGCGGATCGTGCCCGGCTCGAGCAGGCCGTACGGGTCGTCGGCGGACGACGTGCCGCTACAGCCGGCGAGCAGGAGGGCGCCGGCGAACGCGGCGACAGCGATGCGGAACATGTGATTGTCCTTTCCGGACGGTCAGAGGACGCGGGCGAGGAAGTCGCGCAGCCGCGGGGTTTCCGGGTCGTCGAGGGTGGCGCGGGCGGGACCGGCTTCGGCGACGCGGCCGTCGTCCATGAACACCACGCGATCGGCCACTTCGCGGGCGAAGCCGATTTCGTGGGTCACGGCGAGCATGGTCATGCCGGAGCCCGCGAGGGTGCGCATAACGTCGAGGACGTCCTTGACCAGCTCGGGGTCGAGCGCGGAGGTCGCCTCGTCGAACAGCATCACCTCGGGTTCCATGGCGAGCGCGCGGGCGATCGCGACGCGTTGCTGCTGCCCGCCGGAAAGGCGGCCGGGCCGCTGGTGGGCCAGGTGCGCGAGGCCGAGCCGCTCCAGCTGGGTCGTGGCCGCGGCGTCGGCGGCGTCCTTGCCGAGACGCCGGACGGTCCGCAGCGCGGCGGTGACGTTCTTGAGCACGCTCAGGTGCGGGAACAGGTTGAAGTGCTGGAAGACCATGCCGACGCGGGCGCGGACGGCGTCGACGTCCACCCCGGCGCCGGTGATCGCCGTGCCGCCGATCCGGATCTCCCCGGCGGTCGGCTCCTCCAGCAGGTTGAGGCACTTGAGCAGGGTCGACTTGCCGGAGCCGGACCGCCCGATCACGCAGACGGTCTCGCCCGCGGCCACGTCCAGGTCGACGTCGCGGAGCACTTCGATCGGGCCGTAGCTCTTGTGCAGGCCGCGCACGGACACCGCGGTCATCAGACGGCCGCCTTCGCGGGAATGGGCACGACCGGCGCCGGTCCGGCGGGGATGCGGCGGCCTTCGCGCATGCGCTTGTCGAGCTTGTTCACCGCGTAGGTGAGCGGGATGGTCAGCAGCAGGTAGCAGAGGCCCGCGGCGACCAGGGCCGACGAGTTGTACGTCGCCGCCTGTCGTTCCTGGGCGATGAAGTAGAGCTCCCGCTGGCCGAAGCCGAGTCCGAGCAGGTACACCAGTGCGCTCTCCTTGATGTCGATGATGAACTGGCCGGCCAGCGCGGGCAGGACGTTGCGCACGCCCTGCGGGACGACGACCACCCGCATCGCCGTGAGGTACGGCATGCCGAGGCTGCGCGCGGCGTGCAGCTGCCCGGCGGGGACGGCCTGGATGCCGGAGCGGAAGATCTCGGCCGAGTAGGCGGCGGAGATCAGCGCGATGGCGAGCACGGCGTACCCGAGCGGCTCGCGCCCGAAGGGCCGCAGCCCGGCCGCGGGAAGGCCGACGCCGACCAGGCTGACGGTGACGATCGCCGGCAGCCCCCGGAAGACGTCGACGTAGATCCGGGCGGGCAGCCGGAGCAATCGCCGCCGGGACAGCAGCAGCATCGCCAGCAGCACCCCGGCGACGACGCCGAAGACGATCGCGAGCGCGGCGATCAGCAGGGTGTTGCGCAGCCCTTCGGTCAGCAGCGCAGGCAGGACGCCCAGGATCTCGTGGAAGTCGAAGAAGGTGCGCAGGAAGTCGGGCATGACCTGGCCTCTCGTGTCGCGGATCCCGGAAGGCTAGGTCCGTTTCCCCGCGCTGCCGCCGACGCTTACCGCGACCGCGGTAACCATGGGGCCTAAGCTGCACGCATGCCGGTGGTGCTGTCGGTTCACGGGGCCCGGGCGGCCGATCTCGTCGCCGGGGTCTCGCCGCTGGCCGAGCTGCTCGCGTGCCTGCATTCGATCGCCGAGCCGGAGCACCACTTCGAGGTGCGGCCGTGGCTCACCCGCGTCCGGGCGGACACCTCGGCCGCGCTGCACGGCCGGTTGAAGACCTACGCGCCGCTGTGGGCGCGCCGCCGCTGCCGGCTGCTGCTGCCGTTCGAGCTGCCGCTGGGGCGGACGTTCGAGGAGGAGCTGGGCCGGCTCTCGCAAATGCCGATCGGCAGCTTCGCCGCGACCGCGGCCGAGGCGATCCACGGCGGCTTCGTGGAGATCGGCGACCTGCTGGGCGACGCGGCGGCGCGCGAGGCCTACGTCGCGGCGTGCGAGCGGCGGTCGTTCGGCCGCGGCGAGCTGGCCCGGCACCTCGTCGGCGACCCGGAGGCGTTCCGCGCGGACCTGCTGGACGTCCTGCGCGCCTGCGCCGAGGAGTTCTTCGCCGACGAGTGGGCCCGCGTCGCGCACCGGCTGGAGAGCGAGTGCGCGACCGTGCGGGCGCGGGTCAGCGCACTGCCGGTCGCCGAGGCACTGGCCTCGCTCAGCCCGAACGCGGCGGCGCGGCAGGACCCGCCGTCGGTGGTGTTCGACAAGCTCCAGTCGCTGCACGCCGACCTGCGCGGCCGCCGCTGCCTGCTGGTGCCGTCGGTGCACGCCCGGCCGCACCTGATCGTCAAGGTCGACCCGGGATTCCCGGTGGTGGTGCACTTCCCGGTCGAGGGCGACGGCGCCCGCGACACCCACGCCCAGGTCCGCCTGCGCCTGGCGATCCTCGCCGACCCGGCCCGGCTCTCGCTGTGCCGCCACCTGGTGAACGAGCCGATCACGACGTCCGACCTGGCGGCGCGGACGGGGATGACGGTGCCGCAGGTCTCCCGCCACCTGGGCCGCCTGCGCGAAGCGGGCCTGCTGGTGTCCCGCCGAGACGGGCGGATGATCCAGCACCGCCTCGACCTCCAGCGGCTGATGCAGCTCGGGGTCGACGTGCTCACCACGATCATGCGCTGACGCTGTCGTCCACTGTGGACCGACCGCGTTCGACGACGTGGTCGAATCCGCCGATACTTTCGCGCCGGTGACCGAGCCGTTACACTGCCGTGCTGGGAGCGCTCCCAGGCCGACTGTCCCTGTCGACTTCCTTCAGGAGGATCGGTATGACCCGGCGTGTTCTCCGGGCGCTCGTCGTCGGCTTGCTCTTCGCCGCCTGCGTTGTCGTCCAAGCCCCCGCCCCAGCCACAGCGAAAACCGCAGCGGCCCCCACCCGGATCATGGCCCTCGGTGACTCCATCACCGGCTCGCCCGGGTGCTGGCGCGCCCTGCTGTGGAAGCACCTGCAGGACACCGGCCACACCGACGTCGACTTCGTCGGGACGCTCCCCGCCCAGGGCTGTGGCTTCACCTACGACGGTGAGAACGAGGGCCACGGCGGGTTCCTCGCCACCGGCATCGTCCGGGACAACCAGCTCCCAGGCTGGCTTTCCGCCACCCGGCCGGACATCGTCCTGATGCACCTGGGCACCAACGACGTCTGGAGCAACATCGCCGCGAGCACGATCCTCGACGCCTACACGACGCTGCTCGGCCAGATGCGGGCGAGCAACCCGGCGACGAAGCTCGTCGTCGCGAAGATCATCCCGATGAACCCGGCCACCTGCGCCGCCTGCGCCCAGCGGGTCGTCGACCTGAACAGTGCCATCCCCGCCTGGGCGCAGGCGCACAGCACCGCCGCGTCGCCGATCACCGTCGCCGACCAGTGGACGGGCTTCGACACCGCGGCCGACACCACCGACGGCGTCCACCCGAACAGCACCACCGGCATCCAGAAGATGGAAAGCCGCTGGTACCCGGCCCTGGTCGCGGCGCTGCCCGGCGCCACGGCGGCGGCCGGCCTGCACGTCAGCGGCACCCAGGTCGTCGAAGCGAACGGCGCCGCGTTCGTCATGCGCGGCGTGAACCACCCCTACGCCTGGTATCCCAGCCAGACCGGCGCGTTCGCGGACATCAAGTCCTTCGGCGCCAACACCGTGCGCGTGGTGCTCGGCAGCGGCCAGCGGTGGGGCCCGACGTCGGCGGCCGAGGTCGCGAACGTCGTCTCGCTGTGCAAGCAGTCCCGCCTGATCTGCGTACTCGAAGCGCACGACACCACGGGATACGGCGAGGAGGGGGCGGCCGCGAGCCTGGACCAGGCCGCGAGCTACTGGATCAGCGTCGCCAGTGCCCTGAAGGGCCAGGAGAACTACGTCGTGATCAACCTCGGCAACGAGCCGTTCGGCAACAACCAGCAGGTGAGCGCGACCTGGGCGAGCGCCACGAGCAACGCGATCACCCGGCTGCGCGGCGCCGGCCTGGAACACCTGCTGATGGCCGACGCGCCGATGTGGGGCCAGGACTGGCAGAACATCATGCGCGACAACGCCGCCTCGGTGGAGAATACCGATCCGCGGCACAACACGGTGTTCTCCATCCACATGTACGGCGTCTACGACACCGCGGCCGAGATCACCGGGTACTTCGACGCTTTCCGCACCGCCGGCCTGCCGCTGGTGGTGGGGGAGTTCGGGAACATGCACACCGACGGCAACCCCGACGAGGACACGATCATGGCCCAGGCGCAGGCCCGCGGCCTCGGCTATCTCGGCTGGTCGTGGAGCGGCAACAGCAGTGACGTCGCCTACCTCGACCTGGTGAACAACTTCAACCCGGCCAGCTTGACGGCGTGGGGAGAGCGCTTTCTGAACGGCGCGAACGGCGTCCGCCAGACCTCGAAGGAAGCCACCATCTACGGCGGCGGCACCGCGGACACCGTCGTCCCGACGACGCCGGGCACGCCGTCCGCGTCGGCGGTGACGTCGACCGGCGCCACGCTGAGCTGGAGTGCCTCGACCGACAACGTCGGCGTCACCGGTTACGACGTCCTCCGCGCGACCGGCAGCGGCACGTTCGCCCAGGTCGGCACGACCGGGACGACCACGTTCACCGACACCGGCCTGACCGCCTCGACGACCTACCGGTACCAGGTGCGGGCCCGTGACGCGGCGGGGAACGTCTCGGCGAGCTCCCCGGCGGCGACCGTGACGACCGTCGCAGGCGGCACCGGCACGTGCAAGATCGGCTATTCCGCGCCGGCCTGGGGCGGGGGCAGCGGGTTCACGGCGAACGTGACCATCACCAACACCGGTACGGGCACGCTCACCGGCTGGACGCTGGCCTTCACCTACGCCGACGGCCAGCGCGTGACCCTGCCCGGCTGGGGCGCGACCTTCACGCAGAACGGCGGCGCGGTCACCGCCACCAACCTGTCCTGGAACGGCACGCTGGCCCCGAACGCGGCGACCGGCATCGGCTTCAACGGCACGTTCACCGGGGCCAACCCGGCGCCGGCCTCGTTCACCCTCAACGGCAGCACCTGCACGACCGGCTGAACCCGTCCACAGCAGACAAGGAGAAGAGCATGTTCACGTTGAGTCGCAGCCTGCTCGTGGGCGTCCTGGTGGCGGGGTTGCTGCCGGGCGTCGCGGCGGGGGAGACCGCGCCGACGTTCGACAAGCTGAACCGCGGGGTGGTCAGCGTCCACACCGCGGCCGGAAACCGGGTCGGCTGGCGGTTGCTCGCCGACGACCCCGCGGGCGTGGAGTTCGCCGTCTACCGCGACGGCACGAGGGTGACGCAGACACCCGCCGGTGGCCCGACCGGCTTCCTCGACGCGGGCGCTCCCGCCGGGGCGAACTACACCGTCCGGGCGGTCGTCGGCGGTGTCGAACGCATGTCGGCCTTCGCCGCGGAGAAGTCGCTGACCCTGGACAGCACGGCCGCGGCGAGCACCCGGGACGTGCCGATCCAGATCCCGCCGGGCGGCACGACGCCGTCCGGAGAGAGCTACACCTACGCCGCGAACGACGCGAGCGTCGGCGACCTGGACGGCGACGGCCAGTACGAAATCGTGCTGAAGTGGGATCCGGGCAACGCCAAGGACAATTCGCAGTCCGGCTACACGGGTGACGTCTACGTCGACGCCTACCGGCTGGACGGCACCCGCCTCTGGCGGATCGACCTCGGCCGCAACATCCGCGCCGGCGCGCACTACACGCAGTTCCAGGTCTTCGACTACGACGGCGACGGCCGGGCCGAGGTCGCCATGAAGACCGCCGACGGCACGCGCTCCGGCACCGGCCAGGTCATCGGCAGCTCCAGCGCCGACTACCGCAACTCGAGCGGGTACGTCCTGTCCGGGCCCGAGTACCTGACGATGTTCAACGGCCAGAGCGGGGCCGCGATGTCCACGGTGAACTACGACCCGCCCCGCGGCACGGTGTCCTCGTGGGGCGACAGCTACGGCAACCGCGTGGACCGCTTCCTGGCCGGCACGGCGTACCTGGACGGCTCGCACCCGAGCCTGATCATGTCCCGCGGCTACTACACCCGGACCGTCATCGCGGCCTGGGACTTCCGGGGCGGCGCGCTGACCGAGCGGTGGAAGTTCGACTCCGACTCGGCCGGGTCGCAGTACACGGGCCAGGGCGACCACCAGCTGGCCATCGCCGACGCGGACGGCGACGGCCGCGACGAGATCGTCTTCGGTGCCATGGCCGTCGACGACAACGGCAGTCCACTGTGGAACACCCGGCTCGGCCACGGCGACGCCATGCACGTCGGCGACCTCGTCCCGAGCCGGGCCGGGCTGGAAGAGTTCAAAGTGGACGAAGACACCTCGAAGCCGGCCGCCTGGATGGCCGACGCCAAGACCGGGCAGATCATCTGGCAGAACGCGTCGTGCTCCTGCGACAACGGACGCGGCGTGTCGGACGACGTCTACGCGGGCAGTCCCGGCGCCGAGTCCTGGTCGTCCGCGGTGTCCGGGCTGCTGAACACGAGCGGGCAGAACATCGGGCGCAAGCCGTCCTCGACGAACTTCGTCATCTGGTGGGACGGCGACGCCCAGCGCGAACTGCTCGACGGCACCCACATCGACAAGTACGGCACCAGCGCCGACACGAGGCTGCTGACCGCGTCCGGTGTGCACGCGAACAACGGCACCAAGAACACGCCGTCGCTGCAGGCGGACCTGTTCGGCGACTGGCGCGAGGAGGTCGTCTGGCCGACGTCGGACAACCGCGCGTTGCGGATCTACTCGACCACGGACGCGACGAGCATCTCGCACGTCTCGCTGATGCAGGACCGGCAGTACCGGGAGGCCGTGGCGTGGCAGAACACCGCGTACAACCAGCCGCCGCACCCGGGTTTCGCGCTGGCGAGGTGAGCGGGAACCGAGGTGGCGACGTAGGCTGATCCGCCGGCGAGAGCGTGACAGTGGTGGTGCGGATGGGCGAGGCACGGGCGGACGCCCGGGACACCGCGTGGTCGCTCGCGGCCAGGGTGCTGGACGAGCTCGACGAGCTCACCGGCGCCCTGGTCGCCGTCATCGTCGAGCAGAACCCCGGCTACCGGACGGTCGACGTCGTGCCCGACGACGACCTGTGGCGCTCCTGCCACGACAACCTCCGCCGGGTCCTGCAGCTGATCGGCCGGGGCGCCGGCACCGGCGAGGACCTCTACGACGCGGCGAAGGCGACCGGCCGGCGCCGCGCCGAACAGCAGCTGCCGCTCGACGACGTGCTGCGCTCGTTCCGGATCGGCGGGCGGCTGGTCTGGCAGGCGCTGACCGAGAAGGCCCGGGCGACCGGGTACGTCAACAACGAGGCGATGCTCGACCTCGCGACCCGCGTGTGGGAGGTCGTCGACGCCACTTCGGCCCAGGTGGCGCTGGCCTACCACGTGGCGGAGCGCAGCTTCGTCCGCGCGGACGAGCAGCGGCGCGCGTCGCTCTGGGAAGGGCTGCTGCAGGGCCGGGCGGCCGACGCGGGGTTCGCCTACGAGGCGGGCCGGGCGCTGCGCCTGCCGATCTCGGGGCCCTACGTCGTCGTCGCGGCCGCCGGGCCCGGCGACGCCGCCTTCGCCGAGCCGCTCGGCTCCGCGCTCGAGGACCTCCGGTCGGCGTCCGCCTGGCAGTCGCGCGCGGACGTGCTCGTCGGCCTGGTCTCGCTGCCGGGCCGCGAGGTGGCCGACGCCGTGGCGGCGATCGGGTCGGTGCTGACCGTGCCGGCCGGCGTGTCCCTGGTTGTCGACGGGCTGGCCGCCGTGCACACGGCCTACCGCCAGGCGGTCCTCGCGATGCGGACGGTGCCGCCGGGCCGCGTCGGCGTCGTCTGCCTGGCCGAACGGCTGCCCGAGGCGCTGCTGCTCAGCTCGCCCGAGCTGACCGAGTCGCTGCAGCAGAACTGGCTGGGCGGCCTGCTGGACCTGCGGACGGCGGAACGCGGCCCGCTGCTGGAGACCCTCGCGACGTGGGTGCGCACCGGCGGTTCGGCGACGCGTTCGGCGCAGGCGCTGCACTGCCACCGCAACACCGTGCTCAACCGGATCCACCGGATCGAGGAGCTGACCGGCCGGTCGCTGACCGGCGGTGACCTGGCCCTGGAGCTCGCCCTGGTCGTCCGCACGCTGCCCTTCCTCCCGCCACCGCGCGTGCCGTGACCGGTACCCGCTGTGCACTTTGCACAACGACACTAGGCCAAATGTAGGCACTCAGATGCTTCATTCGGCGGCGTGATGTGTGTAACACTCCGGCCGGCGGTGCTCAGGCCCGCGCTTCTCCCACACCGTCGTTCGAGAGGTCCCAGCCGCTCATGCCCGAACACGACCCTTCCGTCCCACCACCCGGGTCCGAGCCACGCTCCATGGCCCGCCGCCGCTTCCTCGGTTTCGTGCTCGCCGCGCCGACGCTCGCCGTCGCCGCGCAGGTCGGGGGCGCGGAGCTGGCGCCGAGCAAGGCCGACGCCGCGATCCCGTCCCTGCCCCAGCCCGAGGACATCTTCGACCTCGGCGACCTGCAGAACCTCGCCGCGCTGCCGACGTCCGGCCTGATCAGCGTGCAGATCGGCGCCGACGGCCGGGCCGCGTTCGCCGTGCCGCGCGCCGAGGTCGGCCAGGGGATGACCACCGCCGTCGCGATGATGATCGCCGAGGAGCTCGACCTCCCGCTGGACAAGATCGACGTCACGCTCGCCGACGCCCGGCCCGAGCTGCTGATGAACCAGCTGACCGGCGGCTCCAACTCGATGCGCAGCATCTACACACCGGTCCGGACCGCCTCGGCGATCGCCCGGCAGCGGCTGATCGCCGCGGCCGCCGCGAAGTGGGGCGTGCCCGCGTCGCAGCTGACGACGTCCGACGGGGTCGTTCGCGGTTCCGGCCGCACCGCCAGTTACGGCTCCCTGGCGAAGGCCGCCGCCTCGGCCACGACGATCAGCGTCGCGGCGACGCTGAAGCCGCGGTCGCAGTTCAAGGTGCTCGGCACGCCGCAGAACCGCCTCGACGCCCACGCCGCGGTCACCGGCACCAAGCAGTTCACCCTCGACCTGGACGTGCCGAACGCGCTGCCGACCATGGTCGCCCGGCCGCCCACGATCAACGGCACCCCGCGCGCGATCCTCAACGCGGCCGAGGTCAAGGCGATGTCCGGGATCACCGACGTCGTCGCGATCTCCCACGGCGTCGCGGTGCGCGGCCGCACGTTCGGGCAGTGCATCGACGCGATCCGGGCGCTGAAGGTGACCTGGGGCGCGGGCACGGTCGACGGCGAGTCCGACGCGACCGTGCTCAAGAAGCTCAAGGCCGCGCAGCTGCCGATGGCCGTCCCCGGCCTGCTCGACCAGTACCTCGACGCGGAGTTCACCTTCGCCGCCGCCAGCAACAGCCCGCTGGAGACCGGCGCCGCGATCGCCGACGTCCGCGCGGACCGCGCGGAGATCTGGTCGTGCCTGAAGGTGCCGATCGTCGCCCAGGAGGAGATCGCCAAGCTGCTGGGGATGCCGCAGGACGCGGTGAAGGTGCACGTCACCCAGGGCGGCGGCTCGTTCGGCCGGCACCTCTTCCACGACGCGGCCGCCGAAGCGGCGGAGGCGTCGCAGAAGATGGGCAAGCCGGTCAAGCTGATGTGGTCGCGCACCGACGACTTCCGCCAGGGCCGCATCCACCCGATGTGCGTGTCGCGCGTGCGGGCGACCTACCTGCTCGGCAACGTGATCAGCTTCGAACAGCGCCACACGAGCGTGCAGACGGAGTTCAGCCACGGGCTGGGCGAGATGATCACCGCGACCGCCGCGAAGCTCCCGATCGCCGGCAACCTCAGCTTCGCCGAGTCGATCTTCCTGC
Organism: Amycolatopsis sp. NPDC114504; assembly: GCF_055633595.1. Lineage (NCBI taxonomy): Bacteria > Bacillati > Actinomycetota > Actinomycetes > Pseudonocardiales > Pseudonocardiaceae > Amycolatopsis > Amycolatopsis sp. NPDC114504. The sequence goes on along the minus strand of NZ_JBVKDU010000001.1, from coordinate 391,576 downwards.
TGAGCCAGTCGTCGCCGTACAACTTCGGCGTCACGACCCAGCTGCTCAACGAGATCCCGCTGAAGTTCAACACCGGCAGCATGCGCAACATCTACTCGCCCAACGTGGTCACCGCCGAAGAGCTCGTCGTCGACCAGCTGGCGAAGAAGTTCGGCAAGGACCCGGTGGCGTTCCGCCGCGAGTTCCTCAAGGACGACCGGCTGCGCGCCGTGCTGGACAAAGCCGTCCAGGTGGGCAACTGGGGCCGCTCGCTGCCCGCGGGTGTGGCGCAGGGGATCGCGCTGCACGCGGAGTACCGCGGCGCGGTCGCGGTGCTGGTGGAGATCGACTGCCGGCCGGCGACGGTCAACCGCCCGATCCGCGACGGCGTCACGGGTCCGCGGGTGACGAAGGCGCTCGTCGTCGTCGACCCGGGCTTCGCGATCAACCCGCGCGGCCTCGAGGCGCAGATGATCGGCGGCCTCAACGACGGCATCGCGATGTGCCTCACCTCCAGCATCCACATCAAGGACGGCATCCCGCTGGAAGGCAGCTGGGACAACTACTTCTACACCCGCGAGTGGAACACCCCGCCCGAGACGCAGGTCGTCGTCATGCCGAACACCTCGTCCAGCCCCAGTGGCGCGGGCGAGCTCGCGGTGGCGCCGTCGTTCGCCGCCGTGGCCTGCGCCTACGCGCGGGCGGTCGGCAAGATGCCGACTTCGTTCCCGATCAACCACGGCACGCTGAGCTTCGAGCCGTTGCCGCTGCAGCCGTCCACGCCGCCGTCGCCCACCGACGGCCTCGACCACGCCTACTAGGAGCCCCGCTGTGCCGAACCAAACGTTCAAGGTCAACGGCCGCGTGGTCACCGTCGACGCCGACGACGACCTCCGGCTGCTGTGGGTCCTGCGCGACCTGCTGGGCATCACCGGCCCGAAGTACGGCTGCGGGCTCGACGTCTGCAAGGCGTGCACCAGCCACATCAACGGCAAGGCGTTCAACCCGTGCTCGGTGCGGGTGGCCGACATCAAGGAAACCGACGAGATCACGACGATCGAGGGCCTGCCCGCGACGGTGGGCAAGGACCTCCACCCGATGCAGCAGGCCTGGCTCGACCGCGACGTCGCCCAGTGCGGCTACTGCCAGCCGGGCCAGATCATGGCGGCGGTGGCCAAGGTCCGCCAGGCCCAGGCGGCGGGCCGCGACATCACCGACGCCGACCTGGACGAGATCCGCAACATCTGCCGCTGCGGCACGTACGCCCGGATCCGCGAGGCGGTGAAGGCCGGCGCGGCGAACATGTGACGCCCGTGATCAAGGGTCGACACGGCACCTGCCGCCGTGTCGACCCTCCAATCACGCTTACCGGGCGAGTGACCGGCACTTCACGGTCGGCTACTGACCTTTGGTCTCACACCGGACGAGCGGCGCGGCCTCGGTCCCGGACGCGACGCAGTCGACCGCCTTGCCGGGCCCGGGAACCGGGTAGGCGAAGACGGTCGGCGCGTCGCTGTCCCGGCCGACGGAGAACTTGACGACGGTCGGTGTCCACGTCGCGGTGCCGTGCAAGGTCTTCGAGTAGTACACGGTGTGCGCGCCGATGGTGGTGCCCATGCCCTCACCGTCGTCGTTCAGCTCGTGCACGTTCAGCACGTAGTCCCCGGCGGTGTACTTGCCTTCGTTTTCATGCCCGGCCTCGGCCGGCGCCGCACTGACGACCTCCGGCGCGACGGGATCGGCGGCGGTGGCCATGACGGTCGCCCCGATCGCGACAACGGCGGCCCCGGCCGCGACGGCGATGACCCCGATGCGCCTGGTCTTGAGTGCCATGTGCGTCTCCCTCGCTCCGGCTTCCCGATCAAGCTAGGGGAGCGGGGGCGGGGGCCACCTCGGCCGAAGGTACCGGCGGACTCATCCTTTCGGCCGAGGCCCGGCCGCGAGCCTTTTCGGCCCATTGCGGCCTTTGAGCCGATTTCCTGGCCCAGGCCACCGGCACGGACCTCGGCTGGCAGGCGCAGCTGGGCCTGCTGCTCGTGCTGCTGCTGACGTCGAAGGGCGGCGCGGGGGTGTCCGGCTCCGCGATCGCGGTCCTCGCGCTGACCCTCACCGCGACCCACACGATCCCGGTCAGCAGCATCGCGCTCGTGCTGGGCAAGTGGGAGAAGGCCATCGACCGCGAACGCCTGCACGCGGAACTGGACGCCGGCTACCAGGCGGCTTGACGCGGCGAACGGTCCAAAGTGAACTACCGGCTACGCAGAGATACAACCGTGATCGGACACTTCTGACGGCATAAGTGCATTTCAGGCGCGGTGCCGAAAATTCGGAACACGGGCGCCTTCTTCGGTGTGATCAATGGACGCCGGTCTCGCTGGTGAATTATTTTTGGTTACACCAACCGGCGTGCTTCACCCGATCGTGTAAAGGCGAGGGGTGACCATCTGGCGCGCAGTGATGATGGCTGTAGGGTCCCCCGCGGCAGGGCAACCCGAACGGCTGATCATCTTTTCGACCGCCGGATTGCTCATGACTTCGACCGGAATCACGGGCCGACCGGTGATTCCGAAAGAAAGAAGAGAATTGGACTTCGACGCACTGGCCGCTGAGCTGCGAAACCTCCGGGAAAGCGTAGCGGGGGTGACCGGCACGGTGCTCGCCGCGGTCGACGGCATTCCGATCATCGCCGACGCGGACGATTACCTCGATCCGGCGAAGATCTCCGCGCTCGCCGCCGCCGATCTCGGGATCGCGCGCCAGGCCGCCGAGATGACCGGGAAGGGCACGCTCAGCCAGACCGTCGTGTTCGGCAGCGACGGCTACATGGCCGTCTACGCCGTGGGCCGGCTGGCGCTGATGGTCGTCCTGGGCGACAAGGGCCTGAACGTCGGGCGTCTCCTCTTCGAGTCCCGGCCGGTCATCGAGCGGATCGGCACGATCCTGGCCGCGTAGCAAGGCAGTTCAACGGAAGGAAAGAGCATGATGATGAACATCGACACCGCGCTCAAGGAAGCCATGTCCATCGCCGGCGCCGTCGGCGTCGCACTGGTCGACTACGAGAGCGGGATGTCGCTCGGCACCAGCGGCGGTGGTGAGTGGCTCGACCTGGAGGTCGCCGCGGCCGGCAACACCGAGGTCGTGCGGGCGAAGCTGCGGGTGATGTCCTCGCTCGCGCTCAACGACAGCATCGAGGACATCCTGATCACGCTGCACCGGCAGTACCACCTGATCCGGCTGATCAACACCTCGCGCAACTCGCTGTTCCTGTACCTGGTGCTGGACCGGGAGCGGGCGAACCTCGCGCTGGCCCGCCACTACCTCAAACGCATCGAAGCCGACCTGCAGGTGTAGCTCCGGAGGAGGAGAGGGCGATGACCGGAGGCGGCTCCCGCGCCGCACTCGTCATCGGCACGGCGTTGATGCGCGACCTCGGTTCGTTGTTCCCGGTGGCCATGAACCTCGCCGGCGACGAGCTGGCGTTCACCTTCGTGTCGTCCTGCCCTTCGCCCGACGCCGTCGAGGAGTGGGTGCGGCTGCGGTCGGGTGCCGTCGTGGCCGACCGGGTGCTCCGCTTCTCCGTCGACGCGGACGGCAGGCGGATCCGCGTCGAGCTCGCCGGGACGCCGGTCCGGGCCCTGGTCGTGCTCGCGGCCGACGTCACGGCGGCGGCGGTGAACGCCTCGCGCCTCGGCCGCTGGCAGGACCAGATGCCCTGCACCCTGAAGGTGGCGCTGGACGAGCTGGCCCGCGTGCTTTCGCGGAGCCACCACCGCGCCGGCGGCGCCGAGCCGCTGATCGACCTGGACCTCGCGTACCGGCCGGACCGCGACTACGAGCTCCGGCTGTCCGGGGCGCACGAGCGGGTGCGCCCGTTCATCGCACCGGTCCGGCCGGTGCTCGCGATGCGCTGGCGCTCGACGACTTCGGCGCAGCGCAAGGCGATCCTCGACGAGCTCCCGGACGGCGCGCCCGCCCGCGGCTGGCTCCGCCGCCGGCGCACCGTCCGGATCATGGGACTGGAGATGGAAGTCTCGTCCTGACCGGGCCGGCGCCTTCCGCCGCCCTCGCGCACCCGCCGCGGTAGGGCCGAAAGACACTTTCCGCCGACCGGCGCGGAGCCGTACCGTCGAATTCCGCTGTGCCGCCGCCGCTGTGGCTTATTCTCTCGCGCCCATTTACCCGGCGGATCAGCCGGGAATTGTCCTTCGAACACCTGGACGCAATGGTTTCCGGTTCATTTCCTGAGTGCTCGCGGACAGTAGTGTCCGCCACCGGTCCCGGTGAGACACAACTGGCCGTCGACCTGCGGCGTCGCAGCGAGTTCAGGCTCGGAGCGCGGATCCCCCGATCGCCGGTGAGCCGCACGGGGCAATTGCTCCGAACGGGTGCAATCAATTCGCCGAGTAATAGCCGGATCGGGCGCCGTCGAGTACGCTACCGGCCGTCTGCGGGAAATTCCGGGAGAAAACACGATCTTCGTGACGAACGATCGGCGACGGCTCAGGAGGCTTCGTGCACAGGACGACTCCGGCCGCCGGATCCGCGCCGGAAGGTGCGCCGGAAGCCGGTTTCCGGCACCAGGGGTGCCTCTACGGCAGCGACGCCGAGTTCCTCGCGATGGCCGTCCCGTTCGCGCAGGACGGGTTGCGCCGGGGCGAGCCGGTGCTGGTCACCACGACCGCGGCCAACCTGGAGCTGCTGGAAGCCGTGGTGGGTGCCGACGCCGACCGGATCGCCTTCGCTGAGTCGGCCTACATCGGCCGCCGGCCGGAGAAGCTGGCCGACGCCCTGCACCGCTACTGGCGGCGGCACCGGTCCACGGCGCCGACCGGCGCGGTCCGCGTCCTCGCCGAGCCCACGCGGGCCGGCAACCCCCGTGACGAGGCGGCGTGGCGGCGGGCCGAAGCGGAGTTCAACGTGACCCTGGTGAGCACCCGCATCTGGATGATCTGCCCGTACGACACCCGGATCCACGACGCCGGCGCGGTCGAGCACGCCCGGCGCACCCACCCCGAATGCGTCGTGGGTCAGGAAGTCCGGCCGTCCGCCGAGTTCACCGCGCTCGGGGAGCCCGGCGAATCCGGTGTCCCAGCGCCGGCGGTGACGTCCGCCGATCTCTTCCGCTTCGAGGGCGATCTGGTCGCCGTCCGGCGGCACGTGCTGGACCGGGCGAGCGCTCTGCTGGGTTCCGAGGACACGGCGACGTTGTTCGGCGTGGCGGTCGGCGAAGCGATCGCCTACCTGCTCGAGCACGGCATCGACCGGGCGGCCGTCTGGGTGCGGCCGGCGGCCGGCCGGGTGGTGTGCACGCTGCACAGCGACCGGCCGGTCGACGGCCCGGCGTTCTACGGCCTCCGGCCCGCCGGCACCGGCCTGTGGATGACCGACCGGATCTGCGAATGGCTCGACGTCAGCTCCGACGCCGCGGGCTGCACCATCGAGCTGGCGATGCCCGCCGAGCCCTAGCGCCGCGAGCCGGAAGCGCCCAGGCGCTGTCCTCGAAGCGGGTGCGGGTGATCTGTTTTGATCTTCGGTTGTGGCGCGTAGGCATGAGCTGACCGATGAGCAGTGGCAGGTGATCCAGCCGTTGCTTCCGGTGTCGGGGAGCGAAGGGGCGTCCGCGGGTGGATGACCGTCTACAACCGGTTCTGGCGCTGGTCGCGCATCAGCACGCCGCCGGCGCAAGGGCTACTCCAGCCGCGCCATCCGCACATACCTGCGCCGACGCCGCATCCCGGCGACCATCCCCGAACGCCGGGACCAACGAGCCAACCGGCTGTGCCGTGGTCGAGCCGGGGGCCGCCCACCGGTCTTCGATCGTGTCGCCTACCGGCGCCGCAACATCGTCGAACGCCGCTTGAACCGACTCAAGCAATTCCGTGCCATCGCCACCCGCTTTGACAAGGCCGCTACCTCTTACCGAGGGTTGATCGACTTCTGGCTTTGAGGACAGGCCCTAGCTTGAGTTTTAACGTCTGCGTGGTCAGCGGAGACCCCTGCTGATCATGAGTGAAGCCCTTGGTCGATCATTCCTCCTGCGACAGAGTGAAGATCGAACCAAGGGCTTCAGTTGACCAGTGTGCATCACGCCGGCGACACCGGCGCGGCCGGGGAGTTATCCGCGCTCCGGCAGGAGTTCTACCGATGCCTGCCCCGGCGGGCGGACGCGTTGTTCGAGCTGACCAAGGCGGTGCTGTGCGCGGACGGCCCGGTGCGCTCGATCGCGGAGTTGTCGCTGGCCGACGAGCACCGCCGCGGCCACGGCAGCGGCTACGCCGTACTCGCCCGCGGACGTATCGACATCGACCGGCTACGCACTGCACTGAGCGCGGTGTCGCTGCCGCGCGCCGCGGACGGGCGGCTGGTTCTGGCGGTGGACGTGACCTGCTGGCTACGTCCCGAAGCCCACACCAGCGGGCAGCGGATCCTGTGTCACACCTACGGCCGTGGCAAGGACCAGCACATGATGGTGCCGGGCTGGCCCTACTCCGTCGTGGTCGCGCTCGAGTCCGGGCGCGGTTCGTGGACCGCGCCGCTGGACGCGGTCCGGCTCACCCCCGGCGACACCGCCGCGAGCGTGACCGCCCAGCAGATCCGCGGCGTCGTGGACCGCATCGTCGCGGCCGGGCATTGGCGGCCGGGAGACCCGGAGATTCTGCTGGTCGCCGACGCCGGCTACGACGGTCCCCGGTTGGCCCACGTGCTGGCCGATCTCCCGATCACTGTGCTGGTGCGGATGCGCACCGACCGGGTCCTGCACCGCCCGGTCCCACCACAGCCGCCCGCCACCTTGGGCAGACCGCGGCGCCACGGCGACGAGTTCGCCTTCGGCGACCCGAATACTTGGGGGCAACCCGATGTCGTCACCGACACCACGACCCGGCTTTATGGTCCCGCGCTGATCCGGGCCTGGGACCGGCTGCATCCACGGCTAACCCACCGCATCGCCTGGGCCGGCCACGACGGTGCTCTGCCGATCATCGAGGGCACTGTGATCCGGTTGCAGGTCGAGCGTCTGCCTTCCGGCGTGATCCCGAAACCTGTGTGGCTCTGGCACTCCCGCAACGGCCTTGACCACGCCGAGGTCGATCTGGCCTGGCAGGCCTTCCTGCGCCGGTTCGACATCGAGCACACCTTCCGCATGCTCAAGCAAACCCTCGGCTGGACCACCCCGAAACTCCGCTCACCCGAGGCGGCCGACCGCTGGACCTGGTTGTTGCTGACCGCCTACACCCAGCTGCGTCTCGCCCGTGATCTCACGGCGGATCTGCGCCGGCCGTGGGAGAAACCCCGACCGGCCACCCGGCTCACCCCGGCCAGGGTCCGCCGCGGGTTTCGGAACCTGCGTCCACATCTCGCGTGTCCGGCGGGTGTCCCGAAACCGTCGCGGCCTGGCCCCGGACGTCCCGCCGGAACACCCAACCACCGGCCTGCGTCACGCCACGACGTCCATACCGTCACCAGCACGAACACCCGAAAACCCAAGCACAGCAAGAACACCAAGTCGAGCAACCCACGACCCTGCCGAACAGGTTAAAACTCAAGCTAGGACACTTCTGTCCCGCGCCGCAGCCGCACGTCGCCGAACCGGTCTTCGATGCGGCGCAGGTCGCGCAGCCGGGGCTCGGTCTGGCCGCCGAGCCAGCGGGTCAGCGTCTTGGCGGACACGTCCAGCTGCTCGGCGGCGGTCTCCTTGGTGATCCCGCGGCGGTGCAGCGCCTCGGCCAGCCACTCGGCGAAGCTGGCGGCCGGCTCCGGCGGCGGGGCGGCGGGACCGGCCGGCCGGTCGTGGGAGGGGAGCACGTCGAACTCGACGCGCCCGGGGTATTTCCGGCAGGAGACCTCCAGCACCCCCGACGGTCCGGCGGCGGTCAGCAGGGCCCGGAGGATCGTGTTGCCGATTTCGCGGTCTTCCGCGTCGGCGAGCGGCGCGTCCCCGAGGCACCGCTGGACGAATTCCCGGATTCGCGGAACCGCGGACGGGCGGGCCGGAAAGATCTTCGTGACGATTTCGACCGGCACCACCTCGATCGACTCGCCCTGCGACCGGCCGGCCGATTCCATTTCGATCAAAGCCCCTTCCGACGACGTCTTCAGTGTAGTCGTCGAAACGCGAAGCGCGGACGCCCGGTTTTGTCCCGCCGCTCGATCAGGAGTGTCCGGCACCCTTGCCGCCCCTGTCCGACGGGACTACGGTAACGGCTTCTCGCGCGCGCGGCGAAGGGGTCAACGATGGTCAGCGCCACGGAGGCCGGTTCCGGAAATCCACCGCCGGCGGTCCATATTCTGTGGATGAATGGCGGGCTGAGCTGCGACGGCGAATCGGTGGCGCTCACCGCGGCCACCCAGCCCAGTATCGAAGAGATCGTTCTCGGCGGCCTTCCCGGTCTGCCGGAGATCGAGATGCACTGGCCGTTCCTCGATTTCCAGAGCGGGCCCGACGGCGGCCGGGACAGCTTCATCGAATGGTGGCACCGCGCGGCCCGCGGCGAACTCGACCCGTTCATCCTGATCGTCGAAGGATCGATCGCCGACGAGACGAACAAGGCCGAAGGCTACTGGAGCGGGTTCGGCACCGATCCCGAAACCGGCCAGCCCGTGACGGCGAGCGAATGGCTCGACCGGCTGGCACCCCGGGCGATGGCGGTCCTGGCGGTCGGCACCTGCGCCAGCTACGGGGGAGTGCACGCCATGGCGGGCAACCCCACCGGCGCGATGGGCGTGCCCGAGTACCTCGGCCGGGACTGGCGGTCGTGGGCCGGGCTGCCGATCGTGTGCGTCCCCGGCTGCCCGGTCCAGCCGGACAACCTCTCCGAGACCATCCTGCACCTGCTGTTCCAGGTGTCCGGCAGCGCGCCGGAGATCGACGTCGACGAAGCGCTGCGGCCGAAGTGGCTGTTCGGGAACACCGTCCACGAAGGCTGCGACCGCGCCGGGTACTACGAACAGGACGAGTTCGCCGACCGGCACGACTCCCCGCGCTGCCTGGTGAAGCTGGGGTGCTGGGGACAGGTGGTCAAGTGCAACGTGCCGAAGCGGGGCTGGATCAACGGCGTCGGCGGCTGCCCGAACGTCGGTGGCATCTGCATCGGCTGCACCATGCCCGGGTTCCCCGACAAGTTCATGCCGTTCATGGAGGACCCGGCCGACGCCGGTGTCCCGACGGCGACGACCAGCGTGGCCGGGTCGGCGATCCGCATCCTGCGGGAGATCCGGATGGCGGGGGACCGGTGACGCCCGCTGTCCGGGCCCGCCTCGGGACACTTCTGGGTGCCCTGCTCGCCGGGCCGCACCGGCGGCCGGCCGAGGAGCTCGTCCGGCAGCTGACGGACCTGTACGGCGACGGCCTGACCCGGGTCGTCGAGATCCTGCGCGAGAACGCCCCGGCGCTGCTCGGCCCGATCGCCGCCGACGACGTCGTCACGGACCTGCTGGTGCTGCACGACCTGCACCCCCTCGACGCGGCCGCCCGGGTCCGGCGGGCCCTGGACCGGCTCGGGGGCGACGTCGGATATCTCGGCCTGCACGACGGGGTCGTGCGCGTGTGGCTCGGCGGCGGGTGTTCGTCCGTGCCCCGGGCGACGGTGGAGGCGGCCGTCCGGGACGCCGCGCCGGAGGTCGCCGGCGTCGAGTTCGTGACGGCTCTGTACGAGATCGGCGTGGGACCGCCGGCGGGGCGGGCGTCATGAGCGTCCACAGTGGATCGTTCCCGGCCGTGCGGGCGCCGCGGGCGGTGCGGCCGGAACGGTGCGAGCTGTGCGGGACGCCGGTGGCCGGCCGCCACGGCCACGTCGTCGACACCGGCCGCCGCGGCCTGCTGTGCTCCTGCCGCGCGTGCTTCCTGCTGTTCACCCGGTGCGCGAGCGAGGAGACCCGCTACCGCGCGGTGCCGGAGCGCTACCTGTGGGACCCCGGGCACCCGGTCGCCTGCCTCGACTGGCGCCGGCTCGGTGCCCCCGCCGGGTTCGCGTTCGTCCTGCGGCGCGGCACGCGCGTCACGGCGTTCCATCCCGGCCCGGCCGGTGCCACCGAGACCGTCCTGCCCGTGGAGCTCTGGGCGGACCTCACCGCGGGCCACCCGCTGCTGGCGGCGGCGGAGCCGGAGGTCGAGGCGATCGTGTTCCGCGGGACGGAACGGCTCACGGAGTGCTTCCTCGTCCCGATCGACGCGTGCTACCGCCTCATCGGCGCGGTCCGCCGGTTCTGGACGGGCGGCGACGGCGGGCCGGAGATGCGCGCTCGCGTCGGCGAGCTGTTCGCGGAGATCGCTTTCCGGGCGAGGCCGCTAACCTGACCGCGTGATCAGCGACGAGGACTACCTGTGGTTCGCCGGCCGGGCCCTGGACGGGATGGCGGCGATCCTGGCGGAGCTGGGCGACGAGCGGGCCAACCGGCGTCCGCCCCTGCCCGGGGCGAACACGCCCTACGCGATCGTCACGCACTGCCTCGGCGTGCTCGAGTTCTGGGCCGGCTCACTGGTCGCCGGTCGCACTGTGGAGCGTGACCGGGAGGCGGAGTTCACCGCGTCCGGCCCGGTGAGCGCGTTGATCGAGCGGGTCGCCGCCGCCAAGGAGCAGCTGCGCGCCGACCTCGCGGTGGCCGAGCCGGCCGCGCCGCTGCGCGGTCCCGCGCCCGTGAAGTACGCGGGCACCCCGGCGGGGCGCACGCAAGGTGGTGCGCTGCAGCACGTTTACGAAGAGCTGGCGCAGCACCACGGCCACCTCGAGCTGACCCGCGACGTCCTGGGCTAGAGCCGGCCGGTGATGACCTTCGCCAGGAGGGTGTAGACCTCGTCGCGGTGCTTGCGCACCTGGAGGTACATGATCCGGTTCTGGTCTTGGCTCCGCTTGCCGGTCACGACCAGTTGCCGGTCGTTGCCCACGTCGCAGAAGAACGCGCCGTCGCCGATCCCGGGCACCGCCGTCGCCGGGCCGGTGCAATCCTTCTCGAAGCTCTCGATCGCCTCGGCCGGGCGGAGGGCCCCGCCCGAGGCGATGATCCACAGGTCGAGCAACCACGGCGACACGTACTTGCCCTCGTAGCGGCACTGGAACTGCGTGCCGGGGGCGAAGGCCGGGTCCGGCGGCTCCTCGGTCGTGATGATGTCCTCACTCGTCTCGAGGATCCGCTGCAGCTCGCGCGTGCCCAGGAACGGGCAGGCCGCCGTGACCTTCGGGGGCGAGGCCGCCGGCGTGAACGGCACGGCCGGTTCGGTGGTGGGCACCGCCGTCGCCGGCCGGCCGGCCGACGACGGCGCGGACGGCAGCGGCGCCGGGATCGAGCAAGCGGTGCAGGCAAGTGCGATGAAGACCGCGAAGGCGGCCCCGGATCTCCCCATTTCGCCAATCTAGCGCGGAAACGGTTCACGGAGGGCCGGAGCGAAGCGGGACCTCGTCGATGCGCCACGCCGCGACGGCCGCGACCGCGGCGGCGAGGGCCGCGACGGTGAAGACGCGGGACATCCCGGTCACCAGCGGGCCGGTGGCCAGCAGCGCGCCGAACGCCGACGTGCCGACCGCGCCGCCGATCGTGCGGAACATGGTCGTGTTCGCCGTCGCCACGCCGATCTCCTCGACCGGCACCGTGTTCTGGGCGATCAGGGTCATCAGCTGCGTGCTCAGGCCGAGCCCGGTGCCGACGAGCACGAGCGCGCCGCTGGTGAGCCAGACCGGGGTGGTGGCGTGGCCGGTGGCGAGCACCGCGCACCCCGCCGCCATCGCCGTCGCGCCGATGATCGGGAAGAGCCGGTACCGGCCGGTCCGGCTGCTCACCCGCCCGGCCACCTGGGACGCGACGACGACGGCCAGCGTCATCGGCAGCAGCAGCGTTCCCGAGCCGGACGCCGACGCGCCCTGCACGGTCTGCTGGAACAGCGGGACGAACGTGATCGTGCCGAAGCTGACCACGCCCACGACGAAGATCACCACGGTCGTCAGCCGGATCTCGCGCCGGGCGAACAAGCTCAGCGGCAGCACCGGTTCGAGGCTCCGCCGTTCCACCGCGACGAAAGCCCCGAACGCCCCGATGGTGATCGGCAGCAGGACCACCAGCGGGCCCGTGCCGGTGGTGAGCAGGAGCAGGCCGGTCACGGCGGTCGTGAGCAGCAGCGCGCCCGCGACGTCCAGGTGCACCCGTCGCCGGGGTGCCGGCGGCACGAGGAGGACGACCGCGGTGGCCGCGAACACCGCCACGCCGAGCGGGAGGTTGAGGTAGAAGGTCCAGCGCCAGCCCAGCAAGCTCGTCACCAGGCCACCGAAGAGCGGGCCGCCGATCTGCCCGGCGGCCATGACGCTCGCCGTCAGGCGACCATGACGGATCCCCTCAGACGCCGAGGATCAGTTCGGCGACGCGGTCCGGCTGTTCGAGCTGCGGCTGGTGCCCGGCTTCGCGCACGACCGTGAACTCGGCGCCTTCGTCGTTCTCGCCTGCGAAAGCGGCCGCGTAGGCGCGTCCGTAGGACAGGTCGGCGATCCCGTCGCTCTCGCCCCAGACGACCCGCACCGGCAACCGCACCGATTCGAGCCGCGCGCGCAGGGCCGGGTCGTGCATGTACGGGTCGCCGGCGTAGCCGTTCAAAGCCTCGGCGTTGCCCCGCATCGCGGCGAGGCGCTCGGGCGGGAGCAGCGCCGGGTCCAGCCGGAAGCGGTCGGGGGAGTGGAAGACGAAGTCGGCGAGCTTGTCCGGCGGGATCGTCGAGAGGTCGGTGACCGGGTGCCCGTCCACGGTGATCCCGACGGCGTCCAGCAGCACGAGCCGGTCGACGCGGGACGTCTCCCCGGCGTCACGGGCGGCCTGTTCGTCGACGCCCATCCGCGCCGCGATCCACCCGCCGACCGAGTTGCCCGCTACGAGGACGTCGGTCAGGCCGAGTTCGCCGAGCAGCCGGCGGAAGGTGCGGGCCAGCCCGGCGACGTCGGTGACGCCGCCGGCGGCGGGGGTGCCGTCGAAGCCGGGGATGACCGGCGTGAGCACCCGGGTGCCGCGCGCCGCGAGGACGGCGGCCAGGCCGGCCACCGACGCGGGGCCCGCGCCGCCGTGCAGCAGCAGGACCGGCCGCCCGGCGCCGCGCTCCTCGACCCGGACGACCACGTCGTCGTCGAGCCGGACGTCCGTGGTCACCGGCGTTTCGCTCGCGTAGGTCGTCGCCGGTTCCGTGTGGTAGCGGGCCATGATCTCGGTGATCTCGTCGCCCTGCGCGGGCCGGCCGGCTGCTTCGGCGAACGCGCGCAGGTCGCGGAAGTACTGGACGTACAGGTCCGGGGTGAACGTGTTGAGGATGACCGCGGGCTCGTCGCCCGGGTTCGCGAAAGTGTGCGGCGCGCCCGGCGGCACCATGACGAGGCTGCCGGCGGGGGCGTCGTGGGTCTCTTCGCCCACGGTGAAGCGGACCGTGCCGCGCACGACGTAGAAGCCTTCGTCGTGCTGGGCGTGCCGGTGCTGCGGCGGGCCGGGCGTGTGCGGGGCGACGACGATCTCGCCCAGGCCCAGCCGGTGGCCGGTGGTGCTGCCGTCCTCCAGGATCCGCAGCCGGATCGGGCCCGTCAGCGTGATCTCGCCGTCTTCGGGCCCGACGATCGCGATGCGTGTCATTGCGCTCCTCATGAGAGTGAACTATCACGAAGAAGGTAAACCCTCATCTGGCCTTCGTGCAAGTGGGCTCTTATGATGAGAGCCGGCTCAGCGGAAAGGCGGCGACGATGGACGGCGGACGGGTCAACCAGAAGCGGCGGACGCGCAACGCGATCCTGGCCGCCGCGACCCAGCTCGTCCGGGACGGCCGCACGGTGACGATGCCCGAGGTCGCCAAGGCGGCGGAGGTGTCCGAGGCGACCGCCTACCGCTACTTCCCGGACCTGGCGAGCCTGCTGCGGGAAGCCGTCGCGGGGACGCTGTTCGACCCGGCCGAGGCACTCGCGCCGCTCGCGGACCGCGCGGATCCCGTCGCCCGCGTCGCCGCTGCCACGGAACACCTGCTGCGCCACGTCCTAAGCCACGAAAACACGGTCCGAGCCATGATCGCGGCGACGATCACCCGCCCCGCCGACACGGCCGCCCGGCCCGGCCTGCGCTTCGGGCTCATCGAGGCGGCGCTCGCCCCGCCGGCCGAGCTGGGCGGGCTCGCCGGGCCGGAGTTGGCTCAGCTGAAGCGCGACCTCGCGGTCGTCATGAGCGCCGAGGCGCTGTTCGGGCTCACCGATCTCCACGGACTGCCCGCCGCGGAGGCGGTGGAGAGCATCGTCCGCACGGCGAGCACGCTCACGCGGGCCGCCGTCGGCGCCGGCCGAACCTGAGCAGCCCTCGGCTGCTGGCCCGGCTGAGGGCGCTCGGCCGCCGTGACCTGGAGGGCGCGGAGAGCCTCCCGGTCGGCGCGGTGGCCCTCGACCTGCGGCGGCACGAGGTCGTGCTGCCGCGCGGGGAGCGGAGCACTCGGCCCGCCGGGGAGGCGGCGTACTCTCGGAGCGTGCAGATGCCGACACGGTGGGACAGGCGGGTTTCGCCGGCCTGCCCCCTGACCGGCGAGCGCGGGTCATGACCGCCGACCCGACGACCGTCCGGGGCCACGACCACGCCGCCGCCCGCTACGGCTCCGACGCCGAGCTGCTCGCCGTCGCCGTCCCGTTCCTCGAAGCCGGTCTGGCCGCGGGCGAGCCGACCCTGGTGTCCCTGGGACCGGAGCGGACCGAGCTGGTGCGCGGGGCGCTTTCCCCGTCGGCGGCGGTGCGGTACCTGACGATCGGCGACGTCTACGCGCGTCCCGCCGCCGCGATCAGGTCCTACCGCGAGCTGCTGGCCGGGTACGTCGCCGAGGGCGCCGCCGGCATTCGCGTGCTGGGGGAGCTCCCGCGCGTCGCGATCGACACGTCGTGGGACTGGTGGGCTCGCTACGAAGCCGCGGTCAACCACGCCTACGACGAGTTCCCGCTGCGCAGCATCTGCGCCTACGACACGCGGACCACGCCGCCGCACGTGCTCGACGACGTCGCCCGCACGCACCCGTTCGTCGCCACGGCCGGCGATCGCCGCCACGGCAACGCCGGTTTCGTCGACCCGCTGGCTTTCCTGGCCGATCCGCGGCCGATGACGCCGCACCCGATCCAGCACACCGCCCCGCTCGTGGAGCTCACCGACCCGCTGCCGTCGGCGGCCCGGCGCGCGGTGCTGGACGTCGCCAAGACCGACCTGCCCGCCGCCGAGATCGACGACCTCGTCCTGGCGGTCAGCGAGATCGTCGACAACGCGGTCCGCCACGGCCGCCCGCCGGTCACGATGCGGGTCTGGGCGGACGCCGCGCACGTGGTCGTGACCGTGCACGACACCGGCGAAGGCCCCGGCGACCCGTTCGCCGGCCTCCTGCCGGCCGACCGTCACATCGGCGGCCGCGGCCTGTGGATCGCGCACCAGATCTGCAGCCAGGTGACGCTGCACCGCGACGACACCGGGTTCACCGCCCGGCTCACCGCCGGCTGAGCTCACCGGATCGTGGACGTCCGGTGCGGACGCGGCGGGTGCGTCGCCCCGCCGTAGGTGGTGGCCCCGAGCGTCACGGCGGCGACGAGCACGGCGGCGCCGGTGGCCGTCACGATGCGCGCCGGGGTGCGCAGCCGGGACCGGGCGCGGGGAATGTCGGCGGTGGTGTGGGAAAGCCTTGCGGTGGCCCACCGGTGGCCCTGGGCGAGCGCGAACACCAGGGTCGCCCCGATGATGAAGAAGTCCGCGACGTTGAAGCTGTACTTGCCGAGCGGGACGAAGTCGATGGCGCCGCGGACGCTGCCCGGTGCGGTGAGGTGGTGCAGCCCGAGGCGGTCGAGCAGGTTGCTGGTCCAGCCGCCGATCGCGAGCGCGGCCGGTGCCCGCAGCAGCACCGGGTGCCGGCGGCGCAGGAGGAGCATCACGGCGGCGGTCAGCAGCGCGCTGCCGGCGAGGTCGAGCACCGCCCCCGTCACCGGACCGGCGTACCAGGCGCCGACGACCGGCCCGACCAGCGGGTTGCCGCCGAAGTTGATGCGCGCGCGGGGTACTTCGCGCCAGGCCCACGCCTTGGTCACCTGGTCCGCGACGACGACCAGGACCAGGGCGAACGCCGTCCACGGCGGCCGGGAGACCTTCGCGCCGAGACCGACCGCTTCGAGCCGGGGCGTCCCGGCGGTGCTGTCATGCGTCATCGCTTCCTCACAGCCCGGGCCTGGCGACCACGGGCCGTGGCCCGGATGGGCGGCGACGGGGCTGCGTGGAATCGCGGGGTTGGGGAATACCCCACCGGCGGCGCCGTCAAACTCCGGGAGCGGGGGAAGCAGTGTCCATTGTGGACTCGGTGAGGCCGCTCAGCCCGCGGTCTTGATCAGCGGCACGTCCCGGGAGAGCTCCCGGAAGCCGACCCCGAAGTACAGCCCGCGGGCCTTGGGGTGGCCGGGCGCGCCGAGGCAGGCCACTGTCGCGTGCCGCGCACCCGCCGCTCGCGCACGGTGCATGCCGTGCAGCATCATCGCCCGGCCCAGCCCGAGCCGCCGGTAGCCGGGGTGCGTCCCGACCGGCTCGAACTCGACGGTCTCGTTCACCTCGTCGAGCCACAGGATCGCCGAGGCCGCCATCGTCCCGTCCGGGGCCTCCACCAGCACGTGCAGATCGCTGCGGTACGCCGGCGTCCGCCGGACGCCCGCGTAGCCTTCGATCGTGTACGACGTCGAAACCCACGCGTCGACGTGGGCCTGGACCACGGCCGCCGGTCCGGCTTCGTCCGCGGTGCGGAACCGGAATCCCCGCGGCAGCACGGGTTCTTCCACGTCCGCGAGGTCCCGTTCGTTGAGCTGCGACCAGGACCCGGTGTCGCCGAGGGCGGCCGGGTCGGTCCGGTAGCCGTGCGCCGCCCAGCGCGTCAGCCCGAACTCGTCGGCCGCGCCCGGCAGCACCGTGCGCTCGATGTCTCCCGCCGTGGCGTCGAACCAGGTGATCACGTCATCCACCAGCTCGGCGTGCTCGGGGTGGACCTGGTACGCCAGGTACGCGCCGGTGACGTCCTTGACCGTGCCGTCGGTGCGCCGCACCCGGCGCGGGAGCTGCGCCCAACCCCAGGCCACCAGCTCGCCGCCGGAGTGCCACAGCCGGCGTGGCCAGCTCGCGCCCTCGGCGGCGTGGCCCCGGCCCCAGTTCCAGGCCAGCTCGCCGTAGGACGCGTCGCTGTTCACCAGATCCGGGCGGGTGGCGGTGATCCGCTGCGCCAGGCCCTGCATGAGCTCGACGTCCGACGCGGTGAGCAGTTCGAGGGTGGCCATAATCGGCCACTGTGTCAGGGCCCGTCGAAGCCGTCGAACCGTTTTCGCCGGGCCGCTACCGGCGCTCGGGGATGCCCGCGAGGACCGCGGTCAGGCTCGGCAGCCACCGCTGCCGCGGGTCCGGCGCCGCGAGCCACTCCGTCGCGACGTCCACGCGCCGGGCGCCGACCGGCAGGGGCAGCAGCGTGCCCCACGCGAGCACCTCGACGGTCCTGGGCAGCGCCGAGCGCGGCGGAATCAGGCCGTCGGTCTCGGCGAGGAGGGCCACGCGGGGGCCGTGCTGGGTGGGGAGGTGCAGGGCCGGACCCTGGCAGCCCGTCGCCGCCAGCCGGGTCAGGACCGGGCCGGCGCTGAGCTTGGGCAGCGTCACCGCGCAGATCCCGTTCTCCAGCGCCAGGAACGGGTGGACGCCACGCCATTTCACCGGCCAGCCGAACAGGCGGCCGTAGTAGGCGTCGACGCGGTCGCCCGCCGGGTCGCCGGGCGGGACGGTGCTCGTCGGCACCTGCTGGTCGAGCGACATCGTCGACGCCTTTCCGCGGGGTGGGGTGGGTGACCGCCAGCGTAACGGCACTCAGTGCCGCTAGCAAGAGCGGCTGCTACCGTCCGGCCATGACGGATTCGCCGCGCCGCGCGCCGGCCACCCGGGTCGGGGCGACCCCCGCGGGCCGGCGGCAGCTGCGCCGCGCCCTCGCCTCCGCGGCCGTGGACCTGTTCGCGGCCGACGGCTACGAGGCCACCACGGTGGACGACATCGCGGCCGCCGCCGGCGTCGGGCGCCGCACGTTCTTCCGGTACTTCGACGCCAAGGACGACGTCCTCTTCGCCAACCACGACGAGATCGTCGCGGAGATGGAAGAAGCCTTCGCCGCCGCCGACCCGGCGCGCGACCCGGTCGAGGTGGCGTGCGCCGCGGTCGGCCTGGTGCTCGACTCCTACGCCGCCGACCTCGACGTGTCGCTCAAGCGGTTCGCCCTGACCCGCACGGTTCCTTCGTTGCGGGACAAGGAGGTCGCGACCGTCGACCGCTACCAGCGCGTGCTCGCGCGCTACCTGCAGGCACGCTACGAGGAGCGGGGCGACGAGGCCGCGAGCCTGCGCGCGGCCGTCGCCGCGGCGGCGATCGCGGCCGCCAACAACCACGTCCTCCGGCGCTGGCTGCGCACCGGCGGCACCGGCGACATCAAGGCCACCGCGGCCGAGGCGTTCGCGCTGGTCGTCGACGCGTTCCGGGCCCCGGGCGGCGAGGCGGCCACGGTGGTCGCGGTGCTGACCACGGCGACGCCGCTGCACGAGGTCGTCGCCCGCGTCGGCGAGGTCCTGCGCGGCTGATCAGCCCTGGCACTGAGTGCCACACCGCCCGTACGCGGTCTACACTCGACCGGTGGCGAAGCGGACGAACGTCAAGCCGACACCGTTCCCCGGGCGGAACGGCGAGGTCCCGTTCAACGCCTCGGGCGTGGTGCGGACGGGTTCCCGGCGGTTCACCTTCGTCGACAACAAAGACCCCGGTGCCTTGTTCGACATGACGTTCGACGCCGACGGGGAGACCGTGGACCGGATCCACCGGCGCCGGCTGGCCGGAGCGGACGGGCTGGGTGACCCCGAAGGCCTCACCCGGGCCGACCTCGACGGCGAGGCCTACCTCATCGTCTCTTCCTCGCTGTCGGTCGCGAAGAACGGCCGGCGCGTCAACGACGGCCTGGTGCGCGTCCGGTACCGCCCCGACGGCGACCTGCCCGCCGAACCGATGCCGGGGTTCCGCGACTGGCTGCTCGCGCACGTGCCCACGCTCGCCGCCGCCGGCCGGGTGGAGCCGGACGCCGGTGGCCTGAACGTCGAGGGCCTCGCCTGGGACGCCCGCGCGGGCGCGCTGCTGTTCGGCCTGCGGGGACCGGCCGTCCCCGGCCGCGTCACGCTGGTGCGGGTCCCGGTCGAGGCCGGCGGGAAGTGGACGACAGCGTCGCTCGGAGCGCCCGCCCTGCTGACCGCCGAGCTGCCCGGATCGACTGCGGCACAAGGCATCCGCGACGTCTCCTACGACGAGCGAACCGGCGGTCTCCTGCTCCTGCTCGGCCGGTCGGCCAGCGACGGCGACGCACCGTTCCGGCTCGGCACGTGGCAGCGCGGCAGCGACCCCGTCGAACTGCTCGACGTCACCTTCCACCGCAGCGCGAAGCCGGAAGGCGTCACGACGTTCTCCCTCGGCGGCGAACGGACGATCCTCATCGTCGACGACAACGGCGGCTACGCGGTCCTCCGGCTCAGGTGAAGTACAGCTTCGACCCCGTCGAGTCCTGGTGGACCCGCGGCCGTCCCCCCGCCGTGGGATCGGAGCCGAAAACCGCGCTCGCCCCGGTCCGGACGCTCGACAGCGTGAAATAGCCGCTGAAGGTGAATTCGTCGTCCCGCGGGTCGACCGGGGTGACCGCGAACTCCTCGGCGTGGTCCGCATCGTCGGCCGCGCGCGTGCTGAGCAGTTTCGTCGTGCTCGCGTGCAGGAGCCGGCCGGAGGCCTTGCCGGTGAGCGACTGCCCGGTACCCAGCGCGTCGAAGCACCACAGATCCGCGTCGTCGACGGCGGCCGGCCGGGGCCGGTGGACGACTTCGAAGCTCCCCGGACTCCCCGGAACGGCTTCCGCGCCGTCGTCGTGCAGGCACTCGTTGGTGACGTCCTCGCGGACGTAAGCCCCGTCGGCACCGGGCAGGCCGCCGCGGAGGTAGCCGGCGGACGTGGCGAGCCGGAGCTGCTTGCGGACCGTGGTGACCTGCGCGGGCACGTCGGGCACGCCGAGCCCCGTCAGCAGTGTCGCCATCCGCTCGAGCAGGGGCTTGAGCACCGTCTCCTGCGTCTGGTAGCCGAACACGCTCTCGCGGTACTCGCGGATCCGGTCGACCAGCTGTGCCCGGCGGCCGGGGTCGTCGCGCACCAGCTGGGCGAGCAGCCCGGCGGTGTCGAGCCGGAAGTGCCGGGCGGGCTGCAAGGTCTGGTCGAGGCCCCACGGGATGAGCTTGAACCGGACGTCGCCGACGCCGGGCGTGGCGACGGCGTCGACGTCGTTGTAGGCGTAGGTGTTGTTGGTGTTGCGGGAATAGCCGTCCCAGTGCTTGAGGAAGAACTCCATCGCGTAGAGGTCGACGAACTGGTCGAGGTCGAACACCTCGCTCGCGCCCGCGAGTCCGTGCGCGGCGATGTGGTCGATGGCGAGCCGCAGGTCGGCCTTGTCCTCGAACTTCGACAGCGATTCCACGCCGATGAGGTCGAACCTCTTGTCGACGAAGTCGTCCTGGTGCTCGAGCTCGTACAGGTTCCCCTTCGTGTTTCCGAAATTGCGTTCGAGGTAGGGCGCCATGATCGGTTCGACGTTCACGAAAACGCCGGGGCCGGTGACGCCGCCAGCCCCTTGGCCGATCGGGGTGCCGTTCACGAGCACGCGGGCGAAGCTGCCGCGGGAATGGGGGAGCCCGGCGAGCTCGAAGAGCCGGTAGCCGAGCAGCTGCCGGACGAAGGAGGAGTCCTGGACCGAGTTGTTGAGCGTCAGGTACCGCGACCCGATCAGCTGCCGGACCGGCGCCTTGTTGGCGTCGAGGAACTTTCCGAAGTCGAGGTGCAGGCACGGTTTGGCACTGTCGATCGAACCGCAGAAGGACTTCTTCTTGATCCCCACGTCGGGAAAGGAGGTCTTGGCGGGGAACCGGGTCCCGGATATCTCGACGGACGTCGCTTTCCGCCACGTGTAACGGCTGCCGCCGGTCCAGTCGAAGTTGCACACGCCGCCGGCCGGCTGTTCGGTGCGCACCGCGTCCCAGTCGGCCGGTGGCATCACGACATCGATCGTGAGCACATTGTCGATCTCGTAGAGGGAATCGAGTGCTCGCTGCTCCTGATCGCCCATCCGGTCAGTGTACGGCGGAATATCCCCGGTTCCCGCTACGGGAAATTCAGCGATTAATTACGCGCCGGATCCCGTTTTCGTGGAGAGGTCACCCCGTTCGGAGGTGGACGGCCGTGATGCCGGCGAGGACGAGGTCCAGGCCGGCGAGGAACTGCTCGCGGTCGTCGTGCCCGCGCAGTTCGGCCGCGACGGCGCGGGTGAACGGGTACTCCTCTGGGTCCAGCGCCTCCCAGGCGTCCGAGACCGCGTCGAGGTACTCGGTGCGGTTCGTGGGGGCGACGACGCTCCGTGCGTTCGTCGCGTTAAGGCCCGCCGCGCCGAGGATGTAGCTGACCAGTGCCGACGTCGTCGTCAGCCGGTGGCCTTCGGGGACGCCCAGCGCCTGGACCTGGCGGCCGACGGTCTCGAAGATCCGTGGGGTCACCGATCCGCGGGAGAGCTGCAAGGCCAGCTGGGTGGCCAGCCAGGGGTGGTGCTCGATCGCGTCGAACAGCCCGAGCGCGACCGCGCGGATCTTCTCCGCCGGCGAGCCGGCGGGGCCGGCCGACAGCGCGGTGGCCAGCACGCCGTCGGTGGCGGCGTCGAGCAGCTCGCCCTTGTTCGCCACGTGCCAGTAGATCGCCCCCGCCCCGGTGGCGAGGCGTTCGGTCAGTGTCCGGAACGTCAGCCCGGCCTCGCCGCTCGCGTCGAGCAGCTCGACCGCCGTCTCGACGATCCGGTCCCGGGAGAGTGCCTCGGTGCGGCGGCGGGTGCGGGGTGTCATGCCTCATCTTGACATGTCTGGAACGGTGTTCCAACATGGAATGACATTCCATAACGCGAAGGAGACATCATGAACGTCACGATCATCGGCGCCGGGCTCGGCGGTCTCGTCCTCGCCCGCGTCCTGCACGTCCACGGCATCCCGGTCACGGTTTACGAGGCCGAAGCGTCCCCGGCGGCCCGCAAGCAGGGCGGACTGCTCGACATCCACGTCCGCACCGGCCAGGCCGCCCTCGAAGCGGCCGGCCTGACGGACGAGTTCCGGGGGCTCGTCCTGGAGGGGCACCAGGCCACCCGGATCCTCGACCGCGACGGCACGGTCCGCTACGACGAGCCCGACGACGGCACCGGCGGCCGCCCCGAAGTGCCCCGCGGGGAGCTGCGGCAGCTCCTGCTCGACTCGCTCCCGGACGGCACCGTCCACTGGAGACACAAGGTCACCGGCGTCCGCGCGGTGGGCGAGGGCCGCCACGAGGTGACCTTCGCCGGTGGCACCACGGTCACCACGACCCTGCTGGTCGGCGCGGACGGCGCGTGGTCGAAGGTCCGGCCGCTGCTCTCCGACGCCACGCCCGAGTACATCGGCCGCTCGTACGTCGAGACCTTCCTGTACGACGGCGACACCCGGCACCCGGCCGCCGCGAAGGCGGTCGGCGGCGGGGCCATGCTCGCGCTCGCCCCGGGCAAGGGCATCCAGGCCCACCGCGAGAAGGGCGGCACCCTGCACACCTACGTCGCGCTGACCGAGCCGGTGGACTGGTTCGGCGACTTCACCGACGCGGCCGCCGCGACCGAGCGGACCGCGCGGGAGTTCGAGGGCTGGGCCCCCGAGCTCACCGCGTTGATCACCGACGGCGACACCCCGCCGGTCCTGCGCCCGCTGCACACCCTGCCGGTCGAGCACCGGTGGGACCGGGTGCCGGGCGTGACGCTCGTCGGGGACGCCGCCCACCTCGCGGCCCCGAACGGCGAAGGCGCGAACCTGGCCATGCTCGACGGCGCCGAGCTCGGCCGGGCCCTCGCCACGCACGACGACGTCGAGGCCGCTCTAGCCGGGTTCGAGCGGGCCATGTTCACCCGCAGCGCCGAGGCGGCCGCCGACGGGAACGAGCTCCACGAGCTCCTCTTCGGCGACGACACACCCCGCGGCCTGCTCGCCATGTTCCGGGGTGAATGAAGCCGTCCGAGGGGATCAGGCGCCGTCGTGGGCGTCGGTCATGAGGTCCGCCAGGTCCTCCGGCGCCAGGAACGACGGCGGGGGCGGCGGGCCCCACGCGTACAGGCTCTTCTCGCCGGCGACGACGCGCGGCTCCCAGAGCTGGTCCTCGAGGATGCAGTCGATGTCGGAGTAGTACTCGGAGAAGTTGCCGGCCGGGTCGCGCAGGTACCAGAAGAAGTTCGAGCCGATGTGGTGCCGGCCCAGGCCCCAGGTGTGGCGCTCCGGGTGGCCCTCGAGCATCGCGGTGGCGCCGCGGCCGACCTCGTCGACGTCGTCGACCTCCCAGGACGTGTGGTGCAGGAAGCTGACCGGCGCCTGCTGCACCAGCACGTTGTGGTGGTCGGTCGAGCAGCGCATGAACGCGGCCAGGCCCGGCGCCTCGTCGCTGACCTTGAACCCGAGGCCCTCGGTGAAGAACCGCTGGGTCGCGGCCTGGTCGGTCGAGCCGAACACGACGTGCCCGAGCTTGCGCGGGCGCACCGCGGACTCGCGCTCGATGCCGGGCGCGCGGGTGTTCGCCCGCCGCACCGCGCCGGGCTGGTTGTAGACCGCGGCTTCCGGTGGTTCCTGGCGGAGGCGCGGGGCCACCGACACGACGACGTCCAGCCCGGTGACCGGGTCCTGGGTGTGCAGCGCGTCGCCGTCGATGCGGCTCTCGACGTCGAGGCGGGCCAGGGACGCGGTGATGCGGCCGAGGTCGTCCGGGTCGTCGGCGCCGATGCCGAGGGTGAGCAGCCGGCGGTGCGGAGTCCGCCGGAGCTCGAGCTGCTCGCCGCCGTCGGCGGTGGCGAACCCCGACGCGGTCGGCGTGAGGCCGAACTCGGTGTAGTACTTGGCGGTCTCGTCGACGTCCGGGACGCCGATGGCGATCTTGGTCAGGCGGTGCAGGCTCATGACAGGTCCCTCTGGGTCAGATGAGCGGGGTGATCTGGTCTTCGCGGCCGAGCAGCGCCTTGCCGTAGAGCTCGTAGTTGACCGCGGGCAGCACGATCGCGTGCCGGGCGGCCACCGCGGAGTCGCGCCAGATCCGCTGCAGGGGGTTGACGTCGGCGAAGCTGCCCGCGCCGTGCGCCGAGAGCAGGATGTCGATCGCGCGGGTGATGTTCTCGACGGCCCAGCCGGTGTCGGCGCGGGTCCGGGCCCGGGCTTCGACGCCCGGGTACGGGCCCGCCGACGCCGCGTCGATGTCGTCGGCCGCGCGGTAGGCGTGCAGGTGGGCGGTGTCGATCCGCATCGCCGCTTCGGCGAGCTGGAGCTGGAAGGCGACGGAGTCCGCCTGCGTCGCGTAGGTCGTGTACGAGATCGGCTTGCGGGCGGCCTTCTCCTTGACCAGCTCCAGCGCCCGGCGGCCGAGGCCCAGCTGCGGCCCGGCCAGCACCAGCGTCAGCACCGGGACGAGCGCGGCGCGGAACAGGTCTTCCTCGGGCTCGCCGTTCGCGTACTGCCCGCCGATGGCCGGGGGTACGGACATCACTCGGTGCTCGGGCACGAAGACGTCGTCGGCGATGAGGCAGTTGGAGCCGGACGAGCGCATCCCGGCGACGAACCAGGTGTCCTCGAAGCCGAGGTCGGTGCGGGGGAGCAGCGCCATGCCCTGGTCGACGACCTCGCCGCGCTCGTCGGTCAGCGGGAGGCCCAGGCCCGCCCAGTCGGCGTGCCACGAACCGGAGTTGTAGTACCAGCGCCCGGTCACGCGCCAGCCACCGTCCACTTTGGTCGTCTCGGCGGTCGGGGCCAGCACGCCGGACACCTTCGCGTCGGGGTTCGCGCCCCAGACGTCGTCCTGGGCCTGGACGCTGAAGAGCCCGGCGAGCCAGGCGCAGACGTTGCTCAGCGCGACGACCCAGGCGGTGCCGCCGTCGGCCTCGGCGACCGCGGACGAGACGTCGAGCATCGCGCGGACGGGGAGTCCGTACCCGCCGTAGCGGCGCGGCTGGGCGATCTTGAACGCGCCGGCGTCGGTCAGCGCGGTGATGCTCTCCTCGACGACCCGCCGGTCGGCCTCGCCCCGGGCGGCGTTCTTTTCCAGCAGGGGCCGGATTTCGGCGATGCGGGTGAGGAGCTGCTCGAGGGTGGGCGCGGGCTGTTCGGTCGCGAGGGTCATGACGGCGGTGTCCTTTCCGGGCGGGTCAGCGGGCGCAGGCGGCGATCTGGTCGGTGATGAGCGGACGCGGCCGCTCGGCGAAGCGGGAGTGGGTGCCGAACGTGCGGTGGGCGTACACGAGCGGCGGCAGATCCGCGCGGCCCAGGCCGGTGACCAGGCCGAACAGCAGAAGGTGGTCGCCGGCCTCGACGACGCGGTCCAGCTCGCACGCCACCCAGCCGGCGGCGTCGCGCAGCCGGGGCAGGCGGGCGTCGGCGAACCACGCCGTGTCGCCGCCGAACCGGTCGGCGCCGCGGGTGGCGAACCGGACGGCGAGGTCGTCCTGGCCCTGGCCGAGCAGGTTCACCCCGAACCGGCCCGCGCCGAGGACCTCGGCCAGCAGCGCCGATCGCCGGTCGAAGGCGACGCTCACCAGCGGCGGGTCGAGCGAGAGCGAGGTGAACGAGCTGACCGTCGCGCCGTGCGGGCGGCCGGCGGCGTCGCTGGTGGTGACGACCGTGACCGGCGCGCAGACCGCGGCCATCACCGCGCGGAACCGGGGTCCGTCCACAGTGGTCACGACGGGTCCGTGAACCGGTGGCGCATCGTGCCGATGCCCTCGATCGTGGTGACGAGCTCGTCGCCGGCGGCCAGGAACCGCTGCGGGTTCCGGGCCATGCCGACGCCGGCCGGGGTGCCGGTGAAGATCACGTCACCGGGCCGCAGCGGCAGGATCGCCGAGAGCCGCGCGACGATTTCCGGCACCGAGAAGATGAGGTCGCTGGTGCGGCCCTTCTGCACGGACTCGCCGTTGACCGTGCAGCTCAGCTCCAGGTTGTCCCGCTCGGCGAGCTCGTCCGACGTGACCAGCCACGGCCCGGTGGGCCCGAAGCCCGGCGCGGACTTGCCCAGGCTGAACTGCGGGGCCGGCCCGGCGAGTTGCACCGTCCGGTCTGAGAGGTCCTGGCCGACCGTCAGCCCGGCGACGTGGTCCCAGCCGTGCTCAGGGGCGACGTTGCGGGCTTCGCGGCCGATCACGGCGACCAGCTCGACCTCCCAGTCCACTGTGGACCCGGTGAGCGCGATCTCGCCGGACGGCCCGGTCAGGCAGCTCGGGAACTTGGTGAACACGGCGGGGGAGTCCGGCAGGCCGAGCCCGGACTCGGCGGCGTGGTCGCGGTAGTTCAGCCCGACTCCGAAGACCTGGCCCGGAGTGGGGGAGGGCGCGCGGAGGTCGGTCTCGGCGAACCGGTCCGGGGTCGTCGCCGGGAGGTCGGCCGCCCAGGTGGTGAACTCGTCCCAGCGGGCGTACACCGCGTGGGGGTCGGCGGAGAAGCGCTGCCCGCTGGCGCGCTCGACGTCGATGGCACCGTCTCCGGTCAGGAGGACGAGCCGGCCGGCGAGGTTGGCGATCCGCATCGAAAGGCCTTTCGGTCGAAGTACCGGTGGCCACTCATACTCTGCCCGCGATATACGACTGTCAAGACAAGAATCGATTCTTGCGAACAGAGTGTGTTATCGTCTCGGCATGGCGAAGAGAGCGGGTGGCGAGAGCCTGGCCGTGTCGGTGTACCACCGGCTGCGCCTGGCGATCCTCAACGGAGAGCTGGCTCCGGGCGAGCGCGTCAAGCCGGCCGAGCTGAGCGCGGAGTTCGAGGTCAGCCTCAGTGTCGTGCGCGAGGCATTGGGGCTGCTGGCGGCCAAGGACCTCGTGCGGGTGGACCGCAACCGCGGGTTCCGGGTCACGCCGCTGTCGATGCAGGCGCTGACGGACCTCACCGAGGCGCGCGCGATCAACGAGGGTTCGGCGCTGCGGCTGTCGGTCCTGCGCGGCGGCGTCACGTGGGAGTCGGAGGTGCTGGCCGCGCACCACCGGCTCGCCGGGCAGACGATGATCCTGCCCGGACCCCCGATGCGGCGGAACGAAGAGTGGGCCCGCGCGCACCTGGAGTTCCACCACACGCTGATCAAGGCGTGCGGCAACGCCGTGCTGCTCGACATCTGCACCCGGCTCTCCGACGCGGCCGAGCTCTACCGTGCCTGGTCGGGCCCCGGCGGCGAGGAGCGGCACCGCGACGTCGCGGGCGAGCACCAGGGCCTGGTGGACGCCGCGCTGGCGCACGACGCCGACCTGGCCGTCGCCCGGTTCGAGGCGCACGTCAACCGCACCAAGGAGATCGTGATGGAGACCAGCTTCAGCGCCGAGCCCGCGTCATGACCACGACGGCCCTGACCGGCGTCCGCGTCTTCGACGGAACCGGCCTGACCGAGCCCGTCACGGTCGTCGTCGACGGCCCGCTGATCGGCGGCTCCGGCGCCACCGACGAGGTCGACTGCGCGGGCGCCACGCTGCTGCCGGGGTTCTTCGACGCCCACGTCCACCTGCTCGCCCCGGACGACCTGCGTGCCCTCGCCGCGCACGGCGTCACCACCGCGCTGGACATGGCGTGCTGGCCCCGCGAGCGCGTCGACTCCTTCCGCGGTCAGGTACCCGACGTCCGCAGCGCCGGCCTGCCCGCCATCGGTCCCGGCGGGAACCACGCGAAGATGCCCGGGATGCCGTCGGAAGCGATCCTCACCGCGCCCGGCCAGGCCGCGGAGTTCGTCGCGCGGCGCGTGGCCGAAGGGTCCGACTACGTCAAGGTCGTCATCGAAGGGGACCTGCTCGACCAGGCCACGATCGACGCCGTGGTCGCCGAGGGCCAGGCACACGGCAAGCTCACGGTCGCGCACGCGTCGTCGGTCGACGCCTACCGGCGCGCCGTGCGGGCCGGGGCGGACGTGATCACCCACGTCCCGCGCGACGGCGTCCTCGATGCCGGAACCGCGTCGGAAATGGCCGCGCGGGGCCAGATCGCGGTGCCCACCCTGACGATGATGGACGCGCTCACCACCAAGCTCGGCGCCGATGGCTACGCGTTCAGCCGGGACTCGGTCACCGCGCTGCACGCGGCCGGCGTGCCGATCCTCGCGGGCACCGACGCGTTCTCCGCACCGATGCTGCCCTTCCCGGTCGTCCACGGCGCGAGCCTGCACCAGGAACTCGCCCGGCTGGTCGAGGCGGGACTGTCCGAAGTGGACGCGTTGCGGGCGGCGACCGACCTGCCCGCCCGGTACCTCGGCTTCCCCGACCGCGGCGCCGTGCGCGAAGGGCTGCGGGCGGACCTGGTGCTCGTCGACGGCGACCCGACCCGGGACATCACGGCGACCGCCGCGATCCGCCGCGTCTGGGCCGCCGGGGAAGTGATCGCGTGAGCGGACTGGTCGCCGCCCCACGCCGAGGCGATCGCGCTCGGGCGGTTCACCCACGGCGGGGAAGTGCTGCCGCTGGTGGCCGAACGCCGCCGGCCGCGGTCGATGCCCGGCTGGCGAGCATCGACGCCACCTGGCGGGAGCTCACCACTCGCAACTGCGGCCGGCCGGCTCAGAGCAGGTCGCGGCCGGCGCGGAAGAACGCCGTCACCTCGCCGGCGAGGTCGCGCAGCGGGCGGGCCGCCCCGAACGGCGCGTTCCAGAACTCGCCCTCCCGCGCCTCGAACGGGCCGACGTACGCGTAGGGCTCGCCCAGGTAGCCGTCGCCGGGGGAGACGCCGTAGTTGACCTCGTCGAGGACGATCGCGACGTCGAAGTGCTCGGGCCACAGCACCGGTGTGACGCCGGGGGCGAACTCGCGCAGTGCCCGGTCCCCGTCGGCGTAGGCCGCGAGCAACGACTTCAGCGCGTCCGCGGCGAAGGTGATCGTCTCGTCGGGACGGACCCCGGGACCGCCCGAGTAGACGCCCGCCGGCTCGCCCGCGTCGAGCCCGGCTTCCGCCGCGACGTCGTCGTAGGTCCGCCCGGCCAAGGTCACCCGGGCGGAGTCCGTCACGAGGTCCGCACCTTCGACGCGCACCGCGGGCCCGGCGACGGTCGCGAAACCGCCGTCGACGACCTGGAGTTCGATGCGCTCGGTCGCGCGGTGCTGCGGGCCCGCCAAGAGCAGCTCCGCGACGCCGTGCAGTGATCGTCTGGTCGGTTCCCAGTCCATCCCGGAGACGTTACCGGGCGACCTGCCCCGACGTCGCCGCCGCCGCGGCCGGCTCGCGCAGGGTCGGGCGCAGCGCGAGGACGACCGCCGTCGTCACCACCAGGTGCATGAGCATCAGCCCGACGACGTTCGCGGCGGTGGCCCCGGCGTTCAGGATCAGCAGGTCTGGCACCCAGGTCAGGACGAGGACCGCGGGGACGACGACGCGCAGCGCCTTCGGGGCCCGGCGGGCGATCAGGATCCAGCCCGCGGTGCCGAGGAGCAGTCCGAGCACGGTCGCCGGCAGGTAGGACGCGGCGTTGAGGCCCATCCCGATCCCGCCGTCGTCGAGTGAGGACGCCGTCAGCGCGAGGACGGTGTTGACCGCGGCGGCCGCCACGACGGCGACCCCCAGGCGAAGGGCCGTGGCGGACGTCCGGGTGGCGGTGGGGGTCATCGCTCCTCCTTGGGTTGCGTGTTAAACCCAAAGATAGGTTGGGTTGCGTGTTAAAGTCAAGCGTGGACGAAACCGGACCGGAGGAGCCGTTCGACCGGCTCGGCAAGGAAGAGCGGCGGGTGTGGATCAACCTGGCCAAGGTGCTGCTGACCCTGCCGGGAGCGCTGGAAAGCCAGCTGCTGCGCGACGCCGACCTCACGCTGCTGGGCTACATGATCCTGGCGCGCCTGTCCGTCGTGCCGGGGGAATGCCTGCGGATGAGCGAGATCGCGGAGATGGCCAACGGGTCGCTGCCGCGGATTTCGCACGCGGTGGCCCGGCTGGAGGATCGCGGGTGGGTGACGCGGGAGGTGTGCACCGGCCAGGGCCGCCGGTTCACGATCGCGACCCTGACCGACGCCGGCCGCGAGCACCTGGCGGCCGCGTCGCCCGCGCACGTGGCGAACGTGCGGCGCCTGGTGGTCGACCCGCTGGGCGACGACTTCGCGCGGCTCGGGGACGCCGTCGAGCGGATCGTCGAGAACCTCGGGCTGCCCACCGAGGTCCTCAAACGGCCGAAAGCCTGACCGGCGTCCCCGCGCCGGCTCTTACGACCGCAGGACGAACGCGGCGACGTCGCCGCCGAGCTGCCGTCCGGCTTCGTGGTCGAGCCGGGTGTGGACGCCGGCGACGATGCGGCTCAGGCCGGCTTCGTCGGCCACGTCCTGGAACGTCGCGAACCGCCGGACGACACCCGGCAGCGCTTCGGACGTCACCGTCAGCGGCCACCGCGGCCCGTACTCCTGCCGCAGCACCAGGGCACCGGCCTGCGAGATCACGCTGTGCGCGCCCGGGTACGCCGGATCCGCCGGCGTGGTGGCGAGGCTGGACCAGTCCGGGACGCCGTCCGTCGCCGGGTTGCCGTCTTCGCCGGCGAGCCGGATCGCGGTGATCGGGCGCCAGATCCGGTAGTGGTACTTGGCTTCGTAGAACGCGATCACCGCGTCGGCGAAGGCCAGGTTCAGCCGTGCGAACACGCGGGCCGCGACCAGGACGTTGCTCCGGGATCCGCCGACGACCGACTGGGCGATCTCGTTCCAGTAGTTCCAGATCGGTGCGGCCCAGAACCGCGCCTGCACCGTGCCGTCGTCGGTGCGGGTGGTGCTGGTGTCACGCCCGGCCGCCGCGACTTCGCGCAACGCCTTCGCGTAGCGGGCGCTCGCCAGCGGCGGGTAGGGCGCGGGCCGGAACCGGTCCGCCCGGTCGAGCACGAACGGCGTCACCGCGGCCCAGTGGGTGAACGCGGCGGGCGCGAACGCGGGCGGCGCCGGCCGGTACTGCCCGGGCGCCGTCCCCGGCGGCAGCACCGGCGGGACCGCGGCCGAGCCGTCGTTCGCGCGCAGGCCGAGCAGCAGCCGGGCGACCAGGTGCCCGGCCCGCACCCCGGCGGTCCGGCCCGCCGGGTGGACCGCGGCGAGCTGCCCGGCCAGCAGGCTCGCGAACTCGCCGGCGCGGGTGGGGTACAGCGCGGCGAGGACGTCGTGGGCCGCTTGCGCCGCCGCCGCTTCCGGAGCGGCCGTGCCCGGGACGTCGACGGTGAACAGGTAGGGCCGCCCGGTCCCGGCCGTCGCGACGACGGCGTCGTGGATCGCCGCGTGCAGCAGGGCGAAGGCGCGGGTCGGGTGGACGGTCGCGGGCTGCAGGCCGGCCGTGCGGACGGTGGCCAGCAGCTCGCGGTTCCAGGCGAGGACGACGTCCGCACCTCCCGGCCGGACCGGGGCCGCCGGCGCGGCGGTGGCCGGCGTCGGCAGGCCCGTGGTCGCGAGCACGGCGGCGGCCGCCCCGCCGGTGACGAGCAGCTGCCGGCGCGACATCGATGTGGTCATTTCTCTCCCCTGGGGTGATCGGATGCTCCGCCTGCCGATACGACCGCCGGTTACGCGTAACCCGGTCGCTTATCCCTCGGGTGGCGGCAAGAATCGGCGGGGGAGAAGGCGGGCGGTGCCGGTGGCACAGAGGTTCCGGCGCAGACGCGCCGAGGGGGACGAGACAGACGCCGGGGGCGCTCCGCCGCCCGCGCGGCTGCACGTGGTCGGCGCGGACGTCTACCCGGACTGGGAGGCGGTCTACCGCGACAACGTCGACCGCCTGTACCGCCTGATGTTCTCGAAGGTGGGCAACCGGCCCGACGCGGAGGACCTCACCACCGAGGTCTTCCTGACGGCGCTGCGGCCGCTGCGCGTCTCGGCGAGCATCGGCGAGGTCCGGGCGTACCTGCTGGCCACCGCGCGGACGGTGCTGGCCGGGCACTGGCGGCGCACGCTCGGCCGGGAGATCACGACCCTGGACGAGGAGCGCGACATCGCGGCGTTCGAAGCCGACGTGATCGACCCGCGGACGCCCGCCCGGGCCGAGGCGATCCTCGGGCGGCTGCCCGAGCGGTACGGCCGCATCCTGCGGCTGCGGTTCCTGCAGGCGTGCTCGCTCAAGGAAGCGGCGGCGGAGCTCGGCATCACCGTCGGCAACGCGAAAGTGCTGCAGCACCGCGCGTTGCGGCAGGCGGCGCAGCTGGCGGAAGGGATGGAGACGTGACCACTCGAGGCGTCCGCCGGTACGTCAAGGACCTCCTGCGCCGGCGTCGGCCGCGCCCGTTCGAAGCCGGTCCCGGTGACGAGGCCGAGCTGCGGACGGCGGTGCTGCTGCGCGCCGCGCGGCCGGGAGCCGGGGCGGCGGGTGAGGAGTTCGTCGCCGGGTTGCACCGGCGGCTCGTCGAGGAGCTCGGGGAGCCGGCGCCCGGGCGGGGCGGCAACCGCCGCCGGTTCATCCAGGTGTCCTCGGCCGCGGCGGTGGCGGCTGCGGCGGGCGCGGGCGTCGAGTACCTGGTGACCTCGGGTGCGGAGCCGGCGGCGGCGCCCGCCGAAGAGACGCTGCGGCCCGAGAACGGCGAGTGGCGGGCCGTCGTCGCCGCGCACGACCTGCCCGAAGGCCGGGTGCTGCCGTTCGACTTCGGCGCGGTGGCGGGGTTCGTCCAGCGCACGGACGGCGAGGTCCGCGCGGTTTCGGCGACCTGCACGCACCTCGGCTGCCGGCTGAACCTCGACGCCCCGGCGCGGCGGCTGAACTGCCCGTGCCACCGGACGTCGTTCGCGGTCGACGGCGCGGTCCTGACGCACCAGCTGCGGGTGACCCCACCGCCGCTGCCGCACCTGGTGGTGCGCGAAGCCGGGGGAGTGGTCGAAGTGCTGGTCCCGTCGGAAGGAGCGTGACCGGTCAGCGCAGGTACGAGGCGCCGTTGACGTCGAGGATCGCGCCGGAGCTCCACGCCGCCTCCGGGGAGGCGAGGTGGACGATCGCCGCGGCGACCTCCTCGGCCGTGCCCGCCCGGCCGAACGGGCTCTGGTCCCGCAGCGCGTCGCCGCCCGGGCCGGCGAGCTTGGACTCCTGGCGTTCGGTGGCGACGAACCCGGGCGCCACCGACGTCACGGAAATCCCGTGCGGTGCCAGTGCGAGCGCCATCGACTGGCCGAAGGCGTGCAGCGCCGCCTTGCTCGCGCCGTAGGCCGGGTGCTCGGGTTCGCCGCGGAACGCGCCGCGCGAGCCGACGTTGACGACGCTGCCCGGGCGGCCCCGCTCGATCAGGTGCCGGGCCACCGCCCACGTGACGTTCGCGGCGCCGAAGAGGTTGACGTCGAGCGTGCGCCGCCACGCCTCGACCCACTGGTCGTAGCCGACCTCGGCGACGGCGTGCCGGTTCTGCTCGGTCGGGGCCTGGGCGGCGTTGTTGACCAGGACGTCGACGCGGCCGAGCGTCGCCACGGCTTCGTCGACGACCTTGCGCGCGGCGGCGGGGTCACCGAGGTCGCCGGGGATGCTGGTGTGCCCGGACCCTTGCAGTTGCTCAAGGGTGGTCTCGGCGTCGTCGCGCCGGGTCGCGTAGTGGACCGCCACGCGGTAGCCGCGCGCCGCGAAGGCCACGGCGGTGGCCCGGCCGATGCCGCGCGAGCCGCCGGTGATCAGGACGCCTTGCCGCTCGGTCATCGTTCGCCTCCGGTCGACAGGGCCCGCAGGTCGTCGAAGGCTTGCGAGAGATGGACGTCCAGGGTCCGCGACGGGTCGTCGATCCAGGCCTGGGCCGCGTGGTGGAAGGTGGCCCAGCCGGTCTGCGCGGCCAGGGTGGCCGGCCCGCTTTTGACGGCCCGCTCGCGCAGGGCCGCCGCCAGAGCGTCGGTGAGGGACGCGTGTTTGGCCAGCTCGCGTTCGCGCAGCGCCGGGGTCGCGGCGATGATCGCCAGCCGCGGCTCGGAGAACGGACGGTTGGCTTCGAGGATCCGCGCGGCCTTCCGGAACGCGCGCAGCAGGATCTCGAACGGCGTCAGGCCGTCGGGCGCTTCGGCCACCGCCTGGGTCATCGTGTCGCGCAGGTCGGCTTCGCCGTCGAAGAGCACTTCGCGCTTGTCCGCGAAGTGCCGGAAGTACGTGCGTTCGTTGACGCCGGCCCGCGCGGCGATCTCCGCCGTGGTGGTCCGGTCGAACCCGCGTTCCCCGTACAGCTCGAGCGCCGCCTGCTGGAGACGGCGGCGCGCTTCCGCTCCGCTTCGTGGCACGGGCCGAGGCTACCGCATTCCGCCAGTGACTGGCGTCACGTTGCGCCAGTGTCTGGCACTACGCGTACTGTCAGCGACTGGCGCTAAGTAGTGCCAGTGACTGGCATTAAGGAGAGCGTTGTGCATGTCTTCGTCACCGGCGGTTCCGGCCAGACCGGGCCCACCGTCGTCGCCGAGCTCCTCGCGGCCGGCCACGCCGTCACCGGCCTCGCTCGCTCGGAGGCCGCCGCCACCCGGCTGGAGTCGTTGGGCGCCAGCGCATTCCGCGGTTCCCTGGAAGACCTCGACCGCCTGCGCCGGGGAGCCGACGCGGCCGACGGCGTCCTGCACATGGCCTTCGGCGGCGACTTCGCCGATCCGGACGACCTGACGCGGCGCGACACGGCCGCGATCGAGACACTCGGCCGGGCGGCGGCGGGCAAGCCGTTCGTCAGCACGTCGGGGACGCTGGTCCTGCCCGGCGGCCGGGAGACCACCGAGCGGGACGAACCCGACGCCCACGGCATCGCCGGCTTCCGCATCCCGGGCGAGCAGGCGTGCCGGAGGTTCGGCGGCACCGTGGTCCGGCTCGCGCCGACCGTCCACGGCCCGCGGGACCACGGCTTCATCCCGATGCTCATCGCCACCGCGCGCCAGACCGGCGTGTCGGCGTACGTCGGCGACGGCGGCAACCGCTGGCCCGCGGTCCACCGCCGGGACGCGGCGATCCTGTTCCGCCTGGCCCTGGAGGGGGCGCCCGCCGGGAGCGTGCTGCACGGGGTCGCCGAAAACGTGCCGTTCGAAGCCATCGCAGCGACGATCGCCCGCAAGCTCGGCGTTCCGGTGGCCTCGGTGTCGCCGGAGGAGGCCGCGACGCACTTCCCGAGCCCGTTCATGGCGCGGGTGTACGGCTTCGACGGGCCGGTTTCCGGTGTGGACACCCGGCGGCTGGTCGGCTGGGCGCCCACGCACCAAGGTCTGCTCGAAGACCTGGAAACCGGCGACTACTTCCCCGCGGCCTAGCTGTCGAGCGGGTCGAGGCGCGGGGTTTCGCCCGGTCCCACGGGGAAGTGGGCGATGAACGTGACGCCGTTCTCCTGCGCGTCGAACCGCGCGATCCGCGTGGCTTCCGGCTCGTAGAAGACATCTCCGGGCCGCAGCACCGACGCGGGCTCGCCCTCGATCTCGTACACCGCCGAGCCGGCCTCGATGCTGCCGAACACCGGTCCATTATGGACGTGCAAACCCGAGCCGTGGCCGGGGGCGATCGTGATGCGGCGGATCTCGACGTGGTCGACCACGCGGGGCGCCGGAAGCTGTTGCTCCAGCACCAAAGTCCGGGTCACGGGCGGTTCGGCGGCGGCCGTGACGTCGACGCCGGCCACCGTGTCGCCGAACTCCGTCGCGGCACCGTCCTCGGGGATCTCCTCGATCGCCAGGTGCGTCATCGACGACGTGTCGGTCGCGCCGTGCCAGTGCCATTCGCCGGCAGCTACGCGGACCGTGTCGCCGGGCCGGAGCAGCTGGGCCGGGCCGCCTCGGCGTTGCACGTACCCGGTGCCGTCGGTGACGACCAGGACCTGACCGAGCGGGTGCCGGTGCCAGCGCGTGCGGGCGCCGGGCGCGAACTGCACGCGGTCGACCCGGGTCCGCGACGGACCTTCGGGGACGGCGAGCGACGTGACCCACGCGCTGCCGGAGATCACGTCGGCGGGCGCGGGAGCGCTGACCGGGGGAACGGGGAGGACGTGCACGAAAGGACTCCTCAGAGGACGGTGAGCAGGGCGAGGACGCCGGAAACGGCTTGGTCGAACGGTTCGGGCGCGGCCGCGGCGCGAGCCAGCACGTAGCCGCCCTGCAGGACGGCGACGACGGTGGCGGCCAGGGCCGCGCTGTCCAGGCCGGCGGGCAGCTCGCCCGCGGCCCGGCCCTCGTCGAGAACCTCGGCGAGGCGGGCCCGCAGGCGCGTCAACGTCGCGTCGACCGGCGCGCGCAGCTCCGGGTCGGCGACGATCTCGGGGTCCTGCGTGAGCCGGCCGATGGGGCAGCCCCTGAGCACTTCGCGCTCACGACGCAGGTACGCGGTGATCCGTTCGACGGCGGTCCCGGGCGTGCGCAGCTGCGCCTCGGCGGCCGCCAGCAGCTCGTCCGCGCTGCGCCGCACGGCTTCCAGCGCGAGCTCCCGCTTGCCGGAGAAGTGGTGGTACATGCTGCCTTGCCCGGCGCCGGCGTGCTGCTGGATGGCCTTGGGGCTGGTGCCCACGTAACCGCGCTCCCACAACAGCTCGCGGGTGCTGTCGATGAGCTGCTTCCTGGTGTCCACGCCGAGGACTGTACATACTAGTAGGTACAGAATCCAGAGCGCCGTCCACGTTGAGGGGTGACCAAGGCTCAGTGCACGGGCTGGAGAAGGCGCCGCGGGTGCGCGAGGATCGCGCTGACCTGGCCGTCTTCCGGCGACGGCGGGGTCAGTCCCGGGCCCGGCGTCATCACCGTCTCGGCGAGCGGTACCTCGTCGCCGCACCGCAGGCAGGCGCCCGACTGTGCCACTTCGCCCTCGCAACCCGCGTGGACGTACACCCGTCGCCGGCCGCCCGGCGCGTAGTGCTCGTCGCCCCACGCCGACAGGGCGCGGACGGCCGGCCAGAGTCCCCGCCCCTTCGCCGTCAGCTCGTACTCGCTGCGCTTGCCGGGTCCCGGCACGCGCTCCAGCACGCCTTCGGCGATGAGGAACTCCAGTCGTTCGGTCAGGACCGCGCGCGGAATGCCCAGGTGCTCGGCGAAGTCGCTGAAACGGCGGACGCCGAAGACGGCGTCGCGGACGATCAGCAGCGTCCAGCGTTCTCCGACGACCTCCAGGGCGCGGACCATCGAGCAGGCCTGGTTGGTGTACTCGCGGGGGAGTGCCATGCGACCAGTCTGCCACAAAAGAGTTCGTTCATCGAACCAACCGTGCTAGCCTCTCGGCGAAAGAGTTCGGTGACCGAATCAATGGGAGTCCGCATGGCCAGCCGTCCCGGTGCCGTCCTCGTCGCCTCCGGCGGCGCGACCCTGCTCGCTCTCTTCGTCTTCACCGCGCCGCTCTCGATCGTCCCGGCCGTGGCCGGCGGCCTCGGGGCCGGCGCGGTCGCGACGTCGTGGATCCTCAGCTCGATGAGCCTCGGGCTGGCGGTCGCGCTGCTGCCGGCCGGCGCGATCGGCGACGACTTCGGCCGGCGGCGCGTCTTCGTCGCCGGGGCCGTCGTGACGGCCGTCGGGTCCGTGCTGTGCGCGGTCGCGCCCGGGCCGCTGACGTTCATCGCCGGCCGGGTCGTCGAAGGCCTCGGCGGTGCCGCGCTGATCGCGTGCGGCCTCGCGGTGCTCGGGCCCGCGTTCCCGGACCCCGCCGGCCGCGCCCGCGCGAGCGGCCTGTGGGGCGCCTGCGTCGGCGCGGGCATCGCGATCGGCCCGCTGGCCGGCGCGGCCCTCGACCACGACTGGCGCGTGCTCTACGTCGTGATCACGGCGCTGTCGCTCGGGGTGGCCGTGCTCGGGCGGGTCCTGCTGGAAGAGTCCGTCTCCGGGCGGGCCCGGACGGTCGACCTGCCCGGCGCGCTGCTGCTGGGCGGCGGCCTCGCGGCGCTGCTGGCCGCGTTGACCGAAGGCCGGCAGGGCTGGACGAGCCCCCTCGAGCTGGCCCTGATCGCGGCGGCGGTCGTGCTGCTCGCCGCGTTCTTCGCCCACCAGAACTCCTCCGGCGGCGGCATGCTCGACCTGACGCTCTTCCGCCGCCCGGCGCTGGTGTCGGCGACGGCGGGCGCGTTCGTGGCCGGCGCCGGCGTCACCGCGCTGATGGCGTTCCTCTGCACGATGCTCGAGAACGGCCTCGCGCTGCGTCCCCTGACAGCGGCGCTGGTGGTGCTGGCCTGGTCGGCGACGAGCGTGGCCTCGGCGCTGCTGACACGCCGGCTCCCGGTCACCCTCTCCGGCGGCGCGCGGATGAGCGCCGGCCTGGTCGTGGTGGCCGCGGGACTCGTCCCGCTCGCGTTCGTCACCCCGGGCTCGGGGCCGGCATTCCTCCTGCCGGGCCTGGCGGTGGCGGGCTTCGGCACGGGCATCGTGAACGCGTCACTGGGGCGCGAAGCGGTGGCGAGCGTGCCGCCGCAGCGGGCCGGGATGGGCAGCGGCATCAACAACACCAGCCGCTACGTCGGCGCCGCGCTCGGCGTCACGGTGGTCAGCGTGCTGGCCGTCCACGCGACGCCGGCCGCATTGACCGCGGGCTGGAACACCGCGGTCCTCGTGGGCATCGCGGTGTCCCTCGTAGGCGCCGCGGCGATCGCGGCCCTGACCGTCCGGGCCAAGCGGGCTGTGGTCGTGGCCTGAAGCGCCTCGGCAGCCGGACTGGCTTCGGTGCTCAGCGGAGTGGCCGCTGCACCATCGCCGACCACCGCACCTACCGCGGCGCGAACCTGGGGGCCGCCGCGGCGTGCGGTCGATGCCGGCTGGTGGGAGCGCAGACCGAGCAGCACTTGCGGGCCGCGCTCGGCACCCGGGACCGACCGGCCACGCGAACGCGACCTTCCTACGAGGCGCCGGCCGAAGCGGGGAACCGGTCGAGCATGACGCGCAGCTCGCCGGCGCTGACGTTCGCCCCGAAGGCCTCGGCGCCGGGCTCGAGCCGCACCCCGTCGGCCAGGGAACCGGCGACCAGCGGGTCGAAGCCCAGCGCGTCGACCAGGTCCGCCACCCGTGTCACGTCGGCCGGGTCGTCGCCGGCGATCGCGATCGCCTTCCGGCCCGGTGTCCCCGCTGGGCGGGCCTCCTCTTCGAGGTCGTGGTACCCCATGTGGTTGAACGCCTTCACCACCCTCGCGTCGTCCAAAAAGGACTGAACGGTCACGCTGGTCGACACGCGCAGGTCGTCGCGGACGCCGTCGACCTCCCACCAGTAGTTCATCGCGTCGACGACCAGCTTCCCGGCCAGCGCACCGGCCGGGAGCGTGCGGTACTTGCCCAGTGGCAGCGCGAGGATGACGACGTCCGCTTTCGCCGCCGCCTCCGGCGCGGTCGTCGCGACCGCGCCGGGCGTGAGGACGTCAATCGTGAGCGCGATCTTCTCCCGTGTGCCCGAGCCCGCGACGAGCACGTCGTGCCCGGCGGCGAGCGCGAGCCGGGCCAGGACCGTGCCCACCTTGCCCGCGCCGAGGATGCCGATGATCATTTCGCCTCCGAAAGGATGTCGCGCACCATCGGGATCACCCGGGTGCCGTACAGCTCGACCGCGCGCAGGCGGGCGCTCGCCGGTTGCGACCCGGAGCTGTAGATCAGGTCGAACCGGCCGACGCCCAGCTCCGCGACCGCGCCGGCGATCTTGCGTGCGACGGTCTCGGGGGAGCCGATGTAGAGCGAGCCGTGCTCGATCTCGTGGTCGTACTCTTCGCGCCGGATCGGTGCCCAGCCCCGCAGCGCGCCGATCCGGTCGCGGATCACGCGGTAGCGCGGCCAGAACACCTCGCGGGCCTGCTCGTCGGTGTCGGCGACGAACCCGGGGGAGTGCATGCCGACCGGGTGGGCGGTGGTGCCGAACTGCGCGGCGGCCCGGCGGTACAGGTCGAGGTAGGGCGCGAACCGCCCCGGCGCCCCGCCGATGATCGCCAGCATGAGCGGGAGGCCGTGGTGGGCGGTCCGGATGACCGACTGGGGCGAGCCGCCGACGCCGACCCACGTGGACAGCCGGCCGGAGTCAGTCTTGGGGTAGACGTCGGCGTCCGCGAGCGCCGGCCGGTGCTTTCCCTGCCAGGTCACGGGTTTCTCGTCGAGCAGCCGCACGAACAGGTCGAGCTTCTCCTCGAACAGCGCGTCGTAGTCGCTCAGGTCGTAGCCGAACAGCGGGAACGACTCGGTGAACGAACCCCGGCCGAGGATGACCTCGGCGCGCCCGTCCGAGAGGGCGTCGACCGTCGCGAAGCGCTGGAACACGCGGACGGGGTCGTCCGAGCTCAGCACGGTGACGCCGGAGGACAGCCGGATCCGCGACGTGCGGGTGGCGATGCCGGCCAGCACGGTTTCGGGCGTGGAGATGGAGTATTCGGGGCGGTGGTGCTCGCCGAGGGCGATCACGTCCACCCCGATCTCGTCGGCGAGGACGGCTTCGTCGACGACCTGCCGGATCGCGGCGGCGTGGGACAGCGGCCGGCCGGCGTCGTCCTCGGGGACGTCGCCGAACGTGTCGAGGCCGAACTGGAGGTCGGTCAGGTCAGGCAGGTCAGGCAGGTCAGGCACGGGAAGGCTCCTTCGCGAGCAGTTCGCGCACCCGCGGCGCGACCTCACGGCCGAGCAGCTCGATCGTCCGGGCGCGAGCGGCCCGCGGCAGGTGCATGATGTCGTACTTGAGGTCGAAGCGGCTCAGGCGCAGGTCCCGCGCCACGGTCGCGATCTTGCGGGCGACGGTCTCGGGGGAGCCCACGAACAGGGCGCCGGTGTCCACTTCG
Source organism: Amycolatopsis sp. NPDC114504 (assembly GCF_055633595.1). Classification (NCBI taxonomy): domain Bacteria; kingdom Bacillati; phylum Actinomycetota; class Actinomycetes; order Pseudonocardiales; family Pseudonocardiaceae; genus Amycolatopsis; species Amycolatopsis sp. NPDC114504. The sequence continues at coordinate 350,869 of NZ_JBVKDU010000001.1, read as the reverse complement.
GACAGATAACGGTCGCGGTCCGGCGGGTAGAAGCCGCGTTCGGCGGAGATCCGCGCGACGACCGGCTGCCAGTACTGCCACCACGTCTCGACGGCTTCTTCGTCGGTGTCGGCGACCAGGCCGAGCGAGTGCTGGCCGACCGGCTGCGGTGCCTGCCCGAACTGCTCGAGCGCGCGGTGGTACAGCTCGACGTGGCCGGCGAACCGCTGCGGCCGTCCGCCGATGATCGCCAGCATGAGCGGAAGGCCGTAGCGGGCGGCGCGCACGACGGAGTCCGGGCTGCCGCCGACGCCGATCCAGGTGGGGATCCCGCCCGGGCGCATCCGCGGGTGCAGCGTCTGGTTCGTGAGTGGTGCGCGGACGTCGCCGGACCAGGTGACGCTGTCCTCGCGCTGCAGCCGCACGAACAGGTCGAGCTTCTCCTCGAAGAGCCGCTCGTAGTCGGCGAGGTCGTAGCCGAACAGCGGGAACGACTCCGTCGCCGAGGCCCGGCCCAGCACCAGCTGGGCGCGTCCGTCCGAGACGGCGTCCAGGGTCGAGAACTCCTGGTAGAGCCGCACGGGGTCGTTCGTGCTCAGGACGGTCACGGAGGTGCCGAGCTGGATGCGCTCGGTCGCCGTCGCGATCGCCGCGAGCAGGACGGGGGTCGCGCTGTCGTTGTGCCCCTCGCGGTAGTGCTCGCCGACACTGAAGACGTCCAGGCCCGCCGACTCGGCCAGCCGCGCCTCCTCGACGAGCAACCGGACGGTTTCCGCGTCGCTCAGCGCGCGGCCACCGTCCGTGGCGACCTCGCCGAACGAGTTCAGTCCCAGTTCGAACACCGTGACTCCTTTGATTGACACGTCAATCATCTGCTCGATATGATTGACGTGTCAACTAGGAGGCAGGGTGACGGAGACGACACGACGCCGGCGCGTGCTGCCGACCACGGAAGAGCTGCGCGTCTGGCGCGGGTTCATCGAGACGGCGGAAGCCCTGCGCGCCGAACTGGGCGCGCGACTGCAGGCGGAGTGCGCGCTTTCGCCGGGGGACTACGCGGTGCTGCTGGCGCTCAGCGAGGCGGACGAGCGGCGGCTGCGGTCGTCACAGCTGGCCGACGACATCGGCTGGGAGCGCAGCCGCCTGTCGCACCACCTCGGCCGGATGGAGAAGCGCGGCCTGATCCGCCGCGAGGAGTGCCGGACGGACAACCGCGGCGCCGAGGTGGTGCTGACGGAGGAAGGTGCGGCGGCGTTCCGCGCGGCGACGGTCCCGCACCTGACGGCGGTCCGCGAGCTGTTCGTGGACGCGCTGACCCCGGAGCAGCTCACCGGGGCGGGCGAGATCGCCGCGGCGCTGCGGGCCAGGCTCGGCTAGAGGCCGTACGTCTTGCCGATGATGTCGCGCTGGATTTCGCTCGTGCCGCCGTACACCGTGGACACCACCGTCGACCGGAGGAGGCGTTCCATGCCGTACTCGGTCGCGTAGCCGTAGCCGCCCATCATCTGCATTCCGTCGAGCGCCATGGCCTTCGCGAACTCCGTTGCCTTGAGCTTCGCCATGGATGCCTCCCGTGGCAACGGTTTCCCGCCCGAAGCGTCGATCTTGCGGGCGACGTCGTGCACCAGCAGGCGCGTGCATTCCAGCTCGGTCGCGTGGTCGGCGATCCGGTGCCGCAGGGCCTGGAACGAGCCCACCGGACGGCCGAACTGCCGCCGCTCGCGGACGTAGGACACCGTGTCGTCGAACGCGCGGCGGGCCGTGCCGAGCATCAGGGCCGCCAGGATCATCCGCTCGAGGTTCAACCCGGCCATCAGCTGCCGCCAGCCCTGGCCGACCTCGCCGACCACCGCGTCCGCCGGCAGGGCGCAGCCGGTGAAGTAGAGGTCGTTCACCTCGCGCCCGCCCATCGTGTCGATGCCGTGCACCGCCAGCCCTTCGACGCCCGCCGGCACCGAGAACATCGTCAGGCCGTCGTGCTTGCCGCCGTCGGCGGACGTGCGCGCGACCAGCAGGATGTGCCGGGCGAGGTGCGCGTTGGAGCACCACGTCTTCTGCCCGTCGATGACCCAGCCGCCGTCCTGGCGGGCGGCCTTGCACGCCAGCGCTCCGACGTCGGAGCCCGCGCCGGGCTCGGACATCGAGACGGCCAGCACCTCGCCGCGGAGGAAGTCGCCGAGCACCGCGCGCTTGCGGTCCTCCGAGGCGAACTTCTCGTACGACGCCGCGGTGATCACCGACGTGGCGAACCCGCCGATCGGTGCCTGGTGGTAGGCCGTCGTCTCCAGGAACAGCACCAGGTCCAGCATCCCCTGGCCGGCCCCGCCGTACTCCCGCGGGACGGCGACGCCGAGCCAGCCGAGCTCGGCCATCTTCCGGTACAGCGCGTCGTCGTGCGGGGTGGTCCGTTCGCCCACCTCCCGGCGGCAGAAGTCGTCGACGGCGGCGACGAAGTCGCGTTGCTCGGTGGAAAGGCTCACGAGTGCTCCCGGCGGTAGGGGTACGAGCTCAGGCTTCGAGCATGGGGACGAGGTAGCGGCGGGCCAGCGCGGCCAGCTGCGCCTCGTCGTCGAGGTCGATGACGTGGCTGGGGATGGCGAGGAAGGAACCGGACATCCGGACCATCAGCTCGGCGACGACGTCGGCGTCCAGCTCGGCGCGCACGGTCCCCGCGTGCTGCTCCTGCCGGAGCTGGCCGGCGACGAACGCCCGCACGGTGGCCAGCGTGCGCCCGTCGTCGGTGATCATCGACGACGCGAGCAGGCCCGGTTCCGCGGCCATCAGCCCGCCGATCAGCGGGTTGCCCCGGATGGCGCGCAGCGAGCTCACGAAGCCGAGCACGACCCGGTCGGCGACCGTCTCGGCCTGCTTGATCTCGACGAGGAACCGGTCGAAGTAGCGGCGGTACTCGCGGCGCACGACGTGCTCGACGAGCGTGTCCTTCGTCGCGAACCGCCGGTAGACGGTGATGCGGGAGAGCCCGGCGCGCTTGGCGACGTCCTCCATCGTGGACCGCTGGATGCCCATCCGGCAGAACTGCTCGTAGGCCGCGTCGAGCACGCGGACGCGGATGTCGTCGGCGTCGTCGACCTGTTCGACGGCGTCGATGTAGGCGCGCTCCAGCAGTGACTCCGCGCCCGGGGCACCGATGAACGGCTGGTCCACAACCACCTCCTGATCCTTCCACTCGGGGGCTTGCAGGGGTCAGCACATCATGCTCTGATACAAGGAGGCAAGTCGCGTATCACTGTACCTGAATGTTCGAGCATCACTGTTGATCTCGGCTCCGGAGGAGAAGCGATGGCCAAGGACGAAGTCAGCCGGCGGCTCGCGTTGAAACGCGGCGGGACGCTGGGAGTGCTGGGCGCGGTGACCGTGGCGTCGCCGGCGTTGTGGACGTGGCCGGCGGCGGCGTCGGTCGCCCGGACCGGGGCGGGCGCGGATCCCCGGTGGGTGTGGGACCCGGAGGCCGACGCGCTGCTCGCGTCGGTCATCGACCGCGGGGACGTGCCGGCGGTGAACGCGCTGCTGCGGACGTGGAAGAAGAACGGCCAGGCGCTGCCCGAAGGCCTGCCCGCCGACGTCCGGGACTTCGTCGAGCGGGCGCGGCAGCTGCCGTCCTGGGCCGACTCGGGCAAGCTCGCCAAGTCGTTCGCGTTCACCGAGAAGCGGGGGCTCTACCTCGGCATCCTGTACGGCCTGGCGAGCGGGATGATCAGCACGGTCATCCCGCACGAGGCGCGCGCGGTGTACTACTCCAAGGGTGGCGCGGCCATGAAGGACCGCATCACCAAGACCGCCAAGCTCGGCTACGACATCATGACGCGCAACGCCTTCGCCCCCGACGGCGAGATGATCGTGACTTGCGTGAAGACCCGGCTGGTGCACGCAGCGGTGCGCCACCTGCTGCCGCAGTCGCCGCAGTGGACGGGCACCGCCGACCAGACGGTGCCGATCAGCCAGCGCGACATGCTCGTCACGTGGCACAGCCTGCCGACGACCGTGATGGGGAAGCTGACCTCGTGGGAGGTGCCGATCCCGCGCGCGGAGTCCGAGGGGTTCCTGCACTCCTGGCAGCTGACCGCGCACATGCTCGGCATCATGGACGAGTACATCCCGGCGTCGTGGACCGAAGCGAACACCCAGGCCGAGCAGATCCTGACCCCGGTGCTGGCGCCGACCGACGAGGGCATCGCCCTGGCCGACATCCTGCTCAACCTCGGTTCCACTGTGGACGGTGGCGTGCTGAGCACGCACGTACTGGGCGCGTTCACACGGTTCATGCTCGGCGACCAGATCGCGAACTGGCTGCACATCCCCCGCGAACCGGTCTGGGACCCGCTGCTCGACGTGGCCTGGGGCCCGTTCATCGCGGTCCGCGAGGGCCTGCTCCCGTTCCCGCTGGCCCCGGCGGCGTACTGGACGTTCGACGAGATCATCCGCCAGGCGACGCTGCTGTTCCTGTCCGAGGGGAACCCGATCAGCATCGAGATCCCCGACGCGAACCGCCCGTCCTGACCCCGGCGTCGTCGATCCTGGGGGAGGGATCGACGACGCTCCTTCCTCGCTCGATCTTCCGCCGGCGTGCTGGTCCGACTCGCCGAGTGGTTGCCCGCGAACGCCGCACCGGGTTGCACTATGCTGGCGTTCCCGGTGACGGGGCGTGAGGGAGGACCTTGAATGGGACAGTTGCGGGGCGAAGTTACGACGACCATGGTCGACCTGAGCACACTTCCCCTGGCCCATTTGCGCACCAGTGACGATCCGGCGTTGGTCCGCAGCCTGAAGCTGGTCGCGGGACGGACCGAGTGCGGCAAGATCGGCGTTCTCCAGAACCAGGCGCCGGACGCCCGCTGAACAGCGGTGTAGGGGATACGCACCCGGTGCTGGACACCCACCGGGTGTCGATGGCGAGTTTCGACGCCATGGCCACGGGCAAGAGCGACGTGGTCCTAGCCGGACAGCTCAAGCAGGCTGATCGCAGCAGGCGGCTGACGTTGCTGCGCGCGGTGCTCGACCGGGTCACCGAGCTCGCGTCGTCGCTGGGTCCGCTGACGTCGCTGGACGAAGCCTGGGAACTGCTGGTCGCTTCGCAGCAGCGTGATCCCTCCGCGACGGATCTCGTCCTCACACATCCGCACGTCGGCCTGTGGCCGGCGAAGATGCTCAAGCGGCTCGCGAGCGGCGGCAGGGACCCGGGCGCTCCGCCGCTTTGGGCTGAACTGGGCGATCTCCACCGGCTGGCGGCGGCCGCGGCGATCCGCGCCGGGCTCGAGTTCCACTGCGGGGTTCCGGTGTGGCGTGGCCGGATCATGCTGCCCACGTTGGGCCTCGCCGAAGTGGGCGGTGATCGAGAGTGGGAAGTCGCGCAGGTGCACGCCGAACGCGACGAGGTCCTCGTGCGGGGACGAACCGGCAGTGTGGCGGTGCCTGAGAACAGGTCGACCGATGGTGTGGGCTGGCTCGCGGTACGCACCTTGCGGACCGACGAAGCCGCGTTGTGGCTCGACGACATCGATCCGTACCGCGCCTTCGGCGAACCTGTCGCGCCACGCCGGCTCGAAGTCGATGAACTGACGTCGTGGTCGGAGGCGTTGCAGGGCACTTGGCGGCTGCTGGCCAAACACCATTCCGAGACGGCGTCCGAGCTCGCGGCAGGGCTCACGACCTTGGTGCCCCGGGCCACGGCGGTGGACCGGTTCACCCCGTACAGCGCGTCGCACAACGATGTCTTCGGTTCCGTGGTCCTCTCCCTGCCGCCGGATCCGGTGACCTTCGCGGAGATCCTGGTCCACGAGTTCCACCACAACAAGTTCGGTGCCTTGTCGTCGCTCGTCGATCTGCTCGAACCGGGCGCCGACGACGCTGCCCGCCTCTACGCCCCCTGGCGCGACGACCCGCGCCCGCCGGGCGGCCTTTTGCACGGTGCCTACTCCTTTCTTGGCGTCACCGCGTTCTACCGCGACCACCATCCGGTGGAGACGGGCCCGGGTGCCCGAGCCGCGCAGTTCGAGTTCGCCTACCGGCGTGAACAGACGGCACACGCGGTGAACACGCTGCTCACCGACGCGGTCCCGTCGGAACTGGGGCGGCGGTTCCTTTCCACCGCACGCGAACGGCTGAGCTCGTGGAGCGGTGAGCCGGTTCTGGACGACATCGCACGTGCGGCCGAACGGGCGAATCTCGACCACTGGTTGTGCTGGCGGTTGCGCCACTTGCGAATTCCGGACGTGGTGGCGGGTGACCTGGCTCAGGCTTGGCTGGAAAACCGTCCGAGCCCGGCCCTCCCTGCAGCGCCACCGGTTCTGGTGCCGGAGCCGGGGAGCGCGGAAAGGGCTCGGCTCGAGCTCACGCGGACGTGGGTCACGGAACCCGGCCGGTACGATGCCTACCAGGCCGAGCCCGCTCTGGCGACGGTCGACATCGCCGGCATCTCCACCGCCGACCTGGCCCTGTTCGACGGCGACGAGCAGACCGCGGCCAAGCTCTACGAGCGTCAGATCGAGGAGTCTCCCGACTCTCGTCCGGCGTGGGCCGGTCTCGCCCTGGCCACTCGGCTGCCTGCCTTGCTGACCCGGCCGGAGCTGGTTCTCGCAGTCCACGGTGCAGTCCGGGCCCGCAGCGAGGACGCCCTGAGCGCGGTTCGGCTGGCTCGCTGGCTCGGCTAGATCTGCATCACGTCGATGTCGCAGTTGGCGCGGTGGTTGAACTGCGCGTCGGTGGTCGCCGGGTGCTCCGAGCCCAGAACCCGGCGTAACCGCTGAACGGCGTTCAGCTGCAGGCGGTCCGCCTCGTCGGTGCGGCCGAGTCCTCGGAGGTCCAGTGCCTGGTTGACCAAAAGCGCCAGGGTCGACGGATGATCTGGCCCGAGGACGCGCCCGGAGCGTTCGACGGTCGCCTGGTCCAGTGCGTAGGCGCCTTCGTAGTCGCCTGACTCGGCCAGGTTGCTCGCATGGTTCGTCGCGCAGACCAGCGTGAACGGGTGATCCTCGCCGAGGGCTTCCGTCATGTCGGCGAGCGCCCGTTCGTCCATCCGACGGGCCTGCTCGACTGAACCGAGCAGACGCAACGTGACGGCGAGGTTGGTCGCAGCCGCGACGCTGAAGGGATGTTTCTTGCCCCATGTCGCTTCGTAGAGACCCTTGACGTGGTCGCCGAGCCGCCTGGCTTCGGCCAGGTTGCCGTCCTGTCGGTGCTCGATGGCCAGGTCCATGGTCGCCGACATCGCGTCCGGATGTGATTCACCGTATTTGGTGACCAAGCCGTCGGTGGCCTCCATGGCCAGGGTGAGGGCCGTTCTTTCGCGATGGTGGCCGGCCCGGCGGTAGGCGATCGCAAGGTTCTTGATCGCCGACAGCGTCATCGGGTGCCGGCTGCCGAGCTGCGCCCGCATCCGGCGAACAGTGTCTTCCTGCTCGGTGCGCGCCCGCAGGTAGTCGCCGGTCTCGCGCAGATCCACCGACCAGTTGTCCAGCGTCAGCAGCGTGTGCCGGTGGTCCGTACCCAGAACGGTTTGCTTGCGCAGTGCCGTCTCCTCGTCCAGGTCTCGGGCTGCGGCGAAGTCACCGACCAGGCGGAGGCTTAGCGCGTAGTTGTTGGCTGCGGCGAGCGTATCCGGGTCGTCCTCACCGAAACGTTCGAGCGCACTTCGGTACGCGAATTCGTTCATCTGGCGTGCCCGTTCGAAGTCGCCTTTCGCCCGTAGATCCGAGGCAACGCCGTGGATCGTGAGCAGTGTCTCTTCATGTTTTTCGCCGAGCGTTTCCTGCATCAGCGCGAGCGTTCGCTCGGCGACGGTGCGGCCTTCTTCGAACCGGCCGAGCGCGCGGAGCATGCGCCCCCACCACCGTGAGACGACGAGGGTGTCGGGGTGCTTTTCGCCGAGCTTTTCGTTCCAGAACTGCGCGTAGTCCGAAGCCATCTCCAGCGCGCCCGCCGGGTCGCCGAACGCGAAGAGGTAGTTGACCGCGTTGATCGCCATCCGGCGCACCCAGCGGTCGGTGCAGTTGCGGGCGTCGACGGCCCGGATGTGCGGGAGCAGTTCGGCGTAGCGCGACCAGTAGTCCACCGAGTCGGGCTGCTTCGGGTCGCGGTTGGCGAGCAGCAGGTGGGCGGTGTGGCGCACCCGGTCCTGGTCGTCCGGCCCGAGTTTGTTGCGCAGCACCAGCTGCACGAGGCGGTGCAGCTGGAGCGTGTCGCTGCGGTGGTCGATCTTGGCGAGGCTGTAGCGGTTGATCTCGCGGATCGCGCGGCCCAGCTGGATGGGGTCGCCGAGGGTCTGCTCGAGCGCCTCGGTGGTCGGGACGTTGCGGACACCGCTGAACATCGCCCGCGGAATGGGTTCCGGCGAAAAGAAAGCACACACTTCGAGCAGTTCCAGCGCGCCGGGGTTCTCCTCGCGCAGCCGGTCCAGCGAGACGTTCCACGCGGCTTCCACCGCGACGTCGTAGTCCGCCGGCGGCCGGGACTGGAGCAGTTCGGTGCGCTTGTTCTCGAACAGTTCCAGGTACTCGTCGGTGGCCATGCCGGTTTCGGCGCGCCAGGCCGCGGCCTGCTCGACGGCCAGCGGCAGGTCGCCCAGCACCGTGGCCAGCCGGTCGGCGTCCTCGTCGGCCAGGTCGTGGTTGCGCCGCTGGAGCAGTTCCCGGCTTTCCGAACGCCGGAAGACGTCGACCTCGACCGCCTGCGAAACCTCGGACCACTGCGGGTTCCGCGACGTCACGAGGATGTGGCCCTCACCGCGCCGCGGCCAGAACCGGCGGACGTCCTCGGGCCGGTCGGCGTTGTCGAACACCAGCAACCAGCGGCGATACGGCTCGCCGCCGCCCAGCGCCTCCAGTACGGCGGGCACCGCGGTGTCGACGGACTGCTCCACCGGAAGGTCGAGCCGCTTCGCCAGCTTCACCAGTGACGCTTGGATTTCCGACGGGTTCTCCGAGGGGATCCACCAGATCAGGTCGTATTCTTCGGCGTGCTGGTAAACGTATGCGACCGCGATCTGCGACTTGCCGATACCGCCCATACCGTGCAACGCGCTCGGCAGTACCGCCGTACGGGTCGACTTGGCCAGCTCATCTCGCAGCGCCCGAAGGATGTCCCCGCGCCCGATGAAGTTGACGTTGCGCAGCGGAACGCCACCCCAGACCGCAGGCTGCTGGACGGAGCGGCGGGCCTCCGTGTCCGGCTCCGATCCGGTCGTGCTCACGGATGAAGCCAATCCCCGTGGTTTGATGGGCTCGGCCAGGCGGTCGGACGGTACGGAGGGTGCCGTGCCGTGATCGCGGCCGGTGTCGGGTCCTCGCGTCATTCCAGGACGGGCATCATCGCGGGAAATCCGAAAGCGTTCCAAGGCCTCGCCCAATCGGTTCGCCCGCCGGACGTACGGTCCCGACAACGCTCGCAGCACATCACGTTGGACGGCGAGCAACGGCTCGGTGTGCGACGTGATCCCCGGAAGCCGCGAGTCGTCGGGGGCCCGCAACACGTCGCGCAGGTTGGCCACTGCCGGCTCTTGCGGGCCGAGCACGTCGGCCACCACACGTAGGACACGCGCGGTGTCCGCGCGAGACACCGTCGCCAGCAGGCCCCTGCGCAGTTTCGGCCCGAAGTCGTATTCGACAGCCGAGCTTTCCCCGTTGGGGCCTGGCGGAACCCTGTGCAACAGCCGCCCCAGCTGTATTTCGGCCAGATGCGCTGATCGGGAGTTCGGCATCATGGTGCCTTGCACCGCTCGGATCACCCTCGTTGTCAGTGGAGCGGCAGCCAGCAGTCCGGCGAGCCGAATCGCGGGTTGGGTGGCGGTCGCGAGGAATCGGTCGAGCCTTTCCTCGGCGGACAGGGCTTCTTCGGCCTGACCTGCTCCGATGTCCTCGGTAGAGGGCAGGTCGTCCTCCGACGACGGGACGAGCACGGGGAGCCGGACGCAGGTGGCACCCGAAACCAGCTCAGCCCAGCGGCGCAGGTGCCGTGGTGCGAGTTCCAGTACCGGAATCGAGTTCGCCGTGCCGGACAGGATGGTCTGCAGCGTCCGGGGCGCTACCCGTACACCGGTCCAGCTCCAGCGGTCGGCCGGGAGAAGGTGAACTAGTGTGACGGGGCACGTCCGTGCCCACATCTCCATGGTCTGCATCATCGACCCGCTGCGCCAGGCAACGCCGACACAGTCACTGAGCACGACGATGAGCCGCCGCCCGGTCGGGTCGGACAACTGCGCGGGTTCGCTGCCGGTGCCCGGAGCAGTCTCCACGGACCACACGGAGGGGGCGTCCGTGTCCACCGAGACCGTCTTGACGTCGGAAAACGCGCCCTGCCGCTCGAGCAAGGCACGAAAGGCCCGCGAAGTGCTTTCCCACAACCGCATGGACGTACTGCGATCGGTGACCAGGACGACCTCGAACGGATGGCCCCGCGAGGGCCGGTCGACGGGCAGCCAGACTCCGGTTTCGGCGGCCGCGACCGCCGTCTCTTCTTCGTCCAGTTCGGTCTGGTGGTTGAGCCGGACGAGGCGGTTCAGCGGACGCAGTGCCTCAGCCAGCCCCCTGGGCAGGCTCGGTGGAACCAAGCGGGCAGGCGGGGCCGCCGGAGGTTTGCGAATCCGTGGCCGTACCGGCACCGGTTCGACGGGGAGCGGTTCCGGGTGATCGCCGGGCCGGGCCGGTTCCGGCCGGACCGGCGGCGGGTGGTCGGTGGGAGGCTCGGGCGGTTGTCCGGGTGCTGGCTCCGGTTCGGGCGGCTGTGGTGGTGGGCGCTCGGGCCGCGGGTGCGTTTCCGCGCGCGGTGGTTCGTTCGCCGCGATGCGAGCGGCGAGCCAGACCGCATCGGCGATCTCGTCCGCGTTGAGTGCCTCGCTGGCGAGGCGGTCGACCGGTTCGGCCATCGCTTCAGTCCGTTCCCCGGACGTTGAGGCGCCGCCACAGGGTGTCGCGCAGCACCTCCCAGTTCGCGTCGTGCTGATGCGCACCGGAGGTCGTCAGGTGCAGGGCGTTGAGCAGTTGGTCGTTGGCGAGGCCGCCTTCCTGCCCGCTGCTGGCGAGGAATTCGTGGATCAGGTCGTCGCTGCGTGGCGGCACGTCGCGAAAGTGCGCGGCGACCATGCTCACGAGCTGCTCGAAGCCGGGTTGAGGCATGTCAAGCCGCAGGCAGCGGCGCAGGAACGCGGGTGGGAAGTCCCGTTCGCCGTTGCTCGTCACCACGACGACCGGGAACGCGCGGCACTGCACGTGCCCTTCGCGCACCGTCGCCCGGCCGCCGCGGTCGTGAGTGAAGACGGTGACTTCCGGCTGGGTGGCCGCGATCCTGGTGAGGGGCTGGATTTCGAAGTCGCCGTCCTCGAACACCGCCAGCAGATCGTTCGGCAGATCGATATCCGACTTGTCCAATTCGTCGATCAGCAGCACGCGCGGCCGTTCGTAGGGCAGCAGCGCGGTACCGAGCGGGCCGAGGCGGACGAACCCGCCGATGTCAGCGCCCTCGTCGGTCGAAGCGGCTTGGACGCGGCCGATGGCGTCATAGGTCCACATCCCGTCACGGGAGATCGTGCGGCTGCTGATCGGCCAGCGCAGCACCGGTCCGAGCCCCAGTTCGCGCGCGATCTTGTAGGCCAGGCTGGACTTTCCGGTGCCGGGGTTGCCGGTGATCAGCAGGGGGCGGCGCAGGTACAGCGCGGCGTTCACGGTCAGGACCTCTTCGAGGATCGCATCCCGTGCCGAGGCTATGGCGGGTACGCCGAGTCGCCGGACGAACTCGGTGTCGGAGCCTGGGGGTACTGGCAGGGCTGGGCCGCCGTCGAAGGTGCGCCAACTGGGCGGTTCGGGTAGCGCGGGAGCGTCCTCGCCGGCCGGCGGTGGCAGCCCGTGACCGCGGTAGACGCACCATGGTGGGATCTCGGCACCGCTCATCAGGCGGGCACCTCCTCGATCGGGGCCGCGGGGGGATCCTGCGGCTCGACGGGTCGTTCCGGGTCGTCCCACAGCAGTGAAACCCGGCTGCCCACATGGGAATCGGGCCGGGCAACCTGCCGCGCCCGGCTTCGCAGCAGCCGTAGACGTTCGGTGAGCTCGGGCAGGAATTCGTACAGCGACCTGACCTCCGCCTCGAACATCGTGCGCGCGGCTTCGGTGCGGTGCCAGATCATCACCGGTATCCCGGCCCGCACGCCGACCAGCACCTCGCCGGGAACCAGGCTGTCCGGCATCGAACGCAGCACGAGTGAGACGGCCTTCTTCTGCTCGGCCAGCTTCGCGTCGAGCGCGGCGAGGTGCCGCAATTTCGCGCCGTCGCTCCACAGCCAGTGTTCTTCCGGATTCGTCAGTTCGGCAGGAATTTTCTTCAGCAGGTCCCAGCGCCGTCGCCATTCGCGGTGCCAGCGCGGCGAGCGCGCGCGGTCGAGGCTACGGAGAACCACCTGGTAGTGCAGGCCGAGCGGACGCGGCAGCGAGCTGCCCGCTTCCAGGTCCCACTGGTCGACGGGCAGGTTCAGCAGCGAATAGGGGAGCAGGAACTCGATCCGGATCGCGGCGGCGTCCGCGGCCCAACCGGTCTCGGCCTCGGCGACCAGTTGGGCCACGTGCGCGCGGACGGCGCCGAGGTCGCCGGTGAACGGCCCACTGCGCCGCGGGCGCCAGCCGGTCGGATCGTTGTGCCGCCAGTGGACGACGACGAGCATGTCGGTGTCGAGGAGGTCCGGTTCGATGCGGACTACCAGGTAGGCGACGACGTCCTCCGGCGTCTCGGGTTCGGTGGCCTGCGCCAGCCGGACTGCGCTGATCTGCTCGGTGACGCCCAGGAGCGCGGCCTGCCGGTCGTTCCAGTCGCGCAGGCCTTCGGCCCGCAGCTCGTCGGCGGCCGCTGCTAGGTACTCGACGAACAGCAGCAACGGCGGAATCCCGTCCGGCTGGGCGTTCATCCGTTCGAGGGTCGCGAGGGCGTCCGCAGGCCGGTGGTCCGCCGAGATGAGCTCGGCGGCGGACCCGGCGGCCGCGCGCACGAGCTCGGCCAGCCGGCCGCTCGGATTTTCGCCCAGCAGGTTCAGCAGTTCCCGCCGGTCGCTGTCGGTGACGAGATCGAGAGTGGCCATGTCTTCGACGGCGGATCGGGCGCGCTGAACCGGGATCGACCCGGGCTCCATCTGCTCGACGGCGTCGACGAACGCCGCGAGCGCCCGCGGGTGCTGCCGCCGGCAGGCCTGCACGATGCCGATCAGGCTGGCCCGCGTCGTCGGCAGGTCCTCCACGACCAGCGGCATGCCGAGGTGATCGGCCAGCAGCTCCAGGCAGAGCCGCCGGCAGCCGGGGTCACGCAGGGACGGAATCTGTTCGAGACAGTCGATCAAGAAGCCCAGGGAACTCGGGAAGTCTGAGCTGTTCCATGACGTCAAGCCGCCACTCCCTCTCCCGCGGACCTAACGAGATATCCCAGCCGGACCCGTGAGGACAACCACTGGCGTGCGATCTCAACCGGACGGCCTATTGCCGGCCGCCGGACGGCCCTGTCGTGGGCACTGCCACGCGCTCTGGGTGACGGTTCGGGAGAACCGGGGGAGAGGGGAGCCCGGTTCTCCCGCGAGCCTCAGTCCAGCATGGAGTTCTTCGTCTCCGGGGCCCACTTCACCGACACCACGAGCCCCACGACTAGGACCAGTGTCAGGATCAGCATCGTCGGGGAGAAGCCAATCCCGTCCAGTGCCAGCGGGAGCAGGAACGTGCCGATCGCCGAGCCCACGCGGCTCAACCCGTTCAGCAGGCCCACGCCCGAACTGCGCAGGTCCGTGGGGAACAGCTCCGGCGGGTACACCTGGTCGAGGTTGACCGCCGCCGACATGGTGAACGTGAAGACCAGGAACAGCGGGAACAGCAGCGCCGTCGGGGCGTCCGGCCAGAGCGCCATCGGGGCCATCGTCGCGATCAGCACCACGAACGACCAGATCGTCAGGCCGCGGCGGGTCATCTTCGCCACCAGCCACAGGCCGCCGAAGCTGCCCAGCAGCAGGAACAGGTTCAGTACCCCGTCGCTGGTCGTGTCCTCCTCGCCGATGCCGATCTTGAGCAGCACCAGCGGCAGGAACGTGTAGATCGCGAAGTACGGGATCACCTGCGCGTTGTAGAAGATCGCGCCGAACGCCGTGGCGCGGCGGTACCGCTTGCCGAACAGCTCGCGGTAGCGCGCCCGCCGCTCCGGGCGGTGGGTGGCCACCAGCCGCTCGAACGCGGCTTCGTCGCCGCGCAGCCGGCGCACCACCGCGCGGGCCTGGTCGAGGCGGCCCTGCGTGAGCAGCCAGCGCGGCGACTCCGGGACGCCGATGCGCAGCAGCACCACGGCGATCGCCGGGACGCAGCTCGTCGCGAGCAGCCAGCGCCACGAGTCGCCGCCCAGGGAAACCAGGTAGTTGCCCAGGAAGAACGCCGCGACGTAACCCACGGTCCACAGCACCGTCAGGGATGCCAGCAGCCCCCCGCGGTACTTGCGCGGGACGAACTCCGCGACGAGCGTCGGCCCCAGCGCGTAGTCGGCGCCGATGCCTATCCCGATCAAGAGCCGCAGGATGAACAGCTGCACGGGATCCTGCACGAAGAACTCCGCGGCCGACGCGACGGCGATCAGCAGGAAGTCCAAAGTGTACAGTCGCTGGCGGCCGATCTTGTCCGCCGCCCAGCCGACGAGCACGCTGCCGAGGAAGATCCCGATCAGCGCCGACGCGCCGAGCAGTCCTTCCCACACCGCGCCGAAACCGAGCGAGGAGGCGATCACCGGCAGGGCGATGCTGATGATGCCCAGCTCGTAGCCGTCGGAGTAGTTGGCGCAGAACGTCAGCGCCGTGATGCGCAGGTGGAACCGGTTGAGGGGGACGTCGTCAAAGGCCGTGTCCGCTTCACTCGGGGAGGAAGAGGTCGTGCTCTGCGGCATAGTCTTCGAAGCCTTCCAGTCGTTGCCGGGCCGTGGCGCCGGCCGCGTCGGCCATCGCCTCGACCAGCGCCACGGTCAGCGAGACCACCGCGGCGTGGGAGTCGAACACGAACTCCGACGCGACACCCGCGCTCAGCACGTCGTCGGCGAGGGGGGTGAGCGCCGTGACGGGCCGGTCCGTGATCAGCAGGGTGCGCAGGCCCAGCGCGCGGGCCTGCTCGAGCGCGGCGGCGCTTTCCCGCGGGTAGCGGGGGAGCGCGACCAGGACCAGCGTCCGGGCGCCGCACCGGTGGGCGTGGCGCAGGGAGTCGCCGAAGACGCTGCCGGAGTCGGTCAGCAGCCGGACGTCCGGGTGGATCTTCGTGGCCAGGTA
Source organism: Amycolatopsis sp. NPDC114504 (assembly GCF_055633595.1). Lineage (NCBI taxonomy): Bacteria > Bacillati > Actinomycetota > Actinomycetes > Pseudonocardiales > Pseudonocardiaceae > Amycolatopsis > Amycolatopsis sp. NPDC114504. The sequence goes on along the minus strand of NZ_JBVKDU010000001.1, from coordinate 335,616 downwards.
AGCGAAGGAGGCTGCCTGCGCCGACGAGACGCGGTAGCCCGTCACGACGAGCGGGACGGACTCCATCAGCCCCGCCGCGAGCGTCCGCAGCCGGGTGTCGTCGGCCAGCTGCGTCCGCAACGCGCCGAGGTTGCGGAGATCGGCGTCGATCGCGTCCTGGAACTTGTTGCCGCCGCACTCCGGCTCGGGCTCGGCCGCGGCTTCGCGCAGGTAGCGGCGGAACCCGGCATAGCCGTCGAAACCGAGCAACGCGACGAACCGGGTGACCGATGGCTGGCTGACCTGCGCGTACTCGGCGAGCTCGGCGCTGGTGAGCGCCACGGCCTCGGCCGCGTGGTCGGCGAGGTAGCTGGCGATGCGCCGCTGCGCCGGGGTCAGCCGGTGGGCGGTGAGCAGCTCGTGCAGCGACCGGGACACTCGGGCCTCCGTCCTTGTGTGAATGAGTAGTTTCATGTCACCTTAGGAATGAATGAAAACTTGTCAAGAGAGGTGGCGATGACCGACACCAACCGCATCGAGATCAGCGGGACCGGCCTGCGGTGCGCCGACGTGGTGCGCGTGGCCCGGCGCAGCGCGTCGACGGAGCTCGGCGCCGACGCGGTGAAGCGGGCGGAGGCGGGCTACCAGCTGGCCGTGGAGCTGGGCGCCAAGCGCGCGGTCTACGGCCGCACGACCGGGGTCGGCGCCAACCGGCACACCGTCGTCGACCCGGAGTCGGCCGACCACCACGGCCTGCGCCTGCTGCGCAGCCACGCGGGCGGGACCGGCGAGCCGCTGCCCGACGACGCCGTGCGCGCGGTGATGGCCATCCGCCTCAACCAGCTCGCCGCCGGCGGCAGTGGCGTGCACCCGCGGCTGCTGGAGGTGCTGCAGACGGCGTTGCGCGTCGGCGCGCTCCCGCACGTCCACTCGCGCGGCGCCATCGGCACCGGCGACCTCGCCCAGCTCGCGGAGATCGCCCTGACCCTGGCGGGGGAGCTGCCGTGGGCGGCGGGCGACCTCGACCCGGTCGCGATCAGCCCGGGCGACGCGCTCGCGTTCATCTCCAGCAACGCCGCCACCCTCGGCGAGGCCGTGCTCGCCTGGCACGACCTGAGCCGGCTGCTCGCCGCGAGCCACGTCGTCACGGCGCTGACGTTCTGCGCGCTCGGTGGCTCGGCCGAGGCGTACTCGGAACGCGTCCACGCCGCCCGCCCGCACCCGGGCGCCGTCCGGTGCGCGGCCGAACTGCGCCGCCTGCTCACCGCCGCCGGCGACCTGCCGGAGGGTCGCCGGCTGCAGGACCCGTTCGGGCTGCGCGCGTTCCCGCAGGTGCAGGGCCCGGCGCTGGACGCCGCGGCCGCCGTCGAACGCGTCCTGGCCATCGACATCAACGCCGCCGCGGAGAACCCGCTGATCGACGTCGAGACCGAGCAGGCCTACCACCACGGCCAGTTCTCCACCGCGTACGTCGCGCTGGCGTTCGACCAGCTGCGCGCGGCCCTGCACCACGTCGCGGAGCTGTCCACCGCGCGCCTCGGCGACCTGGTGGAGCCCGACCTGAGCGGGCTGCCGCCGTTCCTCGCCGAGGGGCCGGCGGGCAGCTCGGGGATCATGATCCTGGAGTACGTCGCGCACGACGCGCTGGGCACGCTGCGGCACGCGGCCTCGCCGGTCACTCTCGGCACGGCCGTGATCTCCCGCGGGCTGGAGGACCACGCGAGCTTCTCCACGCACGCCGTCCGCAGCACGGTCGCCGCCACCGCCGCGTACCGGACGGTGCTGGCGTGCGAGCTGCTCGGCGCGGTGCGCGCGCTGCGGCTGTCCGGCGCGCCGCTGCCGGACACCCCGCTACGGGAGGCGTTCCGCCTCGCCGACGGGGGCCTGCCGCACATCCCGGAGGACCACCCGCTCAGCGCGGAGATCAAGCAGTCCGAGCGCTTGCTGGACCGCCTCGCCGTGCTCTGACAATTGCGACAGCCGGCGCAGATCGCCACCCACGGTTGCGCTTATCGGGTAGTCGTCACCCGATCGTGTAAACCTCCACGGCCTCTCGTGCGCTTGAGAGGTAGGCGTCCGCGAGGGGCGTACGCCGAAAGCGTGGGGGTGAGCATGGGATTCATCACCGGTCGTGAAGAACTTCCGATCAGCGAAGCCGAAGTGCCCGAAGGCTACCGACGGGCGAACGAAATGCCGGCGGCCGCCGCGGCGGCGGTCTCGGCGGCCGACCCGCACCAGCGGTGGAGCCGGTTCGTCGGCGGTGGCGACGGCATCCTCTACGGCGTCCAGGCGGACGGGGCGCTGTACTGGTTCCGGCACAAGGGCTGGTCCACCGCCGCGTTCGACTGGGCGGGCGGCGGCTTCGGGGTGCAGATCGGCTCCGGGTGGCAGGACTTCGTCACGGTGCTCGGCGACACCGGCGGCGTCCTCTACGGCGTTCGCGGGGACGGGACCGTGCTGTACTACCAGCGGATCGTCACCGACCTGGAGACCGGCGCGGGCTCCTGGGCCAACGGCGGCACCGGCGTCGTCGTCGGGACCGGGTTCGACGCCTACCCGCGGATCTTCGGCGGCCCGGGCGGGGTCATCTGGTGCGTCGACGCCGACGGCGTCCTCCACCGGTCGCGGCGGATCAACGGCACCTTCGAGACGCCCGAGGCGCTCGGCGGCGGGTTCAACGTCGCGCGTTACCTGTTCGCCGACACGGGGAACGTCATCTACGCCGTCGGCGGCACCGGCGCGCTCACCTGGTTCCGCTACCGCGACGGCGAGGGCTGGGCGAACGACGGGTCGCCCATCGTGATCGGCGACAGCGACTGGTTCGAGCTCATCCGCCGGGACCTGTTCACCGGCGTCGCCAACGGCGCCATCTACCTCGTCCGGATCGACCACTCGACCGTGCCGGGTGACGACGGCGACCTCATCGAGCTGCGGATGACCAACTTCCAGACCGTCGACATCGACGGCGGGGCGCAGTGGATCAACAACTCGACCGGCCAGCTGGTCGGCCAGGGCTTCACCATCGAGCGCAGCGCCGGGCTGCAGGGGTACGCGCAGCGGCAGAGCGTGCCCGCCGGCGGCCGGGTGTCCATCGCGCTGTCGACGGCGTTCGGCTCGGTCACCGCGCAGCTCGTGCGCGTGGTGCCCGGCGGGGACACGCCCACGGCCGTCACCGGCACGACGACCGTCACCGGCGGGATCCAGGCGCTGCCGTCGAACTACCGCTCGGCCGGGTGCGGCTGGGCCGAGCGCTACGGCGTCGCCATCCCCGCCGGCTGGCCGTCCGGGGTGTACTCGGCCCGGTTCACCGGGCCGTTCGGCCGGGTGCAGCACATCCCGTTCGTGGTGCGGCCGGCGGCACCCGCGCAGAAGATCGCGGTGGTCCTGCCGACCAACACCTACCACGCCTACAACGGCTGGGGCGGGCACGACCAGTACTCCGAAGGCCAGCCCGGCGTCCGGCGCGTGATCTCGTTCCTGCGGCCCAGCTACGACTGGCTGATCGCGCCGAAGGGGCAGTACGACAACGAGCTGTGGAGCGACCTGGAACTGCTGCGATGGCTCAGCGGCGAGCAGATCGGGTTCGACTGCTACACCGACCGCGACCTGCACACCGGCGGCTGGCTCTCGTCGTACAGCGCGATCGTGCTCGGCGCGCACCCCGAGTACTTCTCGATGACCATGCGCACCAACCTGGCGAACTACATCGCGGCGGGCGGCAGCGTCATCGCCATGGGCGGCAACCAGATCTACGAGCGGGCCGAGTTCAACACCGACGGCACCAAGCTGACGTTCCGCGCCGCGGACGGCAGCCGCGACCTGTTCCTCGACCACTACGACCTGCCGGAGTCGCAGCTGCTCGGCGTCAACTTCGAGTACGAGGGCTGGATGACGTTCGCGCCGTACGAGGTGCTGCACGACCACCCGTTGCTGGCCGGCACGGGCCTGTCGGTGGGCGACGAGTTCGGCGCGGACGGCCGCAACGGCGCGGCGAGCGCGTGGGAGTTCGACACCCTGCAGGGCTTCGACGGCGAGGTGCCGCCGTCCGCGGTCATCGCGCAGGGCACGAACCCGACCGACCGGGCGGGCGCGGCCATGGTCTGCAAGGAACTCCCGGGCGGCGGCTTCGTGTTCAGCACGTCGTCGCTGACGTTCAACGGCGCGATCCGGGTGGACCCGGCGGTGCAGCAGCTGCTGCGGAACGTCTTCGCCCGGGCGGTGGCCCGGCCGGCACCGGGCGCGTGACCGGTGCGGGGCGGTCCGGCTCGCCGGACCACCCCGGCCGCCCGCTAGGTCGGCGGCGGGCCGACGGTGGCGGCGCGGCGGTAGTCGCGAAGGATCTTGAAGTTCTTCATCCGGGCAGGACGTGCTCGACGCGGGCACGGACCTTGCGGTGAGTCTCGGCGATGCCGGAGGGGCTGCGACGCTGTGATCACCTGCACCACACCGACAGGATCAACCACTGGACCAGACAGCCCGACACCGTGTTACGAGACATCCCTTAGGTCGGCGGCGGGACGACGGCGGCGGTGCGGGTCTTGAGCAGGCTCGCGACCACCGCCGTCGCGAGGATCAGGCCGACCACGCCCAGCGAAAGCGCCGTCGGGATCTTCCAGATCTCCAGCAGCAGCATCTTCGCGCCGACCCAGACCAGGACCAGCGCCAGGCCGAGCTTGAGGTAGACGAAGCGGTGCATGAGGTCGGCGAGCAGGAAGTACAGGGCGCGCAGGCCGAGGATGGCGAACGCGTTCGAGGTGAACACCAGGAACGGTTCCTGCGTCACGGCGAAGATCGCCGGGATCGAGTCGACCGCGAAGACGACGTCGGTCACCTCGATCAGCACCAGCACCGCCAGCAGCGGCGTCGCCACCCAGCGGCCCGCCTCGCGGACGAGGAACTTCTTGCCGTGGTGGACATCCGTCGACGGGACGAGCCGGCGGAACGCGCGCAGGACGACGTTCTGCTCGTAGTCCACCGTCTCCGAGCGGTGCAGCGCCATCCGGATGCCCGTCAGGACGAGGAAAGCGCCGAACACGTACAGGATCCAGGCGAAGCTCGCCAGCAGGGCCGAGCCGGCCGCGATGAACACCGCCCGGAAGACCAGTGCGCCGATGACGCCGTAGAACAGGATGCGGTGCTGGTGTTCGCGGGGCACGGCGAAGTAGCCGAAGATGATCGCGAACACGAAGACGTTGTCGACGGCCAGGGACTTCTCGATCACGTAGCCGGCGAAGTACTGGCCTGCGAGCTCCGCGCCCCAGACCCACCACACGACGGCGCCGAACGCGACGCCCAGCGCGACCCACACACCCGACCAGGTCAGGGCTTCGCGGACGCCGACGACGTGTGCCTTGCGGTGGGCGAAGAGGTCGACGGCCAGCATCAGCAGGATGACGCCCAGCACGGCGGCCCAGGCCCAGAAGGGGACAGTCACAGCACACTCCTCCGGTTCGGTCGCGAACCGGAGGTCTCCCCGACCACCCGAAGGTGGTGCCGGCACCGGGTCTGCGCAGTGGCAGCCGGATTGACGATGCCGGACCGGGCGGGTACTCCCCTCCGTCTCCTCCAGAATGACGAACTGTGCTTCGTCTGTCAAGTGTGGACGGCTATGCTGCCCCCATGGCCGGCTGGACGTTCCTGAGCAACCACGCGCACGTCCTGCTGTGCCTGGCGGAGGACCCGGACCACAAGCTGCACGACATCGCCGAGCGCGTCGGCATCACCGAGCGTGGCGTCCAGCTGATCCTCGCGGACCTGATCGCGGACGGCTACGTCGAGCGCGAGCGCGTCGGCCGGCGCAACCACTACACGATCCACCCGGAAAGCCGCCTGCGTCACCCGCTGGAGGCCCACCACCGGGTGGCGGAGCTGGTCGAGGCCCTGGGCCCGGAACGTCACCGGACGAACGGCCGGCCGCCGGTTGACCACTGATCACCCGCGGGTACACCCTGGTCGGGGAAGGTGATGACGATGGCCGGAACGGAAGAACCGCTCGAGCCCCAGGGACACGCGGCCGGCGTCCCGTACGACTGGCGGCCGCCCACCGCGAGCCGGTTGCGGGCCCGCGTCTGGAACCCCGGCGACCGGCGGCTCTGGACCCCGAAGGCCTTCGGCTGGGGGTACGACCTGAACTTCTACTGGGTCGTCCATCCGCGACGCTACCTGCGTGCGAAGCGGCGCTAAGATTCCGTAAATTCGCGTGAACTCCTCCGCGCCCCGGCGCGAAAACCGGCGTCCGGCCGGAGCGGGCCAGTAGGGTCCGGCGTGCCCGGCGCCGAGGAGGAGCACGTGAACGGGAAGACCACCACGGCGGACACCGTCCGCCTGGGCCTGGTGATCGGCGCGCTCGGCGTCGTGTTCGGGGACATCGGCACCAGCCCGATCTACACGCTGCAGACCGTGTTCAGCCCCAGCGACCCGCACCCGGTCCCGGTGAGCGCGGACAACGTGTTCGGCGTGGTGTCGCTGATCTTCTGGTCGGTGATGATCATCGTGACCGTCACCTACGTGCTGCTGGCCATGCGCGCCGACAACGACGGCGAGGGCGGCATCATGGCCCTCATCACCCAGCTGCGGCGCGTGCGCGAGCCGAGCGGGCGCCGGACCGCGCTGGTGCTGGCCGGGCTCGGCATCTTCGGCGCCGCCCTGTTCTTCGGCGACAGCATGATCACCCCGGCGATCTCGGTGCTGTCGGCGGTCGAGGGCCTCAAGCTCGTCTCGGACGACCTCGACGCCTGGATCGTGCCGATCACCGCCGTGATCATCATCGGCCTGTTCCTGGTGCAGCGGCGCGGCACCGCGGCGGTCGGGCGGGCGTTCGGGCCCGTCATGATCGCCTGGTTCGGGGTGGTCGGCGCGTGCGGGATCGCCGGGATCGCCGGGCACCCGGAAATCCTGAAGGCGCTCTCGCCGACGTACGCGATCGGGTTCATGGCCGGGCACTTCGGCATCGCGTTCTTCGCGCTGGCGGCGATCGTGCTGTCGGTGACCGGCGCCGAAGCGCTGTACGCCGACATGGGTCACTTCGGCCGGCGCGCGATCACCCGGGGCTGGTTGTTCCTGGTCCTGCCCGCCTGCGTGCTCAGCTACCTCGGGCAGGGGGCCCTGATCCTCGAGGACCCGGCGAACGTCAGCAGCCCGTTCTTCCTGCTCGTGCCGAGCTGGGGCCGGCTGCCGATGGTGGTGCTGGCGACGGCGGCGACGGTGATCGCGTCGCAGGCGGTCATCACCGGCGCGTACTCGGTCGCCGCGCAGGCCGCCCAGCTCGGCTACCTGCCCCGGCTGCGGATCGCGCACACGTCGGAGACCGAGCGGGGCCAGATCTACGTCCCGTGGATCAACTGGCTGCTCCTGGTTTCGGTGCTGACGCTGGTCTTCGCGTTCCGCAGCTCGACGGCGCTGGCGTTCGCGTTCGGCATGGCGGTGACCGGCACGATCACCATCACGACGTTGCTGTTCTTCTACGTCGCCCGCACGCGGTGGGGAACGCCGGGCTGGCTGCTCGGCGCCGGCGCGGCCGTCCTGCTGACCGTGGACCTGCTGTTCGTCGCGGCCAACCTGACCAAGCTCGTGCACGGCGCGTGGCTGCCGCTGCTGATCGGCCTCACGGCGTTCACGATCATGACGACGTGGCAGCGCGGCCGCCGGATCGTCACGGCCGAACGCGAACGTCGCGAGGGCCCGCTGCCGGAGTTCATCGAGGAACTGCACGAAACCCCGGTGCAGCGGGTCCCGGGCACGGCGGTGTTCCTCAACCGCGGCGGCCGGACCGCCCCGCTGGCCCTGCGCGCGAACGCCGAGCACAACCACGTCCGGCACGAGCAGGTCGTGATCCTGTCGCTGGAGACCGAGCCGGTACCGCGGGTGCCGGCCGAGGAACGGGTGAGCGTCGCGGACCTCGGGCACGCCCACGACGGCATCGTGTTCGTCACGGCGCGGTACGGCTACATGGAGACCCCGGACGTCCCGGGCGCGCTGGCCCTGCTCGACCCGGCGCAGACCGAAGGCCGCCTGCGGCTGGACGAGGCGTCGTACTTCCTGTCCAAGATCGAGCTCCAGCGCGGCCCCGAGCCGACGATGGCGGCCTGGCGCAAACGCCTGTTCATCGCGACGTCGTACATCACGGCGGACGCGGCGGAGTACTTCGGCCTGCCCCGGGACCGCACGGTGATCATGGGCTCCCACGTCGACGTCTAGAGCAACGGCAACGCCAGCCGGAAGCAGGCGCCTTCGCCGAGGGCCGTCTCCAGTTCGACCTCGCCGCCGTGGGCGCGGGACAAGGACCGCGCGATCGACAGCCCCAGGCCCGCGTCCGCGCCGCCCGTTCGGGTGCGGGATCGGTCGGCCCGGTAGAAGCGGTTGAACACCTTCTCCGCCTGCTCGGCCGTCATACCCGGACCTTCGTCCACCACTTCGAGCACCGCGCGGCCCTCCGCCGTGCCCACGCCGATGCGGACCGGGGTGCCCGGTGGGGTGTGCGCCGCCGCGTTGCCGACCAGGTTGGTGACCACCTGGCGTAGCCGGGCTTCGTCCGCGTCGACCGGGGCCGGGCCCGGTGTTCCGACTCCGCCCGGTCCGGTCAGGGAAACCTCGCGAGAAGGATCGAGCGCCCGGAGGTCGTGGCGGGCGTCGCCGGCCAGGGTGCGCAGGTCCATCGGGGCGCGGTCGAGCTGTTCCTCGGGGGCCTCGTCGAGCTGGGCCAGCAGCAGGAGGTCCTCGGTGAGCGCCGTGAGCCGGGTGGCTTCGCGGTCGATGCGGTGCATCGCTTCGTCCACATCGGACGCTCCGGGCAGCGCCCCCATCCGGTAGAGCTCCGTCGACCCCTTGATGCCGAACAGCGGCGTGCGCAGCTCGTGGCTGACGTCCGCGACGAACGTGCGCATCCGCGCCTCGGACGCCGCCCGGTCGGCGAAGGCCTCCTCCAGCTGCCCGAGCATCGTGTTGAGCGACGCCGCGAGGTGCCCGATCTCCGTGCCGGGCGGTGCGAGGACCGGCACGCGCCGGGTGAGGTCGCCGCCGGCGATCGCGGCCGCCGTGTGCTCGATCCGGCGCAGCGGCCGCAGACCGCGGCCGAGGGCGAACCAGCCGGCCGCGGTCAGCACGACGAGCAACCCCGCGCCGGTGACCAGGCTGCTCACCCGCAGCTGGGCGATCGTGGCGTCGGCGCCGGCGAGCGGGGCGGCCGAAACGACCGTCCCGCCCCAGCGGACGGCCGGCCGCGCGACGGCCCGCCAGCGTTCCGACCCGTCGGCGGCGTCCAGGTCGACGGCCGTCCCGTCGTGGGGGACCGTGCGCAGCGCGTCGAGCGGCGGCAGCGTCGCGCCGGCCACCCGCGAGGAGTGCAGGCCGCCCGCCACTCCGCCACCCGCGTCGAGGTAGACGACGTACGGGGTGCCGAACAGGTCGAGCGCGGGGTCGATCAGGTCCGGCCGCACGACGGGGCTCGCGGCCGGCGGCGGCCCCGCCGCGAGCGAGATGAGCTCGGTCATCGAGCGCAGCTGGCCGTCGAGCCGGTCGAGCTGGAAGCGTTCGAGCTGGTCGGAGACCAGCGCGCTGACGAGGGTCAGGCCGGCCAGCAGGAGGCCCGCGGTGAGCAGCAGCAGCCGGGCCCGCAGCGACAGCCGCCTCACCGCCGGCGCTCCCGCAGCACGTAGCCGACGCCGTGCACGGTGTGGATGAGCTTGGGCTCCTCGGTGTCCACTTTCCGGCGCAGGTAGGAGATGTAGGTGTCGACGATGCTGGCGTCACCGCCGAAGTCGTCGCGCCACACGCGGTCGAGGATCTGCGCCTTGGACACCACCCGGCCGGCGTTCTCCATCAGGTAGCGCAGCAGCCGGAACTCGGTGGCGGACACGCGGACCGGCCGCCCCGCGCGCGTCACCTGATGGCCTTCGGCGTTGAGGGTGAGCGTGCCCACCGCCAGCACGTCGGCCGGGTGCCCCGCGGTCCGGCGGAGGATCGCGCGGATCCGCGCGATCAGCTCCGCCAGGTCGAACGGCTTCGTGACGTAGTCGTCGGCGCCCAGCGAGAGGCCGGTGACCTTGTCGGCCTGCCCGTCCCGCGCGGTGAGGAACAGGACGGGCACCGGCTGGTGCCGCTCGCGCAGCCGCCGGACCACCTCGAAGCCGTCCATGTCCGGCAGCATGACGTCCAGCAGCACCAGGTCCGGCGGCTCCGCGGTGGCCGCGGCGACGGCTTCGCCCGCCGTCGCCGCGGACGTCACCCGGAACCCGGCGAACCGGAGCGCGGCGGAGAGCAGCTCGCGGACGGTGGCTTCGTCGTCGACCACCAGCAGCCGTTCGGCGCTCATCGGTTCCGTGCCCGCGAGGTTTTCCATGCCCGCGAGGATACGGAGATCGCGCTGGCGAGCAGGCTGCCGGCGAACCCGGCGAGTGCGCCGGCGGCGAGCGCGAGCAGCGGGTTCGCGGTGAGCCGCACGTCCAAGACCGGCACCGAGAAGCCGAACGCCGACACCGAGACGTCGGCCGAAACGCGCGAAAGCAGTGTCATGACGACCGCCACGCCACCCGCGACCGCGCTGACGGCCGCCGCCCGGCGCAGCGGGCGACCGCGGCGGAGGACCAGGACGAGGACGGAGGCCAGCAGGAGCGGGCCGGACACCCAGAGCCCGGGCGTGAAGTGCCCGGGCGCCGGCACGCAGGGGAGCGTGGGGTCCACCGTCCACGGCACGCCGAGCCCCAGCAGCGCGGCGCCGGTCACCAGCTGGGGGAGGGCGAGCAGCACCCCGCCGGCGGCCGCGGCACCACCGAACGTCCAGGCGGCGGCCAGGCTCACCACCACGAGCCCGGCCGCCGGCCACCGAACCGCGTGAAAACCCTTCGCGACAGCGGGAAACCGCGTGACGAGCCGGCAAACGCCGACCACCACGAGCGCCCAGACCGCGGCACCCAGCACCGCCGGGCCGACGGCGACAGAGAACCCGGCCTCCAGGTGGCCGGACAACGGAACCCGGGGTCCGGCAGCAACACAGCCTTGCAGTCCGCCGGTGGTTTCCGGCAGCTTTCCCGTTGCCAGAGAAGCGATCGCGGCCACGCCGGCCACAAAGGACACCATCGCCGCGGCGCCGCGGACGAGCAGGCCCTCCTCGCCGCGGCGCAGCAGCAGCCACCCCAGGACCACCGCGCCCGCGAGGGAAACGCCGAGCGGAACCGCCCGCAGGCCGCCGTGCACGGCCACCGGGAGCCCGCCCGCCGGCACCGCCTCGACGTCCACCGTGCCGCCGACGGCCAGCGCGACGACCGCCGTGGTGAACCGGCCGGCACCGAGCAGGGCCAGGCCGGCCGCCGCCACGCCCGCCATGGTCAGCAGCGCGGCGACGGCGGCGACCAAGCCCCGGGACACCTCCCGCATCAGACGTCCCGGCGCCGGAAGACCACGAACGCGGCCGCCAGCACCGCGGCGACGCCGAGGCACATCCCGCCCAGGTTCAGCCAGGGGTGCGGGAAGTCCGGGTCGGGGACCGTCTTGAAGACCGCGGACGCGCCCAGCGTGGGCCAGTAGAAGAAGAGCTCGCGCAGCCACGCCGGGAAGAGGCCGGCGAGGGCGGGCACCAGGAAGACGATCCCGACGAGGGTGGCGAGCGCGCCCGCGGTGGCCCGCATGAGCGTGCCGAGCCCGACCGCGAGCAGTGCGATCGCCGCGAGGTAGAGCCCGCCGCCCGTCACCGCGGAGAGCACCCCGGGATCGCCGAACCCCGCGTGCGGCAGGGACTGCGCGGCCAGGACGGTCTGGCCGAGGAAGAACGCGCCGAACATCAGCACCTGGCCCGCCATCACGGCGACGGCGACGGCCACCACCACCTTGGCCGCCAGCAGCCGGTGCCGCCGCGGCGTGGCGATCAGGGACGTCTGCATCAGCCCGGTCGCGTGCTCGGACGTGACGACCAGGATGCCCAGTACCCCGATGATCAGCTGCGCGACGATGTACGACGTCAGGCTGCGGTTGGTGGGATCCCAGGCCTGCGGGTCCTCGGCGTAGGTCTTCCCGGCGGCGTTCATGGCCAGCGCCGTGATGCCGAGGCCGACCGCGAAGAGGCACGCCAGGGTGTACCAGGTCGAGCGCAGGCTGCGGAGCTTGATCCACTCCGCGCGGACCGAGTGGGCGAAAGTCACGCGCTCGCTCCTTCGTACTCGACGCTGTCCTTGGTCAGCTCCATGAAGGCGTCTTCGAGCGAGACGCGCAGCGGGGTGAGCTCGGCGAGCGGGATCCCGTGGTAGGCGGCGAGCTTGCCGATGTCCGTGCTCGTCATGCCGGAGACGACCAGCGCGGCTTCGGCGCCTTCGCGCACGGTGGCGCCGGCGGTGGTGAGCAGGCGTGTGAAGCCGGGATCGGGCGTCCGGACGAGGACGGTGCCTTCGCCGCGGACGAGCTCGCTCACCGCGGTGTCGGCGACGAGCCGCCCCCGGCCGATGACGACCAGGTGGTCGGCGGTCTGCGCCATCTCGCTCATGAGGTGGCTGGACACCAGCACGGCGCGGCCCTCGCGGGCCAGCGAGCGCATGAAGTCGCGGATCCACCGGATGCCTTCGGGGTCGAGCCCGTTGACCGGCTCGTCGAAGATCAGCACCCGCGGGTCGCCGAGCAGCGCCGCCGCGATGCCGAGGCGCTGGCGCATGCCGAGGGAGAACCCGCCGGCGCGCTTGCCCGCCACGCTGTCCAGCCCGGTCCGGGCGAGCACCTCGCCGACCCGGCGGCGGGGGAGCCCGTTGCTCACCGCGAGGGCCAGCAGGTGGTCCTGCGCCTTCCGGCCACCGTGGACGGCGCCCGCGTCGAGCAGGGCGCCGACCTCGGTCAGCGGCACGGGAAGGTCGCGGTAACGGCGGCCGCCGACGGTGACGGAACCCCGCGTGGGCGCGGCCAGGCCCAGGATCATCTTCATGGTCGTGGACTTGCCGGCCCCGTTCGGGCCGAGGAACCCGGTGACCTGCCCGGGTTCGACGGTGAACGTCAGGTCGTCCACGACGGTGTCGGGGCCGTACCGCTTGGTCAGGCCGCGGATCTCGATGGTCGTCATGGCGGCGAGCCTGGCCCGCCGTCCTGGCCGGTTCCTGGGAGGTTCTGGGAGAACCCTGGGAAATCCGCGGCCGGACGGGGTGCCGGCCGCGGCGTTCTCCGGAAATCGATCCCGCTCAGGCGTCCGCGGGGTGGATGACGATGTCGCCGAGGCGGGTGCGGGCGTGGACCTTGACCGGGTCCGCGGACTCGCCCGCGTGCTCCGGCAGGGAGTTGCGCACCGTTCCCTTCGTGCTGTCCGCGTCCACCGACGCGGTGGCGCCCGCGGCGATGCCGATCTCGATGCCGCCGGCGGCGTTCGTCAGGTCCGCCGGACCGCTCGTCAGGCGCCCGATGCGGATCGGGCAGCGCGCCGCCTCGGCGAAGACGCCGCCGTCGGCGCGGTCGATCGTGAAGCTCCCGCCGGAGCCGCTGAGGTCGACGTCGGAGCGGGCGTGGCCGACCCACACCTGCCCGCTCGAGCCCACGTACCGCAGCGGTCCGCCGACCTCGCCGAGCCGGACGCCCGCCGTGCCGCCGTCGAGTTCGGCGGTCCCGGCGACGTGCTCGACCGCGACGTGGCCGGCCGAGAGGCGGCCGCGCAGGGAGCCGACGTGGCCGAGCTCCAGCCGGCCCGACGCGACGTCCAGCTCGCAGGCGCCGAGCGGGCCGTCGGCGTGCACGTCGGTCCAGGCCGTCTCCAGGACCAGTGCCGACCCGGCCGGCAGCTCGATCGTGATGGCGACCGACCCGGTCCGGGCGCCCGGCTTGTTCGTCTTGACCGTGAGCTCGCCGCCGGCGAAGGCGACTTCGGTCTGCTCGGCCACCTTCACGTCCGACTCGCTCGCGCCGGTGACGGGTTCGACCCGCACCACGGTGTCCGGACGTTCGCTCGCGGTGATCCGGACGCGGGCGCCGGCGGTGGTGACCCGGGCGGTGATCGGCTCGGGCGTGGTGAAGACGGTCATCGTGGTTCCCCTTGCGGTGAGTGGCTTCCGGTGTTGAGACCACCTTCGCGGGGTGACCTGACACCGGGCTGACACCGGCCGGACACCCGCTCAGTCACGGGCGGCGCGGGCACGCAGGTGCGCCCGTTCGCCGTGCTGTCCGAAGAGGATGAGCAGCTCGACGGCCTTCCCGTCGGCACTGCCGAGCCAGTGGGGCAGCGTCGTGTCGAACTCCGCGGCCTCGCCGGTGGGCAGCACCAGATCGTGCTCGCCGAGGACCAGCCGCAGCCGGCCGTGCAGCACGTAGAGCCACTCGTGACCGTCGTGGGTCTGGTGGTCCGGTTCGAGCGGCTCGCCGCTCGGGATGATCATCTTGTACGCCTGCATGCCGCCCGGCCGCCGCGACAGCGGCACGAACGTCATGCCGTGGCGGTGCAACGGGGTGAGGTGGACACGCGGGTCGCCGGTGCGGGGCGCGCCGACGAGGTCGTCGAGCGGGACGCGGTAGGCGCGGGCCAGCGGCAGCAGCAGCTCCAGGCTGGCCCGCCGCTGCCCGCTTTCCAAGCGGGACAGCGTGCTTTCCGACACTCCGGTGGTGCCGGCGACCTCGGCCAGCGTCAGCCCGCGGGCACGGCGCAGGGCCCGCAGCCGCGGGCCGACGGCGTGCAGGACCTCTTCGAAGTCGTCGGTCACCCGGCCATCTTGCCGAAACCGCAAGAAACCGTGCCACCTCGGCACGGCCACGGCACGGTGGGCCCATGACCACCACCGAGTTCTGGGACGCCCACCACGCGACCCCGCGAGCCGATCCCGCCGCGAACGTCAGGCTCACCGAAGTCGTCGCCGACCTGGCGCCCGGCACGGCACTCGACCTGGGAAGCGGCGCCGGCGGCGACACGCTGTGGCTCGCCCGCCGCGGCTGGCGCGTGACCGCGGCCGACATCTCCGGCGTCGCGATCGCCCGCCTGGCCGCCCGGGCCCGCGACCTCGGGCTCGGCGACCGGGTCACCGCCGAGCGGCACGACCTGGCCGCGACGTTCCCCGCGGGCCGCTTCGACCTCGTCTCGGCGCACTACCTGCACACGCCCTTCGCCTTGCCACGCGCCGAGGTCCTGCGGCGAGCCGCGCGGGCCCTGACCCCGGGAGGACGGCTGCTGGTCGTCGACCACGGGTCGGTCGCGCCGTGGTCCTGGAGCCAGGACGCGCGGTTCCCGTCCGCGGGCGAGGTGGCCCGATCGCTGGACCTCGACGCCGGCGAATGGACCGTCGAGCGCGCCGAAGCCCTGTCCCGCCGCGCCACCGGACCCGGCGGGCAGGCCGCCGACGTCGTCGACCACCTGCTGCTGATCCGGCGCGCCCGATGACCCGCCGGGACACCCCGCCGCCGCGGACCGGCCCCGGCGAGAAGGAGGTGCTGCGCGGGTTCCTCGACCAGCTGCGCGCCGCGGTGGCCGCCAAGGCCGAGGGAGTATCGGAACCGCGGGTGCGGACACCCGGCGTGCCGTCGGGCACGTCGCTGCTGGGCTTGGTGCGGCACTTGACCCACGTGGAGCGCTTCACGTTCCTCGGCGAGCGCACGGCCGACTGGCCCGGCACGTTCCGGCCGCGTCCCGAGGAGACGGCCGCCTCGCTCCTGGCCGGCTACCGCGCCGCCGTCGCGGAGGCCAACGCGGTCATCGACGCGTGCACCGACCTGACCAAGCCGGTGGCCCGCCCGGCCGGTTCGCCGCCGTCGATGCGCTGGGCTCTGGTCCACATGATCGAGGAGACCGGCCGCCACGCCGGGCACGCCGACATCCTGCGCGAGCTGATCGACGGCAGCACGGGCCGGTGACCGCCGGCCGCGGGACCGGGCCCGCCCGCGGTGCGGCGGGCCCGGCTTCCGTTCTAGCGGACCGCTTTGCCCGCCGCGAAGTACGCGTTCGACGGCGTCATGAACGACAGCACCACGCCGGTGGCCGCGGCGAGCACGCCGACGTAGGCGACGATCGTGCTCTGGCCGACCAGCAGGGAAATCAGCTGCAGGGCGGTGAGCACCGTGAGGACGATGCGCGCCCAGTTGCGGCCCGCGCGCAGTTTGAACGCGAACAGCAGGTACAGCGCGGCGATGATCACCGCGATCACGACCGCCGTGATCATCGCGAAGTTCACGGCCTGGTCGATCTGCGACTCGGTGAGGCCGGTACCGCTTGTTCTGTTCGAATTGCGCAGCGCGTCGGCGATCGCGTCGTGGTTTCCGAAGATCAGCAGGCCGCCGACGAGCCCGATGACGGTCGAGGCGATGAACGCCCAGAAAGCGCCTTCGACCGTGCTGGGCCGAGCGGGCGCGGCGGCCGGCTGGCCGGTGGCGGACGACTCGGGATAGTTCGGGTAATTCGGTGATTCGGTCATAGAGATCGAATAGCACGCTTCCGGGTCGTCCGCCGATTGAAGCGCCATTTCCGGCGTTCAACCGTGATCTCACTTACCGCGGCCGAGGGCCTCTCGCTTGACGAAACCGATCACCGCGGTCGCG
Source organism: Amycolatopsis sp. NPDC114504 (assembly GCF_055633595.1). Lineage (NCBI taxonomy): Bacteria > Bacillati > Actinomycetota > Actinomycetes > Pseudonocardiales > Pseudonocardiaceae > Amycolatopsis > Amycolatopsis sp. NPDC114504. The sequence goes on along the minus strand of NZ_JBVKDU010000001.1, from coordinate 319,164 downwards.
ACGAACAGGACCGCGCCGACGATGATCAGCCAGAAGAGCCCCTTGATGACGATGCCGAGGACGGCGAGGACGGCCCAGATCACCAGCAGCCCGACGAGAATACCCATGACAGCTCCCTCCGAGGACGTGCGCGGAGTGATACCCGGTCCGCCCGGCGGCTACACCTGCCCGGCGCCGCGACGCCGTCGCCAGTACGCCCAAGTGACGGCGGCGAGCAGCGGTGCCCAGAGCAGCAGCGGCAGGTAGCAGGCGACGAGCAGGACGTGCCAGCCCGCGCCGGCGAACGTCACGGCCCCGAGGCCGGGGAAGTCGCGGAAGGCGTACGCCCAGATCACCGCCAGCGCCACCGCGCCGGTGGCCGCCGGGACGATCGCCGCGAACGGTGCGACCCGGCGGCCGCCGAGCAGCGGGATCCACCGGGGGACGCGTTCGCCCCACGGCCGGACGAGGCCGAATGTCAGCAGGGCCAGTGCTTCGGACACCACGCTCAGGCCGACGATGTAGGCGGCTTCGCCGAACCCGATCGGGTGGTACGGCCGCAGTCCGAGGTCGGCGCCGGCGGCGAGGAAGAGCCGCCAGATCCCGGACGGCAGCGTGACCAGCGGCACGGCGTGGGCGGCGAGGACGGCCCACCGCGGCGGGCGGCGGCCGTCCCGGACGGCGGAGGAGCCGGTGAGCGGAGCGATCATGGGCCCGAGTCTGGCTCGGCGGGAGCGCCGGAACCTCCCGCCGAGGTATCAGCCGTCCCCTTCCGAAGGGGGAGTGCGGGCGCGCAGGGTCGCTTCCAGCTTGGCGAGCAGGCCGGTGAGTGTCGTGCGCTCGGCCCGTGTCAGCCCGTCGGTCAGGCCCGCCTCGTGGTCGAGCAGCCGGGGGACGGTCGCCTCGATCAGCGTGTGGCCGGTGTCGGTGAGCTTGACCGCGAGCTGCGGCGGCCTCTTCGTGAGCCGCATCGTGCTGGTCACCGGCGGCGAGTCCGGGCTCGGCAAGGCGGTCGCCGGGCGGTTCCGCGCGGCGGGGGACACCGTGGTCGTCACCGGCCGGACGCCGCACGTCAACGGCGGTGCCCACACGACCCGGTGACCCTCCACTGTGGACGGTCGTCAGGTGAGCCGGGCGGTGGACGGCGGTTTCGGGCGCGCTTCCCAGCCGAGGTGGGAAGAAACCCGCGCGGCGGCTTCCGCGGTGACGCGGCCCGCGTCGTCGAGGCGGTCGCCGAGGCGTCCGGCGGGCGCGGAGACGTTCAACGCCGCGACGACCCGGCCGCGGAAGTCCCGGATCGGGGCCGACACCCCGACGAGGCCCTCCTCGAACTCCTCGCGGACGCGGGCGTAGCCGTCCCGGCGGGCTTGCTGGATCTTCGCCCACAGCTCGGGCAGGGTGTGCACTTCGGACAGTGGGTGGTGCGTGTCCGGTGCGGGGAAACGGATGTAGAGATCGTCCGGGGAGGCGTCGAACAGCAGGACGCGCCCCGCCGACGTGCACTGGGCCGGGACGCCGCGGCCCTCCCAGCCGTGCACGCGGAAGGAGTGTCCGGACACCGACAGCAGCGTCAGCACCTCCTGGTCGCGCAAGACGCACAGATGGTTGGTCTCTTCGAGCTCGGCGGACAGGTCCCGCATCACCGGCTCGGCGGCCCGGATGAGGCGGTCCTCGACGGTCCGGGCGACGAGGGAGAACAACCGCCAGCCGAGCCGGTAGCCGAGCGTGTCGGGATCGCGCTCGACGATGCCCTCTTCGGCGAGCGCCTTGAGCGCCCGCGAGACCTGGCTCTTCTCCCGCCCGGTGAGCTGCGAGAGCCGCACGACGCCCAGCTCGCCGGCGCGCTGCGCCTCGGGGGAGGCGAGCGCTTCCAGCAGGTCGAGGTCGCGGCGGAGGCCGTGCCCCCGGTGCCGGGTGTCGTCCGCGAGTGCCATGCCGGAAAGTTAACAGCGGCGGTCCGGGACGGCCGCGGTTGGCGCCAGCGCAACCCGCGTTGCGATCTCCCGCCGTCCCTTGCCCGCGGTTTCCGGGCGCTCCTACCGTCGAACCCGCCGCACCCCACCGACCGGGAGCACCCCATGACCTTCGCGCCCACCGCGCTCATCGGCGAAGCCTTCGTCGGCGAGGGCGCCAACGCCGCCCACACGAACGTCGTCCTGGGCCGCCGGGGCGGGCCGGTGGAAGCCGCCTGGGCCACCGCTCTCGCCACGCCGAGCGCCGGCCACGTGCCGTTCGTGACCGTGCTGCGCCCCTCCGTCCCCGTGCGGCCGCCGACGCTGTTCGTCCCCAAGGCCGCCGCCGGCACGGACCTGCACCGGCGGGCCACCTGGGGTGCCGCGCAAGCCGGGCTCGCCCAGGGCGTCGTCGACGCCGTCGAGGCCGGTGACCTGCCTGCCGAGGAGACCGGCGACCTCCTGCTCATCGCCGCCATCTGGGTCGATCCCGGGGTGGCCGACCTCGACGAGGCCTTCGTCAACCAGCGCGAGGCCGCCGCCCGGGCGATCCGCGCCGCGGTCCGGGGCACCCCGTCGATCGCCGACGTGCTCGAAGCCGCGCGCCGAGGCGCCGCCAACACCTTCTACACACCCGCACCCGAAATGGTGACCCGATGAAGATCACCGCCATCACCCTCGACCGGCTGCGGCTCGAGCTGGACCCGCCGCTGCACGCCGCGTGGGACCCCGATCCGCGCCGCCACTTCGACGCCACGATCGTGCGCGTCCACACCGACGATGGCGTCACCGGCATCGGCTCCGGCGACACCATGGCCGGCTTCGAGGCCGTCGAGCACCTGTTCCTCGGCGAGGACCCGCTCGACATCGTCCGGCACGTCAAGGCCATCGAGACGGCCAACTTCCACGGCGGCCGCTTCTGGCCCCTCGAAGCCGCCCTCTGGGACATTATCGGCCAGGTCGCGGGCCTGCCCGTGGCGACGCTGTTCGGCAACGCCGCCCGCTCGCTGCCCGCGTACGCGTCTTCGGCCGAGCTGAAGGCACCCGAAGAGCGCGTCGAGACGGCCCTGCGCGCCCGGGAGGCCGGGTTCCGCGCGATGAAGATCCGCATCGACCGCGACCACGTGAACGACGGCGTCGCCACCGTGGCCGCCGTCCGCGACGCGCTCGGCCCGAACTTCGAGATCATGGTGGACCTCAACCAGTCCTGGCGGATGGCGGGCGACACGAGCACCGCGTCCGACCTGGCCAAGACCCGGAAGCTGGTGCGCCGGCTGGCCGAGCTGGACGTCTTCTGGGTCGAGGAACCCCTGCCCTACGCCGATCTCGACGGCTTCCGGACGCTCCGGGCGGAGAACCCGGGCGTGCGGATCGCGGCGGGGGAGATGCACCACTCGATGCCAGAGCTGCTGCGCTACCTCGAAGAAGACGTCCTCGACGTCTACCAGACCGACGTCGTGCTCGCCGTCGGCCTGCACCGCGCGCGCACGCTGGCCGAGCTCGCGCAGCTCAAGCACCGCGCGTTCACCCCGCACAGCTGGACCAACGGCATCGGCGTGCTGGCGAACCTGCACGTCGCGGCCGGTGTCGGCGGCGGGCCGTACTTCGAGTTCCCCTGGGACCCGCCCGGCTGGACGCCCGAACGCCGCGACTTCATGCTGGCCGAACCCGTGATGATCACCCCGGCCGGCGAGCTGGAGGTCCCGCGGCGACCCGGCCTGGGCGTCGAACTGGACGAGGAGGCGGTGGACCGGTGGCGGATCTGACCCACCAGGACTGGCTGGCGGCGGCCGGACGGCTGACGCCCGAGACCCGGCCGTTCATCGGCGGCGAGCACGTCGAGTCCACTTCGGACGAAACGTTCCCGAGCGTGTCCCCGCGCGACGGCCGCGAGATCGCCCGCATCCCCGCGGGCAGCGCGGCCGACGTCGACCGCGCGGTGCGCGCCGCCCGGGAGTCCTTCGAGGACGGCCGCTGGCGCGACCTGCCGCCCCGCGACCGCAAGCGGATCCTGCTGCGCTGGGCCGACCTCATCGCGGCGCACACGCCGGAGCTGGCCCTGCTCGACACCCTGGAGATGGGCAAGCCGATCAGCGAGTCGCAGCGCGTCGACGTCGCCAAGACCGCCGAGACGATCGCCTGGTACGCCGAGACGATCGACAAGACCTACGACGAGGTCGCGCCCGCTCCCGGCACCGCGCTCGCGTGGATCACGCGCGAGCCGCTCGGGGTGATCGGCGCGGTCGTGCCGTGGAACTACGCCCTGCTCATCGCGTCCTGGAAGCTCGGCCCGGCCCTGGCCACCGGCAACTCCGTGGTGCTCAAGCCGGCCGAGCAGACGTCGCTGGCGACGCTGCTGCTGGCGCGGCTGGCTACCGAAGCCGGCCTGCCGGACGGCGTGCTCAACGTCGTGCCGGGCCGCGGCGAGGTCGTCGGCCAGGCCCTCGGGCGGCACCCGGACGTCGACAAGATCGCCTTCACCGGCTCGCCCGAGGTCGCGCGGCTGTTCCAGGTCTACGCGGGGGAGTCCAACGGCAAGCAGGTCGCGGTGGAGGCCGGCGGCAAGTCGCCGCAGCTGGTCCTGCCCGACGCCGACCTCTCCGCCGCGGCGTCGGCGGTCGCGTGGGGCATCTTCTACAACGCCGGCCAGACGTGCAACGCGGGCTCGCGGCTGATCGTGCCGGCCGGGCTGAAGGACGAACTGCTCGGTGAGATCGTCAAGATCACCGAGGAGACGTTCCGGCCCGGCGACCCGCTCGACCCGGCGACGGTCCTCGGTCCGCTCGTCGACGACGTCCAGCTCGACCGGGTCCTCGGCTACCTCGACACGGCCCGGGCCGAAGGCGGGAAGGTCGTGCACGGCGGCGGGCACGACGGCCTGACCATGGAACCGACCATTGTGGACGGTGTGCGGCCCGGCACGACCATCGAGCGCGAGGAGGTCTTCGGCCCGGTGCTGGCGGTGCTCACCTACGACGGCTCGCCCGCCGAAGGCCTCCGCCTCGCCAACGGCACCGACTACGGCCTGGTCGCGTCGGTCTGGACCCGCGACGTCACGACCGCCCACCGCGTCGCGCGGCGGCTGCGCGCCGGCACGGTGTGGATCAACACCTTCGACGCGAGCGACGTGATCACCCCGTTCGGCGGCTTCAAGGCGACCGGCGCGGGTCGCGACAAGTCGCTGCACGCCATTGACGCCTACACCGCACTGAAGACCACCTGGCTCGACCTCCCGGAGACTTAGGATGAAGATCGGTTTCATCGGCCTGGGCAACATGGGCCGCCCCATGGCCCGCCACCTGATCCTGGCCGGCCACGACGTCACGGTCCACGACGTCCGCTCCGAAGCGGCGCTGGAGCACCTCGGCCTGGGCGCCCGCTGGGTCGACGACCCGGCCACCTGCGCCGGCGGCGTGGACGTGCTCGTCACGATGCTCCCCACCCCGCGCGTCGTCGAGGACGTCCTGCTGCGCGGTGGCGCGGCCGCGGCCCTGCCGCCGGGCGCGCTCTGGATCGACATGTCCACCTCGACCCCCGCCGCGGCCCGCCGAGTCGCCGAAGAGGTCCTCGACGCCCGCGGCGTCCGGCGGCTCGACGCGCCGGTCAGCGGCATGGCGCGCGGTGCCGAAGCCGGCACACTGCAGATCTTCGTCGGCGGCGACGGCGGCGACTTCCGCGAAGCGCTGCCGCTGCTGGAAGTGCTCGGCGATCCCGAGAAAATCCTGCACGTCGGTGCGGCCGGGCACGGCTACACCGTCAAGCTGATGATCAACCTGCTGTGGTTCTGCCACGTCGTCGCCACGTCCGAGGTCCTCGCGATGGGCGTCAAGGCCGGGGTCGACCTCGGCGTGCTGCGCTCGGCTCTGCTGGCGAGCCCGGCCGCGTCGCACTTCCTCGAGCACGACGTGCTGTCGGTCCTGGTGGACGGCGACTACGACGACTCGTTCGCGATGGTGCTGGCGTGCAAGGACCTCGGGCTCGCGGTCGACCTCGCCCGTGACGCCGGGGTGCCGGCCGAGCTCTCCGCGCTGGTCGAGCAGATCTTCCGCCGCGCGAAGGCGGTGCACGGCGACCTCGCCGGCGAGATGAGCCCCGTCCGGTTGTACGAAACGTGGGCGGGCCGGGACTTCCGCCTGCCCTTCCCCGCCGTCCCGGCCGTCTGAAGGAGACCGCATGCGCCTGTCCGTGGAACCGACCGGCCGCACCGAATACGGCCCCGGCGTCGTGACCGAGCTGCCCGGCTTCGTCGAATCCCTGGGCCACACCCGGGTTTTCGTGGTCACCGACCGCGGCCTGCCGGCCACCGGGATCGTCGGGCGCGTCGAGAAGATCCTGGCCGCGGCCGGGATCGAGCACGCCGTCCACGAGGACGTCGGCCCGAACCCGTCGACGGCGGAGCTCGACCGCGGGGCCGCCGCGTTGCGCGCGTTCGGCGTCGCGGCGGTGCTCGCGCTCGGCGGCGGATCGGCACTGGACGCGGCGAAGGGCGTTTCCTTGCTGGCCGGCAATCCGGGCGCGGCCGCCGCGGACGCGGACCGGCTGTGGGACGCCGGCGACGGCCTGCCCCTGATCGCGGTGCCCACCACGGCCGGCACCGGCGCCGAGACCAACGGCTTCGGCGTCACCGAGGACCGGTGCGCCCGCCGGAAAGTCTACATCGGACACTCGTCGGTGAAGCCGCGGATCGCCGTCCTGGACCCGGAACTGACGCTGGGCCTGCCCGCTCGCGTCACCGCAGCCACCGGTCTGGACGCCTTGGTGCACGGCATCGAGTCCTTGGCTTCGCGCGGGTCGACACCGTTCTCCGCGGCCTACGCGACGCAGGCGGTGAGCCTGGTCGGGCGCTGGCTCCCGGTGGCCTACCGCGACGGCGCCGACCTGGAGGCGCGGTCCGGGCTGATGCTCGGCGCGCACCTGGCCGGGCACGCGCTGACGTTGTCCGGGCTCGGGCTGGTCCACGGGATCGGGCACGCGCTGACCGCGCACACGGGCACTCCGCACGGCGTCGCGCTCGCCGCGGTGCTGGAGGAGGTGATGGCGTTCAGCGCGCCGGCCGCGGCCACGGCGTACGAGACGACGGCCCGCGCGCTGAGCCTGTCGCCGGGTGCGGCGATCGAGGCGGTCCGGGAGATCTCGGGCGCGATCGAGATCAAGCGCCCGCTGCGCGACCTCGGCGTGACCCGCGACGATATCCCGGCGATCGCGGCGGACGCGGTGGCCGACGCGGTCACGAAGAACGCGCCGCGGCTGCCGTCGGAGGCCGAGGTGGCCGAGCTGCTGCGCTCGGTGTACTGACGGTCAGAACCCGCGGAAGACGCCGTCCGCGCCGGTCGAGTGGGTGAAGTCCGCCCAGTCCATGTTGGCCAGGTTGATGTTGTTCTCCACACTCCACAGCTCGGCGGGCACCACCCGGAACGGCTCGAGGTCGCGGTCGTCGCCGTCCCGGCGCGGGAGCACCCAGACGGCGAGAATGGGGCGCTCGGCGTCGGTGAGGGTGGTCTCGTCGGCGAGGAACGAGACGATCGGCCCGTTCGGTTGCTCTGCGCACAACGCTTCCGCGCTCAGGCCTTCGAACGCCCGGTCGTCCACCGGCGTGACGTTGGCCATGAACCCGTCTTCGCTGGGCGTCCGGACCTCCTCGGCCAGTGCGGCCCAGGCGGCGTCGTCGCCGAACCAGGTGCGGACGAGGACCGGGATAGCCGGGAGCGCGGTCATGGGCCCGAGGTTACGCGGCGAGATCGGCCGCCACGGCCAGCACGTGGGGCGCCAGCGCGTCCGCGATCACCCCGTACCCGGCCGACGACGGGTGGAACCGGTCCGCCGAGAACAGTGTGGGATCCGCGGTGAACCGGGCGCCGAGCTCGGGACCGGGAGCCGCGACCGAGCCGCCCGCGCGGATGACCGCGTCGGCCTGGGCCTGCGCGTACTGGCCGCTCGCCGCCGAGACCAGCTGCCGGTAGGCCTCCGGGACCCACGAGACGATCCCCAGGTCGGGTGCCGGGACCACGATGACCCGCGCGCCGGCGCGGACCAGCCGGGCCACGGCGTCGTGCACCTGGCCGGCCGCGACCGCCGGGGGGACGAACCGGGCGAGGTCGTTCGCGCCGATCACGATCAGCGCCAGGTCGACGCCGGTGCGGAGCGCGACGCCGACCTGGCGTTCCAGATCATCGGAGCGGGCTCTCGGCACCCCGAAGCCGTGCAGGTCCACGGTGTGGCCCGCCGCGCGCAGCCGCCGGGCGAGGCGCTGCCCGAGCGTGTCCTCGGCACGTGCGCTGCCGACGCCGGCCGCCAAGGAGTCGCCGAGGACGCAGAATCGGAGAATGCTCATCGCCCGGTACAACGTCCGAACCGCGTCGTTGTTTCCCGGGGTGGGTGCGCTTGACTAGGACCGTGGTCGTGCGGGTGCTGCTCGGGCTGGTGCTGGTCGTCGTCCTGGTCCTGGCGCTGGTCTGGATCTTCCAGCGGCGCCTGATCTACCAGCCGGACACCTCGCCCGTGCCCGCCGCCGGTGTCGTGCTGCCCGGCGCCGAGGAGGTCCGGCTCCGCACCGCCGACGGGCTGGAGCTGGGCGCGTGGTTCGTCCGGCCCGCTCAGGCGGCCAAGGCGACCGTCCTGGTGGCGGGTGGCAACGGCGGCAACCGCGCAGGCCGGGCGCCACTGGCCGCGAAGCTCGCGCAGGCGGGTCTCGCGGTGCTGCTGTTCGACTACCGGGGTTACGGCGGCAATCCCGGGTCTCCCGACGAAATCGGCCTGGCCCTCGACGTCCGCGCGGCCCACCGCTTCCTCGTCGAGGAGCAGCGCGTACCGCCGGAGCGGCTGCTCTTCTTCGGCGAAAGCCTCGGCTGCGCGGTGGTCGCCGAACTCGCCCTCGAGCACCCGCCCGCCGGGCTGCTCCTGCGGTCGCCGTTCACGGATCTCGCGTCGGTCGGCGCCGACGTCTACCCGTTCCTGCCGGTGCGGTTGCTGCTGCGCGACCGGTTCCCGGTCCGCGACGAGGTCGCCCGCCTGCGCGTCCCGACGGTCGTGGTCCTGGGCGGCCGGGACTCGCTCGTCCCGCCGGCGCAGAGCCGGGAGGTGGCCGCGGCGGCGTCGGCGCGGCTGGTCGAGGTCCCGGGCGCCGACCACAACGACCCGGTGCTGCTCGAAGGACCCGACGTCGTCGATGCCGTGCTGTCACTCGTGCCGCGGTGACCCGCCGGCCGTCACCCAGGTCGCGACCTGGGCGCGGTTGGTGAAGCCGAGCTTGGTGAGGATGTGCTGCACGTGGCTTTCCGCCGTCCGCTCGGAGATGTGCAGCAGGGCGGCGATCTGCTTGTTCGTCAGCCCGTCGGCCACGTGCGTGGCGACCTCGCGTTCACGGCGGGTCAGCGGGCCCGGCGTGTCCCCGCGCAGCGCGGCCGCCAGCGCACCGGCCTCCTGGCGGAGGGGAGCCATCCCGAGCCGATCGGCCGTGGCCGACACGGACGCGATGAGCGCGAGGGCTTCGTCGACGTCTCCCGGACGCGCGCGCCGCGCCAGCACCTTGGCCAGCCCGAAGCGGGCCAGCGCGGCGTAAGGCGGCGTGCCGGCCTCGTCGTCGGCCGCGGCGGCGAGCTTGAACTCGCGGACCGCTTCGTCGAACCGGCCGGCGGACGCGGCCGCGAGCCCGAGGAAGTGCCGGACCGAGCCGGCGACGAGGACCGAGCCCGCGCCGCCGGTGACGAACAGCCCGGCGTGCGGACGCAGCAGTGCCGCCGCCCGCTCGACCGCTTCCGGCGGCCCGAACTCCGCGCCCAGCTCGACGGCGACGGCGGCCACGGGCAGCGTCGCGGGCACCGGCGTCCGCTCGGGCACGCGGGCCCGGCGGTAGAGCTCGCCCGCCCGCTCCCGCTCGCCGGCGTGCAGCAGCCACGCGGCGTGCATCAGGCCGACGAACGGCGGGGCGTTCTCGGCGAAGATCCGTTCCATCTCGGGCGTCACCAGGCTGGTCCGGCCGGTGAGCCCGGCGATGGCGGCCAGCACGGTGATCGGCACGCCCTGCAACGACATGTGCGCCCGGTCGGCGACGAGCGCGAAGCTCTGCCGGAGCGCTTCGACGGCGTCGTCGAACTGCCCGCGCGCGATGGCGAGCGTGGCGGAACTGCGCAGGTGGTGCCACCGGGCGAGGGGCCGCCGGAGGCGTTCGGCGAGCAGCCGCAGCGCGCCCAGCTCTTGCTCCGCCTCTCCGAACCGGCCGAGCATGAGCAGCGCGTCGAACCGCCACAACCGGCCCCACAGCACGCCATCGGCGTCGTCGCCCGCTTCGCCGAGGGCGATCATGCGGTGGGCGAGGGCGAGCCGTTCGTGCACGCCCTCGGGCCCGGACCGCACCATCTGCCGGGCGCGCAAGGCCGAGCGGAGCACGTCCGGGTCGCCGAGCCGCTCGGCGATCGCCAGCGCCTCGGCGGACGCCGTTTCGGCTTCGGCACCCCCGAGGAACCCGGCTTCGCCCGCCTGCAGGGCGAGCAGCCGGGCGCGCAGCGGATCGTCCCCGGCCGGGAGCCCGGCGAGTGCTTCCCGCGCGATCTTGGCGCCGTTGAAGCTGCCCCACGGGTCCGACAGGCCTTCCATGGCCAACGCCGTCTCGCCCAGCACGGCCGGGTCATCGGCTTCCCGGGCTGCGTCGGCGGCGGTTTCGAGGACCCGGGATCCGCGCTCGATCTCGCCGCCGCGCAGGAGGGCGATCCCTTCCCGGAGGCGCAGCCGCGCGCGGTCGGCGGGGGAGGCGGGCGCCGCGTCGAGCGCACACCGGTAGAGCTCGGCCGCGCGTTCCCAGGCGAGCTGCGCCAGCGCCTGGTCGCCCGCCCGCTCGGCCCACAGCGCGGCGCTTCCCACGTCGCCGACCGGCAGCGACTCCAGCCAGTGGTGCGCGATCTCCGACGTCCGCGACGGGTCCCGCCGCTCGAGCCACGCCGCCATCCGGGCGTGCGCGGTGAGCCGCGCCGCCGTCGGCAGCCCGGCCGCCGCGGACTCCCGGATCAGGTCGTGCTTGAAGCAGTGCGGGGTCACGATGCCGGCTTCCGCGGCCTCGTCGAGGTCGGTGAGGACGTCGGCCGCGGGCCGGCCGGTGACGTCGGCGAGCGCGGCCGGGTCGACGTCGCGGCCGAGCACGGCCGCGGTCGCGACGAGCTCCCGGCACGGCTCGCCCAGCCGGGCCAGCCGCGCCCGGACGGTGTCCACGACGCCGTCCGGCAGGGCGTCCCCGGCGGTGCCGGCCAGCCGGGCCAGCTCGGTCACGAAGAACGGGTTGCCGCCGGACCGGCGGCTGACCAGCGTCGCGATCTCGGGGGAGACACCGCCGAGCTGCTCGACGACCTCGGCCTCGGTCAGCCCGGCCAGCCGGATCCGGGTCAGGACCGGCTCGCGGGCCAGCGCCGCCAGGGCCGCGGTGAGGGCCGCCCGGCCGGTCGCCTCGGTGTCGCGGTAGGTCACCACGAGCAGGACCGGCGCCCGGTCGAGGTCACGGGCCAGGTGGACGAGCAGGGCGAGCGACGCCGCGTCGGCCCACTGCACGTCGTCGAGCACCGCGAGCAGGCCGTGCGGTGCGGCGGCTTCGCGGAGGCTGTCGGCGAAGGCCTCGAACGCGGTGAACCGCGCCTCCGCCGAGCCACCGGTGTCCCCGGTGGGGAACGGCCGGTCCAGCGAACGGGCCAGCTGCCGGAAGACCCAGTAGGGCGGACTGCCTTCGTCGTCGCTCGCGCGTCCCCAGCCGACCGGGACGCCCGCCCGCTCGGCGTCCCGGGTCAGCTCGCGGGCCAGGCTGGTCTTGCCGATGCCCGGCTCGCCGACGACCAGCACGAGCCGGCCGCGCCCGGCCCGCGCCTCCTCGAGGCGGGCGCGCAGCAGGTCCAGCTCGCCGGTCCGGCCGACGAAGCCCAGCTCCATGAGCGGCAACGATACGGCTCCGGGGCCGCTTCAGCGTGGTTCGCCGGGCCAGCGGAACTTCGGTCCGGCCGGCCAGATCGGGGCGGGGAACCACGAGGCCCGCGCCAGACCGGCGACGAGGAACTTCAGGAACTTCTTCATGCGATCCACGTCCCTCGCGCGCACACGGCGCGGACCCGGAGCAGCGCCCGCGGGTCGGCCAGCGGATCGCCGTCGACGGCCAGCAGGTCGGCGTCGAACCCGGGCGCGACGCGGCCCTTGCGGTGCGCGAGCCCGCAGACGCCCGCCGCGACGGAGGTGATCGCCCGCAGCGTGTCGGCCGGCGACAGGCCGACCTGGCGCAGCATCAGCGGCGCCCACGGCAGCACGCCGTGCGGCTTCACCGGCGCGATCCCGGCGTCGGTGCCGGCGACCATCCGCGCGCCGAGCTCGACGAGCCGCCGGTAGTTCGCGACGACCCCGGGCATGCGCCGGGCGAGCTCCTCGGGCGGAGCGAGGCCTTCGACCGGCACCATGCCGACCGTCGCGCCGACGGCCACGCCCCGGTCCACGACGGCGCGCAGGAGCTCCTCGGGGTGGTCGACGCCGGTGGCGGACCAGAAGCTCACGTGCTCCATGCCGTCCACGCCGGCGGCGAGGGCGTCGGCGATGGCCGAGGTGCCGTGCGCGTGCGCGGTGACGGGCAGCCCGTGCCGGTGCGCCTCGTCGACGGCGGCACGCAGGACGTCCCGGTCGAACTGCGCGCACTCCTGGCGCGTGCCCGGCGTCATCGTCCCGCCGCTGGCCATGATCTTGACGACGTCGGTCCCGCGCTCGACGTGTTCGCGCACCGCCGCCCGCACCCCGGCCTCGCTCGCGTCCGCGACCCCGCCGAGGAAGTGGCAGTGCCCGCCGGGACTGGTGATCGGCGGCCCGGCGGCGACGAGCGTCGGCTGGTCAGCGCGGTCCTTGAGGGCGAGGGAGAGGTAGCCGCGGTCACCGAGGTCCCGCACGGTGGTGACCCCGGCCCGCAGCGACGCCCGCCCGGCTTCGGCCATCGCGGCCAGCGCCTGCGCGTCATCACGAGCGGCGAGCCGGGCGACCGGGTCGACACTGGCGTCGAACGCGAGGTGGACGTGCGTGTCGACCAGCCCGGGCAGCAACGTCGCCCCACCGAGGTCGACGACGTCGGCCCCGTCGGGTGCGGTCCCACCGGACTCGACACCGAGGATCGTGGCGCCATCGAGCACCACCAGCGGCTCGGCGACCAGCGCCGACCCCGCACCATCGAACAACCGAGCCGCGCGGACGGCGGTGAGCCTGCGCCGCTCGGTCACCTGAAGCTGTTTCGTCATGCGGGCCACGATCATCCGATCCGGGGCCGCGCACGTCGGGGCAAGTACGGAGCCGGGGTACGGAGATCCGCGGCCCTGCCGGGCACGCGCCCGAACCAGCGGACGCCGGCCGCGATCCGCACGAGCTGCAGGTGGTGCCGGCCGACTGCGAGCAGTTCGCCGACCGCGGCGGGCTGGGGCCCCTGGGCGAGGCCTTGCACGGAGGCGGCCGCGGCACGGCGAGCGGCCGGTCGTCGACGCGTGCGGGGCCGCCGCGGTGCGACCCGGTGCGCCCCAGGCGCCTTCCGGTGACCTAGAGGGTGGTCCACCCGGTGACGACGACCTGCCCGCCGGCGCTCCGGAAGAAGAACCGGAACGTGCCGGCTGGTTTCGGGGAGACCACGAACCAGCCGTCGTCGTCGACCGGCACCGTCGTGGGCCGGCCCTCGCGGGGGCGGATCTCCAGCTCGCCGGCCCGTGGGGGTGCGATCTGGCCGTGCAGCGCGTCGGGGTCGACTTCGATCCCGATCGTCGTCTCCCGGCCGGCGAAGGTCATCGAGCGCAGGGACAGCGGCTCCGCGCGGGAGCCCGCGGGTTCGGGGGTGGTCGCGGAGTCGTGGGTCAGCATCGCCAGTTCCGCGTCGAGCGTGTGCCACTCGAACGCCGCTCTCGCCGTGTCGAGGAACCAGCCCGGGACGTCCTCGGCCTCCCGCAGCGCCGCGCCCAGTTCGGCCAGCAGGTCCTCGTCGCTCTGCCCGTGCTCCGTCATGCCGTTCACGCTTCCGGGGATTCTGCGAACGGGGCCATGGGCGCGCTGTGGCGGAGCGCGTCGAGACACCGCTTCCGGGTGGGACCGATTCCGCCGATCCGGATGTCGAGCCGTTCCGACACCTCGGTGTAGGACGACGGCGGATCGGCGAACAGCAGGGCGAGCAACCGCCGGCACCGTTCGGGCAGCCCGGCGAACGCTTGCCGGAGGGCGATGTTCCGTTCCTGCCTCAGCAGTTCCGCATCGGCCTCCGGCGTCTTTTCGTCGGGAATCCGGTCGTACTCGCCGACGAGGATCTGCTGTCCGTGGCCGCGCAGGACGCGCAGGCACTCCCGGGCGGTGACCGTGGCCAGCCAGCCGGGCAGCGCCGCCGGATCGCGGAGGTTTCCCAAGCCTTCGACGAGGCGGAGCCAGACGTTGGCGCCGGCCTCCTCGGCGTCCGCGCGGGACAGCCGGTGCCGCCGGCACACCGACCACACCAGCGGCGCGTACCGGTCGACCAGCGCGTCCCACGCGCGCTGGTCGCCGTCCCGCGCCCGCTTCACGAGCGCGACCACCTCGGGATCGTCCCGCATCGCGATGTCCTTCAGGCCGGCCGGTAGAACGTCGCGAGCTTCCCGTCGACGGCGCTCTGCAACGCCTTGGCGGGATCGGGGTCGCTCGCCAGTGCCTTCGCGATCAGCCCGCTGACCCGGGCCGCCGCGAACGACGTCCCGCTGATGCTCGCGTAACCGGCGAAGTCGACGGGGCCGCGGGACATCCGGACGGTGCCCTCGAGGTAGAGCCCGGGCACGTCGACGCCGTCCGCCGTCACGTCGACCCAGTCACGGTCCATGCTGAACGAAGCGTCCGTGGCGCCGACCGCCACCACCTCCGTCATCGCGGCCGGCCAGATCGCCAGCGGCGGGTTCCGCAGGTACCCCCGGTTGCCGGCCGCCGCGACGATCACGAGCTTTTCGTTGCCCCGCTTGACCGCGTCGATCGCGCGCCGCAGGGCGAGCGGCGCCTGCGCGTCCGCGGTCGTCGTCCCGAACGAGAGGTTCAGCACGTCGATCCGCTCGTCCTGGAAGTCGGCGATCTTCTTCGCGGTTTCCCACACCGTGTTCCGCCCGGTGCCGCCGTCGAGGCCGGCCTTGACGATGATGTGCGCGTCCGGGGCGAACTGGTGGACGACGCCGGTCACGAAGGTCGAATGGCCTTGCCAGGCGCCGTAGGTCCCGTCGGCGGCCGGGGTGGATTCGACGTCGGTTTCGACGAGCTCCTTCGTGAAGAACGGGTGCATGTACAACGGGGTGTCCACGACGCCGACGCGGATGTCGCCCTGCACGTTCTCGGCCGCGGCGAGCCGTGGCGGTGCCGCCAGCGGCCGCGGGTCGCCGTAGCTCTTGTGCTGCGGGTACCCGATGAACGTGTCCCGGTTCTTGCCCAGCATCGGGACGCTTCCGGTGGTGGCCCCGAACCAGGTCCGGAGGTCGTAGAGGAGAACGTCCAGGTCGGTGAAATCACGCTCGTTCCGGCGCTCGAGCACTTCGATCTCGTTCCGGTATTCGCGCCGGGCTTCCTCCGCGTAACCCGGCAGGTTCTCGAGATCCTTGATCAGCGCGAGCTGGAGCCGATCGTCGACCTCGGGTTTCGAGCCATTCTTCCGGACTCCGAGTGCTTTCAGTCGGTTTCTCACCGTCGCCAGGCTTTTGATGTCGACGATCAGTTCACTCTGTTCCGCCATGATCCGCCCTCTCCGCAGCGTGGGATGCTCATATCCGACGGAGCAGCCCGCGGCCCGTTTGATTCCAGCATCGGAAAAACAGTTCCGGGTACCGCCAAGGAGGGGCATGCTTTCAGGCATGGAACCGATGGCCGTGCGGGACCAGGCGCTGGCGGCGCTGCGCCACGCCGACGCCGACGCGGGTCGTGCGACCCCGTTCGCCGAACGCGCGGTCCGCCGGGCCACCGCCGAGCACGACGACGCCGCGGCCTCGATCGCCGAACGGGCCTGGGGCCGGGCGGTCCTGCAGTGCGGGGACGTCGAGAGCGCGATTCGGCACCTGCGGCGGTCGATCGTCCTGGCCGACCGGGCCGGGGCCGCGGACCTGGCGGGCGAGACCCGGATCCCGCTGGCGGCCGCGCTGGTGCAGCGGGGCCGGGCCGAGGCGGCGCTGAGCGAGATCGACACCGCGGTCGGCCAGCTTGAGGGCGGCGGCCGCGCGCGGGCCCGGGCGCAGCGCGCGGACCTGCTGCACCAGATCGGCCGGCTCGCCGCGGCGCAGGCGGAGTACGACGTCGCGATCCCGTCGCTGCGCCGCGCCGGGGACGATCTCAACCTGCAGCGCGCGCTGGTGAACCGCGGCATCTTCGACACCGAGCGGCACGCGTTCGCGGCCGCCGAGGAGCACCTCCGCGAGGCCGACGGCCTGGCCAGGAAGCTGGGCCGCGGCTTGGCGGTCGGCATCATCGCCGAGAACCTCGGCTTCCTGGAAACCCTGCGCGGGGACGTGCCCGCGGCGCTGGCCCACCTCGGCCGCGCGGAGCGCATCATCGGCGAGCTCGGCGGGCAGCTGGGGCCGGTGTACTCCGACCAGGCGGAGCTGCTGCTGTCGGTCGGCGCCCGGGTCGAAGCGGCGGACGCGGCCCGCCGGGCGGTGCTCGCGTTCGAACGCGAGCGCCGCCTGCTGCTCGTGCCGGGAGCGCGGCTCCTGCTGGCGCAGGCCGCGTACCTGGGCGAGGACTGGCCGACGGCGCTCGAGCAGGCCCGGCGGGCCTACCGGGAGTTCACCCGGCAGGACCGGCGCGAGTGGGCCGAGCTGGCGCGGCTGGTCGTGCTCAAGGTCCAGCTGGCCTCCGCCGGCCGGCCGCGGGTGCCCGCACACCGGGTCGTGACCATGGTCGAGGTCCTGACGTCCGCCGGCTGGCCGGCCGCGGCGCTGGAAGCCCACCTCGTCGCCGCCCGGCTCCCGGCCGGCCGGCGCGACCCCGTCCGCGGCGACGCCCACCTGCGTGCGGCGGGTGCGGCCACCCGCGGCGGACCGGCGGCCCTGCGCGCTCGCGCGTGGTACGCCCGGGCGGTACTCGCGTGGCACCACGGTGACGGCCCCGCCGCCACCCGCGCGGTCCGGGCCGGCCTGGGCATCCTCGACGAGCACGCCGCCTCGCTCGGCGCGACCGACCTGCGGGCGCGGTCGGCCGCGCACCGGACGGAGCTGAGCGAGCTGGGCCTGCGCGTCGCACTGCGGTCCGGCCGGCCGGGGCAGGTCTTCGAGTGGGCGGAACGCGGCCGGGCGAACCGGCTGGCCACCCGCCCGCTGCGGCCGCCCGAGGATCCGGAGCTCGTCGCGCTGCTCGCGGAGCTGCGGGCCACCCTGCGCGAGGTCGGCGCCCCGGGCGGGATGACGCCGAGGACGAGTGCCCGCCAGGCCGCGCTCGAACGGCGGATCCGTGAGCGCGCCCGGCTCACACCCGGCGTCGCGGACCGCCACCGGGTCCGTCCCGTCAAGCCGTCGGAGCTCGACCTCGGCGACGCCGCGCTGGTGGAGTTCGTGCAGCTCAACGGCTCGTTGCACGCGCTGACCCTGGTCGGCGGCCGGCTGCGGCTGCGGTTCCTCGGCGCGAACGACCGGGTCGCCGGGCTGGTCGCCAGGGTGACGTTCGCCCTGCGCCGGCTGGCCGGCCGCGCCGATCCCGCGCCGGCCCGGGCGGCCGCGCTCGGCCTGCTGGACCACGCCGGCGACGAGCTCGACCGCGTCCTGCTGCGGGCGCTGCCCGAGCTCGGGGACCGCCGGCTGATCCTGGTGCCGACCGGCGCGCTGCACAGCGTGCCGTGGTCGGCGCTGCCCTCGTGCTCGGGGCGTCCGGTGACGGTGTCGCCGTCGGCGACGTTGTGGCGGTCGGCGGCCCGGCACCGCGCCACGGAGCTGGGCACGGTCAGCGTCGCGGCGGGGCCGGGGCTGGCCGGCGCGTACGAAGAGGCGCACGCCGTGGCCGCACTGCACCGGACGACGCCGCTCGTCGGCGAGGCGGCGACCGTGGAGGCGGTCCTGAAGGCGGTCGAGAACTCCGACGTGCTGCACCTCGCCGCCCACGGCCGGCTCGCGGTCGACCAGCCCCTGCTGTCCGACCTGCGGCTCCACGACGGGCCCCTGGTCGTGCACGACCTCGAGCGGCTGGACCGCGCGGCGCGGACCGTGGTGCTGGCCTCGTGCGACAGCGGGCGGTCGGTCGTGTGCACCGGCGACGAGCTCCTCGGGCTCAGCGCGACTTTCGCGGCCCTCGGCACGGCGCAGCTCATCGCTTCGGTGGTGCCGGTGCCCGACGCGGAGACGATGCCGCTGATGACCGCGTTCCACGCCCGGCTCGTGGCCGGCCTGGCCCCGGCGGTCGCCCTCGCCGAAGCGCAGGAGTCGTTGCGGGGCAACGGGATCGGCTCCTTGGTCGCGGCCGTGGGATTCAGCTGTTTCGGCGCGGGTCACTGATCGGCGATCATCTGCTCCGATCGCATGAATTCGCCCGGCCGGCCGAAAGAATGTGTAACGAGGCGAGGAGACGGACGACTAGCGGCGGGAGTGGCCCGGAACTATTTCCGAATACGGCCGGGTCCGGCGCTTTTCGGGGCCGGCCGGTGAACGATTCTCTTCGAGGTGATGCCGCCATGGCGATTGTCGCGGTCCGGATCCACCCGGCGATCGGTATCGCCCGGGTGGGAGACAGTGCGAGTGGCTATTTCTTCGGCCCGGAAAAGAGCGGGGAACCGGGGGTTCCCGGTGACGGCCGGTACCGGGATCTTGACGGCCGGATCAAGCGGCAGGCCGCCCGGTTCCGGTTGTTCGCCTTCCACGACGACGGTCGCGTCGCGGAGCTGACCGCGGCGGACGCCGAGATCGAGTGGACGGTGCGGCTCGCCAACCGCAAGGCCGCGTCGCCGCGGATCGGCCACCGGGGCGGGGACCGCAACGCCGGGCTGCCGCGGGCCGGCCTGGTCATCGACAGCGGCGCGCGCAGCGTCGCGGGGCGGGCCGCCGCCGAGGCCGGGCTCGACGGGACGTTCACTGTGGACGGTCGGCAGCCGGTCGCGGTGCACCTGGGCGACATCTCGACCGACGCGGACGGCCGGCTGGTCGTGAAGGGGGGCCGGGGGAAGTCCGGCTCCCCGTCGAACCACCCGCTCGACGAGTCCGGTGACGTCGACGAGTGGTACGACGACGTCGCGGACGGGCCGGTGTCGGCCACCGTCCGGATCGGCGGAACCGCGTACGACGCCGAGCGGGCGTGGGTGATCGTCGGCCCGCCGACGTTCGCGCCGGCCGTCGGCAACGTGGTGCGGCTGTGGGACGCCTTGGTCCACGCGCTCGCCGACGACGCCGTGAAGACCGCCCGTCCTTCGTACGTGCGCGACATCTACCCGATCCTGCAGGCCGCGAACGACATCGGCGCGGTCAACTCCGCCGCCCGGGGCCGGCACCGCTTCCGTCACCCGGTGACCTCCGCCAAGGTCAAGGCCGACGTCCGGCGGCGGGTCACCACGGCCGGGCCCGGGCACATGCCGAAGCTGAACGACGACGACGGACGATCCGACGAGCTGTTCCTGACGCCCACCCAGCGCGGCATGATCCGGAAGTGGGCGGCCGGCGACGTCGACGACGACTGGCCCGCGGGCGCGGATTCCCCGCCGGTCGCGGCGGCGATCACCCCGGAGGAACTGGACCGGGCCGCGCTCGAGAACTGCGTCGGCGGTGCGCTGGGCCCGGGCATCGAGGCCGGGAAGTTCCTGCTGGACCCCGGCAACTTCGTCGACGAGCTCCGCCAGGGCCCGCACCCTTCGTTCCGGTTGGGACCCGGCGTCGGGCCCGGAGCGGTGACCGCCGGTCTTTCGGTGCCGTGGCAGGGCGACCTCCACCTGTGCCGCAGCTGGTGGGCGGAGGTCCCGGACCAGGTCACGCCCTTCGACGCCCCCCGCGGCTCGCGTCCGGTGGAGTGGATGCGGGGCGCGGAGGAGCTCGAGGACTTCGTGCACGGGCGGTGGGCGGGACTGGGTTTCGTCACGCGGCAAGGAGACGACCTCGTGGAAACCGACCGCGTGCTGTGATGCGGTTCGACGTGGTGGTGGCCGGTGGCGGGCCGGCCGGCGCCGCCACGGCACTGCGGCTCGCGCACGGCGGGGCGAGCGTCGCGATGTACGAGCCGTCGGACTACGCGCGGACGCGGCTGGGGGAGACGCTGGCCGCGGCTGTCGCGCCGATGCTGCGGGAGCTGGGTGCCGGCGACACGCTCGGATCCCTGCCGTCGTACCAGACCGCCAGTGCTTGGGGGACCGGCGAAGTCACGGTCCGGCCGTCCCTGCTGGACCCGTACGGCCCCGGGTGGCACGTCGACCGGGCCCGCTTCGACCGGATGCTCGCCGACGCCGCCGTCGCGGCCGGTGTCATCGTCCTGCGCCACCCGGTGACCGGGGTCGAGCGCGTACCCGGCGGGTTCCGGATCGAGGCGGCCGTGCCCGCGTACGCGTCGTCGATCGTGGACGCGACCGGGCGCGCGGCAAGGCTTTCGTGCCGCCTGGGCGCCCGGCGTGACCGGTTCGACCGGATGGTCTGCGTCGCCCGCGTCGTCGCCCTGCCTCCGGACGCCGATCTCGGGGACACCTTCGTGGAGTCCGCGGAAATCGGGTGGTGGTACGCGTCCCCGGTGCCCGGCCGGCGCCGTGTCGTCGCCTGTTTCACCGAACCGTCGGTCGCCGCCCGGGCCGGGCTCGTGTCGGAGGCGGGCTGGGCCGCGGCACTGGCCGCGACGAAGTACGTGCGCCGGCTGGCCGGGGCGGCTCCCGCCGGTGTGCCGTCGGTGGTCGCTGTGGGCGGGCACCTGCTGCGGCCGTGCGCGGAACCCGGCCGGCTCGCGGTCGGCGACGCCGCATTGGCGGTGGATCCGCTCTCGGGTGGCGGGGTGCCGTTCGCCCTGCGCTCGGCGGAGCGGGCCGCGGCCGTCCTGCTCGGTGGTGACGTCGAGGACTACCGGCGGTTCGTCGAGGACACTGCCGCGGCTTATTACGAGACGTACCAACGGATCTACCGCGCGGAAACGCGGTTCTCGCACGCCCCGTTCTGGCGGGCCCGGCAGCGACCCCTTCGCGATGTATCAGAACTACGGGTCCTCGTACCGATGAGGTGACCAGTTCGGACATCAGTGACCAGTGGAGGAGTGGCGATGTCTGTGGAGGCACAGGAATCCCCGGAGCCGGCTTCGGCCGATCAGGGCGAAAAGGACGGTTGTTCCGGCTGTGGCGGCGGGTGTGAGGAACGGACCCCGCGCGAGTGCCGCGGCCCGCGGCCCGTCCCGTGGCTGCCGTACGACCGGGCGCAGTACTTCTACGAGGGGCGCGTGTTCACGCTGGGGCGCTTCGACCAGGGCGTGCTGCAGCTGCGGGTGACCTACCAGCACATGCTGAGCCTGACCGGCCGGCAGCAGGGTCCGCTGCTCTACACCGTCACCTTGCTGCCGGGCGAAACGGTGGAGCTGTACGAGTTCGACCGCTACCGCCGCGTGCGTGCCGCCGAAGAGCGGCTTTCGGTGCACTCGTCGTTCCGGCAGACCATGAGCGCGCTGTCGCAGACGAGCCGGTTCTCGTCGGCGTCGGCCTACACCGACAGCCTCGTGGACATCCGCACGCACGCCGACACGTCGGTGTCCGCGGGCGGCGGGCTCGCCGGCTTCTTCGGGGCTCCCGAGGTGCGGGGCGAGTTCGGCGTCGCGACGGAGACGACCGTGGCCAGCGGTGCGTCGGCGGCGACGGCCTCTTCGCAGTTCACCCAGAACGCGATCACCGCGTCGCAGTCGACCGAGGCGGAACGCTCCGTCGTGGTGTCGAGCTTCGAAGACGCGGAGACGCAGAGCACGACGCGGCGAACGCTGGTGAACCAGAACCCGTGCCACGCGGTGACCTACTACGTCCGGCGGGTCATGGAGGTGTACAAGGCGTCGACCCGGGTGGAGTCGATCGAGTGGCGGATCGGCGACACGCCGTGGCGGACCGTCGAGGACCGGACCGCCGACGTCGAGCGGACCATGAAGGACCTCGGCGACGCGCTGCCCCGGCCCGATCAGGAGGTCACGGACGCCCGGCCGGTGACGTTGCCGACCGACGGCACGCTCTACGAAGCCGAGCTGGCGCACTGTTCTTCGTGCGACCCGATGCGGGAAGCCCAGCTGCGCGTGGAGACCGAGAAGTTCCGCATCGAGAACCGGCGGGCCTGCGTGGAGGTCGAGCTGCTCACCCGTGACCCGGAGCCGGCGGACAGCGCGGGCGAACCGGGATAACCGCCCTCGGTCGGCGGATCCGCCACGCGCGGGGCGGATCCGCCGAGCCGTTCAGCGCGCGCCGGGACGCCCGGAAGTTCCCGTCCCGGGCCGTCGTCGACACCACCTCCGGCCGCCGGTACGCCCGGCGACCACGTCACCGTCGTCCCGCACCGGCGCATCGCCGAGAAGGACCACCACGCGCCGGACCTCGAAATCCGTTACGGCGACGGCACCACGGTCACCGCCCGGGGCGCCCGCGCCGGCCGGCCTGGGTCGCCGGCTCGGGCGCGAACCTGAGCGTCCTGTTCCGCGAAGGGCCCCGTGGCAAGCCGGTCCCGGCGACCGAACGCGTCGTCAGCGGTTCATCGCACTGACCTCGTCCCGGACCCGCGTGCGCACAGCACCGTCCGAAGAGAGTCGCGTCGGGACGGACGGCTGCGCGCTGCGCACCGGACCGGCGACCGGGTACACCTGGTCCTCGCCGATGAGCGGGACGCCCGGGCACGTCGTGCTGCCGGGCCGGGAGTTCTTGGTCAGGAACACGTTGACCAGGCCGTCGACGCACGGGTTGCCCGCCAGCGCGTACTGGCCGTGGAACGGCGAATCATCCACCGACACCAGCGGGACGCCGGCCGAACGCGCCGCCGCGGACGCCTGCTCGTACCCCGTCTGCGGATCGAATTCCCCCTGCACAACCAGGATGTTCGCCGCCACCGACGCGGGGACGTCCGGCAGCTCGTGCTGGGGTGCGTCCGACCAGAAGCCGCACGTCTCGCCCAGGCCGTAGGCCCAGCCGAACAGCGGGTACCGCGGGCCCTGCCGGTCGCTGAGCCGCTCGTACCAGGACGCCGGGCGCGTCGGCTGGTCACCGCACGCGACGGCGAACCGGGTGCCGGGGCGCTGGGTGTAGTCCGGCGCCGCGGCGGCCACCCGCTCCGGCGTCAGCGACGCGGCCGGGACGCCGAACGCCTTGCGCGACACCGCATCCATCGAGTCCGCCAGCTTCGCCGGGGGAGTGGCGGACGTCCCGTCGAGCGCGGCGGCGCCCTGGAGGAAGACCAGCGCGCCGAGCAGCCATTGGAGCTCGCTGCCGTTGCCGACGAAGATGCCGTCGAAGGTGTCGGGCGAGACGCCGTGAGTGCCGTAGTAGGCACGGACGCGCTCCCACTCCGCCTTGACCTCCGCGGGCGTCCCGCCCAGCTGCTCCCCGAGGTTTCGCGCCAGCCAAGGCACGTAGAAATCGTCGAACTGGCGCTGGTCGATCACCGGGAACGCCTCGAAGTCGGCCTGCAGCCGGCCTTGGAAGTTCACGCTGGAGTCGAGCACGGTCTTGCCGGTGTGCTCGGGGAACAGCGACGCGTACTTGGCACCGAGCCAGGTGCCGTAGGAGTAGCCGAGGTAGTTCAGCTTCTCGTCGCCCAGCAGCGCGCGGATCAGGTCCATGTCGTGCGCGGTCTGCCACGTCGTGATGTACGGCGCGACCGCGTCGCTCTGGCACGCCTCGGCGGTGGCCCGCGGGATCTGCTGGTGTGCTGCGATGCTCGCCGCCGACCGGTCACGCGCGTCGAGGATTCCCTGCGGCAGGCGGCCGGTCGGGACCTGGCACTGGAAACCCTTGTCGTCGGTGCCGGCGTGGCCGGTGCCGCGCGGGTCCATGCCGACGAAGTCGTAGAGCTGGTGCACCGAAGGTTCCAGCGCGGCCAGCGAGCCGGCCAGCGGCGTGCCCTGGCCGCCCGGCCCGCCCGGGTTCAGCAGGAGCGCGCCCTGCCGCTCACCGGTCGCGGCGGCGCGGCTGATCGACACCTGGAGGTCGGTGCCCGCGGCCGGGGTGGCCCAGTCCCGCGGCACGGTGACGAGCGCGCACTGCGTGGGCGCGTCGCCGGTGGCCGGTTTGAAGGGGCAGTCGCCCCACTGGAGCTGCTGGGTCGTGTACGGCGTGAGCGGGTCCGCGGCCGCGGCGGGCACCGCCGCCGCGAAGAGGACGGCCGTCGCGGCCGCCAGTCCTGTCCGGGAAATGCGCACCGGGTGGTCCTTCCGTCGCCGGGTGGGTGCGCCCGAGCCTGGCCCGGCCGCGGCGGGCGGTGATCAGCCCGGAGGACTAGATCGGGGCTCGCGGCTCGGTCCCGGGTATGAGACGGCTCAGCGCGCGCCGGGACGCCCGGACCGTGATCATGGGGTCATGACCCGTCCGGGAATCGGTGTCGTCGGGCGCCGCCTCCTGCAGTTCCTGCTGGACGAGCTGCTCGTCTTCGTGCCGATGCTGCTGCTCGCGATCGCCGTGGTCTGGCTGTTCCACCCGCACGGCCCGGGGCTGCTGACGTTTCTCAAGGTCGTCCTGTACACGATGCTGGTGCTGGACTTCCTGGGCCTGCTGTTCGTCACCGTGTGGTGGCCGCACCGGCACGGCGGGCAGACGCCGGCGATGCGCTGGCTGCGCCTGCGGGTCGTCACGCTGGACGGCGCGCACCCGCCGCTGTCGGTGTTCGTGGTCCGGCAGCTGCTGATGCTGGTCGACGGCTTCGCGTGGGGACTGGTCGGCATCGTCGTGATGCTGGCGACGCGGCGTCGCCAGCGGTTCGGTGACGTCGTCGCGCGCACGGTCGTCGTCCGCGTGCCGAGGTCAGCGGGCCAGCCCGCTTTCCCAGGCCCAGATGGCGATCTCGGTGCGGTTGCGGGCGCCGAGCTTGCGCTTGACCGCGCCGATGTGGGTCTTGACCGTCGGCAGTGAAACCACCAGTGAGCGGCAGATCTCGTCGTTCGTCTCGCCGCGGGCCACGGCCTTCACGACGTCGAGTTCCCGTGGGGTGAGCGGGTTTTCGGGCTCGGGAGCGGTCCGGGGACCGCGACGCGCGTAGTGCGCCAGCAGCCGCGTCGTGATCGCGGGGGAGACGAGGGCTTCACCGTGGGCGGCCGCGTGCACGGCTTCGATGAGCAGGTTCGGCCCGGCGTCCTTGAGCAGGAACCCGCAGGCGCCGGCGCGCAGGGCCGCGTGCACGTTCTCGTCGAGCCCGAACGTCGTGACCATCACGACGTGCAGCGGGTCCGGGACGCCCGTGCCCGCCAGCAGTTCCGTGGCACGCAGCCCGTCGACGCCGGGCATCCGGATGTCCATCAGCGTGACGTCCGGGCGCAGCTCGCGTGCCAGCCGGACCGCCTGGTCGCCGTCGGCGGCCTCGCCGACGACCTCGATGTCCGGCTCGCCTTCGAGGATCAGCCGGAACCCCGCGCGGACCATCGCCTGGTCGTCGGCGATCAGCACTCGCGTCGGCAACCCCGTCTCCCCTCGCCTCAGCCGGGTTCGAGCGGCAGCCGCGCGAGCACGCGCCAGCGCCGGCCTTCCGCCGGTCCGGCCTGCACCGTACCGCCCACCGCCGCGACCCGCTCCGCCATGCCGAGCAGGCCGTAGCCGCCCCGGCGGGCGGGCCGGGCGGCGCCGTCGTTGACCACCTCGACGCGCAGCTCGCCGCGCGGTTCGTGGTGGACGAGCACCCGGACCTCGGCGGCGTCGGGGGCGTGCCGGCGGATGTTGGTGAGGGACTCGGTGAGCAGCCGGTGCGCGGTGGTGACGACCTCGGGGGCGACGGCGAGAGTGGCGAGATCCGGGCTGACGTCGAGGTGGATCCGGTCGTCGTCGGGCACCGCGCGGTCGACGGCGGTGGCGAGGTCGGCGGGCGGCACGAAGAGGTCTTCGTCGCCGGTCCGCAACGCGCCGACGAGCCGCCGCATCGCGGAAAGCGCGGTCGCGCCCGCGGTTTCCAGCTCGGCGAAGGTCGCGGTGTCGCCGCCGCTGCGCTCGGCGACGCGGTGCGCGGCCTGGACGCGCACGACGATGCCGGTGATCTGGTGGGCGACGAGGTCGTGCAGCTCGCGCGCGAGCCGGAGCCGTTCCGCGGACCGCAGTTCCAGGACGTCCACGCGGTGGCGGACGTCGGCGTCGCGCAGGACCAGCCCGCCGGCCAGCGCGCCGCCCCAGACCACCGCGGCTCCGGCGGCGTAGAGCGCGGCGGGGGAGCCGGTGCCGTAGCGCAGGATCGGGGCGAGGGTGGCCGCGCAGCCGCCGAGCACGGCCTGGACGGCGGCCGCCCGAGGCGGCAGCCGGTGGCAGCAGGCGCCGACCACGAGCGCGATCGCGAGGGCTTCGGCCGCGCCGGGCTGCGGTGGGAGCCGTGCGCCCGTCGTCGCGAGCACGGCCGCGACCGCCGAGCCCAGCAGCGAAA
The DNA here is from genome assembly GCF_055633595.1 of Amycolatopsis sp. NPDC114504. Taxonomy (NCBI): domain Bacteria; kingdom Bacillati; phylum Actinomycetota; class Actinomycetes; order Pseudonocardiales; family Pseudonocardiaceae; genus Amycolatopsis; species Amycolatopsis sp. NPDC114504. The sequence continues at coordinate 292,748 of NZ_JBVKDU010000001.1, read as the reverse complement.
GCCCGGATACGGCGGTGGCCAGCGCGGCCACCCGGTCGGGGAACCGGCGGCGCAGTACGGCCAGCAGCGCCACGACCGGCCCGACGCCCGGCGCGAACTCGGCGGCGACGGTGACCAGCTGGCCCTGACCGGGCAGGGCCCGGGCCGCGAAGACCAGGTCGAGCACCACCAGCACGCCGAGGACCGCCGCCTCGGCCACCAGCGGGCCGCGGCGGCCGGTCCACGGGATGCCCGGGTGGCCGGCGAAGGTCATCCGCCGATCGTGCCCCACCCGGCGTCCGTCCGCCGCGTTCGCGCCGGGAGTTCGTACCTGGGTATGAGACGGTGGGGAATTCTCGTACCGCCGGTTGATCGCTTCCGCCGCGGATCCCGCCAGGCTCGGAGCATGAACCGATTTCTGATGCGGGAGGCCGAAGTGGAGGCCGTGCCGCGGTCCGGGAAGATCGAAGGCCTGCCGGGCTGGTACTTCGTGCTCGTCGGCCTGCTGGTGGCGAGCAACGACTTCAGCCTGCAGTTCAGCGACCGGTACTCGTGGGTGGTGTACCTGCCGCTCGCGCTGGTCGCGGTCCACCTGACGCTGTGGTTCACGCTGCTGTCCCGGCGCCGCAAGTACCTGCGCGCGGTCTGGCGCAGCAAGCAGGCCCTGGTCCTCGTCGCGGTGCTCTTCGCGCTGCGGCTGGGGCTGCAGCTCGGGCTGACGAAGCTGACCGACAGCGCGGCGCCGCTGCACAGCTACACGCACCTGATCCTCGGCCTCGTCATGCTGGTCGTGACCACCGCCGGGGCGTGGTTCGACCAGTGGCTGATCCTGCGTGTGGTGAACCGGGACGCCTGAGCGGTCAGCTCGTCCCGCGCACGACGAGCCGGTGCGGGGCGACGATCGACCGCGGCGGCCCGGGCTCGGCGGCCAGGCAGTCCAGGGCGAGCTCGGCGATGCGGTCCTTGTCCGGTGACACCGTCGTCAGGGCCGGGACGCTGAACCGGCCGTCCTCGATGTCGTCGAACCCCACCAGCGCCAGGTCGTCCGGCACGCTCAGGCCGCGGTCGGCGGCGGCGCGCAACGCGCCCAGCGCGAGCTCGTCGGTGAAGCAGAAGACGGCGTCGGGCGGCTCGGCGCGGTCCAGCAGCTCCAGCATCGCGCGGTGGCCGTCGGCCCGGTGCAGGCGCCGGACCGGGACCTCCAGCCGGGGCAGGTCCGCCAGCGCGTCGCGGTACCCGGCGAGACGCTGGCGGGCGGTCGCGTTCAGGGACGCCGGCTGGATGCCCAGCGCGGCGACGCGGCGGCGTCCGGTCGCCAGCAGGTGCCCGGTGGCCTCGCACGCGGCGGCGACGTTGTCGATCGCGACGTGGTCGACCCCGGCCGGGCCGTCGTGCTCGCCGAGCAGCACCAGCGGCACGGTGTCGGTGCGCGCGGCCAGCTCCGCGGGGGCCACCGCCCACGGGCTGAACAGGACGCCGTCGACGAGCTGGCTGCGTCGGCCGTGCAGCAGCTCCTTCTCCCGCTCGGCGTCGCCGTCGGTCTGGTCGATGAGGACGGTCAGGCCGCGGCGGCCGGCGATGCGGACCGTCCGCGCGGCGAGCTCGGCGAAGTACGGCGAATCGATCTCCGGGACGACCAGGGCCACCAGCCCGGTCCGGCCCTGCCGCAGCGTCCGGGCGGCCATGTTCGGCCGGTAGCCGAGCTCGTCGATGCTCGCCTGCACCCGCTCGCGGGTCGCCGGGGCCACGTAGCGGAAGCCGTTGACCACGTTGGACACCGTCCGCACCGACACCCCGGCGTGCTCGGCCACGTCCCGCAACTTCGGGTTCACGACGGCACCCTACCTCTTGCAACGTGGCATGCCACGTTGCAAACTGAAGACGCCACGCCGTCGTGACGCCTCGGAGGCTCAAATGACCACGGATCCGATCGCCCCGCTGCCCGCCGCCGAAGTCGAGTCCCTGACCGGCCGGCTGTACGAGGACGGCATCATCGGCCTGCCGCGGGCGTTCCCGCGCGAGTGGGTGCGCCGGCTCGGCGAAGACATCGACACGGCGTTCGCCGAGGCTCGCGCCCGGCCGGACGGCGCCGTCGGCCGCGGCCCGAACCGCTACTACGTCGAGATCCACCCCGAACAGCTGCGCGGCTTCGCCGACCTGGCCGCGCACCCGTGGATCACCGCGGTCGCCGAGGCCGTGCTGGGACCGGACTACCGGATCGTCGAGATCGGGTTCGACGTCCCGCTCGCCGGCGCGGTCGACCAGCCGTGGCACCGCGACTTCCCGATGCCCGACGAAACGGCCCGCCACCGCAGGCTGAACTCCCTGGCCGTCAACGTGACCGCCGTCGACACCGAGCCGGACATGGGCCCGTTCGAGATCGCGCCCGGCACCCACTGGGACGACGGCGCCGCGTTCGACCACGGCATGTTCCCGCCGCGCTCGGCCTACCCGCGCTACCGATCGCTGGCGGCGCGGAAGTTCCCGCGGATGGGGGACATCTCGATCCGCTCCGCGCTGACCGTCCACCGCGGCACCGCGAACCACTCCGCGAAGTCCCGGCCGGTGCTCGTGCTGGGCCTCGACGCGCCGGGCGCGGGCAACGACGAACGCCACGACACCGCTGTGACGCACGACTTCTGGGCGTCACTCCCGGAATCCGTGCGCGCCCACCTGCGCTGCCCGGTCGTCGACACGCTGGAGCCGATCACCCAGAAGCACACCATCGAGGGACTGGTGATGGGCGAATCCTGAACCGGATGTTTGCCGATCCCGGTGCGCGGCAACACTCCGGCATGGCTGATGCAGGGATCACCGAAGTGTCGGGCCGGGCCGGGATCGTCGCGGGACTGCGGCGGGTGCTGCTGGCGTTCGGAGTCGGCGGCGCGTTCGCGTGCCTCGCCTGGATGGCGCTGTGGCTCGCGATGCACGTGTGAGCGGCTAGAACTCGTCCGACTTGGTCAGCTCGTGCTCGAGCGAGTCCGCCCGCGCGACGACCGCCTTGAGCGGGCGCTCGAACTCGTGCTCGATGCTGAGGTCCTCCAGCGGCACGGTGTGCTTGAGCAGCGCGACCCCGTCGACCACCGCGGCCCCGCCGACGGCCGACGACCCGGCCAGCTCGAGCAGGCGCCGCAGGTCCAGCTTGTCGGCCCAGCCGACGGGCGAGGAGATCTCGACCCACGCGCCGCCGTGCAGTTCCTCCACGTGGTGCACCGTCACCTGCTGCGTCCGGCCGTCCGGACCCTCCAGGCGGAACCGGAGCCAGTCTTCGGTGTCCTCCAGGACCTCGTACCGCGTCCGGACAAAGTTGATCACATCGGTCCAGGTGGTCACCCGCTCCGCCTCTCCCTCGGGCCTGCTGCGCGGTCGCAGCATCTCACGAGCCCCCGCGTCAGATGATTCCGGCTTCGATCAGCTGCGGCCAGATTTCACTCTGGTCGGCGACGGTCACGCCGTGCTTCTCTGCCTTCGTGAGTTTGGCGGCCCCGACGTCGGCACCGGTGATGAGCAGGTCCGTGCTCGCCGAGACCGACGACGCGATGGTCGCGCCGGCCTTCTCGCACAATCTCTGGAACGTCGGCCGCGGAACCTTCTCGCCCGAGCGTGGGTCGCTGATCGAGCCGGTGACGACCACCGTCTTGCCGGCCAGGGGAGCGCCGGCCGCGACCACCGGCGGGAGGTCCTCCTCGCGCACGTCCAGCGACACGCCGCGCTCCCGCAGCCGTTCGAGCTCGGGCTGGAGCCGCGTGAGGTGCTCGATCAGCGACGCGGCGACCTTCGGCCCGATGTCCTCGACGGCGACCAGCCCCTCCACCCCGGCCTCGACGACGTCCTCGAGGGAACCGAACCCCGCCCGGCACAGGCGCGCGGCGGTGCCTTCGGACGCCATCGGGATCGCGAGCCCGATCAGCGCCCGGCGCAGCCCGACCGCCCGGCTCCCGTCGATCGACTCGATCATCCGCGCCGCCGAGACCTCGCCGATGCGGTCGAACTCCAGCAGCCGTTCCTTGGTCAGCGCGTAGAAGTCCGACGGGTGCTCGAGGTCGCCGGACTCGGCCAGCCGTTCGATCCAGACGCCGCCGATGGCCTCGATGTCCGCCGCGGCCCGTGACGCCCAGTGGATCAGCCGCCGCACGGTCTGGGCGGGACAGGCGACGTTGGTGCAGAACAGCTCCCGGCTGTTGCCCTGCTCGGTCAGCGGCTGCCCGCACGACGGGCACGCGCTCGGAGGCACGATCTCCCGCTCCGCGCCGGTGCGCTTCGACGCGTCGAGCACGCCGGCCACGAACGGGATGACGTCCCCGGCGCGGCGCACCAGGACGGTGTCGCCGATCTTGATGCCGCGGGCCTTGATCACCTCCTGGTTGGCCAGCGTCGCGCGGGTGACGGTGGTGCCCCCGACGAACACCGGTTCCAGCCAGGCGACCGGGGCGATCTTGCCGGTCTTGCCGACGTCCCAGATGACATCGGCCAGGACGGTGGTCTTCTCCTCGGCGGCGAACTTGAAGGCGAGCGCCCCGCGCGGCGAGCTCGACCGGGTGCCGGCGGCGGCGTAGGCGGTGCGGTCGGCGAGCCGCAGCACGGCGCCGTCGAGGTCGTAGTCCAGTTCGTTGCGCTGCTGTTCGATCTCGCCGATCACGGCCTGCGCGGCTGCAGCGTCGGCGCAGCGGCGCATGTCGGCCGCGGTGAAGCCGAGCGTCTGCAGTGCGCGGCCGAGGTCGGTCTCGGCGCTGTCGGGATCGGTGTCGAGGTCGAAGGCGAAGAACCGCAGCCGCCGTTCGGCGACGGTGGCCGGGTCCTTGGCCCGCAGCGTGCCGGCGGCGGCGTTGCGCGGGTTGATCAGCGGCTTGTCCGGGTGCGCGACGTTGTAGGCGGCGAAGGTGGACCGCAGCATGACGGCCTCGCCCCGCACCTCGACCCGCCCCGGCGCCTCGACCCGGTCCGGGATCCCGTCGGTCAGGGCCCGGACCAGCGGGGTGACGTCGTCGCCGGTCGTCCCGTCCCCGCGGGTGACGGCCCGGCGCAGCCGCCCGTCCTCGTAGACGACGGCGAGCGACAGGCCGTCCAGCTTGGGCATGACGACGACCGGCTGGCCGGGGAAGCGGTCGAAGAAGGCCTCGACCTGCTCCGGTTTCGTGGCTTTCTCCAGGGAGAGCATGGGCCGCGAGTGCCGGATCGGGGCGTGCAGGACCGCCGGGGCGCCCACCTGGTCGAGGGGGTTCGGGTCCGGGGTCAGGTCCGGGTTCGCCGCGATGAGCCCGCGCAGCTCGTCTTCGACCGCGTCGTACTCCGCGTCCGCCACCAACGGCGAACCCCGGTAGTACGCGTCGCGGAGGACCACGATGCGGTCGGCCAGTTCCTGTATGCGCTCCCGAGCTTCCACGGGGAGGACGTTACCGGTCGGGTACGACAGTTTCCCGTGGTCATCCCCGGTCCGGCCTCAGCCGTCGCCGAAGCGCTCGCCGATCTCCCCGACCTCCGGCAGGCCGACCAGCTCCGCGAAGTCCGTCAACCCTGGCAACTCACGAACAGCCTCGACCGGCGTCCCATCCGCCGCGATCCGGCCCAGCACCGCGCGCATCGCCTCGGTCGCCGCCAGCAGCGTCGAGATCGGGCAGATCACCAGCCGGAACCCGAGCTCGCGCAACCGGTCGCGCCCCACCGGCGGGGTCTTCCCGCCCTCCGCCCAGTTGAACAGCAGCGGCACGTCGCGGAACGTCTCGGCCACCCGTTCGATCTCGGCTTCGGACTGCAGCGCCTCCACGAACAGCATGTCCGCGCCCGCGTCCCGGTAGCGGCGGGCCCGGTCGATCGCCGCGTCGAGGCCTTCGACCGCACGGGCGTCCGTGCGGGCGATCAGCAGGAAGTCGGGGTCCGACCGGGCGGCCACCGCGGCCCGCACCCGGTCGACCATGGTCGGTGCCGGGACCACGCGCTTGCCTTCGAGGTGCCCGCAGCGCTTCGGCGCGACCTGGTCCTCCAGGTGGATCGCCGCGACGCCGGCGGCTTCGTACTCGCGGACCGTGCGGATGACGTTGAGCGCGTTGCCGTAGCCGGTGTCCGCGTCGGCGATGACCGGGACCTCCACCACCGAGCGGATGCGGCTCGCCGCCTGGACCATCTCGGTCATCGTCAGGAGCCCGACGTCGGGACGGCCGAGCAGCGACGCCGTCGTGCCGAAGCCGGTCATGTAGACCGCCGGGAACCCGGCCGCCTCGACCAGCCGGGCGCTCAGCGCGTCGTAGGCTCCCGGCGCGACGACGAGGTCGTCCCCGGCCAGCAGCTCCCGCAGCCGCGCTGGACCGGGCACGCGCGGTCCGAGCAGATCGGCCACGTCGATCACCTCCTCGCGGGGGCGTTCCCGAGCTGTCCCGGAGCCAAACCCACCCGCTCGAACACGATCTTCTCGTACGGACCGGCCGTGCCCGTCTCGTAGAGGACGCCGAGCGTGGCCGGGCCGGCCTGCACGAGGTCGGAGTAGGCCGCCGGCCCGGTGGTCAGCGTGCGGCCCGCGCGCCAGGTGTGCCCGCGGTCGGTGCTCAGCCGCAGCTGCATCACGGCGCGCGTGGCGGGGTCGGCCGGGCCCGAGTAGACCAGCAGCCACGGGATCGTCGTCTGCAGGACGCTGCCCTCGACCTTCGTCCCGGACAGCGACGGCTGCACCTGGTACGGCCGGACCAGCGTCTTCCCGCCGTCGACGCTGTAGCCGTCGACGCGGTGCTCGGCGGCGGAGCCTTGGTTGCGGCTGGAGAAGTAGAGGGTGCCGTCGGGCAGCTCGGTCGCGGTCGTCTCGTTCGCGGCGACGACGCCGTCGGTGCGGTCGTCGGTGAAGCCGATGTGCCAGGTGCGGCCGTCGTCGTCGCTGTAGAGGTCGTGGCCGCCGTAGTACTTCGCCTCGGTGCCGACGTCGGGGGAGCCGGCCGGCGGGGAGCTGGAATGGTTGGCGGGCACGACGATCCGGCCCGCGTGCGGGCCGTGCCGCAGGACCGTCGCGTGCCCGGGGCCGGTGGCGTACCACCGCCAGCCGGGCAGCTTCGCGTCGGCGGTGATGTCCCGGGCGGGGGACCAGGTGCGGCCGTCGTCGCGGCTGCGCAGGACGAAGACGCGGCGGGTGTCCAGCGCGGACGCCTGCCCGGACATGATCTGCTTCTCCGAGACCGGTCCGTTGTGGACGGTCAGCAGGACCAGGTCGCCGTCGCGCGCGAGGACCGGCGTCGGGTTGCCGGCGGTGGCGTCGCCGTTGCTGTCCACCACCGACAGCGGCCCCCAGGTGCAGCCGCCGTCACGGGAGGTGCGCGCCACGGTCTGGATGGCCCCGGAGTCCCCGGCCGAGTCCCGCCGCCCTTCGGCGAACGCGACCAGTGCCCCGTTGGCGGCGCGGACCACCGCGGGGATGCGGAAGGTGTCGTAGCCCTCGGTCCCGGAGGTGAAGGCCACGGACGACGCGCATCCGTGCGCCGGGTTCGCCGTGGCGGCGGGGGCGAAGGACAGCGCGGTCGTGGCCGCCGCCAGAAGGATCGTGCTGAGCCTGCGAATCGGGGACACCGGTTCGACCTCCTCGTCGAGGTAGGACATGGGATGTCTGACGTCCTATGTCTGGACAACCTAAGGAGGCCGCTGCGGTTCGTCAAGGACCACGCCGGGTGCCCGGCCGGGCCCGTGGGTGCGCGCCGTCGCCGGGTCACCTACCAATGGGGCTGGATCACCGGCGCCAGGCCTGGTATGCCTCTGCGCGTGACCATGGACCTGCACAGCGTCAACCCCTGGGAAGTGTCCTTTCTCCGCGAAGAAGTCGGCGGCTACTTCGCCCACGGTGTCGAGCTCGCACCCGGCGCCACCGTCCTCGACGTCGGGGCCAACATCGGCGTCTTCTCCGCGGCGGTCTACGAACGGCTCGGCGGTGACGTGCGGATCTATGCCTTCGAACCGTTGCCGCCGCTCTACGAGAAGCTGGAAAGCAACGGCCGGGACTTCTTCGCCGGGCGGCTGAAAGCGCTGCCCTTCGGGCTCGCGGCCGGTGAGGACGAGCTCGACTTCAGCTACTTCCCGGGCGCGACGATCTTCTCGTCGTCGTTGCGGGACGAGGGCAACATCGAGGCGGAGCGCAAGCGCGTCACCGCCAGCATCGTCGAGATGATCCGCCAGGGCGGCATGGGCCCGGCCGCCCGCCGCGTGCCGGCGCCGGTCCTGCGCGGGCTGGTCGGGCGGCAGCTGAAGGTGATGCGCGACCTCGAGACGCACCGCGTGCGCGTCCGGCCGCTGTCTCCGGTGCTCGACGAGGAAGGGATCGACCGCATCGACCTGCTCAAGGTCGACGTCGAGGGCGCCGAGCTCGAAGTGCTGCGGGGGATCGACGAGCGGCACTGGCCGCTGGTCCGGCAGGCCGTCGTCGAAGTCGAACGGTGGGCCGAAAACCGTGACCGCGTCCGCGAAGTCTTCGCCACGCGCGGGTTCGCCGTCAAGACGGTGCAGGACGCGGTCCAGCAGGCGGCCGACATCGGGATGGTGTTCGCGCTCCGCTGACCCTTGCCTTGACGCGCGCGTCAGTGTTTAGCGTCGTGCCGCGTGAAGTTCGGAATCAGCTACAGCACCCCCCACTTCGGCGTCGACCCCGCCACGCTCACGCGATTCGCGCAGGAGGCCGAAGACTTCGGCTTCGAATCGCTGTACGTGCCGGAGCACGTCGCCCTGTATCCCGGCGCCAGGATCGGGCCGATGGAGCTGGACCCGGCGCTGCCCTACGGCGACCCGCTCGAGTGCCTGACGTTCGTCGCCGCCCGCACGCGGCGCATCCTGCTCGGCACCGGCGTCCTGCTGCTGCCCTACCACCACCCGGTGGTGCTCGCCAAGCGGCTGGCGACGGTCGACCTGCTGTCCGGCGGACGCCTGCGGCTGCTCACCGTCGGCGTCGGCGCGCTGCCCGGTGAAGCCGCGGCGGCCGGCGTCGACTTCGCCACCCGCGGCCGCCGGGCCGACGAGGCGATCGACGTCCTGCGGCTGCTCTGGGCCGGCGGCGCGGACGGCGTCAGCCACGCGGGGGAGTTCTTCACCCTCGACGCCGTGTGCAGCTTCCCGAAGCCGGTCGGCGGCGCCCTGCCGATCCACGTCGGGGGGTCGAGCGTGGCCGCCGCGCGGCGGGCCGGGCGACGCGGGGACGGCTTCTTCCCCGGCGGCCTGCTCACCCCGGACGAGCGCCGCCGCCAGTTCGAGCTCGCCCGGGCCACGGCGAGCGAAGCCGGCCGGGACCCGGATGCCTTGCAGCACACGCGATGGGGCTCGATCGGAATGTCCGAAGAGGACGCCGAAACGCTCGCGCGGCAGGGTGTCACCCGCGTCGTCGTGAGCCCCACGACCGCCGACCCGGTCGGCCAACGCGAGGAGATGGCGGCCTTCGCCGAGCGGTTCGCCCTCGTTCGTCCGGTTGGGCCAGCCGAGTGACAGCGAAGGAGTCGTAAATTTTCTGATCGGTGTCTGGTTCTTGCGTGACGGCGCTCACTTGTTGCAGACTCGGGTGGCTCAGGCTCCCCGTCCCCCGCCGTCTCGAAGAAGAGAAGACGCCATGACTCGTACGCGCCTGTCCCGGCTCGTCGCCGGATTCCTCGCCGTGGGGCTGTCCGTCGCCGGGCTCTCCCTCGCCTCGGCGGCGAGCGGCCCACCCGGCTCACCCGGCTCACCCGAAGCGGCGGCGGCCGCGGCGGACGTGCCCCTGACCAGGACGGTGTCGGCGAGCAGCGCGCTGCCCGGCTATCCCGTCGCCAACGCCGCCGACGGGAACCAGGCCACGTACTGGGAGTCCGCGAACAACGCCTTCCCGCAGTGGATCCAGGCCGACCTGGGCTCCGCGAAGTCCCTCTCGCGGATCGTGCTCAAGCTGCCCACCGGCTGGGAGGCCCGCACCCAGACCCTCGCCGTGCGCGGCAGCACCGACGGCACCACGTTCACCGACCTCGTCGCGTCGAGCGGGTACGCCTTCGCGCCGGGCGCCAACACCGTCACGATCCCGGTGACGGCGTCGACCCGGTACGTCCGGCTGAACGTCACCGCCAACACCCAGTGGCCCGCCGCGCAGCTCTCGGAGTTCGAGCTGTACGGCCCCGACACCGGCGACACGCAGGCCCCGACCGCGCCGGCGAACCTGACGCTCACCGAGCCGTCCTCCGGCCAGGTCGCGCTGACGTGGTCGGCCTCGACCGACGACGTCGGCGTCACCGGCTACACCGTCTACCGCGACGGAACGGCCATCACCACGGTCACCGGCACGTCGTTCGCCGAAGCCCGGCCTGCCGGCACGCGCGTCGAGTACTTCGTGCGGGCCAAGGATGCCGCCGGGCACGAGTCCGCGGACAGCAACCACGTCGTGCGCCAGGGCACCCAGGCCGGCCAGAACCTCGCCGCGGGCAAGCCGATCGAGGCGTCCTCGACCGTCTTCTCCTTCGTCGCCGCCAACGCGAACGACAACAGCACCGCCACGTATTGGGAAGCCTCGGGCCAGTCGAGCACGCTGACCGTGAAGCTCGGCGCGAATGCCGACCTCGACCAGGTCGTCGTCAAGCTCAACCCGGACTCGGCCTGGGCCACGCGGACGCAGAACTTCGAGGTCCTCGGCCGTGACCAGGGCGCCACGGCATTCACCTCCCTCAAGGCCCGCGCCGACTACCGGTTCGACCCGGCCGCGAGCCAGAACTCCGTGACCATCCCGGTCAGCGGGCGGGCTGCCGACGTCCGGCTGCAGTTCTCCGCCAACTCCGGCGCGCCCGGCGCGCAGGTCGCGGAGTTCCAGGTGCTCGGCACGCCGGCGCCGAACCCGGACCTGGTCGTCACCGGCACGACCTGGACCCCGGCCAGCCCGACGGAGACCAGCCAGGTCGCGGTCTCCGCGACCGTCAAGAACGCGGGCACCGCGACCGCGGCGGCCACGACCGTCAACGTCAGCCTGGGCGGCACCGTCGTCGGTAGCGCGGCCGTCGGTTCCCTCGCGGCGGGCGCGTCCACGACGGTGACCGTCAACGCGGGCACCCGGCCGCAGGGCACCTACAGCGTCTCCGCGACGGTCGACCCGGCCGGCACGATCGTCGAGCAGGACGACACCAACAACACGTTCACCTCGCCGACTCAGCTCGTGATCGCGCAGGCGCCGGGCCCGGACCTCGAGGTCACCGGCATCACGTCGAACCCGCCGAACCCGGCGGCCGGCACGGCGGTCTCGTTCACCGTCGCGGTGCACAACCGCGGCACGAGCGCCGCGGGCACCTCGGTGACCCGGCTGACCGCCGGCGCCACCACGCTGACCGGTGCCACCGCCGCGATCGCGGCCGGTGCGACGGCGAACGTCGCGATCTCCGGCACGTGGACCGCCACCACCGGCGGCGCGACCCTCACCGCGACGGCCGACTCGGCGAACACCGTCGCGGAGACCAACGAGTCCAACAACGACCTCTCGCGGGCGATCGTGGTGGGCCGCGGCGCGGCCGTGCCGTACACCGAGTACGAAGCGGAATCCGCGCAGTACCAAGGACAACTGCTCCAGACCGACGCGCTGCGGACGTTCGGCCACACGAACTTCGCGACCGAGTCGTCCGGCCGCCAGTCCGTCCGGCTGGCGAGCCAGGGCCAGTACGTGGAGGTCACGTCGACAAACCAGGCCAACTCGATCGTGGTCCGCAACTCCGTCCCCGATGCGGCCGCGGGCGGCGGGCAGGACTACACGCTCAGCCTGTACGTCAACGGCACCTTCGCGCAGAAGCTGACGCTGTCCTCGACGCACAGCTGGCTCTACGGCACCACCGACGACCCCGAAGGGCTGACGAACCGGCCCGGCGGCGACGCGCGGCGGCTGTTCGACGAGTCGCACGCGCTGCTGGCGCAGTCCTACCCGCCGGGCACGAAGTTCAAGCTGCAGCGGGACAACGGTGACAACGCGGCGTACTACGTCATCGATCTGGTCGACCTGGAACAGGTGGCGCCGGCGCTGCCGAAGCCGGCCGAATGCACGTCGATCACCGAGTACGGCGCCGTGCCGAACGACGGCGTCGACGACGCCCCGGCGATCCAGCGCGCGGTCACCGACGACCAGAACGGCAAGATCGCCTGCGTCTGGATCCCGGAAGGACAGTGGCGGCAGGAGGCGAAGATCCTCACCGACGACCCGACCGTGCCCAACGGCGGCGGCCAGTACAACCAGGTCGGCATCTCCAACGCGACGATCCGCGGCGCCGGCATGTGGCGCTCGCAGCTGTACTCGCTGATCCAGCCGCAGGACGCGGGCACCATCAACCACCCGCACGAAGGCAACTTCGGGTTCGACATCGACAAGAACGTCCAGCTCTCCGACATCGCGATCTTCGGCTCCGGCCGGATCCGCGGCGGGGACGGGAACGCCGAGGGCGGCGTCGGGCTCAACGGCCGGTTCGGCACCGGCACGAAGATCTCCAACGTCTGGATCGAGCACGCCAACGTCGGCGTGTGGGTCGGCCGCGACTACAGCAACAAGCCCGAGCTGTGGGGCCCGGCCGACGGCCTGGACTTCAGCGGGATGCGGATCCGCGACACCTACGCCGACGGCATCAACTTCACCAACGGCACGCGCAACTCGCGGGTGTTCAACTCGTCCTTCCGCACCACCGGGGACGACTCGCTCGCGGTGTGGGCGAACCAGTACGTGAAGGACCCGTCCGTCGACATCGGGCACGACAACGTGTTCACCAACAACACGGTCCAGCTTCCCTGGCGCGCCAACGGGATCGCGGTCTACGGCGGGTACGGCAACCGGATCGAGAACAACCTCGTCTACGACACGATGAACTACCCGGGCATCATGCTGGCGACCGACCACGACCCGCTGCCGTTCTCCGGGCAGACGACGATCGCCAACAACGCCCTCTACCGCTGCGGCGGCGTGTTCTGGGGCGAGCAGCAGCAGTTCGGCGCGATCACGTTCTTCGCGCAGGGCAAGGACATCCCGGGCGTGACGCTGCGGGACACCGAGATCCACGACTCGACCTACGACGGCATCCAGTTCAAGACCGGGGGAGGAGTGGTGACGGCGGCGGTCACGAACGTCAAGATCGACCAGTCCAGGAACGGGGCCGGCATCCTCGCGATGAGCGGTGCCCGCGGCAGCGCGACGCTGACCAACGTGACGATCTCCGGCTCGGCGAAGGGAGACGTCGTCATCGAACCGGGGTCGCAGTTCGTGATCAACGGAGCACCCGTCCCGGCGGTGGTCGCCGCGGGCCGGCGCAGGGCCGGGTAGGGGACCGGGTGCCGGGGGTGTCCCCGGCACCCGGCCGGTCAGGCGGCCGCGGGCTGCGCTTCCAGCAGCTCGCGGCGCCGGGCGTCCTTGACCCACCACTTGCGGACGCCGGGCTTGCGGCTTTCGTACTTGAGCTGCCAGACCGTGCTGCGGCACACCCATTCCTTCACTTTCGCGCCGAGCCGGCCCCGCAGGTGGAGGCGGATCGCGGTGTCGTCACGGTGGGAGAACTGGAAGATCCCCGAGCGCCGCCCCAGGCTCAGGCACTGGCCGGCGAAGCCGACCTCGACCGGCTCGGGCCGCTCGCCCGCGAGCCGGCTGAGCACCGTCTCGGCGGCCTGCGGGCCGAGCTGGACCGCCGACTGGCAGCCCATCCGGTAGGGCAGGTCCGACGGCGCCGCCGCGTCGCCGGCCGCCACGATCCGGTCGTCGTCCACGCTGGTCAGCGTCTCGTCCGTGCGCAGGCGGCCCAGGTCGTCGGTGCTCAACCCGCTGCGCGCGGCCAGGTCCGGCACGCCGAAACCGGCGGTCCAGACAGTCACCGGGCTGGGCAGTTCACGACCGTCGGCGAGCCGGACGGCATCGCGGGTCACCTCGCTCACCACGGCGTCGGCGAGGACGGTCACGCCCAGCTTCGCCAGCCGTCCGGCGACCACGCGCCGGCCGCTCGGATGCAGGTACGGCCCGAGCTCGCCGCCGCAGACCAGCGTCACCGCGCGGCCCGCTTCCGCCAGTTCGGCCGCGGTCTCGATCCCGGCGGGGCCGGCGCCGATGACCGTCACCGCGGCCGCGCCGTCGAGGACCGGCCGCAGCTGCCGCGCCTCCTCGAGAGTCGTGACGGGGTAGGCGAACGCGGGCACGCCCGCGCCGGCGCTGCCCACGGCGTAGACCAGGTAGTCGTAGCCGAGGGCGCCGCCGTCGGCGAGCGTCACGGTGCGCGCGGCCGCGTCGATCCGCGTCACGCTGTCCACGACCAGCCGGACGCGCTCGGCGAGGACGTCGCGGTAGGCCACGACCGCGTCGCCGGAGCCGGCGGCGAGCTGGTGCAGACGGATCCGCTCGACGAAGTGCGGGCGCGGGTTGACCAGGGTGACGGCGACGTCCTCGCGGCGGGTCAGGCGGTTGGCGGCCATGACGCCGGCGTATCCGCCGCCGATCACGACGACCTCGGTGGGCTCGGTCATGGTGTCTCCTTCGATGCCGGGTTCGGCATCAAGACACCGCGCGGTCGATCCCTGTGACAGCTGTGGTTCAGCTCACGCCCCGGTGGGGGTCGTCCGGGTCCACTGCACGGCCGCGTGCCAGGCGGCGATCAGCGCCTCGTCGTCGGCGAAGCTCGGGCAGGTCCCGACCGGGACCCACGCCTGCTCGACCGGTTCGCCGTCCTCGACGCGCAAAACGGTCACCCCGGCGTATTCCAGTACTTCGCGGCCGTGCCCGGCGGGGACCGAGACCGCGCGGGTGCCCAGCTGCAGCCGCACCTGTCGTTCGCCCGTCATCGACCCCCGCTCTCCCTGTGATGCTCCACGGTGGTGTCGCGCACCGGCCGCGATTTGTAACAGCCCGGCGCCCCCGCCTGCGGTGAACGGCAGGAATCGCCCGGTCAATGGCCGACGGGCGACGAGCGGATGCGTCCGTTCGTGCTAATTGACGTGTAGAAGCGCCTCGGCCTGGTCATCCCCGATCCGGGGGAAACCTTTCTGGGGGAGGTGCCGAAGACATGACGCGGGAAAGTTTCGAGTTCGAGGCGGATCCGGCGCAGGTCAGGCTGGTGCGGTCGTGGGCGCGCGAGCAGCTGACCGCGGGCGACGTGCCGGACGACGTCGCGGAGGACGTCGTGCTGATCACCGGCGAGCTCGCCACGAACGCCGTCCGGCACGCCGCCGGGCCGCTGCGAGCTCTGCTGATCTGCGCCGACGCCGCGGTCTGGATCGGGGTGGAGGACGCCGGCGGGTCGGCGTGGTTCGACCCGGTCGTGCCCGACACGGCCCCGGCGGGCACCGGGCTGACCCTGGTCGCCGCCTGTTCGGGCCGGCGCGGGCACTTCCACCGCCGCGACGGCGGCAAGACCGTCTGGGCCGAGATCCCGCTCGCGGGCTGACCTCAGCCGGTCTGCTCGCGGATCCAGCCGGCGACCACGTCGACCCGGGCGATCGTCTCCGCGCCCGGCTGGGGGCACGGTGGCCCGGTGTTCACGATGGCCACCAGGCGTCCGGTGCGGTCGCCGTCGTCCGAGACGAAGAACGGGCCGCCCGAGTCCTCCGGGCAGGGGCCGTTGTCCACGGTGCGCGTGCCGATCGGCAACGCCTCCAGCGTGGACTGCGCGATGCCCGAGATCCGGAAGTGGCCGCGCTTGAGGTGGTCGGACGGGCCGAGCACGGTCGCCGAGTGCGAGCCCCAGCCCGCGAACTGCAGCTCCTCGCCAACCGAGGGGCGCTTCGAGGCCAGCTCCACCGGGGTGATGTCGTCCACCGGCGCGCTGAGCTTCGCGACGGCCAGGTCGTTGACGGGCGACTGGCGGACGTCGACGACCACCGCCGTGTGCCCGCCGGGGTCGCTGTCCTCGAGCCGCCCGATCGTCACGGTCATCGTGTACGGCGGCCGGCCGCCGATCCGCGCGTCCTTGAGGTCGTGGAAGCAGTGCCCGGCGGTGACGACCCACTGCGGCGCCACGAGCGAGCCGCTGCAGGCGCCGTCGCGCACGCCGCCGCCGGGGACCGGAATGTCGTCCGAGGTCAGTTTCGCGTTGAACGGGAGGATCGGGCTGGGCTTGGGCGTCGCCGTCGTCGCCGGAGGAGGCGGTGCGGGTGCCGGGTCGCGGCCCAGTGCGCTGGTGTCGGGCAGGCTGTGCCCGCCCAGTGCCGCGGCCAGCACGGGGCCCGCCGGGGTGCCGATGGCGGCGTTGGCGAACGCGATACCGGCCCCCACCAGCACCGCGACCGTCACGGCACGCGCGCGGAAGCGCCGCCGTCGATCCGAAGTCGTCCTCACACTCTTAATGCACGGATGAGAGGCCGAAATGGTTGTGCGAAAGCCCTATTTGCGCTTGCGCGACGCCGTCGCGATCGTCGGCCACAGCACCGAAACGACCGATTCGGGAATGTCGTCCCCGCGTTCACCGCGGTAGAAGGCGGCGAAGTAGCTGCCGAAGCACAGCGTCGCGATGGTGTGCTTGTCGATGTCGTCCCGGACCGCGCCGGCCTCCTGCAGCCGGGTCAGCACGTTCTCGACCAGCGTGACCCGCGGTTCGACGGCGTGCTCGCGCAGGATCCCGAGCAGCTCCGGCGTCCGGATCGCCTCGCCGGCGAAGTTGCCCATGAGGACCATGGCGTCCGGGTTGAAGTACGCGGGGTCCAGCCGGCGGACGGCTTCGACGAAGGCTTCCCGCGGCGCCAGGCCGGCCAGGTCGACGGCGTAGCTGTCCCGCTGCTTGCGGAAGCCGTAGTCGAGCGCGTCGACGACCAGATCGAACTTCGTGCTCCACCGCCGGTAGAGCGTCGGGCGGCTGACCTTCGCGTCCGAGGCGATGTCGCCGATGGTCATGAGCGAATAGCCGTCGCGCACGAGGCGTTCCCGGGTGGCCAGGATGATCGCCTCGTCGAGCGCGGCGTCGCGGGGACGGCCGCCGGGCCGCGGGGCGGCTTCGTCGGGTGTGGACACCATGGGGTCGAGCCTAGCGGATACGTTACGGCCAATCGCTGTTAAGTTACGTTGCTTGACTGTAACGAAATGTCGGCTTACCTTCGGAGCACCACCCCGGAAGGAGCCCCACGATGACCACCGCCCAGCAGCTGATCAACCGCAGCATCCCCTTCCTCGACGACGTCAAGAACCGGACCGCGGGCGGCGAACTGGAGGACTGGCTCAACGAGCACCACGGCCCCGGCAGCCCGCTGTACGACGACCTCGCGCGCATGATCACCGACGGCGTCCGGGCCGGCTGGGCGGCGAACATCGAGGTCGACGGCCCGAAGTACCGGCGCAGCCGGATCGCCGACCCCCAGGACGTGCTCAACTACTTCAGCGTCACCGCCGTGTACATGGACAGCGCCGAGCCCTACCGCGGGCAGTACCACCAGCACCCGTACGGCGAGCTCAACCTGGTGGTGCCGCTCGACGCGGGCGCGAAGCTGATGGGTCCGCGCGGCTGGAGCGGCCCAGGCTGGACCGCGCCGGGCCCGGGCAGCCACCACTACCCGGAGGTCAAGGGCGGTGCCCTGATCGCCCTCTTCTACCTGCCGGCGGGCCGGATCTCCTACGACATCACGCCGCCGGCCGAGTGAGCACCGTCGAGGAGGCGCTGCTGACGCGGCGCAGCTGCCGGGCGTTCCGGCCGGACCCGGTGCCCCGCGCGGAGCTCGAGCGGCTGCTGGATCTGGCGGCACGCTCGGCCAGCAACTCCAACTGCCAGCCGTGGCGGGTGCACGTGCTGACCGGCGCGGCGAAGCGGGCGCTGAGCGCGGACCTGCTGTGCGCGCACGACGAGGGCCGCCGCTCGACGGGGGAGTTCGCCTACCAGCCCGGCGCGGACCAGTGGCGGGAGCCGTTCCGCTCACGCCGGCGCCGCTTCGGCGAAGGTCTCTACCGGGACGCGCTCGGCATCGAGCCCGGCGACACGGCCGGCCGTCTCGGCCACCACCGGCGCAACTACGACTTCTTCGGCGCACCGGTCGGCATGGTCCTGACGGTCAGCCGGCTGCCGCTGGAGGGAGCGCTGGTCGACGCGGGCCTGTTCCTGCAGGCACTGATGCTGGCGGCGCGCGGAGCCGGGCTGCACACGTGCGCACAGGCGTCACTGATCGACTACCACCCGGTCCTGCGCCGGCACGTCGACATTCCGGACGACCACGTGATCGTCTGCGGAGTGGCGCTGGGGTACGCCGACGAAGGGCATCGGCTGAGCGAGCACCACACGACGCGCGAGCCGGTGTCGACGTTCGCGACCTTCCACGATGGCCTCCGGGACCCGGGCTGAGCTCAGGGGCGTTGCCCCACCTCGTCGACGTAGGTCTTCACCATCACGGCGCTGTCCTCGGTACCGAGGAACTGGTACGTCGTGGCGTCGAAAACCAGCACGATCGGCTGCGCCTTCGGCGAGGAGCCCGGGGGCACCGGAAACCTGATCCCGACGCCCGGGCGGCCGGCGCCGTCGGTGACGTGGTCCAGGGCCGTCAGGCCCGGTACCTTCGCCGCCGCCTCGAACAGCGCCGCGTAGGACGCCGGCTGGAGGACCTGCTCGTAGGCGAGGGTGTAGACGGCCTTGCCGATGTAGGTGGCCCGGCCGTCGCGATCGGCCTCCTTTCCGTAGAGGTAGGCCAGCATCGCGTCGGCCGTCGTCGGCAGGTCCGTCCGGTAGACCGACTCGGGTACGCAGTCTTCGAGCGTCCCTTCCGCGCGCGGGTCGTTCGTGCCGTACATCGGCGCCTTGCCGTTGCGGCAGCCACCTTCCTTGGCGCTGCCGATCAGGCTGTCCCGGGTGCCGTCGACCGAGAGCCAGACCTCGCGGTCGGGGGGAATGGCGTATCCGGTCTTCACGTACAGGAACTGATCCGGGCGCGGCGGCTTGGCCGGCTCCTTCAGGGCGCTGCTCGCCGCTTCGGCCAGCACCTTGACCGGGTCGGCGTGCGCGACGCCGGCGCCGATGCCCACCCGATCGGCCGGCGCGAGCGCGACGACCGCGGTGATCGCCGCGGCCAGGCCGATCGAGGCGCCGGCGGCCCAGAACAGGCGCCGGGACCGGTGCGGCCGTTCGCCGCGGGCCGTGGCCAGCAGCCGCTCCCGGGCCGGGGTGAGGTGCTCCGCCGGCGCGAAGCCGATGGTGTCCGCGCGGTCGCGGATCAGGTCGAGCTCATCCATGGCTGAAGGTCTCCTTCACGAGGTCGAGGGCGCCGAGCTCGGCGCGGACGCGGGTGCGGGCGCGGTTGAGCCGCGATTTCACGGTGCCGACGGGGATGCCCAGCGCTTCGGCGACCTCCTGGTAGCCCAGCCCTTCCGCGGCGACGAGCAGCAGGACGTCCCGCTCGCGCGGGCGCAAGGCGGCCAGCGCCCGGTCGAGGTCCGCGCCCAGCGCCTGGGCACTGACCCGGTCGGCGACCCGGTCGGCGTGGCCGTCGTCCACGGCGGGCGGCCCGACGGCCAGGCGGAGCTTCAGCTCCCGCACTTCGGCCCGCCACCGGCGCGAGACGAGGTTGGTGGCGATGCCGTAGAGCCAGGGCCGGGCGTCCGGCCGCGTGAGGTCGAACTTCGCGCGCTTGCCGAACGCGATGAGGAAGGTGTCCGCGAGGACGTCGTCCGCCGCGGTCGGGCCCAGCCGCCGGACCAGGTAGCGGTGGATGTGCCGGGCGTGGCGGTCGAAGATGACCGCGAACAGGCTCGGCTCCTGCCGCGACCGCGCGATCACGCTCGCGTCGTCGTCGGCTTCGGTGTCTTCCGGGGTCATCGCCCGCCTCTCGCTGCGCAGAGTGTCATCTGCTGTTCTCACCGGTGCGGGAACGGGTTCCGGGATCACGCCCGGTAAGTGACGCAGGTCACGTGCGGTTCCCTGAATGCGAGACGCTCGGTATTCGGAAGGTTACTTTACTAACTGGCGGCCGACTTGTATGGTCGGGTCACCGCCGCCTTCAAGCAGTCCTGGTGAAAACCAGTCAGCTACGGAGGATCCTTTGATAAGACAGGCGATCGCCTCGCGCGCCGAGTCCTTCCCCGCACAGCGCATCCCCGCATCGACGGCCGCCGCTCGGCCGTAACACCGCCGGACGGGTCACGCCGGCGGCCGGCCGCATCCGCGGGTCACCCTTCCCGGACGAG
The DNA here is from genome assembly GCF_055633595.1 of Amycolatopsis sp. NPDC114504. NCBI lineage: Bacteria > Bacillati > Actinomycetota > Actinomycetes > Pseudonocardiales > Pseudonocardiaceae > Amycolatopsis > Amycolatopsis sp. NPDC114504. Next base: position 272,710 of record NZ_JBVKDU010000001.1, on the reverse strand, counting down.
TCACGCACGCCCGATCCCGGCGTGCTCCCACGCGAGCCCGCGGGCTCGACATGTTCGGAGGTTCCCTTGTCACGCAAGAAAACCGTCGCGATCGTGGCCGTCGCCGCGTGCGCCGCGGCCGGTTTCGGCGGCCTGAGCCCGTCGGCCGCGGCACCCGGTCCCGGCGCCCTCACCGCGCTCGACACCTCGGCCGGCAACCGCGCCGCCCCGGTGCCCGGCCTCTACGACTGGAGCAAGGCCGGCTTCCGCGGCGGGCAGAACCTGCCCGGCCCCGACGCGGTCAACCCGAGCGCGAGCTGCACGATCACCGCTGCTCAGCTCGCCACCACCTACAAGGTCAAGCCGGACGACGGCGTCGACGACACCGCCGGCATCCAGACGGCCATCGACAAGATCCACTCGTCGTGCTCGCCCTCGGGCAGCTACACCAAGCTGAGCCTGATCACCTTCCCGGCCGGCACCCTGAACGTCACCCACGAGATCCACGTCGACGCGAACTACCTGATCCTGCGGGGCGCCGGCATGGACAGGACGAAGTTCCTCTTCAAGCCGGACAAGAACACCGAGTACGACGTCGTGACCCCGGACGGCGACCAGTGGGACCAGCACGAGATGACCTACGAGGACGGTTCCGGCGGCTGGCTGTGGCCGGGCCGCGGCCTGTTCCGCGTGCAGTCGCGCGGCGTCGATCCCGGCTACGCCAGTCAGTACAAGAGCGCCCCGGCCAACCGCAAGGACATCTTCGAGGGCACGATCAACGTGCACTGGAAGGCGGGCGCGAAGCTGCGGGAGAAGCCCGGTGACCAGGGCTTCGCGGCGCGGACCGGCGACAGGACCGTCTACCTGGCCACCAGCGCCAAGACCACGAACATGAAGGTCGGCGGCTACATCAACATCCGGGCCGCCAACACGATGAAGTTCTACCAGTCGATGAACGCGGTCCCCACGACCTGGCCGTTGCAGAACCTCCACATGCGCCAGCAGTGGTTCACCATCACCGCCCTCGACACCAAGAACCACACGGTGTCCATCGACAAGCCGCTCGAGTACGACGTGCCGGTCGACTCCACTTCGGACGGTTCGGCCCCGATCGACGGCGCGACCTACGCGTCCAAGGCGTCGCCGATCGTGGATCCGGTCGTCGGGGTCGGCTTCGAGGACTTCTCCTTCACCCAGGACGCCCCGCCCGGGGTCACCCAGGAGCAGGCGAAGGACAACTACGGCAACCTCGCGCCGTCGCTGGCCATGCAGGGCATCGTGTTCAAGTGGGCCGCGAACTCCTGGGTCCGCAACACGCACGCGATCATGACCGGCTCGCACCCGATCGTCACCGAGGAAGCAAAGAACCTCCAGATCGTGAACAACGAGATGGACGGCTCGTGGAACAAGGGCAAGGGCGGCAACGGCTACTTCCGCGGCTCCCGCGTCTGGGACTCGCTCTACGCCGGCAACACCACCCGCGACCTGCGGCACTTCACGTTCCAGTGGTCGGCGTCGGGCAACGTCGTGATCGGCAACGACATCGACTCGGACTTCAACATCCACGGCGGCTACGAACGCAACAACCTGTTCGAGCTGAACACCAACCGGGTGTCCTTCGCCCACCGTTCGGGCAACTGCACCGCCCACTGCGGTGACGAAGGCGGCGACGCCCCGGACGACTCGTCGTGGTTCCCGATCTACTGGTCCACGGGCCAGAAGGCGGTCAAGTGGTCCGGCTCTTCGGGCCCGCGCAACGTCTTCTTCGACAACACCATGACCAAGCAGCTCACCGCCGGCGCGGCGTACACGCCGTACTACCCGGACCACAACCGGATCTACCAGTTCGGCTGGGACGGCACCGCGTTCCACCACCTGGACGTCGGCGGTCGGCCGATCACGGACTGGGCGCACAACGAGCAGCGGGACTACACCGGCGGGCACGGCGTGGACGCGTCGAAGACCAGCACGGCGAAGTCGCTGTTCCTGAAGATCGTGAGCTGACCCGGCGCCTCGCCGTCCCGCACCGGGACGGCGAGGCGTTCAGCATGTGGAACGCGCGCGCGTCCGGGAATAGCTTCGCGAAGATCGGGCTTGACCAGGAACGGACAAGCGCGAGCACGGAGCCACCCCATGAGATTCCAGGTTCTGGACATCCTGCCCCACCTGACCAACCCGGTGACCGGCCGGCTGGTCCGCCCCGACGAGCGTTTCTCCCAGGCGTTGACGTCGGCGCGGTACGCGGAGGAGTTCGGCTTCGACGCCGTCGCGCTCGGTGAACGGCACGCGGGTCACTTCCTGAGCAGCGGCGTCACCGTGCTGCTGGGCGCGATCGCCGCGACGACGAGCCGGGTCCGGATCCAGACCGGCGTCTCTGTCCTGTCGGTGCACGACCCGCTGCGGGTGGCCGAGGACTACGCCACCGTCGACCAGCTCTCGCGCGGCCGGCTCGAGCTGGTGATCGGCAAGGGCAACGAGCTGCGCCAGCTGCCGATGTTCGGCATCACGAACGGCGACCAGTGGGACGCGCTCGCCGAGAAGTACGAGCTGCTGCGCCGGCTCTGGCGCGAAGAGGACGTCACCTGGGAGGGCCGGTTCCGCGGCCCGCTGGCCGAGGTGACCAGCCTGCCCCGCCCGTTCGCCGGCGCGCCGCGGATCTGGCACGGCTCGGCGACCACCGCGACCTCGGCCGAGCTCGCCGCGAAGTGGGGCGACCCGCTCTTCTCGGCCAACGCGATCCAGCCGCGCGACAACTACACCGTCCTGATCGAGCACTACCGCAAGCAGTACGCCGAGCACGGCCACGACCCGCGGTTCGCCTTCGTCGGCGCCGGGGCGGGCTTCCTCTACCTGGCCGACACGACGCAGGAGGCGCGGGAGGCGTCCGGCCCGACCTACGAGAAGATCGTCGCCTTCTTCAACCAGCCCGGGAACCACACGCCGGGCAACGCGATGGAGTTCCCGACCATCGACGACGCGATCGCGCGCGGGCCGGTGCTGGTCGGCAGCCCGCAGCAGATCGCCGAGAAGATCCTGTGGTGGCACGAGGCGTTCGGGCACGACCTGCAGTCCTTCAGCCTGCCGACCATGCTGCCGCACGAGCAGCAGCTCGCCATGCTCGAGCGCTTCGCCGCCGAAGTCGTCCCCGTGGTGCGCGCGGCCGCGCCCACGGCACTCTGGACGGACCAGGACCCGTACGGCGGCCGCCCCGCCGTCCACGGGCGCACCGCCGCCGACGCGGCCGCCACCATCGAAGGAGCCGCGCTGTGACCGGAGATTCCCTGCACTTCAACGCGTTCATCTGGCCGAACGGCTACCACGAGTCCGCGTGGCGGGTCGTCGAGGACGACGTCCGCGGGGTGCTCGGGCTGCCGTACTACGCGAACATCGCGAAGACGGCCGAGCGCGGCCTGATGGACTCGATCTTCCTGGCCGACAACATCGCCATCGCCGAGTACCGCGCCACCCACCTGCCGCAGACGCAGTTCGACCCGATCTCGGTGCTGTCGGCGCTGGCCGCGGTCACCGAGAAGATCGGCCTGATCGGGACGGGCTCGACGACCTACAACAAGCCGTGGGAGCTGGCCCGCCGGTTCGCCACGCTCGATCACCTCAGCGGCGGGCGCGCCGGCTGGAACATCGTCACCACCATCACCTCGCTCGCCGCCGCGAACTTCGGCGAGAAGGCCCACCCCGACCACGCCGACCGGTACGAGCGCGCGCACGAGTTCGTCGACGTCGTCACCCGGTCGTGGGACAGCTGGGACGACGACGCGATCGTCGGCGACCGCGAGAACGGCGTCTGGGCCGACCGCGCCAAGCTGCACGCGCCGCGCTTCCACGGCAAGTTCTACGACGTCGAAGGCGTCTTGCCGTTCCCGCGGTCGCCGCAGGGCCACCCGGTGCTCGTCCAGGCGGGACAGTCGGCCGCCGGGATCGGGCTCGCCGCCCGGTACGCGGAGCTGGTGTTCTCCGGGCCGCCGTCGCTGGAGGCGGCGGTGAAGTTCCGCGCCGAGCTGGATGCCCAGGTCGTCGCGGCGGGCCGGGACCCTCGGCGGGTGCGCGTCCTGCCCGCGCTGATGGTGACCCTCGGTGGCACCGAGGCCGAAGCGAAGGCCGGGGCGGAGCGGCTCGAGGAGCTGGCCAGCCCGGAGTTCCGCTGGCAGAACGCGCTGTACACCGCCGGTCTCGACCCGGACGCGTTCGACCCGGACGCCCCGCTGCCCGCCGAGCTGCGGGCCGAAGGCGGGTCTTCGCGCCTGCAGCAGCTCGCGGCGGCGGCCCGGGAGCGTCCGGACGCCCCGCTGCGCGAGATCGCGGCGGCGATCACCGGGGGAGCCGGGCAGGTCCACTTCGTCGGGACGCCCGAGCAGCTCGCCGACCACGTGCTCACCTGGCAGGACGCCGGCGCGGTCGACGGGTTCACCATCATGGGATCGACGCTGCCCTACGAGCTGACCGCGTTCGTCGACCACGTGGTGCCGATCCTGCAGCGCAAGGGCCGGTACCGCACCGAATACGCGGGCTCGACACTGCGTGAGCACCTCGCTTCGTGAATCCCAGTATGTGGTTTCTGTCGGTGGGTCTGGCTAGGGTCGGAGACCGTCCGATCTTGACTGAGGAGTGTGGGACGTGGGCTGGACCCGGAACATCCGAGTGGCCGCGCTGGTGGCGGTGGCCGCTCTGGGCCTGACGGCGTGCGGCGGTGGGGACGACAAGCCCGCCGCGGCGGGCAAGGGCGGGGCGCCGATCGTCGTCGCGTCCTTCAACTTCACCGACAGCCAGATCCTGGCCGAGATCTACGCGCAGGCCCTGGAAGCCAAGGGCTATCCGGTGACGCGCAAGCTGAACCTGGGCTCGAGGGAACTGATCTACCCGTCGCTGAAGTCAGGTGAGCTGCAGTTCATCCCGGAGTACCAGGGCTCGGCGATCGCCGCCGGGTTCGGCGCGGACCCGGTGAAGGACGCCAAGGGCGAGCACGAGCAGCTGGCGAAGCTGCTCGAGCCGAGCGGCGTCTCGCTGCTGGACTACGCCGCGGCCGAAGACAAGAACACCTACATCGTGAAGGCCGACCTCGCGCAGTCGAAGGGCCTCGCGACCATCGGCGACCTGAAGAAGCTCGACAAGGTCGTCCTGGCCGGTGGCCCGGAGTGCGAGAAGCGGCTGACGTGCTTCAAGGGCTTCACGGACGTCTACAAGCTGACGAACGCGACGTTCCAGACGGTCCAGGAGCTCGGCCCGCGGGCGCAGCAGCTCGACTCCGGCGCGGTCACGGTCATCCCGGTCGACTCGGTGAGCCCGCTGGCCGGCGACCCGAAGTACGTCGCGCTGAAGGACGACCTGGCGATGGTGCCGACCGAGAACGTGGTCCCGGCGGTGACCAAGAAGGTCCTCGACGAGCGCGGCGCGGACTTCACGGCCGCGGTCAACGCGGTGAGCGCGAAGCTCACGACGGAGGGGATGCGCGAGCTGAACAAGCGCGTCGACTCCGAAGGCGAGAAGGCCGCGGACGTGGCGAAGGACTGGCTGGCACAGCAGGGTCTGGCCTGATCCCGGCCTCGGCTCGTGCGGGTTCCGGCCCGCACGAGCCGGGGTGCTTCACCCGGGCGTCTGGCGGGGGTCGTGGCCGTCCGCGGCCGGCCGCCGCTGACCGGAAGTTACGCGGACGCCCTGCTCAAGGCGTTCCGCCCGAGCTGAAGCTGACCCGGCCCAGCAGCTCCTCCACCAGATCCGGCAGTGACCGCTCCGCCGAATCCTCCAGCCACAGCACACTCGCCGTCCGCACGGCCGCGAGGAACGTCGCCGTCATCAGACGCGCCAATGCCTCGTCGAGGTCGTGCCCCCGGGCGACCAGCACCGCGGCCAGGTCCCGTTCCAACGTGATCTGGTCGCCGGCCTGCTGCGCGAGCAGCGACGGGTGCCGCCGCAGCAACCGCAGCTGCGCCACCCACTCCCGATCCGGGACCTCCCGCCCGTGGTACAGCTCGCGGCTGGCCTTCCGCAGCGCCTGCCACGGCTGCTCCTCCGCCGGCCGGCCGGACACCAGGGACACCAGCATGCCCGTCCGCTCGCGGTCGGCGTGCAGGATCGCGTCTTCCTTGTTCGTGAAGTAGTTCGAGAACGTCCGGCGGGACACGCCGACCGCGTCGGCGATGTCCTCGACCGTCACGCCGTCCAGCCCGCGCTCCATCGCCAGGTGCAGCGCGGCCTCGTGCAACGACTGCCGCGTCGCCGCCTTCTTGCGGGTGCGGAGCGTGTCGAGGGTGTCCATGCGACCCAGCGTAGCGACCGGGGAATAGATTGCCCATTGTGCAAGTTTGCCCAGTGGGCAATGATGGTCCGGAACGTGCGAAGGGATCCCATGAAGTCCGAAACAACCGGCTCGTCCGGGTCGATGCGGCACCGCGAGGTGCTCGAGTCCCTGTCCGGGCTGCTGCTCGCGCTGTTCGTGGCCATGATCAGCTCGACCGTCGTGTCGACGTCGCTGCCGCTGATCATCGGCTCGCTGAACGGCAGCCAGACGCAGTACACCTGGGTCGTCACGGCCACCCTGCTGGCCGCCACGGCCACCACCCCGATCTGGGGCAAGCTCGCCGACCTGTTCAACAAGAAGACGCTGGTCCAGGTCGCGATCGTGATCTTCGTGGCCGGGTCGATGATCAGCGGGTTCAGCCAGGACACCGGGCAGCTGATCGCCGCGCGGGCGTTCCAGGGCATCGGCGTCGGCGGCCTGCAGGCGCTGGTCCAGGTCGTGATCGCCGCGATCATCCCGCCGCGGGAACGCGGCCGCTACAACGGCTACCTCGGCGCCGTCATGGCCGTCGCGACGGTCGGTGGCCCGCTGCTCGGCGGCCTCATCGTCGACGTGCCGTGGCTCGGCTGGCGCTGGTGCTTCTTCGTCGGCGTGCCGATCGCGGTGCTCGCGTTCGTCGTGCTGCAGCGCACGCTGAAGCTGGAGACCGTCCGCCGCGAGAACGTCCGCGTCGACTACGTCGGCGCCGGTCTCATCGCCGCCGGTGTGAGCGTCCTGCTCATCTGGGTGTCCTTCGTGGGCAACACCTTCGACTGGCTGTCGTGGCCGACCGCCGTCATGGTCGCGGCCGGGATCGTGCTGCTCGCGGTCGCCGTGGTGGTGGAGAAGAAGGTCCGCGAACCCGTGGTGCCGCTGCACATCGTCGTCCAGCGGACACCCGCGCTGGCGATCGTCGCGAGCCTCGCGGTGGGCATGGCGATGTTCGGCGGCGCGGTGTTCCTCGGCCAGTACTTCCAGATCGGCCGCGGGTACACGCCCACCGAAGCCGGCCTGCTGACCATGCCGCTGATGGCTGGCGTGCTCGTGTCCTCGACGGTGTCCGGACGCCTGATCAGCCGCACCGGGAAGATCAAGCCGTACATCGTCTCCGGCGCGGTGATCCTCGTGCTCGGCTTCCTCGGGCTGGGCACGGTCCACCACGCGACGCCACTGTGGATCGTCGGCATCGCGATGGCGGTCGTCGGCATCGGTGTCGGCATGACGATGCAGAACCTCGTGCTGGCCGTGCAGAACGACGTCCCGCTGCGCGACCTCGGCGCGGCGAGCGCGTCGGTGACGTTCTTCCGGTCGCTCGGCGGCACGATCGGCGTCTCGGTGCTCGGCGCGGTGCTGGCGAACCGCGTCTCCGCCGACCTCGCCGCGGCGCTGCACGTGCCGGCCGGGCAGGCGTCGACCGGCGGGGTCAGCGCGCTGAACCTCAAGGCGCTGCCGCCGCAGGTGCAGGCGGTGGTGCACACCGTCTACGGCGACGCGACCGCGCACATCTTCCTGATCTCCGCGGCGGTGGCCGTCGTCGGGGTGATCGCGGCCCTGTTCCTGAAGCCGATCACGTTGCGCACCACCATCGACGTGGCGGAGAAGACCGATGAGCCGGTTTCCGGCGCAGTAGCGCGCTAGGGGAGACGACGATGGGCGGCCCCGGAGCCTTCGAGTCCACTGTGGAGCGGTTCGGCCCGCGCCGCGAAGTCCCGGCGCGGGCCATCCTGGCCGGCATCGACGGCACGGACACGGCCATGCGGGCGGCGGCGTTCGCCTTCGGCATGGCACGCCGCCAGGGCAGCCGGCTCATCGTCGTCTTCGTGGCGTGCCCGGCACCGCTGGCCCCGCTCCGCCCGGCGGTGGCCACGGTGCTGGAACACGACACGGCGACGCACCTCTACGCCGAACTGCGTGACCAGATGCGTGACGCGGCCGAGGAACTCCGCGTGGCGGTGACGCTGGTCAAGACGTTCGGAGACCCGTACACGGCCTTGCGCGACACGGCCGACCGCTGCCAGGCCGACACCGTCGTGGTCGGCGCGTCCCAGAAGGCGGGCCACCGCTTCGCGGGTTCGGTCGCGACGAAACTCATCCGGGCGGGTCACTGGCCGGTGCTGGTGGTTCCCTAACCGTTCGAGTGACAGGGAAAAGCGCGCGACGGCGCTAGCCTCGAACGATGAAACGATCTTGGGGAGTTCTGGTCGTCGCCCTGCTCACCCTGGTGTCGCTGTCGGTCCCGGCCGCCGCGTCGACCCGCTCGGACGTCTTCTGCCGCGGCAACGCGGTGGGGTTCCCCGGGAAGTGGGGCGCGGTGTCCAAACCGTGCAGCTTCACCAGCCCGCCGCAGTGGCGCGGGTACATCGAGGTCACGTGGTTCGTGGAGGCGGGCACGCAGCAGCGCGGCTGCGTGGACGGCCGGATGGGCAGCGTCCGCCAGCCCCGCCCGTGGGAGTCCCTCGGCTGCGGCAAGGGAGCCACGGGACGGGTGAGCTGGCCCGCGAACACGTTGTCGCTGCTGGAGATCCGGGTCAAGAGCGTCAACGTCGGGCTCGCGATGGTCACCTACGAGATCTGAGCGTCCCGGTAGCGGCCGGCGAGTTCCGTGCGCTGGCCCGCGAAAGCGGCGAGGTCGGCCCGGAACACGGCGTCGAGGAGGCCCGTGTCCTCGACACCGGGGGCGCAGACGACCTCGCCGAGCTCCAGGCCGCGCAGCGAGGCGGACACGACGTCGGCCGCACTCATCCGCGGGATCGCGCTCAGGTCCAGGCCTTGGCGCTCGTGGAACTCCGTCGCGACGACGCCGGGGCACACCACCTGGACCTGGACACCGGTGCCTTCGAGCTCGGCGCTCAGCGTCTGCGACAGCGTGACCAGGTGGGCCAGGGAGCCGGCGTAGACGGCGCGCCGCGGCATCTGCGAGTGGGGCGCCGGACCGCTGAAGGCGATCATGCCCGCGACGTTGACGATGGCACCCCGGCCGCGTTCCTGCATGCCGGCGACGGCGGCGCGCGCGAGCATCGTGGGGGCGAGCACCTTGACCTTGACCAGTTCGCGGGCCTTGTCGGCGGGCAGGTCGGCCAGCGGCATGTAGTGCGCGACGCCGGCGTTGTTGACGAGCAGGTCGAGCGGCTCGGTGGCGGCGATCTCCGCGACGGCGTCGATGCCGTCATCGGTGGAGAGATCGGCGGCGACGGCACGGACCTTGACCTCGGGGTGGGCGGCGGCGAACTCGTCGAGGCGTTCCTGCCGCCGTCCGACGAGCACGAGGTCGTGACCATCGGCGGCCAGACGGTCGGCGAACGCCCGGCCGATCCCGGAGGTGGCGCCGGTGACGAGTGCGAGCTTGCTCATGCGTGGTTGTCCTGTTCGGTGGTCGTACGGGTGGTGGCGGCGGGCAGGCTCGCGGAGCCGAGGAGGGCCAGCTTGTCGGCGGCGTCGGTGCCGGGATCGGGGTGGTAGACGGCGAGCACGAGTCCCGGGGCCTCGCTGACGAGCAGCTTTTCCCGGTTCAGCACCAGTTCGCCGACGACGGGGTGGTCGAACCGCACGGTCGCACCCCGCCGGTTCGCGACGTCATGACGCGCCCAGAGTTCACGGAACCGGGGGCTGGCCAGGGAAAGCTCGCCGACGAGCTCGATGAACCGTGGGTCACTGGTTTCGGTGCCGACTGACTGCCGGAAGCCGGCGACGAGTCCTCGTGTGGCGAGCTCCCATTCGGGGAAGAGCGCTTGCTCGGCGGGATCGAGGAAGACATCCCGCAGCCGGTTGGCGCCGACGACAAGCCGGGGCGAGACGGCCGCGGCGAGCGGGTTGGCGGCCAGCACGTCGAGGTACCGGCCTTCGACGAACGCGGGAAGTGGGAGTGCCGCGAGGAACTTGACGATGCTCGGCGGGACGGTCTCCTTCCGCCGCCGCGGGCGCCGGGGTTTCGCCTCGGCGAGGCTGATGAGGTAGGCCGTGGTGTCGTCGTCGAGCTGCAGTACGCGGGCCAGGGATTCGAGGACCGACCTGGACGGGTTGCGGTCGCGGCCTTGTTCGAGACGGAGGTAGTAGTCGGCACTGATGCCGGCCAGCATGGCGACTTCTTCCCGCCGCAGCCCGGGAACCCGCCGCACACCGGCGACGGTGAGGCCGGCCTGCGCGGGGGTGAGCAGCTCCCGGCGGGCGCGGAGGTGGTCGCCCAGGAGGTTCGGCTCGGTGGTCATGCTTTCGACTGTAGGTCGGGTCGGGGGGTTGTGCCTGGTCCTGTCACTCCCAGGAGTGCGGGGGCTCTGTTTCCGGAGATGCGAGTTGTTCGGATACCCCGGAATCCCGCATCCGGCGGTTCGCCTCACCCAGCCCATCGGCCAGCACCCGCAGCTGCTCCGGAGTCAATACATCCACCAGCAGCTCACGAACCAACCCGACATACCCCGCCTCCGCCGCCGTGACCCGGGAGACGCCCTCCTCCGTCAGCACCGCGTAAACCGCCCGCACATCACCAGGGCAAGTCCGCCGCTGAACCAGCCCCGCCCGCTCCAGCTGCCCGACCTGATACGTCAACCCACTCTTGGACCCACCCACCGCGCACGCCAGCGAAGCCATCCGCAGCTCCCGCTCCGGGGCCGACGCCAACCGGGCCAGGATCTCGTACTGCAGGTGCGACAACCCCGACTCGCGCTTGAGGTGGTGGTCCATGCGCTGGTGCAGCAGGGCGTACGTCGTGCGCAACGCGGTCCATGCTCGCTGCTGCTCCGCACTCAACCCGCCCATGTTTCCCACCATAGTTCAAATTCGAACCTCCAAGGACCCGGGCTGTTAGTGTCGACACGTCGGTATTCGGCCGGAGCCCCACCGTGGAGTCGTGTGTCCGAGGCGTTGACCTTCGATCCCGGGGCCGCTGCCCGGGTGCGGCTGTGCAGCCGCCGGGACAACGGCTGGTCCGGTGTGCTCGTGCGGCTGCTGGACAACGCCGAGGAAGCCGAGCTCGACCTGCCGCCCGTCGGTGATCAGACGATCGTGCTGGTCACTCAGGGGACCACCACCATCGAGTCGTCGCACGGCTCGCGCTGGCGGCGGGCGGGCTACCGGCCCGGCTCGATCGGGATGACCGCGCCCGGGCATCCGACGCGGATCCGCTGGTGCGGAACGGATCGGCTGCAAACGACGCATGTGCACCTTCCCGGAGCGCTGATCGACCGCACCGCCCTCGAGCTCTGGGGCCGGGACGCCACCCGGCTCGGCCGGCCGGACACGCTCGCCGTCGAGGACCCCGTTCTCGCGTCCGTCATGGAAGGGCTCAAAGCCGCCGCCCTCGCCGGGGCCGACGAGCTCTACGCCGAGTCGGCCGCCACCTTCCTCGCCGTCCACCTGCTGACCCGCCACGGTGAAGCGCCCACACCGCGTGAACTCGGACGCGACGAGCTGCGGACGCGGCGAGCGGTGCAGTTCATCCGGGAGAACCACCACCTTCCGCTGAGCCTGGGGGACATGGCGGCCGCGGCGGAGCTGAGCCCGTTTCACTTCCTGCGCGTCTTCAAGACGGCGACCGGCCAGACGCCGTACCGGTTCCTGACCCGCGTGCGGGTCGAACGGGCCTGCCGGCACCTGGAACGCGGCGAGCTCTCCGTCACGGAAATCGCGCAGACGTGCGGATTCGCGACGCCGTCGCGGTTCGCTTCGGCGTTCCGGGCCCAAATCGGACTCTCGCCTTCCGGATACCGGGCGACCGTGCGGCACCAGCAATAAACGACCGCCCGGCAGCAACCACGGGAAAGCGCTCCCGCCCCGCGCGGGGCTAGCGTCGCCGGGTGTCCACTCCAGAAACCACCGTCGAAGCGACCGTGAACGGCGAGGCCGTCCGGCTCGAGCTCGACCCGCGGGAGTCGCTGCTCGACGTGCTGCGGGAACGGCTCGGCCTGACCGGCACCAAGAAGGGCTGCGACCAGGGCCACTGCGGCGCGTGCACCGTCCACCTCGACGGGCGGCGCGTGGTCTCCTGCCTGACCCCCGCCGTGCAGGCCGCCGGGCAGAACGTCACCACCATCGAAGGCGTAGCCGGCCCCGGCGGCGCGCTGCACCCCCTCCAGCAGGCCTTCGTCGACCACGACGCGCTGCAGTGCGGCTACTGCACGCCCGGCCAGATCATGTCCGGCCTCGCCTGCATCGCCGAAGGCCACACGGCCGACGACGACCAGATCCGTGAGTACCTGAGCGGCAACCTCTGCCGCTGCGGGGCCTACGTCGGCATCGTCGCCGCGGTCCGCCAAGCCGCCGAAGCAACCAGGGAGGGCTGATGCGTCCCTTCGCCTACGTCGCGCCCGGCAGCGTCGCCGACGCCGTCGACGCCCTCCGTGACGCCGCGCCCGGCACCAAGGTGCTCGCCGGCGGCACGACGCTCTACGACCTCATGAAGCTCGGCATCGAGACCCCGCCCGTCGTCGTCGACGTGCACCGGCTGCCCGAGCTGACCACCATCGAGACCGGCGCGGACGAGCTGGTCTTCGGCGCCGGGGCCCGGATGGCCGACGTCGCCGACCACCCGGTCGTCCGCGACGAGTACCCGGCCCTGTCCGAATCGCTCTGGCGGGCCGCGTCGCAGCAGCTGCGGAACATGGCCAGCGTCGGCGGGAACCTGTTGCAGCGCACCCGGTGCGGCTACTTCCGCGGCGGCCCGGAGTTCCCGTGCAACAAGCGCGAGCCCGGCTCCGGCTGCGCCGCGCTCGAGGGTCACGACCGCACCCACGCGCTGCTCGGCGCGAGCGACGCGTGCATCGCGACCTACCCCGGTGACTGGGCCATCGCGCTGCTCGCCTTCGACGCGGTCGTCGACGTCGTCGGCCCTCGCGGCGAGCGCACGGTTCCCCTGGCGGAACTGCACGTCGAGCCGGGCGACGACCCGACGCGCGAGCACACGCTCGACCCCGACGAGCTGATCCTGCGGATCCGCGTCCCGGCGACGCCCGCCGGCCGCGGCTCCACCTACCTGAAGATCCGCGACCGCGAGTCCTACGCCTTCGCGCTCGCCTCGGCCGCGGTCGCGCTGACCGTCGAGGACGGCGTCATCGGGGACTGCCGGATCGCGCTCGGTGGCGTCGCCACCCGCCCGTGGCGCGCCGAAGACGCCGAACGGACCCTGCGGGGAGCGCCGCTGACGCCCGAGGCCGCCCGCCACGCCGGGGAGGTCGCGTTCGCCGGCGCGCGGCCCGGCACCTCCAACGGATTCCGGGTCGAGCTGGGCATCCGCACCGTCGCCGACGCGGTGCGCATCGCCGCGGAAAGGGCCTCCCGATGACCGACACACGCCGGGTGGACGCCCACGAAAAGGTCACCGGCCAGGCCGTCTACGGGACCGACCGCGTTCCCGATGGCGTCGTCTACGCGACGCTCGCGGTGGCCCGGATCGGCCGCGGCCGGGTGTCCCGTGTGGACACCGCCGCGGCGGAAGCCGTGCCGGGCGTCCTGCTCACCGTCACCCGCTTCGACGCCGACGAGCTGCGCGGCGCCGGGTTCATCATGGGCGGCGGGTTCTCCTTCCAGAGCCTGCAGCCGCTGCTGGACGACCACATCGCCTACCGCGGCCAGCCGATCGCCCTGGTCGTCGCGGAGACCTTGGTCGCCGCGACCGAGGCGGCCGAGCTCGTCACCGCCGAGTACGACACCGAGCCCTTCGCCGTCCACCTCGGCGCCGAGGGCGCGACCACCCTCGTCCAGGAAGAAGCGATCCCGCTGCCGTTCCTGGCCGACATCAAGGTCGGCGACGCCGACGCGGCCGTCGACGCGAGCCCGGTCCGGATCGACAGCACCTACGAGTACGCGGCGCAGCACGCCGTGCCGATGGAGCTGAACGGCGCCGTCGTCGAGTGGCGGGGCGACACGCTCGTCGTGCACGAAGGCACCCAGAACGCGGCCGCCCTCCGGCACGGGCTCGCCGAGCAGCTCGGCATCGACGCGGCCGACATCGAGGTGCGCTCGCCGTACGTCGGCGGCGGCTTCGGCCAGAAGAACTCGCTCCAGCCGCACCTCGGCCCGCTGGCCCTGGTGGCGCGACGCCTCGGGCGGCCGGTCAAGCTCGTGCTGGCGCGCACCCAGACGTTCCACAACGGGAGCTTCCGCCCGGCCACCCGCCACCGCGTCCGCCTCGGCGCGGACGCGTCCGGCAAGATCCTCGCCGCCGTCCACGAGGTCGACCAGCAGACGTCCCGGCACGACCTGTTCCCGGCGATGCACACCGAGGTGACGTCGCGGCTCTACGGCTTCCCGGCGTTCCGCGGCCGGCACCGCCTCGTCCAGACCGACGTGCAGACGCCGGGCTACATGCGGGCGCCGTTCGAGAGCTCGGCGATGTTCGCCTTCGAGTCGGCCGTCGACGAGCTGGCGTACGCCACCGGGCAGGACCCGGTCGCGCTGCGGCTGGCCAACGACACGATGACCGACCCGGTGACCGGACGGCCGTTCTCCACCCGGTTCCTCGCCGAGTGCCTCCGCCGCGGCGCCGGAGAGTTCGGCTGGGCGGACCGGAACCCGGAGCCCGGCTCGATGCGGGCCGACGACGGCTCGCTGGTCGGCTGGGGCGTCGCCGCGGGCACCTACCCGGGCAGCATCGTGCCCGCGGTCGCGTATCTGACCGCCGGGGCCGACGGCCGCGTCACGGTCGGCGTCGACGGCCACGAAATGGGCCAGGGCATCCGGTCGGCGATCGCGCTGCTCGTGGCCCGCGATCTCGGCATCCCGCCGCACGACGTCGAAGTGCGGGTCGGCGACACCCGGTTCGCGGCGCAGCACCTCACCGCGGGTTCGTGGGGGACGGCGAGCGCGTTGCCGGCTGTCCACTCCGGACTGCGGGAGCTGCGCAAGCACCTCAACGCCGCCGACACGGGCGAGGTCGACGTCGCCGCGGCCGTCGAACGTGCCGGGCACCCGGTCGAGGTCGAGGCGAGCGCGCTCGGCCCCGGCCAGCCGCCCGAAGCGCTCGACCAGGCGAAGGCCGGGCACCTGGCCATCTCCGGACCGGTGTTCCCCGAGTTCAGCACGTTCAGCTGGGTCGCCCACTTCGTCGAGGTCCGCGTCGAGCCGACGACGTGCCGGATCCGCGTGCCGCGCGTGGTCAGCGTCGTCGACTGCGGCCGGGTGGCCAGCCCGGTGACCGCGGCGAGCCAGGTGCGCGGCGCCGTGGTGTGGGGCATCGGCGGGGCGCTGCGCGAGGAGAGCCTGGCCGACGACCGGTTCGGCGGCTTCCTCAACTCGACGCTCGAGGAGTACCCGATCATGGTCAACGCCGACGTCCACCGCATCGACGTCGCGTTCGTGGACGAGCCGGACCTGCTGTTCAACCCGGTCGGGGTGAAGGGGCTCGGCGAGGTCGCGATGGTCGGGGTCGCGGCGGCCGTGGCGAACGCCGTCCACCACGCGACCGGGAAGCGCCACCACCGGCTGCCGATCCGCCTCGATGACGTCCTCTGACCAGCTCGCGGACGATCGCCCGGCGGTCTGCAAGCCGGACGCGCTCACGCCCGAGGCCTTGGCCGATGCCCGGCGGAACCAGCCGCGCCGGGCGCTCATCGGGCTGGCGTTCGTTTTGCCGGTGGCCGCGCTGCTCGCGGTCGGCGCGGGCGGCCCGGCTCGCTCGCTGGAGGTGCTCGGGCCGCCGGTGACGTTCGCGCTGCCGATCGTCGCGATGATCGCGTTCTGGTGGGAGGACTGGCCGGGCAGCCTGCTGCGCGCCGGCTGGTCCGGCCTGTCCGACACGGCGCTCGTCGTGGCCGGGGGAGCGGCGCTGACGCTGCTCGGGCTGGCCGTCACCGGGACGGCGGCGGTGCCGCTGGCCGCGGGCATCTTCACGCTGATGCTGCAGCTGACCCTGGTCGGGGAAGGGTGGCCGCTGCGCGGGCGCGGCTCACGCTGGCCGGGTGTCGCGGCCCTGGCGGTGTGCTGGGTCGCGGGACTGGCCGCGTACCTGGGTCTCGTCCGCACCGGCCTGGTGCCGGGCGAGGACTACGGTGCCTTCTTCGCGGTGCTGGGCGCCTGGCAGATGGTCTGGTACGTGGCGCTGCGCGGCTGGCCGTTCGCCCGCATCAGGCGGCGCGCGGTCCGCCTGGCGACGGCACACGCGGTGGTCGTCGCCTGCGCCGGGATCACGTACGCGGTGGCGCCGCCGGATCGGCTCGCGCCGGTCTCGGGTGCGGCCATCGCGTCGGTGCTCGTGGTCGCGATGCTGTTCGAGGCGTGGCCCGCGATCCGGCTGACCCCGCTGCCAGGCCGCAGTCTGGTCTTGGTGCTGGTGGTGCTGCTGACCGCGGCGCTGGCGGCCGGACTACCGCTGGTCGCGCGCCGGGCCGGGGTACCGGAACCGATGGTCGCGGGGTGGACCACCCACACGACGTTGAACGCGCTCAGCCTCGCGGTGATCCTGCACGTGGCGGTCTGGCGGCGGTGGCCCGCTTCAGCGTCGTGACCCCACGGTGGCCAGCTGCTCGGTGATCTCCGCGAGCAGCTGGGAAGCCGCGTCGCCGAGCGCCTCCAGGTCGGCCAGGGTCGTCTCTTCGGTCTTCACGGTCGGTCCTCGAAGGCTTCGTGCCGGGCGATGAGGGCTTCGGCGAAGGCGGTGTGGACGCGGAGGTACTCGTCGAGGCCCACCGCGGTCTCCGCCCACGCGTGCCACCGGACGTGCGCCTCGGCGATGTCGATGTCGGCGGCGGCGGCCACCGTCGCGGCGCCGGTGCCGGCGAGGATCGCGTGGTGCATAAGAGACGGCGACGAGGTCCGGGCGAGCTCCGCCAGCGCGGCGAGCCGGGTCAGCTCGGCGAGCGCGTCCGGCACGACCGGTCGGCGGCGCGGAACGGGGACGGGGTGGGCGTTCTCGAGAACGCTGGTCATCAAACGACTCCTGCATCGAAGAAGCTGAAGATCCTGGACGGCGGTCGGTTACCCCGCCTCACCCTTGGTAAACGCGCGCGCTCGTGATCTCCATCTCGCCGATCGGGTGGCAGGATTGTGAGCCTGATGACAGACGACGCCCTCGCGGCCCACGCCGCCGCCCTGATCTCGGCGAACGCCTACCTCACCCTCGGCACGACCGACGAGGACGGCGCTCCCTGGACGTCCCCGGTGTACTTCGCCCCGGCCGATGATCACACGTTCGTGTGGGTCTCGGAGACCGGCGCCCGGCACTCGCGCAATCTCGCCGAGCGCCCGCGGGTCAGCCTGGTCGTCTTCGACTCCACGGTCGCGCCGTACCACGGGCGAGCCGTCTACGCGGTGGGCGAGGCGCGGGAGCTGTCGGGGGAGGCGCTCGACCGCGCCTTGGTGAGCTATCCCCGCGGCGACGGCGACGGTGCTTCGGAACTGACGCTCGAAGACGTGTCCGGGGCGTCGCCCTACCGGCTGTACTCGGTGACCGCGTCGCGGATGTGGGTCCTGTGCCCGCGAGATCCCGGGCAGCCGTGCGACCTCCACGGCGAAGCCCGGGACCACCGGGTTCAGCTGTAGCGAACCTTCCCACGGCACTGTGGAATGCGCTCCGGCCGCACGCTCTCCAGCGTCGGCGTGACCGGGACGATCGTGCCGTCGCGGCGGAAGGTCAGCTTGTCGATCGTCGTCTCGCGGTGGGTGCCGTCGCCGCCCGGGATGCCGAAGCGGTGGTAGGCCAGGTACCAGTCGTCGGTGCCCGGGACCTGGAGCATCGAGCTGTGGCCGGTGCCGAGGATGCCCAGGTGGGTGGCCTTGCCCAGGATCAGCCCGTGGTTGGTGAACGGCCCGGCCGGCGACGGCGCCGTCGCGTAGCCGACGCGGTAGTCCTCGCTGCGGGTGTCGTCGATCGACCAGCTCAGGTAGTACGTGCCTTTCCGCTCGGCCATGAACAGGCCTTCGCGGAAGCCGTCCAGCCCGGTCAGGCGGGTGATCTTCGCCGGGTCGAACGACACCATGTCCTCGTTCAGCGGCACCACGTACGCGTTGCCGTTGCCCCAGTACAGGTACGGCTGCCCGGAGGCGTCGACGAACACCGCCGGGTCGATGGCCTGGCCGCCGTCGGGGTTCGTCGCGATCAGCGGCTTGCCCGAGTCGACGAACGGGCCGGTCGGCGAGTCGCTCACCGCGACCCCGATCTTGGCCTCGGCGCAGAAGTAGAAGTAATATTTGCCGTTCCGCTGGGCGATCGTCGGCGCCCAGGCGTTCTTGTCGGCCCAGCTCACGTCCGGGCCGAGGTCGAGGATGACGCCGTCGTCCGTCCAGTTCACCAGGTCCTTCGACGACCACGCCGAGAACTTCGTGCCGCTCCAGCCGTCGAAGCCGTCCGTCGTCGGGTACAGGTAGTACGTGTCCCCGAAGGCGACGATGTTCGGGTCGGCGTTGTAGCCCGGTAGCACCGGACTGCGCGTCTCGTGCGCCTCGATCGTCCACACGCGACGGTCACCGCCGGCACCGGTCACCGTGAACTGCCGAGGCCGGCTCAGGTCCACCGTCCGGGCGTCGGGCTTGATCGTGGCTCCCGGCGCCAGCCCGAACCGCGGGGACAGCCGGCGCAGATCCGTCCCCGGCTGCACCGGCAGGACGACAGTCGACGCGCCGGAGTCGATGACGGCCGGTGTCTTGAGCGAGGCCAGCTCCACCGACCGGATCGTCGTGCTGTTCGACGGCAGCGTCGCGACCTGGAGCCCGGTGAGGGCCCGGTCGTAGAGCCGCACGTCCTTCATCTTGCCGCGGAAGTACTTGTCGCCCGCGTACATCGAGCGGCCGAGGTAGTTCGCCGCCGTGACGCCGCCGCCGAGGTCCGACGGCTTGATCGTCGCGTTCGCGTTGCGGGCCACCTCGACGCCGTCGAGGTACAGCACCGCCACCCCGTCGCCGACGGTCAGCGTCAGGTTCTTCCAGACCCCGCGCGGCAGCCCGCCGCTCGAAGCCACCTGCTGCTCGGTCGTCCAGTTGCCGGTCGCGATCGCGCCGCGCAGGCCGCCGCTCGCGGTGCCGCCGGTGGTGAACAGGTAGCCGTCGCCGGCCCCGTCCTTCGCGGTGTTGCCCAGGCCCCACAGGAAGTACGGCGTCTGCTGGGCCGGGTCGACCAGGACGTCGGCGGACACGGTGGCCGCGGCGGCGCCGGTCAGCAGGTTGTTCGGCAGCTGGACGTGCCCGTTCGTGCCGCCGAAGGCCAGCGAACCGTCGGCCCAGGACACGTCGCCGGCGAGGGCGCCGTCGTAACCGTGGCCGGTGGTGTCGGCCGCGACCGGGCCCGACTTCGCGTCCAGCGGCCAGTGCGCGACGAGGCCGTTCGCGTCGGCCCGCACCGGCGCCGGGGGCGCGCTCAGCCGGCTCATCTCCGCCTGCGTGACCGGCAGGACGGTGCCGTGCCGCGGGGACGCGGGCAGGTGCGCGCCCGCCGACATCGTCCACCGGCCGGAGTTCAGGTCGGTGGACTCGAACGGGACGTAGCCCCGGCCGCCGAACTCGTCGATGAACACGTACCACTTGTTCTCGGTGTTGGACTTGAACCCGGTCGGTCCTTCGCCGGCCGAGAGCCCGGGGCTGGTGGCCGTCGCCTTGCCGATGCAGTCGGCGACGAAGCCGTAGTGCGGGTCGAGCAGGTCGGTGGACTTCTCCTCGGTGATGAACTTGCTGCACGGCGTCGACGACGTGTTGTTGCGTTCGTCCTTGGTGAAGCGGTAGTAGGTGTCCTGGTCCTTGATGACCGTCGAGTCGATCACCGAGTAGCCCGGGTCGTTCCACACCTGCGGCGCGCTGAAGCTGACGAAGTCGCGCGTGGTCGCGTACATCATCCGGTTGTAGCTGTCACCGGTGTGGTTCGGATCGTTCTCCGCGTACAGCTTCGAGGCCCAGTACACGACGTAGGTCCCGCGCCGGGCATCCCAGGAGGCTTCCGGTGCCCACGTGTTGCCCGCGGTGGGCGGCGACACCTGGACGCTGCGCTGGCGCGACCAGTGCGCCAGGTCGGTGGACTCCCAGACCATGATCGACCGGCTGCCGGAGCGCTGGGCGGCGTCCCAGCCGCGGCCGGCGTAGATCCGCAGGTCGGTGGCGAGCAGGTAGAACTTGTCGCCCTCGGGCGAACGCAGGATGAACGGGTCGCGCACACCCAGCTCGCCGAGGCTCGACTTGAGCACCGGCCGCCCGTTGTTCAGCTCGGTCCAGTTCAGCGGGTCGTTGCCCTTGCTCAGCGCCGAGTAGATCTGCTCTCCGTCGGACGTGCCTTCGCCGGTGAAGTAGAAGAAGCTGTAGCCCGCCAAGGGTTCCTGGGCCGGCTTCGGGACGACGGTGGCGGTGAACCGCCGCGTGGTGCTCTCGCGGCCGAGGCTGACCTTCGCGGTCAGGACGACTTTCGCGGGCTGAGCGCCGGTCGGTGGCCGGGTGACCTCGCCGGTCGGGGTGATGACGGCGGGAGCGGACGACGTCCAGGCGACGCTCGTGCCGCCCGCGCCGCCGGTCGGCAGGGTGAGGTTGCCGCGGACGTCGTCGATGCCGGGCACGGACAGCGTGCTCGCGGCATCTCGTACGGACGGCGAGGTACTGGCCGGGGGAGCGGCACCGGCACCGGCGGTGCCCAGAGGGACGAGGGCGGCCACGACGGCCAGCACGACGCCGAAACGGCGCGGGGAGAACAACTTCATCGTTGTCGATCCTTCGGGGCGCATCGGGGACCAAGGTGATGTTAGCGTTAACATCAAGCGGGGCACGCTGACTGTAAAGTCCGCGTGCCCGCCGGTCAAGACTCCGGTCGGCGGCCGGCGCCGGTCAGCCGAGGCCGTCGAACGCCGGTGCGAGCCGTTCCAGCACCTCGACGTCGGCGGTGAAGTCGTCCGTCGTCGGCGGCATGAGCAGGACGTGGTCCGCGCCCGCGGCGAGGTGTTCGCGCACCTTGGCCGCGATGGCGTCGTGCCCGCCGTGGGCCACGACGGCGTCGGCGATGCTCGAGAGATCGTCCGGCGCGAAACCCAAGCGGCGCAACGCGTTCGCGAACGTCGGGAGGTTCAGCGTACCCGAGATCTTCTCGATCGCCGCCGCCTTCGCGCGATCGGCGTCGGCGTCGGGGACCACCGCCAGGCCGACGACGAGCAGCTTGTCCGGGCCGAGCACCGAGCGGGCCTCGGCGGTGAACGCCGGGGGAAGGTTGGCCGGCAGCGCGCCGTCCGCGATCTCCCCCGCGAGGGCGAGCATCTTCGGGCCGTTCGCGCCGAGGAGCCGCGGGTACTTCGCCCCGGGCGCCGGCGGCCAGGTCTCCGCGTCCATCCGCCCGACGTAGTCGCGCATCGTGGCCAGGGGGCTGCCGAAGTCGCGGCCGGTGCTCTCGGCCTGCTGCGGGTAGCCGACGCCCACGCCGAGCACCAGCCGGTCGGGGTACGCGTCGGCCAGGAACGCCGCGCCGGCGTGCAGGGTCTGCGGTTCGCGGGCCCAGATGTTCGCGATGCCGGTGCCGAGCGTCAGCCGTTCGGTCGCGGCCAGCAGCACGGCCAGCTGGACGAGGGCGTCCTTGCCGCCGACGACTTCGTTGGTCCAGGCGGTCCGGTACCCGGCGTGCTCCAGCCGTCGCACGGCCTCGCGCTGGCTCTCGGCGGGCGGGGTGCGGGTGAACGAAATCGGCAGGTAGACGCCGACGGGCCCCAAAGTCGTCATGGAACTCCTTCTCAGACGGTGTGGTCCTTCCACCGTGGCGCCGCCGGGGGCGCGGGGTCCAATGACTGTTTCGCGCAGCGTGACGCAGTTTGCGCATCACAGCAGTTCAGAGGGTTAGACTGACGGCGTGTCCGACCTCGATCTGCACCTGGTGCGCGGCTTCGTCGTCGTCGCGGAGCACCGCCACTTCGGCCGCGCCGCCGCCGAGCTGCACCTCACGCAGTCGTCGCTGAGCCGCCAGATCGTGCGGCTGGAACAGCAGGTCGGCGCGCGTCTGCTCGATCGCACCCCGCAGGGCACGCGGCTCACCGAAGCCGGCGAGGCGTTCCTCCCGCTCGCCGCGGACCTGCTGCGGGCCGCGGCGCACGCGGTGGCCCACGCGCGGGCGGTCGCGCGGCCCAGCCGGATCACCGTCGGCTACACCGGGAACCTGATCGTCACGCCGGCCGTGCGCGACCTGCGTCGCCGTCACCCCGACGCCGAGGTGCGCACCCAGCACCTCGCCTGGGACGACGCCCGCGCGGCGCTGCTGGAGCACCGCGTCGACGTGGCGGTCGTCCGGCTGCCGCTGCGCGCGGCGGGGCTGCACGTGACGGTCCTCTACGACGAGCCCCGCGTGCTCCTGCTGCCGAGCGACCATCGCCTGGCGGGCAAGGAGTCCGTGACGCTCGACGACATCGCCGACGAGCCGCTGCCGCGCGCCCTCGACCCGGAGTGGGACGCGTTCTGGCGCGTCGACCCGCGTCCCGACGGCCGCCCGGCCCCCGGCGGCCCGCTCATCGACGCGATCGAGGACAAGATCGAGCTCGTGGCGAGCGGGCAGGCGGTGGCGATCATCCCGGCGGCGCCGGGGAACACCACCGGCTTCCGCCCGGACCTGACGATCGTGCCGCTGACGGGCGTCGAGCCGAGCCAGGTGGCGGTGGCGACGCGCGCGGGCGAGCGCAACCGGCTCGTGGCGGCGTTCCGCAAGGGCGCGGAGGCGTTGCTCGTGCGGCCGGAATGACGAATGCCGCGGAGCCATGAGGTGGCCCCGCGGCATCCTTTGTGGACGGTCGGGTCAGCGGGGCGCGGCGGACGTCCCGGCCGGCGTTCGCGAGGCCTGCCGCGCCCGCTTCCGCTCGATGGCTTCCTGTTCGCGCTGCAGTTTGGCGTGCCAAGCTCCTGAGTCGTTGGTCATGGCGTTCTCCGGTGAACGGGCGAGGTGCGGACGGTGCCGTGGCCGCGAGCGGGCACGGGCGGAGGGTGCGGTGCGGCGCAGGAGGACCTGGGATCCGGGGTGCCGGTACCGTGTCGCAGAAGTACCCAGGCTTTCCGGCGGTCAATCGGATTTCTGTCGTCCGACCTGCGGATCTTCGTGCCGGGGAAGCGTATTCACACGTTCGGAGCAAGCGAGGCCGTCGAGGAACACCCGCACCATGCGCTCCGCCGGTTCCCGTGGTGCCAGTCCCGACCGCAGTGCCGCCTCGTGCATTTCGAACAGCAGCGCCAGATCCGCCGGCTCCAGGTCCGCGCGCACGCTGCCTTCCCGTTGCGCCCGCTCGAAAGCCGGGCGCAGCAGCGAAACCAGGGCGTGGGCGTACTGGCGCTGGCTGCGCTCCGGCAGCTCGCGGAACAGCCGGACGAGCGGGCGCCGCCGGGCCTGCATCGCCAGCACCGCCCGCAGCAGCTCGCGAAAGGACTCCCGGCCCCGCACCTGAAGCTTCAACGCGGCCAGGTGGTGGGCCGCGACGGCGAGCGCCAGCGCCGTGCGGTCGGGGAAGTGCCGGTAGACCGTCGCCCGGCCGAGGCCGGCGCGGCGGGCCACCTCGTCCAGCGCCACGTCGGCGTCTTCGCTGAAGGCTTCGTCGGCCGCGCGCAGGATCGCCTCGCGGTTGCGGCGGGCGTCGACGCGCCGGGGCCCGGCCGCGGACGGTCGCACAGCGCGCATGGCCGAGGACATTACTCGCGAGTAGTGAGACCGGCAATCCGTTCCATCTCTCGGTTCGGGTTCGTACTGTCACCGAACGTCACCAACGCCGTCGAAGGAGCTCTCCATGCCCTCCCTGAACCGCCGAACCGTCCTGCGGGGCGCGGCCGCCGTCGCCGGTGCCGCCGCGCTCGGTGCGGGCCGGGTCCCGAGCACGCGGGAGGAGCACCGGGTCGTGATCATCGGCTCCGGGTTCGGCGGCGGGGTCACGGCGCTGCGGCTCGCCCAGGCCGGCGTCCCGGTGCTGGTGCTCGAGCGCGGCCGCCGCTGGCCGACCGGGCCCGACGCCGAGACGTTCCCGCACCCGACGTCGGCGCCCGACAAGCGGATCTTCTGGCTCGGCTCCGCGCCGGCCCTGCCCGGCCTGCCGTCGCTGCCGCCGTTCGAGCGCTACACCGGGCTGCTCGAACAGGTCACCGGCGAGGGCATGAGCATGATGTGCGCGGCGGGCGTCGGCGGCGGTTCGCTGGTCTACCAGGGCATGACGCTGCAGCCGACGGCCGAGCTGTTCCACGCCTGCTTCCCCGAGCAGCTCGACTACGCGCGGCTGGACGCCGAGTACTACCCGCGCGTCGCCGCCATGCTCGGCATCGCCACCGCGCCGGACGCCATCGTCGAGAGCAAGACGTACCAGGCGTCCCGGGTCTTCGCCCGCAACGCGCGGAACGCGGGCTATGCCGTCGAGAAGATCCCGATGCCGATCGACTGGGACTTCGCCCGGCGCGAGCTGGCCGGCGAGATGAAACCGTCCTACACCAACGGAGACTGCGCGCTCGGCGTGAACAACGGCGGCAAGCACTCGGTCGACGTCACCTACCTCGCCGCCGCCGAGGCCACCGGCCGCTGCACCGTCGCCACCCTGCACCACGTCACCGACGTCGCGCTCGCGCCCGACGGCCGCTGGGAGATCCGCGTCGACCGCATCGACACGTCCGGGACGGTGCTGGAGAAGAAGGTCCTCACGGCGAAGGCCCTCGTCATGGCCGCCGGCACGGCGAACACGACGCGGCTGCTGATGCGCGCGGGCGCGAAGGGCGACATCCCCGACCTGCCCGACGCCCTCGGCGCCGGCTGGGGCAGCAACGGCGACCGCATCTACACCTGGACGAACCTCGCCGACGACTTCGGCGCACCGCAGGGCGGCCCGGTCGTCTACGGCAGCAAGGAGTGGGACGACTCGGCGACGGCCAACACCGTCATCCAGGCGTCCCTGCCGCCGCTGCCGGACCTGCGGACCACGATGCTCGTCGGGTACGGCATCAGTGCGGGCCGCGGCCGGTTCGTCTACGACGCCACGAAGGACGACGCCGTCCTGCACTGGCCCTCGAACGCCGACGCGAAGCTCAGTGCCCGCATCCACGAACGCATCTCCCGCATCGCCGGCCCGCTCGGCGTGCTGCTCGACACGACCGCTCTCGCGCCCAGCACCTGGCACCCGCTCGGCGGCGCCGCGATGGGCGCGGTCTGTGACCTCGAGGGCCGCGTCCTCGGCCACCGCGGCCTCTACGTGCTCGACGGCGCCCTGATGCCCGGGACGACCGCCGCCTGCAACCCGTCGATGACCATCGCCGCCGTCGCCGAGCGGGCGCTGGACCACCTGATCGCCGAAGACGTCGACCGCGTCTTCTGACCGAAGCCGGACTCAACGAGGAGTTCTCATGCGTCGCTTGTGGACGGTCCTGCTGGCCGTTCTCCTGGTATCCACCATGGCCGGCCCGGCGAACGCCGCGGAGCCACCGCGCGGCCCGGACGGCGACGCCTTCTACACGCCGCCGAGCCCGCTGCCGCCGGGCGCCGACGGTGACGTCGTCTGGTGGCGGCCACTGCCGGACTCCGCCGGCACGCAGGGGTATCTGGTGCTGTACCGGTCGAGGTCCGCGACGGACACGCCGATCGCGGTGTCGGGCCGCGTCCTGGTGCCGTCGAAACCGTGGACCGGCGCGGGTCCGCGCCCGATCGTGTCGGTGGCCAGCGGCACCCGCGGCATCGGCGACCGCTGCGCGCCGTCGAAGTTCCAGCCCGACTACGAGAAGCCGCTGTTCGTCGACGCGATGCTGAGCCGCGGCTGGGCGGTGGCGATCACCGACTACGAAGGTCTCGGGACCCCCGGCCTGCACACCTACATCGTCGGCCGGTCCGAGGGCCACACGGTGATCGACGCGGCCCGCGCGGCGACCCGGCTCCCGGCCGCGGGCCTGGCCGCCGGGGGACCGGTCGCGTTCTCCGGCTACTCGCAAGGCGGCGGGGGAGCGGCGTGGGCGGGCGAGCTGGCGCCGTCGTACGCGCCGGAGCTGAAGGTCGCCGGCATCACGGCCGGCGGGACGCCCGCGGACCTGAACGTCGTGGCCCAGGGCCTCGAGGGCAGCGTCGGCTTCGGGTTCCTCCTGCTGTCGGCGCTGGGCCTGGACGCGGCGTACCCCGAGCTGGACCTGCCCGCGTACCTCAACGAGCGCGGGCGCACGCTGTACGCGACGCAGCAGGACGCGTGCGTCGACGCCGTGTTCGGCTACGCCTTCGGGCACATCGCCGACTACACGACCTCGAACCCGCTGACGACCCCGAAGTGGCAGGCCCGGCTGGCCGAGAACGAGCTGGGCACCCGCCCGCCGGAGGCGCCGGTCTTCCTGTTCCACGGCAGCCTCGACGAGATCATCCCGCTGTCCCAGGCCCGGACACTGCGCCGCGAGTACTGCGCGGCCGGGGTGGACGTCACGTGGGGCACGTACCTCGGCGAGCACGTGACGACGCTGGCGGTGTCCGCCGGCGACGTCGTGAACTACCTGGGCGACCGGTTCGCGGGCAAGCCGGCGCGCTCCAACTGCTGAGCGATTTCGTCCTTGGGGTACGGCGTCCGCCGGTCTGCGGTGTGGAGAGCGAAGTAGAAGTCGTTGACGACCTCGGCCAGCGGGGCGTAGCCGCGCAGATCGGTGTCGTCGAGCTGGTGCCGCACGGCCCAGTTCAGCAGGCGGGTCAGCACGTAGGCCCGGTCGTGCGCGGAGTGCTCGGCGAGGAACTCCGCTTCGGCCTCGGAAAGCGTGAACTCCGGCATCACCGTGAGCCCGAAGTCCGTCAGGTAGAGCCGTTCCCCGTCGGTGAGGATGTTCGCGAAGTGCGCGTCGAAGTGCTGAACACCCTTCCCGGCCAGGAACTCGGTGATGCCGCGCAGGTCGCGGTGGGCCAGGGCCAGGCCGCCCGGGTTGCCGTCGAGCCACTGCGCGAGGTCCTGCGGCAGGTACTCGAGGAACAGCACGAGGTCGGTGGTGGCGCCGGCGAGCGCTTCGAGCCGTCGCCGCACCCCCGCGTCGCCGTGCCAGAACGCGACGTCCCGCTCGATGTCCGTGCCGGGGCGCGACACCCCGGGCAGGACGCGCCAGTGGTGCAGGAGCGGGAAGTTTTCGCACTGCCCGGTGCTTACCCAGCCGGTCGTCGCGAGGTGCGCTTCCAGTTCACGCCAGGCCCCGCCGCCCGCGGACCCGACCCCGTAGTGCGACCACGGCGGCAGCCCGTAGAGGTCGGCCGTCGACCCTTCGTGCCGCACCTCCACGTCGGTGAGGGCGACCCGCTTCACGAAGACGGGCTCGCCCGCCACGGTCAGCAGCCACGTCGAGCCGCCGATCCCGGTGCCGAGCGGGCGCGCGCCGGCCAGGAGGCTGTCCGGCGCCGAGGCCAGCGCGGCGGCGATCTTGTCGTGGCGGGCGAGTCGGGTCATCCTTCGAAGCTACTCAAGGACGGACCACCGTGAGGGCGAACCGCGTCCGGCCGCTCGCCGCGTGGTCGAGGGCGGCACCGATCTCGTCGAGACCGAACTCGGTGACGACGAACTGGCCGAGGTCCAGCAACCCGGCGCGGGCCAGGGCGATCAGGCTCGCGTTCGCCGTCCGCGGGGCCAGCCACTGCCCGCGCAGCGTGACGCCGTTGCGCATCAGCCACGGGTAGGGCAGCGCGAGGTCGTCGCCGCCGAGCATGCCGACGCCGCCCATCAGCACGACCCGGCCCCGCTCGCGGACCGCCATCGCCGCGGCTCGCACGGGCGCGGTGCTCGCCGACGGCGGCAGCAGGTCCAGGACGACGTCGATCGGGCCCGCTTCGCGCAGGCGGGCCGTGTCGTCGTCGCCGGTGAGCCGCACAGTCCGGACGCGGGCGCCGAACCGGCGTTCGAGGTCCGCCAGCGCCGTCTCGTTCCGGCCCGGAGCCACGACACGGGCCGCGCCCATGGCGAGCGCGACCGCCACTCCCGCGCTCCCGAAGTTCCCGGTGGCGCCGCTGACCAGCACGGTCTCGCCCGGCCGCAGGTCCGCGGCGAGCAGGCCGCCGTACGGGACGAGGCAGAGGCTGAGCGCGGTCCAGCGGCCGGCTTCGGCGGGGTCGATCGGGCCGAGCGGGATCGCGTTCTCGGTCGGGACCAGCACCTGCTGGGCGTACGAGCCGTGGCCGTAGTGGCGCTGCAGGAACAGGCCGCCGTCGCCGCGGGCACTCAGGCCCTGGAGCGTGATGTCGGGGGTGAGTGCGTCGTCGCGGGAGCGGATCGCCGGGTCGCACAGCACCCAGTCGCCGGGGGCGAGCCGGGTCGCGTCCGGGCCGGTCGCGCGGACCCGGCCGACCGCGCCCGCGCCGGGCACCACCGGCAGCGTCAGCAGGTAGTTCCGCTCCCCGCGGAACACCTCCGCGGCGTAAGGCAGCACTCCGGCCGCGACGACGTCGACCAGCACTTCGCCGGTTCCGAGCACCGGCGCGGGGATCTCGCGCACCGACAGGGGTTTGCCGAACTCTTCAAGGATCGCGGCTCTCATGTCCCGATCTTCGAAGAACCGGGCACGCTCAACCAGGCCTGGTATCATCCTAGGATTGTCGAGTCTTACGGAGGTTTTCGTGCCGGAGGCGAACCGGGCCGGGCTGGGGGAGTTCCTGCGGTCCCGGCGGGAGCGGCTGAGCCCGGCGGCGCTCGGGCTGCCCGACCGGCGCCGCCGCCGGACACCCGGGCTGCGCCGCGAAGAGGTCGCCGAGCTGGCCGGCATCGGGGTCGACTGGTACGTCCGGCTCGAGCAGGGCCGCACGGTCAGCCCGTCGTCCTCGACGATCGAGGCGCTCGCGGGCGCCCTGCGGCTCGACGACGCCGAACGCGCCCACCTGCGGGCGCTGGCCCGGAACCCGGCCCGGACCGCGTTCGCCCGCGAGAAGGTGCCCGAAGCCACGCGCCGGCTCGTCGAGGGCCTGACCGAGCCGGCGTACGTCACCGGCCGCCGCTGGGACGTGCTCGCGTGGAACCGCGCCGCGGCCGAGCTCGTCACCGACTTCGGCGCGGTGCCCGAAGCCGATCGGAACATCCTGGTCTTCCTGCTGCTCGACGAGCGGGCGCGGCGCCTGTTCGGCGCCGGCTGGGCCGCGCAGGGCGAGCACGTGGTGGCGCAGTTCCGCGCCGCGCACGACCTGTGGGCCGGCGATCCCGCCTTCACCGAGCTGGCCGAGCGGCTGCGTGCCGGCTGCCCGGAGTTCGCGGCGTGGTGGAACCGCCACGACGTCGTCCACAGTGGACCCGGCCGGAAGCGGGTGTTCCTACCGGGGCCGCAGGAGTTCGACTACGCGACCTTCCAGGCGGTCGAGGACCCGGAGCTGCGTCTGACGATCTACGCGCCCACCAGCGGCAGGTAGACCTCGTCGACGATCTCGACGAGCACGTCGTCGTCCACTGTGGTCAGTCCGCGGGTGAGGAACTCGTTGCGCAGCAGCACGAGTGCCACGGTGGCGACGCGCGGGTGCCGGGCTCCGGGACGGGCTTCGCCGCGCGCGACGGCCCTCTCGACGATCTCGAGCCACGCCTTCGCGCCGCCCTCGGCAGCCTGTTCGTACAGCTGTTCCCGGAGTTCCGGTTCGTCGCCGACGCCGGTCAGGAGACCGCGCAGGATCCGGGCGGCGGGGGAGGTCTGGCCGCAGTTGATCGCACGCAGCAGGGTCAGCGCGTCCTCGCGGAGGTCGCCAATGTCGGGCGGCTTGAGGGTGTCCTCGGCGACGTGGCGATAGGCGGCGACGCCGAGCGCGGCACGGTTCGGCCAGCGGCGGTAGATCGCGTTCTTGTTGGTGCCGGCCCGCAGCGCGACCCGTTCCATGGTCAGGCCGGGGTAGCCGGCCTCGGCGAGCTCGTCCGCGGCGGCGCGCAGGATCGCCTCTTCCAGCTCGGCACCGCGACGGCGGGTCTTCTCGGCCATGGACCGCAGTGTACAACTTTAGGGTACGGTACGGACCGTACCCTAAATTCTGGAGGGCAAGTGCGAGCCAAGGGCATCGGCTACGACACCGGCTTGGAGCGCGACGGCCGGTTCAACCGCCCGTTCGACCCGGACCTGGTCCGCCGCGAGCTGACGATCATCCGCGACGACCTGCACTGCACGGCGGTCCGGCTGATCGGCACCGACCTGGACCGGCTCGAGCACGCCGCTCGCGAAGCGGCCGCGCTGGGGCTGGAGGTGTGGTTCTCGCCGTTCCCCTGGGACCGCACCCAGGACGAGATCCTCGCGCTGCTGACCGACGGCGCCGCGCGGGCGGAACGGCTCCGGGCGGCGGGAGCCGAGATCGTGTTCGTCACCGGCGCCGAGCTGAGCCTGTTCAACCACGGCTTCCTGCCGGGCGGCGGCATCGAAGAACGCGTGGCCGGCCTGCTGGCGTCGCGGGAGCTCGTCGCCGGGCTTCCACCGCGCGTCAACGACTTCCTGGACCGCGCGGTGTCGGCGGTCCGGGCTCGCTTCGGCGGCCGCGTCACGTACGCGGCGGTACCGCTGGAAGGCGTCGACTGGGCGCCGTTCGACATCGTGTCGGTGGACGCGCACCGCTCGAAGGAGGTCGCGCACGTGTACCGGGACGGCATCCGCACGCTGGTGGCGGCGGGCAAGCCGGTGGCGATCACGGAGTTCGGCGTGACCCCGTACCGCGGTGCGGCCGACCTCGGCGCCCGCTGCGGCGAGATCCTGGAGTACGAGGACACGGTCCCGGTCCGGTTGAAGGGGGAGTACGTCCGCGACGAGGAGGAGCAGGCCCGGTACTTCCGCGAGCTGCTGGAGATCTTCACGACGGAGGGCGTCGACGCGGCTTTCGCCTGCACGTTCGTGTGTTACGGGCTGGTCCACCGGGCCGATCCCCGGGTGGACCTGGACATGGCGAGCTGGGGCGTGGTGAAGGTGCTGGAGGACGGGACGGGGGAGACGTACGACGGCGTCCCGTGGGAGCCGAAGGCGGCGTTCGGTGCCTTGGCGGCCTGCTACGCCTGAGCCAGGAACGCCACCATCGGTCCGGGAGGCTTAGCCATCGGATGAATCGTCGACCAAGTGTGGAGACACCTTGCCAATCGGTGCCGGAAAGCGCTAACTTCGGAGTGCTAGACATCGGATGTCCAGCCCGGTTTGCCGGGTCCGTCCGCCGACCGATGTGCACCCCTGCCGAACGCTCGTCAGGAAGGACACACCGACGATGCCGGAATTCCCCCGCAGGATGGCCCTCGCCCTGGTCGTCCCGATCATGCTGTGCACGGCGCTGCCCGCCCAGGCGGCCCCGCTGTGGCACCCCGACCCCGCCACCGACGGCCTCAAGGCCTACGAGGGCATCGAGGCCGACCGCGGCAACCACCACCCCGACCGCAAGTACGTCGTGGTCGAGGGCGACCACTACCGCTTCAACATCTGGAAGGACGACCGCGACACCACCGGCGGCGGCGACCGCCAGCGCACCGAGTCCAAGGGCATGGTCCAGAGCGGCACCACGCTGAAGATGCACGACGGCGAGACCTGGACGCTCTCCTACGAGATGTACATCCCGGGCACCCTGCACGGGACCAGCAAGTTCACCCACATCTTCCAGACCAAGACCCCGTCCACCAACGGCGGCCCGTGGGTGACGCTCGACCTGACTCGCAGCGGCAGCAAGGAGATGCTCAACGCTCGCGCGTACGCCAACTCGGGGTCGCCCAGCATCGCGGCCACCGATCTTTCGCCGCTGCGGAACAAGTGGATCACCATCGAATGGACGTTCACGCCGGGCTCGAAGGGCAAGGCGTCGTGCGTCATCCGCAACGGCACCGGGACCGGTGCGCCGGTCGCCGCGCAGGGCAGCATGTCGAGCGTGAACATCCCCGACCAGGGTGACTACGTGCGCCCGAAGTGGGGGATCTACCGCTCGGTCGAGAGCGCGTCGTCCGACATCCTGGACACCTACCTGCTGTTCCGGAACTACACGGCCTCGCGCAAGTAGGGTGCGCTCGCGCGCGACCAGGGTGACACTGGCGCCATGGAGGTCGTCGACGGGTACTACGGCACACGCCACCCGTCGACGACCGCGCGCTACCCCGCGCCACCCCCGCTGCGACGCGGTCCGGTGCTGGTCACGGCCGCTTTCGCCGCACTCGGCGGTGCCCTGATCCCGGCTGCCTCGCTCGCCGCGCTCTGGCGGGTCTGGCAGTTCTACGCGATGCTGTTCGGCCTGTTCGCCGCCGTCGAGCTCGTCGCTTTCTTCGCGGTCCTCGGGTGGCCGACCCGCAAGACCACCCGGGCCGGCGCGCTCGTCGCGGCCGCGAGTCTCGCGTTGTGGGTGGCGAGCCGGCCGCTCGGGCTGCTGACGCGGTTGGACCCCTGGCAGCCGGCGGACACCGTCGTCGGGTTCACCGACTACGCCGCGGCAGCGCTGCAGGTCATCGCGGTCTTCGGCTTCCTGATCGCGAGGCGGCGGCGGGCGCACCCGCGGCCGTCGACGGCGCGGCGCGTGTCGGCGTGGATCGTGCTGTTCCCGGTGCTGCTGCTGGTGCTCGCGACCGGCGCGGCGGGAACGGTCGCGGCGGGCGACAACGTCACCGGCAGGACGACGTCGACGCTGCTCGACGGCAGCACGGTCGAGTACTGCCGTCCGGACGGGATTCCGCTGGTCATGGACATCGCCCGCCCGCGCCCGGACGCCAGGGCCGCCCCGGTGGCGCTGGTCCTGCACGGCGGCGGGCTCGTCGTCGGCAACCGCAAGCCGTCCGGCCCGGGCGCGCTGCTCGCCGGGTCCCGGCTCGTCCCCCTGCGCGACGCCCTGACGGCGCGGGGGTTCGCGGTCGCGTCGATCGACTACCGCCTGGCACCCGCGGCGCGCTGGCCGGCGCCGCTGACGGACGCGAGGTGCGCGGTCCGGTTCCTCAAGACCAACGCGACGGCGCTGAACGTCGACCCGGCACGGATCACGGCGGTGGGCACGGGAACGGGCGGCACGCTGGCGTCGCTGCTGGGCGTGGCCAGGGATCCGGACAGCGCGGTCCGGGCGGTGGCGGCGCTGGACGCGCCGGCCGAGTTCGCCTTCACGGGACAGGACCCGCTCACCCGTGCCTCGATCCTGCTGGCCCTGGGCCGCAACCCGGCAACGCTGCGCGAGGCGAGCCCACTGGCGTACGCCGGCGCGGGCGCACCACCGTTCTTGATCGCGGGCGGCCGCAAGTCGGCGGAGTTCGCGGACCACCTGCGCGCGTCAGCGGTCCCGGTGACGACCGGCGCGGGCGAGCCGGCCGAGGTGGCCGACTTCCTGGCCGCCACACTGGGGTCATGACCACGAACGGCCCGGCCCGCGCCGAGATCCACTGGCTGCTGACCCCGGACATCGAGCCGGAGTCGTACGTCCCGGAAGACCCGGAGCGGTTCGTGTTCCTGGTCCAGATGCTCGCCGGGCCCGCGGGCGAGCAGGGCGAGGAGTCGTTCGAGTTCTTGGTCTGCAGCCCGGGCTGGCTGGGCGAGCGGGCGCGGAGCAAGCCGATCTCGGGCCGTCACCACGTGATCGTCGACCGCTTCGACTGGCCGGCGCTCCTGACCTACTTCGACGATCTCGTCGCGAGGTGCACCGGCAAGGACTGGTCCGAGGTCGCCGAGAAGCTGAGCCGCTCTCGGAGTTCGAGGACTACCGCGCCTGACGTGCGGTAGCTTGGAGGCATGAGCGGTCGGGAACTCGTGGCGCCGATCTTCGGCGACCACTCCTACCGCTGCGACTTCTACGGTTGACGGGCCCCGCTCCGGGTCCCTTTCTCTTCAACCGTAAGGACAGTCATGTCTTCATCCCCGCACGCCGGTACGAACTGGGCGCTCAAGCACATGCCGCTGACCGCGGCCGCCGTCGAGGAGAGTGCCGCGGTGCTCGCCGGGCGGCGCCTCGCGATGTGCCTGCACGTCGAGCCCAAGACGGCGGCCCTGGTCACCCTGCTCGCCGGGGCCGGCGTCGAAGTCACGCTGACCGGCTCGCCCGGCACCACCCACGACGACGTCGCCGACGCGCTGCGGCCGCTCGGCGTGCGGGTGCACACCCGCCGCGCCGACGATGACGCCGACCATGCCCGGAACGTCGCGAGGGTCCTCGAGTGCGAGCCGGACCTCACGCTCGACAACGGCGCCGACCTCACGCTCTCGCTACTGGCATCCGGTGCGCCCGCCGGGTACCTCGGCGGCACCGAGGAGACGACCACCGGCGGCCTGCGGCTGCGGGAGGCACGCGTCGGCCACCCGGTCGTCGTGATCAACGACTCGCGGCTGAAGCTGCTGGTGGAGAACGAGTTCGGCGTCGGCCAGAGCGTCGTGCAGGGATTCCTCAACGCCACCAACCTGATGCTGCCGGGAATGCGCGCGGCGGTGCTCGGCTACGGGCCGTGCGGCAAGGGCGTCGCGGACACCCTGGCGCGGCTCGGCGCACGGGTCGCGGTGTGCGACACCGACCCGATGCGCGCGCTCCAGGCCATTTTGGACGGTCACCGGGTCGGCTCATCGGTCGAGGTCGTGTCGGACGCGCAGGCGGTCTTCACCGCGACCGGCGCGCCCGGCGTCGTCGGCGAGGCGGAGCTGGCGGCCCTGCCCGACGGCGCGCTCCTCGCCGGCGTCGGGCACTTCGCCTGGGAGATCGACGCGGCCGCGCTGCGGGCGGCGACGGTCCGCACGGCCGAGTACGGCGCGCCGGGCCGCCGGGTCGGGCACATCCTGGCCGACGGCCGCGAGATCGTCGTCCTCGACCAGGGCCGGATGCTCAACCTGACCGCCGCGAACGGCAACTCGATCCAGGCGATGGATCTGGGCCTCACGCTGCAGGTCCGCAGCCTGGCGGCGGTGGCCGCGGGCGGGCTCGCCGCCGAGGTCCAGCCGGTCCCGGCACCGGTGGAGCACCGCATCGCCACGGACCTGGTGGCGCGGCTGAGCTGAAGCCGGGGCCTGAAATCAGGTGAGACGTCCGAGTACGTAGGTCCGGGTCTTGGTATCGGTCGCCCGGTCGGCTATCCGGCGGAAGTCGCGGCTCTGCTCGCCGCGGTCGAGCCGGGCAGCCTTGGCGACGGCCCGCTGAGTCCGCCCGGGGAGGTCGGGCAGGTCTTCGAGCAACTCGTCCAGCACGGCCGGGGAGACTCCTCGCAGCACCTGTCCGGATCGTTTCACCACCCGCTCCACGAGCTCGACGGCCTCGTCGAGGTGAGCGAGGGCCGGAGCGCGCACAGCGCGATGGATGAGCGGCCGCAGCGTGGTGTCGTCACAGCCGGGAACGAGTTGCACGAGGAGGAGGACGAGGGCGGCGCGGATCAGCTCACGCGCCGAAGACGTCGGAGAGGCCGGAGTTTCACCACGGGTGACGAGTCGGGCGATGAGGGCGGTCCCCCGCGCGGACAGCGGCCCGCCACGCCGGATGTCATTGGCGATGGCCGCGGTCAGTGCCCGGATCACCGGGCTCGCCGTCGCACCCTCGAGCGCGCTGGTCAAAGCGACCGCGAGGTCTTCGGTGAGGGGACCACGGGGGACCTCCGTGATCCAACGGCCGACGTTCTGAACTGCGCCGGGATGACCCGCGGCGAGGAGCCGACCGGCAACCCCCGCATCGAACCAGCCGAGCTCGATCGCAGTGGTCACCAGTCGGTGGACGGCGGCCTTCGCCGGAGTGCTCGCCCCGCCGAGGGCCAGGTCCTCGCACCGATCTCGCAAGCGTTCGTCGATCGGGGCGAACGTACCGGCGACGCGCCCGGCCAGTCCGTCGACTCCTTCGGCGACCGCGCGGAGGCCTGGCAACAGCGCGGCCAATTCCGCGGCCGGGCAGACGTCGAGGACCGCGCTGACGATCCGGGAGAAGTCCCCGTAGGGCAGGTGATCCGTTCGCGCGATGACGTCCGCCAGGAGATCCGAGTGCGCCGAAGCGGCGTGGACCATGGCCTGCCCGATCATGCGGGCGTCCACCGCGAGGACAGGTTCGAGCCAGGCGATGAGTCGGCCGGCCAGCTCCCGGTCGGTCGGCGGGGCCTTGACCAGCATCGTCCGTACGAGCGAGAGGGCTCGCCGCTCGGTTGGCGGAGGCTCTGCCAGCAGGAAGCCGAAGGTCGAGCGAGGCTCCCGGGCGGCGACCTTCTCGGCCACGTACACCGACCGCTGCGCGACGACCGCATCCGAGCTCAGGGCGCCGTCGAGGAGGTCCTGCAGGGAAACCGAGCGAGCACCGAGGATCAAGTCCGCGACGAGCTCGCACTGGAGATCGTCCCACCCGGTCGGGTAGCCGATCGCCAGCATCGACCGCCACTGGTCCCAATTCAGAGTTCTCCGCGCGGCCGCGTTGCTGAACACGGTCCTAGCCAGCGCGAGGACTTCTGATGTCGTGGCCGTGGGTTGTCGCATTTCCAGTGCCACTTCGAGCAGGTTCGCGGCTTCAGCCGCGGCGACGCCGGCGTGCATGCGGATGATCGCCACGCGGGCCAGCGGCCCGAGCCTGCCGTAGTTCCGCCGGAGTACTTCGCGATCGGTCGTGGTGAGCGCGGCTTCGCCGAACGCCTCCAGCATCCGCTCCGGCAGTTGGTCGCGTTGGTAGGGATCGCGCACGGTCGGACGTCGGCACGCGATCGCGTCCAGGGCCGTCGGCAGGAGCCGCCTTCGTTCCGTCGAGCGGGCGATCAAATCGCCCAGCACCCGGGTGGCGACGGGCAGGGCGATCCCGGCGATCCGGTCGAACCCGGCGAGAAGGAGGTCCGCCACGGTGGCCGCATCGCGCTCGGCTGTGGCGGAAAGCGCCTCGACCACGTGCCATTCGTGCTCGGGGGAGAGTCCGCGAGCGTGCTGAAACAGGTCGGCGACCAGGTCGAGATCGCCGCGAGTGACCGCCGAAAGCGCGACGGCCCGCAGGGAGAGCAAGTCGTCGAGGTCCAGCCGGGTGACAGCCTGCCGGTAATCGGCAGGCTCCTCGATCGTGTAGAGGAGCTGAACCAGGATGGGCCCGAGATGGCCACGCTGCACCGGGTCGGTGAGCCGGGCCAGGAAATCCGCCTGGCCGGCGTCGTCTTCCGCCAGGTATCGGGCGATCACCCACTCGGCGAACGTCTGATGGAAGAAGTGGAACCGTGTCGGTTCGGTTCCGGGAACGAGGATTCCCGCCGAGCACAGTTCGTCGAGCGCCTTCTCGTCCGGTGCCGGTTCGATCTTGGCGGCGCGGAAGTTCTCCGCGAACACCGTGGTCGAGCGGTTCAGGATCGCTTGGCCACCGGCGAGACAGATCCTGGCGCGTTCTTCCGCCTCGGCGTAGGTGAGGGTCCGTCGCGGGCTGCCGACCACCTGCCGCGTCCAGTGGGCCTGGAACAGCCGTGCGACGGTGAGGTCCTCGGGAATCTCACCGGTGGGCGCGTACAGGCTGCAGGCCAGCGCCAGCAACAGGGGGTTACCGCACACTTCGACTACGGCGCGCCGCCGTCCGCGCAGGTGCAGGAGGCGCTCCAGGAACGCGTCCCGTCGGTCGGCCGTCACCTCGGTGAGCGTCTCCACGTAGGACAAAGCGAAGTGTGCGGTCTCGGATTCGCTGAGCCGGTACACCTCTTTGCGGTCGATCCGGGACGCGAGCAGAAGCATCCGTTCGCTGAGTGGCTCGAGCTGGGTCCGGAACTCGAAGCTGCGGCAGGTGAAGACCGCGGGAACACCTTGCTCGAGCAGCCGGTGGAGCCATTGCGTCAGCACCGGGCGGAGTTCGTGGTCGAGGACGAGGTCGAGGGTGTCCAGGAGCACCACGGGACGTAGGCCCCACGATTGCTGGAGGGTGATCACGTCGCTCAGCGTCCCCGAACGGCCGATCGCCGCGCCGAGCTGGGTGTCGAGTTCGGCAGGCGTTCGAGGCCGGTCTGTCACCTTCTCGCTCAGGGACACGAGGACGACGCCCACATCCGGTCGCTTCGCGAGTTCGTCGTGGAGTTGTGCCAGCAGCACGCTTTTGCCCATACCGGCCTCGGCGTGGATCGCGACCACCGCCGGAACTGCCAGTGCCTGCTCCACCGCGGGGAGAAACACCGACTCCAGGTTGGCTCGGCGAAGCAGCGGCAAGATCAGCCGGGCGGGGTCGGTCAACGCCTCCCGGGTCGGGGACACGACGCGGTCGCGTAAGGGGAGCGCGTCGTCGCCCTTCGGCGGTGGTGGCTTCCACAGCTCGCCCAGGGGTGGCGGGGTCTCCGCGGCATGCCCGGTGAGGGAACGCAGGAGGTCGTCGGCTCCGCCAGGTGCGAACGAAAAGGGATAGTGCGTGGCCGCGTGCGGCTGGAGGAAATGCGGAATTTCTTGGATCTCGTGGCCGGGAAGGAGGACGGGGAGGATTCGGGCGCGCCACCGGGACCGCTCGGCAGTGAGCAGCTCGCGCAGCATCGCTGCTTCGTACCGCGAGCCCCATCCTTCGTCGTCCGGAACCTGCTCCAGCGCCCTGCGGTGGTATTCGGGTGACGCGATCACGAGCACGAAGTCCGCGGTCGGCATGGTCTGGTCGACCCACAACGCCCAGTCGATCCGCTCCTGGTCCGCCCATCGGTCGAGGAGGACCTCGATTCCGGATCGGCGTAGCAGCTTCGCGAGGCGCAAGACGGCTTGCACGTGGTCATCGTCATCGTGAGCGTAAGACACGAAGACGACGGGCGCGGTCGCTCGTGCCTCGGTCATGGCGGATTACTTTAACCGCCTCGCTGCTGAAGCCGGGGCTTGCCCTGGAGCGCGCTCCAGGTCCTAACGTGAGGGCCACGCCGACCGCACGTCAGGAGAACATTTCATGGAGCTCGGTTTCCACCTTCCCATCTTCGACATCGACGGCGGGCCCACCGCCATCGCCGGTGAGCTCGCCCGGGTGGGCAGCGCGGCGGAGGAGGCCGGGGCGACCTGGCTCTCCTTCATGGACCACTACTTCCAGATCGAGCCGACGGGCCTGCCCGCCGAGTCGAACATGCTGGAGGGCTACACCACCCTCGGCTTCCTCGCCGCGCACACCTCCCGGATCGACCTCGGCCTGCTCGTGACCGGCGTGACCTACCGGCACCCCGGCCTGCTCGCGAAGATCGTCACCACCCTCGACGTCCTCTCGGGCGGCCGGGCCGTGCTGGGCGCCGGTGCCGCCTGGTTCGAGCGCGAGCACCGGGGGATGGGCGTGCCGTTCCCGCCGATCGCCGAGCGGTTCGAACGGCTGGAGGAGACGCTGCGCATCTGCGGGCAGATGTGGGACCCGGAGAACAACGGCCCGTTCGAAGGCAAGCACTACCAGCTCGCCGAGACGCTCTGCTCGCCCCAGCCGATCAACCGCCCGCGGGTGCTCATCGGCGGCGGTGGAGAGCGCAAGACGTTGCGGCTGGTCGCGCAGTACGGCGACGCGTGCAACCTCTTCGCCTCCTCGCCCGAGGACGTCGCCCACAAGCTCGACGTGCTGCGCGGCCACTGCGACGACGTCGGCCGCGACTACGACGAGATCCGCAAGACGGTCCTGGCCAACAACCCGCGCCCGTCGCCGGCGAACCGCGACGACTTCGTCCGGTCCATGGCGGACTACGCGAAGCTCGGCGTGCACACGGCCATCATCACGCCGACGACGGGGTCGCCCGCCGCGTGGATCGAGGGCATGGCGCCGGCCGTGCCGCAGCTGGCCGACCTCGGCTGAGATATTCGGCTCGAGGAGCTGGTCGACGCCCGATCGTGTGTCCATAGTAGACGTTCCGGTAAATCCGTTTCGGTGATCGGTGAACCATTCACGACGGCGCCCCGTGTGCCTGGGTGAGGTGGCGACCCGAGAGGAGGGGCTGATGCCCCACGGACGCAGTACCGGACGACACCGCAAGCAGGCCACGATCGGGCTGGCGGCGCTGCTGGGAGTGGCGGGGGCGACGGCGACGGCGATCGCCCTCAGCAGCCCGGCGAGCAACGCGGCGACCGAGAGCTGCGGCGGACTGGACACCGCGCTGCAGAACAACCTCACGTTCATCGCGGGCCAGCAGGCGGCCCCGGACGCCCAGTCGGCGGCCCGGATCGCCAACCGCCAGGCGGTGGTCGACCAGATCCAGCAGCGCCGCGCGGCGGCCGGCTGCGGGGGAGCGGTGGCGGCGAACGCGGTCGCGACCCAGTGCGCGGCGATCGCCGGGGCGGCCGAGAAGGAAGGCGCCCAGGCCGACGAGAACGGCATGGCGAAGGGTGCTGGCAAGGCCAAGAACGGCAAGGCCGCCCAGCAGGGCGCGGCCGACGAGAACGGCATGGCAGCGCAGAACGGCATGGCTGCCGAGAACGGCATGGCCGACAGCAACGGCATGGCTGCCGAGAACGGCATGGCCGCCCAGCAGGAAGCCGCCGACCAGGGCGCGGCCGGCAACGGCAAGGCCAAGCAGAAGAGCGCCGACCAGGAGGGCAAGGCCGCGAAGAACGGCGCGGCCGACGAGAACGCGATGGCCGGAGACGCGGCCGCGCAGGCCGACGCGGCCGCTCAGGCCTGCGACGTGGTCGAGCAGTGCGTGGCCCAGGCCGCCGGAGCCGCCGACGCCAACGGCATGGCCGCCGAGAACGGCGCGGCCGCCGAGAACGGCATGGCCGACCAGAACGGTATGGCCAACGGCAACGGTATGGCCAAGCAGAACAGCGCGGCCAGGCAGAACGGTATGGCCAACGAGAACGGTATGGCCGCCCAGCAGGGCGCGGCTGCCGAGAACGGCATGGCCAACGAGAACGGTATGGCCAAGCAGAACGGCATGGCCAACGAGAACGGCATGGCCGCCCAGCAGGGCATGGCGGCCCAGAACGAAGCCGCAGCCCAGGACGAAGCCGCTGCGCAGAACGCGGTCTCCGAACAGGACTGTGCGGCCATCCTCGACTGCGTCACCCAGGCCACCGCCGCCTCCGGTGCGGCCGCGGATCAGCAAGGCATGGCCGCCGACCAGAAGGGCAACGGCCAGCAGAAAGCCAAGGGCAAGAACAAGAACGCCGACAAGGAGGCGGAGCAGGCAGCCGCCGCGGTAGCGGAGAAGTGCGTCGCCGACGCGGCAGCGGCGAGCGCGGGCACCGAAACCGGCACCGCAACCGCTACCGCCACCGAATCCGCCACTGAAGGCAAGTGAGACCAGGAGGGTGTGCACCGGCGGCGGGCCGGTGCACACCCTCCGCCGGCGGTGCCACACTGACCCGGTGGAACCCGCCGACTGCCCCGGCCCGGACCCGCGGCCTCGCGCCCCCGTCCGGGTCGACGTGCCGCCCGGGTCCGTCGACACGCACGCGCACGTCGTCGGCGACCGCGGCTTCGTCGAAAACCGCAGCTTCACCCCACCGCCCGCCACGGTCGCCGCCTACACGGCCATGCTCGACGCCACGCGCATGACCTACGGCGTCCTCGTGCAGGTCAGCGTGCACGGCACCGACAACACCCTGCTCCTCGACGCCCTCCGCGCCCACCCCGGCCGGCTCAAGGGCGTCGCGGTCGTCGACCCGCACATCACAGACCGCGAACTCGCCGAACTCCACGACGCCGGTGTCACCGGGCTGCGGATCAACACCCTGACCGGCGGCGGCGTCGGCTTCGGCGCGCTGGACCGGCTCGAAGCGATCTGCGTGGAACACAGCTGGCACCTGCAGCTGTTCACCAGGACCCTGGATCCGGCGAGACTGGCCAAGCTCCGCGTCCCGTACGTGCTCGACCACCTGGGCATGCCCGAGACCGACAACCGGCTGGTCCGCGACCTCGTCGCCGACGGCGCCTGGGTCAAGCTGTCGGGTGCCAACCGGCTCGCCGACCCGCCGTACGCCGAGATCGCCCCGTTCGCCCGGGAGCTCGTCGCCGCGGCGCCCGACCGGTGCGTCTACGGCTCCGACTGGCCGCACGTCGGCTGCCACGGCCCGATGCCGAACGACGGCGACCTCGTCGACCTGCTCGCCGACTGGGTCCCCGATCCCGCGACGCGCGAGGCCGTCCTGGGCGCCAACGCGCGGCGGCTCTACGGCTTCCCGTGACCCGATCCGGTGACCGGCGGGAACTCCGGCCCGCCGGTGCTCGTTGATCGGGTGGAGCGCAGTAACCTGGTGCGCGCAAACCGACCGACGACAGCACGAGGCTTCAGTGACCACCGATCCGGCGGCCGAGGACCTGCGAGAGGCGGCCGACGAGCTCGCCGTCGCCGGGCAGCTCCCGCGATTCCTGCTGATGTACAAGTTCGCCATCGAAGAGCTGATGACGAAACTGCGGATCCTCAGCGAGGAGTTCGACTTCGTCCACCGCCACGACCCGATCGAGCACATCACGAGCCGGGTGAAGCGGCCGGAGGCCATCAAGGAGAAGGTCCACCGCCGCGGCCTCGGCGACGACTGGATCGCCGCCGCGCACGTCCTCGACGACATCGCCGGCATCCGCGTGGTGTGCCCGTTCGTCTCCGACGTCCACCAGGTCGCCCGGATGCTCACCGCGCAGGACGACGTCGAACTGTTGCGCACCAAGGACTACATCGCCCGGCCGAAGGCCAACGGCTACCGCAGCCTGCACCTGATCGTCCGGATCCCGGTGTTCCTGTCCGACCGCGTCGAGAAGGTCAAGGTCGAGGTCCAGCTGCGCACCATCGCGATGGACTTCTGGGCCGCGGTCGAGCACAAGCTGTCCTACAAGTACGCCGACAGCGTCCCGGACGACTTCGCGGGCGAGCTCGCCGCCGCGGCCCGGACGGCGGCGGACCTCGACGCCCGCATGGCCGCCCTGCACGAACGCATCCGCTGAGTCACGGCGCCAGCGCGTCGAGCAGGATCCCCAGCCCGAACTCGAACTCCGCTTCGTGGTCGCACACCGCGAGGTACGGCGCCGCCGCGACGACCGCGGGCAGCCCGGACCCGGTCAGGTCCGCGAGCCGCTCCGGGTCGCCGGTACCGCTGAACGTCGGCGCCGCGTCGACCTCGCGCATCAGCGTGCCGATGAGGAACGCCAGTACCGCCCGCAGCCCGTGCACCGCGCGCTCCGGCGGGTAGCCCGCCGCGAGCAGCGGGCCGAGCACGGCCTCCACCGGGGCGAGCGCCGTCATCGACGCGAGCTGGCGGGTGAGCACGAGCGGCGCCGCGCGTGGGTGGCCGAGCATCGCGGCCCGGAACCCGTGCGCCAGCGCGGACATCGTCTCCCGCAGGCCCAAACCCGTCGCGGGCGCGGGAATCGCGGCCAGCAGCACCTCGGCGACCCCGTCCAGCAGGGCGTCCTTGCCGTCGACGTGGTTGTACAGGCTCATCGGGTCGACGCCGAGCCGACGCCCGAGCTTGCGCATGCTCACCGCATCCAGGCCTTCCTCGTCGACCAGCGCGAGGGCCTCCTTCAGGATCCGCGCGCGCGACAGGACGTCCGCGTCCCTGGGGGGACGGCCCCGCCGCGTCGTCACGGGGCCAGCACCGCGGGCAGG
Organism: Amycolatopsis sp. NPDC114504; assembly: GCF_055633595.1. Lineage (NCBI taxonomy): Bacteria > Bacillati > Actinomycetota > Actinomycetes > Pseudonocardiales > Pseudonocardiaceae > Amycolatopsis > Amycolatopsis sp. NPDC114504. The sequence goes on along the minus strand of NZ_JBVKDU010000001.1, from coordinate 229,225 downwards.
GTTTCGTAGCCGCGCAGGATCCGCGTCCGCCGGCGACGGCCGCCGGGCAGCACGCGCAGGCCGGGGAACCGGTCGAAGATCGTGCGCAGCCCGATTTCGCCCTCCATGCGCGCCAGCGACGCACCCAGGCAGTGGTGGCGCCCGGCGCCGAACGCCACGTGGTCGCGCGCGCCGTCCCGCGTGACGTCGAACGTGCCCGGCTCGGCGAACACCGAGGGGTCGCGGTTCGCGCCGGCCAGCACGGTGGTCACCAGCGCCCCGCGCGGCAGGGGAACCCCGGCGATCTCGGTCGCACGCGTCGCGAGCCGGCCGGTCAGCAGGACCGGCGGGTCGTACCGCAGGACCTCCTCGACGGCGTTGCCCCACAGCTCGGGCCGCTCGCGCAGCACGGCGAGCTGCCCGGGGTCGTTCGCGAGCAGGGCGATCCCGCTGCCGAGCAGGTTGACGGTCGTCTCGAAACCGGCCGCCAGCACCAGGCCCGCCGTCGACTTCAGCTCCGTCTCGGTGAGGCCGACGCCGTCGTCGCGGGCCGCGACGAGCTTGCTGAACAGGTCCTTGCCGGGGTGCCGGCGCAGGTGGTCGAGGTGCTCGCCGAGCCAGGCGTCGAACTCGCCCAGCGCGGTCTCGACGTCGCGGAACGTGCGCCAGCCCAGGCCGAGGTCGAGGCTGGGCGCGGCGGCCGCGCCCAGCGACAGCACCTTGTCCAGGTCGGCGGGCGGCACACCGAGGATCTCGCTGATGACCGTCACCGGCAGCAGGCCGCAGTAGGCCTCGACGAGGTCGAGCGGATGGCCGGGGTCGAGCGCGTCGAGCAGGCCGTCGGCGATCTCCTGGACGCGCCCACGCAGCTGCTCGACGGCGCGCACGGTGAACACGCCGGTGACCAGCTTGCGGTAGCGGGTGTGCTCGGGCGGGTTGACGGCGAGCAGCGACGGCGGCCGCACCGGGTGCAGGTGCCCGGCGGCCGACCACTCGACCAGCCGGCCGAGCGGCGAGCCGTCGGAGCCGATGACGCCGACGCGGAAGTCCTCGCTGGACAGCACTTCCCGGACCGCGGCGTGCGTGGTGGTCATCCAGCCGAACCGCGTGCGGGCGAGCGGGCCGGCGGCGCGGATCTCCTCGAACAGCCCGGTCAGGTCGTGCCCGTCGGCCGCGGCGACGACCATCCGTCCCTGGAGGTCGCCGCGCCGGGCTTCGCGGCGCAGGACGGTCCGGGGGAGCGCGTGGCCGAGCCCCCACCTGATCACCGGCTTGGCGTGGGCGAGGGTTCCTTCGAGCACGACGTCCCCTTCCTTCAGCGTGCCTACAGTGTAGGTTATCGTGAATTACCTACGTCGTAGATTTAAGGAGCGCCGATGACCGAGTTCGACATCCCCGCACCCGACGTCCTCGCGGCCCGGCAGAAGCTGGTGCTCGATCACTTCCACGACGAGGTGGCCCAGGACTGGGACGCCACGGCGACGGCGCCGTCCGCGGCTACTACCAGGACACCCGCACCGCGTTCCCCGACCAGCACCACGAGCTGATCGCGCTGCGGCACAGCGCCGACGCGGTCGTCGTCGAGTTCTGGCTGCTGGGCACGCACCTCGGCCCGTTCGGCGCCATCCCGGCGACCGGGTCCCGCTTCCGCGTCCGCATGACCGCCTACTTCGTGTTCGACGCCGACGAAAAGCTCGTGTGCGAGCGCATCTACTTCGACACGCTGTCGATGCTCAAGCAGCTGATCGGCGGGGTGGACAAGAAGAAGCCGAAGAACTGGCCGCTGCTGCTGCGGGTGGCTCGGGGCTTCCTGGCGATGTCGGGGGAGAAGCCGGACCCTCGGCTGACGGAGACGACGGAACCGGTGCTGCAGGTCTGACCACCGCGAAGACGTTCACCGCGACGATCACGCCGATCGCCGCCCACGCGAGGGCGTCGAGGCGTTGGCCGAGAACCACCCAGCCGACCAGCGCCGCCAGGACCGGGTTCACGCTCATCACCGTGCCGAACACCGGCGCCGGGACGCTGCGCAGCGTCAGCAGGTCCGCCAGCATCGGCACGGCCGACGACAGGACGCCGGCGGTCACCGCGGCCAGGACCGCCCCGAGCCCGGGCCGGTGCGCGATCATCGCCCAGACGCCGACCGGCACGTACGCCAGCCCGGACACGCCCGCGGCCGCCGCCGAGCCCGCGATGCCGGGGATGCGCGCGCCGACCTCGCGGTTGAGCAGGATGTAGGCCGCCCAGCACGCGGCGGCGAGCAGCGCCAGGCCGATGCCGAGGTAGTCGGTACTGGGCCGCGGCCGGACCAGGACCACGACCGCCCCCGCCGCGACCAGCGCGCACAGCAAGTCGCCTCGCCGCCGTGACCCGGCGAGGGCGACGGCCAGCGGGCCCAGGAACTCGAGGGTGACGGCCAGGCCGAGGCCGACGCGGTCGACCGCGCTGTACAGCGAGAGGTTCATCGTCCCGAACACCAGCGCGAGGGCCAGGACGAGCCGCCACTGGGCGGCGGTGAACCCGCGCAGCCGTGGCCGCGCGGTCGCCAGCAGCACCGCGGCCGCGACCCACTGGCGGACGGCCACGACACCGGCCGGCCCGAGTTGCGGGAAAGCCAGGGCCGCGACCGACGCCCCGACCTGGTTGGACAGCCCGCTGCCCGTCATCAGTGCCGCCCCGCGCAGGCGTCCTTCGCTCGTCATGCCCCGACTATCGAGGCCGGCGGGGCATACGCAAAATGCATCCGACACGCCGGCTATACGCTGAGCGCATGGATGCCTCGCTGGAGCTGCGCCACCTGCGGCACTTCGTCGCGGTGGTGGACGCCGGGAGCTTCACCGACGCCGCGCTCGAGCTCGGCGTCTCCCAGGCGACGGTGTCGCGGACGCTGCTCGCGCTCGAGCGGGTCCTGGGCGTGCGGCTGCTGCACCGCACGAGCCGGACCGTCGAACCCACCACGGCCGGGGTCACGGTCCTCGCCCGGGCGCGGGTCCTGCTGGCCGACGCCGAAACGCTGGTCCACGAGGTCACGACCGGCCACACCCGGCTGCGGCTGGGGCACGCGTGGTCGGCGGTGGGCCGGCACACCGCGGAGTTCCAGCGGCGCTGGCAGGACCGGTATCCCGACGTCGAGCTGCAGCTGGTGCGGACCAACACGGCGACCGGCGGCCTGGCCGAGGGGCGCTGCGACCTGGCCGTCGTCCGCACCGCCGTCGACACCCGCCGCTACGCCCACACGGTCGTCGGCCACGAAGGCCGGTGCGTCGCGCTCGCGTCGGACGACCCGTGGGCCCGGCGCCGCGTGATCCCGTTCGCCGAGCTGAGCGGCCGCACGCTCGTCGTCGACCGGCGCACCGGCACGACGACACCGGACCTGTGGCCCGAGGACGGCCAGCCGGCGGTGGAGTACACCCACGACATCGACGACTGGCTGGCGGCGATCGCGACCGGGCGCTGCGTCGGCGTCACCCCCGAAGCGACCGCGGCGCAGTACCGGCGCGACGGCATCCGCTACCGGCCGCTGCGCGACGCCGGCCGCATCCCGGTCCGGCTGATCTGGCGCCTCCGCGACGCGCACCCGGCGACGCACCTGGCCGCCGCCCTGCTGACCGAGCTCTACCGCTCCTGAGGACGCGCCGGAGCGAGCAGGACGCCCAGCGCGATCAGCTCGGTCAGCGCCATCCCGCGTTCGACGAGGCCGAGCGGGATGATCGTCCACCAGCGGCCGCCGTCGATCGCGGCCACCACCACGGCCCACAGGATCACCGCGAACCAGCCCAGCGACGCGATTGCCAGCACGCGGGCGAGCCACCGGCGGCCGGGGGAGCCCGGGAACGCCGTGCGCGCCGCGACCAGCACCGCCAGCGGGAGCGCCACGAAGGCCACGACGCTCGCGACCCGGTGCAGCGTGCCGCCGAAGTCCGAGCGCGCGACCGTGGCCCAGTCCGGCTTCGGGAAAGCCACGATGACCAGCAGTCCGACCGTCCACAATGTACCCAGGACGGCCGCGGGCACGGGCAGCCGCCGCTGGCTGTGCAGGACCGCGAGCCCGGCCGCCGAACCGAGCGCCACCAGGATCACCGCGAGGTCGAACACCCACTTGTGGTCCGAGAGGCCGTATTCGCTGATCGTGCGGCGGGTCGCGCTGATCCGGTCGGTCGGCGGGATGACCTGGAGCAGCAGGACCAGCGCGGCACCGATCACGAGGGCGGCGACCCCGCCGAGCGAGACCGCGAGCGATGTCCGTCGCGCAGGGACCGTGACCATGAACCGACAGTAGCCGACCGGTGGTTGAACTCCCGGTGAAGGTTCTTTCGGGCGAACCTTGGTGTGAAAACGGGGTCAAGGCTGTACGACTTACGGCGGTTACCGTAGCCGGTTTTCGTCCATTACGGTCACTCGCTACCGGTACGTCCGTGCTGTGCCGGCCTCGCTCAAGGAGGTCTTTGCCTGTGGGGAATTCACCAAGAAGACTGGTGCTGGCGGCTTCGGTCGTGGCGCTGGCGGCGGCGTTCGTCACGTTACCGGCCGGTACCGCCGGCGCGGCCCAGAACATCCTGCGTGCCGACAAGTCGGTACCACGCTCGTGCTTCGCGAAAGTGCTGCCCAAGGGCACCTCGGGCACCGATCGCCGCGAGCTGACGTCCACTGTGGACGGACTCGTCCAGGCCCGGCTGAAGCCGACCTCGGGCGCCGAAGGCGACTGGGACGTCGCCGTGTTCGACAAGGCGACGGGTGCGGTGGTCGCCGCCTCCACGGCGTTGCGCACCCACGAGCTCGCCGAAAGCTTCGTGAAGAAGGGCCAGGAGCTCGTCGTCCAGGGCTGCCGCTACGGCGGTTCGGCCGACCGGGCCCAGCTCGGCGTCGACTTCCTCGCGCTGACCCCGCAGGGCACGCCGACCACCGCGCAGAAGGCGGAGCTGGTCCGGGTCGAGACGCCGACGCGCGCCGACAAGAACAAGCTGACCGGTCTCGGCCTCGACGTCACCGAGAAGGGTGACGCGACCGGGATCGAGGTCGTCCTCGCCGACGACGCCGACCGCCAGCTGCTGAAGAACAGCGGCTTCAAGTCCAAGGTGATCGAAGCCGACCTCTCGGCCAAGTCGGTCCAGGACGCGAAGACCGACCGCCAGTACGCCGCGAAGACCGCCGCTTCGGCGCTGCCGTCCGGGCGCACCAGCTACCGGCACCTCTACGACTACAACTACGAGCTGAAGGAGCTGGCCCGCAAGAACCCCGGTCTCGTCTCGGCGTTCACCATGCCCGAGTCGACCTGGGAAGGCCGCGACGTCGTCGGCGTCGAGATCGCCACCGACGTCAAGAACATCACCGACGGCAAGCCGGTGAACTTCACCATGGGCGTGCACCACGCCCGGGAGTGGCCGGCCGCCGAGCACGTCATGGAGTGGGCGTACGAGCTGATCAACGGCTACGCGCACGACGCGTCGATCCGCAGCCTCGTCGGCAAGACCCGCAACATCGTCGTGCCGGTCATCAACCCGGACGGCTTCGAGATCTCCCGCGAGGCCGAGCCGAAGGGCGACTTCACCCGGTTCGACTACGAGATGAAGCGCAAGAACTGCAACGTCAACGACTCGCCGCCGCAGTACGCCACCGGCGTCTGCAAGGCCAACCCCGGCGGCCGCCTGCGCGGCACCGACCCGAACCGCAACTACGCGGGCTTCTGGGGCGGCGCCGGTGCCGAGATCGCCTGGAGCGGCGACACGTTCCGCGGGTCCGCGCCGTTCAGCGAGCCCGAGGTGCGCAACGTCCGCTCGATCGTGTCCTCGCGCCAGGTGACCAACCTGATGACGATGCACACCGTCGCCGCGCTGGTGCTGCGCCCGCCGGGCGTGGCCGACGTCCGCCCGCCGCTGGAGGAGCCGGCCTACAAGGCCCTCGGCGACAAGATGGCGTCGCGCAACGGCTACATCAGCCAGCCGAGCTGGGCGTTGTACGACACCACCGGCAGCACCGAAGACTGGTCGTACTGGGCCACCGGTGGCTGGGGCTTCACCATCGAGGTCGGCGGCAACGGCTTCCACGGGCCGTACGCCGACAGCGTCGTCGCGGAGTACGAGGGCCTCGCGCCGTCGTCCGGGGCGGGCAAGGGCGGCAACCGGCAGGCCCTGCTCGACCAGCTGGGCAGTGCGGCCGACCCGGCGCAGCACTCGACGCTGATCGGTTCGGCGCCGAAGGGCTACCAGCTCAAGCTGCACAAGACGTTCCAGACGCCGACGTCGCCGGTGATCCAGCCCGACGGCTCCACCAAGCCGCCGATCTACGTCACCGACAACCTCGACTCGAAGTTCACGACCACCGGCGGGCGGTTCGCCTGGTCGGTCAACCCGTCGACCAGGCCGTACGTGGCGGGCCGCTACGGGCGCGACCCGCAGGGCCCGGCGCAGCAGGGTCAAGCGGTGACCAACCCGGCCGGCGTGCCGCCGATCAACCAGAACTACCCGGTCGACCCGGCGGGTGACTCGTTCACCTTCCACGTCAACGGCCTGCCCCAGGTCGACAACGGGAAGTTCAGCGTGAACATCAACTGGGCCAGCACGGCCACCGACTGGGACCTGTTCATCTACGACGCGGCGGGCAACCAGGTCAGCTCGTCGGCGAACGGCGGCACGACGTCCGAGCACGCCGTGCTGTTCGACCCGCCGGCCGGCGACTACCGCGCCGTGGTGGTCAACTACGACCAGGCCGACCCGGCCACGGTCGACGACTGGACGGGAGACGTGTCGTTCGCGTCGCCGATCCCGCCGACGTACGGGCCGAAGGAGGCCTACCAGCTGACCTGCACGTCGCCGAAGGGCCAGCTCGTGGGCGTGGCGGACGTGTACGCCGACCGCGGCCAGACGGTCGACGTCGGCGAGGTCTGCACCCGTTCCGCGCACGCGCAGAAGCAGCGCGCTTCGGGCGGGACCCGGTAGTTGGGTTTTAGTTAGTGAGGGCCTTCTCGCTTCGGCGGGGAGGCCCTCACGGCGTTGCGGCGAGGGTGACGCCGAGGGCCACGAGGATGGTGCCGACGACGCGGTCGAGGGTGGGTTTGGCGTACGCGTACCAGCGCCGGGTGGCGGGGGCGGAGAACAGCAGGGCGACGCTGAGGTGCCAGGCCGTCGAGACGAGGAGGATGAGCGCGACGGCCGCGGCTTTGACGGCGGTGGGTTCGGTCGGCGGGAGTGTGGCCGTGAGAACACTGCCGAAGAACGCGGCGGCTTTCGGGTTGGTCAGGTTGCTGACCACGCCGCGGCGGAAGTGGTTCGGATTTTGCGTGACGGGTTCGTGGTTCGCCGTCTCCTCCGCGGCTTCCGGTCGGCGGGCCCGCAGCCACAGCCGCACGCCGAGCCAGGCGAGATAGCCACCGCAGACGACGCGCAGGCCGGCGGCCAGCCAGGGCGCCCGAGCCAGCAGACTGCCCAGCCCGAAGACGGCAACGGCGGCCAGCACCCCACCGGCGGCGACGACCCCGACCGCGACGGCCACCGCGGCCCGCCGGCTCCCGGCCGCGGCGGTGTGCGCGATGAGCACGAAGTTGGGCCCGGGGGAGACGGCCGCGGGAAGGTAGGCCAGCAGCACGGTCCCCAGGGTGGCAGCGGGGGTCACAGGTTCAGCCTGACACGGCGGCCGGCAGCGCCCGCCCCGGCCTGGCAAGGGGCACCGCGCCTTGCGGTCCTGCCGGCTCAGTGCCCGGTGAACGGCACTGCTTGTGCGGCCCGGCCCACTCAGCTCCGAGAAACGCCGGAGGTCACGCCGCGCGGCCGCCCCCGCCGACCACCTGGTCACGCATCGTCCGCAGCGCCTGGTGGTCCACTGTGGACGGGTCGGCGGCGAGCCACTCGCCGATCTCGTGCAGGAACTCCTCCGGCGTCATCGGCGCCGCGGGCAGGTCGCCCGGGTCGGCCGTGGTCAGGTCGCCGCTGCGGCTCGGGTACACGATCATCGCGCCGCGCAGTGCCACGCCCGGTAGCAGGTCGCGGTAGGCGGCGAGGCTTTCGGCGAGCCGGCTGCCGCCGCCGCGGAACGGACGGCCGTTGCGCAGCAGCCTGCCGTCCTCGGCCGTCTCGTAGTGGCCGGGCAGCCACAGCTTCGACTCGATCAGCACCAGTCGCTTCCCGCACAGCACCGCGTGGTCGACGTCGGCGAAGACCGAGCCCGGCCAGGCGAGTCCGTGGAAGATCCGCGCGCCGGGCAGCCGCGTCAGGTAGGTCTCGAGCAGGTCGGCGGTGAGCCGCTCGGCCAGCTCGTCGCGCTCGGTGCCGGGCGACCCGAACACGGTGCGCCCGCCGAACTCCTCCGCGTACGCGTCGCGCGCCTTGTTCGCCCGCAGGTACCCGCGGGCCAGGCGCTGGACGAGCAGCGCGGTGCCGGCGGTCAGCAGCAGCCAGACGATGAGCACCGGCGTGCTGAACCCCACCCCGCTGACCAGCGGCAGCAGCACGAGCACCATCCCGCCGACCGCGGCGACCACCGGCGTGTGCCCGGGCCCGCGACGGCGCCCGTGACGCATCCGCGTGTCCTCACCGGCGAAGTGCCACCAGCTCAGGTCTTCGGCGTCCAGGTCGGGCAGGTCGGGGACGAAGCCGGGCTCGTCCCCGAAGCGCCGCCGGGCCCGCGGCCGGACCGGCACGGCCACCACGGTCGCGCCGCCGGAGTCGTAGCGCGCCCGGGCGACGGGGTCGCTCAGGACGTCGTAGGCCTCGCGGAGCAGCCGGAACGTGCCGACGGTCCCGCCGCCGTCGGGGTGCATGGTCTTCGCCAGCCGGCGGTAGGCCGTCTTGACGTCGGCCGCCGTGGCGGTTCGGCGGACGCCGAGCACCTCGTAGTAGTCGACCTCGGGCACGCGGGCGTTCACCTCCGGATGGCTGCGCGAAGACTTTATGGGACCGGGTTTCCGGGCCGGCCACCGCCTCGGCGGCGCGTCGGGGTGATCCTCCTCCGGCGCAGGTCAGTGCGGTGTCAGGAGTTCTATCGCCGACGGCGGGCGATTCGCACACCCGGTTCGGCGACGCCGCTGGGGCGCGTGACGGGGCTCCGGACGGGGGTTCCGGCGCGTTTGCCGTGGTCCGCGAGTGTCCATTGAGGACTTTGTGTCACCCGGAAGTGTTGTCGCGGCGCGAAACGTCGGGATCGCGGTGACGTTTCGTAGCCGGATTTCACCCAAAGGGAGGGGAACAGGTGTTCGAGTCCGCGGCTAGGATGGAGGCATGTCCACGGCACTCCCCAGACGTGACGGGCCCACCGCCACCCCACCTCGGCAGCGGGCCCGTCACCCCCGTCACCGCTCGCGCAGCAGGAAGCGCTGCAGCTTCCCGCTCGCGTTGCGCGGCAGCGCGTCGATGAACCGCACCCGGCGCGGGTACTTGTACGGCGCCGCAACGGCTTTGGCGTGCTCCTGCAGGGCGTGCACGAGGTCCGGACCCGCGGTGACGCCTTGTCGCGGCACGACGAAGGCGGTCACGACGGCGCCCCGGTCCGGATCGGGTGTGCCGACGACCGCGCACTCGTCGACGTCCGGGTGGCTCAGCAGCACCTCTTCGACCTCGGGAGCGGCGATGTTGTAACCGGAGGAGACGATCATGTCGTCGCTGCGCGCCACGAACCGGAAGTAGCCGTCGGGTTCGCGGAGGTAGGTGTCGCCGGTGATGTTCCAGCCGTCGCGGACGTAGTCGGCCTGTCGCGGGTCCTCGAGGTAGCGGCAGCCGGTGGGGCCTCGCACGGCGAGCAGCCCGGGGGTGCCGTCGGGCACGGGCGAGCCGTCGATGTCCAGGACGGCGGCGCGGAACCCGGGTACGACGGTGCCGGTCGTGCCGGGGCGGGCGGCGTCGTCGGCCGCGGAGATGAAGACGTGCAGCATCTCCGTGCTGCCGATGCCGTCGATGAGCGGGCGGCCGACGAGGTCGCGGTACCGCTCGGCGACGGTGGCGGGCAGCGCCTCGCCCGCGGAGACGGCTCGGCGCACGCCCTTGAGGAGAGGGCCGTCGCCGGAGCCGAGGATCGCGCGGTAGGCGGTCGGCGCCGTGAACAGCACGGTCACCGACCGCTCGGCGACGATCGAAGCCAGCTCCCGGGGTGTGGCGCGCTCCAGGAGGAGCACGGACGCGCCGGCGTGCAGCGGGAAGACGAGGAGGCCGCCGAGGCCGAAGGTGAACGCGAGGGGAGGGGTGCCGCAGAAGAGGTCGTCCGCGTCGGGTCGCAGGACGTGCCGGGAGAACGTGTCGGCGATGGCGAGCAGGTCGCGGTGGAAGTGCATCGTCGCCTTGGGGGTCCCGGTGGTGCCGGAGGTGAAGGCGAGCAGGGCGACGTCGTCGGCGGCGGTCGGCACGTCGTCGAAGGTCGCAGGGTGCCGCGCGCAGCGTCCGGCGAGGTCGGTGCCATAGGAGACGGCGGGCAGCCCGGGCGGCAGCTCGTCGAGCAGACGCTCGTCGCACAGGGCGACGGCCGGCCGGGCCCGGTCGACGATCTTGTCGAGCTCGTGGCGGCGCAGCATCGGCATCGTGGAGACGGCGACCGCGCCGGCCTTGAGGACGCCCAGCCAGCAGGCCGCCAGCCACGGCGTGTTGGTGCCGCGCAGCAGCACGCGGTTCCCGGGGACGACCCCGAGTTCGTCGGTGAGGACGTGCGCGATCCGGTTGGCGCGCGCGAGCACGTCGCCGTAGGTCCACGTCTCGTCAAGCGAGCGCAGGCAGGGCCGCTCGGCGCCGAAGCGCTCGACGGCGCCGTCGAGCAGGGCGGTGGCGGCGTTGAGCCGGTCGGGGTAGTGCAGCTCGGGGAGGTCGAAGACGAGCCGCGGCCACTGCTCCCCGGGCGGCAACCGGTCCCGGCAGAACGAGTCGGTGTGAGCGCTGGGAGTAAGCCTCATCGCAGCTCCTCGGATCGACTTCGACCCTGGGAAACGTAGCACTCGTTGCGACCGTCGAGAAGACGCTATGCCGCACCGATGACGGCGGCGACGAGGAAGCGATATCACTCCGTGACTTCACCCCGCGGGCGGCGCGACGGAGGCATCCGGCTGGTTGGCGCGGCGCAACGCGTCGGCGACGAAGCCGTTCGCCTTCAGCTCTTCGACCAGTTCACGCAGGAACGCGATGGTCGAAGGCTGCCGCGCCGGCGTGGTCCCGACGGCCTGCTGGATCTGCATGAACCGTTCCGAAACGACCCGCGTGCCAGGGTGCGCGGAGACATAGGCGGTCATCGGCTGCCGAATCCCGGCAGCGACGTCCAGGCCCTGCTCTTCGAAGGCGACGACCCCGTCCGAGCCACGCACGATCGTCGCGTGCGCAAGGGTCCGCGTCAGGAAGAGGTCGTAGGCCGACCCTTCCTTCACGCCGATCCGGACGCCCGGCCGGTCGACGTCCGCAGGCGAGCGAAAGGGCGAATCGTCCGGAACGACGTACACGCCTTCGATGACGACATAGGGCGCGGTGAAGGCAACCGAGGCCGCACGCGCAGGCTCGATCGCCAGAAAACAGAGATCGGCGGCACCCGAGGTCAGAGCCTCGAAAGACTTCCGTGCGGCATCAAAGCAGACGAACTCGACGGGCACGTCAAGCCGCGCGGCAACCTCACGCGCAAGATCGACGGTGACACCCCCGGGCGCCTCCGGAGTCCCGTGGGCAAGCACCGGATTCCCAAGGTTGACGGCGGCACGCAGCACCCCGGTGGGCGCGAGGTCAGCGGAAAGATCTCCCATGAGGGGCGAGGGTAACGCCGCAACCAGCACCGGGCGCCCGAGTGTCGCTCACACCACCACGTGGCGAAAGCCGCTCGCGCAGCCGACCGGCCGCAGGTCAGCCACACCACCCGGCGCTGCGGGCGTTGCTCACACCACCGGCTGGGCGGCGCAGGTTCGTCGCGGCACTCGGCGCGGCGAGCAGTGCTCACCCGGCCGGCCGCCGCGGCGAAAGTCGCGTTCGCCACGTCGCCCGGCGCGGCGAAAGTCGCTCGCGCAGCCGGCCGGGCGCGGGGTCGCCCACACAACCGGTGCGGCGAGCATTGCTCACACCACCGGCCGACCGGGCGCGGCGAACCTCTTTCACTCCACCGGCGGCCGATCCATCGTCCCCAGCTCGAAGACCGTCTCCTGGTGATAAACCTCGCCCGGCCGGAGCACCGTGCTCGGGAAGTCCGGCCGGTTCGGTGAATCCGGGAAGTGCTGCGCCTCCAGCGCGAACCCCGCGCCGGGAGTACCGAGGTAGTTACCCGAATAAAACTGCAGACCCGGCTCAGTAGTCCACATCGTCAGCAACCGGCCGGACGTCGGCTCCCAAGCCCGCGCGGCGAACGGTGCCCCCTCGTCGAGGACCCAGTTGTGGTCGTAACCACCCCCGATCACCAGCTGTGGGTCGGGATCGCCGATGCGGGCGCCGATCGCCGAGGACCTGCGGAAGTCGAACGGCGTACCGATGACCGGCACCGGGCCGCCGGCCGGGATCAGGTTCTCGTCCGTCGGGCAGTACGACTGCGCCGCGATCGACAGCGTGTGGTCGTACACCGACCCGGCGCCCGCCAGGTTCCAGTACGTGTGGTTCGTCAGGTTGACCACCGTCGGTGCGTCCGTCGTCGCGCGGTACGTCAGGTGCAGCCGCGCGTCGAGGCGGTACGTCACCTCCGTCGTGAGCCGGCCGGGGTAGCCCTGGTCGCCGTTCGGGCTTACCAGCGTCAGCCGGACTCCGTCCGGGAGCGGGGTTGCCGACCACATCCTCGTGTCGAACCCGGACGGGCCGCCGTGCAGGCTGTTCTTCCCGTCGTTCGCCGGCACGCGATGCAGGACGCCGTCGAGGGCGAACGTGCCGCCCGCGATGCGGTTGGCGAAGCGGCCGATCAGCGCGCCCAGGAACACCCGGGCCGCGCCCGGCCGGTTGTTCGCCACGTACCCCTCGAGGTCCGGGTAGCCCAGGACGACGTCGGTGCCGTCCGGGGTCTCCACCGACTGGATGACGCCGCCGTAGTCGAGCACGCGGACCGTGAGCCCGCCGGGCCGGGACAGCGTGTAGCGGTGGACGTCGGTGTCGCCGACGCGGCCGAAGAACTCGCGGGTGAGTTCGGTGTGCGTCATCGACAGGCCCCTCCGCCAACGCTGTTAGCGCTAACAGCATGCGGGAGGACGCACCGCACGGTCAAGGGTCAGTGCTCGCCCGGCGGCGGCGTGCCCAGCAGCTGGTGCGCCCGCAGGGCCATCTGGATCTCCAGCCGCCGCGCCGGATCGCTCAGCCGGTCGCCGAACAGGCCGCTCAGCTGGCTCACGCGGTAGCGGACCGTCTGCGGGTGGACGCCCAGCGCCTGCGCGATGTCCGGCGTGTTCCCGTTGTGCTCCAGCCAGCTCAGCAACGTCTCCGCGAGACGGACCTGCTGCTTCACCGTCAGGCCGGCGAACGGCGACAGGGTCTTCGCCGACAGCTGGTCGAGCAGGAACCGGTCCAGCAGCAGCCAGTGCGTCGCCAGGTGGTCGGCCGTGTGCGTCACCGCGTGGTCGCCGAGCAGGCCGCGGCGGACGAGATCCAACGTTCGCCGCGCCCACAGTGCCGACGTCGCCGCGTCGGCCGGCCGGACCCGGGGGCCGACGGCCGCGCGCCAGCCCGGCAGCCGGCCTTCGAGACCCCGCAGGTCGCGGTCCGGGTTCGGGGTCAGCAGGCAGGGCTCGGTGCCTTCGAGGTCGAGCAGGACGTCGTCGGCGACCTGCGGGGCGGGCGTCAGGTGCTGTTCGCTGCGCGGGTCGAGCGCGACGACCGTGACCCACTCCGGCATGGTCCACTTCGCGGCCTTCGCCATCGTCGCGATCGTCGCCGGGGACGACGGCGGGCTGGCCAGGAGGAGCTCGAGCAGCCGGCGGCGACGGCGTTCGAGCGTGCCGGTCGCCATCGCCTGCGCCAGCGTGTACCCCTCGACCGAGTGGGACGAAATCTCTTCCACATAAGCGAAGATCGCCTCCGCGCCGACGCACAGCACGGCCGCCGGGAAGCGGTGGGCCTGACCCAGCTCCGCCACGTACCGCCACGCCGCGCGCCCGCCCGCGCGGTAGGCGGCCTGGAGCGAGTTCAGGCTGCCGCCGTCGTGGTGAACGCGCTTTCCGACCTCACGGAACAACTTCGGCCAGTTGTCCTCTGTGGACGGTGCCGCGTCGATGCTGTCGATGCAGCTGAGCACGGCCTGCTCGATCGCCAGCACGATCATCTTCCCGAACTCGCCCTCCAGGGGCTTGGCGTACTCGGGCACGGCCCGCTGGATCTCTTCGAGGATCCGCCGGGCGAGCGGGTCGGCGTGCGGCCGGAACCGCCGCGCGAGCTCGGTGGGCAGCGAGCCCCAGAGCTGGTGGGCCCGGCCGGTGCCACGGGGGTGCGGGACGGTGATCGTCCGGGTCATGGCCACCCCTTTTTCCGCATCGTCGCGAAGGTCATGAACGCACACGAAAACGAGATTGGCAACTGCCGGGCCTGCGTCCGGACCCGGTTCTGTCATGCCGGGACCAAGGGTCGCACACGTCTTTGTCACACGGTCGACAAGCGGGGAGAACACTCACGGCCGCAAGGGTTTCCGAAATGGGATTTGTGTTCCCGGCCCGTATCTTCGCGGACCATTCCGTTGTTAGCGTGATCAACAATCGGTTGCGGAAGGAGAGCGGGATGACGGCCGTCGTTTCGTGGTCTTTCCGCTGGTCCGGCGTGGTGGTCGCGGTGTGGCTGACCGCGCTGGCGGGGCTCGTCGCGGCCGTCGTGCAGATCGGCGCGGACTTCCGCGACACGGTCGACCTGCCGGCCGCGGACAGCACCGCCGCCGCCCGGCTGCTGCACAGCGCCGGCACCGGGGAACGCGTCGTCGTCCGCGTGCCGGACGGCCCCGTCGACACCGGCACCGGCCGCGCCCGGCTCGACGCCTTCGCCGCCCGGCTGGCGGCGTTACCGCACGTCGTGGCCGTCGGCCCGCTACCGGGCGAGGTGTCGGACGACCGGCGGACGGCGGTCCTGCCCGTCCGGTTCGACGCGTCCGCCGCGGACCTCGGCCAGGGCCCGGCGGACGCCTTCGCCGACGTCGTCCGGGACGCCGGCGACCTCACCGCCGGGGCGTCGGGGGAGCTCGCCGCGATGACGGCGGCCGCGCCGGACCTGGGCAACGCCGCGTTCGGCCTGCTCGCCGCGGCCCTCGTGCTGCTGGTGACGTTCCGTTCGGCGGCGTGCGTCCTCCTCCCGGTCCTCACCGCGTCGGTGTCCGCCGGCTGCGCGCTGGCCGTGGTCACGCTGCTGTCGCACGTCATGACCGTCCCGAAGATCAGCACGGAGATCGCCGCGCTGCTGGGCCTCGGGGTCGGCGTCGACTACGCGCTGTTCGTGCTCACCCGCTTCCGGCAGGGCCGCCGCGAAGGCGCGGAACCCGCGCGGGCGCTGGCCGTCGCGGCGGCGACGTCGGGCCGCAGCGTGGTCTTCGCCGGGATCACCGTCTGCGTCTCGCTGGCCGGGATGCTGACCGTCGGCCTGCCGTTCCTCGACGGGATCGCCGTCGCCGCGGCGGTTTCCGTGCTGCTCACCGCCTTGGCGGCGCTCACCCTGCTGCCCGCGTTGCTGCGGCCGGTCGCCGCGCGGATGCGGATCCCGGCGGAGGGAAGCGGCCGCCGCTGGGCCCGGCTCGCGCGGTCGGTGACCGGCCGGCCGGGCCCGTACACGCTCGCCGCGCTGCTGGTCGTGGCCGTGCTCGCACTACCGATGACCGGCCTGCGCCTCGGCGTCCCCGACGCCGCCCTCGACCCGCCCGGCAGCATCACGCGGACCGCCGCCGAGCTCTCGCACGACGGCTTCGGCCCGGGCGCCGACGCTCCGCTGCTGGTGGTGGGCACGGGCGACGCGGCACTGGGCACGCTGCGCGAGGCACTGCTCGCCCACGCCGACGTCGGCCCGCCCGCGACGCTCCCCGGTGGCGGCCGGCTGCTCACGGTCACCCCGCGCACCGCGCCCGGCGACCCGGCCACCGGCGAGCTGCTGGCCTGGACCCGGGCGATGGCCACGACGATCGCCGGGCCGGACACGCACGTCGGCGGGCTCGTCGCGGCCCGGGCCGACTTCTCCGCGGCCATCACCGCGCGGCTCCCGCTGTTCCTCTTCAGCGTCGTCGGCATCTCGGTGCTGCTGCTCGCCTGGGTGTTCCGCAGCGTCGCGATCCCGCTGACGGCGGCGGTGATGAACCTGCTGACCGCGGCCGCGACGACGGGCGTGGTCGTGTTCGCCTTCAGCGGACCGATCGAGCCGTACCTGCCGGTGTTCCTCTTCGCCGGGCTGTTCGGCCTGTCGATGGACTACGAGGTCTTCCTCATCGCGCGCGTCCAGGAGGCGTGGCGCCGCCGCGGTGACACGCGGGCCGCGGTCGTCGACGGCGTCGCGGCGACCGGCCGGACCATCACCGCGGCCGCGCTGATCATGGCGCTGGTGTTCGTGGCGTTCGCCTTCGTGGACGCCCGCGTCGTGCGCGAAGCGGGGGTGGGGCTGACCGCCGCGGTGCTCCTCGACGCGGTCGTCGTCCGGTGCGTGCTGGTCCCGGCGGTGATGGCGTGGCTCGGCGAAGCCAACTGGTGGTTCCCGCGGCGCTCGCGCGTCCCGGCCGCCCGCGAGCTGGCCGGGAGCGCGCGATGACCCGGCGGACCCTGGTGCTGATCGCGCTCGGCGCGTTCGTCACGACCCTCGACAACACCATCGTCGCGGCCGGCGCGCCCTCGATCGCCCGCGACCTCGGGCTGGACCTCGGGACGCTGTCATGGGTCGCCCTCGGCTACATGCTCCCGTTCGCCGGCCTGCTCCTGGTGGCGGGCACGCTGATCGACCGCTGGGGCCGTCGCCCGGCACTGCTGGCCGGGCTGCTCGCGTTCGGGATCGGCGCGGCCGCCGGTGGGCTGGCCGGCTCGGTCGGGCTGCTCGTCGCCGCCCGCGTGCTGCAGGGCGCGGCCGCCGCGTTCCTGGTGCCCGGCCTGCTGAGCCTGCTGCGGTCGAACCTCGACGCGCGGGGCCGGACGCTCGCCGCCGCCGTGTGGACCGCGTGCCTGGCCGCCGCGCTCGCGCTGGGTCCGGCGCTCGGCGGGCTGCTGAGCGAATACCTCGGCTGGGCCTGGATCTTCTTCGTCAACCTGCCGTTCGTGGCGGCGATGCTCGCCCTGCTGCCGGGGACGGTGCCGGCCGGCCGCGAACCACCGGGGCCGCGCCTGGCCGCCGGGGCGATGGCCATCGTGACGGCGGGCCTGGTCCTGCTCACCGCGGCGCTCGTCGAACTGGGCGAGGACGCGCGGACCGGGATCGTCCTGCTCGTCGCGGGCACCGCGCTCGGCGTGGCGTTCGTGCTCCGGGAACGTCGCGCGTGCGACCGGCTGGTGCCGGCAGACCTGACCGGCAACCGGGTGTTCGCGGGCTCGCTCGCCGTGCAGGTGCTGTGGGGCCTCGGGATCTCGGGCATCGTCTTCTTCACCCCGTTGCTGCACCAGGAGTTCCTCGGCCTCGACCCGGTCGTGGCGGGGTTGCCGCTGGCGCTGGTCGCGGTCGCGGTGGTGGCCGCGACGCCGCTGGTCCCGTGGGCGGTGGCGCGGTTCGGTCCACACCGGACGGTCGCGGCCGGGCTCGCGGTGGTCGCCGGCGGACTGCTCGCCCTCGCCGTCGTGAACCACGTCCCGGCGATCGTCCCGCGGGTGCCCGGGCTGGTGCTGATCGGGGCCGGTTCGGCGTTCACGACGCCGTTGACGTCGCACGCGCTGGAAGTCGTGGCGGAACGGCGGTCCGGCCTGGCGTCCGGGCTGCTCACGGCGTCCCGCGAGCTGTCGAGCGCGCTCGGTGTCGCGCTGATCGGCGCGGTGCTGACGATGGTCCGGGCGGTGCGGCTCGACGCGGGCGCGACGCCGGGGCCGGCGTTGGCCGCGGGCTACACCGCCGGTCTCCTCGCCGCGGCCGGGCTGACGCTCACCGGCGCGCTGCTGGCGGTGCGCGTGGTGCGGAGCCCGTCCGCCGTGACCTCGTCGCCGCGTGACAAACGCGCGGTGCCGTAATCCGTGTGCCGGTGAGCATCGGAATTCCCTTGATTGACAACCGACCGGGAGCAGCTATTCACTGCGCCGGCAAACGCTATCTGCGAGGAGCCATGGAAACCATTTCCCAGCCGGTTCCCGTCACCGGGGAAACCGCCGCCGACCGCGCCTCACTGGCGACCCTGCTGGGCCGGTGGGCGCGGGTGCTCGGCGACGAGGTCGCCCTGACCCACCTCGACCATCGCGGCAGCGCGGACGCCCGGGCGGTCACGCTCACCTGGCGCGAGCTCGACGACCGCGTCAGCGCCGTCGCCGCGCGGTTGAGCGGGATCGCGGTCCCGGGAGACCGGGTGGCGGTGCTCGCCGGGCAGTCCGCCGAGTACGTCGTCGCGTTCCTCGGCGCGATCCGGGCGGGGCTGGTCGCCGTGCCGCTGTTCGCCCCCGGCCTGCCCGGGCACGCGGGCCGGCTGACCGCGACGCTCGCCGACTGCGCCCCGCGGGTCGTGCTCACCACGACCGAAGACCTCGGCGCGGTGCGCGATTTCCTCGCGAACTCCCCGCCCGCCGTGATCGCCGTCGACACGCTGACCCCGGCCGGTCCGCGGGAATGGCCCGCGCCGGATCCCGAGGCCATCGCGTACCTGCAGTACACGTCGGGCTCCACCCGCTCGCCCGCCGGGGTCGTGCTGACCCACCGGAACGTCCTCGCCAACGCCCGCCAGGCGTGCACCGCGTACGGCGTCGAGAGCCGCGCCACCTCGGCGGTCAGCTGGCTTCCGCTCTTCCACGACATGGGCCTGATCCTCGGCATCGGCGCGCCGATGGTCGGTGGCATGGCGTCGGTGCTGATGGACCCGCTGGCGTTCCTCGAGCGGCCGTCCCGGTGGCTGCGCGCGCTCTCGGCCAGTCCCGGCGCGATCAGCGCGGCGCCCAACTTCGCTTACGCCTACTGCGCTTCCCGCGTTTCCGAAGCCGAGAAGAGCTACCTGGAACTGAGCCGGGTCGTCTCGCTGATCAACGGCAGCGAGCCGGTGCTGCCGGCCACGATCGCGAAGTTCCAGGACGCCTTCGCCGAGTGCGGGCTGCGGCCGGAGGTCCACCGGTCGTCCTACGGGCTGGCCGAGGCCACCGTGCTCGTTTCCGTTTCGGACGCCGGAAAACCGGCTCGCCAGGTCACGTTCGACCGGGACCGGCTCGCCGCCGGGTTCGCGGAGCCGGCCGCGTCCGGGTCGACCCTCGTTTCGTGCGGCCGCCCGGCCGGGCAACGGGTGCGGATCGCCGACCCCGGCACCGGCGAACCCCTCGACGTCGGCGAGGTCGGCGAGATCCGGGTCAGCGGCCCCAACGTCGGCCGCGGCTACTGGGGCCGCGACTCGACCGCCACCTTCGGCCTGCCTCCGCTCGACCCGGACACCGGCGACGGCTGGCTGGCGACCGGGGACCTCGGCGTCGTCTTCGACGGCGAGCTGTACGTCACCGGCCGGCTGAAGGACCTGGTCGTCGTCGACGGCCGCAACCACTACCCGCAGGACATCGAGCAGACCGTGGAAGACCATCCGGGCGTCCGGCCGCACTCGGCGGCGGTCTTCGCGATCGCCACCGGCGACGGGGAAGCCGCGGTCGTCGCGCTGGAACGGGCCAAAAACTCGGAGGCCGACGTCACCGAGGTGACGGCCGCGCTGCGGGCGGCCGTGTCGGCCGGGCACGGCCTGCGCCTGCACGACGTCGTGGTACTGGCACCCGGGGAGGTGCCCCGGACGTCCAGCGGCAAGATCAGCCGGGCGCACTGCCGGGTGTCCTACCTGGACGGTTCGCTGGCCGCGCGGCGGCTCGCATGACGACGGACGCGGTGCGCGCCTGGCTCCTCGCCCGGCTCGGCCCGGTGGACCCCGACCGGCCGCTGAACGAGACGGGACTGTCCTCTCGGGACGCGACGGCGCTGGCGGCCGATCTCGGGCAGTTCGTGGGCCGTCCCCTGGACGCGACTCTTGTCTGGCAGTACCCGACGGTCACTGCGTTGTCCTCCTATCTGTCCACAGGGGACACTTCGGTCGTCTTGCCGCTCGAGAGCGCTGTCGAGGAGCCGATCGCGATCGTCGGCCTCGGCTGCCGGCTGCCCGGCGGCATCGACTCGCCGGAGGCGTTCTGGCGCTTCCTCGACGCCGGGGGCGACGGCATCGGCGACGTCCCCGAAGGGCGCTGGGAGACGTTCGCGCCGGCCGCGGATCTCGCGGGACTGCCATTGCGGGGCGGGTTCCTCGACGACGTCGCCGGGTTCGACGCGGAGTTCTTCGGCATCACCCCGCGCGAGGCCGAAGCGATGGACCCGCAGCAGCGGATCCTCCTGGAGGTGGCGTGGGCGGCGCTGGAGCACGCCGGGATCCCGCCGTCCGGGCTGCGCGGCAGCCGGACCGGCGTGTTCGTCGGGCTGTCGGCGACCGAATACGGCTCTCTGACGATGACCGACGTCGGCGGGGTCGACGTCTGGTCGGGCACGGGCGCGGCGGCGAGCATCGCCGCCAACCGGCTGTCGTACCTGCTCGACCTGCGCGGGCCGAGCCTGACGCTCGACACGGCGTGTTCGTCGTCGCTGGTCGCGGTGCACCAGGCGATGCAGAGCCTGCGCCGCGGCGAGAGCGAGCTCGCGCTGGCCGCCGGGGTGAACGTCCTGCTCTCGCCCGGCATCACCGCGGGCTTCCACCGCGCCGGGGTGCTGGCCGCGGACGGGCACTGCAAGCCGTTCGACGCGGGCGCGGACGGCATCGCGCGCGGCGAGGGGTGCGGGGTGGTCGTGCTGAAGCCGCTGCGGGCGGCCCGCCGCGCGGGCGACCGGGTGCTGGCGGTGCTGCGCGGCAGCGCGGTCAACTCCGACGGCCGGTCCAACGGCATGACGGCCCCCAATCCGCTGGCGCAGGCCGACCTGTTGCGCTCGGCTTACGCGTCTTCGGGGGTCGATCCGTCCGGTGTGGACTACGTCGAGGCGCACGGGACGGGCACACCGCTGGGGGATCCGCTGGAGGCCGGCGCACTGGCGACGGTGCTCGGGCGCGAGGGTGATCGTCCGCTGCTCCTGGGGTCGGTGAAGAGCAACCTGGGCCACCTCGAAGGGGCGGCCGGCATCGCGGGGCTGCTGAAAGTGGTGCTGGCGATGACCCACCGGCGGCTGCCGCCGAGCCTGCACTTCCGGGAGCCGAACCCGCACATCGACTTCACCGGGCTGCGGGTGGTGACGTCGGGCGTGGAGTGGCCGCGCTACTCGGGGACGGCGCGGGCCGGGGTGTCGGCGTTCGGCTTCGGCGGGACGAACGCCCACGTGGTGCTCGAGGAGTGGCCGGCGGCGTCGTTCCCGGTGAAGGCGCCGGGGATCGAGGGCCCGTCGGTGTTCGCGCTGTCGGCCCGGTCGGCGGAGGCGCTGCGGGCGCGGGCGGGCGAGCTGGCGGACTGGGCCGAGACGTCGGAGGTACCGCTGGGAGCGGTGGCCTCGACGCTGGCCCACGGGCGCGAGCACCTACCGGTCCGCGGCGCGGCGGTGGGGGAGAGCCGCGACGAGGTGGTGGCGGGGTTGCGGGAGCTGGCCGCGGGCCGCGGCATCACAGGCGACCCTCGCGGGCCTGCGGTCGGCGGAATCGGCGGGATCGGTGAGCCGCCTGCCGGCGATCGTGGGGTGGCGCGTGGCCCGGCCGCCGGTCGTGGGGTGGCGCGCGGCCCGGCTGCCGGGCGGGGCGTCGCCGGTGCGGGGAGCGGGAGCGGCGGGCAGGTCGCGTCGACGGCGGACCCGGGAGTGGTCTTCGTCTTCTCCGGCTACGGCTCCCAATGGCCCGGCATGGGCCGCCGGTTCCTGCGCTCCGAACCCGCCTTCCGCGCCGAGGTCGAGGCGCTCGATCCCGCTTTCCACGCCGAAACCGGCGCCTCCCTCCAAGACCTCCTCGAACGCGAACCCGACGACCTAGCCACCACCCAGCTCGCCCTCTTCGGCATGCAGCTCGCCCTGGCCGGGCTCTGGCGCGCTCACGGTGTCACGCCCGTCGCGGTCCTCGGCCACTCCATGGGCGAGGTCGCCGCGGCCGTCGTCGCCGGGGCGCTGGACGTCGCCGATGGCCTGCGCGTCATGAGCACCCGGGCCCGGCTGCTCGCCGAACTCGACCAAAGTGGTGACGGCGCCATGGCGGTCGTCGAACTGACGCCTGCCGAACTGGCGAAGTTCCCCGAAGTCACCGTCGCCGTGTACGCGTCGCCCAGCCAGTGCACCGTCAGCGGGGCCGCCGACCAGGTCGACGCTCTCGTCGAGCACGCCGAAAGCCTCGGCAGGCTCGCCCGGCGGCTCCCGGTCGGCGGGGCCGGGCACTCCGCCGCCGTCGACGCCGTGCTCGACCGGTTCCGCGCCGAGCTGGAAGTTCGGCCGAAGAGTCCGCAAATCCGTTGCTACACCACAGTTCTCGACGATCCGAACGAGACTCCCGCGTTCGACGTCGAGTACTGGGCGGCGAACCTGCGCCGTCCGGTGCGGTTCAGCCAGGCCCTCGCCGCCGCGGCCGGGGACGGGCACACCGTGTTCGTCGAAGTGTCCCCGCACCCGGTCGCCCTCGCCGCCGTCGAGCAGACCACCGGTGAACCGGGCCTGCCCTCCGCGAGCCGCCGGATCGACGAACGGACCGCGTTCCTCACCAGCCTCGCCCGGCTGCACGTCCGCGGCCGCGCCGGCGCGCTGGTCGCCCGGCCGCGGACGGCGCCGGTCGACCTACCGGGCCCGGTCTGGCGGCACCGGCGGTTCTGGCCGAAGCGCCGCACCCCGGCCCCGGGCGGCCACCCGCTGCTCGGGGTCCACATCGAGCACCCCGGCGGCCACCTGTGGCGCGGCGACGTCGGCGTCGAGCCGCTTCCGTGGCTCGCCGACCACACCGTGCGCGGGACGCCGGTGTTCCCCGCCACCGGCTTCCTCGAACTGGCGCTCGCCGCCGCGCGCACCGGGCGGATCCGCGACCTCGAACTGCGGGAAGTCCTGGCGCTCGACGAGCACACCGAGGTCACGTCCAGTGTCACCGGCACCGAGTTCAGCGTCCACGCGAAGTCCGCGCAAGGTGAGTGGGTCCGGCACGCCACGGCCCGGATCGACACGGGCGGCACGCCGTCGGCACCGTTCGGCGAGGTCGGCGGCGAGCCCCTGGACCTGTACCGCGTCCTGAGCGAGCTGGGCCAGGACTACGGTCCGGCCTTCCGCGGCCTGCGCCGCGTCACCGCCTCCGCGGGTAAGGCGTCGGCGTCGATCGCTCTGCCCGACGCCGATCATCCCGCCTACCTGCTGCACCCCGCCCTCGCCGATGCCTGCCTGCACGCGCTCGCCGCCGCCGTCGGGGACGCGGACGCCCTCTACCTCCCGCTCACGATCGGCGAGGTGGTGCTCGCCGGCGAACCCCGTGACGGCGTCCGCGTGGACGCCGTCCTCACGTCGAAGGACCCCTCCGGCGACGGCCTGCTCGGCAGCGTCCAGCTCGTCGACGCCGACGACGCCGTCCTGGTGGAGTTCCGCGACGTCTACTGCCGCCGGTTCCGCGACGCGGCCCTGGACCGCCTGCTGTACGAGGCGGCCTGGCAGCCCGCCGACCTGCCCGCCGGGGAACGGGACGGCCGCTGGATCGTGCTGTCCGAAGAGGACGACGCCCTCGTCACCGCCCGGCTCGGCGACCGGGCCGCCTTCGCGAAGCAGCTGAGCGACGGCGACGCGACCGCGGTCGTCGTCCTGCTCGGCGGCGAGGCCACCCCGGATCCCGGGCGGGCCGCACGACTGGTCGCGACGCTGTCCGAGGTCGTCGCCGAACTGGCCGAACTGCCCGCGCCGCCCAGGTTGTGGCTGGTCACCACCGGGGCGCAGAGCGTCGAACCCGGCGAACGCGGCGACCCCGACCTGGCCGCGCTGCGCGGGCTCGTCCGCGTGCTCGCCTTCGAACACCCCGAACTCCGGGTGAGCGTGGTCGACTTCGACGCCGGCCCGGACCCGGCCCGGCTGTGGGCCGGCCAGCTGCGCGAGGAGGTCCGCGCGGACGGGCCGGACGACGAGGTCGCCTGGCGTGAAGGCGTCCGGCACGTGCGGCGGCTGGGCCGTCCCGAGCCCGGTGACGCGGTGCGCGAGCCGGTCCGCGACGGCGCCTACGTCATCACCGGCGGGCTCGGCGGCCTCGGCCTGGTCGCGGCGAGGTGGCTGGCCGAGCGCGGCGCGACGCGGGTGGTGCTGAACAGCCGCCGCGCCGCTCCCGCGCCGGACCTGGGGATCGACGTCCGCGTCGTGGCCGGCGACCTCGCCGCGCCCGGCACGGCCGAGGCACTGGTCGCGGCGGCCGTCGACGGCGGGGTGCCGCTGCGCGGGGTGCTGCACGCCGCCGGCGTCCTGGCCGACGGTGCCGCGATCAGCCTGGACCCGGGTGCGCTCGACGCGGTCTGGCGGCCGAAGGCGCTGGGTGCGTGGCGGCTGCACGAGGCGACCGCCGGGCACGATCTCGACTGGTGGCTGGTGTATTCGTCGGCGGCCGCGCTGTTCGGCTCGCCCGGACAGGCCGCGTACGCCACGGCGAACGCGTGGGCCGACGGCCTGGTCGCGTGGCGCCGGGCCCAGGGCCTCCCGGCCGCGACGATCGGGTGGGGCGCCTGGGGTGAGGTCGGCGCCGCGGCCGGGTCGCGCAACCCGGTGCTCGAGCCGCTCGGCACCGAGGAAGCGCTGTCGGCGCTGGACGTCGTCCTCGCGCGCGACCGGGCGGCGACCGGCGTCGCCCGCGTCAACGCCGAAACGGTGCTGGAGCTGTTCCCGCGCCTGGCGGACCGGCCGTTCTTCGGGCTGTTCGCGCCGCGGACCGGACCGTCCACTTGGGACGGTATGGCAGCGCTGCGAGCCGGACCGGCCGACAAAGCGAGAAAGGCGATCGCCGACCACCTGGCCGGGCTCGTCGCGGGGCTGCTGGGCTACGCCGAAGTCGAACGGGACGTGCCGCTCACCCGGCTCGGCCTCGACTCGCTGTCGGCGATGCGCGCCCGGGGTGCGGTGGAACGCGACTTCGGCCTGCCGCTGCCGATCCCGTTGCTCCTGCGCGGCGCCAGCCTGGCCGAGCTGGCCGGCCACCTCGCCGAGCAGGCCGGCTTCGGACCGGCGAAGGCCGAACCGGTCACCGCCGGGCCGCGTGACCCCGCCGAGCGGTGGGTCGCCCGCCACTGGCGAGCCGAGCTGGGCGGCCCGGAACCGGGTGTGCACGACGACTTCTTCGCCGTCGGCGGCGATCCCGAACGCGCGCGGCGGCTGCGGGCGGTGTTCGCGGAGCAGCTGGGCGCGGTGCCCGCGGTGGACCGGCTGTTCGCGACGCCGACGGTCGCGGCGATGGCCGACCTGCTGCGCGCGGAGCTGGAAGGACACGGCGGCGGCCCGGTGCGGCTGCTGCGCGACGGCGTCGGTGAGCCGGTGTTCCTGTTCCACCCGGCCGGCGGCCCGACGAGCGTGTACCGCGAGCTGGTCCGGCTGCTGCCGGAGGGACACCCGGTGTACGGGCTCGAGCGGATCGACGACGAGGACACGGTCGAGGCCAAGGCCACGTGCTACGTCGAGCTGATCCGGGAGATCCAGCCGCAGGGCCCGTACCGGCTGGGTGGCTGGTCGTTCGGCGGCTGCCTGGCGTACGAGACAGCCCGGCGGCTGGACGGCCCGGTCGACCTCGTGTTCCTGATCGACACGATCCTGCCGCTGCCGGCGGCGGGCAAGCCGGCGGACCTGCTGCTGGACCGCTTCGACCGGTTCGCCGAGCACGTGTCGCGGACCTACGGCGTCCCGTTCGCGATCCCGCGCGAGGACCTGGCCCGGCTCGACGAGGACGCCCAGATCCGCTGGGTCCTCGACCGGCTGACCGAGAAGGTCCCGGACCTCGGCGCCGGCGTCCTGCGCCACCAGTACGAGTCCTATGTGGACGCTCGCGTGGCCGAAAGGTACACGCCGGAACGGTACGACGGGCGGGTGTTGTTGCTGCGCGCCCAGGACCCGCACCCGTTGACGACCACTTTGGACCCGCGCTACCTGCGCACGGACGACACCCTGGGCTGGGACGAGTTCTGCCCCGAGCTGGAGGTGGCCCGGGTCCCGGGCGACCACGTCTCGATGATCGACCCGCCGCACGTGGCGGCGCTCGGCGCGGCACTGGCCGCCCGGCTCGGAGTGGGGGTGCGGTGATGGACGAGCTCACGCCGACGACGGCGTTCCGGATCGCCGATCTCGAGGCGCGCCAGGACGAAGCCGTCCGGATCGCCGAGAAGCGGGCCGTCGACCGGCAGCACGCCAAGGGCAAGCTCACCGCCCGGGAGCGGATCGCGCTGCTGCTCGACCCCGGCTCCTTCGTGGAGCTCGACCAGTTCGCGCGGCACCGGTGCGGCGAGTTCGGGATGGACGCCAACCGGCCCTACGGCGACGGCGTCGTCACCGGGCACGGGACGGTCGACGGGCGGCAGATCTGCGTCTTCTCGCAGGACTTCACCGTCTTCGGCGGCAGCATGGGCGAGGTCTCCGGCGAGAAGGTCCTCAAGGTGATGGACCTGGCCATGGCGCTGGGCTGCCCGGTCGTCGGGATCAACGACTCCGGCGGCGCGCGCATCCAGGAAGGCGTCGTCTCGCTGGCCTACTACGCCGAGCTGGGCCGGCGCAACGCGCACGCGTCCGGGGTCATCCCGCAGATCTCGATGATCATGGGCCCGTGCGCCGGCGGGGCCGTCTACGCGCCGGCCATCACCGACTTCACCGTGATGGTCGACGAGACCTCGCACATGTTCGTCACCGGGCCGGACGTCGTGCACGCCGTCACGGGCGAGCGGGTCACCGCGCAGGAACTGGGCGGCGCGGCCGTGCAGAGCGAGGTCGCCGGCAACGCCCACCACCGGGCCGCCGACGAACAGGACGCCATCGAGTGGGTGCAGACGCTGCTCGCGTACCTGCCCGCCAACAACCTCGACCCCACCCCGGAGTACGCCGACGACACCAGCCCCGTCGTCACCCCGGCCGATCTCGAGCTCGACCGGCTGGTGCCCGACTCGCCGAACCAGACCTACGACATGGCCGAGCTGATCGCCGCGCTGGTCGACGACGGCGAGTACACCGAGGTGCACAGCGCCTTCGCGGCCAACATGATCTGCGCGTTCGGCCGCGTCCAGGGCCGCACGGTCGGCATCGTGGCCAACCAGCCGCGGCACCAGGCCGGCGTCCTCGACATCGACGCGTCTGAGAAGGCCGCCCGGTTCGTGCGCTTCTGCGACGCCTTCTCGATCCCGCTGCTCACCCTGGCCGACGTCCCCGGCTACCTGCCGGGCAGCGACCAGGAACGCGGCGGCATCATCCGCCGCGGCGCCAAGCTGATCTACGCCTACTCCGAAGCCACCGTGCCGAAGGTGACGGTGGTCGTCCGCAAGGCCTACGGCGGTGGCTACGCGGTGATGGGCTCCAAGCACCTCGGCGCCGACGTGTCCCTGGCCTGGCCGACCGCGGAGATCGCGGTGATGGGCGCGGAGGGTGCGGTGCAGGTGCTCTACCGGCGCGAGCTGGCGGAGCTCCCGCCGGAACGCCGGGCCGCGGCGCGAAGACGGCTCACCGAGGAGTACCGCAAGCGCCACACCGGCCCGTACCTGGCCGCCGAGCGCGGCTACGTCGACCAGGTCGTGACGCCGTCGCAGACCCGGCTGCAGGTCGCGCGCGCCCTGCGCACGCTGCGGACCAAACGGCAGACCCTGCCGGCCAGGAAACACGGAAACATCCCCCTGTGAAGGAGACTTCGATGAGAGCCACCCTGCTGATGCTGGCCGTCGTGGTCCTGCTCGCCAGTGGCGTCACCGCCGCCCAGGCGAGCCCCGCCGTGGCCGACGACGGCGCGAAGGTCGTCCAGGAGACCTGGCTCGACGCCCGGACCGTGGACCTGAAGATCGACTCGCCGGCACTCGGCACCACCGGGATGGTCCGGCTGATCGTGCCGACCGGCTGGGCCGCGCAGCCCACGCGGACGTGGCCGGTGCTGTTCCTGCTGCACGGCTGCTGCGAGCCCGTCGACTACAAGTCGTGGGACCAGTTCACCGACGTGAAAGCGTTCACCGCGGCCAAGGACGCGCTCGTCGTGATGCCGACGGACGGGCCGGCCGGGATGTACACGAAGTGGTGGAACTTCGGGCTGTCGAGCAAGCCCGACTGGGACACGTTCCACACCGCGGAAGTGCGCCAGATCGTCGAACGCGGCTACCACGGCGGCACGCGACGGGCGATCGCCGGGCTGTCGATCGGCGGCTACGGCGCGCTCGCGTACGCCTTCCAGCACAAGGGGATGTTCGCCGCGGCCGCGTCCTACAGCGGCGTGCCGAACACGCTCTACCCCGGGATCCCGGTCTGGATCATCGGCATCCTGGCCCGCGCCGGGATCTTCAACTACCTCAACCTCTGGGGCGACTCGTTCGGGATGCAGCCGATCTGGTCCTCGCACAACCCGTACGACCACGTCCAGGACCTGCGCGGCACGGCGCTCTACATCTCCTGCGGCAACGGGCAGACCGGGCCGCTCGACCCGCCCGGGCAGTCCGACGTGCTGGAACCGTCGGCGCTGATCTCGTCCCGGAGCTTCACCGACAAGCTGCAGCAGGCCGGCATCCCGGCGACCGTCGACTACTACGGCCCGGGCACGCACAGCTGGCCGTACTGGCAGCGGGCCCTGCACAACTCGTGGCCGGTCCTGGCCGGCGCGCTGGGCCTCCCGGCCTGAGCGTTCCCCCTTCCCCGATGGAGGTTGTGGTGAAGTCCGTCCCTTTGCGACGTTGGGTGTCCGCGCTCCTGGGCATCTCCCTCGCGGCGCTCGGCGTCGTGGCCGCGAGCCCGCCCGCCGGCGCCGCGCCGATCCTGCCCGGCCCGTTCGACGACTCGTTCTACACGCCGCCGTCGCCGCTGCCGGCCGGGAAGCCCGGTGACGTCCTGCGCTGGCGCCCGTCGGTGCCGCTGCTGAACGCCGCCAACGCCGACGCCTGGCAGGTCATGTACCTCTCGACCAACGCCCAGGGCCGGCCGGACGCGGTGACCGGGACGATCCTGGTGCCGAAGGGCAAGGACCCGGCCACCGCGCCGATCGTGGGTTACGCCGTCGGGACGCAGGGCCCGGCGTTCAAGTGCACGGCGTCCAAGGCGATGGAGCGGGGCACGCTCTACGACCAGCCCGCCATCAACGACTCGCTGTCCAGCGGCTACGCGGTAGCGGTGACCGATTACGAGGGCTACTCGCCGACGACCGTGCCGACGTACATCACCGGGCAGTCCATGGGACCCGCCGTCATCGACTCGGTGCGGGCGGCGCAGAACCTGCCGTCGGCTCGCCTGGCGAAATCGGCGAAGGTGATCTTCCAGGGGTACTCCCAAGGTGGCGGCGGATCGATGTGGGCGGGGGAGAAGCAGCCCACCTACGCGCCGGAGCTGAACGTGGTGGGCGTCGTCGCGGGCGGGGTGCCGGCCGACCTGACCGAGGTCGCCAAGGGGCTCGACGGCTACATCGGTTTCGGGTTCCTCGCGTTCGCCGCGGTCGGCCTCGACGCCGCGTACCCGGACCTGAAGCTCGACTCGTTCCTCAACGACACCGGACGGCAGCAACTGGGCGACGCCAAGAAGAACGCGTGCGTCGCGGAACTGCTGCTGAACTATTCGTTCAAGAAGATCAGCGACTACACGACGACGAACCCGCTGGGCACGCCGCAGTGGCAGGCGCGGCTGGCGCAGAACAAGCTGGGCGCCAACCCGCCGCGGGTGCCGGTGTTCCAGTACCACGCGAGCACCGACGAGATCGTCAACACCCCGCAGGCGGAAACCCTGCACCGGACGTATTGCGCCGCCGGGGTCCGGGAACAGTGGCAGACCTACATCTCGGACCACGCCACGGGAATCCTCGCCGGGAACGGGGATGCCCACCAGTGGATCGTCAAGCGGTTCGCCGGTGAGCAGGCCCCGTCCAACTGCTGAGGTGTCAGAACTTGCCCGCGGCGAAGGCGGCGGCGTCGGAGGCGTCGCCGCCATAGCTCAAGTGGGCCAGGAAGTTCGCGCCGCCCGGCTGGCAGACCGGGTCGCCGTCGGCGCAGTAGTCCTTGGTGCGGCTCTGGTAAGTGCCGGTCACCTGACGGCCGAGCGCGCGGATCGGGTTGCCGAACAGCAGCACCGCCGCGACCCGCGGGGCCAGCTCCGCCGGGACGGTCGCGACGATCGGGCCGCCGACGACCGCGCCGTCGCTGCTGACGCCGATCGAGTTGTCCACGACGTTGGCGCCCTGGGAGTAGCCGACCAGCACGAACCGCTGCTGAGGACAGGCCGCGGCCTGCGTTTTGACGTGGTTGACCAGGTCGGTGTTGCCCTTCTGGACCGACGCGGGCTCGCCCAGGTCGGCCGGGTAGTCGACGCGGTAGCCGCTGAGCGTCCGAGGCCGCAGGGCGTTTTGCACGGCCTGGTAGACGGGGTCGCCGACGATGAGGCCCAACGTGCCCGGCTCGAACGTGCCGCGGGCGACCGGCACGTCGACGTCGGTGCACGGCGCCGCCGACGCGACCGGTGCGGTGGCGACGGCGAGCCCGGCGGCGGCGAGGCTGATCGTGACGGCGGAAGAAAGCAGGCGATTCATGGCTGATCCCACCTCTGCTGGGAAACGGAATGTCCGCAAACGCTTTCTCGAAATGCGGGCAAAGGCAAGAGGGTGGTCGATCAGACGGGAATTGTTGTTTCGCCGGTGACAATCGGTCCGATGTGGACGCTCAGGTGGCGCACTGCCCGGCGTCGATGTGGTCCAGCAGGGCGGGGTCGAGACCGCGCAGGGCGGCCATGACGAACCCGGTGGCCAGCTCGCCGGCCGCGATCGGGTCGACGCCGGGGGAGTGGGAGACGTGCATCGCGGCGCGGCCGACCAGGCCCACCATCATCGCGGCGAGCAGGTCGGCGCCGGGACCCGGCGTGCGGCCGTGGGCGAGCAGGTGTTCGCGGATCCGGTCGACCACGTGCGTGGTGACGGTGTCGGCCAAGGCGCGGCGCTCGTTGGACATCTCGTCGACGGCGGAGTCGAACAGCATCCGGAAGCCGGCCGGGTGGGCGCTCGCGTAGCTGAACATGGCCATCACGGCGAGCCGGACGCGTTCTTCGAGGGGGCTGGTGTCCGCCGTTTCGTAGGCGGTGAGCACCCAGGTGCGCACCGCGGCG
The DNA here is from genome assembly GCF_055633595.1 of Amycolatopsis sp. NPDC114504. Taxonomy (NCBI): domain Bacteria; kingdom Bacillati; phylum Actinomycetota; class Actinomycetes; order Pseudonocardiales; family Pseudonocardiaceae; genus Amycolatopsis; species Amycolatopsis sp. NPDC114504. The sequence goes on along the minus strand of NZ_JBVKDU010000001.1, from coordinate 198,041 downwards.
ACCTCCCGCGTCACGGTGGCGCGGAAAAGGGCCGCTTTGTCGCCGAAATGCGCGTAGAGCGTCGGTTTGGTGGAGTCCGCGCGCTCGGCGATCAGGCCCATGGTGGCCTGGGCGTACCCGCGTTCGGCGAACACCGCGCGGGCGGCGTCGAGCAGTTCGTCGTCGGTGGGCCGGGCGGCCGGGCTCCGGCGGGTGCTGGATCGATCAGGGGAACGCGGCCGGCTCATGGAGGTGTACTGTACGGTCCCGCTGCTTTACCGTCGGGTAAAGCTCACCCGCCCCGGGAGGGAACCTGGTGTCCGGCGACGAAGCTCGGCAGCAAGTCCCGGTGACGGGAGAGGTGTTCGGGCGCACGGAACTGGCCGCCCTGATGCGCCCGGCCCTGCCGGCGCTGGTGGACTGGATCGTCCGGGAGGTGTGGCGCGAGGTCCCGGTGTACGCCCGGCACGGCCGCGTCACCCGCCACGGCGTCGAGTGCGCGGTGGCGCTCTTCGTCGATCTGGTCGAGGATCCGCTCGCACCAAGGGATCGGCTGTACGAGACGTGCCGCCGCCTCGGCGCGGGCGAGGCGTACGAGGGCCGGACGCTCGACGACCTCCAGGTGGCGTACCGCATCGGCACGCGCGCGGGCTGGCGCTGGATCATGCGGCTGGGCCGCCGCCACCGGCTGTCGTCGGCGGTGATGGCGCGCCTCGCGGAGATGCTGTTCGGCTACGCGGACGAGCTGGCGCGGATGTCGATCCGCGGGCACCGCGAGGCGCAGGCGGAGCTCGACGGCACGCGGGCGGGCCTGCGCCGTCGCCTGCTGCGGCTGGTGACCGGCCCGGTGCCGGTGACGGACGCCGTCCTCGCCGAACTGGCGGTGGCCGCCGGCTGGCCGGTGCCCGGCGAGGTCGCGGCGGTGGTGCTGGAGTCCGCGGTCGCGCCGTGCTGGGACCTCGACGTCCTGGCGGACCTCGAACCGCCGCGGCCGTACCTGCTGGTGCCCGCGCCGGTCGACCCGCGGTTCCTCGCTTCCCTCGGCGTCCGGGCCGCGGTCGGCCCGCTCGTCGCCCCGGCGGAGTCGGCGCATTCCCTGCGCTGGGCCCGGACGACGTTGCGGCTGGTGCTCGACGGCGCGTTGCCGGACGCCCCGGTGACGTGGTGCGCGGAGCACCTGACGACGCTGTGGCTGCTCTGCGACTCGCCACTGGCCGACCAGGTGGCCCGGCAGGAACTGGCCCCGCTGACGCAGTTCCCGGACCGCACGCGGCGTCGCCTCGGTGAGACTTTGCTGTCGTGGCTGGAGAACGGCGGCAATTCGGAGAAGATCGCGGTGGACCTGTCGGTGCACCCGCAGACGGTCCGGTACCGCGTGCGTCAGCTGAAGCAGGCTTTCGGGGAGCGTCTGGACGATCCCGAGGCGCGCTTCGCGATGCAGGCCGCGTTGCGCGCCTCGGCCCTGCGCGCCCGCGGCACGTGACCGGTCAGGTCGGCCGGGCGCGAGCACGGCGTTCCAGGACACCGACAGCGGCCCGGACCGGGTCGGTCCGGGACCGGGTGAGCAGCCGCCACGCGACCAGCCCCGCCTCCGGCCGGCCGAGGCTGATGGCGCACAGCACCAGGTACCGCTCGGCCATCGCGACCTGCAGCGGGGACCGGGCCGAGGCGCCGGCCGCCCGGAACAGGTCTCGTGCGCGGTCAGCGGCTCCGCCCGGCACAGCCTGGGGAGTCCCGGCGGACAACCGTCACCTCAGTTCTTGACCAGCGGGATGACGGCTTCGGCCAAGGACGTCGTCGGGCGGCCGATGAGGCGGCTCAGGTCGCCGGACGTCGAGGCCAGCTCGCCGTCGGCGATGCCGCGGTCGGCGTCGGCCAGCATGGCCGCGACCGGCTCGGGCAGGCCGGCGCCGACGAGGACCTTCCGGTACTGCTCGACCGGCAGGTCCTGGTAGGTGACCGGCGTCCCGGACGCGGCCGTGACGGCGGCGGCGAGGTCGGCGTAGGTGAACGGCTCGTCGCCGGCCAGCTCGTAAACCCGGCCTTCGTGGCCTTCGCCGGTCAGGACCTCGACGGCCGCTTCCGCGAAGTCGATGCGCGGGACCGCGCCCAGCCGCCCTTCGCCCGCCGCACCGGCGAACGACCCGACGGCGAGCGCCTGGGCGATCGTCTGCGCGTAGTTCTCGGTGTACCAGCCGTTGCGCAGGAACGTGAACGGCACGCCCGACGCGCGGATGAGCTCCTCGGTGGCCTTGTGGTCCGGCGCGAGCGACAGCTTCGTCGTGTCGGCGGCCAGGACGCTCGTGTAGGCGAGGTGGCCGACCCCGGCCTCGCGGGCGGCCGTCACGACGGCTTCGTGCTGGGCGAGCCGTCCCCCGGGCGTGCTGCTCGAGATCAGCAGCACCTTGTCCGCGCCCGCGAACGCCGTGGCGAGGCTCGCGGGGTCGTCGTAGTCGGCGCGCCGCACCTGGACACCCCGCGCGGCGAACTCCGCGGCCTTCTCCGGGTCGCGCACGGCCGCGACGACGTCGGCGCCCTTCTTCAGCAGGCCTTCCACGACCAGGCGGCCGAGCTGGCCCGTGGCACCGGTGACGACGATCATCTGCTTCTCCTCGCTCTGGACTGCTTACCGACAGAGTGTACTAACTTTGAGAAAGTGCAAACTCTTGGTGAGCATCCTCACCTGGGTTTCCGCGATCGGCGAGGTACCGTTGACGGCATGAGCGAGGCGCCGGAGTGGCTGGACGAGCACGGGCAGGTGGTCTTCGACGTGTTCGCGCAGGCGTGCACGTCCCGGGCGACGCTCGAGCACGTCACCGGCCGGTGGGGGATCCTGGCGATGGTCGCGCTCGACGACGGCACGCTCCGGTTCAACGCCCTGCGCCGCCGCGTGTCCGGAGTGAGTGAGAAGATGCTCGCCCAGACCCTGCAGGCCCTCGAGCGCGACGGTTTCGTGCACCGCGAAGCCCAGCCGACGATCCCCCCGAAGGTCGAGTACAGCCTGACATCGCGCGGCCGCCGCACAGCGGCCCTGCTGCTGGCCCTCATCCAGGACGTCGAGGGTCAGATGCCCGAGGTCATGGAAGCCAACACGAGGTACGACGCCGCGAAGCGGGACTGACTCCTCAGGGCAGCCGGAGCGCTTCGATCTCGGCGTCGGTCAGCAGCGCCTCGATCAGTGCCGGCGGGCCGGCGACCTTGGTGCCCCACAGGTCGTAGTCGGTGCCCAGGCACCACGAGCGGTCCTCGGTCGCGTCCGACGAGTTTCTCGGGGGCGTGGAACCCGAGCATCGCCGAGCTGAAGCGGGCCAGGCACGGGGTTGCCGGATCGGCGGGACCGTGTTCGTCGAGGACGCCGGTCAGTCGTGTCCACGTTGCCTGGTCGGGCTTCCCTCGGTGGGCGGGATGATGTCGAGCGGCCGGCTGCCGTCTCTCCTGGCCGAGGGGAACTTCGGTGGCCGAGCAGCAGTCCCTCCGGAACAGCGGGATCGCCGGTGCGTTCCGCACAGCGCGGCCGCCGCCAGCCGGGATCCGGGTGTTCGGCCTGGCCCGGCCCGCCGCCCGAAGTGATCGTCACGGCTTCGAGGTCGATGCCCGCGACCAGCGGTCGGACGCCGCTGTCTGCCAGGCGTGCCTGGTGGTGTTCGTGATGAGTCGTGTCCGACGGCCCTTACTCGTACATCGCGTTGAGCACCCAGGCCGCGTCGGGCATCGGCGGAGGGAGGAAGCCGGTGAGGCCGTCGCCGCGCAGCGAGTTCACGCGCTCATGATCCCAGCCTCACCGTCCTTGCCCAAAGTTGGAACGTGTTCTAGTTTTGGACGCGTGAAGACCGATCTCGGCCTGACGGGCACCGTGGTGCTGGTGACCGGCGGCGTCCGCGGCGTGGGCAAGGGCATCGCCGACGTGTTCCTCGCCCACGGCGCCTACGTCGTCGTCTGCGCGCGCCACGAGGCACCCACGAACGCCGACTTCGTCCAGTGCGACGTCCGTGACGAAGCCCAGGTCACCGCACTCATCGACGGCATCGTCGAAAAGCACGGCCGCCTCGACGTCGTCGTCAACAACGCCGGCGGCGCCCCCTTCGCACCGGCGGCCGACGCGTCGCCGCGGCTGCACGACAAGATCGTCCAGCTCAACCTGCTGGCCCCGCTCCTGGTCTCGCAACGAGCCAACGCCGTCATGCAGCGCCAGGACGGCGGCGGCTCCATCGTGATGATCTCCAGCGTCAGCGGCACCCGCGCCTCGCCCGGCACCGCCGCTTACGGTGCCGCGAAGGCCGGGCTCGACAACCTCACCGCCAGCCTCGCCGTCGAGTGGGCGCCCCGGGTGCGGGTCAACGCGCTCGACGTCGGCATGGTGCGCACCGAGCAGGCCCACCTGCACTACGGCAGCGAAGCCGCCATCGAAGCGGTCGGCAAGACCGTCCCGCTCGGCCGGCTCGCCGAGCCGGAGGAAGTGGGTGCGTGCGCCGCGTTCCTGGCCTCGGGCCTGGCTTCCTACGTCTCCGGCGCGACCCTGCGCGTCCACGGCGGCGGTGAGGTCCCGGCGTTCCTCGCCGCGGCCGACGTCAACCAACGGGAGGATTCGTGAGCAGGTTGTGCCAGGACCGGGTGGTCGTGGTGACCGGCGCCGGCCGCGGCATCGGGCGGGCCCACGCGCTCGCCTTCGCCGCCGAGGGCGCGCCCGTGGTGGTGAACGACGTCGACGCGGACGCGACCGCCGGAGTTGTCGCCGAGATCGAAGCGCTGGGCGGGAAAGCCGTCGCGAACACCTCCGACATCGCCGACTGGGCCGGGGCGGAACAGCTGATCGCCACGGCGCTGGAGACCTTCGGCCGCCTGGACGTGCTGGTCAACAACGCCGGGTTCGTCCGCGACCGGATGCTGGTCAACCTCGGCGAAGACGAGTGGGACGCGGTCGTGCGCGTCCACCTGAAGGGACATTTCGCGCCCCTGCGGCACGCCGCGGACCATTGGCGGGCCGAGGCGAAAGCCGGGCGCACCCCGAGCGCGCGCGTCATCAACACGAGCTCCGGTGCTGGGTTGCTGGGCAGTGTCGGCCAGGGCAACTATTCCGCGGCGAAGGCGGGGATCGCCGGCCTGACCGTCGTGGCGGCGGCCGAGCTGGCGCGCTACGGGGTGACGGTGAACGCGATCGCGCCGGCCGCGCGGACCCGGATGACCGAGGCGGTGTTCGCGTCGATGGCGCGTCCGGACGACGGGTTCGACGCGATGGCGCCGGAGAACGTCTCGCCGCTGGTGGTCTGGCTGGGCAGTGAGGAGTCCGCGCACGTCACCGGCCGCGTCTTCGAGGTCGAGGGCGGGAAGGTGTCCCTCGCCCAGGCGTGGCGCCACGGCCCGGCCGTGGACAAGGGCGAGCGCTGGGACCCGGCCGAACTCGGCCCGGTGGTGAAGGACCTGCTCGAGCGCGCGCCCGAGCCCGAACCCGTCTACGGAGCGAGCTGATGGGCATCCTCACCAAGCGCGACGGCCACGTCGAGGTCGTCACGGTCGACTTCCCGCCGGTCAACGCGCTGCCCGTGCAGGGTTGGTTCGACCTCGCCGAGGCCATCCTGAAGGCCGGGAAGGACCCGGACGTCCACGTCGTCGTGCTCCGCGCGGAAGGCCGCGGCTTCAACGCCGGCGTCGACATCAAGGAGATCCAGCGCAGCGCCGGCTACGACGCGCTCGTCGGCGCGAACAAGGGCTGCTACGCGGCTTTCGGCGCCGTCTACGACTGCGCGGTGCCGGTCGTCGCCGCGGTGCACGGCTTCTGCCTCGGCGGCGGCATCGGGCTGGCCGGCAACGCCGACGTCGTCATCGCCTCCGACGACGCCACCTTCGGCGTCCCGGAGGTCGAACGCGGCGCACTCGGCGCGGCGACCCACCTCGCCCGGCTGGTCCCGCAGCACCTCATGCGCACCCTCTACTTCACCGCGCGCACCATCACCGCCGCCGAGCTGCACACCCACGGCTCGGTCTACCAGGTCGTGCCGCGCGCGGAGCTCGACGACGCCGCGCTGGCCATCGCCCGCGACATCGCGAAGAAGGACCCGCGGGTGATCCGGGCCGCGAAAGAGGCCCTGAACGGCATCGACACCCAGCAGGTGCACCGCAGCTACCGGTTCGAGCAGGGCTTCACCTTCGAGCTCAACCTGCTCGGCGCGTCCGACGAAGCCCGCGAGGAGTTCTTGAATGGCCGATAAGCGCACGACCGCCGACGACGTCGCGGCGGAGCTCCGCGACGGCATGACGCTCGGCATCGGCGGCTGGGGCTCCCGGCGCAAGCCGATGGCGCTGGTCCGCGCGATCCTCCGCACGCCCGTGAAGGACCTGACCGTGGTCTCCTACGGCGGTCCCGACGTCGGCCTGCTCTGCGCGGCCGGCAAGGTGAAGCGGGTGGTGTTCGGGTTCGTCACGCTCGACTCGATCCCGTTCGACCCGTGGTTCGGCCGCGCCCGCGAGACCGGCGCGATCGCCGTCACCGAGTACGACGAAGGCATGTTCGGCGCCGCGCTTTCCGCGGCGGCGCAACGGCTTCCGTTCCTGCCGATGCGGGCCGGGCTCGGCTCGGAGGTGATGCGCGCCAACCCGGACCTGCGCACCGTGCGCTCGCCGTACGCCGACGGCGAGGAGCTGGTCGCGGTGCCGGCGCAGCACCTCGACGTCGCGCTGGTGCACCTCAACCGCGCCGACGCCCGCGGCAACGCCCAGTACCTGGGCCCGGACCCCTACTTCGACGACCTGTTCTGCCTGGCCGCCGAGAAACGGTTCGTTTCGGTGGAGAAAGTCGTCGACACGCCCGAGCTGATGGCGGGCGGGCCGGTGCAGTCGCTGCTGCTCAACCGGGGCGCGGTCGACGGCGTCGTCGAGGCGCCGCGCGGCGCGCACTTCACGACGGCCGTGCCGGACTACGGCCGCGACGAACGGTTCCAGCGCCACTACGCGTCCTGCGCGAAGGACCTCGATGCGTGGCCGGGGTTCGTGGACCGGTTCCTCTCCGGTGGAGACGAGCGGTATCTGTCCGAAGTGGACAAGTTCGAGGCGGAGGCGGCATGAGCGCGACCCGGGCCGAGATCGCCGTCGTGGCGGTGGCCGAGCTGTTCCGCGGCGACGGCGAGATCGTCGTCAGCCCGATGGGCCTGGTCCCGCAGCTCGGCGCGAAGCTCGCGCGGCTGACGTTCGAACCCGACCTGCTGATGTCCGACGGCGAGGCGTACCTGGTCACCACCGACGGCGTCGTCGAAGGCTGGCAGCCGTTCCGGAAGATGCTCGACACGATCGTCCCGCACGGACGCCGGCACGTCGTCATGGGCGCCAACCAGGTCGACCGGTACGGCAACCAGAACATCTCCGCCATCGGTGACCACGCGCGACCGAAGAAGCAGCTGCTCGGCGTGCGCGGCGCGCCGGGCAACACCGTCAACCACCGCACCAGCTACTGGGTTCCCCGGCACAGCGCCCGGGTTTTCGTGGACACCGTGGACGTCGTTTCGGGCGTGGGCTACGACAACGCGGCCAAGGCGGGTCCGTCCGCCGAGAAGTTCCACGACGTCCACCGGGTCGTCACCAACCTCGGCGTGTTCGACTTCGCCACGCCCGACCACTCGATGCGGGCGGTGTCGCTGCACCCCGGCGTCACCCGGGACGAGGTCGCGGCGGCGACGACGTTCGAAATCGACTTCGGCAGCGCGGTCACCAGCCGCGAGCCCACGGACGAAGAGCTGCGGCTCATCCGCGAGGTCGTCGACCCGAAGAGCCTGCGCGACAAGGAAGTCCCGGCGTGAAGACCGCGCTTACCGAGCTGGTGGGAGTCGAGCACCCGGTCGTGCAGACCGGGATGGGCTGGGTCGCCGGGCCGCGGCTCGTCTCGGCGACGGCCGAGGCGGGCGCGCTCGGCATCCTGGCGTCGGCCACGATGACCTACCTCGAACTGGAAGCGGCGATCGAGGAGGTCAAGAAGCGCACGGAGAAACCGTTCGGCGTCAACCTGCGCGCCGACGCGGCCGACGCCGGCGACCGCGTCGACCTGCTGATCCGCGAGGGCGTCAAGGTGGCGTCGTTCGCGCTCGCGCCGCGTCAGGAGATGATCGCGAAGCTGCGGGACCACGGGATCGTCGTCATCCCGTCCATCGGCGCCGCCCGCCACGCCGAGAAGGTCGCGGCCTGGGGCGCGGACGCCGTCATCGTCCAGGGCGGCGAAGGCGGCGGGCACACCGGGGGAGTGGCGACCACGCTGCTGCTGCCGTCCGTGCTGGACGCCGTCGACATCCCGGTCGTCGCCGCCGGCGGGTTCTTCGACGGACGCGGGCTCGCCGCGGCGCTGTCCTACGGCGCGGCGGGCGTGGCGATGGGCACCCGGTTCCTGCTGAGCGAGGAGAGCACGGTCCCCGACGACGTCAAGCGCGTCTACCTCGAGCAGGGTCTCACCGGGACGGTCGTCACCCGGCGCGTCGACGGCCTGCCACACCGCGTGCTGCGCACCGACCTCGTCGAGAAGCTCGAGCACACCGGCCGGCTCCGCGGGCTCGCCCAGGCCGCCAGAAATGCACTCCGCTTCCGGAATATCACCGGACTGTCCCCGGTTGCGATGGTCAAAGAAGGCTTCGCGATGAAGCACGGCAATGATCTGACCTGGAGTCAGCTGGTCATGGCGGCCAACACCCCGATGCTGTTGCGGGCGGGGCTGGTCGAAGGCCGGACGGACGCGGGAGTGCTAGCGTCGGGACAGGTGGTGGGCATGATCCACGACCTGCCCACGGTGGCCGAGATCGTCGGGGGCACAGTGGCCGAGGCAGGTGAAATCCTTCGCCGTCTCGGCCGGGAAACGGGAGGATGAGCGTGGCGCTCAAGGTCGGTTACAAGGCGTCGGCGGAGCAGTTCGGACCGCGGGACCTGGTCGAGTACGCGGTGCGTGCCGAAGAGGTCGGCCTCGACTCGGTCTGGGTGTCCGACCACTTCCTGCCCTGGCGGCACGAAGGCGGGCACGCCCCCTGGGCGCTGGCCTGGATGCCGGCGGTCGCCGAGCGCACCAAGCGGGTCCAGATCGGCACGAGCGTGCTGACCCCGACGTTCCGGTACAACCCGGCGGTGATCGCGCAGGCGTTCGCCACGATGTCACTGCTGTCCGGCGGCCGCGTGATCCTCGGCGTCGGGACCGGCGAGGCGCTGAACGAGATCGCCGTGTCCGGGCGCGAATGGCCGGAGTTCAAGGAGCGCTTCGCCCGGCTGCGCGAGTCGGTCAAGCTGATGCGCGAGCTGTGGACCAGCGACAACGTGAACTTCGACGGCGAGTACTACAAGCTCGTCGACGCGCGCATCTACGACCGCCCGGAGCAGCCGGTGCCGGTGTACATCGCCGCGGGCGGCCCGGTGGTGGCCAAGTACGCGGGCCGCTCGGGTGACGGGTTCATCTGCACCTCGGGCAAGGGCATGGACCTCTACACGGAGAAGCTGATGCCCGCGGTGGTCGAGGGCGCGAAGGCGGCGGAGAAGAACACCGACGACGTCGACCGGACCATCGAGATCAAGCTGTCGTACGACCGCGACCACGAGAAGGCGCTGGAAAACACCCGCTTCTGGGCGCCGCTGTCGCTGTCGGCCGAGCAGAAGCACAGCGTCACCTCGGCCGACGAGATGGAGCGGCTGGCCGACGAGCTGCCGATCGAGCAGGTCGCCAAGCGCTGGATCGTGGCGTCGGACCCGGACGAGGCCGTGGCGCAGATCAAGCCGTACCTGGACGCGGGCCTGAACCACCTGGTCTTCCACGGCCCGGGCCACGACCAGGAGCGCTTCCTGACCCAGTTCTCCGAGGACGTGCTGCCGAAGCTGCGCGCTTTGGGCTGAGCCCGAGGGTCGCCCGGCCGGCGCCGCCGGCCGGGCGATCACGGCTCAGTGCACCTCGACGGTGGACTTCACCGCCCGGTCGCCCTTGTAGACGTTGCAGACGGCCGTGCTGGTCTTCCCGACGCGGACCCACGGGCCCGTGCGGTCGTAGTCGATGGCCCACGTGGAGGCGCAGTGGGTCCAGGCGCGGTACTCGCCGGTGCCGTTGGTGCACACGGCCGCCGCGCTCTTCGCGGCGGGATGCGTGACCGTGCAGTCGTAGGGATCGGCGGACGCCGTCCCCGTGCCGAGCGCGAACAACGACGCGCCGAAGAGCGCGGTGACACCCAGCATGCCGATGCGATTCATCGAGTTCTCCCCTGGTCGCACGGCACCGCGGGCGCCGCGCATCGTCGGATTCGGCTCGACCGTAGATCCACTTCTCCCATCGGGAACACGGTCAACCGCGGCCACTGACCGCATCCGGACGGCTCAGGAAAGGACGTCGCCGCCGAGCCGCAGTCCGCCGATGTAGCCGGCCAGGCCGCTGCCGGACCGAGGCGAGCAGCGCGGCCCCGTCGGAACCGGGCCGCACCACGACGGTCGCGCGCAAGCCGACTTCGCTGTGGTCCGCTCAGGAAAGGCGTTCGATGATGGTGACGTTGGCGGTGCCGCCGCCTTCGCACATGGTCTGCAGCCCGTAACGACCCTCGCGGCGCTCCAGTTCGTGCAGGAGCGTCGCGAGGAGCTTCGTCCCCGTCGCCCCGATGGGGTGACCGAGGGCGATGCCGCCGCCGTTGACGTTCACCCGCGAGGGGTCCGCGCCCGTTTCGTCCAGCCACGCCAGCACCACGCTCGCGAACGCCTCGTTGACCTCGAACAGGTCGATGTCCTCGATCGCGAGCCCCGTCTTCCGGAGCGCGTGGGACGTCGCCGGGATCGGGCCGGTCAGCATCCACACCGGGTCCGCCGCGCGGACCGACAGGTGGTGGATGCGGGCTCGCGGCGTCAGGTTGTGCTCCTTCACGAACGCTTCCGACGCGACGAGTGCCGCACTCGCGCCGTCGGAGATCTGGCTGGCCACCGCCGCCGTCAAGCGGGACTCCGGAGCCAACGGCTTGAGCCCGCGCATGCGCTCCAACGACGTGTCCCGGCGCGGGCCTTCGTCCTGCTTGAAGCCGTCCACCGGCGTGATCTCCGCGTCGAACCGTCCGGAGTCGATGGCCGCGAGAGCCCGCTGGTGGCTGCGGAACGCGTACTCCTCCATCGCCTCGCGCGTGATGTCCCAGTGCGCCGCGATCATGTCGGCGCTGCGGAACTGCGACACCTCGATACTCCCGTAGCGCTCCTGCCAGCCCTTCGAACCGGAGAACGGGTCGTCGAAGCCGTACTCGCGCCCGGCCAGCATCGCCGCGCTGATCGGGATGCGGCTCATGTTCTGCACGCCGCCGGCCAGCACGAGGTCCTGCGTGCCGGACAGCACGGCCTGCGCGGCGAAGTGCACCGCCTGCTGGCTCGACCCGCACTGCCGGTCGATCGTCACGCCGGGCACGTGGTCCGGGAACCCGGCCGCGAGCCACGCCGTGCGCGCGATGTTGCCCGACTGCGGGCCCAGGGTGTCCGTGCAGCCGAGGATGACGTCGTCGACGAGGTCCGGGTCGACACCCGCGCGCTCGACGACCGCCTTGATGACGTGCGCGCCGAGGTCGGCGGAGTGCCACCCGGACAGCGCGCCGCCGCGCCGGCCCACGGGCGTGCGGACCGCGTCGAGGAGGAAGGCTTCGGGCACGGGAGCTCCTAGGGGTGCTGGCTGGAGACGGAGACGACTTCGCCGGTGAGGTAGCTCGCGTAGTCGCTGGCGAGGAAGACCATGACGTTGGCGACCTCCCACGGCTCGGCGGCGCGGCCGAACGCCTCCCGTTTCGTGAGGTCTTCCAGGAGTTCGTCGCTGGTCACCTTGGCGAGGAAGGGATGCATGGCCAGGCTCGGCGCGACGGCGTTGATCCGGACGCCGTGCTCGGCGGCGTCGAGAGCCGAACACCGGGTCAGGGCCATCACGCCGGCTTTCGCGGCGGCGTAGTGCGCCTGCCCGGCTTGGGCGCGCCAGCCGATCACCGACGCGTTGTTGACGATCGTCCCGCCGCCGCCCTGGGCGACGAACTGCTTGAGCGCGGCCCGGGTGCACCGGAAAGTCCCGGTGAGCGTGATGTCCAGGACGCGCGACCACTCTTCGTCGGCCATGTCGAGCACGGACTTCGTGCCGCCCAGCCCGGCGTTGTTGACCAGCACGTCGAGGCGGCCGAAGTGGTCCACCGCGCCGTCGATCAGCGCCTGGACCTGCTCTTCCTTCGTGACGTCGCAGGGGAGCGCGTGCACCTTCCCGAGTTCGGCCAGCTCGGCGGCCTTCTCACCGAGGCGCCGTTCGTGCCAGTCGGAGATGACGACACTCGCGCCCTCCTCGAGGCACCGGCGAGCGACAGCCGAGCCGATGCCGGTGCCGGCCGCGGCGGTGACCACGACGACCTTGCCGGACAGCAGGTCGTGGCCGGGTGGGTACTCGGGGATCACGGTCGCGCCTCCCGGGGCAGGCCGAGCACGCGCTCGGCGATGATGTTCCGCTCGATCTCGTCCGAACCGCCGTAGATCGTGTCGGCGCGGGTGAACAGGTACAGCCGCTGGGCGTCGTCCAGTTCGGCACCGCCGGCGACCAGCGACCGCGCGCCGCGGGCCCGCATCGCGAGTTCGCCGAGCCCGCGGTGCCACTGCGCCCAGAGCAGCTTGCCGACGGCGACCTCCGGCCCGGCCGGCCGGCCGAGCGTCCGCAGGGCGTGCGCGCGCAGGACCCGCAGGCCGATCCGGGCGCGCGTGAGGTCGGTCCGCAGCAGCGGGTCGTCGTAGGTGCCGGTGCGCTTCGCCTCGGCGACGATGTCGTCGAGCTCGCGGCGGAAGCCGATCTGCTGGCCGAGCGTCGAGACGCCGCGTTCGAAACCGAGCGTGGCCATGGCGATCTTCCAGCCGTCGCCGGGCTCGCCGACGACCAGCTCGGCGGGTGTGCGGGCGTCGTCGAAGAAGACTTCGTTGAACTCCGACGTGCCGGTCAGCTGCTGGATCGGCCGCACGGTGACGCCGTCCTGGTTCAGCGGCACCAGGAGGTACGACAGGCCGTGGTGGCGCTGCGACCCCGGTTCGGTGCGGGCCACGACGAAGCACCAGTCGGCCACGTGGGCCAGCGACGTCCAGATCTTCTGCCCGTTGACCACCCAGCCGCCGTCGCTCAGCACCGCCGACGTCGAGACGGCGGCGAGGTCGGAACCGGCCCCGGGCTCGGAGTAGCCCTGGCACCACAGCTCTTTGACGGCGACGATCCTGGGCAGGAAGCGTTTTCGCTGTTCGGGCGTGCCGAAGGCGATGAGCGTCGGGCCGAGCAGCTGCTCGCCGATGTGGTTGACGCGCGCGGGCGCGCCCGAGGCCGCGTACTCCTCGTGGAAGGCGACCTGCTCGTCGAGCGACAGGCCGCGCCCGCCGTGCTCGACCGGCCAGCCGACGCACGTCCAGCCGGCTGAGGCCAGGTGCCGTTCCCAGGCCAGGCGCAGGTCGAACGCCTCGTGCTCGCGTCCCGGCCCGCCGAGACCGCGCACCGCGGCGAACTCGCCGGTCAGGTTGTCCGCGAGCCAGCCCGCGACCTCGCGGCGGAATCGCGTCGGTTCCACGCTCGCCTCCTTGCTGCCGGGCCGGTCCGGGACCTAGGGTAATGAGAACACGTTCTAGTTTGTCGGTCCAGAGGAGGGTGTGGTGGGTCAGACCACGATCCCGGCCGTCGTCCGCGATGCCGCCGCGAAGTTCGGTTCGGCGGAGGCACTGGTCGACGGCCCGCTCCGGCTCGGTTTCGACGACCTTCTGGAACGTGTTCAGTCGGTCGCGCGGGCCTTCCTCGCCCGCGGTCTCCGGCGCGGCGACCGCGTCGCGATCACGCTCCCCAACACCCACCACTGGGTCCTGACGGCGCTCGGCGCGCTCTACGCGGGCGCGACCCTGGTGCCGGTCAACACCCGGTTCACCGCCGCCGAGACCGTGGACCTGCTGGTCCGGAGCCGGGCGAAAGCCCTGGTCGTGGCGGCCGACTTCCTCGGCACCGACCGCCACGCGGCGATCGTCGCGACCGGCGTGGACCTGCCCGACCTGGCCACGGTCGTCCGGGTCGCCCTCGAACAGCCGCACCGGCCGGTCGGGGACGCGCTCGGCTGGGACGAGTTCCTCGCGGAAGCCGAGAAGGTGCCTCTCGAGGAAGCCGAGGCGCGCGCCGACGCGGTTGAGCCGGACGACGTGAGCGACATCCTGTTCACCTCGGGCACCTCCGGTCGCTCGAAGGGCGTGCTGTCGGCCCACCGGCAGGTGGTCGGCGTCGCCACCGCCTGGGCGGACTGCGGCCAGGTCACCGCCGACGACCGGTACCTGGTGATCAACCCGTTCTTCCACAGCTTCGGCTACAAGGCCGGGATCGTCGTCGGCCTGCTGACCGGCGCGACGATCGTGCCGCAGGCGGTGTTCGACGTGCGCGCCGCCCTGGACGTGATCGAACGGGAACGGATCTCGGTGCTGCCGGGCGCGCCGACGATCTTCCAGTCCCTGCTGCACGAACAGCGCCGGCCGGACGTGTCGTCCCTGCGGCTCGCGGTCACCGGCGCCGCCGACGTGCCGGCGTCGCTCGTCCGGCGCATGCGCTCCGAGCTGGGCTTCGACATCGTCCTGACCGCGTACGGCCTCACCGAAGCGGTGGTCGTGACGATGTGCCGCCCCGGCGACGACGCGGAGCTCGTCGCGAAGACGTCCGGCCGCGCGACCGCGGGGTTCGAGGTCGCGATCCAGGGGTCGCCTGGCGAAGTGGTCCTGCGGGGCCCGAACGTGATGCTCGGCTACCTGGACGAACCGGAAGCGACCGCGAAAGCCATCGATGACGACGGCTGGCTGCACACCGGCGACGTCGGCGAGCTCGACGACGCGGGCAACCTCACGCTCACCGGCCGGCTGAAAGACATGTACATCTGCGGCGGCTTCAACGTCTACCCGGCCGAGGTCGAGCACGCCCTGACCGAGCTGGCGGGTGTCCGCGACGTCGCCGTGATCGGTGTCCCGGACGAGCGCCTCGGCGAGGTCGGCAAGGCCTTCGTCGTCGGCACCGGCCTGACCGAAGACGCCGTCCTCGCGTTCTGCCGCGAGCGGCTCGCCAACTACAAGACCCCGCGGTCCGTCGCGTTCCTGGACGCGCTGCCCCGCAACGCTTCCGGCAAGGTGCTGAAGCGGCTGCTCAGTGAGGAGAAGGCATGAGCGAAGCCGACGTCGTCCGCTACGAGCGCCGCGGGCCGGTCGCCGTGGTCACCATGAACCGGCCCGACTACCGCAACGCCCAGAACTCGGCGATGACCTACGCCCTCGACGACGCCTTCGCGCGCGCGGTGAACGACGCCGAGGTCAAGGTGATCGTGCTGGCGGGGGCGGGCAAGCACTTCTCCGCCGGGCACGACATCGGCACCCCGGGACGCGATGTGGACGTCAGTTTCGACCGGCGTTCGGTGCTGTGGTGGGACCACACCGACCGCGCCGGCGGCGACCAGCGCTTCGCCCGCGAATCCGAGGTCTACCTGGGCATGTGCCGGCGCTGGCGCGAGATTCCGAAGCCGATGATCGCGAGCATCCAGGGCGCCTGCATCGCGGGCGGGCTGATGCTGGCCTGGGTGTGCGACCTGATCGTCGCGTCCGACGACGCGTTCTTCGCCGACCCGGTGGTGCGTATGGGCATTCCGGGTGTCGAGTACTTCGCGCACCCGTGGGTGCTCGGGCCGCGCGCCGCGAAGGAAGTGCTGTTCACCGGTGAACGCTTCACCGTCCAGCAGGCGAAGGAATGGGGGATGATCACCCGGATCGTCCCGCGCGCCGAGCTGGAGCAGCACACCCTGGAGCTCGCCGAGAAGATCGGCGGGATGCCGCAGTTCGGGCTCGCGCTGGCGAAGAAGGCCGTCAACCAGGCCGAAGACCTGATGGGCCTGCGGTCCGGAATGGACTCCGTGTTCGGGCTGCACCACCTCGCGCACGCCCACAACGCGGAGACGTCGGAAGACTCGCTCGGCGGGCAGTCCGCGCGGTCCATGCGCGACGCGAACAAGGGGGCTTGATGGACCTCGACATCGACGAGGCGTCCGCGGCCTTCCGCGACGAAGCGCGCGCGTGGCTGACTTCGCATGTGCGGACGTTGCCGTCGATGGACACCGCCGAAGGCTTCGAGGCCCACCGCGAGTGGGAGGCCGAACTCGCCGAAGCGCGCTGGTCGGTCGTGTCGTGGCCGCGCGAGTACCACGGCCGGGACGCGTCGATGCTGCAGTGGCTGCTGTTCGAGGAGGAGTACTACGCCTCCGGTGCGCCGGGCCGGGTGAGCCAGAACGGGATCTTCATGCTGGGCCCGACGCTGTTCGCCCACGGCACGCCGGAGCAGCGTGACCGGATCCTGCCCGCGATGGCCCGCGGCGACGAAGTGTGGGCGCAGGCGTGGTCGGAACCCGAGGCGGGCAGCGACATCGCGGCGTTGCGCAGCACGGCGGTGCGGACCGATGGTGGCTGGCGGCTTTCCGGTCAGAAGACGTGGAGTTCGCGGGCGTCCTTCGCCGATCGCGCGTTCGGGCTGTTCCGCACGGATCCGGACGCGCAGCGCCACCACGGCTTGACCTACTTCATGGCCGACCTGCGTGCCGACGGCGTCACGGTCCGGCCGATCCCACAGCTGGACGGCGAACCCGGCTTCGCGGAGATCTTCTTCGACGACGTCTTCGTGCCCGACGAGGACGTGATCGGCGAGGTGGGGCAGGGCTGGCGGGTCGCGATGACGACGGCGAACAACGAGCGCGGCCTGTCCCTGCGCAGCCCCGGCCGGTTCCTCGCCGCGGCGTCCCGGCTCGTGGATCTCTGGCGTGCGCAGGACTCGCCACCGTCCACTCAGGACCGGGTCGCCGACGCCTGGATCGGCGCCCGTGCCTACCAGCTCTACACGTTCGGCACCGTGAGCCGCCTCGCCGACGGTGGTGAGCTGGGTCCGGAGTCCAGTGTGAACAAGCTGTTCTGGTCGCACCTGGACGTCTCGCTGCACGAGACGGCCCTGGACGTGCTCGGCCCGGCCGCCGAGACCGACCGGGACTGGGTCGACGGCTACCTGTTCTCCCTCGCCGGCCCGATCTACGGCGGCACCGACCAGATCCAGCGCAACACGATCGCCGAACGGCTGCTGAAGCTGCCGAGGGAGGCGCGCCGATGAGGTTCCAGCTGTCCCCGGAACAGCGCCAGTTCTCCGCGTCCCTGCACGACCTGCTGGGCGGCGCGGACACCGCGACCGTCGCGCGGGCGTGGGCAGCGGGGTCGCCCGAGCGCGGCCTGAAACTGCTGCGCTCACTGGCCGACCTCGGCGTCCCCGCGCTGCTGGTCGACGAGGAGCACGGCGGGCTCGGCGGTTCCGCGGTCGACCTCGTGGTCGCCTTCGAAGCGCTCGGCTACCACGCCGTGCCCGGCCCGCTGGTCGAGACGGCCGCCGTCGCGCCGTCCGTGCTGACCGGCGACCGGCTGGCCGCGCTCGCCGGCGGTGACCTCCTGGCGACGGTCGTCTCGCCGCCGGAAGTCCCGCTCGCCCTGGACGCCGACGTCGCCGGAGTGGTCCTGGACCTCAACGAAGGCGAGGTCACCGACGTCGGGACCGAGCTGATCCGGTCGGTCGACCCGGCCCGGCGGCTGTTCCGGATCACCGGGACCACCCGGCCCACCGCAGCCGACCCGATCGCGTTCGACCGGGGTGTGCTGGCCGTGTCCGCGCAGCTGCTCGGCGCGGGCCAGTGGCTCCTCGACGCCTCCGTCGCCTACGCGCGGCAGCGCAGTCAGTACGGCCGAGCCATCGGCGAATACCAGGCGGTCAAGCACCTGCTGGCCGACGTCGTGACGCAGCTCGAACTCGCCCGGCCGCTGCTGTACGGCGCGGCCGTCGCCGGGGACACGTTCGCCCGGGACGTCTCGGCGGCGAAGGTCATGGCGGGCGACGCCGCGTACCTCGCGGCACGCACCGCCCTCCAGGTGCACGGCGCCATCGGCTACACCGCCGAACACGACCTCGGCCTGCGGCTGACGAAGGTGCGGGCACTGGCCGGGGCCTGGGGAACCGGGTCGTTCCACCGCGCGCGCGTCCTGGCGGGGCTGCGATGACCGACCCCCTGGAAACCGAGGAAGCGCAAGCACTGCGGGACGCGGTGCGGTCCCTGCTGACCCGCCGCTCGGGCCCGGAGGCCGTGCGGGCGGCCATGGAGTCGCCGCTCGGGTACGACGACAAGCTCTGGGCGACGCTGTGCGAGCAGATCGGCGTCGCCGCCCTCGCGATCCCCGAACACCACGGCGGCGCGGGCGCCGGCCTGGCCGAGGCGTGCGTGGTCCTGGAGGAGCTGGGCCGCACCCTCACCCCCGCCCCGATGCTCGGCTCCGCGGTGCTGTGCGGCTTCGCGGTACTCGGCGCCGGAAATGACGAAGCCTGCGAGCGGCTGCTGCCGGGCATCGCCGCCGGCACGACCCTCGCCGCGCTGGCCTGGGCCGACGAAGCCTGGTCGCCGGGCTTGACCGCGTCGGACACCGGCCTCGACGGCCGCGCCCACTACGTCCTCGACGGTGACCTCGCCGACGTCCTGCTGGCCGTGGCCCGGACGTCCGACGGCGCCGGCCTGTTCGAGGTGCCCCTCGCCGGCGTCCGCCGGGAGCGCGTCACGACCCTGGACCCGACCCGTCGGCTGGCGGTGGTGGAGTGCGCGTCGACCCCGGCGCGGCGCCTCGACGCCGACGGCTTCGACCTGGGGAAACTGCGCGACACGGCGGTCGTCGCCGTCGCCGCCGAACAGGTCGGCGCGGCGGCCCGCGCGCTGGAACTGACGGTGGAGTACACGAAGCAACGCAAGCAGTTCGGCCGGGCGCTCGGGTCGTTCCAGGCGCTGAAGCACCGGATGGCCGACGTGCACGTCCACGTCGAGGCGGCCCGCTCGGCGCTGTACGCGGCACTCGTGGACGGTGACGCCGAAGCCGTGACGACCGCGAAAGTCGTGTGCAGCGAAGCGTTTTCCCACGCGGCGGCGGAGATGGTCCAGCTCCACGGCGGCATCGCGATCACGTGGGAGCACGACGCGCACCTGTACTTCAAGCGCGCCCACGGGACCGCGTGGCTGTTCGGCGATCCCGCGAGCGCGCTCGGTTCCTAGGACAGGTGGTGCCGCTCCTGCAGCCCGTAGACCGGCGTCGGGATGCCTTCCGCGCGGGCCTTCAGCTGCAGCGCCAGGTAGAGCGAGTAGTGCCGGGACTGGTGCAGGTTCCCGCCGTGGAACCACAGCCCGTCCTGCTGGGTGGGCTTCCACATGTTCCGCTGCTCGCCCTCCCACGGGCCCGGGTCCTTCGTCGTCTCCGAGCCCAGGCCCCAGACCTTGCCGACCTTGTCCGCGACCTCCTGGCTGATCAGGTCGGCGGCCCAGCCGTTCATCGAGCCGTAGCCGGTCGCGTAGACGACGAGGTCGGCTTCCAGCTCGGTGCCGTCGTCGAGCTTCACCGACGTCTCGGTCAGCTCGGTGACCTGGCCGTGGGCGAGCTTGACCTGGCCGTCGGCCACCAGGTCCGCCGAACCGACGTCGATGTAGTAGCCCGACCCGCGCCGCAGGTACTTCATGAAGAGGCCGGAGTCGTCGTCGCCCCAGTCGTGCCGGAAGCCGGCGGCTTCGAGGCGGTCGTAGAACTCCTGGTCGCGTTCTTTGATCGCGGCGTACACCGGCTGCTGGAAGGTGTGCATGATCCGGTAGGGGAGCGAGGCGAACGTCAGGTCGGCCTTCTGCGTCGTCATCCCCGCGGCGAGCGCGCGTTCCGAGTACAGGTCACCGAGCCCGAGGTCCATCAGCGAGTCCGACTTCACGATGTGCGTCGAGCTGCGCTGGATCATGGTGACGTCGGCGCCGGCTTCCCACAGGGCGCCGCAGATGTCGAAGGCGGAGTTGTTGGAGCCGACGATCACGGCCTTCTTGCCGCGGTAGGCGTCCGGCCCGGGGTGTTTCGAGCTGTGGTGCTGCTCGCCGCGGAAGCGGTCCTGGCCCGGCAGTTCGGGCACGTTCGGCTTGCCCGACATACCGGTCGCCAATACCAGGTGCTTCGGCTTGAGGGTGACTTCTTCGCCGTCGCGGTCGAGGACGACTGTCCATTCCTTCGCTTCTTCGTCGTAGGAGGCGCTTTGGCAGGTCGTCGACGACCAGTAGTTGACCTCCATGACCTTCGTGTACATCTCGAGCCAGTCGGCGATCTTGTCCTTGGGCGCGAAGACCGGCCAGGTGCGGGGGAAGTCGAGGTAGGGCAGGTGGTCGTACCAGACGGGGTCGTGCAGGCACAGCGACTTGTACCGGCCGCGCCACTGGTCGCCCGGGCGCGCGTACCGGTCGACGACGACGTGGTCCACGCCGAGCTGGCGCAGCCGGGCGCCGAGCGCGATCCCGCCCTGGCCGCCGCCGATGACGACGACGTACGGCTGCCGTGTGGTGCCCAGTTCGTCCGCTTCCGCCTGCCGCGCTTCGGACCACGTGACGCGCTCGCGGTTGACGCCGTGCTCGGCGCCCTTCGGCCGGGTCGTGCCGAGTGGCTCCTCGTGGCCCTTCAGCTCGTAGAGCGTCGTGAGGAAGGTGAACGCGCCTTCGTCGTTCAGCCGCAGGTGCCCGCGCCCGCGGCCGGCCGCCGTCTCGAACCCGATCCACGCCTCGACGATCCCGTTCGCTTCGGTCGGCTCCTCGGTGGCGTGGAAGCCGGTCGCGTCGGCGGTGTCCATCGTCGCGAGGAGCAGGTCCTTGACGCCGTCACGGTTCTCGACGGTCTTGAGGTTCCAGGTGAACGCGATCAGGTCGCGCCAGAACGACGTCGTCGCGAAGAGGGCGGCGGCCCGGTCGGCGTCCCGGGCCGCGAGCGCGGCCTCGAAGTCGGCGAGCCAGCCTTCGACGCGCTGCCGGGCATCGACGGCCGCGGCCGGTTCGAGGGTCTGGGTCATGCGGACCTCCCCGTCTCGGGCACCGTCGTCGTCGGCGGCGCGTTCCCGGCAGCCAACCCCGGCGGGCGGGGTCGGCGGAAGGGTTGCCTCAAGGTTGCATCAGCACGACTTCGACGCCGGGCGCGATCCGGTACGGGCGGGCGAGCAGCAGCCCGCCGACCAGCTTGCGCAGCCGCGACAGCTCCGCCCGGACGGTCACCAGGTGCGTGCGGTCGCCGTAGAGCGTCTCCGACAGCTGCGCCGCCGACACCCCGGCCGGGCCCGCGGTCGCGATCAGCCGCAGCAGGTCGGCCTGCCGCCGTCCCAGCGGGTGCGTCCACCGCGCCGAGCCTTCGACGATCGCACGCGGCGGGTCGAGCTCGAGGGTGAGCCGCAGGGTTTCGCGGTGGCTCGGCCGCAGCAGCCAGCCCCCGGGCACCGGCTCGGGCTCGCACGCCCCGACACCGCGGACCGCGACGGGCACGCCGGGCCGGGGCGCGGCGACGCGGTCGATCCCGGAGACGCCGCGCTGGGCGGCGACCCAGCCGTGGTCGTCGACGACGAGCCCGGTCGTGCTCAGCAGGTGGCCGGACAGCCGGCGCAGCGCTTCGAGCCGCATCTCGTGCCGTTGGCGCAGGACGGCCTCGGCCAGCCGCACCGACGTCCCGACCAGGGCGACGGTCATCGGGTGGACGGTCTCGGCCGGCCCGCTGACGTCGACGATCCCGAGCAGCTCGCCGGTCCGCGGGTCGTGCACGGGGTAGGCGGTGCAGGCCCAGGCGTGGTGCGAGCGCACGAAGTGCTCGGCGGCGAACATCTGCACGGGGGCGGCTTCGGCCAGCGCCGTCCCGATCGCGTTGCTGCCGATGGCGGGCTCCGACCAGGTGGCACCCTCGGTGAAGCCGAGCGAGTCGGCCCGGTGTCGCACGCCGCGCGCGCCCTCGCGCCAGAGGACGACGCCGTCGGCATCGGTGACGACCATCAGGTGATGCGCGTCCTCGGCGACCGACGTCAGCGCACCGCGGAGTTCGGGGAGGACTTCACCGATCCGGCAGCCGGTCCGCCGCCGTTCGACCTCGGCGGTGTTCAGGGGGTCGGGCGCGGGCGGCCGATCGGGATCGACGCCTTGCGCGGCAACCCGGCGCCACGAGCGTTCGACGAGCCGTCGCGGAGCGGTCCGAGGCGCCCGCCCGGCGAGGACGGCATCGTGGATACCGGCGAGCAGCCGAGCATGCCCGGCGACATCGGTGCCGGGCCGGACCGCGCAGACATCGTCGTCCACCGCCACCTCCTGGGCCGGCATCACGGTAACCCGGGGGAGTGGGGGTGGGGCAACCTTCCCGCAACCTCCGGAGGACCCGAGTACCTGGGTGGACGACACGCGTACCCCGCTGGACGACTCGCGTACCTCGCTGGACGACACGCGTGCTTGGGCGAGCGACACGTGCGCCTGAGCGGCCGACTCGCGTGCCTGCACGGACGACGCGTGCATGGGCGGCCGACACGTGGGCTTGGGCGGACGACACGCGTGTCTGGGCGGACGACACGGCGGCCGAGCCCGCCTGCGGCGTCAGCCGGTGAGGCGGGCCGCCGCGCCGGGGAGCTCGCGGTTGGCCTCGTCCAGGCCCGTGGCGACCGTGCGGCACGAGCCGCAGCCCGCGATGTGGTCGGCCACCACGCTCGCCCGGCGCGGGGACAACGCTCCCCGGACCCACGCCCCCATGCGACGGCGGGGCTCGCGGCAGATCGGTTCCTCGGCGTCGGGCACCTGGACCTGCAGGTACGCCTGACGCAACCCCTCCCGCGCCCGCATCGCCAGCGCCGACACGCTGTTCGGCGTCAGGCCCAGCAGCGGCGCCGCCTCCGTCGGCGTGTCGCCCTCGGCCTCGGTCCGCCAGAGCACCGTCCGCCACCGGCCGGGCAGCGTGCAGTACGCCGACCACACGAGCTTCTCGTTCGACCGGTGCAGGGCCAGCTCGTCGGCGCCGCTCGACAGCGTCTCGGGGACCGTCTCGCACAGCTCGACCCGGCTGCGCTGCCGGCCCCACCGCGAGACCAGGTTCCGCAGCGTCACCACGAGGTACGGCCGCAGGTCGCCGTCCGGCCCGCCGCCCGCGTGCACGACGGCCAGCACACGGGCGAACGTCTCGGCCACCAGGTCGTCGCGCTCCGCGGGCTGCCTCGCCCACGCCGCCGCGGTGCGGCGCAACGGTTCGGCGTGCCGGCGGAACAGGGCGCCGCCCGCGTCGAGGTCACCGGCGCGGAGGGAAGCGAGCAGCACGGCGTCCGGCGGCTCCTCGTCGGCGTTCCTCATCGTCACTCTCCGCGACCCGCTGGCACCCAAAGTAAGAGGTACGGCATCGTACGCCATAGCGGCCCGCCGGTACACTCCGGCCGATGACGTCGACGGACCGCCCGCCCGACGGCCGCGCCGCCCGGTGGGCCGGTCAGCGCGACCGCCGTCGGCGTGAATTCGTCGAAGCGGGCCTGCGCGCGATCGCGCGGCACGGGCCCGAGGTGTCCACCGAGCAGATCGCCGACGAAGCCGGCGTCGCCCGCACGCGCCTCTACCGGCACTTCGACGGCGCCGCCGACCTGCAGCACGCGATCGCCGTCCGGGTCGCGGAGCTGATCACTGCGGAGTTCGCGCCGCTGTGGAACCCGAGCGGCACGCCGATGGACCTGATCCGGACGGCGATCGGCGCGCACACCCGCTGGCTGGCCGAGCACGGCTCGCTCTACCGCTACCTGACCCGGCACGCGATCGACGGCGCCCCCGACGTCTTCGCCGACGGCAAGTCCGCGATCGCCCGGCAGCTGACGATCGTGTTCGAGCACTACCTCGGACTGTTCGGAGTGGACACCCGCGTCTGCGAAGCGGTCGCCTACGGGCTGGTCGGCCTGGTGGAGTCGAGCACTTCGCGCTGGCTCGAGAACCCGCGCGGCGTCGACCGCGCCGAGCTGGCGGCGCTGCTGGCGCGCTGGGTCTGGCGGATCGTCGACGACACCCTGCGCGCCGGCGGCCTCGAGCTCGACCCGCACACCGAGCTGGCGGCGGCGAACCTCGGCTGAGCCGTCCACAGTGGACTCCTGGTGCGCGCTCGCGGCCCGGCCCTTACGATCGCGGCAAACACGGGAGCGGGGGAGCGGATGGGCGTCGGCACCTGGGTGGTCACCATCGGCGTCGTGCTGGCGCTGCTCGCGGTCGACCTCGTGCTCGCCGCGCTCCGGCCGCACCGGGTCGGGTTCGCCGAAGCCGTCGCGTGGTCGGTGGGTTACATCCTCGTCGCGGTGGCGTTCGGCGTCTGGCTGACCATGGCCCACGGTGGCGAGCTCGGCACCGAGTACTTCGCCGGGTACATCGTCGAGAAGAGCCTCTCGGTCGACAACCTGTTCGTGTTCGTGATCATCATGACGACGTTCGCCGTCCCGGAGGAGCACCAGCACAAGGTGCTCACGTTCGGGATCATCCTCGCGCTGGTGATGCGAGGGATCTTCATCGTCCTCGGCGCGACGCTCCTCGCGCTGTTCTCGTTCATGTTCCTGCTCTTCGGGCTGCTGCTGATCTACACCGGCGTGCAGCTGTTCCGGCACCGCGACGCCGACCCCGACATCGAGCACAACGTCGTGGTCCGGACGGCCAAGCGGATCCTGCCGGTCTCCGACGCCTACGACGGCGGCCGGCTGCTCACCCGCGCCGGCGGCCGCCGGATGGTGACCCCGCTGGTGGTGGTCCTGGTCGCGATCGGCGGCGTCGACCTCCTGTTCGCCCTCGACTCGATCCCGGCGGTCTTCGGCGTCACCGAGGAGCCGTACGTCGTGTTCGCCGCGAACGCGTTCGCGCTGCTCGGCCTGCGGGCCCTGTACTTCCTGGTGAAGGGCCTGCTCGACCGGCTCGTGTACCTCTCGGCCGGGCTCGCGGTGATCCTCGCGTTCATCGGGGTGAAGCTGATCCTGCACTGGGCGCACGTCGACCTCGACGAGCGCGTCCCGGAGATCGCCACGCCGGTGAGCCTGGCGGTGATCATCGGCGTCCTGGTGGTCGTGACGGTCGCCAGCCTGCTCAAGACCCGGCGCGACCCGGCCGCGAAGGCGCACCCGGGATCGTTGCGAGGGGCGTCAGACCGCGAAGACCTGTGAGTCGTCGGCGAAGGCTTTGAACTCCAGGGCGTTCCCGGCGGGGTCGAGCAGGAACATCGTCCACTGTTCGCCGGCTTGGCCTTCGAAGCGGACGTACGGCTCGATCACGAACTCCGTTCCCGCCGCGCGCAGCCGTTCGGCAAGTGCCTTGAACGCGTCGACCTCGAGGATCAGGCCGAAGTGCGGCACCGGAACGTCGTGGCCGTCGACGGGGTTGTGGACGCGCTGGGGTCGCTCCGGCGCGAGGTGCGTGACGAACTGGTGGCCGTGCAGGTTCCAGTCGACCCAGGTGTCGGCGCTGCGGCCCTGGGCGAGGCCGAGGACCTCGCCGTAGAAGTGGCAGGCGGCGGTGAGGTCGTCGACCGGCATGGCTAGGTGGAAGCGGGGGATGGTCATGTCATGATGTTAACATTACGACATGAGTGCTCAAGTGGCCCCCGCCCGCCGGCGCGGGCTCGCCGACGAGGTCGCCGACCGCATCCGCGACGCGATCTTCGACGGCGCGTACGCGCCCGGCAGCCAGCTGCGCGAGGTCGAGCTGGCGAACGCGCTGGGCGTCAGCCGCGGACCGGTGCGCGAGGCGCTGCTCAAGCTGGACCGCGAAGGGCTCGTCCGCAGCGAGTGGCACCGGGGGACGACGGTGACGTCACTGTCCGAAGTGGACGTCGTCGAGCTGGACAGCCTGCGGGCGGCGCTGGAGCAGCTCGCGGTGGGGCTGGTGATCGACCGCGCTCCCGGCCTGGACGCGGTCGACGCTGCCGTGGCGCGCATGGAACGGGCAGCCGACGCGTACGAGATGGTCCGCCGCGACTTGGAGTTCCACGATGCGATCTACGAAGCGGCCGGGCACCGGCGTTTGGGTGAGGCGTGGCTGGCGATCCGGTCCCAGGTCCACTTGTTCCTGCTGACCCGCATCGGCGTCGACACCGACGGTTATCTGACGGGCATTCCCGCCGAACACCGCCGGCTGGCCGACGCACTCCGGGCGGGCGACCGGGAGGCGGCTCTGGAGCTGTTCGCGACGCACCGGCAGCACGCGTTCGACATCCTCACCGGACGGCCGTCGCCGGGCCTCGCCGAGGAGTGAGGTCGTCGCGGCGCGACATCCGGCGGCCGGGCCGGGGTTGGCCGGGCAGTGCTGGGCTAGTGCGATCGCCCGGTGGCCGAGCTGGGGTGGCGTGAATTCTTGTGGTCGAGCCGGGTTGCGGCGGGCCGGCTTGCGCTGCTGCGATCGTCCGGTGGCCGGGCCGGGGCGGCGTGAAGTCTTGTGGTCGAGTCGGGGCCGCGTGACCTCCGGCCGCCGAGTCGGGCTGGTGCGAGCGTCCGGCCGCCAAGCCTGCCGGCCCAGTGCGTGCGTCCTGCGTCTGAAACCGGCGGGGTCGGCCTTGCGGGACTCCGCGCGGTTCAGCCCGGCAGGTGGGCGGCGATCCCGGCCAGCACCCGGTCCAGCCCAGCCTCGAAACCCCGGTCCTGGCGGTCCGCCGCGTGCGGCAGTTCAGCCTCGATCATCACCCGCGTGAAACGCGGGTACTCGCCGCTGTTCATGATCATCGGGCCGTACTCGCCCTCTCGCTCCATCCACTGGTCGTGGCTGAGTCCCGAACGCCGGGCCGCCTCCTGGTCGGCCAGCTCGCTCATCACGTGGCCGAGGACGAACGCCGACAGCGTGCCCAGCGCGGCGAGCATCTCGTCGGTGCCGAGGTCCATTCCGTCGAACGCCGACAGCGTGCGCTCGCGCCAACGGAGACTGTGGGGGCCGTGGATCGCGCGGCCCGCCGCCACCGTCGGGAGCCACGGGTGTCGCAGACCGACTTCGCGCAACAAGCAAGCGATCGCGCGGAGGCCGTCGCGCCAGCCGGTGGGCAGGGTCGTCTCTTGCAGCTCGGCCATCACCTCGTCGCCCATCAGCTCCAGCACCTCGTCCTTTTTGGACACGTACCGGTAGAGCGACGTCGTGCCGGCGCCGAGCTCGGCCGCGACGCGGCGCATCGAGACGGCGTCGAGGCCTTCGGCGTCGGCGATCCGGATCGCCGCGAGGGCGACGTCGCGCCGGCTGTGGGCGGGCTTCGGGCCGCGGGTGCCGTGCTCGGGACGCAGCCAGAGCGGTGGCTGGTCGTTCGCCGGCACCGCACACCTCCCACGTTGTCGCGAACTTATTGCGAACACTGTACCCAGTTCGCTACCGTGGCACTTACTGAGCACGCTGTTCCGGGTTTTGGGGGCGAAAGATGGACTTCGACGTGGTGGTGGCCGGCGGCGGCCCGGTCGGCCTGCTGCTGGCGGGCGAGCTGCGGCTGGGCGGCGCCCGGGTGCTGGTCCTGGAGCGCGAGACCGAGACACCGCCGGCGCGCTTCGGCTCGATGGGCGCGCGGGCGCTCAACACGCCGTCGGTACACGCGCTGCACCTGCGTGGCCTGCTGCCCGCCGTCGAACGCGCCGCGGCGATGTGGGTCGGCCCGGGCACGCTGCCGCCGCCCGGAGACCGAGCGGGGGACGTCTTCGTCGGGCACTTCGCCGGGATCGGCATCCGGGCCGACCGGCTGAAGCCGCCGGGGCCGGGCGACGAGTTCTTCGGCGCGGGCGTCATCAGCCAGGCCGACCTGGAGGAGATCTTCCTTGCGTGGGCGGACGTCGAGGTCCGGCGCGGCGTCGCGCTGACCAGGTTCGCCGAGGACGACGACGGCGTGACCGTCCACACCGGACAGGGTGAGGTCCGGGCCCGCTGGCTGGTCGGCGCCGACGGCGGGCGCAGCATCGTGCGTCGCCTGGCCGGGTTCGAGTTCCCGGGCGTGGATCCCGTCTTCACCGGCCGGCAGGCGGTCGTCGACCTCGACGCGCCGGACAAGCTCGTCGCGGGCGGCTGGCAGCACGGCGACCACGGCTCGTACGTCGTCGGCGGCTGGGCCGACGGCGACGGGCCGCCGCGCGTGCACACCGTCGAGTACGAGGTGTCCGCCGACCGGGACACGCCCGTGACGGCGGCGGAGATGCAGGCCAGCCTGCGCCGGGTCAGCGGCACCGACGTCGCGGTCACGCGCGTGCACGTCGGCACGCGGTACGCGGACACCACCCGGCAGGCCCCGACCTACCGGCGCGGCCGGGTGCTGCTCTGCGGCGACGCCGCCCATGTGCACTCGCCCGCGGGCGGGCAGGGCCTCAACCTGGGGATCGGGGACGCGGTCAACCTCGGGTGGAAGCTCGCGCTCGTCGCGCGTGGCCTCGCCCCGGAGTCCCTTGTGGACACCTACACGCCGGAACGGCACCCGATCGGCGCGTGGGTGCAGCGGTGGAGCATGGCGCAGACGGCGCTGACTGCCTCGCGCGGACCCCGGGCCGAGGCGTTGTACGGGGTGCTGGCCGACCTGCTCGACACGCCGGACGGCGCGACCCACGTGGTCTCGAGCATCGGCGGCGGCTGGCAGCACTACGACATCCCGGGCGACTTCCCGCTGATCGGCCACCGGGTGCCGGACCTGGCCCTGGACGACGGAACGACGTTGGCGACCCGGTTCCGCGACGGCCGCGCGGTGCTGCTGGACGCGGACACCGCAGCGACGCCGGTGGCGGCGGAGTGGGGGAGCCGCGTCCGCGTGGAGACGGCGCGGCCGTTGGCGTTCCCGGACCAGCGGCTGACGGCGCTGGTCCGCCCGGACGGCTACCTGGCGTGGGCTTCGGTCGGCGACCTGGATGAGCAGGACCTCCGCGAGGCGATGACGACCTGGCTCGGCCCGGCCGGGTAAGCCCACCGCGCGTGGCGCGGGCGGGTGTTGACGGCACCGCCTGCCGGCGCGGATCGTGGGACCCATGGCGACACGCATGGGCGCGCGGTTCACCGGTGACCTCGCCGAACTGCGGTACGAACCGGTGGCCAAGCGCGTCCGCGCCGTCGCGGGTGGACGGACGTTCGCCGACTCGCGGCGGGCGGTGCTGGTCTGGGAACCGAAGAGGGTTGTCCCGTCCTACGCCTTCCCCCTGCCGGACCTCCGCGCGACGCTGACCTCGTCGGACGACGCGTCGGCGCCGGAACACCCGGTCCAGCTCGCCGAAGGCGGCCCGCCGGTCCTCGACCCGCGGACCGCCTTCGCCGTGCACACCTGCCCGGGCGAGCCGCTGACCCTCGACGGCGACGGCGTGACCTTGCCGGGCGCGGGCTTCCGTTTCGCCGACGACGACCTGGCGCAGCACGTCGTCCTCGACTTCGCGGCCTTCGACGAGTGGCTCGAGGAGGCCGAACCGATCGTCGGCCACCCGCGGGACCCGTTCGCGCGCATCGACGTCCGGCGCAGTGACAGCCGGGTGCGGATCGAGGTGGACGGCGTCGTCGTGGCCGACTCGGCCACGCCCCGCCTGCTGTTCGAAACCGGCATCACCACCCGCTACTACCTGCCGCGCGAAGACGTCCGGATGGACCTGCTCACGCCGTCGGACACGCGCACCACCTGCGCCTACAAGGGCCACGCGAGCTACTGGTCGGTCGGCGCGCACCGCGATCTCGCCTGGACCTACGACGAGCCGCTGTCCGACGCGCGGGACATCGCCGGGTACATCGCCTTCCTCACCGAACGCGTGGACGTCGTCCTGGACGGCGAGCGTCTGCCGCGTCCCGTGACGCCGTGGTCATAGCAGCAGGTCATCCGCGCTCCCGATCTCCCGCGCGGCGCCGGTCGACTCCAAGCGCTCCAACGGATCGGCGTCCGGAAGAGCGCCGAACGACAGGCCGGTCAAGTCGGCGATCCGGCGCACCGGCACCTGGTACGTCCGATACGCGCCGTAGTCGAACTCACCCGACGACTCGAGCCCGTGGATGAGCTCCTCCTGGCTCAGCAGGTACGCCGTCGCCGAGAGGGTGCCGTCGGCCTTGACCATCGCGACGACCTTCCAGAACTGGCGCGGCAGCTGCACCCCGCGGTAGCGGTCGTCGTCCTCGGCGAGCACCGGGCCGGTCACCACCGTGACCTTCAGGTCGGCGTTGTCCGCGTTGTTGAGCACGTAGTCCTCGAGCCCGGCCCACGTCGTCTTGTTCTGGTTGAAGTCCTCGTGCTGCGGCGAGCAGTTCGTGAAGTGGAACGTGTCGTCGTTGCCGAGCTGCGCGATGGCGGCCGTCGCGCCCCACGCCGGGTCGAGGCGGCGGACCAGGTGCCCGCGGTCGAGCGGGTTGGCCCGGTAGATCTCCTCGCCGACCTGCTCGCCGGCGTCCACGCGCGGGTCGAGCGACCAGCGGTCGGTCTCGCGGCGCAGGGACTGGCTGGTGCGCCCGTCGATGTTGACGGCCGTGAAGAACGCCAGGCGCCGCACCTTGTTCATGACGACGCTGAAGTGGTGGTACGGCAGGACGTACCGCGGCTCGGCCGTCGCCTGCCGGTTGGTCGCCGCCAGCGCCGCGAGCGCGTCGGACAGAACCGGCAGCGGCACGGTGTGCCCGGGCAGGAAGTCCGGGTCATAGCCCTCGCGGTTCGAGTAGTCCGGGTCGATCCGGATGGTCTCCGGCGCCGTGGGCGGTTCGGCGCGCAGCCGGATGTCGACGGGCATCGTCAGCGTCAGCACCTGCGGAGCGCCGTCGGGCCGGGCCGGTGTGCCGCGCTCGGGCCGGGTGGCGAGCCGGTCGAGCAGAGCCTGCTTCGCCGCGGTGAACCGCTGCCCGTGCAGGAACTCCAGCAGCCGGCTGACGCGGATTCCCTCGTTGAGGAAACCGCCGTACTCCGCGTGGCCCTCGGCCGGGACGCTGGCGTGGTGCAGCGCCACGACCTCCCACTGGTCGTTGAACACCGGCGAGCCCGACGACCCGGGTTCGGTGTCGGTTTCGTAGTGCAGGAACTTCTCGAGGACGTCGACGATCCGATTTTCGCGCAGCGCCACCTGTTTCTTGCCGCCGCGCGGGTGCTGGATGATGGTGACGAAGTCGCCGACGATCGCCTTGCCCTCGCTGCCGATCAGCCGGTTGAACCCGAAGGGCCGCAGTTCGTCCGCGGTCGCCCTGACGGCCACCAGTGCGAAGTCGAGGTCCTCGTCGGCGACGAAGAAGCGGTCCGGGTCGAGCCCGAACGCCCGCACCGGCCGGGGCAGGCCGTCGACGCCGTCCTGGTAGTCGAACTCGATGACACTGGACCCGGCCGTCGCGGCGTCCGGCAGCACGTGGTGGTTGGTGAGCAGCAGATCCGGGGAGATCATCGAGCCGGTGCCGTAGCCGGTGAGCCGGCCGCGGCCGTCGCGGATGTTGACCCGGCCGATCGCGGCCGACGCCGTGACGCCGCCTTCGAGGTACCCCACGCCGAGCAGGTCGTCGGTGAGCACGATCCGTTCGAGGATGGCGCCCGCGGCGGTCATCGCCGCCGGGTCGCCGGCCGCGATCGCCGCCGGGTTCACCGGCCGGACGTCGGGGTAGTACCGGCCGAGCCGGTCGATCCGGGTGGCGACACGGCTGGGCTCGTCGGCCTCGGCGATCCCGCCGGGCTTGCGCAGCAAGGCGATCTTCGCGTGCCGTTCGCCGGTGCGCTCGGCGGCGCGCACGGCCGTGGCCCGCTCCTGTTCGGACTGTCGGTCCGTCGTCACGTCCACGATGCCTCCCCGGCGGCCGGAAACATGGCGTAAGTCGGGTTTCGCCGGGACGCGTTACAGGATTCCGGCCGATTCGGCGAAGATTGTTTTCACACCGACCGAACCGGGAGCACGATCGCCGACGCGTGGGCCGCGTCGTGGTGGACCTCCTGGTCCGCCGCGCGCAGGGTGACCGCCGTGGCGTGGGGCTCCCCGGTACCGGGATTGCGGGCGAAGCGCGGGAACGCGCCGCTCGACACCTGGACGCGGATGCGGTGCCCGCGCCGGAACCGGTGCGCCGTCGGCCACATCCGCACGGTGACGGCGGCCAGTTCGTCAGCTGACGTCAGGCTGACGAGCCCGTCGCAGACGTTGGACGAGTGGCCGTCGGGGTCGACGTCGCAGAGGCGGATGAACACGTCGGCGAAGGGCAGGCTGCTGCGGAACCAGATCTCCGCGCTGACGTCTCCGATGACCTCGACGTCCTCGTCGAGCGCGGCCGTGGTGTAGGTGAGGACGTCGGCGCGGGCTTCGAGGGCCGCGTTGTCGACCCGTCCGGCGTCCGGGGCCATCCGCACCCCGCCGGCCGCGGGTGTCGGGTCCGCCGGGTCGTAGCGGTAGCGATCGGGCTCTGACGCGCCGGGCGCGTCCGCGGCGAGGGTGCCGCCGGGCTGGAGGTGGAACCGTTGCGGCGCATAGCCTTCCGGTGGCCAGGACGTGAAGTCACGCCAGGCTTCCTCGCCCATGACGAACAACCGGACCGGCGCGCGCTCGGGCGGCTCCTCGCCGCGGGCGTGCGCGAGCCCGAACTCCATGGCCTCCCGGACGGTGAGGCCCGCGCCGGCGAGCAGGTCGGGGCGGCCCGCGTGGGTCCAGGGCCCGACCGTCAGCCGGGGCCGTCGTCCCGCGTCCTGCAACGTCCGGAAGTCGCGCAGCTGACCGGGCAGGAAGATGTCGTACCAGCCGCCGATCGAGCTCACCGGCACGGTGACGTCGGCGACGCGCGGCCGATGGTCGATCGCCGCCCACCGGGGGTGGTTTTCGTTGTGCGCCAGGACGTCCTGGATGTAGTCCGAGCGGTGGCCGATCGCGACGACGTCCGCCTGGGCGAGCGGGAGCGTGCCCAGCGCCCGCTCCAGCTTCTTCGCCTGGCCGCGCTGCCGGAGCAGCCCGAACCGCCGCTCCTGGACGGCGACCTGGACGCCCCAGCCGAACGGCGTCTCCAGCGAAAGGCCGTCCTCCCGCAGGAACTCCAGCGTCAGCCCGGACTCGGTGACGTGCGGGATCATCGCCTTCACCTGCGGGGGCAGGCGATCGGCGACCGCCCACTGGACGTAGCCGAGGTAGCTGGCCCCGACGAGCACCATCGCGTCGCCGAACCAGGGCTGCCGCACGACCCAGTCCAGCGTCGCGAGGCCGTCTTCGCGCTCCTGCCGCAGCGGGTCGAAGACGCCGCCGGAGCCGAAGCCGCCGCGGGTGCTCTGGATCAGCACCTGGAAGCCGCGTTCCGCCAGCGGCCGGGCGAAGAGCGCGCCGAAGGCACCCTTGCGGCCGTAGGGACTGCGCACCAGCGCCGTCGGCAGGCCGTCCCCGCCCGCGCGCGGCGCCCACCGGTCGGCGAGCAGCTCGGCGCCGTCGGGCATCGGGACGCGCAGGTCGCGCTGGACGACCAGCTTCCGGGTCGCCGGGGCGGGCAGCTTCAGCAGACGCTCGAAGAGACGGCTGATCACCGGTCGGCCTCCTTCGTGATCATCGAGGTGACGACCGAGCGGATCTGCATCAGCCGGTCGGTGAACTCGTCCGGGTCGAGGGGCTCCGGCCCGTCGACGACCCACGCGTTGACGACCGCGCCGGCCCCGCCGGTCAGGAACGTGGCCAGGTCCTCGATCCCGCGCGGGTCGAGGACGTCGCCGAAAGCGCGGCCGAGGTGCCGCCGGTTGAGCGGGAGGAACAGGCCGGTCAGCGCCTCCGTGAACGCGAACGCCGACGCTCCGGTCAGGAGGGCGCGGTAGAAGCGGCGGTGCGCGGCGAAGTGCTCGGCCAAGGCCAGGAGGGACGCGCGTTCGTCGCCGGGTGGCTCGGCGAGCAGCTCCCGCCGGACGAGGTCCTGCGCGGCCTCGAGGACGAGCGAGTCGCGGTCGCCGAACTGCTGGTAGAGCACTTGGCGGCTGACGTCCGCGGCCTCGGCGATCTCGGACACCGCGACGGCGGCGGACTCCCGTTCGGAGACGAGCTCGACGGCGGCCCGCATCAACGCCGCACGCGACCGGCGCACCCGCCGGTCCTTGACGGGAGCTTCGGTCGTCCAGTCGGCCCGCATGACCTCGATAATGGACAGGTGTCAAGAAAATGGCAAGTGTTCGGCAACGGCCTTGTGCGAGCATGCCGTCATGTCTTCGACCATGCGGGCCTTCGTGCTCACCGGGCCGCGCCGGGGGGCCGTCCACGAGGTCCCCGTGCCGCGGGCCGACGCGGGGGAGGTCGTCGTCGACGTCGAACGGGCCGGGGTCTGCGGCACCGACGTCGAGTTCTTCACCGGGGAGATGGCCTACCTGCACCAGGGCCACGCTGCCTACCCGATGCGGCTCGGGCACGAATGGTGCGGCACCGTCTCCGCCGTCGGGCCGGGCGTCGACCCCGCGTGGCTCGGGCGGCGGGTCATGGGGGACACCATGCTCGGCGACCGGACGTGCCGCCGCTGCCGGAAGGGGCACCAGCACACCTGCGAGCGACGGCAGGAGGTCGGCATCCGCGGCGGGCGGGCGGGTGCGCTGGCCGAGAAGCTCGCCGTTCCCGCCTGGTCGCTGCACGTCCTGCCCGATGCGGTCGACGCCGCGCTGGGTGCCCTGGTCGAGCCCGGAGGCAATGCCTTGCGGGCCGCGCGGGCGGCTGGGGCCGGTGCCGGCGACCGGGCCCTCGTGCTCGGCCCGGGAACGATCGGCCTGCTCACCGCGATGTTCCTGCGCGCCGCGGGCGCCGAGGTCCACCTCCTCGGCCTCGCCGGCAGCACTGGCGGTCTCGGGTTCGAGCACGTCTGGACCCGCGAGACGCTCCCCGACCTGCCTTTCGACGCGGTCGTCGACGCCACCGGTGCGCCCGATTCGCCCGCGCTGGCGCTGGACCTGGTGGAACCGGCGGGCCGGGTCGTCTACATCGGACTGTCCGGCCGTCCCAGCCTGCTCGACAGCCGCGCGCTGGTGCTGAAGGACGTCACCGCGATCGGGGTGCTGTCCGCGTCACCGGGGCTGGCGGACACCATCACCGCCTACGCCGCCGGGACCGTGGACCCGCGCCCGCTGGTCGGGGCGACCGTCGCGCTGGACCGGGTCGGCGCGGTGCTCGCCGGCGAGCGGTTCGGCGCTCCGAAGGTCCACATCGACCCGCGGCTCTAGCGCGGTGAGGCCAGCGTCGTCGGGCGGCTGCGCCCGCGCAGGGTGACGTCCTCGGTGGCCCGCCACTGGCCCGCTTCCTCCGCCGCCGCGGCCTCGACGGCCGTCCACGACGCCAGCAGACGGCCCGGTGCGTTCTTCGCCAGCTCGGTCAGCCGGGCGGCTTCGTTGACCGGGTCGCCGATCACCGTGTACTCGAACCGGCGCGGGTCGCCGACGTTGCCCGCCACCGCGTCGCCGGTCGCGACGCCGATGCCGGCCGGGCCGTCCGGCACTTCGAGCGCCAGGCGGCGGGCGATCGCGCGGCCGGCGGCCAGCGCGCACGTCGCGTGGTCGCCGAGCGGCGCCGGCGCCCCGAAGACCGCCAACGCGGCGTCGCCGACGAACTTGTTGACCAGCCCGTGGTGCCGGTCGACCTCGTCGACCACCACCGCGAAGAACCGGTTGAGCAGGCCGACGACCTCCTCGGGCGGCCGGCTCGCGGCCAGCGCCGTCGAGCCGACGAGGTCGACGAACAGCACCGACACCGTGCGGACCGTGCCGCCGAGCTCGGACGTGCGCATGGCCTCGACGGCGACCTCGTGGCCGACGTGCCGGCCGAACAGGTCGCGCATCCGTTCCCGTTCGGCCAGTCCGGCCGCCATGTCGTTGAACCCGGCCTGCAGCAGGCCCAGCTCGGTGCCGTCGTAGACCGGGATGGCCACGTCGAACTCGCCGGCCCGGACGCGGCCGAGCGCGTCGCGGACCGAGGCGATCGGGTTCACGACCGCGCGGGCGGTGAACACGGTGACCAACAGGCCGAAGCACAGCACGACCAGGCCGAGCGCGATCACCGACACGGCGAGCTTCGTCGTCGAGACGTCGCCGCGCACCCAGGCCAGCACCGCCGTGACGACCAGCCCGGCCACCGGCACCCCGGTGCCCAGGCACCAGAACAGCAGCATCCGCAGGTTGACGCCGCCGCTGAGCGGGCGCGGCGGCGCGGTCCCGGCGAGTGCGCGGGCCGCGTACGGCCGCAGGGCGAACTCGCCGGAGAGGTAGGCGATCGCGCACACCACGACGCTCGCGAACGCGACGACCAGGAAGACGGTCAGCGCGACGGCGGGCTGCCGGAGTACGGCCAGCGCGGCGAACACCACCGTCGCCACACCCCACAGGACGGCCTGCATGAGCGTGAGGCGCAGGGGAACCCGCAGGCTGGCGACGCGCTCGGCTTCGGTCGGGCGGCGCCGTTCGGCCGCCCAGCGCAGGGTCCGCAGCGCCCCGCGAGTGCCCCAGAGGGTGCCGACGACGACTGCCGACACGACGTAGACCGGTACGGCGACCGCCGTGACCCGCACGAGGTCGGCGGACATGCCCGGGGCGGGCATGAGCAGCGCCGCCAGCCCGACGACCACCAGCGCGCCGATGACGTTCGTGGCGATCAGGGTGGCGGTGAGCAGGCGCTGGACCCGCCGCCGCAGTACGGTGACGTCCTGGTCGAGGGGCCCGAGCAGCCCGGAGCCGAACGGCCCGGACCGGGTGGGGATGTCGCTTCGTGAGTGCACCGGTTCCCGCCGTTCGACGCGATTGAGTGAACGAATGTACACCGACGCGTCCAAGGCCTGCGAGCCGGTTCACGCCTCCGAGTGGCTGACGACTGTCCCGCCGAGCGACCTTTCGTCGTCCTTGAGCCGACGGGTGTGTACTGGGCCGGGTATGTGTTACGGTTGGTAACAGTGAACTTGGGTAACACCTGTCAAGGAGGTCGGCGATGACCAGCACCAGCGAACGCGAAGCGGGCGTGACTGAGCGCGAGACCACCGCGCGCCGGCTGCTGGACTCGGCGGAGCAGCTCTCCTACGACCCCGTCAAGGAGGTCGACTGGGAGACGCCGCTGGACACGGGCTACCACGGTGCGAGCCCCGAGTGGAGCACGCTCTACGGCACGTCCTACTGGGCCGAGATGACGCCGGAGCAGCAGCGCGAGCTGACTCGCCAGGAGGCGGCGTCGGTGGCCAGCACCGGGATCTGGTTCGAGATGATCCTGCAGCAGATGATCCTGCGGGACTTCTACGCCAAGGACCCGACCGACCCGGCGTTCCAGTGGGCGTTGACGGAGATCGCCGACGAGTGCCGGCACTCGATCATGTTCGCCCGCGGCGCGGCGAAGCTGCGCGCGCCCGCGTACCGGCCGCGCAAGTTCGTCGTCGAGGCCGGCCGGATCTTCAAGGCGACCGCGACCGGCGAGGCGGCCTACGCGGCGATCCTCGTGGCCGAAGAGGTCCTCGACGTGATGCAGCGCGACTGGATGCGGGACGAGCGCGTCGTCCCGTTCGTCCGGACCATCAACAACATCCACGTCGTCGAAGAGTCGCGCCACATGAAGTTCGCGCGCGAGGAGACCCGCCAGCGGCTCGAGGGTGCCGGCTGGGTGCGGCGGCAGGTCAACGCGCTGGTCGTCGCGATCGCGTCCTACGTCATCGTCGGCAGCATGGTCAACGGCAAGGTCTACGAGAACGCCGGGCTCGACGGCAAGCGCGGGCGCCGCGAGGCGAAGGCCAACGAGCACCACAAGTCGATGCTGCGCTCGAGCTGCTCCGGGCTGATGGAGTTCCTGCACTCCGCCGGGCTGCTCACCAAGCCCGCGCTGTGGTTCTACAAGCGCGCGAACCTGATCTGACGTCATGGCCTTCGCGATCACCCAGACCTGCTGCGCCGACGCGTCCTGCGTGTCGGTCTGCCCGGTCAACTGCATCCACCCGACGCCGGACGAGCCGGACTTCGGGCGCACCGAGATGCTCTACGTCGACCCGGCCACGTGCATCGACTGCGGTGCCTGCGCCGACGCGTGCCCGGTCGACGCGATCTTCCCGGCCGGCGACCTGACCGGGCCGCTGAAGGTCTACGAGGAGATCAACGCGGAGTACTACGCGGGCCGGGACGTGCTCGCCGAAGCGACGGCCGCCCCGAACTTCCACCGCTGGTCCCCGCCGGAGTTCGCCCGGGTCCTGCCGAGTGACTTCGCGGCGCTGGACGTCGCGGTCGTCGGCACCGGCCCGGCGGGCATGTACGCCGTCGAGGACCTGTTGCTGCACACGGGTTCCCGGGTCACGCTGATCGACCGGCTGGCCACGGCCGGCGGCCTGATCCGCTACGGCGTCGCGCCCGACCACCCGTCGACGAAGAAGATCGCCGAGACGTTCGCGCGGTTCCACGACCACCCCCGCCTGCGGCTGCGGCTCGGCACCGAGGCCGGTCCCGAGCTGGCCGACCGCCACGACGCCGTCATCTACGCGGTCGGGGCCACGGAAGCCCGTCGCCTGGGTGTCGCCGGTGAAGACCTGCCGGGCAGCCTCCCGGCCGCTTCGGTGGTCGGCTGGTACAACGGCCACCCGGACATCGCGCCGGACGCCGTGGACCTCTCGGCCGAGCGCGTGGTCGTGGTGGGCACGGGCAACGTCGCCCTCGACATCGCCCGGATCCTGACGGCCTCGCCCGAATCGCTGGCCGGGACCGCGATCGCTCCCGCGGCGCTGGCCCGGCTGCGGTCGAGCAAGGTGCGCGAGGTCGTGGTGCTGGCCCGGCGCGGGCCGGCCGACGCGGCGTACACGCGGCCGGAACTGCTGGCGCTGGCGGCGCGGGGCGACCTCGTCGTGGACGCGCACGACCCGCGTGTCGGTGCGGCGATCGACGCCGGGGAGGGGAAAGCCGCGTGGTTGAGCGGGCTGCCCCGCGTGGCGGTGGACTGGTCGTCGCCGCCCCCGGACGGGCGGCGGATCGTGCTGCGGTTCCACTCTTCGCCGCTGGAGTTCACCGGCGACACCGAGGTCCGCGGCGTCCGCGTGACCGGCGACGTCGAGATCGTCGCCGGCCGCGTCGTGCGGGCCGCCGGGTTCCGGGGCGCCCCGGTGCCGGACCTGCCGTTCGACGCGGACACGGGGACCGTGCCGAACGTTTCCGGGCGGGTCGAGCCGGGGACCTACGTGGCGGGCTGGATCAAGCGCGGCCCGTCGGGCGGGATCGGCGCCAACAAGGCGTGCGCCCGGGAGACCGTGGGCGCGCTGCTGGACGACGCGGTCGCCGGTCGGCTGCGGACCCGGCGGCGCGGGCTGCTCCGCCGCTGAGCCGGTCCGGTCAGGGCCGGTGGCTGGTGTGGGTGAATTCCACAGTGGACAGCATCGAGGTGTCCGAAGGGCTTGTCCGCTTCCGGCCGAAGGCCAGGACTTTCGCGGGCTCGACCGCGAACACCGCGACGTCGTCGTGGCCGCCCTGCCGGAACCCTTCGTCGGTCGTCTCGTAGACCCAGCTGCCGTCCCACTTGGCCAGCCAAGCTTCGGCGAGACGCTCCAGTGTCGGGCGGTCCGTGACGCGCCGGGCGACGCCCTCGACCATCACGTCCAGGGCGTCGTCCCACGAGTCGCTGCCGGTGGTCAGCACGACGTTCGGGTTCGCGGTCAGGTTGAGGTACTTCTGCTCGGTCTTGCCGGTGCTGAAGTGGAGGGCACCGTCGAGCCACACCGCGACCAGTGGAGTCACGTGCGGCCGGCCGTCGGCGCGCACCGTCGTGAGCCAGCTGATCTGGGCGTTTTCGAGTGTATGGACCGTTTCGGCCCAGCCGGTGGCCTCGGTGCCGGGGTCGCTGAACCGTTCGTCGAGCCGGGTTTCCATCGTCACTCCGTTCGGTCGGCCGCTATCCGGCCAGCCGGTGCAGGACGGCGGCCGCCAGCGCGGTGCGTTCCATCATCCCCTCTACGCTGATGTGCTCGTGGCGGGCGTGCGCGCCGTCGCCGACCGCGCCGAAGCCGTCCAGGACCGGGTGGCCCAGCGCCGCCACGAAGTTGCCGTCGCTGGCGCCGCCGACCGAGCACTCCCGCAGCGTGACGCCCAGTTCCGCGGCCTCCTCGCGGGCCAGCTCGTACAGCCGTGCGATGGCTTCCGACCGTTCCATCACCGGCCGGTTCCAGCCACCGGTCACCTCGACCTTCGCCCGGGAGTCGTGCGCCGCGAGCGCCGCCAGGCCCGCGTCGATGCGGGCCGCCTCGGCCGCGCTGGACACGCGGACGTCGATCTCGCCGGACGCGGCGCCCGCGATCACGTTCTGCCGGGTGCCCCCGGTGATCACGCCGACGT
Organism: Amycolatopsis sp. NPDC114504; assembly: GCF_055633595.1. NCBI lineage: Bacteria > Bacillati > Actinomycetota > Actinomycetes > Pseudonocardiales > Pseudonocardiaceae > Amycolatopsis > Amycolatopsis sp. NPDC114504. Next base: position 158,006 of record NZ_JBVKDU010000001.1, on the reverse strand, counting down.
TCACCGTGGTGCCGGCGTCCGGATCGGACAGTCCGTGCAGCGCGAGGATCGCCCGCGCCAGCTCGTCGATCGCGCTCGCACCCTTCGTGGGGTCGAGCCCGGCGTGCGCCTCGACGCCCGTCGTGTGCACCCGGAACAGGCCGACGCCCTTGCGCGCGGTCTTCACCGCGCCGTCGGCGCTCGCCTCGAACACCAGCGTCGCGCGCGTCCCCGCGGCGGCTTCCTCGATCACCGGCCTCGACGCCGGGCTGCCGATCTCCTCGTCGCCGTTGAGCACCAGCCGCACCGCCGGGCGCGGCAGCCCGGCCGCGTCGAGCGCGCGCAGCGCCCACACCGCGTGCACCAGACCCGACTTCATGTCGAAGATCCCGGGGCCGGTCGCGCGGTCACCGTCCACAGTGAACGGCCACGCGGCGAGTGTCCCCAGTGGCCACACCGTGTCGTAGTGGCAGAGCAGGAGCACCGGCTCGCCGGCGCCGGGGAAGTCGTAGACCTTGATGTCGCCGTACCGCCCGCCGTCGACGTCCCGGACGTTCCCGGGTGCGCCGAGCCGCTCGCGCAGCCAGCCGTCCACCCAGGACAGCCCGCGGTCCAAAGCGGACTTGTCGTCGCTGGGTGTCTCGATGCCGACGTAGGTCGCGACGTCGTCGAGGAGCTCGTCGCGGTGCGTGCGCACCCACTCGTGCAGTTCGCGGATCACAGCGCTCGCTCCAGTTCCGTCAGGTGGTCTTCGGACATCGCCGCGGCGCCGGTCTCGACGTCACGCAGCCTCGTCAGCATCGCACGCAGCAAGGGGACGTCCGCCGTCGCGAGCACGGGCGCGTAGTGGTGGTGGACCTCGACCGGGCGGTGCCGGACGGCGATGTCGCGCCAGATGCCGCTGCGGTCCTTGGGCTGGGTCCGCAGCCACGCGACGAGCCGGTCGGTGGCCGCCTCGCGCCCGGTCGCACCCGGCAGGTAGGCGGCCGGGTCGAACTGGTCGAACGGCTCCAGCGTCCGGTCGCCGGCCGCGGCGAACACCTCCGCGGTGAGCGCGTGCATGAGCGGCCGGTGCCGGTCGATCAGGTCGGCCATCGGCGCGTCGGCCAGCGCCGTCGTGGTGAGCATCGCGCCGAAGCCGAGCTTCGCCCACAGGTAGCCCTCGACGTTGGCGGTCGCCTTCGCCGGGCCCCACGCCTGCAGGTCCGCGACGACCTCTTCGACGCGGTCGGTGATCCGGCCGTCGGGCTCGCCGACGACCAGCGCGCCGAGGCCGCCGTCCCGAACGACGCCGGGCTCGACGACGTCGGCGAAGAGGTTCACGAACGCCCCGACCGTCCTTTCCGGACCGACGTGCGAGGCGATCAGTCCTTCGTTGAGCCCGTTCTGCAGTGAGACGACGAAGCCGTCGTTCGCCAGTCGCGGAGTGAGCCACGGCAGCACCGTCTCGGTGGCCTGGGCCTTGACGGCCAGCAGGACCCGGCCGAGCACCGGCGGGGCGTCGTCCGGGAGGAAGGCGGGCAGGTCGACCGTCTCGTCGCCGTCGGGGCGGCGCAGGGTGAGGCCGCGGTCCGCGATCGCCGCGACGTGCGCCGGGTCGGCGTCCACGATGGACACCGGGTGCCCGGCCCGCGCGAGGTGGAACGCGAGTGTCCCGCCGATCGCGCCGCCGCCGACCACGGTGTACGAGCGCCGGTCAGACATGGGCTTCCTCTCCTTGTTGCACGGCGGTCTCCCCGGCCCAGTGCAAGGGAAGGCCGGCCGCGCCCGCGGTCGAACCGCCGTCGACGCGCAGGACGGCACCCGAGATCCAGCCGGCTTCGGGACCGGCGAGCCAGAACACCGCGTCGGCGATCTCGCGCGGCTCGCCGCGCCGGCCGAGCGGGTTGACCGACACCGCCGCCGCGTAGGCCTCGGTGACCGGGTTCGCGTCGCTGTCCACGGTGACGAAGCCCGGGCTCACGGCGTTGACGCGGATGCCGAGCGGGCCCAGCTCGACCGCGCACGCCTTGGTGGCCATCTCCAGTGCGGCCTTCGACGTCGCGTAGTGCGCGGCGCCGGGACGGGCCCGGGTCGCCGCGCCGGAGGAGATGTTGACGACCGCGCCGCTGGTCCCGGCCTTGGCGTGCGCACGTCCGAAAGCGACAGTGGTGAGCAGCGCGGCCCGCACGTTGACGTTCTGCACGCGGTCCCAGATCGCCGCGGTCATGTCGAGCAGGGGAGTGGCGGGGTAGATCCCGGCGGCGTTGACCAGGACGTCGACCGCCCCGGCCCGGTCGACGAGCCCTTCGGCGTAGTCCGCGTCGGCGAGGTCGCCGGGCAGCTCGACGACCTCGCCGGGCAACCGGGCCGCCACTGTGGACAGTTCCGCCGCGCGGAGGTCGGACAGGACGAGGCGGTCTCCCGCCGCGGCGAACCGGGCCGCGATCGCGGCGCCGATGCCACCGCCGGCGCCGGTGACGAGCACGGTCCGCACTACAGCACCTTTCCCTTCGTCTCCGGCATGGTGAGGTAGACCGCGACGCCGATGAGCGCGGCGGCCGCGACGTAGACCCACACGAGGTTGCCGAGGTGGTTGGCGTTGAGCCAGGTCGTGACGTACGGCGCGGTCCCGCCGAAGATCGCCACGGCGAGCGCGTACGGCAGGCCGATGCCGGTGGTGCGGACCTCCGGCGGGAACTGCTCGGCCATGATCACCGCGCAGTTCGCCGAGTACCCGACGATCAGGACGAGCCCGATCAGCTCGATGACGAACACGCTCCAGAAGCTGTTGCCCAGGAAGTGGAACGCGGGCCAGGCGAACACCACGAACCCGCCGGCGAAGATCGTCATCGTCGGCTTGCGCCCGAGCCGGTCGGACAGCAGGCCGCCGAAGGGCAGCAGCGCGATGAACACGACCATGGCGAGGGTGTTGGCCAGCAGCGCCGTCTTCAGCGGGATGCCGGTGGCCAGGTGGGCGTAGGCCGGCATGTAGGAGACCCACACGTAGTAGATCAGCGTCCCGGCGATGGTGACGCCGGCGACGCGCAGCGCGGCCTTCGGGTGGTCGCGCAGCATCGCGACCACCGGGTTGCGCCGCGGCTTCGCGGCGATCTTCGTGAACGCCTCGGTCTCCTGCACCGAAACTCGCAGCCACAGCCCGACCAGGCCGAGCAGCCCGGCGAGGCCGAACGCGAGCCGCCAGCCCCAGCCGCGCAGGTCGGCGTCGGACAGCGTCGAGTTGAGGATCGTCCCCATCAGCGCGGCGAGCAGCGAGCCGAGACCGACCGAGACCTGCTGCCAGGATCCGGCGAACGCGCGGCGTCCGGGCGCGGCCGACTCGATGAGGAACGCCGACGACGAGCCGAACTCGCCGCCCGCGGAGAAGCCCTGCACGAGCCGGGCCAGCAGCAGCACGATCGGGGCCAGCACGCCGATCGCGGAGTACGTCGGGCAGACCGCGATGACGATCGACGCTCCGGCCATCAGCGAGATGGTGAGCGTCAGGCCCTTCTTGCGGCCCCTCCGGTCGGCGTACGCGCCGAGCACGGCGCCGCCGATCGGCCGCATGACGAACCCGACGGCGAAGACGGCCAAAGTGGACAGCAGGGCCGTGGTCTCGTTGCCACCGGCGAAGAACTGGCCGGCGAAGACCGGGGCGAACGTGGCGTAGACGGCCCAGTCGACCCATTCGACGGTGTTGCCGACGGCACCGGCGACGATCGCCTTGCGCTGCCGGGCCGTCAAGCGGTGGCTGACGACGGTGTCCACAGTGGTCATGACCGCTCCTTCAGGACGTGGTCGACGATCTGGGCGTGCGTGGCGAACCAGACGCCGTCGTGGCCGGAGATGTGGTCGAGGAGGTCCGCCAGGATCGCGATCCGCGAGCGGTGGCCGATGATGTGCGGGTGCATGGTCAGCTGGAAGATGCCGCCGTCGGCGAGGGCGGCGTCGAACTCGTCGAGCCAGATCGAGAGGACTCCGCGCGGCGGGGTGTAGGGCCGCAGCGAGGCGAACCGGTCCATCATGAAGTACGGCGCGTCGTCGCGGATCCACTCGACCGGCAGCTCGACGACGCCGGTGGGCTCACCGTTCTCGATCAGCTCGTAGCAGTCGTCGTCGGCCATCAGCGACGAGTCGTACTTCAGGCCCAGCTCGCGCGTGATGGCGAGGGTGTGCGCGGAGAAGTCCCAGGACGGCGTCCGGATCCCGACCGGCCGGGTGCCCGCGAGGCGTTCGAGGACGTCGGCGGCGCGGAAGGCGAGGTCACGCTCCTCGGTCTGGGTGAGCGCGGTGTTGCGTTCGTGGATCCAGCCGTGCAGCGCGACTTCGTGGCCGTCGTCCACATAGGACTTGACTTCACCGTCGTGCAGCAGCGCCGACACGGCGGGCATGAAGAACGACGCGGGCGCGTCGTGCTGCCGCAGCAGCTTCAGGATGCGCGGCACGCCGACGCGGGCGCCGTACTCGCCCTGGGCCATCTTGCCGGGCAGGACGTCGCCGTCGCGCAGGGCGGGCGTCTCGTGGTCGGAGTCGAAGGACAGGGCCACGGCGACCTTCGCGCCGCCGGGCCACGACGCCGGGCGCAGCGCGCGTCCGGCGCGGACGTGCTCGACGTGTCCGCGCCACGTCTGTTCGTCCCACTGCCACGGTTGTTCCGTCATGCGTCCTCCAAGCTGGCGGCGGGCGTCGGGGCCCACGCGCGCTTGAGCGTCGAAACCTGCAGGGTCACGTCGGCCTCCCGGAGCCCGGGCAGCGCGCCGACGACGTCGGTGGTGTGGCGGTAGAGCTCCCCGTAGTGGCGCAGCACGATCTGGCCGACGAGGTTGAAGCGGCCGGTGGTGGCGCTGAGGTACTTCGTCCCGGGGTGGGCGGCGAGCTGCTGCCCGGCGCGGTCGAGCTCGCCGGGGACGACCGAGAGCCAGAGCATGAACTCGAGCGCGTAGCCGAACATCGCGGGCTCGGCGAGCGTCCGGAACCGCAGACAGCCCCGGCGTACCAGCGAATCGACCCGGCGGGCCACCGTGGACTCGCTGGTGCCGACCTGTTTGGACACTTCCTTGAAGGGTGCCCGCCCGTCCTCGCCGAGGACGGCGCAGATCGCGAGGTCGAGCTCGTCGAGCTGCTCGGGCGGACGCTCCCAGTGCTGCTCCTCGAACGGACGGACGTCGCCGCCGCGCAGCTCCTTCGCGGTCTCGGGGCTCAGTTCGCCGGAGTCCCAGTCGTGGTTGGAGGTGAAGGTCCGCATGACGGCGAAGGTCTCGGCGTCCCGGATCGCTTCGGCGGCGGGGAAACCGTTCTCCTGCAAGGCGGCGATGTCGGCGTAGGACGGCAGGACGAACTCGGCGGAGCAGTCGGCGCTCCCGGCGAGCACGGTCGCGTACCGGACGTCGGGCCGGGCGGCGAGGGCGTCGGCGACGGCGGCGGCCGCACCGGGGCGGCACTTCAGCCGGGCGATGACGGGCACGCCGAGGCCGCACCGGAGCACGTCGACGACGCCGATGACCCGGAGCCGGCCGCTCTCGGTGAGCTTTTCGGCCCGCCGGAGGACGGTGGACTCACTGGCGCCCACGTGCCGGGCGATGGCGCCCCAGGACGCCCGGCCGTTGAGCTGGAGCGCGGCGACGATGCGGCGGTCCAGTTCGGTCGCTTTGCCTTCGATCTGCACAGAAGGCATCCTGCGTGCAGGAAAACGTCAAGTCAAGGGGTGGTGATGCAAGAAATCGGCAAAGCCCGGATCAGTCCGTCTAGAGGACCGGGGTTGCCGCTGCGAAGGCGTCGGCTGCTGCGAGGTCGAACTCGCCGTGGTCGCTGCCCAGGCCCTGGGCCACCAGCCCGGCCGCCGCGCAGCCGAGCACCGCGGCCTCCCGCAGAGAACGGCCCAGGCCGACGCCCCGCAGGAAGCCCGCCGAAAACGCGTCGCCGCAGCCCGTCGTGTCGAGCACCGGCACCTCGAACGCCGGCACCGCGATCGTCTCCTCGGGCGTTACCACCAACGCCCCGCGCGCGCCCCGCGTGACCGCGACGCACCCGACTCCGCGCTCCAGTAACGCGCGGGCGCCGTCCTCCAGCGAGACCGCGCTCGTCAACCCCAGCACCTGCTCTTCGTTCGGCAGCAGGTAGTCCAAAGAGGACAGGGCGGGGTCGATCCAGGCGAGCACCCCCGGGTCGCCGGGTGCCAGCAGGTCCGCCGACGTCACGACCCCGGCCAAGCGCGCCGGCACCAGGATCGACGCCGCCGCGGCGCCACCCATCAGCTCCGGCCCGCCCAGGTGCAGGTGCGTCGCGCGGGAAATCTCGGCCAGCGGAGCCTCCGACGGCTCGTACCCCAGGTTCGCCCCCGGCACGTGGAACGCCGGCCGGCTGCCGTCGGGGCGGATCGGGAGCACCGACGCCGACGTCTGCACGCCCGGGCGCCGCAGGACCATCGACGTGTCGATGCCGTATTGGCCGAGCATCGACAGCAGCAGGTCGCCGATGGGGTCGTCGCCGACCGCGCCGGCGGACCGGACCCAGGCGCCGAGCTTCGCCAAGGTCACCGCGGTGCCCGCGGCCGTCCCCGCCGGGCCGAACCGGATCTGCTCCACCAGCGTCGCGCCCTGGCCCGCCGGGATGGCCTCGACCGGCCGGACCTGCACGTCGAACACGTGCGCGCCCAGCGTCACGACGGTCTGCGTCATCGGTCCTCCAGCCGCCGCGGCCGGCCGTACTCGCGCTGCACCGCCGCGGTCACGACGGCTTCCTGCTGTAACTCGTCGAGTGCGCGGGGCGCGCCGAGCGCCGCCGCCCGCACGTACAGGCCGCACGCCCACTCCAGCAGCAGCGCGTTGTCCATCGCCGCGTCCAGCGTCGGGCCGTGGGCGATCGCGCCGTGGTTGGCCAGCAGCGCCGCCGCCTTGCCCTCGAGCGCCGCGAGCGTGCCCGCGGCCAGCTCCGACGAGCCGAACACCGCGAACGGCGCAACCCGGACCGAGCCGCCCAGCGCGAGCTGCTGGTAGTGCACGCAGGGGAGCTCGTCGAGCACCAGCGACACCGCGGTGGCCTGCGGCGAGTGCGTGTGCACCACCGCGCCCGCGTCGTAGCGCCGGTAGATCCCCAGGTGCAGCTCCAGTTCCGAGGTCGGCGCCAGCTCCCCGGCGACGACCTCGCCGTCCAGGTCGACGACGGTCACGTCGTCCGGCGTGGCCGCGCCCAGCACGATCCCCGTCGCGGTCACCGCCACGTGCTCGCCGGCCCGGACGCTGACGTTGCCCGCGGTGCCGACCAGCAGGCCTTCGCCGGCGAGGCCGTTGCTGGCGCGGGCCACCGCCCGCCGCGCGTCGTCGAGTACGGAACTTCCCACTGCCATGGCCCGAGGCTAGAATAAATGCGAATCAAAGTCACGTTCAGGTTTGGGGTGGTGGATGCCGCAGCGGGTTCCGCGTCAGGCCCGGGCCCGGGAGAAGCTGGCCCGGGTGCTCGAGGCCGCCGACCGCCTGCTCGCGGCGGAGGGTGTCGAAGCGCTCACGACGACCCGGGTCGCCGCCGCGGCCGGCGTCTCCGTCGGCGCGCTGTACCAGTACCTGCCGGACCGCGACGCCATCACCGAGGCGCTGGCCGACGGCTATCTCGCCCGCCTCGAAGACCTCATGACCGCCTTCGCCGACCAAGCGGCGAAGGAGACCTGGGAGGACCCCGTCGGCCTGCTGGTCGACGCGTTCGCCGCGCTCTACCGCGCCGAACCCGGGTTCCGTGCGCTGTGGCTGGGCCGCGGGCTCACCCAGGCGACGCGGGAAGCCGACGTCGCGCACAAGCGCGTGATGGCCGCCGGGGTGCACCGCGTGCTCGTCGCGCAGGGCCTGCTCCGCGACGACGCCGAGGCCGCGACGGCGTGCCGCACCGCGTTCCTCGCCGCCGACGCGGTGATCCAGGAGGCGTTCCGCGCCGATCCCGACGGCGCCGACGCGCTGCTCGACCCGCTGAAAGAGATGCTGCGGGCTTACCTGGAGCGGCTCGTCTAGGCTCGCGGGCATGCCCGACACGCAGTACGAAGACCTGCTCCGCCACGTCCTCGACACCGGAGCCCGCAAGGCGGACCGCACCGGCACGGGCACGCGGTCGATCTTCGGGCACCAGCTGCGCTACCGCCTGGCCGACGGATTCCCGCTGGTCACGACGAAGAAGGTCCACTTCCGGTCGGTCGCGTACGAGCTGCTGTGGTTCCTGCGCGGCGACGGCAACGTCGAGTGGCTCCAGGAGAACGGCGTCACGATCTGGGACGAGTGGGCCGCACCGGACGGCGGCCTCGGACCGGTGTACGGCGTCCAGTGGCGGTCGTGGCCGACCCCGGACGGCGGGCACATCGACCAGATCGCCGAGGTGCTGCGCACGCTGCGCGAGAACCCGGACTCGCGGCGCATCATCGTGTCGGCGTGGAACGTCGCCGACATCCCCCGGATGGCGCTGCCGCCGTGTCACGCGTTCTTCCAGTTCTACGTCGCCGACGGAGAGCTGTCCTGCCAGCTGTACCAGCGCAGCGCGGACCTGTTCCTCGGCGTGCCGTTCAACATCGCGAGCTACGCGCTGCTGACGCACATGATCGCCGCCCAGGTGGGTCTCGCGGTCGGCGACTTCGTGTGGACCGGCGGCGACTGCCACATCTACGACAACCACGAGGAGCAGGTCCGCAGGCAGCTGGCCCGCGACGCGCGGCCGTTCCCGACGTTGAGCTTGAAGGAGGCGGACAGCCTCTTCGACTACACGTACGACGACATCGCGCTGGACGGGTACGACCCGCACCCGGGCATCAAGGCCCCGGTGGCGGTGTGATCGGGCTGGTCTGGGCGCAGTCGTCGAACGGAGTCATCGGCCGCGATGGAACGCTGCCGTGGCACCTTCCGGAGGATTTGAAGCACTTCCGGACGCTGACGTCGGGCGCGACGGTCCTGATGGGACGCCGGACGTGGGAGTCGTTGCCGCCTCGGTTCCGGCCGTTGCCGGGGCGGCGCAATCTGGTGCTGTCGCGGACGGCTCAGGAGGGCGTGGAGACGTTTTCCGAGTTGGCTGCGGCGGTCGCGGCAGTGTCGGACGATGTGTGGGTGATCGGCGGTGCGGCGGTTTATGGGGCGGCGCTGCCGTTTGCGGACCGGATCATGGTGACGGAGATCCGGGAGACCTTCGAGGGTGACACGCGGGCGCCTGAGGTGGGTCGTGTGCCGGACTCCGTGGGGGAGTGGCAGGAGTCTTCGGGTGGGCTGCACTATCGGTTTCTGAGCTGGGGTTGAGCCTGGCTCGGGACTGCGGCTGTGTCGATCATCGGGGCGCTCAACCGACCGTCGGTAGTGGCGAGGGCGACGGCGGGGATGGGGGTGCCGTCAAGGGTTCGGCTCGGTGCGAGGGCGCGGGCTCGTTTGACCACCGTCTCGGCGGCTGACTTCGGGACGTCGGCGAGGTGCTCGAAAAGCCGTGCGGCAGAACGGTATCCGAACAGCTCCATGACACCGCGCGACTCGATCTCGACTAGCAGCGAACCAGGCGCCAACCGACTTTCCTCCCTTGACGCCCAACCCCAGGGGGTCAACAATTCACCCGTACCACAGAATGTTAACGCTAACACACTCGACGACGAAGTCGGAGCGATGCCATGAAGCTGCGCCAAGCGATGTCGGTGCTCCTACTACTAGCCGGGACCCTCCTGGGAACCAGCACCGCAAACGCAGCCGAAGCCCCGACGACACCACCAGCGATGGGCTGGGCCTCCTGGAACTCCTTCGCCGCCAAGATCGACTACAACGTCATCAAAACCCAAGCCGACGCCCTGGTGTCGAACGGCCTGAAAGACGCCGGCTACACCTACGTCAACATCGACGAAGGCTGGTGGCAGGGCACCCGCGACAGCGCCGGGAACATCACCGTCGACGAAACCGAATGGCCCGGCGGCATGAAGGCGATCGCGGACTACCTGCACGGCAAAGGCCTGAAAGCCGGCATCTACACCGACGCCGGACGCGACGGCTGCGGCTACTACTTCCCGACCGGCCGCCCCGCGGCGCCCGGCTCCGGCAGCGAAGGCCACTACCTGCAGGACATGCTGCAGTTCCAGCGCTGGGGCTTCGACTTCGTCAAGGTCGACTGGTGCGGTGGCGACGTCGAAGGCCTCGACCCGGCCAGCACCTACCGCGCGATCAGCGACGCCAACAAGGCCGCCACCGCGCAGACCGGGCGCACGCTCACGCTGTCGATCTGTGACTGGGGCAAGAAGAACCCGTGGAACTGGGGCCCCGGCACCGCTCCGATGTGGCGTACCAGCACGGACATCATCTACTACGGCCAGACCGCGACCCTCCCGCAGGCGCTGACCAACTTCGACCAGGCGCAGCACCCCGTCTCGCAGCACACCGGGTACGTCAACGACCCCGACATGCTCACCGTCGGCATGCCCGGGCTGACCGCCGCGCAGGGCCGGACCGAAATGGGCATGTGGGCGGTCTCCGGTGCGCCACTGCTCGCCGGCAACAACCTCGCGACGATGACGGCGGAAACGGCGAACGTCCTGAAGAACCGGGAGGTCATCGCCGTCGACCAGGACGCACGCGGGCTGCAAGGCGTCAAGGTCGCCGAAGACGCCGCCGGGCTCCAGGTCTACGGCAAGGTCTTGAGCGGCGTCGGCAAACGCGCGGTGCTGCTGCTCAACCGGACGTCTTCGGCGGCGACGATGACCGCGCGCTGGACCGACCTGGGGCTCACCCCGAGCGAAGCGAAGGTGCGGAACCTCTGGGCCGCCGCCGACAAAGGCAGCTACGCCACCGGGTACAGCGTGAGCGTCCCGGCCAACGACTCGGTGCTGCTGACCGTCCAGGGCACCGACGTCGCACAGTCGAGCGGGACCACCGCGGCCGCCACGGGGCTGGCCGTCGCGACCTTCACCTACAGCGCGTCCACCTCGCAGACGTCCACGCTCGCGGTGAACGGCCAGCAGCCGACCGTCGTCGCCTTCCCGGCGACCGGGGGAGTGGCCAAGACCGTCTCCGCCGTCGTCTCGCTGGGCAAAGGCACGAACACCCTGACGTTCGGAGGTGCCCAGCCGCACCCGACCAACGTCTCCATCCTGCCCCTGCCCGGCACCGCCGGCGTCCAGGTGGTCGGCACGCAGTCGAACCGCTGCCTCGACGTCGACGACAACAGCATCGCCAACGGCGTCCGGACCCAGCTGTGGGACTGCGCCGCGGGACCCAACCAGACGTGGACGCCGGCACGCGGGCAGCTCGTCGTCAACGGCACCAAATGCCTGGACGCTTACAACAACGGCACGACGAACGGCACCGCGGTCGTCATCTGGGACTGCAACGGTCAGCGCAACCAGCAGTGGACCTTGAACGCGAACGGCACCATCACGAACGCGTTGTCCGGGCTGTGCCTGGACGCGAGCGGTGCCGGCACCGCGAACGCCACGAAGACCATCCTCTGGGCCTGCGGCGGCGGGGCCAACCAGCAGTGGACCCGGCGGTGACCTACGCGGTCGAGTCGCGGATCACCAGCCGGCACGGCCGCGTGTGCCGGCCGGGTGACGGCGAGCCGTTGATCGCCGCCAGCAGCAGGTCGGCGGCGGTCCGCCCGAGCGCCTCCAGTTCCATGTCGACGCTCGTCAGCGGCGGCTGGCAGGCCAGCGCCATGACGTCCCAGTTGTCGAAGCCGACCAGCGCGACGTCGTCGGGGACGCGGCGCCCGGCCGCCTGCAGCGCGTCGGCGACGCCGCGGGCGATCTGGTCGCTGCCGCAGAACACGGCGTCGAACGGAGAACCCGCGCCGAGCAACATCCGCACTGCCTGGCGGCCCCACGCCTCGCTCCACTCGCCGAACATCGGCGCGGCGACGAGCTCCAGGCCGTCCGAGGCGAGCCGCTCGACGGCCGCGGTCGCGCGCACGGTCGCCGAGTTGTGGTGCTCGGGGCCGGTGACGTGGGCGATGCGCCGCCGTCCGGTGGCCAGGAGGTGCTCGACGGCCTTGCGGGCGCCACCCGCCTCGTCCGGCACCACGGAGCAGTCGTGCGGGTCGGCCGAGCTGATGAACGCGTACACGACGGGGATGGGCAGGGCCGCGCCGATCGGCGGCCGGGCCTGGGTCCGGCGGCCGGTGACGATGATGCCGTCGACGCGGCGCGACAGCAGCGTGCGCAGGTAGTACTGCTCGCGGATCGGGTCGTCGCGGGCGTCGCAGAGGAAGACCGACATCTCGCCGGCGCCCAGCGCGTCTTCCGCGCCCATCATCAGCGGGATGCTGAACCGGCCGATGGTGTCGGTGGTGATCATGCCGACGGTGTAGGTGCGGCCCGAGTTGAGCGTGACGGCCGCGCGGTTGGGCTGGAAGCCCAGCTGCTCGGCGGCGGACAGCACGCGCTGCCGGGTCTCCGCGCGCAGCGACCCGCGGCCGTTGAGCGCCTTCGACGCGGTGCCGACCGAGACGCCGGCCAGCAGCGCGACCTCGCTGATCGTGGCCGGCTTGGTCACGTTTCCGGGAGTTTCCGAAAGTTTCCTCGGGGGCATGGTGGAACAGTACCTCCCCTGCGGCGAAATGGGTGCTTGACGTGCCTGTGTGAGGAGCATAACTTGATTCGGCAACCGGTTTCCGAATTTTCCTCTTCGACGTTCACAGGTGGCGGCCTCCCGTTAGGAGAGTCGATGACTTCGCACATCCGAACCAGGGTCGTGGCCGCAGTCGCGGGCGTGCTCGTCCTCGCGGCCTGCCAGAGCGGGCCGGCCGGACCGGCGGCGGGGGACACCGCCGGCGTCGACGACGGCACCACGATCACCATGTGGACCCGGTCGCCGACGGCCACCTTCAGCCAGACGCTGATCGACGCCTACAACGCGAGCCACAAGAACAAGGTCAAGCTGACCGTCTTCCCGGCCGACTCCTACCAGCAGAAAGTCGGTACGGCGGCGGGTGCGCGGCAGCTGCCGGACCTGCTGGCCGCCGACGTCGTCTACGCGCCGAACTACGCGGCCAAGGGCCTGTTCCTCGACCTCACCGACCGCGTGAACCAGCTGCAGTTCAAGGGTTCCCTCGCCCCGGCGCACATGAAGGCGGCGACCTTCGAGGGCAAGCACTACGCGGTGCCGCACGACATCGACCTGTCCGCGGTCTTCTACAACAAGGTCCTCTTCACCCGCGCCGGGCTCGACCCCGCGAAGCCACCGGCCACGCTGGACGAGCTCGCCGCGGCCGCCCGCAAGATCGCCGCGCTCGGCGGGGACGTCAAGGGCTACTTCTTCGGCGGCGCCTGCCCGGGCTGCCAGCTGTTCACCACCTGGCCGATGATCTGGGCCTCCGGCGGCACGGTGCTCAACGACCAGGGCACCGCGGCGACGCTCGACAGCCCGCAGGCCGCGCAGGTCTACTCGTGGCAGCGGCAGCTCTACACCGACGGGATCGTGCCCACCTCGGCGAAGAACGAGTCCGGGCCGACGTGGACCCAGCCGTTCCTCGACGGCAAGATCGGCATCCAACCGATGGGCGCGACCGCGTTGCAGGGCATCAAGGAAGGACCCGGCCTCCAGGTCGGCGTCGCCCCGATCCCCGGCCTGACCGGCGGCAGCTCGTCGTTCGTCGGCGGGGACGTCGTCGGGATCGGCAGCAACAGCGCGCACGCCGCGGCCGCGTGGGACTTCATCGCCTGGACGCTGTCCGACCAGGCCCAGGTCGACGTCGTGGCGAAGAGCAAGAACATCACCGTCCGCTCCGACCTCGCCGACAACACCTACGCGAAGCAGGACCCGCGGCTCGGCGTGTTCAACCGGCTCGCCGGCCAGGGCCAGACGCCGATCTCGGTCAACTTCGGCAAGACGTTCAACGACACCAACGGTCCCTGGACGCAGACGGTGATCGATGCGGTGTTCGGCGGTGGTGACGTCGGCGCGATCCTGAAGCAGCACAACGCGGCCGTCACCGAATCCCTCGCCGGCGGCAGCTGACGATGGTGTCGCTGTTGTCCTCGCGGGCACCGGCGCCGGAGACCCCGGCGCCGGCACCCCGCCGCCGCGGCTCGATCGCCCGGAACCGGCGCCGGCTGGGGATTGCCTACGCCGCCCCGATGGCGGTGCTGGTCGTCGTCTTCTTCGTCATCCCGCTCGTGCTGATGCTGTGGATGTCGGTCAACCACTGGCCGCTGGTCGGCGTCTCGGCGCCCAACGGCGTCGAGAACTACGACGCGCTGTCCGATCCGCTGTTCCTGCGCGCGGTCGGGTTCACGGTGAAGTACACGCTGGTCACGACCGTGGTGCTCGGGGTCGTCGCGTTCGGGCTGGCGCTGCTGGTCCAGCACGACCGGCCCGGCACCGGCGTGGCCCGCACGGTGTTCTTCCTGCCCAGCGCGGTCGGGCTCGCGTCGACCAGCCTCCTGTTCTATGGCCTGTTCAACACCGACTCGTCCGCGCTCAACCACCTCGTGGACGCCCTCGGCTTCGGCCGCGTGGACTGGCTCGGCTCGGGTGGCGGCGCGCTCGCCTCGACCGTCGGGATGATCACCTGGCGCTTCGCCGGCTTCTACATGCTCATCCTGATGACCGGCCTGCAGAGCATCGACCCGGCGCTGTACGAGGCCGCGCGCATCGACGGCGCCACCCGGTGGCAGATCCTCTGGCGGGTCACGCTCCCGCTGCTGCGCCCGACGCTCGCGCTCGCGGCGGTGCTGTCGCTGACCGGCTCGCTGCTCGCGTTCGACCAGTTCTTCATCCTCACCGGCGGCCGGCACGACACCGCCACGGTCGTCATCGACATCTACCGCGAGGCGTTCCTGTCGCAGGACCTCGGCCGGGCCGCCGCGGTCTCGGTCGCGACGCTCGCCGTGCTCATCGTCCTCAACGTCGCCCAGCTGCGGCTGATCCGCCGGGAGGGACGGTGATCCGGAACGCGGGCCGATACGTGACGAGCGCGGCGCTGGCCGTGTTGTTCCTGCTGCCGCTGCTGTGGACGCTCTACTCGTCGCTGACCGGGCGGGAGGCCGGCGACTCCGGGACCGACAACTACCGGCGGCTCGCCGGCTACGGCATCGGGCTCGGCACCTACCTGCTCAACACGACCGTCGTCGCGCTGGTCGCGGTGAGCGTCACCGTCGTGACGACCACGCTCGGCGGCTACGCCATGGCCCGGCTCGCCTTCCCCGGGCGCAACCTGCTGTTCCTGGTCACCCTGGCCATCCTGATGGTGCCGTACACGACGATCCTGGTGCCGCTCTACATTCTCCTTGGCTGGCTCGGCCTGCAGAACTCGCTGATCGGGCTCGGTCTCGTCATGGCCGTGCTGCAGCTGCCGTTCGGGCTGTTCATGATGCGCAACTCCTTCGAAGCGCTGCCGGTCGAGCTCGAGGAGGCGGCGCTGATCGACGGCTGCTCGGTCGGCGGCGCGCTGCGCCGGGTGCTGCTGCGCGGGGTGCTCCCCGGCGTCGTCACCATCGCGCTGTTCTCGTTCCTGGCGGCGTGGAACGAGTTCGTCGCGCCGCTGATCTTCCTCACCGACGGCGAGAAGTTCACGCTGCCCGTCGCCCTGTTCAACCTGCAGTCCGGCAGCCTCGGCTCGGTCGACTTCGGGGCCCTGCAAGCGGGAGTGGTGGTCTCCGCCCTCCCGTGCGTGGCGGTCTTCCTCGTCCTGCAGCGGTACTACGTCCGCGGCTTCACCTCGGGAGCCCTCAAGGGCTGAACCCTCCACCGGCGCGACAGGAGCACTCGATGACCGAACGCATCCTCGGCCCCGCCCACCCCACGTCCGCCGCGACGTCGGCCCTGCGGCCCCTGTTCCTCGGTGCGGTCACCTTCGCGCCGGACAGCCTCTTCGGCGCGTGGCAGGAGCGCAACGCGACGCGAAGCCTGCCCCACTGCGTCGACCACCTCGACTCCGCCGGCGCGCTGGACAACCTCCGGCGCGTCACCGGCGAGGTCGAGGCCGGCCGTCGCAACATGTGGTTCTCCGACTCCGACGTCTACAAGACCCTCGAAGCCGCCGCCTGGCAGCTCGGCCGGACCCCGGACGACGCCGAGCTGCGCGCGTTCCTCGACACCACCGCCGCGCTGGTCGCGAAGGCGCAGGGGGAGGACGGCTACCTGAACTCGTACTTCGCCGTCGACAAGCCCGAGCTGCGGTGGCGGGAGCTGCACTGGAGCCACGAGCTGTACTGCGCGGGCCACCTGATCCAGGCCGCCGTCGCCGCCGCGCGGGCCGGGGTGGGCGCCCAGCTCGTCACGGTCGCCCGACGCTTCGCCGACTTGATCGTCGAACGGTTCTCGACTGTCGATGACGTCGACGGGCACCCGGAGATCGAGACCGCACTGGCCGAGCTGTACCGGGTGACCGGGCACCGGCCGTACCTGGACCTGGCGAAACGGTTCCTCGAGCTGCGCGGGCGCGGCCTGATCGACGGCGAGCGGTTCGGCCCGCGGTACCTGCAGGACCACGTGCCCGTCCGGGAAGCCGACGAGGTCGCCGGGCACGTCGTGCGCCAGCTGTACCTGCTGGCCGGCGTCGTCGACGTCGCCGTCGAGACCCGCGACGAGGAGCTGCTCGACGCCGCCCGCCGCGTCTGGGCCGACGCGTTCGGTGCGAAGACCTACCTCACCGGCGCGCAGGGTTCCCGCCACCGCGACGAGGCGTTCGGCGACCCGTACGAGCTGCCGCCCGACCGCGCGTACGGCGAGACCTGCGCCGCGATCGCGAGCTTCCAGGCGAACTGGCGGCTGCTGCTGGCGACCGGCGAGCGCCGGTACGCCGACGAGATGGAACGCGCGCTGTACAACGTGATCGCCGGCTCGACCGCGCTGGACGGGACGCACTTCTTCTACTCGAACCCGCTGCACCTGCGCACCGGCCACGACGGCTCGCACGAGGACGCGCCGTCGCAGCGGCTGCCGTGGTACTCGTGCGCCTGCTGCCCACCCAACCTCGCGCGGCTGGTCGCGTCGCTGTCCGGGTACGTGGCGACCACCGACCACGGCGGCCTGCAGGTGCACCTGTATGCCGCCGGGACACTGCGGACCACTGTGGACGGTGCCGACGTCCAGGTCGTCACCCGCACCGAGTACCCCTGGGACGGCCGGGTCGAGCTGACCGTGACGACGGACGTTCCGCTCACGCTGGCGCTGCGCATCCCGGGCTGGGCGTCCGGCGCGCTGGTCGACGGCGAGCCCGCCGACGTCCGCGACGGCTACGCCGAGGTGCGCCGCGACTGGTCCGACGGCGCCACAGTGACCCTGGACCTGCCGATGCCTGCCCGCGTCGTCCGGCCGCACCCGCGGATCGACGCTGTGCGCGGCTGCGTCGCCGTGACGCGCGGACCGCTCGTCTACTGCCTGGAGCAGGCCGACCTCCCGGACGGCGTCACGCTCGAAGACGTCCGGATCGACCCCACCGCGCGGCTCGCCGAGGGACGGCTCCCGGACGTGCCGGTGACCCTCACCGCGCGAGGCTCCGTCGAGGTGCCCGCGTCCGACGAGCTGTACGGCGCCGGTGCCAGCGGCCCCGGCGAGCCGGTCGAGCTGACCGCGATCCCGTATTTCCTGTGGGGCAACCGGACTCCCGGCCCGATGCGGGTCTGGATTCCGGTCGCCACCACGGAGTGACCCCGTCCCCGACAAGATCGAGGTACCCGATGTCACGACGCACTCTCGCACTGCCGATCGCCCTGCTCAGCGCCCTCGCGGTGGTGGCGCCGGCCCAAGCCGCCGGGCACACCCTCGTGGTGAACGCGGCCGCGCCGTTCCGGCCGGTCACGCACGCCGCCGCCGGCGGCCTCTACGCGCTGGCCGAGAACAGTCGGCCCGCTGATTCGACCCTGCTGCCCCTCAAGCTGAACACTCTCACCCAGCCGCCGCCGGACGTCGGCCAGAAACCGAACGGTCAGCCGCCCGGCGGCGACGCGCTGAAGATAGCGCCGCAGGCGGACCGCGTCGGTGCCGCGCAGGTCATCCGGATGCCGGACATCTACCCGGACTTCCCGTACAAGTGGGTGAGCTGGGACGACTGGCTGTCCAAGGTGGACACGATGGTCTCGAAGCGGCTCGCCGCCACGTCGGTGAGCAACGTCGCCGCGTGGGAGATCTGGAACGAGCCCGACGGCACCTGGAACACCGCGGCGGCCGGGGACTTCAACGCCGGCTGGGCGCGGACGGTCCAGCGGATCCGGACCCGCGACACCGTCACCCCGGTCGCCGGGCCCGGGTACTCGTCCTGGAACACCGACCGGATGCGGACGTTCCTGACCGCGGCCAAGAGCACCAACACCGTGCCGGACGTCGTCGTCTGGCACGAGCTGGGCCACAGCAGCGCGTCGATCGCGGCCGACGTCGCCGCGTACCGGTCGCTGGAATCGTCGCTCGGCATCAGCGCGCGGCCGATCTTCATCAACGAGTACGCGTGGACCGACGAGGTCGACGTGCCCGGGCGCGTCGCCAACTACGTCTCGAAGCTCGAACGAGCCGGGGTGGCGGCCGCCGACCGGGCGTTCTGGTACGAGTACGGGACCGTGAACGGCCTGGTCGTCAACAACACCCAGCCGACCGGGACGTGGTGGCTCTACAAGTGGTACGGCGACATGGCCGGGTCGATGGTGAGCACGACCCCGCCCGCTCAGTCCGGGTTGGACGGATTCGCTTCCTATGACTCGACGCGCAAGCGGGTCGACGTCGTCTTCGGTGACGAGTCGGGCACCAACTCGGTGCGGGTGACCGGGCTCAGCGGCACCGTGCGCGTCACGCTGGAGTCGACACCGTCGTCGGGGCGGTTCACGGCGGTGCCCGCGCCGACGACGATCTCGACGTCGACCTACACCGTCTCAGGTGGACAGATCACCGTGCCGGTGGCGAACATGTCCGCGACCAGCGCGTACCACCTGGTGGTCGAGCCGACCAGCGGTACTTATCAGCAGCGCTACGAAGCCGAGAACGCGTCGGTGTTCCGCGCGCAGCGGCTGGCGAGTTCCACCGCGTCCAACGGCGGTTACGTCGGCCGCATCGACAACTCCGGTGACCCGCGCAGCGACAGCTACGTCGACTTCGTCGTCAACGTCCCGAGCGCCCGCGCCTACACGATGACCCTCGGGTACGCGAACGGCACCGGAGCGACGTCGACCCAGGGGCTGGCCTACAACAGCGGCGGCTGGTCGACGGTCAGCTACCCACCGACGGCGGGCTGGGGCCAGTTCGGCACGGTTTCGACGTCGGTGAGCCTGCACGCGGGCTACAACACGATCCGGCTGGCCAAGGGCGCGCCGTTCTTCGCCGGCGGCACCGGTTACGCCGAGCTCGACTACCTCCAGCTCACCTGACCCCACATCGTCCCGGCGCCATTCGGCCGGCTCGGGGTGAACACGACGGTGTCCGGCGCGGAAGCCAGGCCGCCGAGGGTGCGGGACTTGCGCATGGTGATCGTCGCGTTCTACGTCGTCGTGGCCAGCTCACAAATAGCATCGGAAGAAGGAACCGAGCGACGCGCGGGTCGGACACCATCGTCTCGGCGGTGGTGAACCCGCCCGCGGAGTGGCCGAACATGCCGATCCGGGTCAGGTCGAGCGACAGTCCGGCGGGGAGATTTCCCGTCCGGGACAGGGAGTCCAGCTGGTCGAGGACGAACCGGATGTCCGCCACCCGCGTGGCGATCAGCTTCCTGCCGTCGGTGCCCGGCGGCAGCGCCCGCCGTTCGACGCGACCGCCGGGGAACTCCACCGCGGCCGGTTCGTGCGTGTGGTCGACGGCCACCGTCACATAGCCCTCGCTCGAGAGCTGCTCCAGCTGCGCTGTGCCGACCGAGCGCGGGTACTTCGCGCTGGGGGAGTAGAGCACGACGGGCCGCCGTCCACCGGCCGCGGGCGCGCCGGTGCGGGCGTGGGTGGGGAACGTGTAGTCGAGGCGGTCCGGGGAGATGCCGAGCTGCGCGGCGTCCTCTTCGGACACGAGCTTCGCGGCACCCGCCCGCAGGTAAGGCGCTTTCGGGCCGCTGCCGGGCCGCGCCGGGTACCGGACAGTCACCATCAGCTCCCGCGTCGTGCCCGCGACCCACGGGTCCGGCCGAGCGTGGTCGACGAGGTGGAGTTCGGTGCTGCCGACGGCGTACGGCCCGGTCGGCGCCGGAAGGCCGAGCCGGGCCGGAGTGGCCGAAGCGGCGGAAGCCGTGGTGATCAGGAGGACGCCGGCCAGCCCGGCGGCGAGGGTTTTTCGCATGGTTTGACCGTATTGACGCCGAGGTGCCGCGCCATCGGGACGATCACCGATTTCTTCCCGGTCAGGGTAGGGGCGACGCGAGGCGGCCCCGGGGGAGGTCGTCCCCGGGGCCGCGCTCAGCTTCGGGTCAGAAGCCGTAGATCTTTTCGTAGACCTGCTGCTGGTTCGTCGCCGCGAGGCCGTTGGCCCACAGCGAGTTCACCCGGCTGCGCTCGGCCGAGTTCGGCACCGCGTTGGTGCAGGACGGGCCGGGGCCGCCGCCGGACATCAGTTCCGAGCACGGACCCGAGTAGTGGTCGGGCAGCCCGAGCGCGTGCCCGGTCTCGTGCGCCGCGATGCGGGTCGGGTTGTACTGGCGGGCCTGGGTGTAGTCGATGAAGATGGTGCCGCTGCCGTGCCCGTTGGTCGAGGCGTAGGACCCGCGGGGGTCGTTGCCCTCGGTGTAGCGCAGGCTCGCGCCGGAGTTGCGCTCGACCAGTCTGACGTTGGTGACGCTGCGGTTCCAGTTGGCGGCACCGGCGTTGATCACCGAGCGGAACGACGGTGCGCTGGCGGTGCTGTAGTAGACCGTCGTGACGGCGGCTTCCTGCTGGGTGGAGGCCGGAGCGGCGGACGCGGTGCCCGCGGCGATCGGCGTCACGGCCAAGGCCATGGCGACAGCGCCGGCCAGGGCGAACTTCCTCGACATCGGAAGACTCCTCGTGGGGGACGGGGATTTGCCGGATTTGCGCGCGCTGTCGAAAATTTACCGGTTGTTCGCCTTCACCGGAGCCGACTTCCGTAGGGCGGTGCGAGTGGTGATTTCCCAATACTCACTGCGGGTTGACAAACGCCGGTGCGCGGTTCAGGCGTCCAGCGTCAGGTCGATGAGCTGCTGTTCCAGCTTCCGCGCCGCGGCCACCTCGAGGCCGACGCCCCACAGCGGCGCGGTGCTCGCCCCGTCGGCCGCGGCGACCACCAGCGTGACGACGTGGCCGGGGAGGCCGTCGTCGTGGAGGTCGCGTTCCCAGCGCTGGGCGTCCGCGCGGGCGAGCTCCGCGATGTCGGGGATCGAGATCAGCTGGGCGATCAGCGCGATGTTCTCGCGAATGGCGATCTCGTCGTACGACGTGTCCAGCGACGCCCGGATGTAGGCGCGCGTCAGCCGGCCCGGACGGGTGTCCGCGGGGTCGAGGGCCGCCAGCACCTCGGCGCGGTAGGTGTCGAGGATGTCCTGCGCGAGGGCGCGCACGAGCGCGTCCTTCGCCGGGAAGTGGTACAGGAGCCCGCCTTTCGACACGCCGGCGGCCTTGGCGATGTCGTCGAGCGACGCCGAAACGCCCCGCGTGCGGATGGCCGTCCCGGCCGCGTCGAGCAGCGCCCGGCGCGTCTCTTCGGGGCTGCGCCCGGCTTTTCGAGGCATGCTCAGTCCTTTC
This sequence comes from Amycolatopsis sp. NPDC114504, assembly GCF_055633595.1. NCBI lineage: Bacteria > Bacillati > Actinomycetota > Actinomycetes > Pseudonocardiales > Pseudonocardiaceae > Amycolatopsis > Amycolatopsis sp. NPDC114504. The sequence continues at coordinate 136,453 of NZ_JBVKDU010000001.1, read as the reverse complement.
CGGACGGAATGGTACGCCAGGCGATCACCGCGGCGACGGCGGTGACAGCGGCGGCCGCCAGCGACGTCACCTGCATGGCACCGGTGAAGGCCTCCCGGGCGGCGTGCGCGAGCTCCGACCCCGGGTCGAGCACCGTCGCCGCGGACGCCAGGGAGTCGCGCGCCCGCACCGGGATCGGGCCGGCGGGCAGGGAAGCGCGGTAGACCACCGTGACCAGCGACCCGAGGGTCGCGATGCCCAGCGCCGCGCCGAGTTCGTACGCCGTCTCGGAGATCGCCGACGCCGAACCGGCCTTGTCCCGCGGGACGGCCGACAGCACCGAGTCGACGGTGAGCGTCAGCGCGAGTCCCACCCCGAGCCCGACCGGGACGAGCGTCAGGCCCAGCCACCAGTACTGGGGGAGCGGCTCGGCGACGGCGACCAGCGCGAGGCCCACCGCGGCGACGGTGAGCGCCGCGGCGACGGCCCGTCCCCGGCCGAGCCGCCGGACGACCACGCCGACGGCGGCCACGACGACGATCGACGCGAGCGTCGCCGGCATCTCCGCGAACCCGGCCCGCAACGGCGAGAAGCCGCGGACGAGCTGCAGGTACTGGGAGAAGAAGAACAGCAGGCCCATCAAGGCGAAGACGGCGATGAAGCTCGCCAGGACGGCACCGGTGAAAGCCCCGTTGCGGAACAGGGTGACGTCGATCAGCGGCGCGGCCGTCCGCCGCTGCCGGCGGACGAACAGGACGCCCGAGACGACGCCGACGGCGGCCGCGACGGCCACCCGCGCGTCGATCCCCGAGCCGACGGCGTGCTTGACCGCGTAGACCAGCGGGACGATCGCGGCCATCGACAGCCCGGCCGAGAGCACGTCGAAGCGGCCGGGGTTCGGGTCGCGCGACTCCGGCAGCAGGAACGCGCCCGCGACGAGGAAGACGAGGACGATCGGCACGTTGATCAGGAACACCGAGCCCCACCAGTAGTGCTCGAGGAGGGTGCCGCCGACGAGCGGGCCCAAGGCGATGCCGCCGCCGGAGCCGGCCGACCAGACCGCGATGGCGCGGGTGCGCTCGCGCGGGTCGGGGAACATCGTGCGGATGAGCGACAGCGTGGACGGCATGATCGTCGCGCCCGCGACCCCGAGCAGCAGCCGGGCGACGACGAGCACGCCCGCGGTGGGGGAGAAGGCCGCCAGCGCGGACGCCAGCCCGAAGGCCGCGGTGCCGATGAGCAGCACCCGCTTGCGGCCGAACCGGTCGGCGAGGTTCCCGGCGGTGACCAGCAGGCCGGCCAGGGCGAGGGAGTAGATGTCGCCGATCCAGAGGATCTCGATCGCGGTCGGCGCGAGCTCGCGGGTGAGCGAGGGGACGGCGAGGTAGAGCACGGTGCCGTCGACCGCGAGCAGGAGCACGGCGCCGACGAGCACGCTCAACGCGGCCCACCGGTGGCGAAGGGGGCTTTCCAGGGTCGGGGGATGGACGCTCATGCGAGTTACTATACCGTCTGGACGGTACAGTAAGCAGCTTGAAGTGAGCCACCGCACGGAGGGGTGTGGCGTCAGCTGTCTTGCTGGAGGGCCGGTCCGCGCCGCGCGAGCTCTTCCGCGAGGATGAGGTTGACGTGCACCGAAGCGTGTCCCAGCACGCGCCGCGCGGCGGCGAGCGCGGTCAGGGTGACGAGGACGCTCGTCCCGACGAGCAGTCCCCCGACGGTGTCACCGGGAATCACGGCGGCGACGGAGGCGGCCACGAGAACGGGCGGCCACCACGGGGCGGGGACTGCGTGCCGCGGACGCCGTGACCCGGCTCGCGTGCGCTGCCGATGCAGGGCCATGTCGCCTCCGCTCCGCCGTCGGGTGGGCTCAACATCATGACTGACCGGCTCGTCCGGGTTACCGGGTATTCGCGTTCCGTACACGATCGCCCGAAATCTCCGTCTAACGGCCCAATGGCGTGTGCGTTCGGTGTCCGGGCGGGACGTGGACATCACCACATCGGGGCTCGAAGTCTGGTGGATCAAGTGTTAGCCGGAGGTGCTTAGGATGGAGGGAGGAGGTGGACATGACGTCGGAGGAGCTGATGATCGAGTTCGCCTTGACGCGCCTGGACCACCCCGACCTGGACCTCGAGGACCTGGCGGCGCTGGTGGTGCGTCGGGGCGGGCCCGAACGGGTGCTGGAGTTCGCGTCGGAGAACTTGGCGGAGCGAGGGGAGCTGCGCGGAGCCCTGTTCCCGGCGGCGGTCGAGCACGTGCTGCGGGTGGTGCTCACGTTGCGTGGGCCTTCGGACTAGCTCGCGGGGCTGTGCTGCTGGGCGGGTTGCCGCCCGTTCGGGGACATGAGTGGTCGGTCGCGGGCCGGCGTGACCGGTCGTTCTGCCTGCTGGGGCAGTGCAGCGCTGGGGTGACCGGTCGTTCTCCTAAGCCCCACCCGCGGCCCGCCGCAACCCGCGGCGGTCGAACACCAGCTCCCGAGCCGTCCCCAAGGCCGTCGCGATCGCCCCCGCCAGCACCGCGTCCTCGCCCAGCTGCCCGGCCACGATCTCCGGCACCACCGGCACCGTCGCGGCCAACGCCGCACGCATCGGCGACGCAAGCAAATCCGCGTTGCCCCCGATCCCGCCGCCGAGCACGATCAGCCGTGGGTCGAGCACCGCGGTCACCGCCGCCACCACGTAAGCCAGCTTCTCCGCCTCCTCCGCCACCACCCGCAGCGCCACCGGATCGCCGCTCCGGGCCGACCGGAACACGTCCTTCGCCGACCGCGCCGCCAATCCCAGCGAACGGGCCGCCTCCACCACCGCCTGGCCCGCCGCCGCCGTCTCCATCGGGCCCGGCCGCCGAGCGCCCGCGCCAGATGGCAGGGGGCCGAACGGCAAGTCCGCGATCTCGCCCGCCGCCCCATGGGCTCCGCGGAACAGACGGCTGTCCACCAGTACGCCCATGCCGATCCCCGTGCCGACCGTCAGGCACACCAGCACGTCCACGCCCAGCGCCGCCCCGAGCGCGTGCTCGCCCACCGCGCACAGGTTCGCGTCGTTCTCCACCACCACGTCCGAACCCGCGCCGGCCAGGGCCGCGACCAGTTCGTGCAGCACCCCTCGCCGCTCCCAGCCCGGGAGGTTCGGCGCGCGGTGGACCGTCCCGGTCGCCGGGTCGGGGACGCCCGGGGTGCCGACCACCGTCGACACCACGTCGTGCGAGGCCAGTCCGGCCGACACCACCGCCTTTTCGACGGATTCGCTTACGGTACGCACCAAAGCGCTCGCGGAGCGGCACCGGTTGGGCGCGTCGAGCCGGGCGACGATGCTGCCTTCCAGGTCGGCCACGGCGATGCGGATCGCCCGCCGTCCGATGTCGACGCCGACGACGTGGCCCGCGTCCGGCGCCGCCCGGTAGACGACCGCCGCGCGGCCCGGGCCGGCCAGGCTGTGGCCAGTGGTCCGGACCAGTCCGTGCTGCTCGAGATCGAGGAGCGCCTGTCCCACCGTGGGTTTCGACAGTCCCGTCGCGGCCGCGATCTGCGGGCGCGTCGCTTCGCCCTGCCCGCGCAGCCGCTCCAGCACCAGCCGTTGGTTCAGCGCCCGCATGCTCGCCGGAGTTCCGACCTGCGGCCCGATTTGCCCCACCAGATCCTCCTGTGTTGCCGCAAGTTTATCCACGGAACTCTTCCGGCTCCGCACGTTCTATGTTAAGAAACTTTACTAACTACTAGACGGAGGCACGTCGTGAGTTCACCCACTCGCCCAGGGGAGCCGCAACCCGCCCTTGAGCGCAAGATCGGCCCGGTGCAGGCCACCGCGATCAACATGACCCAGATGTGCGGTATCGGCCCGTTCGTCACGATTCCCGCCATGGTCGCCACGATGGGCGGCCCGCAGGCGATGTTCGGCTGGATCATCGGGGCGATCGTCGCGCTGGCCGACGGGCTCATCTGGGCCGAACTCGGCGCCGCGATGCCGGGCGCCGGCGGCACCTACCTCTACCTGCGCGAGGCGTTCCAGTACCGCACGGGACGGTTGATGCCGTTCCTGTTCGTCTGGAGCGCGGTGCTGTTCATCCCGCTGATCATGTCCACCGGCATCATCGGGCTCGTCCAGTACCTCGGCTACCTGATCCCCGGCGTCACCGACGACGCGGGCACGACGCCACTGGGCAAGATCATCGGCGTCGGCGTCACGCTCGTCATCGTGGCCGCGCTGTTCCGCAAGATCGGCCAGATCGGCAAGCTGACGACGGTGCTGTTCGTGGTCATGCTGGTCGCGGTGCTCACCACGATCGTCGCGGCGTTCTCGCACTTCAGCGGCGCGCAGGCGTTCGCCTTCACCCCGGGCGCGTTCAGCTCCGCCGGCGAAGGCACGTTCTGGGGCGGCCTCGGCGCCGGCCTGATCATCGCGATCTACGACTACCTCGGCTACAACACGACGGCCTACCTCGGCGGTGAGGTGCAGAAGCCGGGCCGGACGATCCCGCGGTCGATCCTCTTCTCGATCGTCGGCATCATGAGCCTCTACTTCCTGCTGCAGGTCGGCGTGCTCGGCTCGGTCCCGCTGGAGGAGCTGAAGACCGCCACCTCCGTCGCCTCGACCGTGCTCGAGCAGGCGTGGGGCACCGCGACGGCGAAGGTCGTCACGGTCTTGATCGTCGTCGCGGCCGTCGGCTCGGTGTTCGCCGGGCTGCTCGGCGGCTCGCGCGTCCCCTTCGAAGCCGCGCGGGACAAGGTCTTCCTGTCGATGTTCGGCAAGCTGCACCCGAAGCTGAACCTGCCGACCGCCGGCGTGCTCACCATGGGCGCGATCACCATCATCGGCTCGCTGTTCACGCTGACCGACGTCATCAACGCGGCCGTCGCGACCCTGGTGATCATCCAATCGCTGGCGCAGGTCGCCGCGATCGTGACACTGCGCCGCCGCCAGCCGAACCTGAAGCGGCCGTACCGGCAGTGGCTCTACCCGGTGCCGACGATCGTCGCGCTGGTCGGCTGGGTCTACATCTACGTCTCCGCGACCTGGCTCTCGATCGGGCTGTCACTGGGCTGGATCGCCGTCGGCGCGATCGCGTACCTGGTCTACGCCAAGGCCGAGAACACCTGGCCGTTCGGACCCAAGGAGATCAAGGAGGCCTTCGCCTCCACCGAGACCGAAGGGGCTCAGGCATGACGAAGAAGCTCGCGGCGCTGGCCGCGCTGCTCCTGGTGCCGGGGGTGCTGAGTGTCGCCCCGCCGGCGTCGGCGCAACCGGAAACCGCCCGGCCGCACGGCCTCAGCACGATCGGTGCGCAGGGCTGGCAGGTGCTCACCACCGCGAACGTCAAGGACGGCGGCGACAAGGTCTCGACGCCCGGGTACGCCACCCGCGGCTGGCTGCCGGTGAAGCCGGACGACGCGGGCGCGCCCGGCACCGAGATCAACGCCCTGGTGCAGAACGGCAAGTGCCCCGACGTCTTCTACTCCGACAACATGCGCAAGTGCTTCGGGTACGTCGACAAGGTCGGCCCGGTCGTCACGAAGCCGTTCTCCGACCCGTGGTGGTACCGCGCCGACTTCACCCCGGACATCAAGGCGGGCCAGCACGCGAAGCTGACCATCCCGGGCATCGTCGGCGAGGGCGACGTGTGGGTGAACGGCAAGCTCGTCGCCACGAAGGACATCGTCAGCGGCGCGTTCGCCGGGCACACCTTCGACGTCTCGAAGCTCGTCAAGCCGGGCAAGAACACCCTGGCGATCAAGGTCTACCCCAACGACCCGCTGAAGATGTACACGCTCGACCAGGTCGACTGGGGCCAGATCCCGCCGGACAACGACACCGGCATCCAGTTCCCGCCGACGCTGCAGGTGTCCGACGCGCTGACCGGCGACAACGCGCACGTCGTGCAGGACAACGCCGCCGACCTGTCCAGCTCGAAGCTGACCGTGAAGGTCGACGTCACCAACGACGCGCCGGCCGCGCAGACCGGCGACGTCGCCGCGACCGTCACCTCGCCCTCGGGCACGCCGATCGTGGTCAAGCAGCGCGTCACGATCCCGGCGAACACCAAGCGGACCGTGACCTTCGCGCCGATCAAGATCAGCAAGCCGCAGGTCTGGTGGCCGTACTCGATGGGCGACCAGCCGCTGTACACGCTGAGCACCGCGGTCTCGCAGGACGGCGTGCTGTCGACGTCGTCCAAGAGCACCTTCGGCATCCGCACGGTGACCTCGCGCCTGGTCGGGAAGTCCGTGCCGCTGCCCGAGGGCGCGCGGCAGTTCACGATCAACGGCAAGGACTTCGTGTTCCGCGGCGGCGGCTTCGCGCCGGACCTGTTCCTGCGCTACGACTCCGCCGACACCGCGCACCAGATCGCGCTGATCAAGAACATGGGCCTCTCCGGCGTCCGGCTCGAGGGCCACGACATGCCGCAGGACTTCTACGACCAGGCCGACCGCGCCGGGCTGCTCGTCATCGGCGGGTTCCTGTGCTGTGACGCCTGGCAGCCCGAGGACGCCTCGACGCTGACCGAGCGCGACTACCGGATCATGCACGACTCGGCTTACACGATCGCGCAGATGGAGCGGAACCACCCGAGCGTCTTCAACTACGGCTGGAGCGACAACGAGCCGGTGCCGCGCCAGGAGTCCGAGACGCTGAAGGCGTTCAAGGAAGCCGACTTCCAGGTGCCGGTGATCGCCTCGGCGGAGTACAAGAGCACGCCGACGCTGGGCAACTCGGGGGAGAAGGAAGGCCCGTACGACTGGGTCCCGCCGTCCTACTGGTACGACACCTCGCACTTCGACGCCGAGGACTCGTCGCGGACCAACGCCGGTGGCTCCTGGGGCTTCGCGAGCGAGCAGAGCGCCGGGCACACCGTGCCGACGCTCGACTCGATCAAGCGGTTCCTCTCGCCGGCCGAACAGGCGAAGCTGTGGCAGGACCCGGCCTACAACCAGTACCACGCCAACTTCGAGCCCGACCACGGCGGCTACGCGTTCGGCACGCTGTACACGCTGGACCAGTCCATCACGCAGCGGTACGGGAAGTGGAACTCGCTGAAGTCCTATGTGGACCTCGCGAACATCGCGAACTACGAGAACACGCGCTCGCAGTTCGAGGCGTTCCTGCACCACTCGACGGACCGGGCGAACCCGTCGACCGGCGTCGTCTACTGGCAGCTGAACAAGGGCTGGCCGACGCTGCTGTGGTCGCTCTACAACGACGACGGCGACCAGGCGGGCGCGTTCTTCGGCGCCAAGAAGGCGAACAAGCCGCTGCACGCGATCTACGGCTACGACAACGGTTCCGTGACCCTGGACAACCTCGGCGCTTCGACGCAGTCCGGGCTTTCGGTGCAGGCCCGCGTCCTCGACACCGCGGGCAAGGTCCTCGACGACCAGACGGCGTCCGGGCTCTCGCTGGGCTCGCAGGGCGTGAAGACCGGTGTCCTCAAGCCGAAGGTGCCCGCCGAGACGAAGGCGCCGGCGCCCGCGCAGGTCTACTTCGTCGAACTGCAGGTGAAGCAGGGCGGGAAGGTCGTCGACCGGAACGTCTACTGGCTCTCGACGCAGAAGGACGTCGTCGACTGGGGCAAGACGCTGGGCAACCCGCAGGCGACGCTGTCGCAGTACAGCAACCTGCAGGCCCTGCAGAACCTGCCGAAGTCGCAGGTCGGCGCGGTGGCGTCGACGCGCGCGAACGGCGGCGACCTCGTCTCCACGGTGACCGTGACCAACACGTCGAAGACGCCGGGGGCGGCGTTCTTCCTGCGGGCCGACGTCCGCCGCGGCACGCCGGACGGGCACGAGGGACCGGGCGACAACCAGCTCGCGAACGCGACCTGGGACGACAACGACATCACGCTGTGGCCGGGCCAGTCGCAGACGCTGACCGTCACCTACAAGGCGTCCGACCTGCGGGGCGCGGTGCCGGTGATCAGCGTCGACGGCTTCAACACCGGCCGGATCGTGGTGCGGGCGGCCGGCGGGTACGGCCACCACGGGGAAGCGGCCGTCGCGCCGCGGATCGAGGGGACTCGGGAGTGACAGAGGAACGGATTCTCGGCATCGACTTCGGCGGCACGAAGGTGGCGCTGGGGCTCGCCGACCGCGACGGGACCCTGCTGGCCACGTGCCGGCTGGACACCGACGCGCAGGCGGGGGCCGATCAGGTGGTGGTGCGGGCGCTCGCCGGGGCCAAGGCGCTCTTGGCCGACGCGGGCGTGACGCCGGCCGCGATCGGTGTCGTCAGCCCGGGGATCGTGCTGCCGGACCGGATCCTGCTGGCACCGAACGTGCCGGGCTGGGAGGAGCTGCACCTGGCGGAGCTGGTGGCCGCCGAGTTCCCCGGCGTGCCGATTTCGGTGGGGACCGACGCGAAGGCGGCGGCGCTGGCGGAGTGGCGCTGGGGCGCGCTGGCCGGGGCCGACCCGGCGGTGTTCCTCTCGCTGGGCACGGGCATCGCGGCGGCGGTGCTGGTCGGCGGGCGGTTGCTGACCGGCGCCAACGGAGCTGCGGGCGAGATCGGGTACAACCTGCTCTCGCCGCAGGACACCGAGGGTTTCGCAAGCGGAGCGGCGCCGCTCGAGGAAGCCGTCGGTGGGCGTGGGCTGGGCGGCCGGGCGAGTGATCTGCTCGGCCGCCCGGTCACCGCGGGCGAGCTGTTCGCACTGGCCAAGGAGAACGTCGAGGCCAAGGAACTGGTGACGGCGGCGCTCGACGAGCTGTCGATGCACGTGGCCAACCTGGCGATCATGCTGGACCCGCAACGCATCGCCGTCGGCGGCGGGCTGGTCCGGTCGGCCGACGTCCTGCTGCCGGCGCTGGCGGACCGGCTGGCGCACGCGGTGCCGTTCCCGCCGGAGCTGGTGTCGGCCCGGTTCGACCAGGACGCGGCGCTGCTGGGCGCGGTGGCGCTGGCACTGGGCGGATAGTCCTCCGGGTGGCGTGCCGGTGCCCCGACCCGGTGCGCCACCCGGTTTCACTCCGCGTCTTCACCCCGTGTCGTCGCCGCAGACGTCGAGCAGCAGCTCGCCGGGCAGCGAGAGGATCCGCGCGAGCAGCCCGCGATCCAGTTCGACCGCGTGCTCGGTGGCGTGGGACGCGACCAGGCAGAACCGGCCGGCCCGGTAGCCGGCCTCGGCCAGCGCCCACAGCTCGGCCCGGCACGGCTCGAGGACGTCCAGCACCTGCCTGAGGTGCGCGGCCGGCTCGGCGTCCGCGGTGGACGTCGAGAGGCACCACAGCGATTCCGCGCGGACCGCGCTCGATCGCCGGCTCACCGGCGTCCCGGCTTCGGCCGCGGTCGTCGGGCGGACGCCGAGCCGCCGGGTGACCTCGGCGGCCGTCAGCCCGGGTCCGCCGAAGATCCGGTAGGTCGCCGCGGTGCGCACGGCTAAGCCCCGGCGGTGGCGAGTTCGGTGCGGCGGAACGCTTCGGGGGAGAGCTGGAACCACACCAGCACCGCGCTGACCGCCTGGATCGCGGCCACCACCACCCACACACCCCGCAGGCTCCAGTGCGCCGCGACCAGGCCGCCGGTCAGCGCGCCCAGCGGCGTCAGGCCCCAGGCCAGCGCGCGGTGGCTGGTCAGCACCCGGCCGAGCAGCGGCGCCGGGGTGAAGCGCTGGCGGCTGGACTGCGAGCAGACGTTCCAGACCAGCACCGTCGAGGTCAGGAAGACCAGCACCGCGCCGATCAGCGGCGGCCACGGCGGCAGCACGGCCAGCAGCAGCGGCGCCACCGCGCCGAGGCTCTGCGCGCCCCGCATCGACCACGAGTACCCGAACCGGTCGACGATCTTCTGCACGAAGAACGACGACGCCACCCAGCCGACCGCCAGGCAGGCGAGCAGCAGGCCGTAGCCGACCGAACCGACGTGCAGCACCTGCGTCGCGTAGAGCACCATCATCGAGTTGCCGGCACTGGCGGCGAACGAGCCGAGCGCGACGTTGATCGTGATCGAGCGCAGCAGCGGCGTCCGGACCAGGTGCGTGAGCCCGGCCGAGAGGTCCCGCAGCGGATGGGTCCGCGCCATGGTTCGCGACTCGGACGGGATGCGCCGCGCCATGAGGAGCGCGGCCAGCGCGCAGCCGGCGGCCAGCCACGCCGGAGCGCCCGCGCCGACGGCGATCAGGAACCCGGTCAGCGGCGGCACGACGAACTGCACGACACCCCGGTCGATCACGGTGAGGCGCGCGTTGGCGTGGGCGAGCCGGTCCGGCTCGACGAGCTCGGGCACGAGCGCCCCGCTGGCGCCGTCCCCGAGCACCTGCGCGGTGGTGACGACGAAGGCGACGACGAGCAGCACGGGCAGGCTGAGCAGCCCGGCCGACGCGACCGCGGCGAGCACGAGGGCGGCCCCGACCTGCACGGCGTAGGCCCAGGCGAGCACGGCGGTCCGCCGGACGCGGTCGATGAGCACCCCGGCGAAGAGGGACAGCAGCAGCCACGGCGCCTGCCCGGCGATGCCGACGAGCGAGATCTCCCGCGGGTCGGTGGTGATCGACACGGCGAGCAGCGGAAGTGCCGCGAGCATCAGCCCTTCGGCGGACGAACCGGACACCGCGACGGCCTGCAGCCGCACCCACCTGTTCGTCACGCGCGCCGCCCCATGATCGGCAGTGTGCCGAAAAGTCGTAAGCAAGCCAAACTATTTTCCGGAGGCGTCGATCACGCTCCGCGACGCACCCGGGCCGAGTCGCGGTGCCGTAACGGCGGACCGCGAATTCGAGACTCACCCCGGTAGTTCCCCGGTCGCCGGGCGCGGCCGGTCCGGATCCGAAGGGGACAAGTTGCGCAGGCGAAGCGAACGCGAGCAGGTCGATCCGACCGTCCAGGCAGCGCGCATCAACCGTCGTGGCACGCTGATCACCGCCATGGCCACGGTCATCGCCGCGTTGATCGGGGGCCTCTTCGCGGCCTACAAGGTCGGCAACGACCAGGGCGTGGCCAGTGCCCCGCCGCGGACGGTCACCGTCACGGCCACCAAGCCCGGGACCGCGCCGCCGCCCGCGTCCACCGGCGCGGCGCAGGCGAGCGACGTGTCCGCCCAGGTGCGGCTCGAATCCGGCACCGGGGTCGACATCGACGCGACGGATGCCCGGGCCGTGGAAACCAGCGGCCCGAACGGGGACTTCGACCTGTACTTCGCCGATCCGGGGCTCCTGGTCGGCCGCTCGGCGATGTACTACTACAACGGCGGCGAGAACACGGCGAGCGTCGCCTGTCCCAAAGCCGTGGCCAACGACAAGCCGGCCCCGGGCGGCCAGGTCGTGCTGTCGGCCGGGAGCCAGTTCTGCGTGCGGACCTCCGAAGGCCAGGTGGGCTGGGTCAGCTGCAACGACGTCAAGACGTCCAGCGACCACACCGGGTACCTGGTCTTGAACTACCGGCTGTTCGCCACGACGTGAGCCGCGGGTTCAGCGGCGCACCCGGGTCGACTCGCGCACGACCAGCTCGGGCGTGAACACCACGGCCTGGTGCTCCACCGTCGTGTCCGCCGTCTCGTTCAGCAGGAGCTCCGCCGCCGTGCGGCCGAGGCGCTGGGCGGGCTGGCGGACCGAGGTCAGCGGGACCGCCGCCGCGCCCGCGAACTCGATGTCGTCGTAGCCGACGATCGCCATCTCCTCCGGGATGCGGACGCCGGCGCCGACCATGGCCTGCAGCACCCCCAGCGCGAGCAGGTCGTTGGCGCAGAACACCGCCGTCGGGCGGGGGCTCGTGCCGAGCAGGCGGGCACCCGCGTCGCGGCCCGACGAGACGTCGAGGCCGATCGCCTCCAGGACCGTCAGCTCCACTCCGGAGTTCTCCAGCGCCGTGCGGACGCCCTGTTCGCGGTCGCGGCACTGGGCGAGGATCGCGGGGCCGTTGACGAACGCGATGCGCCGGTGGCCGGTCTCCAGGAGGTGGCGCGCCGCGAGGGCGCCGCCCGCGATGTCGTCCACCGCGACCGAGCTCGCCTCGGTCGTCGGCGCCTTGCGGTCGACGAACACGTACGGCGTGCCGCTGCGGCGGAACGCGCGCAGGGCCTCGCCGGAGGTCCCGACCGGGCTCAGCAGCACGCCGCGGACCCGCTGTTCGGCGAACATCGCCAGGTAGGACGCTTCGAGGTCGGACCGCTGGCCGCTGTTGCAGGTGATGATGTTGAGGCCCTCGGCGTGCGCGGCCTGCTCGGCGCCGCGGGCGACGTCGACGAAGAACGGGTTGCCGAGGTCGAGCACGAGCAGCCCCATGATCCGGCTGCGGCCGGCGCGCAGCTGCCGCGCCGACTCGTCGCGGACGTAGCCGAGCTCTTCGATCACCGACAGCACGCGGTTCCGGGTCGCCACCGCGACCACGTGCGGCCGGTTGACCACATTGGACACCGTGCCGATCGAGACACCGGCCCGCTTGGCGACGTCCTTGATGCCGACCAAAGCACCCCCTCGCAGAGAAAGCGTGAGCCTATCACGATCTGAAACGTTTCAGACGCTGATTCCCGCCCTTCGTCGGATGATCGCGGCACTAGGCTTCGCGGGCGGTGTGCGTGCCACTGGGAGGAGTCCGGGTGCGGATCTTCACGATCGTCCTGTCGCTGGTGCTGGCGTGGGTGCTCTCCGGGGCGGTCGCCGCGGCCGATCCCGTCCTGGAACACGACACCGACGACCCGGTGCCGGCCGCGCCGGCCGTCACCCGGCCGGACACAGTGCACTGCAGCGTCACGCTCGCCGACGCCTTCCGCTCCAACACCGCCGACGGCACCCCGCAGTTCTACGAAGGCACGCTCGCGCCGCCGAAGGCCTGCCCCGGCCCGTGGGCGAAGGTCGTGCTGGACCAGACCGTGACCGTCAGCGGCCGGCAGTACGACCGGATCGGCGACCTGCGGATCGGCACCACCGAAGTCTGGTGGGGCACGACCGAGGAGCCCAGCGGCGAGGGCAACCGGGCGATCACGTACCACTTCGACAAGGACCTCACGCCCTACAGCGCGCTGCTGCGCACGCCGCAGCCCTTCCACGGCGGCATCGAGAACTACAACTCGCCGATCTACACCGGTGTGTACGCCCAGACCGTGACGCTCACCTACTACCAGGCCGACCGGCGGCACCCCGCGCCCGAGACCCCCGACCACGTCGCCGGGTTCGGGCACGTCGACGCGACGCCCGCGGCGCCGACGGTGCACTTCAGCGCGAAGGACCTGCCGCGCAACATCACCCGCGCCTACCTCGAGGTCACCCTCGAAGGCCACGCGTGCGACGAGCAGTGGTTCGACGACGTCCCGGACGCGGTGTCGGCGAAGTACCCGGCGGCCGGGCTCTGCGGCAAGGGCCCCTACCGCGAAGCGAACTTCGCGCTCGACGGGACACCCGCCGGCAGCGCGTTCACCTTCCCGCACATCTACTCCGGCGGGATCGTGCCGCAGCTGTGGCGGCCGATCGTCGCGATCGACACCTTCAGCCTGCAGGCCGAGACCTACGACATCACGCCGTTCGCGGGCCGGCTCGTGGACGGCGGTGCGCACGATCTCTCCTTCTCCTTCCCGGACATCGGCGGTGAGTTCACCGTCGTCCCGACGCTACTGCTCTACACCGACAAAAACGCCGCGCGGACGTCCGGCGCCCTGACCCAGCACGACGTCGCGGCGGCGCCGGTGCGGCACGAAACGGTCAAGGACATCAAGGACGGCGTGAACGTGACGGTGACGGCGAAGCGCCACGACGTCACCGCGGGCTACGTCGACACCTCCGCGGGCCGCGTGTACTCCCGCGTCGAGCGCACCCGCGACTACCGCAACAGCGACGACGTCACCGGCGGCGGCTTCACCCAGCACGTCGTGCAGGGCGACTCGGGACAGCAGACGTCGACGTCCACTGTGGACGGCCGGGTGCGCTCGGCGGCGCGGCACACCTGGTCCTACCTGCTGACCACCGACGCGACCGCGGCCATCACCGACGACCAGAACCTGCGGATCTCCGGCTCGGCCGAGATGACGCAGACCCTCGCCGACCTCACCGGCGACGGGCGGGGGTGGCGCCCGGTCCGCGCGTCGAGCGAGTGGCTGAGCTCCTCGGGTGTGCTGGCCCGCACGAACGGCGTCAACACCGAGGCCGACGGGCGTTCGCGCACGTCGTTCGCCGGCTCCGACGACGCCGGCCGGCCGTACTTCCACTACGTCGCGAGCGAGCACGGGCTGATCACGGAGAACCGGGAGCTCCCGCCCAGGAGGTGAAACAGCTCTCGCGGTGCCTCACCCGATCGGGCTAGTGCGGTAGTGTCGTTTCCATGGGGAGTCTCCGCTCACGGGTCCTGGGCTGGGTCGGGCGTCGGTATCTCGCGCGGCAGTCGAAAAAGGGCTTCGACCTCGAAAAGATGTCGTCCTTCCTGCCCGAGGCGGCGCTGCGGCCGCTCCGGCGTGACGGGCTCGACCCGGTCGCCGAGATCGGCGCGATCCGGGCCGAGGCGCCGATCAGCAAGCTCGACCTGCCGTTCGGGATGAACGCCTGGCTGGTCACGGGCTACGACGAGGCGAAGGCCGTGCTGGGCAAGGTGACGGAGTTCTCCACGGACTTCACCAACCTGGTGGGCAGCGCCGGGGTGACCGAGGACCAGAACCCGGGCGGGCTCGGGTTCGCGGACCCGCCGGTGCACACCCGGCTGCGCAAGCTGCTCACGCCGGAGTTCACCATGCGCCGGCTCAACCGGCTGACCCCGCGCATCGACGAGATCGTCACCGAGCAGCTCGACGCGATGGCCAAGACCGAGGGCCCGGTCGACCTGTGGCGGGCGTTCGCGCTGCCGATCCCGTCGCTGACGATCTGCGAGCTGCTCGGCGTGTCCTACGAGGACCGCGAGGACTTCCAGCGGCTGGGCACCGCGCGCTTCGACCTGTTCGGCGGCGCGAGCGCATCGCTCGGCGCGATGTCGGAGTCGCTGACGTACCTGCTCGACATCGTGAAGAAGCAGCGGGAAGAGCCCGGCGACGGCCTGCTCGGCATGCTGATCAAGGAACACGGCGACGAGATCTCGGACCGCGAGCTGGCCGGCCTCGCCGACGGCGTCCTGACCGGCGGCCTGGAGACGACGGCCAGCATGCTCGCGCTCGGCGCACTGGTGCTGCTGCGCGACGAGAAGGCGTTCGACGCGGTCCGCGGCGACGAGCAGTCCGTGCACAAGTTCGTCGAGGAGCTGCTGCGCTACCTGACGGTGGTGCAGATGGCGTTCCCCCGGTTCGCCAAGGAGGACATGGAGATCGGCGGCGAGCGGATCTCCGAGGGCGACATCGTGCTGGTGTCGCTGTCGGCGGCCGACCGCGACGCGAAGCTGGGCGCGGACATGGAGAAGTTCGACGCCACCCGCGAGCCGACGTCACACTTGGCGTTCAGCTACGGAATCCACCGCTGCATCGGCGCGGAGCTGGCCCGCATGGAGCTGCGCACGGCGTACCCGGCCCTGGTCCGCCGCTTCCCGAACCTGCGCCTCGCGGTGCCGGCGGAGGAGCTTTCGTTCCGCAAGGTGTCCATTGTGTACGGACTGGACGAGCTGCCGGTCCTGGTGGACTGAAGTTGTAGACACCCACCAGCGGGTTCACGAACAGCTCGCTGCCGGCGGTGCGTGTGGTGAACTGGGCCTTCCCGAACTCACCCCGCAGCGCGGCGGCGAGGCTGACAATGTCCTCTTCGGGCGCACTCGGGGCGATCCGGCGAGGCTGTGCACCCGGCCATCCCGCGGGGGCGGGGTGGTCCTAAGTGGACCGAGAGCGCCGGTTCGCCGGCGAGACCCTGCCCGCCCGCCCCGGTCCCGGCGGGCGAACTACCTCAGTTCACCCCACGGGGCCGAAACTGAATGCTGATCCGCGGCCCAACAGCCTTCGCGGTCTTCGGAACCGAGTGCTCCCAAGTCCGCTGGCAACTCCCGCCCATCACCAGCAAATCGCCGTGCCCCAACGGCCGGCCCAGCGTCTTCCCGCCGCCGCCGCGAGGCCGCAGCGCCAGGTTGCGGGCCGCGCCGACCGACAGGATCGCGATCATCGTGTCTTCGCGGGCACCGCGGCCGATGCGGTCGCCGTGCCAGGCCACGCTGTCGCGGCCGTCGCGGTAGTAGCACAGGCCCGCCGTGCGGAACGGCTCGCGCAGCTCCCGCAAGTAGTGCTTGCTCAGCGCGTCCCGCGCTGCCACCAGCGCCGGGTGGGGGAGCGGCACGCTCTCGCGGTAATAGCTCAGCAGCCGCGGCACGGCGACGACGCGGTCGTACATCTTCCGCTTCTCCGCCTGCCACGGCACGCCCTCGACCAGCGCCGCGAACAGCTCGTCGGCGCCTTCGAGCCAGCCCGGCTGGACGTCCACCCACGCGCCCGAGCCGAGGTCGGTCCGCTCGGGCGCGAGCGGGCGCAGCGCGATCGCGCCCTCGGTGCCGAACAGGGAAGACTGGAGACCCGCGTTCATGGTCTCCAGCCTACACCAAGATCGAACACCTGTTCTAGTGAATCACGGCGTAGACGAGCTTCTGGATCCCGTTGCCGTAGGACTCGCTCTCGACGAGCTTCAGGGCCTGCTTGTCCTTGTCGGTCTCGCTGAACAGCCGCTTTCCCGCGCCGAGCAGCACCGGGAACACCAGCAGGTGGTAGCGGTCGACCAGGCCGGCGTCGGCGAGCGCGCGGTTCAGCGCGGCGCTGCCGTTGACGATGATCGGCCCGCCTTCGGTCTCCTTGAGCGCCGCGACGTCGTCCAGCGAGCGGAGGATCGTCGTCTCGCCCCAGTTCGTCACCAGGTCGGACTCCTGGAGCGTGGTCGACACGACGTACTTCGGCATCGCGTTGTAGGCCGCGAACTCGACCGTCATGCCCGGCCACACCGGCGCGAACGCCTCGTAGCTGACCCGGCCCAGCAGCAGCGCCGTCGCTTCCTCCTGCTCGGTGCCCTTCATGGCGTAGGCGGCCGGGTCGAACTCGATGTCCTTGAAGGTCCAGCCCGAGTTGCGGTAGCCCGGCTCTCCGCCGGGCCCTTCGACGACGCCGTCGAGCGAGACGAACGAGGTGGAGATCAGGGTGCGCATGGGTGCTCCTAGGTCGATCTTGGGTGCGTTCACCAGTGTGTCGAACGGCGGCGGCCGGATTCGACAACGCCGCGCGGAAAACTTCCGACGCACTTCCCGGCACTGAAGTGGGTCTTGTCCGCGGCCGCCCCGGCTCGTACAGTCACACCCACGCCGGACAAAGGTCTGAACCTGTGTCCGGGCACCGCCGCCTCGAGTGACACAGGAGGTCGACGGTGCGCAGACTTCGCGGCGCGGGCGTGCTCGCGGCGGTCGTGACGGGGCTCGCGGTCCTGGTCCCGAACGCGGACGCCCAGGTCGGTGATGGGTCCTGGACTTCGGACTCGCCGAGCTTCAACACGCAGGAAAAAGGGTGCGGCGACGTCTCCGGCCTCACCTTCAAGCTGACCTGCTCAACGGGCAGCGGTGAACAGCGGGCGGAACGCCGCTACGCCACCTACTCCGGTGGCACCCACCAGTTCGAGGGCTCCTTCAAGATCACCAGCATGACCGGCTCCCGGATCAGTCTCAAGCAGACGTTCCGGGACGGCTCGAGCGCCGGCCCGTACTTCCTGCTGGCCGTCGAGAAGGGCGGCCGGATGTACGCCGTCGAAGGCGGAGCGACGCTGGGCAGCGGCGCGACCGTCGGGACGTCGGTGCGGGTCAACACGATCAACCAGGTCGGCAGCTCGCACAAGGTGTACATCAACGGCTCGCTGAAGCAGACGATCTCGAGCCCGGGCGGCAGCTACTACGACAAGTTCGGCAGCTACCGCACCGCCAGCGGCGCGGGGCCGATCACCGTGACGTGGAGCGGCGTCAAGTTCTGGCACAAGTAGCGGCCGGCGCCTCCGGTTCAGGCCGGGGGCGCCGCCCACGCGTCGAGGCCGTCGCGGGCGGCCAGCCGCAGCCCGCTGGTGAACCGGCGGTGCGTCCCGGTGAGCGGGTCGTCGAACGCGAGGACCTTGGCCAGCAGCTGCAGGGGTTTCGTGAAGTCCCCGAGGGGCTTGTCCCGCAGTTCGGGGTAGAAGTCGTCGCCGAGGATCGGGACGCCGAGGCCGCTCAGGTGCACGCGCAGCTGGTGCGTCCGCCCGGTCGAGGGCACCAGCCGGTAGTGACCCAGCCCGTCGCGGTGCCCGGCCAGCTCGACGTAGGTCTCGGCGTTCGGTTCGCCCGGCACCTCCTGCGCCGCCAGTACGCCGCGTTCCTTGACGATCCGGCTGCGCACGGTCCGCGGCAGCTCCAGCGCCGGGTCGTACGGCGCGATCGCCTCGTACTCCTTGTGCACCTTCCGGTCGCGGAAGAGCGTCTGGTACTTCCCGCGCAGCTCCGGCGTGATCACGAACATCACCAGCCCGGCGGTGACGCGGTCGAGGCGGTGCGCGGGGGAGAGGTGCGGGAGGTCGAGGTCGCGGCGCAAGCGCACGAGCGCCGTCTCGAGGATGTGCTGCCCGCGCGGGATGGTCGCCAGGAAGTGCGGCTTGTCGACGACCAGCAGGTGCTCGTCGCGGTGCACGACGCGGATGGCGAACGGCACCGGCACCTCGTCCGGCAGGTCGCGGTGGAACCAGATGAACGAGCCGGGCGCGTACGGCTCGTCGGCGGCGAGCGGGCCGTCGGTGCCGTGGATGCGCTCCTCGCGCAGCATCTGCTCGATCCGGTCCGGCGTCACGCGCGGAAGGCGGTCGACGAGGTGCGCCAGCAGGGTGGGCCACTCGCCGTCGGGCAGTTTCAGCCGGGCGGGCTCCAGCCCGTGGCGGGGCGGGATCGGGGGCCGGAGCTTGCGTCTCATCGTCCCCCGACTGTAGCTAACCCTCCGACGGCGTCCGGTAGCGCGCGATGTAGCGGGCCGTCGCCTCGGCGTTCTTCGCCTCGGCCGCCGCGGCCCGGACGTGGCGGCCGGTGTGGTGCGGGAAGCCCTGCCGGCCGAGCCGGTGCTCGATGCTCTCCTCCATGTAGGCGCAGGAGTAGAAGTACGCGACGAGCGCGGCCATGAGGACCAGTGAGAGGCGCAGCCAGATCGAGCCGGGCAGCAGCAGCCACACCGCGCAGAGGGGCACGATGCCGACCGACCGCTGGGACACGTACCGGGCTCGCCAGTGCTTCGACGTCGCGTCGTGCAGGGCCCAGTCCTTGTAGCGGTCCGGAAGTTTGACGCCGATGGCGTAACCGAGCCAGCGGAGTGCACCAGGTCGTTCCATGGGTTCCAGTGTACACTAATAGTTAGTGTACTAATTGTCTCGTGGGCCACGTTAGGATCGCGCCATGATCGACCTGGGTGAGGACCCCCTGAAGCTCGACCGGCAGGTGTGTTTCGCACTGTCGGTGGCTTCGCGCAGCGTGATCGCGATCTACCGGCCGCTGCTGGAGCCGTACGGCCTGACCCATCCGCAGTACCTGGTGATGCTCGCGCTGTGGGAGCGCTCGCCGCGGTCGGTGAAGGACCTGGGCACGTCGCTGCGGCACGAGCCGGCGACGCTGTCGCCGCTGCTCAAGCGGCTGGAGGCGCTGGGGTACGTCACGCGCAGGCGGAGCCGGGCGGACGAACGCCAGCTGATCGTCGAGCTGACGGAGTCCGGGCGCGCGTTGCGGGCCGAGGCGGAGAAGATCCCGTACCGCGTGGTGGAAGCGTTGGGGATGGAGGTCTCCGAGCTGGAGGCGCTGCACGGCGTGCTGTCCCGGGTCATCGCGGCGACGGCTTGAAGGGGGCAGTGTGCTGAAGATCAGGCTGGGCGTCGCCCCGGCGGCGGGCACCGGACCGGCGGAGTTCGCCGGCCTGGCGGAACGGCTGGAGAGCGCCGGCGTCGACTCGCTGTGGCTGTCCGAGCTGGTGTACTCGCCCGAGGTCGACCCGATGATCGGCATGGCGCACGCGCTGGCCCGGACGTCGAAGCTCAAGGTCGGCACGGGCGTCGCGATCCTGCCGGGGCGGCACCCGGTGCTGGTGGCGAAGCAGCTGCTGACGTTGGCGGGGCTGGCGCCCAAGCGGGTGCTGCCGGTGTTCGGGTTGCGCCCGGCGCGTGCGACGGAGCATGACTTGTTCCCGGTGCCGGCCGGTCGCCGGGCGGCGGTGTTCGACGAGTCGCTCGTGCTTCTGCGGCGGCTGCTGGAGGAGGACTCGGTGTCGTTCTCGGGTTCGTTCTTCGAGGTTTCGGACGTTTCGCTGGGGCCGCGTCCGGCGAAGCGCCTGGACGTCTGGCTGGGCGGGTCGGCACCGGCCGCGGTGCGTCGTACGGGACGGCTGGCCGATGGGTGGCTGGGGAGTTTTCACACGCCGTCGCAGGCGCGGGCGGCCGTTGTGGCGATCCAGGCCGCTGCCGCGGAGGCGGGTCGGGAGATCGAGGAGGATCACTTCGGGCTGAGCCTGGTGGTGGCGGATCGTGGGGTGCCCGCGGAGCTGGCGGCGGTGGCGGCTCGGCGGAGTCCGGGGGTGCCGGTTTC
This sequence comes from Amycolatopsis sp. NPDC114504, assembly GCF_055633595.1. Classification (NCBI taxonomy): domain Bacteria; kingdom Bacillati; phylum Actinomycetota; class Actinomycetes; order Pseudonocardiales; family Pseudonocardiaceae; genus Amycolatopsis; species Amycolatopsis sp. NPDC114504. Next base: position 116,049 of record NZ_JBVKDU010000001.1, on the reverse strand, counting down.
GGAGCTGGTGGCGACCAGCTGGCCCGAGGCCCGGCGGCTGGTGGAGGAGTACATCGAGGCGGGGCTGTCGAAGTTCGTGATCCGGCCGGGGCACGGGGATTTCGACGGGTTCCTGGAGAAGTTCCAGGCCGAGCTGGTGCCGCTGCAGAACTACGGCCGCTAGAACTCCAGCTGCTCCGCCTTCCGCGGCATCAGCAGCAACGCAACCACAGAAACCGCCGCCACCACCAACAGCCCGACGAACACGTAGTGCGTAGCCTCCGCCAAAGCCCCCCGGACGAACGTCGCCACCGGCGACGCCGAATGGTCGCCCAGCACCAGCGAAGTCGCGTCCACCGAAGGTGGCAGCTTGCCCGCCACCTCCGCCGGCGGCGAGGCAAACCGCGAAGCCAGCGTCGCGTTCGCGATCGCGCCGAACACCGCCGCTCCCACCGCGCTGCCCAGGGACCTGCTGAACAGGTTCGTCGCCGTCACCACTCCTCGGCGGTCCCAGCCCACCACCGACTGGATCGCCACCAGGGTCGGGCTCGACGTCAACCCCAGGCCTAGACCCAGGACGAACGCCGCCAGCGCCGCCGCCCACAGGGACGACCTCGCGTCCAGCAGGGCCACCAGTACCGCGCCGCCGACCACGAACACCGTGCCGATCAGGGCCGTGTCGCGGAAGCCGATGCGCAGGTAGATCTTGCCCGCCAACGATGCCGAGATCGGCCAGCCGACCGTCAACGCCGCCACCGCGAAGCCCGCGACCAGCGCTCCCGCGCCGAGTACGCCCTGTGCGTACGTGGGCAGGTACGACGTCAGCCCCATCAGGACCGCGCCGACCACTACGGCCAGCAGGTTGCCGCCCACCAGGATCCGGCGGGTGAACACCCACAGCGGCAGCACCGGCTCGGCCGCCCGCTTTTCCACCAGCACGAACGCCACCAGCATGACCACGCCCGTGACGAAGATCGCCACGCTCGGCACCGAGCCCCACGCCCACGCCACGCCGCCTTCGAGCAGGCCCAGGATCACCAGCGAACAGCCGATCGTGAGCAGCGCCGCGCCCGTGTAGTCGACCTTGTGGGGCTTGCGCTCCACCCGCTCGGCGAAGTTGCGGACCAGCATCAGCGCCGCGATCGCGCCCAGCGGCAGGTTGATGAAGAAGATCCACCGCCAGTCGAGGTACTCCGCGAACACGCCGCCGATCGTCGGGCCGACCACCGACGCGATGCCCCAGACGCTCGCGACGTAGCCCTGCACCCGGGCGCGTTCCTCGACCGTGTAGAGGTCGCCGATGATCGTCATCGACATCGGCTGGATCGCGCCCGCGCCGATGCCCTGCACCGCGCGCGCCGCGATCAGCACCGGCATGCTCCACGCGGCGCCGCACAGCACCGAGCCGACCAGGAACGCCGCGATCCCGAAGAACATCACCGGACGGCGGCCGAGCACGTCGGCGAACTTGCCGTAGAGCGGGACGGTGACCGCCTGGGTCAGCAGGTAGACCGAGAACAGCCACGGGAACTGCGAAAACCCGCCGAGGTCGCGCACCACCGACGGGACGGCGGTCGCGATGATCGTGCTGTCCAGGGCGACCAGGGCGGTGCTCAGCATGACCGCGATCAGCACCGGGCCGCGCTCCGACCGGAAACCGACCCCCTTCACGCTGGTGGCGGGGGTGCTCGTCATCGGCGGGCTGCTCCTCGGGGCGGTCACGACTGAGGTCAACTACTTTGCACTCCTAAGCATTCCATCCGGGGGCCGGGTACCCCAGTGAATTTCCGTCACAGTGCGCATCCCGGAAGATGGGTCGGATGAGCGACTGGATCCGGCCGATCGGGCAGGGGTGGGTGGTCCGCGACGCGGTGCCCGGCCCCGACGTCGACGAGTTCGCCGAACCCGAGCGCGTGGTCGCGGCGCTGGCCGCGCCCGGCGCCGCGGACAGCCTGCTGGCCGTGCAGCACCCGGCCCGCACGCCCGCGGCGCTGGCGCGCGGGCTCGACCTGTCCGCCGCGGTCCCGGTCGCGCGGGCCGTGCTCGAACGGCTCCGCAAGCGGTTCTACCGGCCGGTGCGCGAGGTCGTCGCGCCCTACCGGATCGAAGGGCCGGACGGCGTGGCGCTCGGCCTGCTGTGCCTGGTCGACCCGGCGGCGGTGACCGACGACGGCGCCGCGCGCGTCCGGCACACCGAGGACGTCTACGCCGACGTCGTGGCCGAACGCGCGGCCGTGCTGGCGGGGCTGGGCTGCGCGACGAGCGCGGCGATGCTCGTCCCGGCGGCCGACGGCGACCTGCTGACCGAGCAGGTCGAACGGGCCTGCGCCGGCCTCGGCCTGCCCGATCTGTCCACTTCGGACGCGGCCGGGCGGCGGCACGAGCTGTGGGTGGTGCCGGCGGGGCCGTTGCAGAGCCGGCTGCTGGCCGCGGTCGCCGCGGCCGAGCTGCTGGTCGCCGACGGCAACCACCGGGTCGCCGCCGCGACGGCGGCCGGGCACAGCGCGCTGCTCGCCCTGGTCACGGCGGGTCCGCAGCTGCGGATCGGCGCGATCAACCGGGTTCTGACCGGCACCGGGCTCGGGCCGGAAGACCTGGTGTCCCGCTGGTGCGCGGCCGGCCTGGACGTCCGGTACGACGAGCACGCGGTGCCCGTGCCGGGCGAAGTGGTGGTCCGCGCGGGCTCGGCGGTGCTGCGGATCCCGCTCCCGGAGCTGCCGGGGGCGGCACCGGTGATCGACCACGAGATCGTCGAGCGGGTCCTGTTCGCCGAAGCGCTCGGGGTGGATCCCGACGGGCCGTGCGTGCTGCCGTTGCCCGCGGGCCGTCCGCTGCCGGCCGACGCGGACGCCGTGGTCCTGCTGGCACCGGTGCGGTATTCGGACGTGCTCGCGGTGCACGCGGCCGGCCGCCGGATGCCGCGCAAGGCCACCTACTTCACGCCGAAGCCGCGCAGCGGGCTGGTGCTGGCGGAGCTCTAGCGCGCGTCCCACCAGGTCAGGACCCGGGTCGCCAGGAGCGTCAGCCACTTCGACGGCTCGCCCGACGGGACGTCGACCTCGAACCACACCCGGCCGGTGTGCCGTTCGGTCTGGATCCACGTGCCGTCCGGCTGCCGCGCTGCGCGGATCAGCTCGACGGCCTCCGCTATGCGCGGGTCCGGCCGGTCCGCGTCCCGGAAGTACGAAGCCGCGTTGAGCACGTCGTAGTGCCAGCGGATCGGGTACGAGAACTCGCCCATCCACGGCGCGATCGGCGCGCCCGTCGACAGCCGCCGGAAGAGGCCGCGTTCCAGCAGGTACTCCTCACCGGCGAGGCGGGCCTCCCGGGAAGCGGGGGTGCCGCCGGTCGCGCGTTCGAACGCGAGCAGGCCCTTCAGCGCGTTGAGTGTCGAGTGGACCGACGAGCGCGTCGACCCCTCGACCCACTCGCAGTTCCAGCCGCCGTCCGGCAGCCGGTGCGCGACGAACCAGTCGGCGATCCCGGAGACGTCCGCGCCGAGCCAGACGCCGTTCGCCAACGTCCAGGCGTTGATGCAGCAGTCGACTTCGCCGTCCCAGTAGGGCAGGTTTTCGTACTCCCACCGGCTGTTCTCGGCCAGCAAGGCCGCGGTTCCCCGCAGTGCCGCGGCGTCGAGGCCCCACTCGCGCAACGAGTTCAGCGTCCACGTCGTCGCCGTCCAGGGCTGGGCCTCGCCGCCCTGGAAGCCCGCCGGGAAGAACGCGCCGCCCGCCCACTGGCCGTCGGGGTCCTGCAGCGCCAGCAGCCGCGCGCCGAACCCCTCCGTGGCGATCCGCGCCCGCGTCGCCTCCCAAACGGACGGTGGCTCGCCCGCCAGATCGCGCTCCACCTGCCAGCGCAGGGCCGGGTCGGAGTCGAGCAGCCAGGCGAGCACGTCCATCAGGCCCCCGTGACGCCGTCGATCGCTTCGCGCAGGAAGTCGGCGTGTCCGTTGTGCCGCGCGTACTCGTGGATCATGTGGAGCATCACCAGTCGCAGCGAGACGTCTTCGCCCCAGCGCGCCTGGTGCCCGGTGACGTCGAGGGATTCGGCGGCCTCTTCGATCTTCCGGGATTGCTCCACTTCGGCCTGCCACGCCTCGAACGCCTCCGCGCGCGTCGAGGTGCTCGCGTCGTAGGCGGCCTGGAAGTCGCCCTCCGCCGACCACCGCAACGGGATGTCCTCGGCGTTGATCACCCGCCGGAACCAGGTGCGCTCGACCTCGGCCATGTGCTTGACCAGGCCGAGCAGGGTCAGCGTGGACGGCGGGCTCGAGGCCCGCCGGAGGTCCTCGTCGGACAGTCCGTCGCACTTCATGGCGAGGGTGGCGCGGTGGAAGTCGAGGAACGTGCGCAGCATTTCGCGCTCGCCCCCGACCAGCGGTGGTTCGGGACGTTCGGTGGTCACCGGACAGTGTCTATCACGCTCAGAAATGTCGTACCGGTGATTTAAGCTCGCCGACGTGGACTTGCCCGTGATGCCGCCCGTGCGGCCGATGCTCGCGAAAGCCGTGCACGAGGTGCCTCGTGACCCGGGGCTGCTGTACGAGCCCAAGTGGGACGGGTTCCGCTGCATCGTGTTCCGCGACGGCGACGAGATCGAGCTCGGCTCCCGCAACGACCGCCCGCTGACCCGGTACTTCCCGGAGCTGGTGGAGCTGCTGGCCGCCGCGCTGCCGCCCCGCTGCGTCGTGGACGGCGAGATCGTGCTGGTCACGCCCCAGGGCCTCGACTTCGAGGTGCTGCAGCTGCGGCTGCACCCGGCGGCCTCGCGCGTGCGCAAGCTCGCGGAGGAGACGCCCGCCAGCTTCATCGCCTTCGACCTGCTCGCCCTCGGCGACACCGACCTCACCGAAGCGCCGTTCCGCGAGCGGCGCGAGCAGCTCGAAAGCATCCTCCGGACCGACGCCGAAGGCCTCCAGCGCGTCCACCTGACTCCACTGAGCGACGACCCCGCCCAGGCCGAAGACTGGTTCACCCGGTTCGAGGGCGCGGGCTTCGACGGCGTCATGGCCAAGCCCGCCGACCTGCCGTACGAGCAGGACAAGCGGGTCATGCTGAAGGTCAAGCACGAGCGCACGGCCGACTGCGTCGTCACCGGGTTCCGCTGGCACAAGGACGGCGCCGGCATCGGCTCGCTGCTCCTGGGGTTGTTCGACGACGACGGCGTGCTGCACCACGTCGGCGTGGCGAGCAGCTTCACCAAGGCGCGGCGGGCCGAGCTGGTCGACGAGCTGGCGCCGCTGCGCGAGAACGCCCTCGAGAACCACCCGTGGCGGTCGTGGGCCGAGTACGAACCGGAGCCGGGGCGCCGGCCGGGCGCGAACAGCCGGTGGGCGCCGCAGAAGGAGCTGACCTGGGAGCCGCTGCGGACCGAGTGGGTGGCCGAGGTCCGCTACGAGCACCTGCAGGGCGGCCGGTTCCGCCACGGCGGGCGGCTGGTCCGGTTCCGGCCCGACCGCACCCCGGAGTCGTGCACGTACGCCCAGCTCGACGAGGCGCCGCCCGCCGAGCTCGCGAGACTGTTCGGGGAGGCGAGATGAGCGAGGCGATGCTGCTCGACGTCGACGGCGTCGAGGTCAAGATCAGCAGCCCGGACAAGGTCTACTTCCCGGAGCGGGGGCAGACGAAGCTCGACCTCGTCGAGTACTACCGGGCCGTCTCGGGTCCGCTGCTCGCCCGGCTCGGCGGGCGCCCGCTGCTGCTGGAGCGCTACCCGGACGGCGCCGGCGGCAAGAACTGGTTCCAGAAACGCGTCCCCAAGGGCGCGCCGCCGTGGCTGAGCACCACCGTCGTCTCGACGCCGAACGGCACGACGAGCGACGCGCTGGTCGCGAAGGACCTGGCCCACATCCTGTGGGCGGTGAACCTGGGCTGTCTCGGCTTCCACGTCTGGCCCTACCTGGCCGACACGCCGGAGGTGACCGACGAGCTGCGCGTCGACCTCGACCCGTCGCCCGGCATCGGGTTCGACGACCTGCGCGAGGCCGCGTTGCTGACCCGGGAGTTCCTGGCCGGGCACGGCATCGAAGGCCACCTGAAGACGTCCGGTTCGCGGGGGCTGCACCTGTACGTGATGCTCGAGCCGCGCTGGGACAGCTTCCAGGTGCGGGCCGCGGCGGTCGCGCTGGCGCGGGCCCTGGAGCGGCGGCACCCGGAGAAGATCACCGCGCAGTGGTGGAAGGAAGAGCGCGGCTCGCGCGTGTTCGTCGACTTCAACCAGAACGCGCCGCACAAGACCGTGTTCGGCACGTGGTGCGTGCGGCCGCGGGTCAGCGGGCAGGTGTCCACGCCGATCGCGTGGGACGAGCTGGACGGCGTCGAGCCCGACGCGTTCACGCTCAGCACGGTGCCGGCCCGGGTCGCCGAGCGCGGCGATCCGTGGGCCGGGGCGGGGGAGCGGCCGCAGTCGATCGCGCCGCTGCTGGAAATGTCCGAACGCGACCTGGCGAACGGGCTGATGGACGCGCCGTGGCCGCCGGTGTACCCGAAGATGCCGAACGAGCCGCCCCGGGTCGCGCCGAGCCGGGCGAAGAAGGCGTGAGGTGGCTGCGGTGTCCGAAGTGTCTACGGTCGCCGAATGCCCGGCCGACGACGGCTTCCTGCTGGCGCTGATGACGGCGATGACGGCCGAGCTGGTCGTCGTCTACGGCCTGCCGCCGGACACGCGCCCGCGGCCGCTGGACCCGGCGAGCCGGTACCTGCTGGCCCGAGAGGGCTCGCGGGCGATCGGGTGTTGCGCGGTGGAGCCGGTCGGGCCGGGCGTGTACGAGCTGAAGCGGATGTTCGTCGCCCCGGACGCCCGCGGGACGGGGGTCTCGAGCGAGCTGGTGGCGGAGTCCGAGCGGCTGGCCCGCAGCGGCGGCGGAGTGCGGCTGCGGCTGGAGACGGGCGTGCGCCAGCCGGCGGCGATGCGGCTGTACGAGCGGGCGGGGTACCGGCGGGTGCCGAACTTCCCGCCGCACGAGGCCGATCCCGAGTCGGTCTGCTACGAAAAGGTGCTGGGGTAGCCGGTTCAGAGGTCCAGGTTCAGCGACAGCTGGCCGAGGTCGTCGCCAGCGGGGGCGACGCGGAGGCCCGCCGGCGGTGCGGGCAGCGTCGCCACGCAGGCCGCGCACGGCGCCACCTCCGACGTCGTCAGGTCCACCGGTTTCCAGCTGCGGGACTCCTTCGCGCCGCACGCGGAACGGCGGTAGCGGAGGTCGCCGGAGCGGGTCATCAGGTGCGCCGACGGTACTTCTTCGGGCAGCACGCCGACCAGGTACCAGCGTGGTGCGCTCACCGCGGTGGTCGTCATGGCCGCCAGTCTCCGTCGCGGCCCTCGGCACCCGCGTGCATTTGCCGATCCTCGGCGTGGCGGGGCGGAAGTCAGGCCGGCAGGTAGCGGGTGATGTACATCAGCCCGCGCTCGTCGACCGCCGACGGGTCGGGTGCCACGCAGGCGCGCAGGTCCGCCAGCACCGCGTCGGCGTCGAGGCCCGCGCCGATCAGCACCAGCTCCGTGCGCCGCGGTGCGCCGGACGGCCAGGCCGACCGCTCCAGCTGCACGAACCCGCCGACCGTGTGGAGCTGGAAGCGCGCGTCCGCGGCGAAGTCCGCCTGGCCCTTCATCCGGTAGAGCCCGGCCGGCCGCCGCTCGAGGAAGTCGACGAACGCCTTCGGCGCGAGTGGGGTCTCGGCGGTGAAGGTGACCGTCTCGTACCGCGCGTGCAGGTGCTGCGAGTGGTCGTGGTCGTCCTCGCGCAGGTCGTCGAAGGACAGCTGGCCGGCGCGCTCGCCGCGGGGCTCGGGGTCGAAGAACAGCCTCGGGTCGACGCGCCCGTGCGCGGTGACCAGCAGCGGACGGCCCGGCGCGAGCTCCTCGACCGTCGCGGTGACCTTGGCCAGCGCCTCGGCCGGCACCCGGTCGGCCTTGTTCAGCACCACCAGGTCGGCCAGGCGCAGGTGGTCGGCCAGCTCGGGGTGCCGCTCGCGCGCGGCTTCGAACTCGGCGGCGTCCACGACCTCCGCGAGCCCGCCGTAGCGGATGTCCGGGTTCTCGCTGGCGATCATCAGCCGGATCAGGTCGCGCGGCTCGGCGATGCCGCTGGCCTCGACGACGATGACGTCGATCCCGGCCTCGGCGCTCGAGAGCCGCCCGAGCATCGCGTCGAGGCCGCTCGTGTCGACCGCGCAGCACAGGCAGCCGTTGCCGAGCGAGACCATCGTGTCGACCTGGCCGGCGACGGCGAGCGCGTCGACGTTCACGCTGCCGAAGTCGTTGACCACGACGCCGACCCGGGCGCCCTCGCGGTTGGCGAGCAGGTGGTTGAGCAGCGTCGTCTTGCCCGCGCCGAGGAACCCGGCGACGAGGACCACGGGGATCTTGCGCACGAAACGACTCTACGTCGCGCGCGGGCGCGTCGGTACACGGGGGAGTGTCGCCGGACTAGGCCGTTCGCCGAATACGCTCGAAAAGACGCAGGTGGCCCGCGGGAAAACAATCACGGCGTTTTCACCGTCCACAGTGATCGATTGACGGAAAATGCGCACCGGCATGTCCGGATAACGCTTGGTAGCAGCTATTTTTACGGAGTTTTCCCAGGCAGAGACGGAATTGCGGGGATGGGGGAGACGTCGTTCACGTCCGGTGGATTGCGCCGGCAGGAACGTGGGGTACTCTCCCCGGCCTGGCCGGAGGTGCTGCTGCCGCAGTGACTTCCGGCCAGGCCCGTTGCCGGCGACCATCGGAGGAACGGTGAACCTTTCCGTCGGGATGCAGATCACGATTTCGGAGAGTGGGGTCACGTCGTGACGGTTACACCCGAGCGGGTGACGCCCACGCTGCCGATCTACCAGCGTGTCTCGGAAGAGCAGAGCGTGAATTCCGCGGAAGCGGAAGAATTCCTGGACCGGATGTTCGCCGAAGGCGCCGCCGAAGAAGGCGACCGCTTCGAGACCCGGCTGGCGGAGGTCCGCGCGGAAATCGCCGAAACGGGCACCTACCGGCACACCGCGGCCGAACTGGCCTACGGCGCGCGCGTCGCGTGGCGCAACTCCGCCCGCTGCATCGGCCGGTTGTACTGGCACAGCCTGCGGATCCGCGACCGGCGCCGGGTCACCGACCCCGCCGCGATCGCCGGTGAGTGCGTCGCCCACCTCCGTCAGGCCACCCGGGGCGGCCGGATCCGGCCGACGATCACGGTGTTCGCCCCGGACGCGCCCGCCGCGCCCGGGCCGCGCATCCACAACGAGCAGCTGATCCGGTACGCGGGCTACCGCCTCGAAGACGGTTCGGTGCTCGGCGATCCGCGCTACGCGGAGTTCACCGAGCAGGTGCGAAGACTGGGGTGGCGGCCACCGGAGCGAAGAGGCTCCTTCGACGTCCTCCCGCTGCTGGTCGAGGCGGACCCCGGCGATCCGCGGCTGTTCACGCTGCCCGCGGACGCCGTCCTGGAGGTCCCGCTGACCCACCCCGACCACCGCTGGTTCGCCGGGCTCGGGCTGCGCTGGCACGCCGTGCCGGCGATCAGCAACATGCCCCTGGAGATCGGCGGCGTCACCTACCCCGCCGCGCCGTTCAACGGCTGGTACGTCGGTTCCGAGATCGGCGCCCGGAACCTGGCCGACGAGCAGCGCTACGACCTGCTGCCGGTCATCGCCGAGCTGATGGGCCTGGACACCGCGTCGGAGCGGACGCTGTGGCGCGACCGCGCGCTGGTCGAACTGACCCTCGCGGTGCAGCACTCGTTCGACGCGGCCGGCGTGACGATGGCCGACCACCACACCGAGTCGCGCCGGTTCCTGAACCACCTCGCGCGCGAGGAACGGTCCGGCCGCCGGTGCCCGGCCGACTGGAGCTGGATCGTCCCGCCCTTGTCCGGCGGCCAGACCCCGGTCTTCCACCGCTACTACGACCCGCCCGACCCCGAGGAGCGGCCGGCGTTCCTCTCACCGGACTGAGTCACGGCGGAGCCCCGGATGCCACGGAGAGCAACCTGGCAGCGCCCGTATGGCGGATCGTGACCGGCCCGCGCCGCACGACCGCGCGGCAAGGCCGACAATGGGACGCATGACCGCAGTCCTCGTCGCCTACGCCGGGCGTCACGGCGGAACCCGGCAGATCGCCGAGGTCATCGCGGCCGAGCTCGGCGAAGCCGGCCTGAGCGTCGACGTGCGCGATGCCGCCGACGTCGGCGGGGTCGGCCACTACGCCGCGGTCGTCGTCGGCAGCGCCCTGTACTACCACCGGTGGCGGCCCGAGGCCGTCCGGTTGCTGGAACGCAACGCCCCGGCGCTCGCCGAGCGGCCGGTGTGGCTGTTCCACAGCGGACCGTGCGGCCCGGGCGCGGCCACGCAGCAGGTCAGCCTGCCGGCGAACGTGGCCCTGCTCGCCGCGCGCATCGACGCGGAGCGCACCGCCACCTTCGGCGGCCGGCTCGACCCGGCGACGGTGCGCGGCCTGATCCCGCGGCTGATGGCGTCGGGGCAGCGCGCGGGCGACTTCCGCGACTGGGACCGGATCAAGGCGTGGGCCCGCGACGTCGGCCGCCGTGTCCGCACGCGCGTGGCGCTCTGACTCTTGCCCGCGCCCGTCGGTGGATGCTAGACCAGCTCTGAGCTCTTCCGGTGAAGAACCGACGGGACGGGGCAAACGTGACGGATCAGGCGGCACCCGGGACAGGGAAGAAAGCGCTTACATCCGATCAGCGCAACGCGTTCCTCGCGGCGCTGCTCGGCTGGAGCATGGACTCGTTCGACTACTTCCTCGTCGTGTTCGTCCTCGCGGACATCGCGAAGGACAAGTCGTTCGGCGCGACCGCGACGCAGCTGGCGTTCATCACCACCGCGACCCTCGTGATGCGCCCGGTCGGCGCGCTCCTGTTCGGCCTGTGGGCCGACCGCGTCGGACGGCGGATCCCGCTGATCGCCGACGTCCTGCTGTACTCCCTGGCCGGCCTGCTGTGCGCGTTCGCGCCGAACTTCACCGTGCTGCTGATCCTGCGGTTCGTCTACGGCGTAGGCATGGGCGGCGAGTGGGGCCTCGGCGCGGCGCTGGCGATGGAGAAGATCCCGGTGGCGCGGCGCGGGTTCTTCTCCGGGCTGCTGCAGGTCGGCTATTCGATCGGGTACCTGCTCGCCGCGCTCGCGTACCTGCTGTTCCATTCGGCCCTCGGCCTCGAATGGCGCTGGATCTTCGTGCTGAGCATCTTCCCGGCGCTGATCACCCTGCTGATCCGCGCGCGCGTGCGGGAGTCGGAGGTCTGGGAGACCACGCGGGAGAAGCTGCGCGTGACGCGGACGTCGGTCAAGGACGTCCTGCTGAGCGGGAAGGTGATCCGCCGGTTCGGCTACCTGATCCTGCTGATGACGGCGTTCAACTGGATGAGCCACGGCACCCAGGACGTCTACCCGAGCTTCCTCAAGGCCCACGACAACGGCGGCGCCGGCCTCAGCGCGGCGACGAGCACGTGGATCGCCGTGCTGTACAACGTGGGCGCGATCATCGGCGGCCTGACGTTCGGCACGCTGTCGGAACGCCTGGGCCGCCGCCGGACCATCGTGACGGCCGCGGTGCTCGGCCTGCCGGTGATCCCGATCTTCGCCTTCGACCACGGCGCCGGGATGCTGGCGCTGGGCTCGTTCCTGATGCAGATCATGGTGCAGGGCGCGTGGGGCGTGATCCCCGCGCACCTCACGGAGATGTCGCCGGACGCGATCCGCGGCTTCTACCCCGGCGTGACGTACCAGCTGGGCAACCTGCTGGCGGCGCTGAACCTGCCGATCCAGCAGGCGATCGCGGAGTCGCACGGGTACAGCTCCGCTCTCTTGTGGACGGTCGTGCCCGGCCTGATCGCCGTCGCCGTCCTGACCGCGATCGGCAAGGAGGCCAAGGGGATCCGGTTCGGCGAGTCGGCGGTGGCGACGGCACCGGCCGGCTCGAAGTAGGTCGTCAGCGGAGCGTCTTGAGCCGGTCCAGGAGATCGAGCCACTCGACCGCGTCGGCCGTCGTGGCGTGCAACTGCAGCGCTTCGCCCAGTCCCAGCGCGTCGATCGCCCGGCGCACCACCGGCACGCACCCGACGATCGCGAACGGGACGCCGGCCGCGCGGGCGTCCCCGGTCGCTTCGAGGAGCACCGCCAGGCCTCGGGCGGAGCAGTGGGCCGCGCCGGTCAGGTCGAGGACGAGGGCCCGTGGCGCCAGGCCGATCTCCTCGGTGAGCCGGGAGCGCAGCCGGCGGCTGCCGGTCAGGTCGAGCTCGCCGCCGACGGCCAGGACGCTGACGGCGGCGGTCGTCGTCACCACCAGCTCCATCACCGGCTCTTCGCGCCGGCTCTCGTAGTGGCGGGCCATCAGCGCGTCGATGTCCAGGCCGGGCGGGTAGGGCACGGCGTCGATTTCCCGCGCCCACGCGCGCAACGCCGCCAGCACCTCGCGGTGCCGTGCGTCGTCTTCGCGCCAGTCCATACCGGTTACATCGCTCGAGGGGCCCCGGGCGCAACAGCCGCGGTCAGGGTGTGACGAGACCCGCTTCGTAGGCGAAGATCGTCAACTGCACGCGGTTGCTCACGTCGAGCTTCGCGAACGTCCGGGTGATGTGCGTCTTGACCGTCGCCTCGCTGAGGAACAGCTCCGCCGCGATGTCCGCGTTCGGCTTGCCCCGGGCGACCGCCGTGACGATTTCCCGTTCGCGGTTGCTGAGCAGTTCGAGCTTCGCCAGGGCCTTGGCGCGCCGCGGGTTGGCCCGGGCCGCCACGAACTGGCCGATCAGCTGCTTCGTCGTGCGTGGCGACAGCATCGCGTCGCCGTTCGCCACAACCCGGACGGCCTCGATGATCTCCTGCGGCGAGCCCTCCTTGAGCAGGAATCCGCTGGCACCGGCCGCGAGCGCTTCGAAAACGTACTCGTCGAGGTCGAACGTCGTCAGGATCAGCACCTTCGGCGCTCGCGGCTGGGCGAGCACCGCCGCCGTCGCGGTGAGGCCGTTCATCCGCCGCATCCGGATGTCCATGATCACGACGTCCGGCGCGTGCCGCGCGACCTGCTGGACGGCTTCGTCACCGTCGCCCGCCTGCGCGACGACCTCCAGATCGGGGGCGCTGCCCAGGATCATGGACAGCCCGGTGCGGACCAGCGGGTCGTCGTCGACGAGCAGTACGCGCACGCTCACCCGCCGATCCTAGGGCGCGGCCGGTACCCACGGCAGCGAGGCCCTCAGCGCGAAGGTCCGCTGGTCGACCGGTCCCGCGGCCAGAGTGCCGCCGAGCAAGGTGATCCGCTCGTTGACGCCGGTGAGCCCGGTGCCCGATCCGGGCGAGGGCACCGGGTGCGGCGGCAGCGCGTTGACGACTTCGATCAGCAGCCCGGCACCCGGGCCGCCGCGCACCGACACCTCCGCGGGCGCTCCCGGCGCGTGCCGCAGGACGTTGGTCAGCGCCTCCTGGAGGATCCGGTAGGCGGCCGTGCCGAGCGGGGCCGGTGCGGTGGCGGCCTGGTCGAGCAGGACGGTGAGGTTGACCGCGAGCCCGGCCTGCCGGGCGCCGGTGACGAGGTCGGGGATGTCCGCGAGCGTCGGCTGGGGCGGCTCCGCCGGTCCGCCGCCGGGCCGGTCGGCGAAACCCGGTCCGCGCAGCACGCCGATGACCTGGCGCAGGTCGTCGAGCGACTGCCGCGCGGTGGTCCGCACGGTCTTGGCCGCCTCCGCCGTGTCCGGGGCGGTGCCGCTGGTGACCTCGAGCGCGCCCGCCTGCAGGGAAAGCAGCGACAGCCGGTGCCCCAGGACGTCGTGCATCTCGCGGGCGATCCGCGCCTGCTCCTCGCGGCGCGCCACCTGGTCGCGCAGGGCCGCCTGCTCGGTGGTGCGCCGCCGCGTCTCGGCCATGCTGTGCCGGACGATCCCGAGGGTCAGCGGGATCGCCGTGTACACCGCCGCCGTCAGGATGATCCCGGTCAGCTCGGCACCGGCCGAGCCGGTCGGAATCCAGGCCTCGGACAGCGACAGCTCCGCGTCGCGGCCGACGTCGCGCCACACCGCCAGCCCGGTCGCGGCGAACACGAGCGTCGCCGCGCTCCAGCGCCACCAGCCCGTGAAGTACGTCGTGAGCGCGGCGAGGGCGATCAGCGCGGCCAGCGAGTCCGCGCGCAGCAGCAGCGGGGGCGCGATCGCGATCCCGGTGACGACCAGGGGAAACTGGTGCCGCCAGACCAGCATGATCGCCGCGCCGATCCCGAAGAACCAGCCGAGGAGCGCGCCGGCGGTCGGGTGGATGTCGTCGCTGCCGGCGACGCTGAGCTCCAGCGACACGTTCGCGATCCCGCTCACCAGGCTCGCGGCGACCGCGAGCACCGTGCACACCACACCCAGCACGGACCGTCCCATGGGGGAAAGCCTACGGGCGGCCCCCTCAGCCGTTCCGCTGGTTCGCGCGAACCGCGATGACGACTTTCGTCGTACGGGGTCTAGGCCCGCGGACGACGCGCGCACCGCCCCGCCGCTGGTTTCCTGCTCGCCGTCAGCAGAGGCGAAAGGAAACCCCGATGACCGACTACACCCCGATCCAGCAGTACCCGGCTCCGCAGGCCGCGCCGCCGCGCAACGGTCTCGGCACGGCCGGCTTCGTGCTCGGCTTGGTCGGGCTGGTGTTCTCGCCGATCCCGTTCGTCGGGGTCGTCGCCTGGCCGCTCGTGGTGCTCGGCCTGATCCTGTCCGCCGTCGGCGTGGCCCGGGTGCGGGCCGGGAAGGCCACCAACAAGGGACTGTCGATCGCCGGCGTCGTCGTCTCGGTGCTCGGCCTGGTGGTGAGCATCCTGTGGGTGGTGGTCATCGGCAAGGCCATCAGCGATGTGAACGACCAGGCCACCCAGCACCACACCGTCACCTACGAGGTGACCGGCGACGCGCCGTCGGTCACGGTCGTCTACAGCACGTTCGACCAGCACACCATCCTGATCGACACCGAGCCGTCGGCGCCGGTGCCGTGGACGAAGACCGTCGAGGCGACCGGGTTCCTCGAAGGCGCCCAGTTCGCCGCGACGACCGGTCCCGAGGGCGGCTCGATCACGTGCAAGGTCGTCGTCGACGGCAAGCAGACGAAGACGGCGACCGCGTCCGGTCCGGCCGCGGTCGCCAGCTGCACCGGCTTCTGAACCTCCCGCGCCGCCCGGGCGAGGGGGCCGGGCGGCGCGGGAGGAGGGTGGGACCCGGCCCGGGGGCGGGTCCCACCCTTCGCGGGTCAGCCGCAGTGCTCGAACTCGCTGTTGTAGGCCTGGCCGTCGGTCGCGCCGCCCCACTTGACGCACTTGTCCGCCGCGGCCGCCGACACCGGGCCGGCGAAGTAGGAGAACGAGCCGGAGTCCGTGGCCCGCGCGGAACCCTGGACCTCCAGGTAGGCCGACGTCTGCGTGGCCGTCCCGGCGGACGTGCTCTTCATCGCGGCGACGCAGTTCTGGCCGTTCGCGGCGTTGTAGGACAGGTAGACCGTGCCCGCCGTGCCGAGCGGCGCCGAGTCGATGACGCTGTAGCCGCCACCGCAGGCGGGGGCGCCCAGCTGCGTGTCGGTCACCGCGGCGTAGCGGATCGTGTCGTTGGCGTGCCCCGTCGGCCCCGCCTCGAACAGCACGCCGACCGAGGACTGCGAAAGCTGCACCATGTCGGAGTACGCCGCGTCCTGGCCCCACACGAGCAGGCTGCCGGCGGTGCCGGTCCAGTTGGCGCCTTCGTCGAACGAGGAGTGGATCCGCAGCTCCTTGCGACGGTCGCAAGTGGACGGTGCGGCGAAGACGATCCGGTCGTACTTGCCGCCGGTGTCGGCGGCGCTCATCCGGGCCGTCGACCCCTCCACGGTCGGGGCGACGAGGTCGGTGGCGAAGGTGAACTTCGTGCTGAAGGTCGCGCCCCCGTCCGAGCTGATCGCGTACGCCCGGTTGTGCGTGCCGTCCAGCAGGCACTTGTCGCCGTCGTTCGCCTGGTTGCGCGCGGCGGCGTAGACCCGCCCGTCCGCCAGCTCGGTGACGCTGATCTCCTGCGGGTTCATCGTGCTGGCGGTGGGCTTGTCGGTGGCCCCGAGGTGCCAGGTGGAGCCGTTGTCGTCGCTGTAGACCAGTGCGCCGACGTTCGAGTAGCTCATGCCGGCGACGAGCCGTCCCTTGTGCGCGCCCCGGGTGAGCACGATCCCGTGCGACGGCCCGGTCGCCAGCCAGCTCGGCGCCGCGGCGAAGCCGAGCTCGGTGGTCAGCACCTTCGGCGCGCCCCACGTCTTCCCGTTGTCCTCGCTGAGGGACACGCGCGGGACGCGGCCGCAGTCGGGGTTCGTGTATCACTGCATCGTCGAGAGCAGCACGACCCGGTTGCTGCCCGGGATGACGATCGGGGCCGGGTTGCCCTTGGTGTCGCCGTTGGCCTTGATGACGGTCTGCAGCGCGCTCCACGTCTTGCCGCCGTCGGTGGAGCGTTTCATGACGAGGTCGATGGCGCCGAGGTCGTTGCAGACGCTGGCGCCGTCGTTGCGGCCTTCGGCGAAGGCGAGCAGCGCGCCGTCGTTCGCCTTGACGATGGTGGGGATGCGGTAACAGTCGTGGCCCTCGGTGTTTTTGGTGAACACCAAGGTGCTGGCGACGTCGGCCTGCGCGGTGGCGGCGCCGACGGCCGCCGGGACGGCGACGGCGGCGCACCCCAGCAGCCCGGCCAGCAGGCCTCTGGCGATCCGGGTGATCTTCACGGGTTTCTCCCTACGGATTCGTTCTACGTCCTACGTCTCGGCGGTAGCGTCGACGCGGCCCGTACAAGACCCGTACAACCCGGCGTATAACGACCTATACCTTGCCGGGAGGGAAACGTCAGGTGAACACGGCCAGGGCGCCGAGCCGGACGGCACAGCCGAGGCCGAACAGCGCGCCGGCGAGCAGGAGCGTCGACGCCGTCTTCGCGACGTCGAGCGCGAACTGCGGAACAAGCCCGGCGCTGCGGACGGCGACCGTGGCGGGAAAGTCGAGGACGAACAGCGGCGCGTGGCCGCCGCGGCGGGTGCGTTCGGTGGCGTCGACGATCGCGACCACCGGGGCTTGAGGTCTGTTCGCTCGCTGGTGGGTTGCCGTCGATCGGACGGCGATATATCGTCGTAGTGTCGGCGATACGGCGAGCGAAGGAGACAGTCATGGAGATGAGCGCGGGAGCGGGACGGATGTTCGGCGGATTCGGCGGCGGGTTCGGTGGCCACGGGCCCGCGGGGCACCACGGTTTCGGGCACCCGGACCACGACGTGCCGGGGCGCGAGGGCTGGGACGGCGGCCCCGACCTGGCGCGCGGCGGCCCTCCGGGTGGGTTCCCGCCGCCACCGCCACACCCGCCGCACCCACCGCAGCCGCCGGGCTTTCCCGGGTTCCCCGGTGGGCCGGGGTCCTTCGGCGGCCCCGGCGGCTGGGACGGCGTGGGCAGCGCGTTCCAGCGGGTACGCGAGTTCCGTGGCGGCGGGCGCGCCCCGAGCCGTCCGGTGCGGCCGGCGGTGCTGGCGCTGCTCGCGGAGGAGCCGCGGCACGGTTACCAGCTGATGCAGGAGATCCGGCGCCGCACGAACGAGCGGTGGCGGCCGAGCCCCGGTTCGGTGTACCCGATCCTGCAGCAGCTGGAGGACGAGGGTCTGGTCCACACGGTCGAGACGGCCGGGCGGCGGGTAGCCGAGCTGACCGACGCCGGCCGCGAGCACGTCGCCGGGCGGGAGGCCGAGTTCGCGGCGCTCTGGGAGGAGCCCGAGGAGGAGCCGGGCGCCGACCGGTTCGCGGCGTTGTGGCACGCGCTGGGGGAGCTGTCCGGAGCGGCGGCGCAGGTCGGGTACAGCGGAACGGAGGCCCAGGTCGCCGAGGTGAAGAAGATCCTCGCCGACGCCCGCAGGCGGGTGTACGCGGTCCTAGCGGACGCGGGCCTGGAGGAAGAGGACGCCTGACCGGCTGCTTGCGGCCCGCCGGACCTGCCTCGCTTTCGCCGAGCCGGGTCCGGCGGTGCCGGCCGAGTGGGCCATGAGTGAACCGCTCGGCCGGTGACCGTCCGTGCCGGTCGGTTGGTCCGGTTGTCGGGGCGAGGTCCGTCGGTGATCGCTCGCGCTGGTCGGCTGGTACCTGGTCCGGCCTCGGTCTACCAGCGGTGGGCCGATCGGTGCCGGCACGCTTGGCCCGCCGAACGACCGTCCACATCGGACGGTACGCCCGGCGGGTAAGCTCGGGCCGCATGGAGGAAACGGACTTCGCGGCGCACCTCACCGCGACCATGACCGGCAGCGCGCTCACCATGCTCATCGGTGTCGGCCACCGCACCGGGCTCTTCGAAGCCGCCGCCGCAGGGCCCGCCACCAGCGGTGAGCTCGCCGAGCGCGCCGGGCTTCGGGAGCGGTACGTCCGCGAGTGGCTCGGTGCCATGGTCACCGGCGGCATCTTCACCCTCGATGCCGGGCGCTACACCTTCCCGCCCGAGCACGCGAAGTTCCTGCTCGGCGAGACGTCGGCGAACCTCATGCCGTCGCTGCTGACCCTGACCGCGTTCACCGGCATCCTGCCCGACCTCGAACGCAGCTTCGCCGACGGCGGCGGCGTCCCGAGGGCGGCGTACGGGCCCTACCTCGAAACCCTCGGCGCGAAGACCGGCGACAGCTGGAAGCACGTCTACCGCGAACACCTCGTCGACGGGTTCTTCGGCGCGGTTCCCGGTCTGAAGGAGCGGCTCACCGCCGGAGTGCGCGTGCTCGACCTGGGCTGCGGTACCGGCAACGCCATCGCCGTGGCCGCCCGCGCGTTCCCCGCCTCGCGGTTCACCGGCGTCGACATCAACGCGAACGTCGTCGAGCAGGCGCGCGAGACCGCGGACGGGCTGCCGAACGCCGAGTTCGCCGTCGGGGACGCCGCCGAGCTGACCGGCGAGTTCGACGTGATCACCGCCTTCGACGCCATCCACGACCAGGACCGCCCGGACGTCGTGCTGCGGCGGATCCACGGCGCCCTCGCCGAAGACGGCCTGTTCTTCATGGTGGACACCAACTTCTCGAGCCACGTCGCGAACAACGTCGGCAACCCGCTGGCCGCGCTCTGCTACTCGATCAGCCTGATGTACTGCACGACGACGTCGCTGGCCGAGGGCGGCGCCGCGCTCGGGGCGATGTGGGGCATCGAAACGGCGCGGGAAATGCTCGCGGACGCGGGGTTCCGGCACGTCGACGTGCTCGGTTCCCCGCGTCCGCAGAACTGCATCTACGCCTGCCGGCCCTGACTCACTGCTGGTACGGCGCCGCCGCGGCCTTCGCGGCGGTGACCAGCGCGCCCTTGTTCTTCGGCCAGAACGTGCTGTCGACGCAGGTGTAGCGCGGCAGGAAGCCGCCGCAGGTGCCGCTCGAGCCGCCGACCTCGAACGTCACGCTGGCGACGCCCAGCTCGCCGTAGGTGAAGTCGTCGGTGGTGCCGCTCGTGTCGTAGCCGACGGTCTCCTCGTTGGTGCCGACGAGGTAGCCGTTCGACGCGGAGTACTTCGCGCCGAGCCTGCGGTACTGCGCGTCGTTCGGCGAGGTCGACTGGGTGAAGCCCCACGGGATGATGATGTCGTTGCCGTAGCTGTGCAACGTGATCATCGTGCCCTTGGCGGTCGACGGCGCCGGGTCGTTGTTCCCGGTGCCGCGCTGGTCCGGGAAGATCGCGCGGGCCAGCTTCTCCAGCGCCTGCGTCTCGGGCTCGGAGCCGGCGCTCACGCCCTGGTAGGTCTCGGAGCACGCCGAGTTGGAGTCGCCGCCCCACTTGAACGTCGAGTTGCGGTTCAGGTCGATGCCGATGTTCGTGCCGGTGCAGCCGCCGCGGGTGTTGTTCGCGTTCTTGCGCTGCAGCTTCGGCGAGTTGCCGCCCGAAGCGACGATGTCGACGCCGTCGGGGTTGGAAATCGGCACCACCCAGACCTCGGTCGTGTCCAAAATGGACTTCGCGGTGGCGTCGGTGGCGTAGCCGTCGGCGAGGTAGTCGATCCAGCGCCAGGCGAGCTCGCCGGTCGACAGTTCGCGTGCGTGGATCTGGGCCATCAGGAAGAACTTCGGCTTCGACGACGTCGTCGACAGCGTGCAGTCGCCGGTCTGCTTCTTGGTCAGGCAGATGGCCTGGATGTCGTGGCCGCCCTGGCCCTTCGTCTTCTTCCACGACTGGCCGATCGTGTACTTCGTGGCCAGGTCGGGGTGCGCGGCGGCGACCGCGGTGAGGTGGTTCTCGTGCGCGGTGACGGTGCGGTACCCGCCGTAGAAGGTGTCGGCTGCCAGGGAGTTCGCCTGCGCCGGGAGTTCCTTGTAGACGGTGTCGTAGAAGGTGGGCCGGTAGCCCAGCCCCTGCAGCCGGGCGGCGACGGCCTTGCCGCCGACGACGTACACCGCTCCGGCATCGCCTTCTTCGACGTCGAAGCCGGCTTCGGTCAGGGCGGCCGCCTGGGTGGCGGTCGCCGGGACGCGCCAGAACACGGGGGTGTCGGCGGGCTGCGCGGCCGCGGTGCCGCCGAGCAGCGCGGACAGCACGACCCCGGTTGCCGCGCACGCGAGCCGGGACAGGGACCTTGACGCCATCGGGGGATCTCCTCACGGCCGCACGGATGGAGTTCCGGCCCGGGGCTCTCGGTCACCGGACCGGCACGCACAGTGTGTCGGTCCGGGACAAATCCGCCATACCCCCGAAAGTCGCGAAACCGGTCGCGGCGGGCCCCGGGTCACCCGCCTCACTATGCTCGGAAGGGGCCCAGACCCGATCTTGAACGGAGAGCGCATGCCGATCCACGACCTCGTCTTCCGGGGGAGACGGCTCACCAGCGACCACGCGCTGGTGATGGCGATCGTCAACCGGACCCCGGACTCGTTCTACGACAACGGGGTGACGTACGAGGAAGACCGGGCGCGCGCGGCCGTCGGCAAGGCGATCGAGGACGGCGCCGCGGTGATCGACATCGGCGGCGTGCCCGCCAGCCCCGGCCCCGAGGTGACCGTGGCGGAGGAGATCAGCCGCGTCGTGCCGACCGTGGAGTGGATCCGCGCGGCGTTCCCCGACGTCGTGATCAGCGTCGACACCTACCGCGCCGAGGTCGCCGACGCCGTCTGCCGGGTCGGCGCGGACCTGATCAACGACAACTGGGCCGCCTACGAGCCGGAGATCCTCGACGTCGCCGCCGAGCACGGCGCCGGGTACATCTGCGCCCACGTCGACGGGCTCGACCCGCGCACCGACCCGATCAAGCCGCAGTACGACGACGTCGTCGCGTCGGTCGTGGCCGACACCACCGACCTCGCCGAACGGGCGGTCGCGAAGGGCGTCCCGCGCGAGGGGATCATGATCGACCCCTGCATCGACTTCTCGAAGAACACCTACCAGTCGCTGACGATCCTGCGGAACGTCGACAAGCTCGTGGCCACCGGGTGGCCGGTGCTGATGGCGTTGTCCAACAAGGGAGTGGTGGGGGAGACGCTCGACGTCGGCATGGACGACCGGGTCACCGGCACCCTCGCCGCCACCGCGCACGCGGCCGCGCAGGGTGCCGCGATGTTCCGCGCGCACCAGGTCCGCGAGACGCGGCACACGGTCGAGATGATCGCGAGCATCATCGGTACCCGCCCGCCGAAGAACGCGGTGCGCTGGCTGTGATCCGGCAGATCTGGCCGCTCGAAGCCGGCCGCGAGCTCGCTACCGGCGACCTCGAAGCCCTCTACCGCTTCCCCGACGTCGCGAAGTGGCTCGTCGTCAACTTCGTGTCGAGCACGGACGGCGCGATCACGGTCGCCGGCCGCTCGCGCCCGCTGTCGACCGAGCCCGACCGGGTCGTGTTCAAGCTGGGCAGCGACCTCGCCGACGTCGTCCTGCTCGGTGCAGGGACCGCGGTGATCGAGGAGTTCGAGGGCGTCCACCCGGACCCGGAGACCGCGGACCGGCGCCGGCGGCACGGCCTCGAGCCGATCCCGCCGATCGCGGTCGTCACCACGGGACGCAGCCTGCCGCCGGACGCACCGGTGCTGACCCGGGCGGCCGTGCCGACGATCGTCCTCACCTGCGAGCGGGCGCCGGAGGACCTGCGCGCAGCCTGGCGGCGGGCGGGCGCCGAGGTGGTCGTCGCGGGGGAGGACGCGGTGGCGCTCGACGTCGCCGTGGCCGCGCTGACCGAGCGCGGCCTGCGGCGGATCGACTGCGAAGGCGGGCCGAAGCTGTTCGCGTCGCTGGCCGAGGCGGGCCTGGTCGACGAGTTCCGGCTGACTGTCGCGCCGTACCTGGTGGCGGGGACGGCGGACCGCGCCGCCATGGGTGGCGCCTTCGACCCGGTTCGGTTGGAGCTGGCCACGGTCCTGACCGACGGCGCGAGCCTGCTGACGCGGTACCTGGTGCCGTAGCCGGTCTGCCGCGACTGGTCGTGAGTGAGAAACAGTGTTCTAACACTGTTTCTCACTCACGACCCCGCTGCGGCGGACCTACTGCTTGAGGCCGTGCTCGATGGCCTCGATGATCCGCGGCCGCAGCTCGGCGGTGCTGATGATCGCGTCCACCGAACCGACCTCGACGGCGCGCTGGATGCTGTGCACCTTGTCGAACTCCGCCGCGATCTCGCTGACCTTCTCCGCGCGGACCGACGACTGGACCTCGGCGAGCTGGGCGTTCAACGCCGCCCGGGACGGGGCGTCGGCCACCGCGACCCGGGCCTGGAGCTCGGTCACCCGCGGGTCGTTCGCCGTGCGCTTGGCCACCTCGCCCGCGAACACCACCGCCGCCGCCGGGGCGCCGCCCAGCACCGAGGCGAACGAACCCTCCAGCGCCAGCACCGTCATGTTCGGGTTGAGCGCCTTGGAGAACACCACGAACGCGCCGCCGTGGTAGCGCGAGATCACGGTGAACACGATCGGGCCCTCGAAGTTGACGATCGCCCGGCCGATCTCCGCGCCGTACTCCAGCTGCAGCTTGCGCAGCGACTCCGGCGAGCCGTCGAACCCGGACAGGTTCGCCAGCACGACCAGCGGCCGGTTGCCGGACGCCGCGTTGATCGCCCGCGCCGTCTTCTTCGACGACCGCGGGAACAGCGTGCCCGCCGTGTAGGTGTCCGGCCCGTCGGTGGGAGGGAAGCCGCGGCGGGGGACCGACCGCGACTCGATGCCGACCAGGCAGACCGGGCGGCCGCCGATGTGCACGTCCTGCACCGCGGCCGTGTCGGCGTCGGCCATGCCCGCCCAGCGCTCCAGCACCGGGTGGTCCTGGTCCGACAGCGCGCGCATCACCGTGCGGATGTCGAACGGCTTCTTGCGGTCCGGGTTGTGCTCGGCGGAGAAGATCTCCCCGACGGTCCGGAAGTCGCTGTCGACGATCGCGTGCGGGAACGGCGAGACGTCGCGGTCGACCGGGTCGTTCGTGCCGACCTTCCGCGGGCCGGTTTCACCCGGGACGACGTAGGTGTGGTCGTAGTGCGACATCAGGACTTCGCGGGCCGCGGGCAGGTTCGGCGCCCAGTACTGTGCCTGGCCGTTCGGGCCCATGACGCGGTCGTAGCCGCCGATGCCGAAGTTGTCCTCCGCCGACACGCCACCCGAGAAGTCGAGCGCCTGCTTGCCGGTGAGCACCATCGCCGAGTCCGGCGTCATGATCAGGACGCCCTTGGTGTGCATGAGCATCGTGGCTTCGGCGTTCCAGTACGGCTGGGCGCCGACGTTGATCCCGTTGACCACGATGTTGATCTCGCCGCCGTCCTGGGTGAACGTGACGATCCGCTTGAGCGCCGCGGCGACCCAGTCCATGTTCTCGGTGCCCGAGGACATCGAGATCCGCGCGCCGGAGGACAGCGCGAACCACTCCAGCGGCACCCGCATGCGCTCGGCCAGGTCGAGCGCCGCGATGACACGCGAGCACTCCGGCTCCGACAGCGCGCCGAGCGACTTCGTCGGGTCGCCGATCAGCACGACGCGCGTGACGCCCTCGGCGTGCCGCTCGGTCGGGGTCGTCACGACGCCCGCGACGATCGCCGCGGTGTTCTTGCCCTTCGGCCGGTCGACCGGCACCAGCGCGCCCGCCTCGAGGTCGTGCTCGACGAACGTGCCGTCCTGGCCGGCGAGCAGCCCGGTCAGCTCGTACGGGTAGACCGTGCCGCGCCGGGCCGCGCGCAGCACCTTCAGGCGGTAGTCGTCGAGCGGCTGCACCGGCTCGGTCGACGCCGGCCCGACGTGCAGCCGCGCGCCGCGACCCGGTTCGAAGGCGATCCGGACGGCCAGCTCGGTCAGCTTGCCCGCGTCGGTGCGGCGGCGGGCCAGGAACTGGACCTCCTCCAGCCCGGCCCCCACCGACGTCGGCAGGATGCGCTGGACCAGCGTGTTCAGCTCGTCGGTGGTGAGCTCCGTCGGCGGCCAGACGTACATCATGATCCGGTTGGTGTCGAACCGCTTGTTCTGCGGCCGCTGCGCCTGGATGTTGCGGATCGCGTCGAGGCAGGCGGTGACCGCGTCCTCGAGCGCGGGCAGGGCGACCAGCCGGCCGTCGGCCTCGCGCAGCGGCGTCAGGTCGCGGACCTGGCCCATCGCGATCAGCCGCTCGTCGGCCGGGTTGCTCTTCGCGACGGCCTTGAAGAGGTAGATCTCCTCGTCCGCCGACGGCAGCCGGGTGAGGTCGAACTCGTGCAGCCGCTGCAGCTGCAGCCGGTTCGCGATCTGCGGGTGCAGACCGCGGATCAGCCGGTCTTCGGTGAAGGCCGCGCCGTCGCGCCGGAAGGTGAAGTGGTGGTGCATCACCGCGCCGCCGGTGCCGGCCACGGTCAGCACGACGTGCCGCACGCTCGCCGGCAGCGGGTGCTCGGCCAGCAGCGCGCCGAGCCGCTCCGCGGTCGCGTCGACGTCCGGCTGGTCCTCCCAGCGCAGGTACACGTCGGCGACGACGCCTTCGGTCGCCACCTCGCCGATCGCGCGGACGGCGTCGGGCAGGGCTGCGATGTCGACGGCGGTGGTGACCAGCGGCAGCACGCCGTCGGGCGTGTTCAATTCGGCGGTCAGCAGCCGGCAGCCGGCGACGTCGCGCACGGCGACCCCGGTCAGCCTGCGGTTGCCGTAGTAGCGGCGGGTCAGCACTTCCAGCAGCGGCGCGTGGTCGCGGCCGGGCCGGCCGATCCGCTGCCCGATCAGCCGGACGAGGGGCTGCGAGCCGGTGATCATGGCCTGGATCCGCTCGGCGCGGTCCGCGGCGTCCGGGTGCTGGTCGAGGTAGCGCAGCTCGGTGCGGACGGCGGCGTACACCTCGGCGCGGTTGCGGCGCAGCAGCGGCTGGGCGAACCAGCGGAACACCACGCCGCGGGCCAGGTCGGACACCGTGGGGAAGCGCACCTGCGTGGCTTCGACCAGGTGCTCCAGGGCCAGCCCGGCGCGCTGGCTCAGCGACTCCGACGGCTGCGCCCCGGCCAGCCACAGCCGGAGCAGCTCGGAGACGACGGCGACGTCGGCCGAAGTCCGTTGCTGCGCCAGGAAGATCCGGAAGACCGCGGACTCCAGCTCGGGGGTGCGCTCCAGGTCGGTGACGCCGTAGTGGCCGAGCACCTTGGTCAGCTTGGCCTGGAAGCCTTCGGTGACGCCCGCGCGCTCGACGTCGAGGCTCTGCAGGTAGCTGTGGAAGAACTCCCGCGGGCTGTGCACCGCGCCGTTGGGCACGGTGTCCTCGCCGCCCGGGGTGTTGCGGCTCAGGTCGGACAGGTCGGCGAAGACCGTCAGCAGCTCCAGCTCGCCTTCGACCGGACGGTTGCCCAGCTCGGCCCGCGCGGCGACGTAGGCCGACAGGACGCGCTTGCGCTCCGACGGGTCGACGTCGAAGCCGAGCAGCAGGCTGCGCAGGTCCTGCAGACCGCGCTCGACGCGGTCGGCCGCGGAGACGTCCGCCGCCTCGGCGGGCAGCTCGATCTCGATGGTCTCGGTCTCCTCGGCGACCTCGTCCTCGGCTCCGTCGGCCAGCGGCTCCAGGCGCATCAGCGGCGCGCCGGTCTCGACCTGGCTGCCGACCGACACCGGGCATTCGCGCACGCGGGCGCGGAACGGCGCGCGCAGCACCGTCTCCATCTTCATGCTCTCCAGCACGAGGATCGGCGCGTTCGCCTCGACCTCGTCGCCGACCGACAGCGGCGTCGCGACCACCAGCGCGGGCGCGGGGGAGCGGACGACGCCGCCTTCGTCGCGGCTGACGCGGTGGGTGACGCCGTCGACCTCGACGAGGTGGATCGGGCCGTGCGTGGCCGCGACCAGGCGGAAGCCCTGCCCGTTGACCCGGATCCGGCCGCTGTGGGCGTCGAAGCGGTCGATCTCGACGTCGGCGTGGTGCACCTCCGACGTCCCGGCCGAAACGCCGACGCGGAACCGCTTCTGGCCGATGCGCGCGACGCTGACGCGGTAGCCGACGCCGCGGAGCTTGAGGTCGAGCGGGCGGCCGGTCTCGTGCTGGACCTGCGGGCGGCCGCCGTGCGCGGTGGCCAGCAGGCGCTGGACGGAGACCTCTTCCTCGTCTTCGTACGCCTCGATGGCGGCCGCGGCGAGCGCGACGGCGGAGTGCCGGTGGGTGACCAGGCGGCCTTCGGCGCGGACGCGGTCGATCCAGCCGGTGTCGGCACTCGCGTCGATGACCTCGGGCTGGTCGAGCAGGTCGAGCACGAAGCTCTTGTTGGTCGCGCCACCCTCGATGATCACGGTGGTCTCGGCCATCGCGCGGCGCAGGCGGCCGAGCGCCTCGTCGCGGTCGCGGCCGTAGGCGATGATCTTGGCGATCATCGAGTCGAAGTCGGCGGGGATGGTGTCGCCCTCGCTGACGCCGGTGTCGACACGGATGCCGGGGCCGGCGGGCAGCGCCAGCCGCGCGATGCGGCCGGGGGAGGGCGCGAAGTCGCGGTCGGGGTCCTCGGCGTTGAGCCGGGCTTCGACGGCGTGGCCGAGCTCGGCCGGCTGGTCGCCTTCGAGCTTGCCGCCGTCGGCGACGTGCAGCTGCAGCTTGACCAGGTCGGTGCCGGTGGTGATCTCGGTGATCGGGTGCTCGACCTGCAGGCGGGTGTTGACCTCGAGGAAGGCGAACAGCTTCTCGCCGGGGTGGTAGAGGAACTCGACGGTGCACGCGCCGCGGTAGCCGACGGCGACCGCGAGCCGCTCGGCCGACGTCTTCAGCTCGGCGGTCTGCGCCGCGTCCAGGACCGGCGACGCGGACTCTTCGATGATCTTCTGGTTGCGCCGCTGCACCGAGCAGTCGCGGACGCCGAGCGCCCACGCCGTCGCGCCGTCGGAGATCACCTGGACCTCGACGTGCCGGGCGCCGGTGACCAGGCGCTCGAGGAACACGACGCCGGAACCGAACGCGCGCAGGGCTTCCTGGCTCGTGCGCTCGTAGGCGTCGGCGAGGTCTTCGCCGGAGGCGACCATGCGGATGCCGCGCCCGCCGCCGCCCGCGGTGGCCTTGAGCATCAGCGGGTAGCCGATCCGGTCGCCCGCCTTCAGCGCGTCTTCGAGCGTCGCGACCTCGCCGCGGCTCCACGGCGCGACCGGGACGCCGACCTCTTCGGCGATCAGCTTCGCGCCGATCTTGTCGCCCAGCTTGCGCATCGCGTCGGCGCTCGGGCCGACGAAGGTGATGCCGATCTTCTCGCACAGCTCGGCGAAGGCCGGGTCCTCGGCGACGAAGCCCCAGCCGACCCACGCGGCGTCGGCCTTCGTCTCGACGAGGGCCTGCTCGAGCTTGGCCAGGTCGAGGTACGGGCGGGCCGACGCGGGACCGAGGTCGTAGGCCAGGTCGGCCTCACGGACGAAGGTGGCCGTGCGGTCCGCATCGGTGTAGAGGGCGACCGTCTCGATCTTCGTACCGGTTTCCGCCGACAGATCCCGGACGGCGTGGATGAGCCGCATCGCGGCCTCTCCGCGGTTGACGATGGCGACACGATTGAACACCGGCTGAGCCTCCCAAGTACCCACGCACAGAAGGCGACGCACCTGTACTGGGGCGTCGCCTGCACCTGTCTACACCCTGCTGGATTACCGCCGGGTAGACCAATGTCCGCCATGGCGCATGCCGAGGCGGCTGCTTTGTGGGAACCCCACAAAAAGCGACCCGGGCCACACTGCCACGGGCGCTTTTCTCGCGAGGACTGCCACAAAGCACGGTGCGTAGCCTACGGCGGAAACCAGTAGGGAAACATCCGGTGGCGCCGAGATAAGGGGTCGGCTAGGAGGCGAGCAGGACGTCCGGGTGCAGCACCTGGCTCAGCTCCCGCTGCTCCGCCTCCGACAGCGGCACGGCGGCGACGCTGCAGCGGCCGTCCGGGCCCGGGGCCGTCGTGATCGCCAGCACTGGTCGTCCGTCGATCTCGCGCAAGTTCACCCGGCCGCCGCAGGCGAGGTCCAGGCTGATCCCGGGCCGGTCGCGATGCCTGCCGAGCCAGCGGCTGACGAAGTCGAAGGTCATCGCGGTCTCCCCTCGCAGCGAACTCACCCCTGTGCAACACAGGTGGCATTCGTTAATGCCCCGGATACACCGTGTTCACACCCGAACGGACGGAAAAGTCGCCATGATGGCCGGATGAAACTCGGGCAGCTGGCTTCGACCGCGCGGGACCTGTTCACCGCGAAGCTCGTCTACGGGGACGCGGTCGACCGGGACGGGGTCGTCGTCATCCCGGCCGCGGTCGTCTTCGGTGGCGGGGGCGGCGGCGAGGGCGACGCGGCCGCGCTGCCCGTGCGCGAAGGTGCCGGGTTCGGGGTGTTCGCCCGGCCCGCGGGCGCCTTCGTCGTCCGCGAAGGCACGGTGACCTGGGTGCCCGCCGTCGACCGCACCCGGCTCGCGTTCACTGCCGCCTTCACCGTCGTCGCGCTCGCCAAGATCCTCGCGCGCCGCGCCAGGTCCTGACCCGACGCCGTAAGTTCACCGCCGGTTTCAGCGGGCGTTCTCGTTCGAGGCCTAGCGTCGGGGCGTCTTTCGATGCGGAGGTACGCATGAGTTCTGGGGACTTGAGCCGGCGCGCGCTGCTGCGCGCGAGCGGGGTGGTGGCGGCCGGAGCGGCTGGGTCTGCCTTGGGGATGCTGCCCGGTGTCGCGTTCGCCGACCAGCCGGGCGGCACCGGCAGCCAGACCCGGACCGTCACCGGCACGCTGAAGCCGGACGTCCCGGACTGGTACTACCTGCCGGTCGACGTCCCGCGCGGGGTGCGGCAGATCGACGTCGTCTACTCCTACGACAAGCCCCCGGTGCCCGCCGGGACGCGCGGGAACGCCTGTGACATCGGCATGTTCGGCCCGGAAGGCCACGAGCTGGGCAACGCCCGCGGCTTCCGCGGCTGGTCCGGCGGCTTCCGCGACCGGTTCTCGATCAGCGCGTCGGAGGCGACGCCCGGGTACCTGGCCGGTCCGATCAAACCGGGCCGGTGGCACGTCATCCTCGGGCCGTACACCGTGGCGCCGCAGGGCCTGAACCACAAAGTGGACATCACGCTCACCTTCGGGCCGGACGCCGCGCCGTTCGTGCCGAAGCCGGCGCCGGAGTCCGCGCCCGCCCGCGAGCGGGGCCGCGCCTGGTACCGCGGCGACGGCCACCTGCACACCGTCCACTCCGACGGCCGCCGCACGCCGGAGCAGCTCGTCGCCGACGCCCGCGCGGCCGGCCTCGACTTCATGATCTCGACCGACCACAACACGTCCAGCTCGCAGCTGGTGTGGGGTCAGTACGCCACCGACGACCTGCTCATCCTCAACGGCGAAGAGGTGACGACGCGGTCCGGGCACTGGCCCGCGATCGGCCTGCCCGCCGGCACGTGGATCGACTGGCGCTACCGCGCGGCCGACCCGCAGGACTTCCGCCGCTTCACCGACCAGGTGCACCGCGCGGGCGGCCTGGTCACCGCGGCGCACCCGTTCGCCAACTGCTTCGGCTGCACCTACGAGTTCGCGTACGAGATCGCCGACCTCGTCGAGGTGTGGAACGGGCCGTGGAC
This sequence comes from Amycolatopsis sp. NPDC114504, assembly GCF_055633595.1. Taxonomy (NCBI): domain Bacteria; kingdom Bacillati; phylum Actinomycetota; class Actinomycetes; order Pseudonocardiales; family Pseudonocardiaceae; genus Amycolatopsis; species Amycolatopsis sp. NPDC114504. The sequence continues at coordinate 86,135 of NZ_JBVKDU010000001.1, read as the reverse complement.
CCAGGACGACGAGGCCAGCGTCATCCACTGGGACGGCCTGCTGCGCGGCGGCCGGTTCATCCCGGCGATCGGCGACTCCGACGCGCACAACCCGGACCAGCGCGTCGCGCTTCCGCACACCGTCGTGCTCGCCGATCGCCTGCGCCGCAAGGAACTCCTGGCGGGGTTGAAGGCGGGACGGTCGTGGCTGGCCGAGTCGTCGGCGGTCCAGCTGGACTTCACGGTGTCGGGCGGCGGCCGCACGGCGGGCATCGGCGAGCGGCTCCCGGCGGGCACCGGAACGCCGGTCACGGTGCGCGCGGCGGTCGGTGGCGTGCCGGGGACGACGGTGACGTTCCTCGACCAGCTGGGCCCGGAACACACGGAGACCATCGGCGACTCGGGGGCGGCGACGGCGACGTGGACGACGTACCCGCGGTACTCGCGGTGGGTGCGCGTCGAGGTCCGCCGCCCGTCCGGGGGCCCGAACACCACCCAGCCGAACGCGATGGTGGCGATGTCGAACCCGATCTTCCTCGGCGCCTGAACCTCCACCCGGCGCTCCGCGTCCTGCTTTTGGCAGACTGGTGCGAACGGGTGAAAGTGGGGACAGGGTGCGCGGGTGTGGCCTGAAGGTGGCTCTCTTCTTGGGGGCGGTCGTCGTACTGACCGCGGGGGTCATCGTGGCGGTGGTGCTGACGCGCGCCCCGGTGAAGACGCCGGGCTGCACCGTGGCGGTGGCCGGGCAGAACGGGTACACGTTCACGCCCGAGCAGACGGACAACGCCGCGCGGATCGCGGGCGTCGGGGCGAAGCTGGGGCTGCCGCCGCACGCGGCCACGGTCGCGCTGGCCACGGCGTTGCAGGAGTCGAAGCTGCAGAACCTCGCGGGCGGTGACCGCGACTCGGTCGGGCTGTTCCAGCAGCGGCCCAGCCAGGGCTGGGGCACGGTGGCGCAGCTGCGCGACCCCGTCTACGCGGCGACGGCGTTCTACGAGAAGCTCGAGAAGCTGCCGGGCTGGGAGACGATGCCGATCACCGAGGCGGCCCAGGAGATCCAGCGCTCCGGCGTCCCGGACGCGTACGCGCAGTGGGAGCCGCAGTCCCGCGCGCTGGCGGCGGCGTTCAACGGCCAGTTCCCGGCGGCGCTGACCTGCCGGAACCTGACCCTGGCCGCCCCGGCCGACCTGGCGGCGGCGGCGACCGGCGAGCTGGGCACGGCGAAGCTGAGCGGAGCCCACCCGGCGGCGCAGGGCTGGACGTACGCGAGCTGGCTGGTCGGCCGCGCGGAGGCGCTCGGGGTGGACAAGGTGAGCTTCGCCGGCCAGACGTGGACGGCGGAGTCCGGGGCGTGGACCCAGGACTCCGCCGCCGGTCAAGACCTCTCCCTGCACCAGGCCCCGGCGGCCCAGCCCAGCGAGTGAGCCCAGAGGCATCACGCGTGTCCGGAGAGGCATCTCGCGTGTCTGGAGGGGCATCACGCGTGTCTGGAGGGGCATCACGCGTGATGCCCGCCCAATCACGCGTGAAGCCCGCCCAATCACGCGTGATGCCCGCCCAGACACGCGTGATGCCCCGCTGATCACGCGTGATGCCTCTTTGCGCACGCGACTGGGTCAGGGGACCAGGATCGCGCGGCCGCGGATGCGGCCCGCGTCGAGGTCGTCGAGCGCCGTCTGGAACTCGTTCAGCGAGTACCGGGCCGTGTGCAGCTTCACGCGGCCCTGCGCCGCCAGCACCATCAGCTCGCACAGGTCGTTGTACGACCCCACCAGGTTGCCGATCAGGTTGATCTCCGTGGAGATGATGTCGATCGTCGGGACGTCGATGTTCTCGCCGTACCCGACGACGTGGTAGTCGCCCGCCCGCCGCAGCATCGCGATCCCGTCGCGTGTCGCGCCGCCCTCGCCGACGAAGTCGATCACCGTCTCGGCGCCGTTTCCGCCCGTCAGCTCCAGGACCTGCGCGACCTGGGAGCCGTCGCCGACCACGCCGTGGTCCGCGCCGATCGACACCGCGAGCTTCACCGCGTCCGGGTTGCGGTCGACGACGATCAGCTCGGCCGCCGAGATCGCCTTGAGCACCTGGATCCCGATGTGCCCGAGCCCGCCCGCGCCGATGACGACGCACTTGTCGCCCGGACGCAAGCGCCGTGACGCCTTCGCCGCCGCGTGGTACGCCGTCAGTCCGGCGTCCGCCAGTGCCGCGACGTCCGCCGGCTCCAGCGCGTCGTCGATCTTCACCACGCTGCGCGCGGACGTCTTGAGGTACTCCGCGTACCCGCCCGCGGTGTCGATGCCCGGGAACTGCGACTGCGTGCAGTGGACGTCGTCGCCGAAGCGGCAGGCCCGGCAGAGCCCGCACGTGATCAGCGGGTGCACGATCACCTTGTCGCCCTCGGCGACGTTCGTGACCGCGCCGCCGACCGCGTGCACCCAGCCCGCGTTCTCGTGCCCGATCGTGTAGGGCAGCGTGACGCCGGACTTCTCCTGCCACTGCCCTTCCAGGATGTGCAGGTCGGTGCGGCAGACGCCGGCGCCGCCGATCCGCACGACCACGTCGTACGGCCCGGTCACCTCCGGCGCCGGGACGTCGGTCATCCGCAGGGGCTGGTCGTACCCGACGACCTGGACCGCCTTCATGCTGTTGCCTCCACAGTGGACATTGACGGAGTGGATTCGGGGTAGCGGGTGCGCAGCAGCCCGCGGCAGAAGTGGGAGTTGCCTTCGATCGAGATCCGGACCGACCGCGCGAACCGCAGCCGCACCGGGATCTCCTCCCGCGGGAACGGCGTTCCGTCGTGGTCGACCAGCACCGGTGCCGACGGGTCGGTCGGCAACCCCAGCGCCTCGCGACGCCGGAGCAGCGCCGCGGCGGCGGGAACGTCCGGCAGGTCCGCGAGGGTGACGTCGTGCAGGTCGACGTGCTCGTCGGCACGCAGCAGCACGGTCAGCGCGCGTTCCATCGCCGCCTGGTGCGCCTTGCGGCGGAACGTCAGCCGCAGCTCCTCGAGGTCTTCCTCGGCTTCGTGGCCGAACGTGCCGCGGTAGCCGGCGTCCGCGGCGAGCCCGCGGTTGATGAGGTCGGAGTCGTGGTGGTCGTCGAGCTCCACCACGACTTCCGACGTCCACGGCAGCGCCGTCAGCACGTCCTTCGCGTCCGACGCCATGAGGTAGGCGAAGTTCGGCGCGCAGAACGACGTCGGCAGTCGCAAGTGGACGGTCACGCGGGTGCCGTCCACGGTGAGCGACTTGACGAAGCCGAGGTCGGTGATGGGCTCGTCGAGCTCCGGGTCGAGAACCGCGTCCAGCGCGGTGAAGGCGTCCACGTCAGGCCACCGACACGGCCTGCGGCTCGATCGGAGCCAGCTGCAGCTCCGTCGGCACGGGGATGTCGTACATCGCCGCCGCGTTGAGGCCGAGGATCTTCTTCTTCTGGTCGACGGTCAGCGGCGCGTACTCCGGCAGGTCCTCGGGGATCTGGAAGTCGACGAACCGCTCGATCAGCCATTTCGGCGTCCAGATCGCGTAGTCGCTGGAGAACTGGATCCGGTCTTCGTCGAGCCAGTACAGCAGCTCGCCGATGATCTGCGCGAAGTACTTCGGCCGGGTGTGGATGAACGGCATCGCGACGGCGAGCCCCGCGTGGACGTTCGGCTCCTGCGTCGCGATCCAGCAGAAGTCCTCCAACCGCGGCAGGCCGCAGTGCTCGACGACGAAGTTGAGGTCGGTGAAGTCGGTGGCCGCGTGGTCGACGTCGGCGACGTCGAAGGCGTCGCGGTCCAGCGGCCGGATCGTCGGTCCCTTGTGGACGTGGATGTTCTTGATGCCCAGTTCCTGGCAGGCCTCGAAGTACTTGTACGTCCACTTGTCGTCGAGCTTGTAGCCGCGCGAGTCGCCCTGCCACTCGGCCGTGTAGAGCTTGACGCCCTTCAGGTCGAAGCGCTCGGCGTCGCGGCGTAGCTGGTCGATGCCGGCCTGCTCGAACCGCGGGTCGAAGAAGTGGTTGTAGGTCAGCTTGTCCGGATGCCGCTGCTTCAGCGCGAAGGCTTCTTCCGTCTGCCCGAAGCCGTTTTCGTAGAACGCGCCGAGGTGCGCCGGCTGGAAGACGGCGTGGTCGACGTAGCCGTCGTCGAAGAGGTCCTTCATCAGCCGCTCGCCGCCCTGGTAGAGGTAGTCCTCGTAGGGCCAGACCTCGGACTCGGGGCTGAGGTTGCGGTGGTAGTCGTAGAAGCAGTCGATGAACTGCTTGCCGTGGACGTTGCGTTGGTTCTCCGGGCGCGCGTCCCAGAGCGCCACGTGGGCGTCCACGATGAAGTACGTCTCGCCGTCCTTGCTGTACATCCGGTTCCTCCACGTCTTCGTGTGTTGCTGGGACGGTAAGGACGTCGGCGCTGGTCAGGGACCCATCGGGTGTCTCGATATGAGACAGCGCGTGCTGTCGCCGCCCGATCGGTGGACGTACGGTGGAGGAGTCCGACGCAGAGCCGCGTCCCGGGAGGCCAGGTGGAGAACCCGCAGGTGCACGTCACGCGCTCGTTCGACGCGCGCGGGGCGGCCGCGATCGCACCCCGGCTGCGGGCGTCGTGGCAGCGCAGCGAGCGCTACGGCGTGCCCGAGGACGAGGTCATGCCGGTGTTCTCCGGCGCCGTCGACACCGGGTCGCTGCTCTACGAATGCGGCACCGAGGTGCTGCGCGGCCTGCAGGCGACGCTGGCCAACGAGCCGATCAGCCTGATGATCACCGACAGCGAAGGCCTCGTGCTGAGCCGGCTGTGCACGGACGCCACGATCAACCGCTCGCTGGACCGCGTCCACCTGGCGCCGGGGTTCTACTTCGCGGAGAGCAACGCGGGCACCAACGGGCTCGGCCTGGCGCTCGCCGACCGGGCGCCGTCGCTGGTCCGGGCGAGCGAGCACTACTGCACCGACCTGCGCGGATACACCTGCGCGGCGGTGCCGGTGCTCGACCCGCTGACCGGGGCGCTCGCCGGCAGCGTCAACCTCACGACGTGGTCGGAGCAGTCTTCGGAGCTGCTGCTGGCGCTGGCGCAGGCCGCCGCCGGGAACACCGCGGCGCTGATGCTGGCGCGCGCGTCGGGGCGGATCGCCCGGCCGACGCCGCGGGGCGAGGTCTTCCGCGTCTACGCCGACCGCGTCGACCCGGGCGACGTGCGGCGCCTCTCGCCCGCCTGGACCACCGCGGTCGATGCGGCGAAGGCGGCGTTCACGGCCGGTCGCGTCGTCGCGGTCGTCGGCGAGCCGGGCGCGGGCAAGACGGCGCTGGCGGCGCTGGCCCGGCGGGAGCTGCGGCCCCGCGAGCGGGTTTTGAACGCGCGGCCGCCGGCGCCGGACGACGTCGACACGTGGCTGACGCTGTGGACACCCGAGCTGGCCAAGGACGGCACGTGCGTGATCGTGTCGGGCGTGGAGGCGCTGCCCGCGTGGGCGGCGGAGGAGCTGGCCCGGCGGTTCACGGAGGTCCGGGGCGACGGGCCGCCACCGTTCGTGCTCACCGCGCCGGACGCGGAGTCGGTGCCGTCGGCGCTGCGGCCGCTGGTGGAACGGGTGGTCGAGGTCCCGGCGCTCCGTTTCCGGCCGGACGACGTCCTCCCCCTGGCCCACCACTTCGCCCGGCGCGACCGCGGCCGCGACGTCACGTTCACGTCGGCGGCGTCACGGGCGTTGACGGCGTTCGACTGGCCGGAGAACGCGAAGCAGCTACGACGGGTTGTGCGCGAAGCGGCTTCGCGGTCCGACGTGATCGACACGGCGCATCTGCCGGCGGAGGTGTTCAGCGCGGCGGGGCACCGGTTGAGCCGCCTGCAGGCGATGGAACGCGACGAGATCGTGCGCTGCCTGTCGGAGCCGGGCGCGACGGTGGTGCACGCGGCGGGGAAGTTGGGGATGGGCCGGGCGACGCTTTATCGGAAGATGGCGCAGTACGGGCTTAACGCGCGGCAGCTGAAGTCCTAGCTCGGGCTGGGGTGGCTCGCGGGCGGGCCGGAGAGTTGTGGCGCTTGGGTGGTTGTCGGCCGGAGCCGGGGCTGCCACGCGCTCGGCGGGCGATCGGCCAAGCGGGCGATCGGCGGGCTGGCGCGGGCTCGGCGGTTCGGCGGGCGGCGGTGCCAGCCAGGCGGGGGATCGGCAGGGTCGGGGTGCGTGGCGGGGTTCTGCGGGCCGGACAAATGCGGCGCCGGGCGGGTTATCGGCCGGAGTCGGGGCGGCCAAGCGGCCCGCGGGCGAGCGGCCAGGCGGCCAAGCGGCCGGGGGGCGATCGCGGCGGGGCCCGGCGGCCAGCGTGGGCCCGGCGGCCAGCGTGGGCTCGGCGGCCAAGCGACTAGCGGTGGTGCCACAAGGCCGGTCAGCGCACTCCCGCAGTAACCCGCGTGGCCTGCGCCCAGCGGACCGCCGGGCCCATCGCGTACCCGGCCGCCAAGAACACCACCCCCAGCAGGAGCCACCCCGGCAGGCCCCAGCCGATCACCGCCGTGCTCAGCAGGACCGGGCCGATCGCGCGCGCCACCGATACGCCCGTTCCGAAGAAGCCCTGGTACTGCCCCTGCTGGTCGGCCGGTGCCAGTGCGAAGCCGATCTCCCATGAGCCCGCCGACTGCAGCATCTCGCCGAACACCTGCACCACCGCGCCCACCACCAGCACCGCGAACGCGACCCACGGCGAACTCCCGGACGCCGCCAGCGCGAACGCCACGCACGACGCCAGCAGCAGCACCCCGGACCGGCGCACCATCCGCGCCGCCGTGCCGATGCTCGCCAGCCGGGCGGCCACGCGGACCTGGAACAGCACCACCACGACCGTGTTCAGCACGAACAGTGCGGACACCGTCCAGCCCGGCGCCGCCGTCCGCTCGACGATCCACAGCGGGATCGCGACGCTCAGCAGCGGCATGCGCAGCAACAGCACCGCGTTGAGCAGCGTCACCAGCGCGTACGGCCGGTCGCGCAGCACCGCCAGCTTCGGTGCCCCCGCTCGCGGGGCCGACGTCGTCACCGCCGGGAGCCCGAGCAGGATCCCCGCGGTGACCGCGAACGTCACGGCGTCGAGCACGAAGACCGTCAGGTACGCCGGCGCCGTGTCGGCCGAGAGGGCGGGCCCGCCCAGGCCGGCGCCGATGGCCAGGCCCGCGTTGCCCGCCGACTGCAGCTGCGCGCGGACGCGCGTCCGGCGTTCCGGGTCGGCCAGTGCGGCCAGCAGCGCCTGGCGGACGGCGGCCAGGCCCGTCTGGCAGCTGCCGTAGAGACAAGCGGCGAGGACGAACAGCAGCGGCGTGCGGACCAGCAGGAACGTCAGGATCGACGCGCTTGTCGCCAGTGCCAGCAGCACGGCCGAGCCGCGCGCGCCGTGGCGATCGGCGAGGTGGCCGAGCGGCACTCCCGCGACCGAACCCACCGCCCAGCCGAGCGTGAGACCCAGCCCGACCTGGGCCGGGGTCAGGCCGACGATCCGGGTGAAGAACAGCACCGAGCAGGTCAGGAACGCGCCGTCGCCGAGCGAGCCGGCCAGCTGGGCGGCGGCCAGCAGCCTTCCGGAGCGGGCGGGTGCCGGGCGGTCCGCAGTCAGCGTCATGGGGATAACGCTAGATCGGCACTTGGCCCGATCCCAGATCCAATTCTCTCGAATCGGACTGGGCCAATGTAGGGTCGCCGGATGGACTTCCACGTCAGCCTGGCCGGGCGCGGCGACCTGTCGGTCCGGATCTACCGCCAGCTGCGCGACGCCGTGCTGGACGGCAGGCTGCGGGCGGGGGAGCGGCTGCCGCCGACGCGGGAGCTGGCGCGACGCCTGGCCGTCTCGCGCAACACCGTCGCGGTCGCCTACGACCGGCTGACCGCCGACGGGTTCCTCACCGGCCGCGTCGGCGCCGGGACGTACGTCAGCGGTTCGCTGCCGGCGCCGAAGCCGCGCAAGGCTCCTTCGTCATCCGGGCCGCGGCCGAAGGCGATCTGGCGGTCGCTGCCGTCGCCGGCCGCCGCGGTGGGGGAGGCGCCCGGGTACGACTTCCGCGTCGGCATCCCCGACGCCGCGCTGTTCCCGCTGGAAACCTGGCGGCGGCTGCTCGGGCGGGAACTGCGGGCCGCGGCCGGGTTCGTGCACTACGTCGACCCCGGCGGGCATCCCGGCTTGCGCGCCGCGATCGCCCGGCACGTCGGCGTGTCGCGTTCGGTGCGCGCCGACGCGGACGACGTGCTCGTCACGCAAGGTGCGCAGCAGGCCCTCGACCTGCTCTGCCGGGTGCTGATCTCACCGGGCGACCGGGTGGCCGTCGAAGAGCCCGGCTACCGGCAGGCGAAGCTGCTCTTCGCGTCCCACGGCGCCGAAGTCGTCGGCGTGCCGGTGGACGGCGAAGGCCTCGACGTCGCCGCGATACCGCCGCGGACGAAGCTCGTGTACGTCACGCCGTCGCACCAGTTCCCGCTCGGGACGCCGATGTCGCTGGCCCGCCGCACGGCGCTGCTGGCGTGGGCCGGGCGCGCGGACGCCGTCATCGTCGAGGACGACTACGACAGCGAGTTCCGGTTCTCCGACCGGCCACTGGAACCGTTGCAGAGCCTGGACCGCGGCGGGCGCGTGGCGTACGTCGGGTCGTTCTCGAAGACGCTGCTTCCCATGCTGCGCCTGGGTTTCCTGGTCGCACCGCCGTCGTTGCAGGACGCCCTGCGCCACGCGCGTCAGCTGTCGGACTGGCACGGCGACGTCCCGGCCCAGGCGGCGCTGGCCCGGTTCGTCGACGAGGGGCTGTTCGCCCGCCACATCCGCCGCGCGACGAAGGTGTACGCGGAGCGGCACGAGCGTCTGGTGTCCACTGTGGACCGGGTCTTCGCCGGCCGGCTGCGGGTGGTCCCGTCGGCGGCCGGGCTGCACTTGTGCGCCCTCGCCGACGCCGACCTGGAACCGATCGCCGCGCGGGCCGCGGCCGCGGGCGTGGCGGTACAGACGCTTTCCGATCTGTGCGGCGGGTTTCCGGCGCCGGGACTGGTCCTCGGTTACGGCTCGATCCCGGTGGAGAGGATCGACGACGGACTCGCGGCGCTGGACACGGCCTGGGGCTCGACGTAGTGGTCCGTGCGGCGGCGGGCGGCGATCAGCAGCCCACCCGCCGACGTCGCCACCGCCGTGGCCAGGACCAGGAGCCAGCCGTGCCGGAAGTCCGTCAGGTCCGGTGTTCCCGCGAAAATCGCGACCAGGACCGCCGTCCCCAGGACCGTCCCGATCTGGCGCGTCGTGTTGACCATCGACGAGCCCGCGCCCCACCGCGGGGGCGGCAGGACCGTGCCCACCACGCCCGACAGGCTCGGCAGGATCAGGCCGACCCCGATGCCGGTCAGGAGCTGGCCGGGCAGCATCGACGTCGCGTAGTCGGGCGTCGAACCCATGCGCAGCAACCAGATCAGCACGCCGGCGCCGAACGAGACGCCGCCGAGGGCGACCACCGGGCCCGGGCCGAAGCGGTGCACGAACCGGCCGCCGAGGATCGACACCGGCACCACCATCAGCGGCCCCGGGGCCAGGGACAGCCCGGCCAGCAGGATCGAGTCGTGCCAGATCGACGTCAGGAACAGCACGTTGCCGAACAGCATCGCGGCGAACCCGGCCGCGAACACGCCGGTCGTGACGCACGCCAGCCACAGCGTCGGGACGCGCAGCGCCGGCAGGTCCAGCACCGGCACGGCGTGGCGCGCCGAGCGCAGCGGCACCCAGGCCAGCGCGACGGCGGCGACCGCGAACGCGAGCAGCACCGGCCCCGAGGTCCAGCCGTGGTCGGGCGCTTCGACCAGCGCGTAGGCCAGCGCCCCGACGCCGAGCAGGAGCCCGGCCGCGCCGAGCAGGTCCGGGACGCCGGTGGTGGTGTCCCGCGACTCGCGCAGCACCCGCGGGCCGGCCAGGAGTGTCAGCGCGCAGATCGGCAGGTTCACCAGGAAGACCCAGCGCCAGGACGCCTCGACGAGCAGCCCGCCGACGGGCGGCCCGAGCGCGGCGGCCGCGGCGCCCACGGAAGCCCAGACGCCGACCGCCATCGGCCGCCGGTGCGCGGGGAAGGCGGTCAGCAGCAGGGCGAGCGACGTCGGCATGACGAGCGCGGCGCCGACCGCCTGCACGGCGCGGAAGGCGACGAGGACGGGGATGGACGGCGCGGCGGCGCACGCGGCCGAGGCGAGGGTGAAGACGGCGACGCCGAGGAGGAAGAGGCGCTTGCGGCCGTAGCGGTCGGCCAGCCGCCCGGCCGGGGCGAGGCAGGCGGCGAACAGGACGGTGTAGCCGTTGAGCACCCACGACAGCGTGGCGAGGTCGTCGCCGGGGAAGGCGGCCCGGATGCCGGGGAACGCGATGGTGACGATGAACGTGTCGAGGCTCGCGAGGAAGGCCGCGGTCGAGACGACCAGCAGCACGAGGCCGGGCTTCGGCGCGGTGTCGGTCATGGTCCTCCTAGGTTTGAAAAAGCAACCTAGCCGGAGGAGGTGGGTCTCAACAAGAGACCGACCAGTTCAGGGCGACCTATGTCACGCGCGGCCGGCGGCGTGGGTGCCTCAAGCAGCCGCGGCCAGCCCTTCCGCGCGGGCCTTCAGCGCGGCCAGGGTGTGTTCGATCGACCGCACGTTGTACCCCGGCCGATCCGCTCGCCCCGTCACCCGCGGGCCCATGAACTTGCGGACCACCCAGGTCCCGCTGCGGTACCAGTTCTCCGTCACCCGGCAGCCCGCCGGGCTCGGGGCCAGCACGTACTCCCACCGCGACACCCGCGAACCGAGCGGTGTCCGCACGTCGAAGGCGAACCGGTGCCCCTCGTCGAACCGCACCACCTTCACCCGCGTCCACCAGCGCAGCTCGCCGTTCACGTTGCGACCGCGAAAGCGGGCGCCGGGGCCCGGGGTGTCCAGCCAGCGGCCGCCGACGTTCTCCGGGCTCAGCTCGCCCATCCGGGGCAGGTCGGTCACCCACGACCACACCGTGGCCGGGTCGGCCGGAACGTCGATGCTGCGCGAAATCGTCGGCTCCACGCCTCGACGGTGACAGTCCCGCGACGCACCCGGCAAGGGCCCGGCGCGTTGTCCGCAGCCGAGGAGAGCCGGCCGCGGCACGGGCACCGAAAAAACTCACCCGGATGACCGGGTTGCCGATCACGTCTTCTGGGTATTTCGCGCGCGGAGGAGTACCTACACGGAGGGTGCGGTGGTCAGCGTGATCCCGATCGAGGTCGTGGGGATGGCCGTTCCGGTTCCGGGGGAGGCACCCCTGATGCTGCTCCGGGAGCCGGACGGCGCCCGCCGCTGGCTGGCGATCATGATCGGCTACGGCGAGGCCGAGGCGCTCGTGCGGGCGCGCGAGCAGATCGCGCAGCCGCGGCCGGGCACGATCGAGCTGCTCGGCGACGTGCTCGCGGCGTTCGGCCAGGGTGTCGCCGCGGTCGAGCTGACCGAGGTGCGGGACGGCATCTTCTACGCCGACCTCGTGCTCGTGTCCGGGACCCGCGTGTCGGCCCGGCCGAGCGACGCCGTCGCGCTGGGCCTGCGGCAAGGCGCGCCGATCAGCGTCGCCGAAGAGGTGCTCGACGTCGCGTCGGTGCAGCTGGAGGTCGAGCAGGAGGCCGAAGGCCCCGCCGCCGACCTGCTCGACACCGAGGCCGAGGTCGCGCGCTTCCGCGCCGAGCTCGACGGCCTGCGGCCCGAGGACTTCGACGACCTGTAGGGAATCATCTCCCGGACGGACGGACCGACGGGAGAGCGATGCCGGACTTCGCGACGAGCACCGAGCCGCACCGGCGCGAGCTGCTGGTGCACTGCTACCGCCTGCTCGGCTCGGTGCACGAGGCCGAAGACCTGGTGCAGGGCACGCTGGTCCGCGCGTGGAAGGCGTGGGACGGCTACGACCCGGCCCGCGCGTCGGTGCGCACCTGGCTGTACCGGATCGCGACCAACGCGTGCCTCACCGCGCTGGAGGGCCGGGCCCGCCGCCCGCTCCCGTCCGGTCTCGGCCGCCCGAGCGAAGACCCGGGCGCGCCGCTGACGCCGTCGTTCGAGATCCCGTGGCTGCACCCGTTCCCGGACGCGCGCCTCGACGACCCCGGCCTGCGCCTGGCCCGCCGGGGCAGGCTGCGGCTGGCGCTGCTCGCCGCCATGCAGACGCTGCCGCCCAAGCAGCGCGCGGTGCTGATCCTGCGTGACGTCCTGGAGTTCAGCGCGGCGGAGGTGGCCGGTTTCCTCGAGACGACGCCCGCCGCGGTCAACAGCGCCCTCCAGCGCGCCCGCGCGGGTCTCGGCGACCTGTCGGCGGACGAGGTCCCCGAGCCGGACGACTCGGCGGTCGAGGCGGTCCTCGACCGCTACGTCCGGGCGTTCGAGTCCGCCGACGTCGCGGGCCTGGTCGGGCTGCTGACCGACGACGTCGTGCTGGAGATGCCGCCGGTGCCGCTGTGGTACCTCGGCCGCGACGGCTACGGCCGGTTCCTCGAGCGGCTGTTCGCGATGCGCGGCCCGGACTGGCGCATGACGCGCACCGCCGCCAACGGCCAGCCCGCCCTGGTCGCCTACTGCCGCGACGACGCCGGCGTCTACCGGCTGCACACCCTGCAGGTCTTCACGATCGACAAGGAGCGGGTGGCGCACAACGTGGTCTTCGCGGACCCGGCCGTCCTGGCGCTGTTCGACCTCCCGGCGACTCACCCGGCGGCGCGGGCCTCCGACGGGCGGCCGTAGGCGCCGCCGTCGTTGCTGCGCTGCAGCAGGCCTTCGTCGACGAGGTAACGGCGCAGCGTCGCGTGGTCGTCGTGGACCATCGACAGCTTCTCGCGGACGTCCTGCTCGGTGTAGAGCCGGCCCGGCTCGAACCGCTCGGCGAGGTGGGCGAGCAGCAGCTGCCGCCGCTTGCCCGAATGCGGGATGGTGACGAGCCTGCCGTGGCGGAACAGCCCGTCGAGCGGGTCGGCCGGGGCCTTGGCGAGCGCCTCGCGGAACACCTCGGGCACGGCGCGGTAGGTGTCCCCGTCCACGGTGACGAGCCCCGCGTCGACCAGCCGTCTGACGAGTTTCGCGTCGTCGGCCGGGAGGCCGGCGCAGATGCGGGCGAACAGCTGCAGGCGGGCGGGGTCCGCGAGGGCGGAGACCAGTGCTTCCGGGGAGGCCATGGCGGCAGAGCGTACCCGGACTCCGTGCGCCCGCCCCGGAAACTCGACAGGGTCAACTGATAAGTCTAGGCTGTCGATATGGGTGCGAAGACGGTTCCCGCTTCGGCGGTCGCGGCCGCGCAGACGCTGCGCGTGCTCGTCGGCCGGCTGCGGCGGCAGATGATGGACGCGACCGCGGTCGGTGACCTGACCTCCGCGCAGGCCTCGGCGCTCGCCCGGCTCGCGAAGATGGAGCCGGCGACGGCGAGCGTGCTGGCCGGCGCGGAGCGGGTGCGCCCGCAGTCGATGGCGGTGACAGTGGCCGCGCTGGAGAAGCTGGGCCTGGTCCGCCGTGAGGACGACCCGGAGGACGGCCGCCGCCAGCTGATCTTCTTCACGCCCGAGGGCCGCGCGTACGGCCAGGGCGCCCGCGCCTCACGGCAGGAGTGGCTGGCCAAGACCCTCGCCGGGCGGCTCACCGAAGACGAGCTGGCCGTGGTCAACGAGGCGCTGGCCCTGCTCGGCCGCGTCGTCGAACCATGACGACGCGGGAACGGATGCGCGACGGGTTCGACCGGAAGCTGCTCGCGCCGCTGATCTCGGGCGCGGTGCTCAACCCGGTCAACTCGACGATCATCGCGGTCGCGCTGGTGCCGATCGGCGTCGCGTTCGGGCAGCCGGCGTCGGCGACCGCCTGGCTGATCTCCGCGCTGTACCTGGCCACCGCGGTCGGGCAGCCGGTGGCCGGGCGGCTGATCGACCGGTACGGCCCGCGGCGCGTTTTCCTCCCGGCGACGGCGCTGGTCGGGCTGGCGGGCGTGCTCGGCACCGTCGCGCCGGACTTCGCGTGGCTGATCGTCGCGCGGGTCGTCCTGGGCTTCGGCACGTGCGCCGGCTACCCGGCGGCGATGCGGCTCATCCGCGACGAGAGCGACCGGACCGGCCACGACAGCCCCGCTTCCGTGCTCACGGTGCTGGCGATCTCGACCCAGACGATCTCGGTGGTCGGCCCGGCGCTGGGCGGCCTGCTCATCGGCGCCGGCGGCTGGCGCGCGACCTTCGCCCTCAACATCCCGATCGCGCTGGCCGCCTTCGTCCTCGGCGCCCGCCGGTTCGCCAAGACGGCGCGGCCCGCGTCGAAGGGCGCGTTCGACCTCGACCTCCCGGGCATGGCGCTGTTCGCCGGCACGCTCGTCTCCCTGCTGCTGTTCCTGATGCACCCGGGCGCGGGGGACTGGTACCTCCTCGCGATCGCCGTCGCGGGTGCCGCCGGGTTCGCGGCGCGTGAGCTGACCCACGCCCACCCGTTCATCGACCTGCGGCTGCTCGGCCGCAACGGGCCGCTGCTGCGCACCTACGGCCGCGCGCTGCTGGCCTACGTCATCGCGTACAGCTTCCTCTACGGCTACACGCAATGGCTCGAGCACGGCCGCGGCCTGTCGGCGAGCGAAGCCGGCTTGGCCACCCTGCCGCTGTTCGCGACCGCGATCGTCGTGTCGCTGCTGACCGGGCGCCGCGAGCAGCCGCGCGGCAAGCTGCTCGGCGCCGCGATCGGGCAGCTCGCCGGGTGCGCGCTGCTGCTGGCACTGGACGGCTCGGCCGCCGTCTGGCTGCTCGTCGTGGTCGCGCTCGTGGCCGGCGTGCCGCAGGGGCTGAGCAGCCTCGCGCTGCAGAACTCCGTGTACCGCCAGGCGAACCCCGCCGACATCGCCGCGTCGGCCGGGCTGCTGCGCACCTTCGGCTACCTCGGCGCGATCGTCTCCTCCGCGCTGCAGGGCGCCCTCTTCGGGCCCGCCGCCGACACCGGCGGCCTGCACGACCTCGCGCTGCTGCTCCTCGGCATCGGCGTGCTCTTCCTGCTCGTCACCGTGTTCGACCGTTCCCTGTCCCGACCCGAGAAAGCCGGAACCGATGCCTGACCCCACCCTCGACCCGAACCGCACGGCGCTGCTCGTGATGGACTACCAGAACGGGATCGTCGGGCAGCTGCCCGAGCCGGGCCCGCTCCTCGACCGCGTCACGAGCCTGATCGACGACGTCCGCGGGCGCGGCGCCCACGTCGGCTGGGTGCGCGTCGGGTTCGAAGACGCCGAGTTCGACGCCATCCCCGAGACGAGCATGTTCGCCCCGTACGCGGCCGCCCCGGAACACCGGGCGGTGATGCGCGCGGACGGGCCGGCGACGCAGATCCACCCGAGGCTCACGCCGCGACCCGAAGACGTCCAGGTGCGCAAGATCCGCGTCGGCGCGTTCTCCACCACCGATCTCGAGCAGCAGCTGGAGAAGCGCGGGATCACCACGCTCGTCCTCGCCGGGATCAGCACCAGCGGCGTCGTGCTGAGCACCGTGCGGGAAGCGATGGACCGCGACTACCGGATCGTCGTCGTGGGCGACGGGTGCGCCGACCGCGACCAGGCGACGCACGACTTCCTGACCGGCACGCTGTTCCCCCGCACCGCCGCCGTCGTCGACGTGGCCGGGCTCGGGGACCGCTGGGCCGTCCAGTAGGTTTCGCTGCGTGCCCCGTCCGCCCGAGACCGTGCCCGGCGAGGTGCTGCGCGCCTCGATCGTGGACCGCCTGTTCGCCCGCGCGGACGACGACCGGCCGCTGTTCACCCACCAGGACCACACGCACGACGCCGAGCACACGCTGACGTGGGCGCAGTTCGCCGCCCGCGTCCGGGTGGTCGCGGGCGGGCTGCGCCGGGTCGCGGAGCCGGGGGAACGGGTCGCCGTCCTCGCCGGGCAGGAGCTCGCCTACCCGCTCGCGTTCTTCGGCGTGCTGGCGGCGGGCATGATCGCCGTCCCGCTGATGCCGCCGGGCAACCGCGCGCAGGCCGAGCGGCTCGGCGGGGTCCTGGCCGACTCCGGCGCGCGGGTATGGCTGACGTCGTCGGCCGCGGCGGCGCGGGTCCGCGAGTTCGGGGCCCCCGGCGACCTGCTGGTGGCCGACGAGCTGACCGGGCCGGGCGTGGACCCGGTGCCGGTCGAGCCGGAAAGCCCGGCCTACCTGCAGTACACGTCGGGTTCGACGCGGGAGCCGGCCGGCGCGGTGATCCCGCACCGGGCGATCGTCGCCGCGTGCTGGCAGGGCGGCCGGGCCTACGCCGTCGACGAAGGCACGACCTGCGCGGGCTGGATCCCGTTCTTCCACGACATGGGCCTGATCCAGCTGCTGTGCCTGCCGGTCTTCGCCGGCGGCCGGGCGGTGTTCATGGCGCCGGCCGAGTTCGTGCACCGGCCGCGACGCTGGCTGCGGCAGATGGCGGACTACCCCGCGGTGTTCACCGCCGCCCCGAACTTCGCCTACGACCTCGCGGCCGACGCCGGCCCCGGCGACGACGACCTGGACCTCTCGGACGTCCGGGTCGCGCTCAACGGCGCCGAGCCCGTCCGCCCGCGCACGGTGGAGCGCTTTCTGGAGGTCTTCGGCCCGCACGGCTTCAAGCGCGAGGCGTACCGGCCGTCGTACGGGCTCGCCGAGGCCACCGTGTACGTCGCGAGCGCGGGGCCGGAAGGGCCGCGCGGCGCGAAGTTCGACCGGGAAGCCCTTGCCCAGGGCCGGGTCGTCGAAACCGTCGAAGGACAGGAGCTCGTGTCGGTGGGCCGTCCGGTCGGGCAGCTCGTCCGGATCGTCCACGAGGGACACGAGCAGCCCGAGGGCGCCGTCGGCGAGATCTGGATCCACGGCGCGAACGTCGCGACCGGCTACTGGGGCCGGGGCGACGCGGGCGCGTTCGGCGCCACCCTCGACGGCCTCGGCGGCTGGCTGCGCACCGGCGACCTCGGCGTGGTGCACCGCGGCGACCTGTACGTCACCGGCCGGCTCAAGGACCTCATCGTCGTCGACGGCCGCAACTTCCACCCGCAGGACATCGAGGCGGCGGCGGGGGAGGCCCACCCCGCGGTCCGCCGGGACCGCGTCGCCGCGTTCGGCGTCGCCGACGAGGACGGCGAGGGCGCGATGGTGGTCGCGGAGTGGGCGCGCGACGCTGACGCGGACCTCAAAGAGGTGACCCGCGCGGTGCTGCGCGCGGTGTCACGGGAGCACGATCTCACCCTCCGTGCGGTACATCTGGTCCCTTCCGGCGGACTTCCGCGCACATCCAGTGGCAAGGTCGCCCGGTCGGCGGCCAAGGCACGTTATGGTGACGTCCGTGGGTGATCACCGCGCCGAGGTCACGAAGGTCGTCAGCGACACCTTCCGGCTCGACCCGGCCCTCGTCGAGCCCGACGCACCGCTGGAGGAGCTGGGCATCGACTCGAAGGGCCGGATCAAGCTCCTGGCGGCGCTGGAGGTCTATTACGGGGTGACGATCGACCTGGACGAGCTCGAGCGGTTCACCGACGTGGGGTCCGTGGCGGACGTGCTCGCGGAAGCACTGGGAACTGAAGGATCTGAGGAGAGGCGCTGACATGAGCGGCGGGGGGTACACCGCGACGACGGAAGCGTTGTCGACGGCGTCCAAGACCATCGGGGACCTGGCGGAGCACCTGCTGGACGACAACCCGGACCTGGAGACCCCGGCGGTCACCGCGGAGGGCTTCGGCAAGGCGCACAACGCCCACGCGGCGAAGTACACCGCCGGCGCGCAGGCGCTGTGGGCCGCGGTCTCCGGCTACAGCACCACGCTGGGTACGTTCGGCGGCAACCTCGGCACCGCCGGGAAGAGCTACGGCACCAACGAGGACAACCAGTCCGGCGCGATCACGAACGCCGGGGGCTCGCTCTGATGGCCGACAAGAAGAAGTGGTCCGACGTCAAGGCGATCCTCGACGACCCGAGCGTCCCCGCCGGGCAGAAGAGCGCGCTGATCAGCAGCTGGCTGCGGGAGAACCCGCCACCGCCGCCGTTCCTGGCCGACCAGGAACCGGACGACATCAAGCAGAAGCGGCAGGAAGCCGAGAAGTACGCCGGCGCGTACAACGCCAACCCGCTCTTCGCCGGGCAGTCGGTCGACGAGGCCTACGACAAGGCCAAGTCCAGCGGCGACCAGAACTCCTACAACGAAGACCAGGAAAAGAAGGCCGTCGACGACGGCAAGACGAAGCTCGACGACACGAAGCCGCCCGCCGCCGGCGAGAACGGTGGTGACGCCACCGGCACGAAGACGTCCGACGAGATCTTCGACGCCGCCGCGCCCGCGCTGAAGCTGTTCGAGACCTTCGGCTCGCTGCTGGCCAAGATCCCGGCCGACTGCCGCGGCAACACCCGCGCGATCGACATCGACAAGGACATCCGCGTCCCGTTCGACGAGCAGCGCGGGATCAGCTTCGCGAACTTCGTCCAGGACGCCGCGCACTTCAAGACCGGCTCCGAGACGGTCGACCGGACGATGCAGGACACCGGGTCCCAGCTGAGCACCCTCTACCAGACGTGGAGCGGCGCCGGCGCCGACGCGGCGTCCGACACCTACAACGACAAGATCCAGCCGAAGGCGTCGAAGCTGTCGCAGACGCTCGGTGACGTCAGCGAAGCGACGAAGACCACCGCGACGACGGTCTTCCAGCTCTGCAAGGGCAAGGCCGACGCCGTCATCGGCATGTACACCGACCTGGTGGGCAAGGCCGACTACACGATGGCGCAGAAGGTCATCGCGGTCGCCAGCGGCGAGCACGGCAACGAGCAGGACCTGGCCCAGATCGCGGGCTGGATGGACCTCAACTTCGGCACCAACCTGGTCAAGACCTTCAACGACCAGGGCTGCTGCGACGGCGACGAGATCAAGAAGCACGGCCAGGACCTGGCCAAGCAGTGGATCCAGAACCAGTTCAACCCGGACATGTGGGACCGGCTCTACAAGGGCTTCGAGAAGACCTGCAAGGACACGAAGGACCTCGTCGACCAGGCGTACGACGCGCTCGACAAGGTCATGGGCAAGGTCAAGAACGAGTTCGAGGGCGCGGGCGGCTCGGGTTCCGGCGGCTCGGGTTCTGGCGGCGCCGGTGGCGGTTCCGGCTCGGGTTCGGGCAGCGGTTCCGGCTCCGGCAGCGGGTCCGGCAATGGCTCGGGTGGTGCCGGTGGCGGTTCCGGCTCGGGCAGCGGATCGGGTTCGGGCAGCGGGTCCGGTTCGGGCTCGGGTGGTTCGGGAGCCGGTGGGGGCGGTGGCGAGGTGCCGCCGATTCCCGAAGGCGGGTCCGGCTCCGGGGGCAGCGGCCTCGGCGGCGGTTCGGGCGCCGGTGGCTCGGGTACCGACGTGCCCAGCGGCGCGGGCGGTGGCTCCGGCAGTGGTTCCGGCAGTGGCTCCGGGGCCGGCGGCGGTGGTTCGATGCCGCCGATCCCCGACGTCTCCGGTGGCGGTGGGTCCGGCTCGGGCAGCGGCTCCGGTTCGGGCTCGGGTGCCGGTGGCGGGGGCTCGATGCCGCCGATCCCCGACCTGGACACGTCCTCCGGTGCGGGTGGGTCCGGCCTCGGCTCCGGGGGTGGCTCGGGATCCGGTTCGGGCTCGGGTTCCGGCTCCGGGTCCGGTTCTGACGACACCTCGCCGTCCTCGGTGCAGCCGCCTTCGGACAACGGCCAGGCGGCGGCCGCGGCGGCCGCCGAAGAAGCCAAGAAGAAGGCCGCGGACGCGCTGAAGGAGTTCAGCGGCCCGGGGATCCAGACCGACTCCGGCGCCGGTGCGGGTGGCAGCGGCCTCGGCGGCGGCGAAGGGGCCGGTGGCAGCGGGCTCGGCGGCGACGAAGGCCTCGGCGGCGGGTCCGGCACGGGCGGCGGTTCGGGGTCCGGTTCGGGTGGTTCCGGCTCGGGTTCGTCGGGCGGGTCCGGCGCCGACGACGGCAAGGCCGCGGCCGAGCAGGCGGCGGAAGAGGCGAAGCAGAAGGCAGCCGACGCGCTGAAGGAGTTCAGCGGCGAAGGCATCAAGACCGACTCCGGCGACGGCGCGGGCCTCGGCGACACCGGCACCGACACGGACGGCGACGGCAAGCCCGACAACCCGCTCGGCGTCGACAAGGACGGCGACGGCAAGCCGGACAACCCGCTGGGCGAGGACAAGGACGGCGACGGGAAGCCCGACGGCCTGGACAAGGACGGCGACGGCAAACCGGACGGCCTGCTCGGCGACGACAAGGACGGCGACGGCAAGCCCGACAAGCTCGGCGACGAGACCCCCGACACCCTGAAGGTCAAGCAGGGCGACAAGACCTTCGAGATGACCGAACCCGACGCCGACGGGAAGATGGACATCAAGGTCGGCGACGGGACCGACGACGCCAAGGACTTCAAGCTCGACTGGTCCAAGGACGCCAAGGACGCCGACGGTCCACAAGGGACCGACGACACGTACTGCCCCGGCCCCGACGGCAAGATCCACATCGAGGACGGCGGCGTCAAGATCACCGCCGAGCGGCCCGACGGCCCGGACGGCCCGACCGTCGTCACCGTCGATGACGGCAGCGGCACCCCGACGACCTACACCCTCGGCGAGGACGACAAGGCCTCCGACGTCCTCGGCGACACGCCCGGCAAGAAGCTCGACGACGACCTGCCGAACCACAGCGGCACCCTCGACGACCTGAAGCACGACGGTCCCGGTGGTGGCGGCCACGGCGGTGGTGGCGCGGGGGCCGGCATCGGCGGCGGCTCGCACGGCGGCGCCGGCCTTTCGGCGGCCGGTCTCGACCCGGGTGGCGCGCACGGGCTCGGCGACACGCCGGTGTCCGGTGGCGTCCACAGCGGTGTCGGTGCGACGCAGTCCCAGCCCGCGGCCGCGTTCGCCCCGGCCGGCGCGTCGGCGGGCCCGTCCGGCCAGTCCGGGATGACCGGCATGGGTGGCATGGGGGCCATGGGCGGCGCCCACGGCGGTGCCGGCGGCGGGGACACCGAACGCCGGCCCGCCTACCGGATCGAGGGCGCGGTCTTCGACAACCTCGGTGAGCCCGGCCGCCGGATCATCGGCTCCCTCAACGACGACGAAGACCCGCCGTCCGCCCGGACCTGGTAGGAGGACGCATGAGCGAGATCGACGCGATGAAGGCCGAGCTGGACGGTCTCGTCCGCGAGCAGTCCGACCGGCGTGCCCTGCGCGAGCTGCAGGGCGAGGAGATCAAGGCCCGGTCCCAGGAGTACATGACCAAGCAGGTCCAGGCGGCCGAGCGGTACGTGCAGCACGTCCGCGAGATGGCGCAGCGCAAGACGAAGTCGGGCTGGAGCACCGACCGGGGCACCACGGAACCGCCGTCGGCCTTCGACACGGACGCCTTCGGCGACGAGCCCGGCTCGGCGTCGCCGTTCGCGCCGACGGCCGGGGCGCGGCACGCGGCCCGCGACGAAGCCCCTCGCCGGGGCCGCCGGGCCCGCGCGGCGGACGATGACGACGGCTACGACAACAACCCCTGGTGACACCGTCCACAGTGGACGTCAGGCGCGCCAGAGGTCGACGGCGATCTCGCGCAGCCGCTCGGTGAACGTCCCGGCCGGGCTCGCCTGCCGCAGCAGCAGGCGGAGCTCGGCCTCGAACTCGGCGCGGCGGTCGCCGAACAGGTGGGGTGCCGCGCTGGACAACGAGAACACGCCGGCGACGACGTCGTCGGCGGTGCGTTCGACGACCCGGCCCGGGACCTCGAACCGCCGCGGCTCACCGAACCCGGCGGCGCGGTAGATCTCCGCTTCGCCGCCGGCCGTGCCGTTCGGCAGGGTGCCCTGACCGGCTCGCCGCACCGACCCGAGGTACGTCCGCACCAGCTCGGTGATCTCGGCGTGCGGCACGGAGCTTTCGACGCCTTCGTGCGTCGTCGCGTGCACGTGGGCGCAGGCGCCGCCGGGCGCCAGCATGCCGTGCGCCGCGGCGGCGACCCGCGCCCGGTCGAACCAGTGGAACGACTGCGCGAACGTGACCAGCCGGAACCGGCCCAGGCCGGCGGGCAGATCTTCGGCCCGCCGGTGCACCCAGCGGCAGTTCCCGATCCCGGCGAGCGTGGCGAGCCGGTCCGCTTCGCCGAGCATGTCCGCGTCGGCGTCCAGCCCGACCGCTTCCCCGAACGAGCCGGCCAGCAGGAGGGTCAGCGACCCCGGCCCGCAGCCGACGTCGAGCAGACGGCCCGACCCGTCCAGGTCCAGCTCGGCCGCGAACGCGGCGGCGAGCTCCGGGGGATAGGCGGCGCGCCCCCGCGCGTAGTACCCGGCACTGCCCGAATAGAGGGACGGATCCCACACCCACGCGTCGGTCATGGCGCCAGCGTAGATACTCGGGTGTCATGGACTCCGCGAACTGGTGGCGCGACGCCGTCGTCTACGAGGTCTACGTACGCAGCTTCGCCGACGCGGACGGGGACGGCACCGGGGATCTCGCGGGCCTGCGCTCGCGCCTGGGTCACCTGGCCGACCTCGGCGTCGACGCGGTGTGGACGACGCCGTGGTACCGCTCGCCGATGGTCGACGGCGGCTACGACGTCGAGGACCACCGGACCCCCGACCCGCTGTTCGGCACCGACCCGGACGTGCTCGACCTCGTGGCCGAGGTCCACCGGGTGGGGCTGCGGCTGCTGATCGACGTCGTGCCGAACCACACCTCCGACCGCCACCCGTGGTTCCGCGCCGCGCTCGCCGGCGGGCCCGAACGCGCGCGGTACCACTTCCGGCCGGGGCGCGGGGCGGACGGCGAGCTGCCGCCGACCGACTGGCGCAGCGTCTTCGGCGGGCCGGCGTGGACGCGGGTGGCCGACGGCGAGTGGTACCTGCACCTGTTCGCCCCGGAGCAGCCCGACCTCAACTGGGACGACGAGGCTGTCCGGGCCGACTTCGAGGACCTGCTGCGGTTCTGGTTCGCGCGCGGGGTCGACGGCGTCCGCATCGACGTCGCCCACGGGCTGCTCAAGGACCCGGCGTTCCCCGACCTCGGCGCCGACGACGAAGAGATCGCGCGCCCGCCGGACCGCGCCGCGCACCCGCACTGGGACCTCGACGGCGTGCACGACATCTACCGCTCGTGGCGCGAGATCGCGGGGGAGTTCGGCCCGGACCGGGTGTTCGTCGCGGAGGCGTGGGTCGACCGGCCGGACCGCCTCGCGCGGTACGTGCGCCCGGACGAGCTGCACACGGCGTTCAACTTCGACTTCCTGCGCTGCGACTGGGACGCCGGCGCGCTGCGCGAGGTGATCGACCGGACGCTGGCGGCGCTGACGGCGGTCGGCGCGCCCGCGACCTGGGTGCTGTCCAACCACGACGTCGTCCGGCACGTGACGCGGTTCGCGCCCGGCGGCGACCTCGAGCGGGGCCGACGGCGGGCCAGGGCGGCGCTGCTGCTGATGCTCGCCCTGCCCGGCGGGGCGTACCTGTACCAGGGCGAGGAGCTGGGGCTGGCGGAGGTCGAGGACCTGCCCGAGGCGGTGCTCGCCGACCCGACGTGGGAGCGGTCCGGCCACACCCGCCGCGGTCGTGACGGCTGCCGGGTGCCGCTGCCGTGGTCGGGGACGACGCCGCCGTTCGGGTTTTCGCCCGACGGGACGAGCACGTGGCTGCCGCAGCCGCCTGACTGGCGCACGGCGACGGCCGAGGCCCAGGCGGCCGACCCCGGTTCGATGCTCCGGCTGTACCGGGCGGCCCTCGCCGCCCGCCGGGCCCACCCGGCGCTCGGGGACGGGACGCTGACGTGGCTGCCGTCGTCTCCCGGTGTGCTGTCCTTCGCGCGGGAGCCGGGGTTCGGGTGCGTGGTGAACCTGTCGGCCGCGCCGTACGAGCTGCCCGAGGGCGCGCGGGTGCTGCTGTCGAGCGTGCCGTTGGAGGCGGGGCGGCTGCCGGTGGACGCGGCGGTGTGGCTCGTGCGGGACTGAGTGGCGTTGTCTGGCGGATCGGCGGGCGGCTGAGGGCTCAGCGGTGTGGCTCGTGCGGCGCTGGAGTGGCGCTGTCTGGCGGGTCGCGGGTGTGGCTGAGGGGCGCAGCGGTGTGGCTCGTGCGGGGCTGAGCGGTGCTGTCCGGTGGATCGGAGAGTGGCGGGCGGCCGGTGGGCGCGGCGGCTCGTGCGGGAGCGAGCGGCGGGGTCGCGAGTGTCGCGGGCGGCCGGGGCGCGGCAGTGCGGCTCGTCAGGAGTTGAACGGACTTCACCCGGACGGGTTGAGTGAAGCGGTGTGAAGCCGGGAGCGGCGGGGTATCCGGTCGCGTTCGTTGCCGCTCTTCCCGAGCCGGAGGTCGTCCGATGCCCGTTCGCACCCCGCGTCCACCCGCCACCGATGTCGTGGCCATGGCGTTGAAGATCCTGGTGGCCCAGGGCATGACGGGTGCGGCCGCGCAGGCCGCCCTGATCGCGATGGCGCAGGACCGCGGCCTCGCGGTCCGCAACTGCGCCACGCTGCTCGTCGCCGCCGTCGACGGGAGAAAAGGCTGATGGCTCTCGCCGGAGGAGCTTCGCGGGCCGGGACCGCCGACACCGGCGGGGGCGTGCTGCTCGCCGTCGGGCTGGTCGTCGCGTTCTTCACCTGGTGGTCGTGGTGGACGGCCGCGGGGATCGCGCTGGCCGCCGCCGGCGCCCTGTGGCTCACGCTCGCGAACCGGCCGGAGTAACCTGCCGGCTCTCAGGCGTCGACCGTTTCGAGGCTCCGGGGCCGCAGCCGGTCGAGGACGGGTCCCGACAGGCGCGGCCGCCCGCCCGGGTGCTCGGACGTCGCCGCGGCCGCCGCGACCGCCAGGCAGGCCGCCGCCTCCAGCGGACGCCGCCGGGTCAGCGCCGCGGTCAAGGTCGCGACCAGCGCGTCCCCGGCCCCGGTCGGGTCGATCACCTCGGTTTCGACGTGCGGCACGAACCACGACTGACCCGGGCCGGCGAACAGGTTCCCCTGCCCGGCCACCTCCAGCACGACCAGCGACGGCCCGCGCCGACGCAGGTCCGCCGCGGCGCGGGTCGCGCCGGCGACGTCGGCCACCGGCCGGCCGGTGAGCAGCTCCGCGTCGCGGGCGTCGGCGCGCAGGACGTCGGCGAGGCCCAGCAGCTCCGGGACCAGGCTTTCCGGCGCGCCGTCCAGGACGACCCGCGTGCCCGCGGTGTGCGCGAGCCGGGCCGCCAGCAAGGCCGCCGGTGCGGGCTGCTGCAGCTGGACGATCACGGACGCGGCGGCCGAGATCGGCGCGGACGCGGCGAGGACGTCGGACTCGGTCACCAGCGTCGCGTCCGGGACGTGCTCGAGGTAGCGGTCGCCGACGACGTCGACGATGACCGCCGTCTCGGTGCCCGGCCGCCGGACCACGTGCGTGGTGCCGATCCGGTCGGCCCGGGCACGGGCGCGCAACGCGTCGCCGGCGGCGTCCCGCCCGACGACGCCGACCAGCGACACCGCCACGCCGAGCTGACTCAGCGCCACGGCCTGGTTGGCACCCTTCCCGCCGAGCGGCGCCGGCGCGTCCGGGGCCTCGAGCACCAGGTCACGGGCGATCTGCCCGACCACCACGACTTCGCTGAACATCATCGGTCCCACCGGTCCATGACGCCTCCTCGCTTGGCGAAGATCGACTACCCAGGTGCGAGCGGGAGGCAAACCGCACGATCGGGTCGAGCACCCCGAGGCCGGCCCAACGGCCCTGGTCGGCGTCCCACGCGGAAAAAGAGCGTTTCCCTTCCGGTGGTTTGGGTATCAAGATCCCGACCTTGATCACCCCGCTGTGACGCCGGCTCCACCCGGCGCGGAAGGCCTGCCGAATCCGTGTCCCCTGCCCTGCCGGTCCCCACCCGGTCCGCGCCGCTCACGGCGCGCCGGACGGAGTACCGCCCCGGTCTGCTGGTGCTCACCTTCGCCGGGGAGATCGACGCCCTGACCCTGCCGATCCTGAAGCGTGAGCTGGCGGCGTCGCCACCGGGGACGACGGTGGTGAACCTGTCCCAGGTGGAGTTCCTCGGCCTGGCCGGCGCTCGCGCCCTGGCGGCGGCCGCGGAGCTCGCGGGGGAGGAGGGCGGCCGGTTCGGGGTGGTGGCGAACAGCCGGACCCTGGCGCGGCTGTTCCGGATCACGGGGCTGGCCGAGGTGGTCCCGATGTTCGCTTCGCTGTCGGACGCGTTGCGGGAGCTGCTGGCGGCGGGCGTGCACGACGCGGCCTCCTGAGCGCGCCCGCCTCAGCGGATGACCGATCAGCCCGGCCGGTCGTCGCGGGGGAGGCGCCGTCCCGCGAGCACCGGACGGCGACGGGGGTCGAGACGGGGCTCATGCCGCCGATCACGTTCACCGACCAGCGGCACCTCGGCGCCACCGAGGTGCAGCGCGTGACGGTGACCGGCGGGCACTGGACCGCGGTGGGCGGCTTCTTCGCCCCACGCCTGACGGGTGGCCCGCCGCGGCGGTCGTGAGTGAGAAACAGTGTTCTAACCCTGTTTCTCACTCACGACCGGGCACCAGCACCGCGCGGCCGACGATCTTGCCCGCGCGCAGCCGCTCGAGTGCTTCGGCCGCCTCGGACAACGGGAAGACCTCGGTCTCCACCTGCAGCGCGCCGGAGCGCGCGAGGGCGATCACCTCGTGCAGCTCCGGCCGGCTGCCCCAGAACGGGAGCGAGATCGAGCCGCCCGCGGGGAGCGGGCCCGGCTTGCTCACCGTGAGCGTTCCGCCCGCGCTGCCGACCAGCACCAGATCCCCGCCGGGGCGCAGGACTCCCGCCCCGAGGCGCAGGGTCGCGGCACTGCCGACGAAGTCGAGCACGGCGTCGGCCGTGCGGCCCAGGACCGTCTCGGTGTCGGCTCGGACGAGCAGCGTCCGGTGGGCGCCACACCGGTCGGCGAGGGCCAGTGCGTCCTCGCGGACGTCGACGGCGACCACCTCGGCCTCGGTGATCGCGCGCAGGAGCTGGATCGCGACGTGGCCGAGCCCGCCGACGCCGATGACCACGACGACGGAGCCCGCGCCCAGCGTCAGCCCGGCGATCGCGTGGTACGGCGTCAGGCCGGCGTCCGTCAGCGGCGCCGCCTGGGTGGCGTCGAGGTCGCCGATCGGGACGAGGTGCCGGGCGTGGGGGACCAGGACGTGGTCGGCCATCCCGCCGTCGCGGCCGAGACCGGCGCCGGAGAAGCCCAGGTTCGCGCGGCGGTCGCAGTAGTTGTCCCGCCCGGCCTCGCAACTGCGGCACTCGCCGCACCCCCACGGCCCGTAGACGGCGACGCGGTCGCCGAGCGCGACGCCGGTGACCGCGTCGCCGAGGGCGTGGACGCGGCCCGCGATCTCGTGGCCGAGCGTGAAGGGGAGGCGGTAGGGGAAGACGTCGTCGAGGACGTGCAGGTCGGAGTGGCAGATCCCGGCCGCCTCGACGCGGACCAGCACCTCGGTGCCCACCGGCTCGGGGACGTCGACGTCGACGAGGGACGGCGGGGTCCGCCAGGCGGACAGGCGCAGCGCCCGGGTCTTGCGCGATTCGCTCACGCGACCGACGATACAGAAATGAACTCAGTTCAGGAAGAATGGCAGGGCAAGGTGGTGCTCGTGACCGGCGCGGGGTCGGGGATCGGGGCCGCGGTGGCGCGGAAGCTGGCCGGGCGGGGCGCGCGGACGATCGTGCTCGCCGACCTGGACGCGGACGCCGCCGGGAAGGTCGCCGCGCCGCTGGCCGGCGCGCGGGCCGCGGAGGTGGACGTCGCCGACCCGGACCGCGTCGACTGGCTGGTCGGCGGGATCGTGCGCGACCAAGGCCGGCTCGACGTCGTCGTGCACGCGGCCGGCATCGACGACCCGCAGGCCAAGCAGTGGATCGCCGACGCCTGGGAGGCGCGGACGCCGCTCGAAGTCACGTCGCGCCTTGACACCCGGTCCTGGCGGCGCGTGCTGAGCGTGAACCTCGACGGCACGTTCCACGTCCTGCGCGCCGCGGTCCGCGTGATGGTGCCGCGCCGGGCCGGCGCCGTGGTCGTCGTCGGCTCGTCGTCCGCGTTCGACGCCCCGGTGGGCTATCCGCACTACTCCGCGTCGAAGGCCGGGGTGCACGCGCTGGCCCAGGCGGTCGCGAAGGAGGTCGTCCCGTTCGGGGTGCGGGTCAACGTCGTGGCGCCCGGGCCGACCGAGACGGGGATGGCCGCGCGGACGCCGGACGCGCTGCGCCGGGCGTTCGAGGAGTCCGGTGCTGGGGCCTACGCGACGCCGGAGGAGATCGCGGACGTGGCGCTGTTCCTGGCGGGTGGGGAAGCGGCGAACCTGGCCGGTTCGGTGGTGCTCGCCAACGGTGGCCGCTTCACCGCGTGACCTCTTGCCAGCGCGGAGCCGGCGAGCTACCGTCACCTGAACTGAGTTCACTTTGCTCTCAAGGGAGAGGGTCGGCGTGGATCAATTCCTGCTCGTGCTGGTCAGCGGGATCGCCAGTGGTGCGATCTACGGCCTGATGGGCCTCGGCCTGGTGATCGTCTACCGGGCCACCGACGTGGTGAACTTCGCGCTCGCCAGCCTGGCGACGCTCGGCCTCTACGCCGCGATCACCTTCCACGACAACGGAACCGCGGTGATCGTCGGCGTGCTGGGCGCGATCGCGGTGACCGTCGCCGCCGGGCTGCTGGTCCGCGAAGTCGTGATCCGCCCGCTCGGCCAGGGACAGCTCTTCGCCGCGCTGGTGGTCACCATGGGCGTGGCGCTCATCGCCGAGAGCGTGATCAGCTCGATCTGGGGCACCGAACCGAAGGCGTTCCCCAGCATCGTCGACGGCACGGTCCGCGCGGGCGGCGTCGCGATCCCGGCGCAGAGCCTGCTGACCATCGCCGTCGCCGCCGTCGCGATGGGACTGGTCGCCTTCCTGTTCGGCCGGACCACCACCGGCTCCGCGATGCGCGCGGTCGCGGAATCGGCTGACACCGCGCAGGTCGTCGGGATCGACGCGCAGCGGATCGCGCGGCTGGCGTGGGCGCTGGGACTCGGGCTCGGCGCACTCGCCGCGTGCCTCTACGCCCCCAAGGTCGGCCTGGCGCCGACTGTGCTCTCGGCCCCGCTGTTCCGCGCCTTCGCCGGGATCTTCCTCGGCGGCCTCAACAGCATGTACGGCGCGGTCGTCGGCGGCCTCGTGGTCGGGGTACTGGAGAACCTCGGCGCGAGCTACGTCTCGGCCAGTTTCCGCGACACCTTCGTCTTCTCGTTCACCGTCCTCGTGCTGCTGATCCGCCCGCAGGGCCTCTTCGGCACGCGCACCTTCCAACGGGTTTGAGGTACGCCATGTCCTTCATCCGATCCAGGACGGCGCGGGCCCTGCTGGGGCCGCTCGCCGCCGTCGCGGTGATCGCCGTGACGAACTCCGGGGCCATCCCGCCCTTCCAGACGTATTCGATCGCACTGGCCGCCGTCTACACCATCGCCGTGCTGTCGGTCGGGCTGCTCGCCGGCTGGTCCGGCGTCTGGTCGGTCGGGCACCCGGCGTTCTTCGCGGTCGGCGCCTACTTCGCCGCCTACGGCAGCGGGCACGGCTGGTCGCTGGAGACCATCGTGGCCGGCACGGTGGTGGTCAGCGCGGTGCTCGGCGGCTTCCTCGGTTATGCCGGCGCCCGCTTCTCGACGCTCTACATCGCCTTGCTCACCTTGGCGTTCAGCCTGGTCTCCCTCGAGGTGATCAACCGCTGGACCGACGTCACGGGCGGCGACCAGGGTGTCCCGGTGTCGCAAGTGGACACCGTCGCCGGCGTGCTGCCGAGCGGGGGAACGGAAGTCCAGACCCTGGCGATCGGCGCGGCCGGCGTCTGCCTGGCGATCGCCGTGCTCGCCAAGGGATCGGCGCTGCGGATGCGCCTGGTGGCGGCCAAGTCGCACCCGCTGGTCGCGCAGTCGATCGGGATCGCGCCGGAGGCCCAGTCGGCGCTCGCGTTCGCGGTGAGCGCCGCGTTCACCGGCTTCGCCGGGGTGCTGCTCGGCCTGCTCAGCGGGTTCGTCAGCCCCGACCCGTTCTCGCTCAACCTCGGGATCTCGCTCATCGCGTCGTGCGTGCTCGGCGGCGTCGGCAGCGTGCTCGGCGCGGTCGTCGGCGGCGGCTACCTCGCCTGGTCGCCGACGCTGGCGAGCTCGATCGGCCTGCCCCAGCCGGTGGTGCAGGGACTCGTGCTGATCGCCGCGCTGATCTTCCTGCCGGGCGGGGTGGTGCCGTTCCTGGGCAAGCTCGCGCGCAAGCTCGTCCGGGTACCCGCGACGCGCCCGGCGCAGGTCCCGGCCACCGAGTCCGACGTCGTGCACCAGGCGCCCGGCGGAGCGCCGCTGCTGACCCTTGCGGACGTGTCGGTGCGGTTCGGCGGGTTGAAGGCGCTGGAGGGCGCGTCGCTGTCGGTCCGCCGCGGCGAGGTGCTCGCGGTCATCGGCCCGAACGGCGCGGGCAAGACCACCCTGATGAACGTCCTTTCCGGACTCGCCGGCGGTGGCCGGGTCGGCGGAAGCGCTGTGTACGAAGGCAAGGAGCTGCTGTCCACACGAGCCACCGCCCGGCGGCGGCTCGGGATCGGGCGCACCTTCCAGCACGCCGAGGTCTTCGGCGAGCTGACCGTCGCGGAGAACGTCCTGTGCACGCACCGGCGGATCACGCCCCGGCACCGCCGGACCGCCGCCGAGCTCCTGGCCCGCGTCGGGCTCGCCGACGTCGCGGACCGCTACCCGGCGGAGCTGCCGTTCGGGCTGCAAAAACGGCTCGACCTCGCGCGGGCGATGGCCGAGGAGCCCGCGCTGCTCGTCCTCGACGAACCGTTCGGCGGCCTGGACGCCGACGAGCGCGCGACGGCGGCCCGGCAGATCGAGCGCCTGCGCGACGGCGGCGCCGCCGTGCTGGTCATCGACCACGTGCTGGACGACCTCTTCGCCGTCGCCGACCGGGTCGTCGCCTTCGACTTCGGCAAGCCCGTCGGTGAAGGACTGCCCGGCGACGTGCTGCGCGACCCCGCCGTCCAGGCGTCCTACCTCGGCACGACCACCGCCCGCCCGGCGCTGGCCACCCGCGCCGAAGACGCGCCCGTGGTGCTCCGGCTGTCCGGCGTCGAACACCACTACGGCGGGGTCGCCGCGCTGCGCGGCATCGACCTCGACATCCGCGAAGGAGCCGTCCTCGGCGTGGTGGGCGCGAACGGCGCGGGCAAGAGCACGCTCGGGCGCGTCCTCCACGGCTCGCTGCGGCCCTCCGCCGGCACGCGGGAGGTGAGCCGGACGGGCGTCCGCACGGTCGGCACCAGTCTCGTCCCGGAAGGCCGGGCCCTGTTCAAAACCCTTTCGCTGCGCGAAAACCTGGAGGTGGCCGCGTACTCGGCGGGGCTGAAGGGCGCCCGGCTGCGCGCGAAGCTCGACGAGACCGCCGAGTGGCTCCCGCCGCGGCTGCGCGACCGGCTGTCGGTGCAGGCGGCCGGGCTCAGCGGCGGCGAGCAGCAGATGCTCGCCATCGCCCGCGCCCTGATGGCCGGCCCGGACGTCCTGATCGTCGACGAGCCGGCCCTGGGACTCGCCCCGGCGCTGGTCGACGAGGTGTACGCGCGGCTCGGCGACCTCGCCGGCGGCGGGATGACCGTCGTCCTGCTGGAGCAGCTGCTCAGCCGCGCGATGGCGACCTGCCACGAGGTGGTCGTGCTGCACGAAGGGGTCGTGGCCGCGCACGGCTCGGCGGCCGACTCAGCGTTCGCCACCCGGGCCGAGTCCGCCTACTTCGGCGGCGAGCACGCCGTCGCGCTGGGCGTGCGTGACGTGACGACGTTGGAGGCGTGATGCCGGCGATCGACCCGGCCCTGCTCACCGAGACCCCCGAGCAGCGCGAACTCCGTGCGGTGGCGAGGGACTTCTTCGCCGCGCACGGGGGAGACTGGAAGCGGATGGCCGGTGAGCTGGGCGTCCAAGGGCTCGCGATCCCCGAGGAGTACGGCGGCGCCGGGTATTCGTTCGCCGAACTGGCTGTGGTGCTGGAAGAGGCCGGACGCGCGTTGTGCGCCGGTGCGTTGCTCCCGACCGTCGTCCTGGCCGCGCACACCCTGGTGCTCAGCGGCGACGAGCGCTACCTGCCCGGCATCGCCGACGGCTCTCTGAGCGTCACCGTCGCCTTCGACGGCGACGTCCAAGCGCGCGACGGGACGCTGTCGGGAACGGCGGACTTCGTCCTCGGGGGAGCGGACGCGGATCTGGTCCTCGTGCGGGCGGGGGACGGGCTGTTCGCCTGCTCGCCGGGCACCAGGACGCCGTTGCGCGTGCTCGACGAGAGCCGACCCCAGGCACGCCTCGAGTTCCACGACACCCCGGCGACGCCGATCGGGAGCGCGGACGTCGTGCCGCGGGTGCTCGACATCGGGCGGGCGGCGTTGGCCGCCGAGCAGGTGGGCGGGATCGCGCACGCGCTCGAGGCGACCGTGGCGTACGTCGGGCAGCGCCGGCAGTTCGGCCGGCCGATCGGGTCGTTCCAGGCGGTGAAGCACCGGCTCGCCGCGTTGCTCGTCGAGTACGAGGCCGCGCGCTCGGCGGCGGCGTACGCGATCGCCTGCGTCGCGACGGAGTCCGCCGAGCTACCGGTGGCGGCCGCCGCGGCCGCCGCGGTGTGCGCGGACGCGTACCGGCTGGCGGTCACCGAGTACGTCCAGCTGTACGGCGGGACCGGCTTCACCTGGGAGCACCCGGCCCACCGGTACGTCCGGCGCGCGCGGGCGGACGAGGTGCTGTTCGGCACGCCGCAGGACCACCACGCCCGGCTCGCCGCCGCTTTGGGGCTCTGACCACCTGTCAGCGGGTTGACAGCGGACCCGTCCGACCTATTCAATCAAACTGAAGTCAGTTCAGTTAGGAGAACGAGATGGCCGTGGAAGACGAGATCCAGTTCGAGCGCGACGGGCACGTGGCCCGGGTGTGGCTGAACCGGCCCTGGAAGAAGAACTGCGTCACCGTGCCGATCCTGGAGCGGCTCGACGAGATCATCACCGAGGTCGACAAGGACCCGGACCTGCGGGTGCTGGTCCTGCGCGGCCGCGGGGGCACGTTCTGCTCCGGGTTCGACCTCGACAGCCTGCAGGCCGAGTACATCGGCAGCTCGACGGCCATGGAGGTCGCCGTCATCTCCGCGAAGATCTGCGACCGCCTGTACTCGATGAACACGCCGTCGGTCGCGGTGCTCGAGGGGTACGTGACCGCGGGCGGGTTCGAGCTGATGATCTCGTGCGACTTCGCGATCGCCTCCGACGACGCCAAGATCGGCGACTTCCACATGCGCCGCGGTCTCTTCGGCGGCGCGGGCCCGATCTACCGGGTGCCGCGAATGATCGGCATCCGCAAGACCAAGGAGCTGATGCTCACGGGCAAGCTGCTCTCCGGCGTCGAGGCGGCCGACTTCAACCTGATCAACAAGTCCGCTCCCGCGGAGCGGCTCGACGAGACGGTCGACGAGTTCATCGGCCAGCTCACCGACAAGAGCCCGTTCCAGATGCGCATCACCAAGATGACCATCGACCGCAGCCTCGACGCGGACACGCAGTCGCTGATGGTCATGGAGCACCTCGCGGTGGGCGTGACGCTGAACTCCGACGACGCGGCCGAGGGTGTCGCGGCGTTCCTGGAGAAGCGCGAACCCAAGTGGACGGGGCGCTGACCGATGGAACCGACGGGGGTGACCCTGCCCGCCGAGGGCGTGCTGTGGAGCTGGACCGTGCAGCGGTTCGCGCCGAAGTCGCCCCCGTACGTCCCGCCGGCCGCCGGCTTCCGGCCGTTCGCGCTCGGGTACGTCGAGCTGGACGGTGGCCCGCGCGTGGCCGCCGTGCTCGACGTACCCGACCCGGCGGGGGTCCACATCGGAATGCGCTTCCGCGTCGAAGAGACCACCGGCGTGCCGCGTGCCGAGCCGGTCGAGGAGGATTCGTGAGCGACGTCCTGATCTGCGGCGCCGCCCGCACGGCGTTCGGCCGCTCGGAGCGCTCCGGGCGCGCCCACGCCGTCGAAGCGGTGACCGCGGCGCTGGCCGACGCCGGGATCCCGTGGTCGCGGGTCGGCGCGGCGTTCGGCGGCAGCGACGCCGCCGGCCTGGCCGACACCCTGGTCACCGACCTCGGCCGCACCGGCCTGCCGTTCGTCAACGTCAAGAACGGCTGCGCGACCGGCGGGAGCGCGCTGGTCTCGGCGGTCAACGCGATCCGGTCCGGGATGGCGGACGTCGTGCTCGCCGTCGGGTTCGACAAGCACCCGCGCGGCGCGTTCGACCCGCGGCCCGGGGACTGGGGTCTCGACGACGCCTACGGGCGCGACGGGCTGATGGTGACCACCCAGTTCTTCGGCATGAAGATCCGGCGGTACATGCACGACTTCGGGATCACCGAGCGGACCCTGGCGCTGGTCGCGGAAAAGGCGTACCGCAACGGCAGCCTGACGCCGGAAGCGTGGCGGCGCAAGGAGATCAGTGCCGACGAGATCCTCGCGTCCGGCCTGGTCAACGACCCGCTGACCCGCTTCATGTTCTGTTCTCCGGGGGAGGGCGCGGCGGCGCTGGTCCTGTGCTCTCCCTCGGTCCCCACCCGGGACGCCGTCACGCTGCGATCCGCCGTCGTGCGGACCCGCCGGCGCGGCTCGTTCGAGGTCTTCAGCCCGTCGATCGAGGCGGGCGAGCTGACCAGCGTCAGCCGCGACACGGCCGCGGCGGCGTTCGAGCAGGCGGGCCTCGGACCGTCCGATGTGGACGTCGCCCAGCTGCAG
The DNA here is from genome assembly GCF_055633595.1 of Amycolatopsis sp. NPDC114504. Taxonomy (NCBI): domain Bacteria; kingdom Bacillati; phylum Actinomycetota; class Actinomycetes; order Pseudonocardiales; family Pseudonocardiaceae; genus Amycolatopsis; species Amycolatopsis sp. NPDC114504. The sequence goes on along the minus strand of NZ_JBVKDU010000001.1, from coordinate 51,478 downwards.
GACACCGAGAGCGGCGCCGAGGTCATGCACCTGGCCGAGTGCGGGTTCTGCGCGGACGGCGAGCAGGAGAAGCTGATCGCGTCCGGGGCCATCGAGATCGGCGGCACGCTGCCGGTCAACACCGACGGCGGCTGCATCGCCAACGGCGAGCCGATCGGCGCGTCCGGGCTGCGGCAGGTCTACGAGGTCGTCCAGCAGCTGCGCGGCCGGGCGGGTGCACGGCAGGTGCCGGGCGCGCCGCGGATCGGGTTCACCCACGTCTACGGCGCACCCGGGGTCAGCGCGTGCACGGTGCTGGCCCGATGACCGGCCCGGCGGAGTTCCGCGCCGAGGCCAGGGCCTGGCTGTCCACTGTGGCCGGTCCGCGCACCTCGGCCGGCTGGGGAACCGGTGACGACTCGGTGGCCGTCTTCGAGAACTGGACCGAAGAAGAGGAACGCTCGCACACCGCGCGTGGTCAGGAGTGGGAACGCACCCGGTTCGACGCGGGCTGGGGCGCTCTCGGCCGCGCGCCCGAGTTCGGCGGCCGCGGGCTGCCGGCGTACTACGAGCAGCTCTACCGCACCGAGGAGGCCGCCTTCGACGTCCCCCGGCGGAGCGAGATCTTCCCGGTGACCCAGCACCTCGTGGCCCCCGCGATCGAGATCTGGGGCACCGGCGACCAGAAACGGCGCTGGCTGCGGCCGATGCTGCGGACCGACGAGCTGGCCTGCCAGCTGTTCTCGGAAACCGAAGCAGGCTCCGACCTCGCGGCCGTCCGGACCCGGGCCGTGCGCACCGGCGACGGCTGGGTGCTCGACGGCCACAAGGTGTGGACGTCCGGCGCCCGCGTCGCCACCTGGGGCGTCGCCGTCTGCCGCACCGATCCCGACGTCGCGAAGCACGCCGGCATCACGGTGTTCCTGGTGCGGATGGACGCTCCCGGCGTCACCGTGCGGCCGATCCGGCAGATGACCGGCGGTGCCAGCTTCAACGAGGTCTACCTCGACGGCGTCGTCGTGCCCGACACCGACCGGCTCGGTCCGGTCGGCCAGGGCTGGAAGGTCACGCTCAGCGTTCTGGCCGCCGAACGCCTCGACTCGGGCTCGCTCGGCCTGGACAACGCCGACCGCGCGATCGAGCTGGCGCGGCACAGTGCCCTCACCGACGTCGAGCGGCAGCGGACGGCGGACCTGTTCGTCCGCACGCTCGTCCAGCGGCTCATCGGCCTGCGCGTCACCGCGGCGCTGGCCGCCGGCCGCGAGCCCGGCGCGGAGGCCTCGGTCGGGAAGCTCTACGCGACCGAAACGATGCGGCGGACCAGCGACCTCGTCGTCCAGCTGCTGGGGCCGCGGGTCGTCGCGGACACCGGCGAGTGGGGCACCTTCGCCTGGACCGAGCACCTGCTTGGCGCCCCCGGCTACAGCATCGCCGGCGGCTCCGACGAGATCCAGCGGACCATCCTCGCCGAGCGCGTGCTCGGCCTGCCGAAGGAGCCGTCGCGATGACGCTCGCCGATCAGGTCCGCGACCGCCTCGGCGGCGAGCTGGAAGTGCTGCCCGGCGGCCATTCCGGGCTCACGTACACCGTCAACGGCTCCTACGTCGTCAAGGCCGTCCCGCCGGGGCAGAAACCGGTGGGCCGCAACGACGTCCTGCGGCAGGCGAGGGTCCTGCGCGCGCTGGCCGGATCGGCGGTGCCGGTGCCGCGGGTGATCGCGACGGACGAGACGTGGTTCGCCATGGAGTTCGCCGACGGCGAGGCGATCGAACCCGTCCTCGACGAGCACAGCCTCAGCCCGGACCTCGCTCGCACCCGGATGCTGGAGGCGGCCCGGCTCCTGCGTCTGCTCCACGACGCCGGTCCGGTCCCGGGCGAGCCGCCCGCGTCGGCCGCCGGCGAGCTGGAGCGCTGGACCCGCACGATGCACGCGGTCCCGGCCGAGCTCCGGCCCGGCGCCGAAGACCTGCTGCGGCTCTTGGCCGACGACGTCCCGGCCGACCTGCCGCCGGTGCTCGTGCACGGTGACTTCCGGCTCGGCAACGTCCTGTTCGCCGGGTCCCGGGCCACCGCCGTCGTGGACTGGGAGATCTGGAGCACCGGCGACCCGCGGACCGACCTCGGCTGGTTCCTGCTGTTCGCCGACCACCGCAACTTCCCCGCCCTCGGGACGCCGGTGCCCGGGTTGCCGACCGAGGCCGAACTGCTGGCCGTCTACGGCGGCGCGCTGCCGTCGATGGCGTGGTTCCGGGCGCTGGGCCGGATGAAGATGGCCGCGATCATGGGCCACAACCTGCGCCGGCACCGCGAGGGCAAGCACCACGACCCGGACCAGGAGCGGCTGCCGCCCACGATCGCCGCGATGATCCGGTCCGCCGCCGACATCGTGAGGAGCTGACCATGGATTTCGCGCTTTCCCCGCGGGCCGGAGAACTGCGGGCGCGGGTCGAGTCCTTCATGGACACCCACGTCCTGCCCGCCGAGCCGGTGTACGACCGTCAGCTCGCCGAGGCCGCCGACCCGCACGCCCTGCCGCCGATCATGGTGGAACTCAAGGAGAAGGCCCGCGCCGAAGGGCTGTGGAACCTCTTTCTCACCCACGGCGACCGGGGCGCCGGGCTGACCAACCTCGAATACGCGCCACTGGCCGAGCTGATGGGCCGCTCGATCATCGGCAACGAGGTCTTCAACTGCTCGGCCCCGGACACCGGCAACATGGAGCTGCTCTCGCTGTTCGGCAGCGCCGAGCAGCGGGAACGCTGGCTGGAAGCGCTGCTCGACGCGCGGATCCGCTCGTGCTTCGCGATGACCGAGCCGGACGTCGCGAGTTCCGACGCGCGCAACATCCGCACCCGGATCGTCCGCGACGGCGACCACTACGTCGTCACCGGCCGCAAGTGGTACACCTCCGGCATCCTCGACCCCGACTGCGAGCTCATCATCCTGATGGGTGTCAGCGACCCGGCGGCCCCGGCCTACCGGCAGCAGAGCATGGTCCTGATCCCGCGCCACGCGCCGGGCGTCACCGTGCTGCGCGACCTGCCGATGTTCGGCTACACCGACCGGCTCGGCCACGGCGAGGTCCTGTTCGAAGACGTCCGCGTGCCCGCCGCGAACCTGCTCGGCGGGGAAGGTGAGGGGTTCGCCCTCGCACAGGGGCGGCTCGGCCCGGGCCGCATGCACTACGCGATGCGCGCGGTCGGGTTCGCCGAACGCGCACTCCGGCTGATGTGCGAACGGACGCTCGCCCGCGTCGCGTTCGGCGGTCCGCTCGCCGAGCGTGGCGTGGTGCGCGAGTGGATCGCGCGCAGCCGCATCGAGATCGACCAGCTGCGGCTGCTCGTGCTCAAGTCCGCGTGGCTGATGGACACCGCCGGCAACGCGGGCGCCCGGATGGAGGTCGCGGCCATCAAGGTCGCCGCCCTCGACGTCGCCCACCGCGTCGTCGACCGGGCGGTGCAGGCGCACGGCGCGGCCGGCGTCAGCGACGACACCGTGCTGGCCCGGCTGTTCTCGATCACCCGCGCGCTGAAGATCGCCGACGGCCCCGACGAGGTGCACCTGCGCACCGTCGCGCGGCAGGAACTGGCCAAGTACGAGGAGGCGCGATGAAGGTTCTCGACGGACAGGTCGCCGTGATCACCGGCGGCTCCCGCGGCATCGGGCTCGGGATCGCCAAGGCGTTCCGGGCCGCCGGTGCCGACATCGTGATCGCGGCCCGCAAGGCCGACGGGCTACGGGCCGCCCGCGCCGAGCTGCTCCGCGGGGAAGGGACCGGCGACGTGCTCGACGTCGTCGCCAACGCGGGGGAGCCGGAGCAGGCGGACCGGTGCGTCGCGGACACGATGGTCCACTTCGGACGCGTCGACATCCTGGTCAACAACGCGGCGACCAACCCGTACCTGGGCGACCTCCTGGAGCTGGACCTCCCGCGCGCCGAGAAGACCGTCCGCGTCAACCAGTACGGCATGATCGCGTGGAGCCGGGCGGCCTGGCACGCCTGGATGGCCGAGCACGGCGGCACGATCGTCAACATCGCCTCCGTCGGCGGCCTCATCGTCGACCCGCAGATCGGCTACTACAACGCGACGAAGGCCGCGATGCTGCTGATGACCCGGCAGCTCGCCTACGAGCTCGGCCCGAAGGTCCGCGTCAACGCCATCGCGCCCGGCGTGATCAAGACCGAGCTGGCCAGGGCGGTCTGGGAGGCGCGGGAGCCGATCCTGACCGCGAAGCTGCCGCTGCGCCGGCTCGGGACCCCCGAGGACGTCGCCAACGCGGCCCTGTTCCTGGCGAGCGCGGCGTCGTCGTGGATGACCGGGCAGGCGCTGGTCCTCGACGGCGGTGCGACCGCCCTCCCGATCGCCGTGGACGCGTGATGTTCTCCCTCGAGGGCAAGACGGCGGTCGTGACCGGGGCGTCGTCCGGGCTGGGCGCGCGGTTCGCGACGGTGCTGGCCGCGGCGGGCGCGACGGTGTACGCCGCCGCGCGCCGGGCCGACCGGCTGGCGGCGCTGGGCCCGGACATCCACCCCGTCACCTGCGACGTCTCGGTCGCGGCGGACCGGGTCCGGCTGGCCGAGACCGCCGGCCGCATCGACGTCCTGGTCAACAACGCGGGCGTGCCGGGGGAGCAGCGGGCGGAGAAGGAGAGCGCCGACGACTTCGCCGGCGTGCTCGCGGTGAACCTGGTCGCGCCGTTCCACCTGTCCCGGCTGATGGCCGAAAGCGGCGACGGCGGCAGCATTGTGAATGTCGCCTCGATCCTCGGGCTCGTGTCGGCCGCGCCGCTGGGCGGGGCGGGCTACGCGGCGTCGAAGGCCGGGCTGATCGGGCTGACCCGGGAGCTGGCCGGCCAGTGGGGCGGCGCCGGGGTCCGCGTCAACGCGCTGGCGCCCGGCTGGTTCCGGTCCGAGATGACCGGCGACCTGTTCGACGACGAGCGTTCGCGACGCTGGGTGGAGCGCAACACGATGCTCAACCGCGGCGGCGACCCGGGCGAGCTCGACGGCGCGCTGCTGTTCCTCGCCTCGGACGCGTCGTCGTACTACACGGGCCAAGTCATGGTGGTCGACGGCGGCTGGACCGCTCGATGAGTGGGGACGGCGTCGCCCACGTCCTGCCGACCCGCGGCCGGGCCAACCCGATCGACCCCGCGACGGCGCAGGGCCTCCTGACCGCGCCCCGGCGATGCGGGCCGGGTGTCCGGCCCGCTGTGGTGGTCATCGCGGACGCCCCGCACGACGCACTCCGGATCTGCGCCGGGCTCGACGCTCCGGTGGTCGCCGCCGGCCGGGGTGCTGCCGCGGGGGCCGGGCTCGGGCTCGTCGGACCGCGACCGGCGCTCGACCCGCTGGTGACGAACCGCCGCCTGAGCGCGTCGGAGGACTTGGCCGCGGGCCTGGTCACGAGGATCGCGCCGGCAGCGGCGGGCGAGCCGGCCGCGCAGATCTCGCCATGTTCCCCGGCGAGCGGTTGTGACATGAATTCAAGTGAGGACTACGCTCGGGGCTCGCACGGTGACGCGGACGAGAGGACACGCCATGACGGGGGCGAGGCTGGTGGAGCCGGACGAGGGCCCGCGGTCCAAGCGCGGCGCGATCCTCGCCGCCGCGATCGAGTACTTCGGCGAGACCGGGTACGAGGCCACCAAGTGGTCGGCCGTCGCCGGGCGGGTCGGGATCGGGCAGACCGCGCTGTACCACTACTTCGAGTCGAAGGCCCACTGCCTGCTCACCATCATGCGGCTGGAGCTGCAGCGCTCGCGCGACCAGTTCGTCGAGGCCACGCAGGAGGAGCAGGACCCGGTGGCCGCGCTGCGGGCGGCCGTGCGGGCGGCGTTCGCCGTGTCCGAGAACGAGATCCTCCAGATGCGGATCCTGCAGAACAACATGGTCCTGCTGGCCGGCCCCCGCGCGTCCAAGCGCGAGGAGACCGAGCGCCGCGCGGCGCGCGAGCTGGTGCAGTCCATCGAACGCGACTGGACCCGGCTGCTCACCCAGGGCATGTCCCAGGGCGCGTTCCCGGTCCGCGACGCCCACACCCTGGCGCTCGCCCTGCTGGGCCTGATCATCAGCGTCTGGCGGTGGTACCGCCCGACCGGGTCGACGCCGCTGGCCGAGGTGCGGGAGCTCATCGAGGGCTGCTGCCTGCGCATGGTGACCGAGTAACCCAGCGGTCCACAGAGGACTGCGGTAGCGGTTTTCCCCGCTGCCGCCCGAACCGATAGTTTTCCGCGTCCCTTGTCCACCCTGGGACCGGCAGCTAAAGTCAAACTGAACTGAACTCAGGTTGCTAGGAGCAGTCATGCGCCTCCGCTCGACGCCCGTCAAAGTTGCCAGCGTCGCCGCGACCCTGATTCTCGCCGCCAGTGCCTGTGCGAGCGCGAACTCGGCCGGAGCGAACGACAAAGAGATCACCATCGGGGCCTGGTACCCGCTGTCCGGCGCGGTCAGCGCGTCCGGCGTCCCGCAGCGCGCCGGGGCGGACGCCTACTTCAAGATGATCAACGACCGCGGCGGGATCAACGGCCGCAAGGTGAACTGGATCGTCAAGGACAACGCGTTCGACCCGCAGCAGACCGTCCAGATCGCCCGCGAGCTCATCGGCCAGGACAAGGTCTCCGCCATCGTCGCGGCCAACGGCACGTCGCAGGCCGAAGCCGCGTTCCCGTTCGTGCTGCAGCAGTCCAAGGTGCCCATCCTCAACGAGCTGGGTGGGCTGGACTCCTGGTACACCCCGCCGCGCGCCAACCTCTTCGGCACGCAGACGCTGTACGAAGACCAGGCCGCCGCGCTCGGCGACTGGGTGGCGAAGGACGGCCGGAAGAACGTCGTCGTCGTGCACAGCGACCCCGCCGCGTTCGTCAAGGTCGCCCAGGCCGCGCAGGGTGTCGCGAAGAAGTCCGACCCGGCCATGAACGTGAACCTCTTCCCGGTGAAGTTCCAGTCGACCGACTACAGCCCGGTCGTCAGCCAGGTCAAGGCCAAGGCCCCCGACGCGATCATCCTGATCCTCGCCTCGCCCGAGGCCGCCGCGTTCATGAAGGAGGCCAAGCTGCAGGGCCTCACCGCGCCGGCGTACGGCTACGCGCCGGTCGCGGCGGAATCGACGCTCACCCTGGCCGGCGCCGCCGCCGAGGGCGCCAGGGCCGTGCAGTTCGTCAAGTCCCCGAACGACAGCGATCCCGCCGTCAAGGAGTTCCGGGACGCCATGGCCAAGTACGAGCCGGGCCAGCCCGCGGACTTCATCGCGCTCTGGGGCTGGACCGGCGCGAAGGTCTTCAGCCAGATCGCGCAGACCATCCCGGGCGCGGTCACGTCCGAGTCGCTGGCGAAGGCCTACGAACAGGCGAAGAACATCGACCCGGGCGTCGCTCCCGTGATGAACTTCGGCCCGGACCGGCACATGGGCACGCGTGACGTGCAGAAAGTGGTCGTCAAGAACGGGAAGTGGGTGTCCGAAGGGGACTTCTACACCCCGCCCACCCGCTGAACCACCCGAAGGAGAGTGACCGTGGCGCTGCGAGAGTACCTGTCCGCGATGGACGGCCAGGACCCCGGGAAAGCCCTCGACCTGATGGAACCCGACCTGCGGTTCCTGATCGCCCTGCCCGCGCGGGAGGTGAGCGGGGAGTCCAAAGCGGACTTCGCGGCCTACATCGGCGGACGCAACGCCGTCGACCGCGTCCACGAGGTGCTGCGGTACTGCGCCGACGGCGACACCGAGATGGTCTACGGCGTCGTCACCGAAGCCGGGACGGCCGTCGGCGCGTTCCACTCCGCGGCCGTCGTGTCCCCGCACGGGCTGATCGCGCGGTACCAGTCGTTCTTCAGCACCTCGTTCGCCCTGATCGACTGGCCGGAAGCATGACCGAGACCTTCGACGTCTTCGACACTGTCGTCCTCGGTGCCGGGCTCGCCGGGCTGTCCGCCGGGGTCACCGCCGCCACGGCGGGCGCCCGCACGCTGGTCCTCGAACGCGCGCCGATGATCGGCGGCTCGGCCGCGATCTCCGGCGGCTACGTCTGGGCCATCGAGGACGAGGCCGCGCTGCGGCGCGAGGACCCGGGCCGCCACCAGCGGCACGGCCGGCTGGTCGTCGACGGCTACCACGACGCCATCGCGTGGCTGTCGGGCTTCGCCCCGCCGCTGACCGGCGAAGAGCGGGCACTGGCCGGACGCGGGCACAAGTTCGACCTGCCGCTGGTGCTCGCCCACCTCGCCCGCGCCCTCACCGCGGCCGGCGGCCGGATCGCCGTCGACGCCGTCACCGACGAAGTCACCCGCGACGGCGATGGCTACTCACTCGGCGTGACGACCGCGGAAGGTCCACGCCGGATCACGACCAGGTCGGTGGTCTTCGCGACCGGGGGGCGGCAGGCCGACCCGGCCGTCCGGGCCGGGCTCGTCGGCGGCGGGTTCGTCCCGCCCCTGCGCGGCAACCCCTGGTCGCGTGGCACCGGCGCGGCCCTCGCCACCGCGCTCGGCGCGTCGGTCAACACCGCCAACACCGGGTTCTACGGGCACCTGTTCGCGACCGGCGCCGAGCCGCTCAGCCCGGTCGACTACATCGCGTTCGCGCTCTACCACAGCGAAGCCGGGATCCTGCTCGACCCGGCCGGGCGCCGGTTCGCCGACGAGACCCGCGGTGACCACAACAACGCCATGGCACTGGCCGCCCACGGCGGCCGCGGCCTGCTCCTCTGGTCCGAAGCCGTCCAGCGCGCCGCCGAGGCACCGTTCGTCCCCGGCAGCCCGCACCTCGACCGCTGGGCGTTCACCCGCGACCGCGGCGGCAGCGCCGGCGTCGCGGACGACTTCGCGGCGCTGCCCGGAGGACCGCCCGATCTCGACGCCGACGCCCGCGCCCGCCTGGGCGACGGACGGGTGTACCTCGCCGAGGTCGTCCCGGCGATCACGTTCACGTTCGGTGGCGTCGAAGCCGACGCGACCGGCACCGCCGTGGACGGCGAAGGTCAGCCGATCGAGGGCCTCTACCCGGCCGGCGCCGACCTGTCCGATGTGTATAACGAAGGTTACGGCGGCGGTCTGTGCCTGGCCGTGGTGTCCGGCCGCCGGGCCGGGCGGCTCGCCGCCGCGCACGCCGTCAAGGAGGTCGAACGTGTCTGAGGCACCATTCCTGACGAAGTGGTTCGAGATCATGGACAGCGACACCCCGGCGCGGATCCTGGACCTGATCGACGACGGCTTCACCTTCTCCATCCTCTTCTCGACCGACACCGGCGCGACCGACTTCGCCGGCGGCCGCGAAGCGATGGAGGGCTACCTCGCCCAGCGCGAGAAGAACACGCTCACCCACCACCCGCTGGCCACCGGCGGCACCGGCCGTGACGAGTTCTACCTCGGCGAGGTCCGCCGGGCCGGCGAGGTCGTCGCCAACTTCGTGGCCGCCGGCCAGGTGGGGGCGTCCGGGCGGTTGGAGCGCTTGCTCATCGGCCGCTCGCCCGGCGTCCGGTTCGCGGGAGGTGCCGATGTTTAACCTGGTGCTGCTGGCCGCCAAGCCGCCGGACTGGACCCACGAGCGGTTCATCACCTGGTGGCGGACCGACCACGCCGAGCTCACCTACCGCCTGCCCGGTCTCCGGTCCTGGCGGCACACCGAAGTCGAGGCCCCGCTCGAGCCGCGGTCCGACGGCTGGGACGGCGTGTCGATCCTCGGCTTCGACACCGAGGACGACCTCCGGAAAGCGCTCACCAGCCCCGAGTGGGCCGAGGCGGTCGCCCAGGTCGGTGACATGCGCGGCCGCCGGATCGCGGTCATGGGCACCGAGCGGGAGATGTTCGCCGGATGAGGGAAGCGGTCCAGGACTTCAGGAAACGCGCCGAGCAGGCCGACTTCGTCGCGGTCGTCGACGACGAGGGCGAGCACTCCGCGCGCGAGCTGCTCGCCCGCGCGGAGGCCTTCGCCGAGGTGCTCGGGCACGGGAGCACCGCGCTGGTCCAGGCGGACAACACGTGGCGCACGCTCGTCGCCGCGCTGGCGACCGGCCTGACCGGCGGGGTGCTCGCCGTCGTCAACCGGCACACGACACGAGCCGAGTTCGCCGCGGCGGTCGAGGACATCCGGCCGGACGTGGTCGTGGCCGAGCCGTCCGCGGTGGCCGAATGGGACGTTCCGGCGTCGCGGCCGGCGCTGGACGGGTGGGTCGCTTCGTCCACAGTGGACCGTCGGGATCCGGCGCGGTGGGGCGGCGGCGTGTTCGTCGGCCTCACCTCGGGCTCGACCGGGCGGGCGAAAGGCGTCGTCCAGTCCGAAAGCGCCCTGCGCTACGCGTGCGCACGGACGATCGAGATCAACGGGCTGCGGCCGGGGGAGGCCGTCGCGGCCATCGTCCCGCTCTCGTCGACCGCCGCGTTCTGCTTCGGCGTCTACGCCTCGCTGGTGCTGGGCGGCCCGCTCGTCCTGACCGCGAAGTGGGAGCCCGCCGCGGTGGTCGCGCGGCTCGCGGCGACCGGGGTCCGGTGGACGATGTGCGTGCCGACGATGGTGCTGCAGCTGGCCGCCGCGGCGGAACCCGGCGCGCTTCGGGGCGTCCGGTCGTTCACCGTCGGCGGCGGCCCGATGGACCGCGCCGCGCTCGCCCGGGCCGAACAGACCCTGGGGACGAAGATCCTGCGGGTGTTCGGCATGTCCGAGTGTCTCGGCCACACGTCCCCGCTGCCCGGTGAACCGGAGGAGATCCGGTTGGGCCACGACGGCAGGCCGTTCCCCGGCACGGAGGTCCGCGCCGTCTCGCCCGAGGGCGTCGTGCTCGGGCCGGGCGAGACGGGCCGGGCGCAGGTCCGCGGGCCGTCGCTGTTCCTCGGCTACGCGCGCGACGGCCGGGTCGCGCCGCCGGAGCTGACCACCGACGGGTTCTTCCCGACCGGTGACCTCGTGGTGTCTTCTGTGGACGGCCTGATCACGATCATGGGCCGGGAGAAGGACGTCGTCATCCGCGGTGGCCGCAACATCGACATCGTCGAGATCGAGCGGGCGGTCGCCGGGTACGAGCGCCTCGCCCAGTCCTGCGTGGTGCCGGTCCGCGACGACGTGCTGGGGGAGCGGGTCGCCCTGCTCGTCGTGCCGCGTGACGGCGGCGCGGTGGAGCTCGCGGAGATCACGGCCCACCTCGGCGCCGCGGGGCTGTCCAAGACGAAGTGGCCGGAGTTCGTCTACGTCGTGGCCGACCTGCCCCAGACCAAGGTCGGCAAGCTCGACCGCGTGACCGCGCGCGAGCTCGCCGACGGCCTGCACACCGGAGCCGCCACGTGAGTCTCGACCGCGGGAAGTGGGCGACCGCCGGGCCCGAAACCGTCGCGCCCGGCGTGCACCGCGTCCCGCTGCCGCTGCCCAACGACGGCCTGCGCGCGATCAACGTCTACGTCCTCGAGACGGACGGCGGCCTGGTGCTGATCGACGCGGGCTGGGCGATCCCGGAGTCCCTGGCCGTGCTGGAAGAGGCGCTGCGGGAGCTGGGCCGGCGGCTCGGCGAGATCACCGACGTGTTCGTCACGCACATCCACCGCGACCACTACACGCAGGCGATCGACCTGCGCCGCCGCGTGGGCGCGCGGGTGCACCTCGGCGCGGGGGAGCGGCCGGGGCTGGAGCTGCTCGCGCGGCTGCGCACCGACGTCCCGGTGACGTCGCTGGACGTCCTGCGCCGCGGCGGCGCGGCCGACCTGGCCGACCGGATGGCGTCGGGCTACGGCGAGTTCGACCCGGCCGGCTGGGAGCCGCCCGACCACTGGCTGGAGCCCGGTTTCCTGGCGGACGGCCTGCAGGTCGTGGCCACCCCCGGGCACACCCGCGGGCACGTGGTGTACCTCGACCGGGCCCGCGGGGCGCTGTTCTCCGGCGACCACGTCCTGCCCCACATCACGCCGTCGATCGGCTTCGAGCTGGGCGAGCCGGGCCTGCCGCTCGGCGACTACCTCGACTCGCTCGAGCTGATGACGACGTTCCCGGACACCCGCCTGTTCCCCGCGCACGGCCCGGTCGCGGCCAGCACCCACACGCGCGTCGAGGAACTGCTGGACCACCACGACAAGCGCCTGGCGCAGACGGAGTACGCGCTGGACTCGGGCGCGCGCGAGGGCCACGCGGTGGCGCGGCTGCTGCCGTGGACCAGCCGGTCGATCGCGTTCGACGACCTGAACGACTTCAACCGGATGCTGGCGGTCAACGAGACGGTCGCCCACCTCGACGTCCTGGTCGCCCGCGGCCGGGCCACAGCGTCCGATGTGGACGGTGTGGCCCGGTACCGCCTCGCCCGCTAGCGCGCGGTCCAGCCGCCGTCCACGTAGAGCTCCGAGCCCGTCACGAAGCTCGCGTCCTCGGAGGCCAGGAACGCCACCGCGCCCGCGACCTCGTCGGTGCGGCCGAGGCGGCCCAGCGGGGTTCCGTCGACCATCGCCGCGTGGCGCTTCGTTCCGTGCCACAGCTCGCGCGACAACGGGGTCTCGATGAAGCCGGGGTGCACCGAGTTGACCCGGACGCCGCGCGCGCCCCAGTGCAGGGCGGCGTTCTTGGTCATCAGCCGGACCGCGCCCTTCGCCGCGTGGTAGGAGAAGTGCGTGCCGAACCCGCCGACCGTGCCGAAGATCGACGCGATGTTCACGATCGAACCACCGCCGGCGCGCTCGATCGCCGCCCCGGCGTGCTTCATCCCGAGCCACACCCCGCGCTGGCTGACCGCGATGACCTTGTCCCAGGTCTCCTCGGTCTCGGTCTCCACGGTGCCCGGCTCGCCGATGCCCGCGTTGTTCACCAGCACCGAAAGCCCGTCCAGCCCGGCGACGACCTGCTCCCAGGCGGCCGCGGACGTGACGTCGAGCGCGACGCCGATCGCGTCGGGCAGCTCGGCGGCCAGCGCTTCGCACCGCCGCGCGTCGATGTCGGTGACGACGACGCGAGCGCCTTCCGCCGCCAGCCGCCGGGTGATCGCTTCGCCGATGCCGCCGGTCGCGCCGGTGACCAGCGCGACCTTTCCGGACAGTCGCATGAGTCCTCCCAGGTGAGCAGGTCGAGGCCCAGGACCTCCGTGGCTAATGACTGTTAGCCATAAGAACTCGCCTTCGAAGCACTGTCAAGACAGTGTGGCTAATTTGCGTTAGCCTGACGGTCATGAAGGTGGAGCGACCTCATCAGCCGGCCGGCCCGCCGGCGGCACTGCCCGGCGACCGGGCCGCCGCGATCCGGCTGGCGGCCTTGCGGCTGTTCGCCACCCAGGGCTACCGGACCACCACGATGGCCGACATCGGCGCCGCGGTCGGCATCCGCGGGCCGAGCCTGTACAAGCACGTGTCCGGCAAGCAGGTCCTGCTCGCGGAGATCATGCTGGGCACGATGGACGCCCTGATCGCCCGGCACGCCGAAGCGGTCGGCAGCGCCGCCGACGTCCGCGACCAGCTGCGCCGGGCGGCCGAAGCGCACGTCCGTTACCACGCGCGGCACCAGCTGGAAGCCTTCGTCGGCAACCGCGAGATCGGCAGCCTGGAGCAACCGGACCGCGACCGCGTCCTGCGCCGCCGCGGCACCTACGAGCGCGGCTTCCGCGAGCTCATCGAACGCGGCACGGCCGACGGCGTCTTCGCGCCGGGATCCGCGCGGCTCGCGTCGTACTCGATCTTGGACATGGGCATGGGCGTGTCGAGCTGGTTCCATGACGGCGGCGAGTTCTCCGTCGACCGGCTCGCCTACCACTACGGCGACCTCGCCTTGCGGATCGTCGGGTGCGGCTGAGGCCCGGTACGCTGCCGCAGCCGAGCACACGCACCGACTGGGGACGACGAACCATGGACATCGCTTCCGGCGTGGACCGAGTCCGCGTCCACGAACCCGTGCCGAACCTGCCGTCGGGGGCCGAGCCGCTGTTCGCCGGGTATGTCCGGAAGCTGACCTCGGCGGTCGTCCTGCGGATGGTGCTCAGCGGGGTGATGCTCGCCTACGGCGTCCTGATCGCGCTGAGCGTGCGGGACGGGAGCGCGCTGCCCTACTTCTACTTCGCCGTCTTCGGCGGCACATCGGCGTTGTGGAGCTACGTCCTGAGCCTGTACGCGCGGCTCCGGCGGCTCTTCCCGGAGCCTTACCGCCGGCTGGACATCGCCCCGGACGGCCTGCTCGTCAAGGGATCGCGGGTGTCCGTGCGGCTGCCGGACGGCCGGTGGCTGCGGACCCGGCTCGCCGACGGGCCGCGGGTGCAGCTGGCCGGCGAGCGCCGGTTGTGGGTGCTCGGCGCCGGCCGGCGGGTGTTCGTCCGCCCGCCGGGCGCGATGTGGGTGCGGGCCGGGCGGATCGAGGACACGCCGACGCCGGGGGCGACACCGGCCGAGCCGGTCTCACGCCGTCCGACGCCGCCGCGGCTCGACCCGGTGCTCGCCGCGCACCGCGCGTACCGGGTCCGGCGGACGGTCGTCTCCGGGGTGGTGTTCCTGGCGCTCGGCGCGGCCGGCTTCATCGTCGTGGCGACCGTGCGGTTCGACCCCGGCGGTTTCCTGGGCCCGGCCGCGTTCGGGGGCATCGCCGGCGGCAGCGCGGTGTTCGCGCTGATGGGCCTGCTCGTGGTCGTCGGCGTCCTGCGGGTCCGCCGGCCGATCACCGAGGAGACCTGGGTGGAGCTGCGGGTCGCGCTCGACGCGCCGTTCGAGCCGCGCACCCGCGGGGTGGCCCGGCTGACCGGCTGGGCGCTGCTCCCGGACGGCCGCCAGACGCGGTTCCGGCTCGTCGGCGACGTCTCGCTGGCCGCGAACGTGGCGACGACCGGGCAGCTGTGGCTGCTGGGCCACCCGCTGCCGGGCAAGCAGGCGAAGGCGGGCGTGCCGGGCTACCCCTGCGCCGGCGGCTTCCGCCTGCTCTGAGTCCGGTGTGGTGTGATCGACGGGTGCGTCGCGCCGTGGAGGAGTCCAACCGCCGGATGCTGCGGGCCCGCGACACCATGGACCGGGACTACGCCAAGCCGCTGGACGTGTCCGCCGTGGCCAAGGTCGCGCACGTCTCGCCGACGCACTTCACGCGGACCTTCCGGGCCACGTTCGGCGAGACACCGCACCGCTACCTGCAGCGCCGGCGCGTCGAGCGGGCCATGTTCCTGCTGCGCTCGGGCGACCGGAGCGTCACCGAGATCTGCCTCGAAGTGGGCTTCACGAGCCTCGGGACCTTCAGCCGGACGTTCCGCGACATCGTCGGCGAGTCACCGTCGGCCTACCGGCGGCGCGGGCCGGTCGCCGACGTCCCGACCTGTTTCGCCATGGCTTGGCTGCGGCCGAGGGACTGACCGGCGCGGTCGTTTCGGATAAGCGCCGCCGCGGGTGCGGGCGCTACCGTCGGCCGCATGTTCACCGCACTGACCATTTCCCAGATCTTCGTACTCGACCAGGACGAGGCGCTCGACTTCTACGTCGGCAAGCTCGGCCTGGAGGTCAACACCGACGCCGACCTCGGGTTCATGCGCTGGCTGACGATCAACGTCGCCGGCCACCCCGACCGGGAGATCCTGCTCGAGAAGCCCGGCCCGCCGAGGATGGACGAGTCGACGGCGGACCAGGTCCGGGACCTGCTGACCAAGGGGGCGATGGGCGGGACGCTGTTCTTCACCACCGACGACTGCCGCAAGACCTACGAGACGCTGCTGGCGAAGGACGTCGAGTTCACCGACGAGCCCACCGAGCGTCCGTACGGGATCGACTGCGGCCTTCGCGACCCGTTCGGCAACGCGATCCGGTTCACCCAGCCCCTGTCCGGCGCGTGACGTGATACGTCCGTACCAGCACCGCGGGTGATAGCGTGACGCCGTGGCGGGGAGCCGGATCACGGTGCGGGTCGGCGAGCGGCAGCTGACGCTCTCGAACCTCGAAAAAGTGCTCTACCCCCGTCACGGCTTCACCAAGGGCGAGGTGCTCGACTACTACTCGCGCATCGCGCCGCTGCTGCTGCCGCACATCCGCGACCGGGCCATGACCTTCGTGCGGTTCCCGGACGGCGTCGACGGCGGCTCGTTCTTCGAGAAGGACGTCTCGCGCCACGCGCCCGACTGGGTCCGCACCGCCCGGCTCACCGTCGGCGGGCGCGGCAAGGACCCCGAGGTCATCGCCTACCCGCTGATCAACGACCTGCCCGAGCTGGTCTGGGCGGCCAACCTCGCCGCGCTCGAGCTGCACGTCCACCAGTGGACCGTCGACGCCGACGACGAGCGGAGCACGCCGGACCGGCTGGTGTTCGACCTCGACCCCGGGCCCGGCGCGACCATCGTGGACTGCTGCCGCGTCGCCGAGCGGCTGCACGACGTGCTCACCGCCGACGGGCTCACCCCGGTGGCGAAGACCAGCGGCTCCAAGGGCATGCAGCTCTACGCGGGCGTCGTGACGACCGACGGCGGCGAGACGTCGCAGTACGCGAAGGCCCTCGCCGAGCGGCTCGCCGCCGAGACGCCGGACCTCGTGGTCGCGCGGATGACGAAGACGCTGCGGCCGGGCAAGGTCTTCATCGACTGGAGCCAGAACAACCCGTTCAAGACGACGGTGGCGCCGTACTCGCTGCGCGGGCGCGACGAGCCGACCGTGTCGACCCCGGTCACGTGGGACGAGGTGCGCGCCTGCCGGCACGTCGCGCACCTGCGGTTCACCGCCGGCGAAGTTCTCGAGCGCGTCGATGATCTCGGTGACCTCTTCGCCGGACTGGGCCGGACGCGCGTCCCGATTCCCGCGTTCGGCTGAATTTCGGAATTCGCAATTGCGCGGGGAAACCGCGGCGGTTCCGGAGGTGATGACCGCAGAAATTGCGGAACAAGGGATCGACCAGGCGTTTTCGATCATCCCGTGTGGACTGTTGCACGTGCAGACGGCCGTGTCGGTGCATGACCCGCCGGTCGAGCGTGCTTGCGTTGTGCGGCAAGCTGGACGAACTGGGTACGGTCTACGCGTAAACCACCGTCTTGAGCCGTCGGAGCCGGTCATGAGGATGCAGAAACCGCCGCGGCTTTCGCGGGCCTTCGGCCGTTCTTCGGCGGGTGCGTTGTGCGAGCCGTTCTCGGTCACGACGACGTTCCCCGGTCATCGGAGCACGCTCGTCGCGGTGGTGGGCGACATTGATCTCGCGACCGTCGCCATTCTTGTCGAATGCGCGGAAACCGCGCTGAAGACCGGCGGCCCGGTCGTCGTCGACCTCGGTGAGGTGACGTTCTGCTCCGGGGTCGGGCTTCGCGCCTTGCACCGCGTGCAGAAGCGCGCCGACGACGCGGCCGTCCCGGTCGCGTGGGTGGTGCGCACATCGGCGGTGTGGCGGCTGCTGCAGGGGACCGGCGGTGCCGGCTTCTCCTGCTACCGGGATCGGGCCGACGCGCTGGCGGCGCTCGGCTGATCCGCTTCGACCGGCCGCGCAGGGCGCGCGGCCGGGTTCCGGGAAGAAAGGAAACGGGTGTCCGGCCTGATCGACACCGATCTCGAGTTCTGGTTCCAGCGCGGCCTGCGCGCGTACCTCGGCGAGGTGGCCGAGGCGCTCGGCTTCGGCCTCGAGTCCTGCACCGTGGACGTGGACGTCCCGGTGTCGGCCTACGTCGCGGTGGACTGGCGGCTGCGCCGGTTCCCCGACCGCGACGTGGCGCTGCTGTGGGACGAGGTGCACGGCTGGGCCGCCGCGGTCGAGGCGGCGTGCGGGGAGGAGATGATCGTGCTGGCCTACCTCGGCGGGGCCGACATCCTGCCGCCGACGCGCGCGATCGTGCGGTTCCTGGCCGCGTTGCGGGCCGGCGACCTGGAGCCGGACCGGCCGGGTTCGCCCGTGCTGCGCCGCGCCGGGAGCCACCAGGAGCTCCTGCCGTTGCTGCCGGCGGGGTGACGCGGCCGGGGCCGATCCTCCACACTGGAGCGATGGGGATGGTGCCGGACGCGGTGGCGCCGATGCTGGCCGTCGACGGGTCCCTCCCGGACGACGACCGCCACGGCTACGAGTGGAAGTGGGACGGCTTCCGCGGCTGCGCCCGGGTCGCGGACACCGGCGAGGCCCGGATCACCAGCCGCAGCGGCAGCGACCACACCCACCGCTACCCGGAGCTGCAGGACGTCTTCGCCCCCGCGCTCGGCGGGCACGCGGCGGTGCTCGACGGCGAGGTCGTCGCGCTGAACACGGCCGGCCGCCCGGAGTTCGAGCTGATGCAGCGCCGCGCCATGCACGAGCCGACGGCGAAGCTGCGGGCCGAGGTCCCGGTCGTCTACTTCGCCTTCGACCTGCTGCGGATCGGCTCGGAGTCACTGCTGGACCGGCCGTACGAGCAGCGCCGCGAGCTGCTCGCCGAGCTGGTCCGGCCCGCGGACGGCCGGCTCGTCGTGCCGCCCTGGTACACCCGGGCCGACATCGCGCCGGACCAGCTGCTGGCGACCGCGGCCCAGCACGGCATCGAGGGCGTCGTCGCGAAGCGGCTGGACGCGCCGTACCTGGCCGGTGCCCGGTCGCCGTTGTGGACGAAGCGCGCGCTGACCCAGACGCGCGAAGTGGTCGTCGGCGGCTGGCGGACCGGCGCCGGCCGCCGCGCGGGCACGCTCGGCGCGCTGCTGCTCGGCGGGTACGACGACGACGGCTCGCTGGTTTACATCGGCGACGTCGGCACCGGGTTCACCGACGACGCGCTCGACCACCTGACGGCTGTCCTCGCTCGGCTGGCGCGGGCGGAGTCGCCGTTCGCGACGGAGGTTCCGCGCGACCGCGCCCGCGGCGCGCACTGGGTCGAGCCGGACCTGGTCGGCGAGGTCGTCCACCGCCGCGTCACGCCGGATCTGCGGCTGCGCCACACGTCCTGGCGCGGCCTGCGCCCGGACCGGACGCCCGGCGAGGTGCGGGTGCCGGAGCCGTCATGACTGCGTCCGTGCGCCTGGTCGAGATCACCGGCGAGAACCGCGACGCGGTGCGCGCCCTGCGCGTGCACCCGGGTCAGGAGCGGTTCGTCGCGTCGGTGGCGAAGTCCCTGGAGGACGCCGCGACGACGCCCGAAGCCGAGCCCTGGTACCGGGCCGTGTACCTCGGCGACGAGCCGGTCGGCTTCGTGATGCTCAGCTGGGACGTCCCGCCCGGGCGCCCGGGCATCCTCGGGCCGTACTACCTGTGGCGGCTGCTCGTCGACGGGCGGTACCAGGGCCGCGGGATCGGCCGCGCGGTGCTGGAGGAGATCGTCTCGCTGGTGCGGGCGGACGGCGCGACCGAGCTGCTCACGAGCCACCAGCCGCACGACGACGGTCCGGGCGCGTTCTACCGGAAGTTCGGGTTCGTCCCGACCGGGGAGATCGACGACGGCGAGATCGTGGTGCGGCTCGGACTGTGATCGCGGTCACGGCCGGTCACATCGGTCCGGTGGGCGGAGTCGTGGGGGTGACGGACCCGGAGCCCCGGGGCCCGCGAACCCCGGAGGAGTCCCGATGTCCACCGCCTACCTGATCGTCACCCTCTTCGCCGCCGCCTTCGTCGCCTTCTCGGCCGTTTCGGTCTTCACGCGGGCGAAGTGGGTCGTCGAGCCGATCACCTCCTACGGCGTGCCGGAGGCGTGGTGGCCGTGGCTGGGCGCCGCGAAGGCGGCCGGCGCGCTGGGCCTGGTCGTCGGCCTGTTCGTGCCGCCGATCGGCGTCGCCGCGGCGATCGGGCTGGTGCTGTACTTCCTCGGCGCCGTCGTGACCGTGGCGCGCGCCCGGTCGTACGGGCACCTCGCGTTCCCGGTGCTCTACATGGCACCGGTGGTCGCGTCGCTGGCCTTGCTGTCCTGACCGGCGAGCCAGGTGAGCGCGTCGGCCGCGTGGTCCAGCACGGAGATGTGGCCGTCGCCGGGGGTGAGCCGGAGCTCGGCGCCGGGGATCCGCTTCGCGAGCCACTCGCTGTGGGTCGCGGGGATCATCCGGTCGTCGGTGCCGTGCACCAGCCGGACCGGCGCGGTGATCGCGGCGAGGTCGCAGCCCCAGGGCTTGACGGCGGAGAGGTCGTCGTCGATCAGGCCGACGGCCCCGAGCGCGGGCCGGACGACGTCGTTGAGCCACGACCACGACCCGTTGAGCGCGGCGAAGTCGGCCTCGGTGAAGACGTCGGGATCGAACTCGGCGGTGGCTTCGTACTTTTCCTTGGCAGCACGGCCTTCCACGGCGGCGCGCAGCGAGTCGGCGGTGGCGGCGGCCATGCCGTCGAACCAGCCGTCGGCCCCGAACGGCGCGACCGAGGCGAGCCCGGCGACGGCGACGACACGGCCGGGCAGCAGCGCCGCGGTGGCGAGCGCGTGCGGGCCACCACCGGAGTGCCCCATGACGGCGAAGGTGTCGAGCCCGAGGGCGTCGGCGACCGCGGTGACGCACTCGGCGGCGTTCGCGGTGGTCCGATCCGGGAGGGGCGTGGAGGAGCCGTAGCCGGGCCGGTCGTAGGAAACCCACCGGACCCCGAGCTGTTCGGCGAGCGGAAGCAGGGGCCCGGGCGGCGCCCCGAGGTTGGGCGAGCCGTGGTGCCAGAAAACGGTGAGCCGCGCGGGGCCGCCGGTGTCGTACACGTGCAGGCTGCGCCCGTCCGGCAGGGCGAGATCCGTCTCGGTGACCATGGGCCCGAGCCTAGCCAGGCTTCCGCGGTCGTGAGTGGGAAACAGGGTTAGAACACTGTTTCCCACTCACGACTGGCGGGCCAGCCGCTCGGCCAGCCAGGCCAGCGACAACGGGTACCGGTAGTCGATCGCGGCGTGGCCTGCCTCGAACAGCTCGAAGTGGATCCGGTCCGCCGGCAGCCCCGCCTTGAGGACCTCCGCCCGGAACGCCTCCGCGCCGACGTCGAGGAAGTACTCGTCGCTCGTGCCCGCGTCGATCCAGACCGCTCGCCACGAGCTGACCGCGTCGGTGCGGGCAGGCACCATCCGGACCGGGTCCCAGTCCAGCCAGCGCTGCCACACCTCCGGGCGCAGCACGCCCGTCGCCGGGTCGAACGGCAGCTCCGGTGTTCCGTCCGGGCGGGCCGAGAAACACGCCGACACCCCGAGCAGCTGCAGCAGCGTCGCGTCGACCGCGCTCGAGAACGCCGGGCGGGCGCGGAAGTCCGCCCACCACGCCTGGATGTCCTGGTCGTAGCCGCGCAGGGCGCGGACCGCCTTGCCGAAGTCCGGGACGTAGCACAGCTCGTACAGCGAATCGCCCGCGTGGGTCGCCAGTGCGCCGAACAGGTCCGGGCGCAGCATCGGCGTGATCATCGCGCCGAACCCGCCCGACGACTTGCCCGCGATCGCGCGGGACTCGCGGTCCGGGATCGTCCGGTAGTGCGCGTCGACCCACGGCACGATCTCGTCGCACAGGTACGAGTGGTAGCGGCCCGTTCCCGGCGAGTCGACGAACTGCGAGCCGCCGTACGCGGTCCACGCGTCGACGTACACCACGACGCAGCCCGGCGCGCCGGCGGCGAACACCGCGTCCGCCGTCTCCACGAACGGCTGCCGGAACGGCGTCCGGTTGGCCCACATCGACAGGTGCCCGGTGTAGCCCTGGATCACGTACACGACCGGGTACCGCTCGGTGCCGTCGTCGTAGCCCGGTGGGACGTACACCCACAGGGGTCGCTCGTGCGGGTCGCCGAGCGGGTTGTCCCGCAGCAGCGTGGATTCGACGGTGTGCCGGTCGAGCCGGCCGGCGAGGTCGCCGTCCCAGGGCAGCATGCCGCCAGTCAACCACGGTTCAACCGGTTGCAAGGGCTAAGCGATACCTCTTTTCCCCGGGTAGCGTTGAGCCGTTTCGCCCCGACAATCGTGTTATGGGCACGGTGGTGGGTTAGGGGAATGCGGGGAAGACCATGAGACATCCGGGGCCGTTGTTCACATTGCTCGCGGGCGTGGTGCTCGCCGGCGGGATCGGGGCCGTCACGGCGGCGACGGGGACCGGCGTCGCACCGGTCGCCGGGGCCGCGAACGCGGCGAGCGTGGCGAGTGCGTCGCCGTCCTCGCCACCCCCGACGTCCGCGGCGCCGAAAGCCGAGGCGCCCAAGGCGGACGCGCCCGCACGGGCGGACTACGCGGGGCGCGTCACCGGCGGCGGCGCGTCCGTCGCGGTGTCGGTGCGCGACGGCCACGCGATCGCCTACCTCTGCGACGGCAAGAAGGTCGAAGCCTGGCTGCAGGGCGTGACGGTCGGCGGGAAGCTGGACCTCAAAGGGGCGAAGAACGCCAGCCTCACGGGCAGCTTCGACGCCGCTTCGGTCACCGGGACCGTGACGGCGGCCGGCAAGACCTACCAGTTCAGCGCACCTCCGGCGAAGAAACCCGCCGGGCTCTACCGCGCGGCGCCGAAGGTGAAGGGCCAGCAGGCCAAGGTCGGCTGGATCGTGCAGCCCGACGGCAGCCAGGTCGGCGTCCTCACCACGGGCGAGGACTCGGCGTCGGCTCCCGCGCTCAACTTCGGCACCGGGGCCACGGCGACCGTCGACGGCGCGCCGGTGACGGCCGAGCCGATCAGCGGCCTGGCCGGGAACGGTGACTTCTGATGACCACGGCGGGCAATCGCGCCGGGGCCGCGCTCCTCGTGCCGCTCGCGGTCGGCGCCGTCGTCTCGGTGGTGCTCGGCGTCTACGGCAGCCTGCACACGCCGACCGGCGTCGCGGTGAACGTCGCCGGGTTCTCGAGCCCGATGTCGGTGAAGGCGTGGCTCGCGACGGTCGTCGTCGTGCTGGCCGTCGTCCAGCTGCTCTCGGCGCTGGCGATGTACGGCAAGCTCGGCCGGACGGTACCGGCGTGGGTCGCGCCGGTGCACCGCTGGTCGGGGCGGCTGGCGTTCCTCGTGTCGATCCCGGTGGCGCTGCACTGTCTGTACGCGCTCGGGTTCCAGTCGTTCGACACCCGCGTGCTCCTGCACTCGCTGCTGGGCTGCTTCTTCTACGGCGCGTTCGTCGCGAAGATGCTGCTGCTGCGGAAAGACGGCGCGCCCGGCTGGTCGCTCCCGCTCTTCGGCGGCCTCGTGTTCACCGGCCTCGTCGGGCTGTGGCTGAGCGCGTCGCTGTGGTTCTTCACCCAATCCGGCTTGAAATTCTAGGCGGGGGACGATCGTGCGCAACGACGAACTGGATCCGGCGATCGCCCGCCGGACGGCGCTCGCGGCGGTGGGCGCCGGGCTGGTGGCGGGGTGCAGCACCTACGGCGGCACGACGGGCTCGCCGTCGGCGGCGCCGCAGCAGCCCGCGGCCCCGGGCGGCACAGTGCTGGGCGCGACCGGCGACGTCCCGGTCGGCGGCGGCAAGGTGTTCGCGGACAAGCAGGTCGTGGTGACGCAGCCCGCGGCGGGGACGTTCGCGGCCTTCTCGGCGGTCTGCACGCACCAGGGCTGCACGGTCGACGCCGTGGCGGACGGCACGATCAACTGCCCGTGCCACGGCAGCAAGTTCAAGATCGCCGACGGCTCGGTCGCGAACGGCCCGGCCTCCCAGGCGCTGGAGAAGAAGTCGGTCACCGTCGCGAACGGAAAGATCACGCTGGCCTAGGCGTAGGCCTTCGCGACGGTCTGCCCGTCGATGATCCACAGTGGACCCGACGTGTCCGGCTCGCCGGCGAGGTCGGTGCCGTCGGCGCAGGTGAACCGGGCGCCCGAGGGCGAGTCGTCCGCGACGGCCGTGCACTGCCGGCCGCCCTCCAGGGTGAGGAGGAACGGCTCGGCCGTTCCGCCGGGCTGCGGCGGCGTCGGCAGGGCGCCGGTGTAGGTCAGCAACACCGCCTTCGTCGCCGAGGTCGGGCAGACCACCCGCGTCCCCGTCGTGGCGAAACACGGGTCGTACGTGGTCGTGCCGCTCGTGCAGCGGTAGGCGTCGTGGCGGCCGGACACCGCCGACACCGCGTCGCAGGTGCCGGTCGCGCGGCTCGTCGTGGCGCCGGTCCGCGGCCGGTAGTCGACGGTCTGGGTGAACCGCTGTGCGCGGCTCGTGGTGAGCGCGACGTCGAAGGCGGGGTTCGCCGGCGCCAGCCCGCTCGTCACCGGCCCGATCCCGGCGGTGAGGAACCGGCGCACGACGTCGCCGCCGTCCGGGTGGCACGGTGCGAGCGCGGTCCACGCGGCCACCGCCGCTTCGGCGAATGGCCGGTCCGCGGTCTGGTGCGCGGCGCCGGCGTCCGCGGCGCAGGTCAGCACGCCCGGCGGCGGCTCGGGGGCGCCGGGCATTCCGAACAGCGCGGCCAGGCGGTGCGCGGCCAGCGCCAGCGTCGTGCCGAGACCGGGGCCGGGGTCGGCCTGGCCCTTGAACGTCCCCGGCAGCAGGCCGAAGGGGACGTCGTAGGTGACGCCGGAGCCGGGCCACAGCAGGTCGCGCTGGCGTGGCCGGCCGAACAGCTGCACGGACGACGTCGCCGCCGCGACGGTCCGGGCGGTGGGCTCGGGCCAGCCCGGCGGCGGGACGAGCCGGTAGGGAACGCGCGCGTTCGACGTCAGCGTGACGCCCGCGCGGCCGTCGGCGGCGGTGACGCAGGTGGAGATGAGCGTCGCCGGGTCGGGCCCGCCGAGTCCGACGGTCATGCCGTCGGAGCTGGCCGCCCGCCCGGCGCAGGCCGGTCGCGGCGCCGGAGCCGGGACGACGTCGCGGCCGAGCGCGGTGAAGTCGAACAGCCCGCCCCAGAACGCGCCCGGCTGGGTCAGCTCCGCCACGATGCTGCGGGTCGTGGCGTCGTAGGCCGCCGGGACGAGCCGGGTCGCGGTGATGACGACCGGCGCGAACCCGGCCGGCGGCGCGCTGGGCACGGGGATCCGCACCCGCGGCGCCCGGACGCCGTCGAAAGCGAGGTCGGCCCCACCGCCGAACCGGCGGGTGAAGGACGCCGTGACCGCCGGTTCCGGCGCGGGCCGCACCGAAACGCGCGTCCCGGCGGGCGCGTCGACCTCGATCCCGGCGGCGGCGACCGTCCCCTCCGGACCGGTCGTGAGCCCTTGCCGCACCAGGACTCCGGCACCGCCCAGCAGCAGGACGAGCACGGCAGCCGTCAGGGCGAGCCGGACGGGCCGGTCGTTCGGGGCCATCGGAGCCTCCCAGGACACTTACTCTCCCTAGTCACCGGATCCTTCGTGGTCGTTAGCCGTCGTGGCCCAACCGTGACGGCGGGCGTCCACCCGGGTAATCGGTCGCCGCGGATCGTCCCTTCTGGCACCATCGGACCGGTGAGCCCGGTCGAGATCGCCTGCGACGAGTCGGGCTCGGAGGGCGAAAACCTCGTCGGCGGCGAGACCGACGTCTTCGCCCACGCCGGTGTCGGGCTGACCCCCGAGGCCGCGCGCGGCTGCGTCGAAGAGATCCGTGCCCGCATCGGTTCGCCCGCCGAGGAGTACAAGGCGAACCACCTGCTGCGCGGCAAGCACCGCCCGGTGCTCGAGTGGCTGCTCGACCCCGCGGGCCCGCTCGACGGCCGCGGGCACGTCCACCTGACCGACAAGACGTTCTTCGCCGTACGGGCCGCGGTCACGCTGCTGGCCGAGCACGGCACCGACGCCATGGCGCGCACCCTCCACCGCACCGGCCCGGCCGCGTTCGGCGCCGCCCGCTGGGCGTACTTCCTCGCCGCGTTCACCAGCGTCCTGCGCCTCAACCCCCGGCGCGGCGTCACGACGTCGCCGGCGGAGTTCTTCGCGCTGGCCGGCGAACTCGCGGCGGTCCCCGGCGAAGCCGGCGAGATCATGGCCCGGCTGAGCGGTGGCGCCGACCGCGTGGCCGGCTACCGCGCCCGGCTGGCGAGCGATCCCGGCCTGGTCCCGGTGCTGGACCCGTTGGTGCCCGCGGTGATCCACACCGTCCGGCACTTCAGCGCCGGCGGCACCCCGGTCGCCCTGGTCCACGACGAACAGCTCGCCCTGACCGCCGAGCGCGTGCTGCAGCTCAAGGCGACGCTCGGGCACCGGCTGGCCGGCGTCCGGTTCGTCGACTCGCGGTCCGACGCCCGCGTGCAGGTCGCCGACTTCCTCGCCGGCGTCGCCCGCCGGATCGCCTCCGACGCGCTGAACGGGCGCGGCGACACCGTGCTGACCGGACTGCTGAGGTCCTTTGTGGACGCCGACTCCGTCTGGAACGGGCTCAGCAGCTGACGACCTGCGTGGGCGACGTCGTGTTGTCGAGCCGCTTGACGTACGCGCTGCCGCTGCGCCGCGCGCACGCGGACTCCTTGGCGGCGAACGGCCCGTCGTAGACGGCGTACACGTCGGCGCCGTCGACCTGCTGCCGCAGCGAGCCGCAGCCGGTGCTCGGCGTGTGCAGGTACCGCGCGCCCGGGTGGGCGTCGAGGATCCGCTGGACGTCGGCGCGGTAACGGGCCGGGGTGATCGCGGAGCCGAGGACGACGACGTACGAGCCGTCGCACGCCGGCGTGCTCATCGCGGTCGCCAGGCCGAGGTCGGCGCCGCTCGCGACGGTGGTGGCGACGGTCGTCCGGACGCTCACCTGCGTGGTCGTGACCGGCGCGGGGGTCGTCGGCGGCGCGCTGGACGAGGCGGACGTCGTCGCGGGCGGCGTCGAGCCGGGTGTCGTCCCGGCCTGGAACGAGGGCTTGAGGACGGCGAACCACCCGACGACGGCCACGAGCGCGAGCAGAGCCACGCCGGCGACCAGCCACGGCGCCTTCGACGGCCGCCGCCGGACTTCGGCCGGGGCCGGAGCCGTGGCCGGCGCGACGCGGGTGGCCTGCCGGGTCGGGGGAGCGGCGGCGGTGACCGGGACCGTGCCGCCGAGCGCGGCCCGGGCGGCGGCCGCCAGCTCCGTGACGCTGCCGAAGCGCGCCTCGGGGTCCTTCGCCATGCCGCGCGCGATCACGGCGTCGAAGGCGGCGGGCAGTCCGGACCGCACCGCGCTCGGCAGGGGTGGCGGCTGGTGCAGGTGCGCGCCGATCAGCGACGCGGCCGTCGTCGCCGTGAACGGCTTGCTGCCGGTCAGGCACTGGTGCAGCACGCAGGCCAGCGAATAGACGTCGACGCGGTGGTCGGCCGGCGCGTCCGTGAAGCGTTCGGGCGCCATGTAGTCGAGCGTTCCGACGGCGCCGCCGGTGATGGTCAGCTCGGTGCTGGGGCCGGCCGCGCGGGCGATGCCGAAGTCCACGAGGTAGGCGAACCCGGTCGCGCCGACCAGCACGTTCGACGGCTTGACGTCCCGGTGCACCAGGCCTTCGGCGTGCGCGGCGGCCAGTGCCTGGGCGACCTGCCCGACGACGTCGACCGCCTCGGCCGGAGCGAGCGCCCCGCCCGCGGTCAGCCGGGTGCCGAGGTCGTCGCCGTCGACCAGGCGCATGTCGAGGTAGAGGCGCCCGTCGATCTCGCCGTAGGCGTGGATCGGGATCACGTGCGGCTCGCGCAGCCGCGCCACCGCGTGGGCTTCGCGCCGGAAGCGTTCCTGGAAGTCGTGGTCGGCGGCGAAGTCCGTCGACAGCAGCTTGAGGGCCACGACGCGGTCGTGGCGGCTGTCGTAGGCGCGGTGGACCTCGCCCATGCCCCCGCGGGCGATGAGCGACTCCACGCGGTACGGCCCGAACTGCCAGCTCACGCGCTTCCCTCCGCAGACGCGGAGAATTCTGCCCTACCGCGGAATCTCTGACTATAGTCAGGTAATGGACTCCGACCTCGTCGACGGCGTCCGGCGGTTCAACCGGACGGTCACCCAGCGGATCGGCGCGCTCGACGACGCCTTCCTCGCCCGTGCCCGGCCGCTGGGCGAGGCGCGGGTGCTGTGGGAGATCGGCGCCGCCGGGCGCGACGTCCGTGAGCTGCGGGAACGCCTCGACCTCGACTCCGGCTACCTGAGCCGACTGCTGCGCGGCCTGGAGCGCGACGGCCTGGTGCGCGTCGAGCCGAGCGCCGCCGACGGCCGCGTCCGCACCGCGCGGCTCACCGAGGCCGGGCAGGTCGAACGCGCCGCGCTCGACCGGCTCTCCGACGACGCGGCCACCGCGCTCCTCGCTCCGTTGTCCGGCCGGCAGCGCACCCGGCTCGTCACGGCGATGGCCGAGGTCGAGCGGCTCCTGACGGCGTCGGCGGTCGACGTCGCCCCGTGCCCGCCCGGGCACGCGAACGCCCGGTTCTGCCTGCGCGCCTACTTCGCGGAGCTGGCGGGCCGGTTCGACGACGGCTTCGACCCCGGCCGCAGCATTTCCGCGGCCGACGCCGAGATGACCCCACCGGCCGGCGTCCTGCTGGTGGCCACCCTGCACGGCGAGCCGATCGGCTGCGGAGCGCTGAAGCTCCACGGCGACGCACCCGCCGAGGTCAAGCGGATGTGGGTAGCGCCGTCGGCACGCGGTCTCGGGCTGGGCCGCCGGCTGCTGACCGAGCTGGAGACCCACGCGGCGAGCCTCGGCGTCCGCGCGCTCCGGCTGCAGACGAACCGCGCGCTCGACGAAGCGATCGGCCTGTACCGCGCGGCGGGGTACCGCGAGGTCGCACCGTTCAACGACGAGCACTACGCCGACCACTGGTTCGAGAAGCGGCTCGCCTAGGGGACCGGCGCGAGCGGCGTCAGCACGGCGGTGCGGGCTCATGTGCGTACCCTGGATCCGGTGCGGACCCGCCCCACCCTGACCTGGACGTCCCCGGACGCGCCGCTGCCCCGGACCGCGAGCCTCGACGAGCTCGCCGGCGTCGTCGCGCGCGGGCGCGTCGCCGTGCTCAGCGGGGCCGGGCTGTCCACCGAGTCCGGGATCCCCGACTACCGCGGCGAAACCGGCAGCCTGCGGCGGCACACGCCGATGACCTACGACGAGTTCGTCACCAGCGCCGAGGGCCGGCAGCGGTACTGGGCGCGCAGCCACCTCGGGTGGCGCACCATCGCCCGCGCCGACCCGAACGACGGCCACCGCGCGGTCGCGGCCCTGCGCGACGGCGGGTTCTTCGGCGGCGTCATCACGCAGAACGTCGACGGGCTGCACCAGGCGGCCGGCACCGAGGACGCCGTCGAGCTGCACGGCAGCCTGGACCGCGTGATCTGCCTGGACTGCCGCCGCACCAGCCCGCGCGCCGAGCTGGACCGGCGCCTGCGGGCCGCCAACCCGGACTTCGACGGCGCCGCCACCCGGATCAACCCGGACGGCGACGTCGAGCTGCCCGAGGCCGTCGTGCGCCGGTTCACCCCGGTGCCCTGCGCTTCGTGCGACGGCAAGCTCAAGCCGGACGTCGTGTTCTTCGGCGAGAACGTGCCGAGGTCTCGCGTCGAGCAGTGCTACCGCCTGGTCGACGAGGCCGACGCGCTGCTGGTGCTGGGGTCGTCCCTGACCGTGATGTCGGGCCTGCGCTTCGTCCGCCACGCGGCGGCCGCGGCCAAGCCGGTCGTGATCGTCAACCACGGCGAGACCCGCGGCGACCGCTACGCCTCGGTGCGCGTCGACCGGCCGCTGGGGCAGGCGCTGACCGAGCTGGCCGGCCGGCTGGGCTGCGACCTCAGCGAGGATCGCGGCCGAAGCGCGTGAGCACCCGGTCCTGCCTGGACGTCGTCGGGACGCCCGGCGGCGGATCGGCGAAGACCCGCGAGTTCAGCGCCAGCCCCGCGAAGATGTCGTCGTGGCTCTCGTCGATCCACGCGACGAGTCCCGGGTCGAGGGTGTCGTCGGCGCCGAGAGCGCGGGCGAGGTCCCAGGTGTGGACGGTGCTGTCGGTCGCGCGGACGGCCAGCGCGCGCCGTCCGGTCAACGCGCCCAGCGGGTAGTCGACGACCCGGTCCAGCGCGCCTTCTTCCGCGAAGGCCGCCGCGCACGCCCGGACCGAGGCGGTGAACGCCGTCACCGGGTCGTCGCCGAGCGCGTCGGCGTCGCGGGCGGCCAGGAACTCGTCGCGGGTGGCGCCGCGCAGGAGCCCGACGTAGTTGAGGTTGCCGCGGGTCATGTGGTTCACCAGCGCCCGCACGTCCCATGCGGCGCACGGCGTCGGGGCGGTCCAGCCGTCGGGCGGCACCGCGCGGAGGTGGTGCTCGAAACCCTTGCTCGCGAGCAGGAAGCGGTCGAGGGACATGGCGTCCACTCTGGCCCGGCCGCCGGCGGCGACGCTCGCGGGAATCGGACGTAGTGGGCGAGCCGGTCCGGGCGGGTTGGGGGGAAACGCGCTCGGACCGGCTCTGCGACGGACCTCCACAGCCGGTCGTTGTTCACAAGACGCGGCGGACCCGCCGAGCGTTACACCGGCTGCAACCCGTCCCACGACCAGTGCGGCATCGCGAGCCCCGCGGGCACGTCGCCGGCCGGGCCCGGGTAGGTCAGCACCTCGGCGACCGCCCATTCCATGTAGGACCGCAGCGCGGCCCGGAACTCCGGATCGGCGGGCAGGCCGGCGTCGTCCGCGGCTCGCACGAAGCATTCGACGAACCGGCGGCCGAGGTCGCTCATGTCGCCGTTGCCGGCGTGCATCCGCAGCATCGCGGAGTGGTCGCTGCACTCTTCGGAGAACCGCGGCGGGCCGCCCAGGACCTCGGCCCAGTAGCGGGCCAGCCGGTCGACGTGCTGCGGGTGCTGCCCCGGGTGCGAGAACGGGTGGTTCAGCTCGGGGTCGGCCAGGCAGCGCTCGTGGTGGGCGGCGGCCAGCGCGCGGAACGCGGGGTCGCCGCCGGCGAAGTCGTACAGGGTCGGACGCACCGGCCGAGCCTGGCACGGCCGGGCACCGAACGCCAGGACGTCGGCGCGCCAGGACCCAGGACGTCAGCGCGCCCGGACGGCGGCGCGTTCGGCTTCGGGGGTGAAGCCGCCGAACGCGTCGACCGCCCGCCGGACGTCCTCGGTCACGAGGTCGTGGTTCAGCGCGCCGCCGGCGGCCGCGCCCTGGGCGGCGGCGATGATCACGGTCGCCCGCGCGTCGACGACGTTCCCGGCGGCCCAGACACCCGGCACGTTCGTCTTGCCCATCGCGTCCGTCTCCTCGTAGCCGAGCCGGCGGATGAGCTCGTCGTGCGGGACGGTGTGCGTCCGGACGAACAGCTCCGCGCGCGGCACGAACTGCGCGCCGAGCTCGAGCCCGGTGAGGTGGCCGTTTTCCCGCCGGACGGCGGAGACGAGCCCGTCGACGACCTCGATGCCTCGCGCGCCGAGCCGTTCGCGGTCCTCTTCGGACGGTGGTGCGGTGTGGGCGAAGTAGACGACATCGGGCGACCACTGGCGCACCAGCAGCGCGTGCTCGACGCTCGCGGGTTCGGTGCCGAGGACGCCGAGCGGCTGGTCGCGGACCTCGTAGCCGTGGCAGTACGGGCAGGTCACGGCGTCGGTACCCCAGCTTTCGCGCAGACCGGGGATGGGCGGCAGGTCGTCGTGGACGCCGGTCGCGACCAGCACGCGCCGGGCGGTCAGCTCCCGGCCGCTGCTCGCGAGCCGCGCGGTGAAGCCGGGTTCGAGCGCGCTGACCTGGTCTTGGAGGATCTCGACGCCGTAGCCGGCGAGCTCCTCACGGCCGATCTTGAGCAGTTCGGACGGCGGCAGGCCGTCGCGGGAGAGGAAGCCGTGCATGTGCTCGGCGGGCGCGTTGCGGGGCGAGCCGCCGTCGACGACCACGACGCGTCGCCGCGCGCGGCCGAGCATCAGGGCGGCGCTCAGGCCCGCGGCCCCGCCACCCACCACCAGGACGTCATAGTTGTTTTCGGTCATGCCGCCACCTTGAGCCCGCCTTCGCGATTCCGACAACAAATGTTGCCGTTTCCGGGACGAGCGCGTTTCCTGGAGGGATGACGGACGCCATCACCCACGCACTGGCCGAGGTCGGCCCCCGGCTCAAGAGGGTCCGCACCCAGCGCCGGGTCACGCTGGCCGACCTGTCGACGGCGACGGGCATCTCGAAGAGCACGCTGTCGCGGCTGGAGTCCGGCCAGCGCAAGCCGAGCCTCGAGCTGCTGCTGCCGATCGCCCAGGCCCACCAGGTGCCCCTGGACGAGCTGGTCGGCGCGCCCGAGGTCGGCGACCCCCGCGTCCGCCTGACGGCCCGCCGCTTCCCCCGCGCCAACGGCGCGACGATGACGGTCCTGCCCCTGACCCGCCAGCCGGGCGCGCCCCAGGCGTTCAAGATGATCCTCGAGCCGGAGACGGGCGAGCCGGACCCCCAGGTCCACGAGGGGTACGAGTGGCTGTACGTCCTGTCGGGACGGTTGAGGCTGATCCTGGCCGACCGGGACATGACGCTGGGCCCGGGCGAGGCGGCGGAGTTCGACACGAGGCTGCCCCACTGGTTCGGCGCGGTGGGCCGGCCCGCGGAGATCCTCAGCCTGTTCGGGAAACAGGGGGAGCGGCTCCACCTGAGGGCGAAGTCCCGCTAGAGCCATCGCGGGCACCGGCGAAGATCCGGTTCAGGCGCACGGTGGCCAGCGCGTCCACCAGCCAGCCCAGGCCGAACGCGGTGATCACGGGCCAGCCGGGCGATCGGGTGACCCACAGGAAGATCCCGGTGACCAGGGCTCCGACGACCGCCAGCGCGGCGACGCCCACGAAGGCGAGCCGGGTCGGGTGCACGGCGTTCCAGCCGGTCGAGGTGAACCACCGCCGAGGGGCCGTCACCCGGTCCAGCTCGCGGTCACGCCAGGCTTCCCACTGGAGGTTCCCGGACAACCGCTCGCTCAAGGAGTCCCGGACGTACCGGTGGATCAGCTTGAGGTGGAAGTCGTGCAGGATATAGCGGGCGCCGAGCATGTACGACGTGAGCGGGACCACGAGGAGCAGCGCGGAGTTCGTCGCCGACGCGATCGCCAGGCTGATGATCGCGCCGGCCGAGGCGACCTGCAGGGCGAAGACGTTCCACTGGATCGTCGAGCGGCGCTCCGTTTCGCTTCGGAGCGCCGCGTACTCGGCGAGGAGGGCCGCGGTGGGGTCGTCCACCGGCTCATCTTCGCGCCGCGCGACCTCCGGCGCCACACCCGTTAGAAGCCGATCGCCTCCCTCAGCAGCAACACGGTCGCCCGCCCCGGACGGGGCTCGCCGTTCATGACCAACAGGCGGTTGACCGCACTGGGCCACCCATGCACCTCCTGCGTCCGCACGCTCTCCAGCGGCAGGCAATGCTCCTCGACCCGACGCAGCGCCGTCTCCAGATCCGGCACCACCTTCTGCGCCCCGACCACCCAGATCGCCCGACCGGCGCCGCCCGAATACGCGGGCAGCTGACTCCCGCTGCCCGACGCCGCCACCAATGACCCGGTTTCGGTCACCGCCGCGACGCTGCCCACCACGACGTCCGGGCTCGCGAGCAACCGGCGGATCTCGTCCGCCCCCGTCGCGCGGTCGATCGCCATCGCCAGCGGCTTGACCGCCTGGTAGCGCGACCCGGCGTTGATGTCCGCGTCGATGCCCGACAGGCGCAGCGTCTCGCTCGCCCCGGTGAACACGCTGGCCCCCTCGGAGATGAGCGAGGCGACGCGGGCCCGCGC
Source organism: Amycolatopsis sp. NPDC114504 (assembly GCF_055633595.1). Lineage (NCBI taxonomy): Bacteria > Bacillati > Actinomycetota > Actinomycetes > Pseudonocardiales > Pseudonocardiaceae > Amycolatopsis > Amycolatopsis sp. NPDC114504. Next base: position 18,176 of record NZ_JBVKDU010000001.1, on the reverse strand, counting down.
GGCCGCCGCGTCGTCGAGGATCTCCGTGGCGAACCCGTGGGCGGTCAGCGCGGCGGCCGCCCGCTCCAGACTCCGGGCGGACGCCGCGTCCGCGAAAGGGGTGGTCGGCGACTGGGTGGTCATGGTGGCTCCTGGCGTGGTCGAATCGGTTTCCCGGGTACGACCGCGCAGCCACCCGAAACGTCAGGCCTCACATTCCGCACGGCTGCGCCGTCATAAGAGGGTGGACGTGTTCACGAGCGAGCGGCGCCGGCTGATCAACCTCGCCTACCGGCTCCTGGGCTCCCTGGCCGAGGCCGAGGACGCCGTCCAGGAGGCCTACACCCGGTGGTACGCCCTGACGAAGCCGCAGCAGGACGCCATCGCGTCGCCGGGCGCCTGGCTGACGACCGTCACCGGTCGCATCTGCCTCACCCTGCTCGGCTCGGCGCGGGTCCGTCGCGAAACCTACGTCGGCGAGTGGATCCCCGAGCCGGTGCCCGAAAACCGCGAGGACGACCCGGCCGACCGCGTCACGCTGGACGAGTCGGTCAGCATGGCCTTCCTGGTCGTGCTCGAGTCGATGACCCCGGCCGAGCGCGTCGCGTTCATCCTGCACGACGTCTTCTGCCACTCCTTCGCGGAAGTCGCCGAGATCGTCGGCCGCACGCCGGCCGCGTGCCGCCAGCTGGCCTCCTCGGCCCGGCGCCGGATCCGCGCGTCGCACGATCCCGCGACGCCGCCGGCCCGGCAGGCGGGGATCGTCCGGGAGTTCAAACGCGCGTGGGAAGCCAAGGACATCGACGCCCTGATCGGCCTGCTCGACCCCGGCGCCACCGCGACCGCCGACGGCGGCGGCCTCGCCATCGCCTTCCCGCACCCCATCGAGGGCGGCGAGCGGATCGCGCACGCCTGGATCGAGCTGGCCGGCCGCAAGCCCGCCACGATGGCTTTCGTGGAACGCACGGTCAACGGCCGGCCCGGGCTGGTCGCCCGGCAGGACGGCGTGATCGTGACGGTGTTCGCGTTCGACGTCGCCGGCGACCGGATCAAGCACATCTGGGTCGTCCGCAACCCCGAGAAGCTCCGTCGCTGGACGGACTAGGGGAGCTCCGCCGGCAGGCCGAAGCCCGCGTACATCGCCGGGTCGAGAAAACCGATGATCTCCACGATCCGGTCGCCGCGCAGCGTCAGGACGTTCACGCAGCCGATGCGGAACACGCCGTCGGGGTGACGCTGGTAGCACGCGAACGCGAGCTGACCGCCCGCCCGGATCGGCACCAGCCGCCACGGCGTGGCGAACACGCTGCCGGCCAGGAAGCGGCCGACGTCGTCGCGGCCGTCGAACCACGCGGGCAGCGGCGGCATCGTGAAGCGCGCGTCCTCGGCGAGCAGGTCGAGCAGCGCCGGGACGTCGGCGCGTTCCCAGGCCGCGACGAAGTCCGCCACCAGCGCGCGTTCCGCGTCCTCGCCGAGGCTGCGCAACGTCGCCTGCTGGCTCCGCGACGGCGTCCGCTGCTCGAGGGTCTTGCGGGCCCGTTGCAGCGCGCTGTTCACCGAGGCGACGGACGTGTCGAGCGCTTCGGCGACTTCGGCGGCCGAGAACGCGAGCACGTCTCGCAGGATCAGCACGGCCCGCTGGGTGCCGGGCAGGTGCTGCAACGCGGCAACGAAGGCGAGCTCGACGCTCTCGCGCAGCTCGAAGCGGCGCTGCGGGTCCCAGTCGTCCTCGGGGTAGGGCTCGACGAACGCCTCGCCGTCGACCGGGCCGTCGAGCGCGTCGCCGGGGTTCGCCGCCGGGTGGTGGTCACGCGGCATCAGCCGTCGGGGCCGCTGCTTGATCAGCCGGAGGCAGGCGTTCGTGGCGATCCGGTAGAGCCACGCGCGCACCGAGCTGCGTCCCTCGAACCCGGCCAGCCCGCGCCACGCGCCGAGCAGCGCCTCCTGCAGCGCGTCTTCCGCGTCGTGCAGGGCACCGAGCAGCCGGTAGCAGTGGGCGCGCAGCTCGCTCTGGTAGGGCCGCACGAGCCGGTCGAACGCGCCGCGGTCGTCGCGCCGGGCCGCTTCGAGGAGGTCGGCTTCGGTGTCCATGACCGTATCCTGCCCGACGCCTCAGCCGAGCCCGGGTTGAATCAGAAGAGTGTCGAACCACCGGCCGTGCTTGAACCCAACGTGCCGCAGCCCCCAGCGTCGGTGAACCTGGCCGCGCGGTGCACCTTTGCGACGCGGGGCTGCCGGAGACGACGATGGCGATTGTCTGCCGGGCACCCACGGCGGCGCACCGCTCGAGCAGCTCGTCCAGCAGACTCCGACGGTGATGGTGCTGTCCCGCATCGCCGACAGTCTGGAGTGGTCGTTGTCGTACCTGCTGGCCGGCATGGGAGCGGACGAGGTGATCGTCCGGCGCGCGGAGAGGCACGACCACGTCGCCACGGCGGGCGGCTGGCACCGCACGGCACTGACGCCCGTCATGGTGGGGTCAACCTCGAGTGGATTGGGACGACTTTGCCTGCTCGCTGTGACGCCGGTGATTTCCCGCGCACGCGGCGGGTTCACACGAGTTCGCCGCGGTGGAGCCGGGCACGCTGTGGCTGGCCGGCAGTTCGGCTGAGTACATTCGGGCGGCGTGTGACTCGACCCACTTTAGCTCTGACGCAACGTATTTGTACGCGAACCGCGCCGACGAGCCGTGCGAGTACCGCATGGCGGCGCTCGTGATGCGGCCGCGAGCCGGCCGTATTCAGTAGCCCCGCGGCCGGCTCAGAACGGCGCCGAGTGTCGTTTGGGGGGAGATCCCGCAGGCGTAGTCGACCGAGAGCCGCATGAGGGGGTTGCCCGCGTCCCGGACGTGCAGGTCCAAGCCGACCTGGATGACGGCTTCGGCCCGGTCTTGAGTCGACATCCGCAGGTAATCTTCGCATGTCGATTCTGCTGTGATCGGTGCCGCCAGAATCTGGACGACGAAGAACACCCCGATGGCCAGGCCGATGACCAGCAGCCCGGCACCGAGCCGGATGACCGTGCGATCGGTATCGCGCTCCGGAGCTGGCGTGTAGCGGTGGGTCCAGGCGATCGGAGCGGTGTCCCGCATCGGAACGCTGGCGGCCGGGGCGTCGGCGGCCGGAACCTCGGCGGGTTCGCTCCGGCCGAGTGCCTTGCCGAGCGCCGGGGCGAGGCGCTCATCGTCGTCGAGCGTCCGCGTCAGCAATGCCGCCGCGTGGCGGCGGACGTCGCTATTGCCCGGATTCCGCCGCAGGTCCCCAATGACGGGCGTGTCGATACCGCAAGCCGACCTGACCACCGCGACGATCTCTGCCACCGTCCGCGATGCGTGCTCCGAAAACAGCACTCCTGAGCGGGCCGCGCAGAAATGGTCGGCGATGGCGACGACGGTCGCCTCGGCGAGTTCCCTATGGTCCATGACGTCGCTCCAAATCGGCCCGGTGACAGCGCCCAGAGTCGGCACCGGCGACGCCGCTGTTACGGCGCCCGCGTAAACCGGGTGACACCACGACCTTCCTCGTGACACCCTCCGGATCATGTTCCCCGTGTCCGATAGCGCGACGCTCGCAGGCTCGTCCCTGCCGAGCGCCCTTTCGGCACGGCCGCTTTCGGCCCGGTCCAGCGGCGCTCGAAGCTGACCCTTCCCCGATTCCCCTGACACAGGCGCGGAACCGCCGGGGGAGGGTCGACGCGCTCACCCGGTTTCGCGCGCATTCCTTTCTCAGTACAGGGAAATCCCATGAGCAAGCAGCAGTACGTACGCACCAAGCCGCACCTCAACATCGGCACGATGGGCCACGTCGACCACGGCAAGACCACCCTCACCGCCGCCATCACCAAGGTGCTGGCCGAGCGCGGCGGCGCCAACCAGTACGTCGCCTTCGACCGCATCGACCGTGCGCCGGAGGAGATCGAGCGCGGCATCACCATCAACATCGCGCACGTCGAGTACGAGACGCCGACCCGGCACTACGCGCACGTCGACATGCCGGGCCACGCCGACTACGTCAAGAACATGATCACCGGTGCGGCCCAGCTGGACGGCGCGGTGCTCGTGGTCTCGGCGCAGGACGGCGCGATGCCGCAGACGCGCGAGCACGTCGTGCTGGCGCGCCGGATCGGCGTCGAGCACCTCGTGGTCGCGCTCAACAAGGCCGACCTGGCCGACGACGAGGACCTGCTCGACCTGGTCGAGCTCGAGGTCCGCGAGCTGCTGACCCGGTACGGGTTCGACGGCGACGCCGTGCCGGTCGTCCGCGTGTCGGGACTGCGCGCGCTCGACGGCGACCCGCTGTGGACGCAGCGGATCCTCGACCTCCTCGAGGCCGTCGACGAGCACGTGCCGATCCCGCCGCGGCGGCTCGACCTGCCGTTCCTCATGCCGATCGAGAACGTCCTGACCATCACCGGCCGCGGCACCGTCGTGACCGGCGCGGTGGAGCAGGGCGTCCTCGGCGTCGGTGACGCAGTCGAGGTGATCGGGCTCGGCCCGGCCGTCGCGAGCGTGGCCACCGGGCTCGAGACGTTCGGCAAGCCGATGGAGCGCGCCGAGGCGGGTGACAACGCCGCGGTGCTGCTGCGCGGGGTGAAGCGCGGCGAGGTCCGGCGCGGGCAGGTCGTCTGCCTGCCGGGCAGCGTCCGGCCGCACACGCGGTTCCGCGCGGACGTCCACGTGCTGTCGGCCGCCGAGGGTGGCAGGCGGACGCCGTTCGCGGCGAACTACCGGCCGCAGTTCCACTTCCGCACCAGCGACGTCGTCGGGGTGGTCGCCCTCGCCGGGGGCGTCACGGCGGTCCGGCCGGGTGAGGCGGCTTCGCTGACGGTGGAGCTCGGCCAGCCGGTCGCGATGAGCCCGGGTCTCGGGTTCGCGATGCGCGAAGGCCGGCTGACGGTGGCCGCGGGCACCGTCACCGAGGTGCTGGACTGAAGGGCGCGGCCCCTGCTTCGGCGGGGGCCGCGCTTGACTCATCCGATCATTTGCTCCTAGCCTGAACTCGCGCATTCCCGATCCGCCGTCGGAAACACCGCGTGGTGTTTTCGTCGTTGCTAGGAAAGGGAGCTTTCGTGGGTGAAGCGTTCAGCCGTCGTCGTGCGGTCACCTGGGGAGCGGCGGCCGGCGCCGCACTGCCATTCATCGGATCTCCGGCCGGCGCGGCGGAGGACGGTACGCCGGGCCGGTTCTTCGACGTCACGAAGTTCGGCGCGAAGGGCGACGGGCGCGCGATCGACACCGCCGCGATCAACCGCGCGATCGACGCGGCCGCGGCCCGCGGCGGGACGGTGTACTTCCCGGCGGGGACGTACGCGAGCTATTCGATCCACCTCAAGAGCAACGTGGCGCTGTACCTGGCGGCGAACGCGACGATCCTCGCGGCCGCGCCGGCGGGCGGCAAGGGCTACGACCCGGCCGAGCCGGGCGCGGGCAACCCGTACCAGGACTTCGGGCACAGCCACTGGCACAACAGCCTGATCTGGGGCGAGAACCTGGAGAACGTCACCATCGAGGGGCCGGGCAAGATCGACGGCAAGGGTCTCGTCGCCGGCGGCAGCGCCGAGTCCGCGCCGCTCAACGGCAACAAGGCGATCGCGCTGAAGCTGTGCCGCAACGTCGCGATCCGCGACATCACGATCGTCAACGGCGGGCACTTCGGCATCCTGCCGACCGGCGTCGACAACTTCCGCATCGACGGACTGGTGATCGACACCAACCGCGACGGCATCAACATCGACTGCTGCAAGAACGTCCGGATCGCGAACACGACGGTGAACTCGCCGAACGACGACGCGATCGTGCTGAAGAGCTCGTACGCGCTGAACCAGGTGCGGGACACGGAAAACGTGACGATCGACAACTGTTTCGTCAGCGGTTACGACCTCGGCACCCTGGTCGACGGCACGTACAAGACGTCGTCGTACGGGCGCACCGGCCGGGTCAAGTTCGGCACGGAGGCCAACGGCGGGTTCCGCAACATCGCGATCTCCAACGTGGTGTTCGAGTACTGCCGCGGCCTGGCCCTGGAGACGGTCGACGGCGGGTGGCTGGAGGACGTGACGATCAGCAACCTGACGATGCGCAAAGTCCAGATGCCCCTGTTCTTGAGGCTGGGCGCGCGCATGCGCGGCCCGGCGGGCAGTGCGGTCGGGTTCCTGCGCCGGGTGAGCATCAGCGACGTGACGACGTTCGACGCGGATCCGCGCTACCCGTCGTGCATCGCGGGCATCCCGGGCCACCCGATCGAGGACGTGAAGGTGAGCAACGTCCGCCACCACCTGGCCGGCGGCCTGACCCCGGGCGATGCGGTCCAGAATCCACCGGAGCTGGAAACCGCTTACCCCGAGCCCTCGATGTTCGGAACACTGCCGGCGTACGGGTTCTTCATCCGCCACGCGCGGGGGATCAGTCTGGACAATGTGGACGTCCGATTCGGAGTATCCGACACGCGCCCGGCGTTCGTGGTACGTGACGTAGCAGATCTCGACGTCCACCATTGCCGCGCGGACAAGGTGGCGGGAACCCCGACGTTCGTCCTGGACGGCGTGGACGACTTCCGGCTGAGCGACGGCCGCCCGCTGGAGGCGGCCCGGGTGGAGCACGCGGACCACCAGGAGCTGTAGAGCCGGCCGGCCGGGCCCCGCCGCCGCCGCGGGGCCCGGCCGGTTTTGTCGTATCGCGCGCTACAACCGCTGCTAGCGTCCGGCCGGTGAGGATGTGGTGGTGCGGCCTGGTCGTGAGCGCGGGCGGCGGATCGGGGAGTGGGCGGGTGGTTCAGCCACGACCGTCCACGACGGACTTTCCGGCCACGACGGAATCCCCGTGCGATCACGACGACCCAGGCGACCACGCGGACGAGGGCCCACCCACCGACGACGACGGCGAAGAAGCCGACGACCCGCCACACGACCACCCGCCGACGCCCGCGCTGACGTCGGCTGGCTCCCACATTGCGATCCGGCGACAGTGGTGCGATCGCTGTAACCATCGCCGCGTGCTCGCCGACTGAACGACGGTCCGGGCTCCGAGTCGTCGAAGGCCTGCCGATGAAGACGTGGTTGTGCGGAGTGGCGCTGGCTGCCGGCGCGGCGACGGCGGCGTGTGGCGCTTCGCCGTCGCCAGCGCGTGCCCCGGCTCAGCCCATCACCACCGAAACGGTGCTCACCATCGAGCCGACGCCCGTCGTGACCGTCACCCTGCTGCCGACCTCCAGCGTGACAACGCCCGCTCCCGCTCCTGCCGCCACCAAGAAGTCGTCAGTTCGCAAGACGCCGACCCGGAAGCCGCCCCAGTTCGGCTACCAGTGCCGGGACGGCGACGAAGCGAAGTACGACGTGTGCGCCGGACACAAGGCCTGGGTCGACGGGCAACGGGAGTTCACGGACTGCCTGGACAGCGGCGGAGCCTGGGACATCGAGAACCAGCGCTGCAAACACCCCTGACCTCAGCGGCCGCGGAGTCCAGGGCGGGCCAGCCCCACCGTCGCCAGGACGATCAACGCCACCGCCGCCACCGCGGCGATCACCGACAGCACCGGGGCCGGCGCGTCCGTTCTCGCCAGCGTCAGGATGCTCGACAGCAGCAGGACCGCCCCCACCCCCAGGTTCAGCCAGCACAGCGGGGCCGTGCTCGGGATGACGTGCCAACGCCGCTCGGTCATCGGACCTCCTCCGTCGGGATCTCTCCACGGATCTGCCCCGAACGCGTGTCGATCAAACCGGCGGGAATCCGACGTGACCCCGAGCTGTCGCGATCCTGCCGGCGCTCGCCCGCCGCCGTCGGTCTACTTGACCTTCCTGAGCACCAAAGGTGCCGTCGCCGCGCTGACCGTCGGGGTCTCCGACGGCACCGCCGCTGGACCATGACCGTCCCCGGCATCGTCGCCGCCGCGCCGGTCGTCACCGTGGTCACCGGGCAGCTCGCCGGCTGGCGGACGGCCTTCGTCCTGCTCGGCCTGCTGAGCCTCGCGACCGCCGCCGCCCTCTGGTTCGCCACCCCGCCTTTGCCGGCAACGGAAGTCACGCGGCTGACCGTCCTCAAGGGGGTGCTGGCCAATCAAGAGTCCGAAGTGGACTGACTGTCACCTTCCTGGCCGGCGCGCGCCGCTCACCTTCGTGCCCGCGGCACTCCTGATCGCCGCCGCCACGATCCTCCTGCCGCACGTCGGCCCGATCGGCGCGCTCGCCCTGCGACGTTCCACTGACCGGAACGCGAGACTGTCCGGGGAACGAGCCGCGGTGCGACCGTCGGAGACATGGCTCCCGTGAAGGCGGCGATCGTCGGCCCCGGCAACATCGGCACCGATCTGCTGGCGAAGCTGCGACACAGCGAAAACATCGAAGTCGGTTACGTGGTCGGCGTGGTCGAGTCCGACGGGCTCGAACGCGCCCGCGCGCAGGGGATCGCGGCGTCCGCCGAGGGCGTCGACTGGCTGTTGCGCCAGGATCCCCTGCCGGACCTCGTGTTCGAGGCGACGTCGGCCAAGGCGCACGCGGCCAACGCTCCGCTCTACGAGGCCGCCGGCATCCAGGCGATCGACCTGACCCCCGCGCACCTCGGCCCGATGGTGTGCCCGCCGGTGAACCTCGGCGCGCACCTCGACGCGCCGAACGTCTCCATGATCACCTGCGGCGGTCAGGCCACGATCCCCATGGTGCACGCGGTTTCCCGCGTGACGCCGGTGCCGTACGCGGAGATCGTCGCGTCGGTCGCGTCGCGCGGCGCGGGCCCGGGCACGCGCGCCAACATCGACGAGTTCACGCGCACGACGTCGCAGGCGGTCGCCGAGATCGGCGGCGCCGGGCGCGGCAAGGCGATCATCATCCTGAACCCGGTCGAGCCGCCGATGATCATGCGGGACACCGTCTTCTGCGCGATCGGGCTCGACGCCGACCGCGACGCGATCGCCGAGTCGGTCCACGAGATGGTCGACGAGGTCCGCAAGTACGTCCCCGGATACTCGCTGCGGGCCGATCCGCAGTTCGACGACGCGCGCGAGGAGTGGGACGGCCACGCGCGGGTCGGGATCTTCCTCGAGGTCCGCGGCAACGGCGACTACCTGCCGGAGTACGCCGGGAACCTCGACATCATGACCGCCGCGGCCGCCCGCGTCGGCGAGCTCATGGCCCGCGCGAAGCAGGAGGTGACGGCATGAGCCGTCCTGAACTGAAGCACGACGTCCGGATCGTCGACACGACGCTGCGCGACGGCAGTCACGCGATGGCCCACCGCTTCACCGAGCAGCAGGTGCGCGACACCGTGCGCGCGCTCGACCGCGCCGGCGTCGAGGTGATCGAAGTGACCCACGGCGACGGTCTCGGCGGCTCGTCGTTCACCTACGGCTTTTCCGCCGTCGACGAGCTCAAGCTGATCGCCGCGGCCCGCGAAGAGGCGAAGCAGGCGAAGATCGCCGTGCTGCTCGTGCCGGGCATCGGCACCGCGGAAGACCTCCAGCGCGCCTTCGACGCGGGCGCGGAGATGGTGCGGGTGGCGACGCACTGCACCGAGGCCGACGTCTCGCCGCAGCACTTCGGGCTGGCGCGCGAACTCGGCATGGAGACCGCCGGGTTCCTCATGATGGCGCACCGGACGCCGCCGGATGACCTCGCGAAACAGGCGCGGATCATGGTCGACGCGGGCTGCCAGGCGGCGTACGTGACGGACTCGGCCGGCGCGCTGCTGATGCACGAAGCCCGTGACCGGTTCGAGGCGCTGGTCGCCGAGGTCGGCGACACGGCGTGGGTCGGCTACCACGGCCACCAGAACCTGAGCCTCGGCGTCGCGAACTCCGTCCTGGCGTACGAAGCCGGGGTGCGCTACATCGACGGGTCGCTCTGCGCGCTCGGCGCGGGCGCCGGCAACTCGCCGACGGAGGTCCTCGCGGCGGTGTTCGACCGCCTGGGCATCGACACCGGCCTCGACGTCGGCGCCCTGCTCGACGGCGCGGAGGAGGTCGTCCGCCCGTACCTGAACCGCTGGCCGAAGATGGACCGCAACGCGATCGTGCAGGGCTGGGCCGGGGTGTACTCGAGCTTCCTGCTGCACGCCGAGCGCGCGGCGGAGCGCTACGGCGTCCCGGCGCAGGCGATCCTGCGCCGCTGCGGCGAACTCGCGCTGGTCGGCGGCCAGGAGGACATGATCATCGACGTCGCGGTGACGCTGGCGGCGGAGGGCTAACCCGCGAACCGGTCCAGCGCCGCGAGCTTCCAGTCGCGCTTGACGGCGCTGGACCGGTGCCCGGCATGGTCGTCGACGAGCAGTTCGGCGCCCGGCCAGGCCTCGGCCAGCTCGTACGCGGTCGTCACCGGGCAGCTGAGGTCGAGGCGGCCGTGGATCAGCACGCCCGGGATGCCGGCGAGCCGCCCCGCATCCCGGATCACGGCGCCTTCCTCCAGCCAGCCGGCGTTCGCGTAGTAGTGCGTAGTGAGCGTGACGAACGCGAGCGTCGCGTCGTCCACCGGCTCGTCGCGGACCGGGGGAGCGCAGGGCTCGAGCGACAGCACCACGTTCTCCCACCGCCACCACGCGGCCGCCGCCCGGTCGCGGACCGCCGGGTCGGGGTCGGCCATCAGCCGCGCGTACGCGGCGACGTCGTCGTCGGTGCCGAGGGTGAAGCGCGCCCACTCTTCCGGGAAGAACCGGCTCACCCCGCGGTAGAGCCAGTCGATCTCCGAACGGCGCGTGGTGCTGATCGCGCTCACCACGAGTTCCGTCACTCGTTCGGGGAAACGTTCGGCGTACACGAGCGCCAGGGTCGTGCCCCACGAGCCGCCGGTCACCATCCAGCGCTCGATGCCGAGGTGCTCGCGCAGCTTCTCCAGGTCGGCCACCAGGTGGTCGGTGGTGTTGTCGCGCACCGACGTCGTCGCGTGCGGCACGCTCCGGCCGCAGCCGCGCTGGTCGAGCAGCACCACCCGGTAGCGGGCGGGGTCGAACATCCGCCGCATGCCCGGCGCGCTGCCCTGACCCGGCCCGCCGTGCAGCACGACCGCGGGCTTGCCGGCCGGATTTCCGCTGGTCTCCCAGAAGATCCGGTGCCCGTCGCCGACGTCGAGCAGGCCGTGGGCGTCGGGCTCGGTCAACGGGAACATCTCGGGCATCGCGCGTGTCCACCTTCGGTCAATGTCCGGAACAGACCGGTCCGGCCGCGCCGGAAGCCCGCCAGACTCGGTCCAGGCCGGTGATCATGCCGGACCGCACCCACAACTTCCGAGGGGATTTCGATGAAACGCAGGATCTTCGCCGCCGTGGCCTGCGCGGCGACGTTCGCGGGGCTGCTCGGCACCGCCGGGGCGGCGCAGGCGGCGACGTCGGTGACGTTCACCCCGCGCACGGTGACCTCGCCGCACGAGACCCAGTACGTCGCGGCGCTCGGCTCGGTCCAGCTGTCCATGACCGCGACCCAGACCGCGTACGTCTACTCGACGCTGCGGGCGAACAACGCGTCGAACACGACGCTGATCGACAACGAGGTCCGCTGCTCGAGCACGAGCGGCTGGACGAAGAACGAGGTGCTCGGCCAGAACGTCCTGATCGCGAGCGCCGACGCCCCGGCGTCGTTGCGGGACATCGGCGTCACGACCCGGTTCCTCGTGCACCCCGGCGCGGCCGGCACGGTCACCTGCACGACGTACCTGCGCAGCGCGAACCTCGGCCTGGGCACCTCGACCGTGCGGCTGGCGAGCGGCGAGCTGAAGTTCGCGGACACCAGCGTCGCGAACACGACGGCCGGCACGCCGCCGCAGGCCGACGACGGCGACACGCCGACCGGGCGCGTCATCGCGCTGAACTCCACGGACAAGACAGTGCGCGAGCCCGGGACCGAGATCTTCGAGACGGCGCCGGTGGCCGGGCTCAGCGTGTTCGGCGACCAGGAGCTCATGGCCTGCTACCCGGAACCGGCGAACTACGACTGCCCGGTGAACAGCATGACGGCGCGCGTGACGCTGTACGTCAACCAGTGGAAGGCCGACGGCACGCTCTGCAAGACGGACTCGTCCGCGAGCGTGACGGCGGTAGTCCGCCGCGACGTCCACCACATGGTGGTCCCGCTCAACACGCACTTCGCCGCGGCGACGGGCAACGGCTGCGTGCCGAAGTTCAACTTCTACGTGAAGACGGACTGGCTGAGCGGGTCGACGGGCGCCGTGCAGATGGCGGCGAGCGGCTTGCCGGACGCGGCCGGCTCGACTTCGACGCACAACGACGCGATGAGCCACGCCTTCGCGGTCGCTTACTGACGCGAAGGGGGGCGCGCCGGAAACCCGGCGCGCCCCTCTTAGTCAGGCGGGTTCGCCGAACCACCGGCGCAGCGCGGCGTCCAGTCCGGTCGTCGCGCCGTCGTCACCGGCCCAGGCGATGTGCCCGTCCGGCCGGATCAGTACGCCGGTCAGCGACGGCTCGCTGTCGCACTTGGCGGTCAGCGTGGTGACGCGGCCGGCCCAGCCGCTCGCCGTTTCGCGCAGTCCGGCGTCGTCGGCGAGGTCGAGCAGGAGCGCCCGGCCGTCCTGCAGGTGCTCGCCGAGCCGGGTGCCGTCGGCGAACGCGAAGTCGGGCGCGCCGCGGCCGGTGAGGTCGTGCTCGCCCTCGATCGGGTACCGGTGCAGGACGCCGGAGAGCTTCTTGGCCAGGTACGTCGCGCCGTCGTCGGTGAGCAGCAGATCGGTGACGACCTGGCGCAGCGCCTTGGTCCGGACGTCACTGCGCATCAGCGCGACCTGCGCCCGCGTCCACTCGAGGACCCACTCGCCGATCGGGTGGCGTTCGGTTGTGTAGGTGTCGAGGAGGCCGTCGGGCGCCCAGCCGCGGATGGTCGCGGCGAGCTTCCAGCCGAGGTTGACGGCGTCGCCGATGCCGAGGTTGAGTCCCTGCCCGCCGAAGGGGGAGTGGACGTGCGCGGCGTCGCCCGCCAGGAGCACGCGGCCCTGGCGGTAGGTGGTCGCCTGCCGCGCGTTGTCGGTGAAGCGCGTCGCGCTGTGGACCGCGGTGATCCGGACGTCGGCGCCGGAGACGCGCCGGAAGCTGTCTTCCAGCTCCTGCGCGGTGACCGGGGTGTCGCGGTCCGCGGGCGGCCCGTCGAACTCGACGGTGAGGATCCGGCCGGGCATCGGGCCGTGGACGTAGAGCCCGCCGTTGCCGTGCTGCCAGCCGCCGGGCAGGGTTTCGGTCCCGGTGATCTCGGTGAGGGCCTGCCGTCCGGTGACGGCGGGATCGGTGCCGGGGAACGCGAACCCGGCGTGCTTCCGGACGAAGCTGCGGCCGCCGTCCGCCCCGACGAGCCAGCTCCCGCGTACCTCGGTCTGGTCGCTGAGCCGCACGGTGACGCCGTCGTCGTCGGCGTCGAACCCGGTCACCTCGACGCCCCGCCGGACCTCGACCCCCAGCTCGGCGGCGCGTTCGGCGAGGATGGCCTCGACGGCCTGCTGCTGGATGACGACGACGTTCGCCGCGGGCCCGACGTCCCGGAAAGCGGGGTCGTCGAAGTGGACGCCGTGGGAGGCGACCATGATCCCGGCGAAGTGCCCGACGGGGATCGCCGGCTTCGGCCCGCCCCCGCCCCGCGATTTCAGGAACTCCTGGATCTTGGCGAAGTTCTGCTGCACCACCGCTTCCACCGCGGGCAGCAGGCCACGGCGGTAGAAAGCTTCGCCGGTCGTCAGGTTGACCGACCCGGCCTTGATCGTCTGATCCGGCTCGGCGAGCCGCTCGACGACGAGCACGTCCACGTTCTTGAGCCGGAGTTCGCAGGCCAGCATCAATCCGACCGGTCCGCCCCCGGAGATCACCACATCCCAGTTCATGTCACCGATGATGCCGGGAAACTTTTACCGAGTCAAACTTTGTGTCCGGTCTATACTCTCGGCTCATGGCGGATCACGGACTGCGCGAGCGGAAGAAGCGGGCCACGCGCCAGCTGATTTCGAACGTGGCCTCGGGCCTGTTCATCCAGCGCGGCTTCGACGAGGTGACGGTGGCGGAGATCGCCGAGGCGGCGGGCGTGTCGAAGATGACGGTGTTCAACTACTTCCCGCGCAAGGAGGATCTCTTCCTGGACCGGCACGCGGATCGCCTGGCGGAGCTGACTTCGGTGGTCCGCGACCGGCCGGAGGGGGTGTCGGCGTGCGCTGCCCTGCGCGCGTACCAGCACTCGCTGCTCGCGGCCGGCCATCCGCTGTCCGGGGCCATCGCCGGAGGCCCCGGGTTCTGGTGGGTGCTGACGTCGAGCCCGGCGCTGACGGCCCGCTGGTACGAGCAGGAGCGGGAGATCGCGGACGCGTTCGCGGAGGTGTTCGTCTCGGAGACGGGGGACGCGTTCCGCTCCCGGATGGTGGCGGGGTTGCTGACCACGGCGGTCACGACGGTGTTTTCGTACGCCATGGGCCGGATCGTGGCCGGCGACGACGCCGACGTCGTCCGGCGCGAGCAGGTCGAGGTGATCGACCGGGCGTTCGACCTGGTGGAACACGGCGTGGGCGACTTCCCGGGCTGACCCCGGCCGGGCTCACCCTGGGTTCACCCCGCGCGAACGGGTTCCGGCGCTGGTCGCTTGTCCGAATCGGGGACCGAGAGCGGCTGGACGTTCTCGCTGCGATGATCGGTGTACCGGGCTAGCGCCAGCACGCCACCGATGGCGAGGAGTGCGCAGAGCAGCCCGGAAGCGGCGACCCATCCGCTGATCGAGCTCGCTTCGCCGAGCAGCCCGACCCCGATCGCCAAGGCGACGATCGGGTCCACCACGGTGATGCATGCCATGACCGTGTGTGGTGGTGCGCTGGCATAGGCCTGCTGCACCAGCCAGGCGCCGAGGAGCAGGGCGAGCAGGATGGCGATCGCGGAAACGATCAGGGTGGAGAGCGGACCGCCGTGCTGAGCCTGCTGCAGCACCGCCCTGGTCAGCACCGAGACCAGCCCGTAGGCCGTGGCCGCGGCGGTGGCGAACGCGAGGCCGCGCGCCCGGCCCTTCGTCGTCATGGCGAGCAGGGTCATGCCGACCACGCCGGCGGCGACGAGTTTGCCGGCTTGGAGGCCGGCGGAACCGCTCACCTCGGTCGGTGTGGTGTTGTTCGCCGCGATCGCCACGAAACCGGCCACACCTGCCGCGATCGCACCAACCGCCAGCCAGCCGCGTCCGGTGAGCTTCGGCCCGCCGGCCCTGGCAGCGAACAGCGCGGTCGCACCGACCGCGAGCACACCGACCGGCTGCACCACGATGACCGGCGCGAGGCCGAGCGCCACCGCGTGCAGGGTCCCGCCGACGATCATCACGAGCAGGCCGAGCAGCCAGCCGGACTGGCACAGCAACCGGCTGAACGAACGAAGTCGGAGCGTCGGCCCATCGTCGGCGTCCCGCATCGTCGTGTGCACCGCCCGGTGCTGCATGTGCGCGGCCAGCGCGGCGAACACGGCGCCTGCCATGGCAAACGCGATCCCGATGATGTTCATCCGGAACCCTCCGATACGCGCCGCAACCGGTCACCGTCCCTGGGGCGGGGTGGAAAGTCGGTCATCTGGGCCAAGTCTGTCCGGCTGTCGCGCCGCACACGATGTGGGTGGCACCCCAACCGGTCCTGGAGACGACCTCACCGTGCGGGTGGAGTTTTCCCTACCCGGAGGCACTCGGAACAGGCAGGGCGAGGTTCGGGATTCCGTTGCTGGTCAGCTGGTTGCCGTCGCCGGTGTTGTCACCATGGGTGCTGGGGTGGTTACCCACGTTGGCCGCGTTGGGGTTGTCGTGGTGAGCGGACAAGTCCGGCAACGCTTTGCCGATGACTGTCAACGGCTCCAGCCCCATCACCTGAACCTAAGCCGCGCTCAAGTGCGTCTACATGGCGATCATGAGCCTGGACCCGACCGGCACCGGACACGAACGCTGGACCATGCCCGGAAACCCGCGTTGAACGCGTTCGAGATCGCCTTCGACGGCCGCCTGGCGGCCGGACGCAAGCAGTTCCCCTCGCCCCGAGGAACCGCTCGTTTGGCAAACCCGTTCGGAACTGGGCGCTGTCTCACAGTGCGTTGTGTACGCGCAGTTCACGCAGCGTCCAGTCGGTGGCCGCCTGGGACGACGCCGGGTTCTGGCCGGTGAGCAGGTTGGCGTCCACCACGACGTGCGGCTCCCACGGCGCGCCCGTCTTGAAGTCCGCGCCCCGCTCCCGCAGCCGGTCCTCCAGCAGCCACGGCGCGCGGTCGGCCAGGCCGGCCAGGCGCTCCTCCTCGTTGGTGTACCCCGTCATTCGCCTGCCCTCGAACAGCCAGTCGCCGTTGCGCCGGTTGGCCGGGAGCAGTGCCGCCGGACCGTGGCAGACCGCCGTGACGACGCGGCCCGTGTCGAAGAACTGGACGAGGAGCTCGCCGAGCGGCTGGAAGCCGGCCAGATCCTCCATCGGCCCGTGCCCGCCGGGGATGTAGATGGCGTCGTAGTCGGCGACGTGCCCGATCGCGTGCTGCAGCACCATCGGCTGGGCCAGTTCGGTGGCGATCGCGTCGAGGTAGTCGCGGAACGCGGTGGCTTTCCTCTCGCCGCCCGCCATCTCCGGGTCCAGGCTCCTCCGGTCCACCGTCGGCGCCACCCCGCCCGGGGTGGCGACGACCACCTCGTCACCCTGGGTGCGGAACCCGTTGTGCGGCACGACGAACTCCTCGGCCCAGTAACCGGTAGGGAGCCGGGTACCGTCCGCGAGCGTCCAGTGGTCGCTGCCGGAGAGCACCACCAGGATTCGGGTCATCGGTCAGCCACCGGTGATCTTGATCTTGTTGGGCTTGGCGGCGTCCACCTTCGGGACGCGTACGGTGAGCACGCCGCTGGTTCTCACGACGACCGAGCCGGTCACGGACCTGGTCCGCCTGCGACGGCTGGGACCGCTGCGCGTCGAACTGCGCGGCATCCCGAAGGCCCGGGAGCAAGCAGCGCGCTACCCGAAGCCGACCTGGTCTTCTACCGCGACGACGGCCGGGGGCGCTGACCCAACAGCAGACAAGCGACGGCAGGACCGGCCGATTTCGGCAACTCTTCTCGCCCGCCGGCTCGATCACGCCATATGTCCCTTTCGGACACACCGGCGCCATGGGCCGATCCGTAGGCAGCTCAGCGCCCAGGTGTTGGTGGTGCTGGTGGGTGTGGTGTGGCGCCGCGGCGGGTGGTGGCCGGCCGCGGCGCCAAGAGGGTGGGGTTTTAGTCGGTGATGGGGTGGTTGTCGGCGACGGTCCAGGTGCCGTTTTGGCCGTCGTTGCCGAGGTAGTTGTGGACGAGGTAGCCGTCCATGGAGCGGGCGTAGACCTCGATGGAGTGGCGGGAGGGGTGGTAGACGGCGGTGGGGGTGTTGCTGATGGTCCAGGTGCCGACGGTGCTCCAGGTGCCGTGGTTGCCGTCGGGCAGCAGGTAGTTGTGGATCAGGAACTTGTCGGTGGCGCGGGCGTAGATTTCGACCGCCCGGGAGTTGGGGTTGTAGGCCGCGGCGGGGTTTTCGGTGATTTTCCAGTCTCCGACGACCGACCAGGTGCCGTTCTGGCCGTCGGTGCCGAGGTAGTTGTGGAGCAGGTAGCCGTCGGTGGCGCGGGCGTAGACCTCGATCGAGCGGCGGGCGTCGTTGAACACCGCGGCCGGGGCTCCGGCGATCTTCCAGTCCCCGACGGTGGTCCAGGTGCCGTGGTTGCCGTCGGGTAGCAGGTAGTTGTGGATCAGGAAGTCGTCGGTGGCGCGGGCGTAGATTTCGACCGAGCGGGAGTTGGGGTTGTAGACCGCGGTGGGGGTGTCGGCGATCTTCCAGTTCCCGACCGTCGACCAGGTGCCGTTCTGGCCGTCGCTGCCGAGGTAGTTGTGGAGCAGGTAGCCGTCGGTGGCCTGGGCGTAGACCTCCACTGCCCGGGAGTTGGGGTTGTAGACCGCTGCCGGTGAACCGGCGATCTTCCAGTCTCCGACCCGGGTCCAGGGCCCGTATTTGCCGTCGGTCCCGATGTAGGAGTGGATCAGGTAGCCGAGGGTGTCCCGGGCGTAGATTTCCACCGAGCCCGAGTTCGGGTTGAACACCGACACCGGCCGGCCCGTGATCTGCCACGGCCCGTTCACGCTCCAGGCTCCGGATTTCCCGTCCGGTCCCAGGTAGGTGTGTCCCAGCAGCCCGTCGGTTCCGCGGGCGAACATCTCCACCGAGGAGGTCAGCGCGTTGAACGTGCCTTCACCACCCGGCACCGGAGCCACCACCGA